>NZ_VOSN01000001.1:0-75196 GCF_020858655.1 Serratia montpellierensis
CCCCTAAATGCAAAAAACTTTTCAAGCGCGGATTTTTTCGGCAAAACGCTGGCCAAACCCGCGTTTTTGTCACTTTTCGTACTGGATCTGGCTAAATTCCTGGGCAAAGCGGTCGACCTGTTGCCAATCTGTGTACTCCACTTCCTTACTGGTATCCGTTTCACCGCCCGTCATACGCATAATGAATTGAATCATGATGCGATCGAACCAGCGATAGCGCGGATAACGCAATGCGCCGGCAAACACCGCGCACTGTTTTGGCTGCCACGGCGAAGCCAACAGGAACTTACGGGTATAGGCGTTGGTTTGTGGCGAACGCTTTTCCGGTTTGCGCGCGGTCAGGTTGACGGCAAAGAATGCACTCGGCATCCGATTCAACTGCTCAGCATGACGCTTGACGAATTTATCCAGCGCCGGGTTAAAGTGCCCGTAACGGATAGAAGCGCCGATCATCACCTGCTGATACTGGCTAAGATCGACCTGTTCTGCCTGCAGCAGATCGATCACCTCACAACGCAGCGTGTCCTGCAACTTGCTTGCTATATAAGAAGCGATAGCACGTGTTTGCCCGTCACGGCTCGAATAAAGTATCAATGCCTTCATGGCGTACTCCTTATATTAGGCTTACTCACGCCAGAAGGTTGGCGTGAACAGCACCAGCAATGTAAACACTTCCAGGCGCCCGAACAGCATCGTCACCACCAGGACCCACTTGGCCGCCGCCGGCATCGTGGTGAAGTTATCCGCCACTACGCCCAGACCGGGGCCGAGGTTATTGAGCGTTGCCGTCACTGCGGCGAACGCGGAAAAGTCGTCAACGCCGGTGGCAATGATCGCCAGCATGCTGACGATAAACACCAGCGCATAAGCAGAGAAGAATCCCCACACCGCCTCCAGAATGCGTTCCGGCAGCGCACGGTTGCCCAATTTGATGGTATAGACCGCGTTGGGGTGCACCAGCCTTTTCAACTCGCGCGAACCTTGCAGGTACAGAAGCAGGATACGGATCACCTTCAGGCCGCCGCCGGTCGAGCCGGCGCAACCGCCGATGAACGCCGAGCACAGCAACAACATCGGCAGGAACAGCGGCCACTTGGCGATGCTGTCGGTCGTAAAACCGGCCGTAGTCGCCATCGATACCACCTGGAAGAACGCCTGATTGAGCGTTTCCATACCGCTCTTATAGACGCCATGTCCCCAGAGCACCAACGTACACACCACCACCAGCGTCAACTGAACGAAGATGAACATGCGGAATTCAGGATCGCGCCCATACACCTTCAGACTGCGGCCGCTCAGCAAAGCGAAGTGCAGGCCGTAGTTACAGCCGGAAATCAGCAGGAACACGGCGATGATGGTGTTGATGGTCGGGCTGGCGTAATAACCGATACTGGCGTCGTGGGTAGAAAAACCGCCGATGGCGATGGTCGAGAAACTGTGGCCAATGGCGTCGAACACCGACATCCCAGCCCCCCAGAGCGCCAGCGCACAGGCGACGGTCAGCAACACATAGATTAGCCACAGGGTTTTGGCGGTTTCGGCGATGCGTGGACGCATCTTGTTATCTTTCAGCGGCCCGGGCATTTCCGCCCGATACAGCTGCATGCCACCGACGCCGAGTATCGGCAGTATCGCCACCGCCAACACGATGATCCCCATGCCGCCCATCCATTGCAGCATTTGGCGATAGAACAGAATAGCCTTCGGCAGCGAGTCCAACCCCACCAGCGTCGTCGCACCGGTGGTCGTCAATCCCGAGAAGGATTCAAAGAAGGCGTCGGTCAGCGACAGGTTGGGCCGTTCCGAAAACAGGAACGGCAATGCCCCTACGCTGCCCAGCACGGTCCAGAACAATACGACGATCAGGAAGCCTTCTCGGGGCTTCAGCTCGTGTTTTTGCTTGCGGTTCGGCCACCACAGCATCAGCCCGATGGTCAGCGCCACGAAGAAGGTTTGGCTGAACGCGCGCCCCGCCCCATCGCGATAAATCAATGCCACCAGGCCGGGAATAAACATCGTCCCGGAGAACAGGATGACCAGCAGACCAACGATACGGGTTATGGCGCGAAAATGCATTTCAGCACGATCCTTAGCAATTCAATTGGGAGGAATTATTGCGAAATGGGGGTTAATTGCAAATTACCGCGACTGAGATCACGCAATTTATTCCCAAACAGCTCGACCTCGGTGGCCGGCAACGCCAGATGCAGCACGACGGCGACACCGTATTCGCCCTGCTGGATCCGACCTGCGGTTTGCTGCAGCAAGTTCTCCACCAGCGCCAACTGCGCATAGTCGCACTGCAAGATATATTCGGCTTCCGGCACCTTTTGTGCCAACGCCAACTGCTTCAACGCCTGTTGAACACCGTTGCCATAGGCTTTCACCAGCCCGCCGGTGCCCAATTTTACGCCGCCATAGTAACGAACGACCACGGCGGTCACTTCGCCGATACCGCTGCCCATCAGCTGCGCGAGGATCGGTTTGCCGGCGGTGCCCGACGGTTCTCCATCGTCGGAGAACCCCAGCTGCTGTGAATCATCGGGGCTACCGGCGACGAAGGCCCAACAATGGTGCCGCGCCGCCGGGTGCTCATCCCGCACCTGCTGAATAAACGCCTTTGCCGCTTCTACCCCGCTGGTTGGCGCCAGCAGGGTGATAAAACGGCTCTTCTTTATTTCTTCGGTAAAGCGGGTTACTTCCGCCGGTATCGGGTACGGCCGCATCAGGCCAGGTTCAGATCGCGCGTCATGTTCTCGATGCGCTTTTCGTGGATCACGATGTTGTCTTCGATACGGATGCCGCCGTACGGCTTCAGCGCATCGATGCGATCCCAGGCGAAGTGCTGCTTGAACTCACCGCTGCGCCACGGCGCCAACAGAGAGTCGATGAAGTACAGACCCGGCTCGATGGTCAACACCATGCCCGGCTGCAACACTCGGGTGCAGCGCAGGAACGGATACTTGGACGGCGCCGCCAGATGGGTGCCTTGCTCGTCCTGCATAAAGCCAGCGGCGTCGTGCACCTGCAGACCCAATGGATGGCCCAGCCCATGCGGCAGGAACGGCGTGGTGATACCCGTTTCAACCATCGCCTCTTCGCTGAGGCCGTTCACCAACTTGTGATTCTTGAGCAGCTTGGCGATGCGCTGGTGCATCTGCACATGGTAGTCGGTGTAGCGCACGCCGGTCTTGATAGTGTCGATCAACGCCAGCTGTTCACCGTTGAGATCTTTCACCAGGTGGGCGAACTCGCTACCGCTTTGCGCCGCGTAGGTGCGGGTCAGATCGGCGGCGTAGCCGTTATATTCCGCACCGGCGTCGATCAGGAAACTCAGGGATTCGGCCGGCGGCTGATGATCCAGCTTGGTGTAGTGCAGTACCGAAGCATGTTCGTTCAGCGCCACGATGTTGTCGTAAGGCACGTCGGTATCGCGGTGGCCGGTCGCCGTCAGGTAGGCCAGGTTGATGTCGAACTCGCTCATGCCGGAGAGGAAGGCCTCATGCGCCGCACGATGGCCGGTTACCGCCGTCTTCTGCGCTTCGCGCATGCAGGCCAGCTCATAGCCGGTTTTGATCGAACGGTGGAAATCCAGGTAATTCAACACCGCTTTCGGGTTGATGTTCTCAGAAGGGATGCCGAGATCGCGGGCGCGCTGTTGCGCATAACCGATATAGCCCACGCGCTCGCGCTGCGGCGGAAGCTGCTGGGCAATGGCGTCGGCGTTGGCCAACGGCATCAATTCAAGGGATTTGGTCCAGAAACTGTCCGGCAGCGGTTCTACGCTGTGCCAGTAGTCGACCGGGGAGTAGAACCACAGCTTCGGCTTGTTGACACCGTCGATCCACAACCAGCAGTTCGGCACCGACGTCACCGGCACCCAGGCTTTGAAATGCGCGTTCACTTTGAACGGATAGCTATGGTCGTCCAAAAATACCTTTTGCAGTTCCCCAGAGTGAATCAGCAGCGCATCCAACTTGTTGCGCTCCAGCACTTCGCGCGCGCGTTTTTGCAGCTCTGCCAGGTGGTCGTTATACAAAGAAGCCAGCGTTTCCATCACAGTACCCTTATGCCTTAGCACGAAAGAAGTCATCTTAACACAGCGCTCCGACGCTCCAACCTCATCGCGTTGGGCATGCGGAGCAGCTCGCAATTCCCTGCAAATGCCGTTACATCCGCAGTTTAACCATGAGCCAGCCGGCCAGGCCGAGCAACGCTATCGCCAGCGTCCACAGACCATGGTGCTCCAACAACACCGCGCCGGCCGCAGCAACGCCCGCCAGACACTGCTGCAGAAAGCCGCACAGCGCCATCGCATAGGCGCCGTACTCTTTAGCGTCGCTGACCGCCATCGCCATGCTGTTGGGAAACAGCACCGCCTGGCCAAAAATGGTCAGGCAATACAGCGCGATGAACAGCGCCATACCGGAAAGGCCGGCCAAAATGCCGCTCCACCACAATATCAGGATCGCCACCGTCGCCAGAGCCACGATGCCGCTACCGGTTTGCATCAGTTTTTTCCCGCCGACACGCGCCACCGTGCGGTTCACTGTCAACGCGCCGCTAAAGTAGGCGATGCCGATCACCAGCCCCAGCGCGCCGAACGCCGTGACGTTGAGCCCAAACCCCTGCTGCATGACGAACGGGCTCACCTCCTGCAGCGTCACCGTGGTGGCGAAACCCAGCCCGCCGACGCAGGCCGGCCAAAAAAATCCCGGCCGCCGCAGGATGGCGAAGTAGGTGGCCACCATCGCCGGGCGTGGCCCGCGGGCGCGCCCTGCCTCCAGCGGCAGCGTCGCCATCAGCGCCAGAATGGCCAAACCGGTGGTGCCCATCAAGACGAAGCCCATCTGCCAGTGTGAATATTGGCTGAGCAGGCCGCCGACGAACTGGCCGCCGCCCAGCGCGGTGATAAAAGCGATGGACAGCACCGACAGCCGTCGCGCCAGCTCGTCACCGCTCCAGTTATCCCGCACGATGATACGCGCAATGATCGCCGCGCCACCGGCGCCCACCCCCTGCAGCGCACGCAGCGCCAACAGCTGGGTGCCGTTGCTGCACAGCGCCAACAGCCCGCTGCAGCCAATGAAAAGAAACAAAGACAGCGTCAGCGGCGCACGGCGGCCAAAGCGATCGGCGGCCGCGCCCCAGAACAGCACCGGCAAAGCGGCGCCGATGACGAAGATCGAAATGGACAGCTCGGTGGCGCGTCGGCTCATCGCCAACTCCCGCATCACCGTCGGCAGCGAAGGCAAATACACGGTCGTCGCCATCTGCGCCATAAACACCAACAGACACGCCAGCGTCATGGTTCTGGCGGGAATACTCCATAAGCCGCTGCGTTTGACACAAGCCGCCTTAGTCATGCCTTACCTCGTCTGAATGATCAATCGCTGCAGGCAAGTGTATGAGTGCCGACAAACTCCAGCAAATGCCGATAGCACATAAAATATAACTTCGTTTCAAATCAAAAAACTAACTTGGCGACATGTGATCAGACCAGCAAATATGCAATCTCTCATTTGCATATTTTTAACATAAAAACCACACTCCTCTTCATCTGGTCATACCAGATCATACGCTGATTCAGGAGATAGACATGCTCTACCAAGGCGAAACATTACAACTGCACTGGCTCGATAACGGTATCGCCGAGCTGGTGTTCAACGCACCGGGCTCGGTCAACAAGCTGGACACCCGCACCGTCGCCAGCCTGGGCGAAGCGCTCACCGTGCTGGAAAACCAGCCTGAGCTGAAGGGGCTGCTGCTGCGCTCCTCCAAAGCCGCGTTTATCGTCGGCGCCGATATCACCGAATTCCTTTCTCTGTTCGCCGCACCGGCTGAAAAGCTGCAAGAATGGCTGGTGTTCGCCAACAACGTCTTTAACCGGCTGGAAGATTTACCGGTACCGACCATTTCGGCCATTAACGGCTATGCGCTCGGCGGCGGTTGCGAATGCATTCTGGCGACCGATTTCCGCGTCGCCTCACCGGACGCGCGCATCGGCCTGCCGGAAACCAAATTGGGCATCATGCCGGGCTTCGGCGGTTCCGTCCGCCTGCCACGCCTGCTGGGTAACGACAGCGCGTTGGAAATCATCGCCGCCGGCAAAGACGTCAGCGCCAAAGACGCGTTGAAAGTCGGCCTGGTGGATGCGGTGGTAGCACCGGAAAAACTGGCCGAAGCGGCGCTGAAAATGCTGCAACAGGCGATCGACGGCAAGCTGGACTGGCGCGCCGCGCGTCAACCTAAGCTGGAGCCGCTGAAGCTCAGCCCGATCGAAGCGGCAATGAGCTTCACCACCGCCAAAGGCATGGTGCTGCAGACCGCCGGTAAACATTACCCGGCACCGATGACCGCGGTGAAAACCATTGAAGCCGCCGCCAAGCTGGGCCGCGATGAGGCGCTGAAACTGGAAACCGCCAGCTTCGTGCCGTTGGCGCGCTCCAACGAAGCGCGTGCGCTGGTCGGCATCTTCCTTAACGATCAGTTCGTGAAAGGCCAGGCGAAAAAGCTGGCCAAGAATGTGGATGCGCCGAAACAGGCGGCGGTGCTGGGCGCCGGCATCATGGGCGGCGGTATCGCCTACCAATCGGCGCTGAAAGGCGTGCCGGTGATCATGAAAGACATCAGCGACAAATCGCTGACGCTGGGCATGAACGAAGCGGCCAAGCTGCTCAATAAGCAACTGGAACGCGGCAAGCTGGATGGCCTGAAAATGGCGCAGGTGTTGTCGACCATTCAGCCGACGCTGGACTACGCCGGCATCGAGCGCGCGCAGGTGATCGTTGAAGCGGTCGTCGAGAATCCGAAGGTCAAAGCCGCCGTGCTGTCGGAAGTGGAAAACCTGATCGGTGAGGACACCGTTCTGGCGTCGAACACCTCGACCATTCCGATTAACCATCTGGCAAAATCGTTGAAGCGCCCGCAAAACTTCTGCGGCATGCACTTCTTTAACCCGGTACACCGCATGCCGCTGGTTGAAATCATCCGCGGCGAACAGACCAGCGACGACACCATCGCCAAAGTGGTGGCCTACGCCAGCCGCATGGGCAAAACGCCGATCGTGGTGAACGACTGCCCGGGCTTCTTCGTCAACCGCGTGCTGTTCCCGTATTTCGCCGGCTTCAGCCTGCTGCTGCGCGACGGCGCCGACTTCCGTCAGATCGATAAAGTGATGGAGAAACAGTTCGGCTGGCCGATGGGCCCGGCCTACCTGCTCGACGTCGTGGGCATCGACACCGCGCACCATGCGCAGGCGGTAATGGCCGCCGGCTTCCCGGATCGCATGAGCAAAGACTATCGCGACGCCATTGACGTGATGTTCGACAACCAGCGCTTCGGTCAGAAAAATCAGCTGGGCTTCTACCGCTACAGCCAGGACAACAAAGGCAGGCCGCGCAAGGACAACGACGAGCAGACTGATGCGCTGCTGACCGAAGTGAGCCAACCGCGCCAGACCATCAGCGACGAAGAGATCATCGCGCGCATGATGATCCCGATGATCAACGAAGTGGTTCGCTGCCTGGAAGAGAAGATCGTCGCCAGCCCGGCCGAAGCCGATATGGCACTGGTCTACGGCATCGGTTTCCCTCCGTTCCACGGCGGTGCGTTCCGCTACCTGGATACGCTCGGCACCGCCAACTACGTTGAGCTGGCCCAGCGTTACGCACACCTCGGCGCCCTGTACCAGGTGCCGGCCGGTCTGCGCGCCAAGGCCGAGCGCAATGAAAGCTACTACCCGGTGGCGACACCGCTGTCCGACGTCGCAACCCGCCAACCGGCATGAGGTCATAAAGATGGAAAACGTAGTTATTGTTGATGCCGTACGCACGCCGATGGGCCGCTCCAAGGGCGGCGCCTTCCGCCAGGTACGCGCCGAAGATCTCTCCGCTCACCTGATGCGTGAAGTGCTGAGCCGCAACCCGGCGCTGGACGCCGCCGAGATCGATGACATTTACTGGGGCTGCGTGCAGCAGACGCTGGAACAAGGCTTCAACATTGCCCGCAACGCCGCGCTGCTGGCCGAGATCCCGCACCGCGTGCCGGCGGTGACCGTCAACCGCCTGTGCGGCTCTTCGATGCAGGCATTGCACGACGCGGCGCGCGCCATCATGGTTGGCGACGCACACGTCAGCCTGATCGGCGGCGTGGAACACATGGGCCATGTGCCGATGAACCACGGCGTGGATTTCCATCCGGGCCTGAGCCGCAGCGTGGCCAAAGCCGCCGGGATGATGGGACTGACCGCCGAAATGCTGGCCAAGATGCACAATATCAGCCGCCAGATGCAGGATGAGTTCGCCGCCCGCTCCCACCAGCGCGCGCATGCGGCGACGCTGGCAGGTTACTTCAAAAACGAGATCATTCCGACCAACGGCCATGATGCCGACGGCGTGCTGACCCGTTACGATTTTGACGAAGTCATTCGCCCGGAAACCACCGTCGAAAGCCTGTCGGCCCTGCGCCCGGCGTTCGATCCGGTCAACGGCACCGTCACCGCCGGCAGCTCCTCCGCCCTGTCGGACGGCGCTTCCGCCATGCTGTTGATGAGCGAATCGCGCGCCAAAGCGCTCGGTTTGAAGGCTCGCGCCCGCATCCGCTCGATGGCGGTCGTCGGCTGCGATCCTTCCATCATGGGTTACGGCCCGGTGCCGGCCAGCAAGCTGGCGCTGAAACGCGCCGGTCTGAGCGTGCAGGACATCGATCTGTTCGAGCTGAACGAAGCGTTCGCCGCCCAGTCGCTGCCATGCATCAAGGATCTGGGGCTGATGGACAGCATCGACGACAAGATCAACCTGAACGGCGGCGCCATCGCGCTCGGCCACCCGCTGGGGTGTTCAGGCTCCCGCATCTCGACCACCCTGTTGAACAACATGGAACGTCGCGACGCACAGTTCGGCCTGGCGACCATGTGCATCGGCCTGGGCCAGGGCATCGCCACCGTCTTTGAACGCGTTTAGCTGTGTCTATCTTGGGATGACCGCGTCACCACTTCAAATCGCGGCATCCCGCCAAGTTTAGTTGCCGTTCTTCCCGCCTGTCAGGGGCGGGTTTTTTATGCCTGAAGTTTGCCGGCGCCCAAATAAAAACGGGGCGACCCTCGGCCACCCCGTTCACTGCGTATCGCCTCGGTCAGATAAACGAAAACGCGTCGCCGAACATATGCGCTTCCTGCGCGCCGCGCTCGGCGCAGAAACGCTCACGGGCGATTTTCGCCATCTCGAAACGCCCGGCGATGTAGATGTCGTGCTCCGCCAGCGTACCGAAATCCTGCAGCACCGCGCTGAGCACGGTACCACTACGGCCGCGCCATTCGGCTTCCGGCTGCTCGACCACCGGGATCACCTTCAGATTCGGATGCTGCAACGACAGCGCTTCCAGCTCGCTCAAATCGTACAGGTGCTTCAGCTCACGCCCGCCCCAGTAGATCGAAATGTCGCGATCGGGCTGCTGCTCCAGCGCGGTCAACAAGATTGAACGCGCGTAAGAGAAACCGGTGCCGCCGGCGATCAGCACCAGCGGACGGCTGCCCTCTTCCCGCAGCCAGGCGTCGCCATGCGGCACGTCAACGGTGATCGCCTGCTCTTTCAGGATGCGATCCATCACCGCCATGGCGTACAGATTCAGCTCCGAAGCACCGATATGCAGCTCGATGTAATCTTGCTGCGTCGGGGTTGATGCCAGCGAGAACGGGCGCTTGTCGCGCTCGTCCATCACCACCATCAGATATTGCCCTGCCTTGAAAGAAAACGGCTGCTCGGGCACCAGACGTACCCGATAAACCGTATCGGTAATGGCCTCTACCGAGGTCACTTTACAGCTCAATATTGTCATGCGTTCCCTCTGTCGGGTCATCAATGCAAAGCTGAGAACAGAGCCTGACGCTACAGCGTCGGTTCCCTGTCACTGAAGATTGCGAGCTCATCCCAGATTTCGTCGACGCGCGCACGTACCTTTTCATCCATCTGAATCGGACGGCCCCATTCGCGATCGGTTTCACCCGGCCATTTATTGGTGGCGTCCAGCCCCATCTTCGAACCCAGACCGGAAACCGGCGAGGCGAAGTCCAGATAGTCGATCGGCGTATTCTCCACCAGAACGGTATCCCTTGCCGGATCCATTCGTGTGGTGATCGCCCAAATCACGTCGTTCCAGTCGCGCGCATTGACGTCGTCATCGCAGACGATAACAAATTTAGTGTACATAAACTGCCGCAGGAACGACCAGACGCCCATCATCACGCGTTTAGCGTGGCCGGCGTACTGTTTTTTCATGGTCACTACCGCCAGGCGGTACGAGCACCCTTCCGGTGGCAGATAGAAATCGACGATTTCCGGGAACTGTTTTTGCAGGATCGGCACGAACACTTCATTCAGCGCCACGCCCAGGATCGCCGGCTCATCCGGCGGGCGGCCGGTATAGGTCGAGTGGTAGATCGCGTTGCGGCGCTGGGTGATGTGGGTGACGGTGAACACCGGGAACTGGTCGATTTCATTGTAGTAACCGGTGTGGTCGCCGTAGGGGCCTTCCGGCGCCATTTCACCCGGCTCGATATAACCTTCCAGCACGATTTCGGCGCTGGCTGGCACTTCCAGATCGTTGGAAAGACACTTGACCACTTCGGTTTTATTGCCGCGCAGCAGCCCGGCAAAGGCATATTCAGACAGGGTATCCGGCACCGGCGTGACTGCACCGAGGATAGTGGCGGGATCGGCGCCCAGCGCCACCGCAACCGGGAAACGCTCGCCGGGGTGCGCCTGACACCACTCCTGATAATCCAGCGCGCCGCCGCGATGCGACAGCCAGCGCATGATCACTTTATTCTTGCCCAGCACCTGCTGACGATAGATGCCGAGGTTTTGCCGTTCCTTATGCGGGCCACGGGTCACCGTCAGCCCCCAGGTGATCAGCGGCGCGGCGTCTTCCGGCCAGCAGTGCATCACCGGAATACGGCCCAGATCGACATCCTCACCCTGCCATACCTGCTCCTGACAAGGCGCGGACCCCAGCACCTTGGTCGGCATGTTCAGCACCTGCTTGAACTTCGGCATTTTGTCGAACAGATCGCGGAAGCCTTTCGGCGGCTCCGGCTCTTTGAGGAACGCCAGCAGTTTGCCAACTTCGCGCAGCGCGCTGATGTCTTCCTGCCCCATACCCATCGCCACGCGATTGGCGGTACCGAACAGGTTGCACAGCACCGGCATGTCGTAGCCTTTCGGGTTTTCAAACAGCAATGCCGGGCCGCCCGCCCGCAGGGTGCGATCGGCAATCTCCGTCATTTCCAGGTAAGGATCGATCGGCTGGCTGATGCGTTTTAGTTCCCCTCTCTTCTCCAGCAACGAGAGGAAATCGCGTAAGTCACGGTATTTCATGCTGATCATTATAACGGCCAGTGGGGAGGGCATTATAAGCCCTCTTCACGGTTGTTGCTGCAATTTTGTTAACGCCGCCCTCTGCGGGGTGGCCCTCAGCCGCAGTTGAACGGCACCAGCGTGGCCAGCGCACGCGTATCCTGGTATTCACGCGTCTCCTCACCGTGGCGGAACACCTTGAAGCCCTGCCCGTTGGCGCTGAAGTAACGCAGCGCATTACCTTCAACGTGCAGCAGGCTGCCTTCACGCAGCGCCACCACCGATTCGCTCGGGTTGATCGCGCAGAACTCCGCCAGGCGCTCGTCACGGGTTTCGCCCATGTGGCCGCTGATATGCGCGTCGATGTAATGCGGGTTGATCTGCACCGGGAACAGCCCCAGCGCCGGCAGCACCACGCTGCAGCGCACCGGCATGTCATTGGTGGTACGAATGCTCGGCGTGGCCACGTTGCAACCGGCGCTCCAGCCGACGTAAGGCACTTCACGCTCGCGCACCGCGCGCTGGATGGGCACGATCAGGCCTTGTTCGTGCAGCATTTGGTTCAGCAACCAGGTATTGCCGCCGCTGACCAAAATGCACTCCGCCTGCGCGATCGCCGCCGCCGGCGAAGCGGCGTGGTGGATGCTGGTGACGTCGATGCCCAGCGTTTGCGCCAGCTCCTGCGCACGCTGGTCGTAGTCGTAGCGGATCAGGGCGTAAGGGATAAAGACGGCGGATTTGATGCCGCGACGCGCAATCATCGCCAGCAGTTGGCTTTTGGCATACCCCAGCAGCTCGGCTTCGCCAGACAGCTTGCCGTTGCTCAACAGAAACAGCTCCATTTCTTTCCCCCTCGGTCAAAAACGATGAATAGCGTCACAGCCGGTAGCACAACGCCTTGTCATACTGTGACGGTAACAAATTTTTAGCTCTCTGTTATACCAGCGCCGTATCGAAAAGTGTGTGACCCCTCGCTAATAGCCGCATATTCATAGAGATAGGTGATGTTACACGCTGAAACTTGCATCACTATGTATCCGGAATAGCTTTTGATATGCTTACCGGCTGGCAGAAAGGCATGTGAAATTATGGAATCCTGGTATCTACTTTATTGCAAACGCGGTCAGCTGTTGCGAGCGCAGGAACATCTGGAACGGCAGCAGGTAAACTGCCTCAGCCCGATCATCACGCTGGAAAAGATCGTGCGCGGCAAGCGCATCGCGGTCAGCGAACCCCTGTTTCCCAACTATCTGTTTGTGGAGTTCGACCCGGAGCGCATTCACACCACCACCATCAGCGCCACCCGCGGCGTCAGCCACTTCGTGCGTTTCGGTGCGTTGCCGAGCGTGATCCCGAACAAGGTGATCGATGAGCTGCGCACGCACGCCAGCGAAACCTATGTCGATCCGGAAACCCCGCAGCCGGGGGATACCGTTCTGATCGTTGACGGCGTGTTCGAAGGGCTGCAGGCGATCTACACCGAGCCGGACGGCGAGGCGCGTTCCATGTTGTTGCTGAATCTGATCAACAAACAGGTCAGCCAAAGCATCGACAACCGACAGTTCCAGAAGATGTAATGCAAAAGGCGCCCTCAGGCGCCTTTTTGTTGGCTCACTTTGCGCTTAACGACGCATCGCGTCGTCGTGCAGCCACTGGGCGACACGCTTGGCGAAGTAGGTCAGCACACCGTCGGCGCCGGCGCGTTTGAAGCACATCAACGACTCCATCACCGCAGGTTGCTCCTGCAGCCAGCCGTTCTGAATCGCCGCCATATGCATGGCGTACTCGCCGGACACCTGATAAGCGAAGGTTGGCACGCCGAAGGTATCCTTCACGCGGCGCACAACGTCCAGGTACGGCATGCCCGGTTTCACCATCACCATGTCCGCGCCTTCCTGCAGATCCTGTGCAATCTCCTGCAGCGCTTCATCGCTGTTGGCCGGATCCATCTGATAGGTCTTCTTGTTGCCGCCCTTCAGGTTGCCGCTGGAGCCCAGCGCATCGCGGAACGGGCCGTAGTAGCAGGAAGCATACTTGGCGGAATAGGCCATAATCTGGGTATTCACCAGGCCCTGCAATTCCAGACGATCGCGGATCGCCCCGATGCGGCCGTCCATCATGTCGCTCGGCGCCACGATTTCCGCACCCGCTTCGGCATGGGACAGCGCCTGACGCACCAGAATGTCTTTGGTCACATCGTTAATCACATAGCCCTGCTCATCGATGATCCCGTCCTGCCCGTGGGTAGTATAGGGATCGAGCGCTACGTCGGTCAGAATGCCCAGCTCAGGCACCGCGTCTTTCAGCGCACGCACCGTGCGCTGTACCAGCCCTTCCGGGTTATAGGCTTCTTCCGCATGCAGCGATTTCAGGCCCGGTTCGATTACCGGGAACAGGGAGATCACCGGCACGCCGAGTTTGGCGATGGTTTCCGCTTCCTTGACCAGCAGATCGATCGTCATGCGCGATACGCCCGGCATCGAGGCCACTTCTTCCTGGCGATTGCTGCCTTCCATGACAAACACCGGATAAATCAGGTCGTTGACCGTCAGTTGATTCTCGGCGACCAGGCGGCGGCTGAAGTCATGACGGCGCACGCGGCGCATACGGCGACCAGGGAAGGTACCCGGAAATGCATAGCTCATAGTTTTCTCCTAGCTCAAACCAGCCGGAATAGCCGGCGGGCGTTCTCATCGGTTTTTTGCCCCAGCCATTGCGGCTCTTCCTGTCGCCAGACGGCGACCTGATGCACGATATGGGGCAGGAAACAGGGTTCGTTGCGGCGAGATGCGGGTTTAGGCTGTAAATCCCGGGGCAACAGATAAGGGGCGTCAGTTTCCAGCAGCAGACGCTCGGCCGGGATCTGCGGCAACAGGGCACGCAATTCCAGGCCGCGCCGCTCGTCGCAGACCCAACCGGTAATCCCGATCGACAGGCCCAGCGACAGGCAGCTTGTTAATTCTTCGGCGGTGCCGGTGAAGCAGTGCACCACGGCCGCGGGCAGTGTATCCAACCACGGCGTCAGTAGCTCGGCAAAACGTGCGTGTGCGTCGCGGCAATGAAGAAACACCGGCAGCGCCAACTCCGCCGCCAGCGCCAGCTGTGCGGTGAACGCCGCTTCCTGCTGCACGGGCGTCGAGAAGTTGCGGTTGAAATCCAGGCCGCATTCGCCGATCGCCGCCACTTCTGAGCACGCGGCCAGGGCATAAATCTGCTCGGCGGCGTGTTCATCCCAACTGCTGGCGTTATGCGGATGCACGCCGGCTGTGGACCAGCAATAACCCGGATGTTGCTGCGCCAGTTTGGAGGCCTCACGGCTCTCCGGCAGATCGGTGCCGGTGATCAACATCCCCGTCACGCCCGCGGCGCGGGCGCGTTCCACCACCGCCTGGCGGTCTTTGGCGAACTGGCTGCTGGTGAGATTAACGCCGATATCAAACATGGTTTTTTCCAAAGCAAAAGCCGCCCAATGGGCGGCTTCGCAATCAAGATGGATCAGGGGGCTGGGGGTTCGTCACCCTCGTCTTCTTCTTCCGCCTGTGGACGACGTTTTCCGGTATAGAAGCGAGCGAAGAACACCCCCACTTCAAACAGCAGATACATCGGGATCGCCAACAGGGTTTGCGAGAACACGTCCGGTGGCGTGAGCAGCATGCCGACCACAAACGCGCCGACCAACACATACGGCCGTTTCTTCTTCAGATCTTCCGGCGAGGTGACGCCACTCCAGCACAGCAGAATGATGGCGACCGGCACTTCGAAGGCGACGCCAAACGCCATAAACAGCGCCATGACGAAATCGAGGTAGTTTTTAATGTCGGTCGCAATGGTCACCCCCATCGGCGCGGTCTTGGCAAAGAAGCCGAAGGCCAGCGGGAACACGATGAAGTAGGCGAAAGCCATGCCGAGGTAGAACAGCAGGCTGCTGGACACCAGCAGCGGCATCATCAGGCGGCGTTCATGCTTATACAGCGCCGGCGCGATGAATGCCCACACCTGATACAGAATCATCGGCGCGGAGACGAACACCGAGACGATCATGGTCAGCTTGATCGGCGTAAAGAACGGTGACGCCACGTCGGTGGCGATCATGCTCGCCCCGGCCGGCAGCTGCTTGAGCAGCGGCGCAGAGACCAGCTGGTAGATGTCGTTGGCGAAAAACACCAGCACCACGAACACCGCCAGCACGCAAATAATCGAGTTCAACAGCCGCTTGCGCAGCTCTATCAGATGACTGATAAGGGGTTGGGTATCTTCAACAGCCATGTATTAACGATCGCCACTAGGTTGGTGAGACGCTGGGGTTTTATCCGCAACAGGTTCGACAGGAGCAGGCGCGGTTTCCACCGGCGCTTTAGCCGGTTGCGCCGCCACAGGCGCAGCCGCAACGGTTTCAGGTTCCACAGCCGGTTTTGGCACCGCGGCGGGCGCGCTGGCGCTGGTTGCCGCTTCCGCCGGCGTCGCGCCGTCGTGCAAGGCTTCCGGATCGATGGCCTGCGGGTTATGAATGGTGTTCGCCAGCTCTTCTTTCTCGCCCCGGTAGGTGCGTTTCAATGATTCCGCCGCGTCTTTCAGCTCATCCATCGACGCCTTCAGTTCCGGCGTCAGGTTCTGCAGGCCGGCCTGTTCCGCTTTTTTCAGGCTGTCCTGCAGCTCCTGCAGCTTCAGTTCCTGAGACAGTTCGTGCTGCACCGAGGCCGCCAGCGAGCGCAGCGCGCGGATCCAGCCCGACACCGTTCTGACCGCGACCGGCAACCGTTCCGGCCCCAGGACAACCAGGCCGATCACCAGCACCAGCAGCAGCTCACTAAACCCAATGTCAAACACGGTTTATACCTGCTCTTTGTTCTTCGACTCTTCCGGTTTCACTTCCGGCTGCTTATCGGTAATAGGCTTGGCCGAGAAGTCAGCGTCATCCAGGCTGCTTTTCTCAGCCGTGTTGGGGGTCGACGGCGTGTCGTCGCCGATCGCCTTCTTGAAGCCCTTGATCGAGGCACCGAGATCGGAGCCCAGCGTGCGCAGTTTTTTGGTACCGAACAGCAGCACCACGATCACTGCGATGATCAACAATTGCGTAATACTAATACCGCCCATTTTAATTACCTCTAATTTTAAAGGGTCTTTCAAAGACAGCCCGCATTATAGGGCCGACTTTACCAGAGTGACGAATTAAATCAGGTGGTTCGCTTCCAGCCAATCACCCAGCATACGATGCCGGCGGCCATCATCCAGGCGGGAAACACCTCGACTTGCCCCAGCAGCAGCAGCGTGCCGCTTACCAAGAGTGTAGCGCCAACGCCGAACAAATAACGTGACTGCCCCTGACGAACCCGCTGAGCCTGCATTTGGTTGGTCAGCTTATCAACGCTTTGTTGCAACAGTTTATGCTGCTGCAGGCTGTCGTAAAACAGCTCGGGCAGTTCGGGCAGCTTCTCCGCCCAGAACGGCGCTTTCTCTTTCAGCGCGCGCACCACGGCAGGAATGCCGACCTGATCGCGCAGCCAGCTCTCGAGGAACGGCTTGGCGGTGGTCCACAGATCCAGCTGCGGGTAGAGCTGACGCCCCAGCCCTTCAACATACAGCAAGGTCTTCTGCAATAACACCAGCTGCGGCTGCACTTCCATATTGAAGCGGCGTGCGGTGTTGAACAGGTTGAGCAGCACGTTGCCGAAGGAAATCTCCGCCAGCGGCTTCTCGAAAATCGGCTCGCACACGGTGCGGATAGCGAATTCGAAGTCTTCCACATTGGTGTCGCGCGGCACCCAACCGGAGTCGACGTGCAGCTCCGCCACCTTGCGGTAATCGCGATTGAAGAAGGCGATGAAGTTTTCCGCCAGGTAGCGTTTATCATCCTTGTTCAGCGAGCCGACGATGCCGCAGTCGATGCCGATGTAGCAAGGATCTTCCGGATGTTCGTAGCTGACGAAAATATTACCGGGATGCATGTCCGCATGGAAGAAGCTGTCGCGGAATACCTGGGTAAAGAACACCTGAACACCGCGTTCCGCCAACAGTTTCATGTTGGTGCCCTGCTGCTCCAGCGTGGCGATGTCCGAGACTGGAATGCCGTAGATGCGCTCCATCACCAATACGCTTTCACGGCAGTAGTCGGAATAAACTTCCGGTACGTACAGCATCGGGCTGCCGTCGAAATTGCGGCGCAGCTGAATGGCGTTGGCCGCTTCGCGCAGCAGGTTCAGTTCGTCCAGCAGGGTTTTCTCGTACTCGCGCACCACTTCGCGCGGGCGCAAACGGCGGCCGTCCGGCAACAGCTTCGGCACCCAGCCGGCCAACCGGTACATCAGGCGCACGTCGGCCTTGATGATCGGCCCGATATCCGGCCGGATCACCTTCAGCACCACTTCCTGGCCGGTGGTTTTGAGCCGCGCGGTATGCACCTGCGCGATCGAGGCAGAGGCCAGCGGCTGCTGATCGAAATCGTCGAACCAGGTTTCCAGTGGGCCACCCATCGCCAGCTCGATATGCTTACGTGCCAGCGCACCGTCGAAAGGCGCTACCCGATCCTGCAGCAGCGTCAGCTGATCGGCAATCTGCGGCGGAAACAGATCGCGGCGGGTCGACATCATCTGGCCGAATTTGATCCAGACCGGCCCCAGTTCCTGCAGCGCCAGCCGCAGGCGTTCGCCCAACGGTTTGTCCTTATGCCGATTCGGCATCCAGAACAGCAGCCGGCGGCCAAAGCGCAGCGGCAGCGTCAAACGCATTGTCGGGATCAGCTCGTCCAATCCATAGCTGAGAAAAACGCGGACGATAAAATACAAACGACGCAGTTCGCCTGGGGTCATCGCTTGCCCTCCAACTTATCCATGCGAGCAATCAGCGCTTCCGCGCTGCGGGCGAGTGCATCAACTTCTTCATTGAACCACACCACTTCCAGCGGCCCCGGCGCCAGGCGCCACTCTTCCGTCAGCGCCTCCGCCACGTCCTGCTGCCGGCGCATAAAACTGCTTTTCAACAGCGAGGCGCCTTTTCCCAGCGCCTGCGTAATGCCCTGGGCGGCGATATCGCCGATATAGGGCGCCAGCCATTCCGCCGGATCCCACTCCGCCAGATCGAGCAAACCAACCAGCTGTTGCACCACCTGAATATCGCCTTCCACCGTCAATTCGCCGCTGCGCATCAGCACCGGCAACTGCTGGCGATCGCGCAGCTTCAGTAAGGCGGGAATGCGGCTGCGCACGGTGCAATCGGCGCTGTCTTCAGACTGCCCCAGCACGTCCACACGCAGTTCGCTGAACACCAGTACCAGCGGTGAAGCCAGTTCTTCCAGTTCGATGCGCAGCACCTTGCCCGCCAGGCGTTGGCGAGCAGCTTTCATGCTGCGATCGCGAAACAGCAGGTTATTCAGCGAGGTTTCCAGCGCACCGGTCAGCAGAGGGGTAAACAGCATCGGCATCTCCCTCTCAGAACTTGAAGCCGCGATGCAGGGCGACAATCCCACCGGTCAGGTTGAAATAGGTGACGTTTTCAAAACCGGCGTTGCCCATCATGCCTTTCAGGGTTGCCTGATCGGGGTGCATACGGATCGATTCCGCCAGGTAGCGGTAGCTGTCCGGATCTTTCACCACCAGCTCGCCGATCTTCGGCAACACGTGGAAGGAGTAGGCGTCGTAAGCCTTGCTCAGCGGTGCCAGCAGCGGCTTGGAGAATTCCAGCACCAGCAGGCGGCCGCCCGGCTTCAGCACGCGGAACATCGAGCGCAGCGCTTTGTCTTTGTCGGTGACGTTGCGCAGGCCAAAGGAGATGGTGATGCAATCGAAGTAGTTATCCGGGAACGGCAGCGCTTCAGCGTTGGCCTGCACGTAATTGATGTTGCCGACGATGCCGCGATCGCGCAGCTTCTCGCGCCCCATCTTCAGCATCGAATCGTTGATGTCCGCCAGCACCACCTGCCCCTGCTCGCCAACCATGCGGGAGAACTTGGCCGCCAGGTCGCCGGTGCCGCCGGCCAGATCCAGCACGCGCTGCCCACGGCGCACGCCGCTGCAGTCAATGGTGAAACGCTTCCAGATACGGTGGATGCCGAACGACATCAGGTCGTTCATCACGTCATACTTTGCCGCTACCGAATGAAAAACGTCCGCCACCATGGCCTGTTTTTCGTCTCTAGCGACGGTGCGAAAACCGAAATCGGTGGTTTCCTGCGGTTGATCTGCCATTGTCCTGCCTGCTATTCAGTCAATTTTGTGTGGATGAGTGTACCAGAAGCCTGGGGAATACCCCACCTCGCCACGGCCTCAGCCGTGCGAAACGAAGCCCGGTTCCCCGGCGGTATCGTCATCGTCTTTCGTCTGCGGCAGCGCGGCGACATCATCGTCGTTCGCCTCTTCCGCGTCATCGTGTTGCGCGCCGGCTTGCTGCGCCAGCAGCGGGTTGATCGGCCGTTTGACCTCAACCCCCAGCGCGCGGAAACCTTCAATTTGGCCGATAAGATTACCACGGCCTTCGCTCAGTTTGTTCATCGCCTGACGATAACTGCCCTGCGCCTTGTCCAGGCTCTGCCCCAGCGCGGACATATCGTCCACGAACAGCCGCATCTTGTCATACAGTTTCGCCGCGCGATCGGCGATGCGCTGGGCATTTTGGCTCTGATGCTCATAGCGCCACAGGTTGGTGATGGTACGCAGTGCCACCAGCAACGTGGTCGGGCTGACCAGCATGATGTTGTGCTTAAGCGCTTCGCTGATCAGCTCCGGCTCGCGATCGATAGCCAGCAGGAAGGCAGGCTCGACCGGAATGAACATCAGCACATAGTCCAGCGAGCGCAGCCCCGGCAGCTGCTGATAGTCCTTGCGGCCCAGCATGCGAATGTGGCCGCGCAGCGAGGCGATATGTTCGCTCAGCGCCGCTTCGCGCTCCACCTCGTCTTCACCGTTGAAATAGCGCTCGTAGGCGATCAGCGACATCTTCGCGTCAATCACCACATCCTTGCCCTGCGGCAGGCGCACGATCACATCGGGCTGCATGCGGCTCTGGTGATCCACCCGCACGTTGACCTGCGTTTCATACTCGTGCCCTTCGCGCAGGCCAGAGGCCTCCAGTACCCGGCTCAGCACCACCTCACCCCAGTTGCCCTGCGTTTTGTTGTCGCCTTTCAGCGCCTTGGTGAGGTTAATGGCCTCGCGCGCCATCTGCGCGTTCAACTGCTGTAGATTACGTATCTCGTGCGTCAGCGTGTGGCGCTCCCGCGCTTCCTGGCCAAAGCTGTCCTGAACCTGGCGGCGGAAACCGTCCAGCTGTTCGCGCAGCGGCAGCAGTAAACGATCCAAGCTTTGCTTATTTTGCTCGTCCACCTTGCGGCCGCTGTGTTCAAAAATGCGGTTGGCGAGATTTTCAAACTGGGTGGTGAGGCGCTGTTCGCTGTTGATCAGCAGGCGTTGCTTCTCCTCCGCCGCCATACGCGTCTCTTCCAGACGGATGGTGACTTCGCGCAGCTCGGCCTCCTGCGCGCTGTTAACCTCGCGTTGGGCGCGCAGCTCCTGGTTAAGCAGCTCGCATTCGTTGCGCCAATGATTGAGCTGTTGCAGCTTTTCATGCCCGGCCGCCAGTTGGCTGTGCAGGTTACGCAGCTCCAGCTCGCTCTGCCGCAGCTGCTGCTCGTGGCGCTGCAGAGTCTCCTGCCGCGCGGCCATTTCCTGCTGCGCCTGCTGCAACGCTTGCTCCAGCAACCGCAGCTCGGTTTCATGTTGCGCATTCGTCTGCTGCACCCGCAGACTGGCGATCAGCCACCCCAACAGCATGCCGATCGCTACGCCGCCAATCCCATAAATCAGACTGGTATCCACCCTGCCTCCTGTTGCACCTTGCCGTTCCGGCGTTTCGCACGCCCATTGCCCGTCACGTTAAGGGGAGGCTGTATGGATGTCCAGCCTGATTTTGCCCGCCGCGCACAATATTGCGCGGCGCTGCGCAATTTAGCGAGAAATCAGCCCAGCCACTGGCTGAGCCACTTGATGCCGAACGCCCCCGGCGCCAGAATGCCGAACGCCCAGATCATCGCCGACGTGACGTTGGCCAGTTGGAAATAGCGCTGCGGCATGCCGCAAATGCCGCCCACCAGCGGCACCACGGCGCGCAGCGGGCCGAAAAAGCGGCCGATGAAAATGCCCAGCACGCCCCAGCGCTCAAAGAAGGCATGGCCACGCGCCAGCAGCTGCGGATTGCGCGACAGCGGCCACATATGGGCCACGCGATCCTGATAGTGATAGCCGATCCAGTAAGAGAGCCAGTCGCCGAAAAACGCCCCGGCGGCGGCGGCGGCCCAAATCGGCCAAAAAGCGATGCCGCTTTCGCCGATCAGCGCGCCCAGCGCCAGCAGGATCACCGTGGCCGGCAGCAGCAGCGACAAAAACGCCAGCGACTCGCCGAACGCCAGGAAGAAGATGATGGGAATTGCCCAGCCTTCGTGCTGACGCACGACGTCGCTGACCCAGTTGATAACGTCATTGAGGCTCAATGCAGGGCTCCTGATACGCGATGGTTCGCCGTCTAGGATAAGCCGGGGCGAGTTAAACCCCGGCTAAACACGCGGCAATTTACTCGAGGTAGAACGCCTGCAGCGCTTCGCGCTGGGCCGCGCCCAGGCCGTATTCCGCTTCCAGCCAGCGGTCAGTGGAGCCATATTGCCGGCGGATGCAGCCCAACGCCGTCATCAGGAACTCCTCGCGCGCGCTGAGCACGTAGGCGAATTGCTCCAGCGCCGCCGCATTCAGCTTGATAGACAGCTGATCCAGCATCTGCTCGCGGAAAGCGGCCAGCGTGGTTTCGGTCAGCAGATAGTCTTCCAGCACCGTCGCTTCGTCGGCCCCCAGCGCAAACAGCACCAGCGCCGAACCGACCCCGGTGCGATCCTTGCCGACCGCGCAGTGCTGCACGATCGCGCCGCCGCCAGGGTTGCTCAACAGCTGCGCCAGCCGCTGATAGGCCGCATTGCCGAACGGCAGACGGCGATACAACTCCAGCATGAACGCCCGGGCGTCGAAAGCGGCCAGCGTTTCATTGGTGAGCTTTTCCAGGTTGGCGTTAACTTCGCTGCTCAGCGGGTTAGCCGGCACGTGGTGATAGTCGGCGCCATTCCACAGAATATCTGGTTTTGCCTGCACTTCGTCGGCATCGCGGTAGTCCAGCACCGAACGCACCGGCACCCCAGCGAGGAAAATACAGTCGTTTTCCGTCAGCCGCTCGAGAGAACCGGAGCGGAACAGCAGGCCGCGTTTGATGCGGCGCCCGTCGGCCACGCCGTTGCCGCCGAAGTCGCGGAAATTAATGCCGCCGTCGAGCGGCGCAAGCGAAGGATGAAGCAGGATCTGGGCGGTCATAAACGTCCTCGTTGTTTTTGTTATGACAACGCGCGGCGGCCATCGGCGCAGCGCTGATGAGTATCACCGTAACAGATTAGCCGCGAATGGAAAAACGGGCCGCGTCGGCGGCCCGTTCAGTTCGTTGACAAAGGAGGAAAAAACGTGGTTTTTCCTCCTTTGTGGTCATCAGCCGAAAATCAATAAATTGATTTTCCCTGTTTGTTATCCGCTGCTCTTTGCAAACCCTGCAATGGCATGAAGTTTGTCATCAACCTCAACGGGCCGCGTCGGCGGCCCGTTGAGGGGGAAGGCGATTACAGCAGGCGGCGGGCGGCGTCCACTACGATCTGCACCGCTTTGCTTTCGGTGTTTTTCATGGTCTCGGCGTTCGGGATCTCTTGCTGGGTACGGTTGACGATCACCCCGGCCACCATACCGGCACGCAGGCCCTGGCTGGCGCACATGGTCAGCAACGTCGCGGATTCCATTTCATAGTTCATCACGCCCATCGCCTGCCATTCTTCCATCGAGCCTTTGAAACGGCTAACGACGCGGCCAGAGTAGGTATCGTAACGTTCCTGGCCCGGATAGAAGGTATCGGAAGACGCGGTCACGCCAATGTGCGTGGTGGCGCCGCTGGCCTTGGCCGCTTCCACCAGCGCAGTGGTGCAGGCGAAGTCTGCGACCGCCGGGAACTCCATCGGCGCAAAGTGCAGGCTGGCGCCGTCGAGACGTACCGCCGCCGTGGTGACCAGCACGTCGCCGACGTTGATATTGGCCTGAATGGCACCGGTGGTGCCGATGCGCAGGAAGGTGCGAATGCCCAGCTGCGCCAGCTCTTCCACCGCGATAGAGGTAGACGGGCCGCCGATACCGGTGGAGCAGACGATCACCGCCTTGCCGTCCAGCTCTGCGCGCCAGGTAGTGAATTCACGATGGGAGGCCAGATGCACCGGATTTTCCATCAGCTTGGCAATCTTCTCTACGCGCTGCGGATCGCCCGGCACGATGGCAAGCTGGGCCCCTTGTAAATCGTTCTTGGTGAGGCCGAGATGAAAAACGTCAGACTGAGACATACGAGACTCCTCATGGATCATGTTTATTGGGAGGAACAAAAAAGCACTCTACTGAAAATCGCCGCTTAATTTCGTGACGATAGTCACTATGAAAAGAGAAACAAATTACATGCTACATATTTTTTGTGAATTTAGTCACAAAAAACCCATTAATGGCCCTCTGTGCACCGCTGAACCTCAGTCTAGCCGACAAATCTTGCTGTCTCTCTGCCGATTGGTTACTCGTTGAAACTATCTAACTCATCAATCCGAAATACCCCCATCTTATCGGTTGCTTAGGGACAAAAAAGCCCTCTAACGCACCTTATGGCACTTACGCGGGTCAAAACGCGTAATAACATGATAAAAAGCGCTTAAAAATGCCGCAAAGCCAGACAATTAGCCGTTTTTTATCGACTTGTCCGAAAGTGCGCCACGCAGCGCCAATAATGGGTAATCTTTCCTATAGTTAATCTCAGCGCTTTTTTCTATTGCACGGAGACCGCAATGAAAACCGAACATGTGATGACATTAGAACAGGCTCAGGGGGGATTCGCCCCGGCCGCCGCGCCGTTGGCCGCCTCCGCGATTATCACCGACGAACAGGGCATTCACGCCGGGCAAACGACCATCCCTTCTCAGGGCGACGCGCTGCCGGCCTACGTCGCCAAACCCGCCGACCATAACGGCCCTTTCCCCATCGTGCTGGTGGTGCAGGAAATCTTCGGCGTCCATGAGCACATTCAGGATCTGTGCCGCCGCCTGGCCAAGCAGGGCTATTTGGCGATCGCGCCCGAGCTCTATTTCCGCCAGGGCGACGCCAACGACTACACCGATATCAGCGAGCTGTTCCAGCAGTTGGTGACCAAGGTGCCGGATCGTCAGGTGCTGTCGGATCTGGATCACGCCGCGCACTGGGCTATCCGCCACGGCGGCGACGCCGGCAAGCTGGCGATCACCGGTTTCTGCTGGGGCGGCCGCATCACCTGGCTGTACGCGGCGCACAACCCGCAGTTGAAGGCGGCGGTCGCCTGGTACGGCAAACTGGTCGGCGAGAAAACGCTGAACTCACCGAAGCATCCGGTCGATGTCGCCACCCACCTGTCAACGCCGGTGCTGGGGCTGTATGGCGGGCAGGACAGCGGCATTCCGCTGGAGACGGTGGAAACCATGCGTCAGGCGATCCGCGCCGCCAACGCCGAGGCCGAAATCGTGGTATACCCCGAGGTCGGGCATGCGTTCAACGCCGACTATCGCCCCAGCTACAACGCCGAAGCGGCGGAGGACGGCTGGCAGCGCATGCTGGCGTGGTTCGCCCAGCACGGCGTCAAATAATTTCCCTCGCATAAAAAAGGGCGCCGAAGCGCCCAATCATCACACCAGTAAATCTATAAGCGGCGGTTTATCCGCCGCACGGCATCACGCGTGCTCGCGCAGGCGCTGCGCCGCCAATACCATGTTGGCCAGCGACTGCCGGGTTTCCGGCCAGCCGCGGGTTTTCAGGCCGCAATCCGGGTTAACCCACAGGCGTTCCGCCGGGATGTTCTGCGCCGCTTTACGCAGCAGCGCTTCAATCCATTCCACGCTCGGCACGTTCGGCGAGTGGATATCGTAGACGCCCGGCCCGATTTCGTTCGGGTATTCGAACTCTTTGAAGGCTTCCAGCAGATCCATATCGGAACGCGAGGTCTCGATGGTGATCACGTCGGCGTCCAGCGCGGCGATGGAGTCCATGATGTCGTTGAACTCGCAGTAACACATGTGGGTGTGGATCTGGGTATCATCCCGCGCCACGGCGGCGTTCAGTTTGAAGGCGTCCACCGCCCAGTTCAGGTACGCGGCCCAGTCGGATTGACGCAGCGGCAGCCCCTCACGCAGCGCAGGTTCGTCGATCTGGATGATGCCGATACCGGCTTTTTCCAGATCTTCCACCTCGTCGCGCAGCGCCAGCGCAATCTGCTTGGCAATCACTTCACGGGTCACGTCTTCACGCGGGAACGACCAGCACAGGATGGTCACCGGCCCGGTCAGCATGCCTTTCACCGGCTTGTCGGTCAGCGACTGGGCGAATTTGGCCCATTCGACGGTGATGGCTTCCGGACGGCTGACGTCACCGATGATGACCGGCGGCTTCACGCAGCGGGAGCCGTAGCTCTGCACCCAGCCGTTCTGGGTAAACACGAAGCCGTCGAGGTTCTCGCCGAAATACTCCACCATATCGTTGCGCTCGGCTTCACCGTGCACCAGCACGTCCAGCCCGAGGCGTTCCTGCTCGACGATCGCCTGTTTGATGTGCTCACCGATGCTGGTGCGGTAGTTGTTGCCGTCCAAACGGCCCTGTTTGAAGTCCAGACGCAGGCCGCGGATCTCGGTGGTCTGCGGGAATGAACCGATGGTGGTGGTCGGCCAGGCCGGCAGGTTGAAACGCTCGCGCTGCGCTCTGGCGCGCTCGGCGTAAGCGCTGTGGCGTTCGCTGTCCTGCGCGGTGATCGCGGCCAGCCGGCGCTCAACCTGTGAGTTATGCACGCGGCTCGACTGACGGCGAGCGCGGATCGGTGCGCTGTAGGCGTCCAGTTCAGCCTGTTTCGTCGCGTCAGGCGCGTTCAGCGCCGAGCTTAATAGCGCCAGCTCGGCGCATTTTTGCAGCGCGAAGGCGAACCAGCTTTTCACTTCTTCGTCCAGACGGCTTTCCACGCTCAGGTCGATCGGGCTGTGCAGCAGTGAACAGGAGCTGCCGATCCACAGTGGGCGGGTGCCCACCAGCGGCTGAAGACGTTCGAACCAGCGGCTCAGATCGGCGCGCCAAACGTTGCGGCCGTTGATCACCCCCAGCGACAGCAGCCAATCTTGCGGCAATGCGGCGCTCAGCGCGGCGATATCGTCATGACCGGCGACCAGATCGACATGCAGACCCTGCACCGGCAGCGTGCGGACGGTATCGAGGTTGTGGCCGACGCTGTCGAAATACGTGGTCAGCAGCAGCTTCACCTGCCCCTGCAGCGCGTCGTAAGCCGGTTTGAACGCATCCAGCCAGGCTTGCGGCAGCTCCAGCACCAGCGCAGGCTCGTCAATTTGCACCCACTCGACGCCGCGTTTCGCCAGCTCGGCCAGCACCTGTTGGTAAACCGGCAGAATCTCTTTCAGCAGCGACAGGCGATCGAACGGCTCGCCCTTCACCTTACCCAGCCACAAATAGGTCACCGGGCCCAGCAGCACCGGTTTGATGCGATGGCCGAGCGCCAGCGCTTCGTCCACTTCGTCCAGCAGCTGAGTCCAGCCCAGCTTGAACTGCTGGCCTTGCTGGAATTCGGGCACCATGTAGTGGTAGTTGGTGTTGAACCATTTGGTCATTTCCGCCGCGGCCGCCGGCTCGCCGGTCGGTGCGCGGCCACGGCCGATGCGGAACAGCGTGTCCAGATCGATCGCGCCATCCGCATTCTGATGGCGCGCCGGCACGTTGCCCAGCAGCAGGCTGGTGGTCAACACATGATCGTACCAGGCGAAATCGCCGACCGGCACCAAATCCACCCCGGCCTGCTGTTGCTGCTGCCAATGACGAGCACGCAGCTCGCGGCCAACCGCCAACAGCTCTTCCTGCGTTGAGTTGCCGGCCCAGTAGCTTTCCTGAGCTTTTTTCAGCTCACGTCGTAGCCCAACGCGAGGAAAACCCAGTGTGTGATTCAAAATTGCCATCGTCATATTCCCCATTTAGCCGTCCAGATGTTTACACATCCATAATCAGCAGGTACTGTATTAACCACAAGCGCAATTTATTCACTGTCAATGTGAAGGACTCTCATGATCGAACTGAAACATTTACGGACGCTGCAGGCCCTGCGCAACAGCGGTTCGCTGGCGGGGGCGGCGGCCCAACTTCACCAGACGCAGTCTGCCCTGTCGCACCAGTTCAGCGATCTTGAGCAACGTCTGGGCTTCAAGCTGTTCGTGCGCAAGAGCCAGCCGCTGCGCTTCACCGCCCAGGGCGAGATCCTGCTGCAGCTGGCGGAGCAGGTCCTCCCGCAGATCCAACAGGCGTTGCAGGCCTGCCACGAGCCGCATCAGACCACGCTGCGCATCGCCATCGAATGCCACAGCTGCATACAGTGGCTGACGCCGGCGCTGGACAACTTCCGCCGGCGTTTCCCACAGGTGGTGATGGACTTTACTTCCGGCGTGACTTTCGATCCGCAGCCGGCCTTGCAACAGGGCGAACTGGATCTGGTGATGACGTCGGATATTCTGCCGCGCAGCGGCCTGCACTATTCGCCGATGTTCGATTTCGAGGTGCGTCTGGTGATGGCGCCGGATCATCCGCTGGCTGGCAAGCCGCACATCGAGCCGGAAGACTTAAGTGACGAAACGCTGTTGATTTACCCGGTGCAGCGCCAACGGCTGGATATCTGGCGGCATTTTCTGCAGCCGGCGGGCGTTAGCCCGGCGTTGAAGAACGTCGATAACACGCTGCTGCTGATCCAGATGGTATCGGCGCGGATGGGGATTGCGGCGCTGCCGCACTGGGTGGTGGAGAGTTTCGAACAGCAGGGGCTGGTGGTGACCAAAACCCTGGGTGACGGCCTGTGGAGCCGGCTGTACGCCGCCGTGCGCGACGGTGAACAGCGCCAGGCGGTGACCGAAGCCTTTATCCGCTCGGCCCGCCAGCACGCCTGCGATCATCTGCCGTTTGTACGCGATGCCGCACGCCCTGGCGCGACCGGCGCCAAAGCATTGGCAGCCGGCGTATAAACATTCGGGCCCCCCGTGCCGGGGTGGCCCACTCGCTTAACCGAGCTGTTTCGGCGCTACCCAGCGGCGATGCACCCACAGCGAAGCGACGATCACCGCCCCACCGATGATAAAGCTCGGCCAGTGCGGCTGCTGTTGCCAGATGGCCAGATTGACCAACAAACCGGCCGGCACATGCATATTGTTCATGATGCCAAGCGTGCCGGCATCCACCTGCGTCGCGCCGTAGTTCCACATGAAGTAGCCCAGCCCCGACGCCACCACGCCCAGCCAGATCAGCACGCCCCACTGCAGATTGGTGGTCGGCAGCTGCTGCGGATTGCCCCACAGGAACCAGGCCACCACCGCCACCACCGCCGCCCCCAGGTAGAACCAGGAAAACGCGGTGTGCTGCGGCAAGGGGTGCACTTCCATCAGGCGCTTATAGCCGACCATGCCGATGGCGAAGCTGATATTCGCCGCCTGCACCAACAGCAGCCCCCACCAGAAATGCTCACTCAGTTGGTGATAGCGGATAATCGCCGCACCCAGCACCGCCAACAACGCGCTGAAGACATAGCCCCAACGCAGGCGTTGGCCGCTCAGCAAGTCGTAGATCAGCGTGATGTACAGCGGCGTCAGCACGGTGAACAGCAGGAATTCCGGCACCGTCAGGTACAGGTAGGCACGGAAGCTGAACAGGTACATGATGCCCAGTTGGAAGGCGCCCACCAGCATATACAGCAGGATCACCTTGAGTTTGATATTGCGCCAACGCAGAAACGGCAGAAACACCAGCGCCGCCAGCCCGATGCGCACCAGCGCCGAGAACCCGCTGTCGACATGGCCCGCCAGGTACTCGCCAATCAGGCTGAAAGAAAATGCCCACAGGATGGTGGTTATAACCAAAAGCAGCACGATGGGTTCACCCTAAAAAGACCGAAAGGGCGATTGTAACGGAAGATGGACGCATAAGGGGATGAAAGGCGGTTTACATCTGAACAAAAGACAAACTACCGGCAAAATTTCACCGCTGGGTTAGGCTTAATAAAAAGACGAGGTAACCATCATGAAAACTTCTCACATTCTGTTCGCTCTTCTGTTGCTGCCTGGGTTGGCGGCGGCGGCCAACGGCGTAACCGACCTGCGTTCACAGCAGCAGTTACTCAACCAAAACAACCAGCAGGCGCAGCAACAGCGCTTGTTGAACAACCGGCAGATGGATCAACGCCGCCTGCAGCAGCAGCGACAGTTCGACAATCAACGGCAACAGCTGTTGCAAACCACGCCGAACGGCGGGCAGCTGCTGCCTAACGGCAACCAGCCGCGCGATCCGTTCAACCGCACCGCACCGGCGGTGCCGCAGGCGCCGATGCCGGCTACGCCCGCACGCCCATAACGGTGAGGATCAGCGGCGTGGTGATCGCCGCCAGCACGGTGGACATCACCAGGCTGGTGGCGGCCGGGCCGGTGAGCGTATTGAACTGGCGCGACATCAGGTAGACGTTCACCCCTACCGCCATCGACCCCAGCAGCACCACAACGCGGGTCTCCATCGGCGGCAGATCCATCATCCAGGCCAGCAGCCAAATCACTAGCGGCTGCACCAGCAATTTCAGCACGCAGATGGCGCTGCTCAGCCGCCAACCTTCGCCGATGCGATACTCCGCGAGCCCCATGCCAAGCACCACCAACGACAGCGGCGCCGCCACCTGGCCGAGCATGCTGACCGGCCGATCGACGAAGGCCGGCAGCGGCAGGCCGGTCAGGCTGAACAGGGTGCCGGACAGGATGCCGACGATCAGTGGGTTGGTCAGCACGCTGCGCGCGGTTTTAGCGAAGCCGCTCAGCGTCGGCGAGCCGTTGCGCGCCCATTCGATCGACACCGTGACCAGCGTCCACAGGATCAGGCCGTTGAACACCAGCACCAGCGCCACCGACGGGATCGCCGCCTGCCCCAGCATCACGCTGACGATCGGCAAGCCGAGCATCACGTTATTGGAGAAAATACCGCCCAGCGCAAACACCGAACCGGCGACGCCATCCAGCCGGAAGAGATGCCGGGCGACGAGGCGGCCAAGCACAAACACGATCAGGCAACTGCCGAAGAACGCGATCAGCAGCCGGGCATCGACCGCCGGGCGCTGCGAGAAATCGCACATCATGCGAAACAGCATGGCGGGCAAGGCGAGGGAAAACACGAAACGCGTCAGGCCATCAGTGATGCTGGCAGGCCACTTCCCCCAGCGAATCAGCCCATAACCCAACGCGATCAGAACAAACAGCGGTAAAGACAGCACGATCTGGTGCCACAGTGACAGGATAAAGCCAGGCATCGCATTCCTTCCGGTGGTGCGGCGGCAAGGCTTGTCGTCGCGGGATTCATCGGTGCCGGATTAAAAATCCGGGCCGATCAAATCTATCCGGTCGGTGCAAATGCAGTCAACGCCCCAGTCGAGCAGCAGGCGCGCGCGATCCGGTTGGTTGACGGTATACACCAGAATGCGCAGCCCGGCGTCTTTCAACGCTTTCACCCGCTCGGCGGTCAGCGCTTTGTGATCGATATGCAGCGAGACGCAATCCAGACGTTCGGTCAGCTCGCGCCAGTTGTCGTCCCAGGCCTCCAGCAGCAGGCCGCGTGGCAAATCCGGCACGGTGCGCTGCGCCGCCGCCAGCGCTTCTACCGAGAAGGAAGAGAGCAGCGGATCGGTCTGCCCTTGCCACAGCAACCGCGCCGCCAGCGCCACCACCCGGCCGGTTTCATCGTCGCTGCCGGTGGTCGGCTTGATCTCGATATTGGCCATCAGGCCGTGTTCCTGGCAGCGTTCCGCCACCTCCGACAACAGCGGCAGCCGCTCGCCCTTGAAGGCCGAGCTGTACCAGTTACCGGCGTCCAGCTGCACCAGTTTGTCCCACGGCAGCTCGCCCGCCACGCCCCAGCCGTTGCTGGTGCGATCCAGCGTGTCGTCATGCAGCAGGAAAATTTGCCCGTCCTGCGCCAGCTTGGCGTCGAACTCGATCATCTTGTGGCCGTGGCGCGCGCCGACGTCGATCGCCGCCAGGGTGTTTTCCGGCGCCAGAGAACCGCCGCCGCGGTGGGCGACGATATGAGGATAAGGCCAGGGTCTAGTCATCAATCCATCCGTAATCCGCTGTGGGTGTCAAAGAAGTGCAGCGCCTGAGCAGGCAGTTGCAAATATAGCGTACTGCCCGCCGCCGGCAAGGTTTCATGCGACAGCCGCGCGATCACCCCGTGCCCGCCCCACTGGCCGTGCGCCAGATTGTCGGCCCCCAGCAGTTCCAACGTCTGCAGCTGCAGCGGCACGCCCTGGCCTTGCGCCACCAGCTGAATATGCTCCGGCCGAACGCCCAACGTCAACGACCGCCCCGCCCACTGCGGCTTGGCCGCCGGCAACGGCAGCGCCATGCCGTCCGCCAGCAGCAGCTGGCCGCCGTCGGCGCTGAGGGTGCCGGGCAGCAGGTTCATCGCCGGCGATCCGATAAAGCCGGCGACAAACAGCGAAGCCGGCCGTTGGTACACGTCACTCGGGGTGCCGATCTGCTCCACCACGCCCTTGTTCATTACGATCACCCGCTGCGCCAGCGTCATCGCCTCCACCTGATCGTGGGTGACGTACAGGCTGGTGGTTTTCAGACGACGATGCAGCTGTTGCAGCTCCAGGCGCATCTGCACCCGCAGCTTGGCGTCCAGGTTGGACAGCGGCTCATCGAACAGGAATACCGCCGGTTCGCGCACGATGGCGCGCCCCATCGCCACGCGCTGGCGCTGGCCGCCGGAAAGTTCGCGCGGTTTGCGTTTGAGCAGCGGCTCCAGCTCCAGGATGCGCGCCGCCTCCTCCACCCTCTGGCGGATATGATCTTTGCCGAAACCGCGGATCTTGAGGCCGTAGGCCATGTTGTCGTACACGCTCATGTGCGGATAGAGCGCGTAGTTCTGGAACACCATCGCAATGCCGCGATCCTTGGGCTCCAGATCGGTCACGCGCCGGGTATCGATATAGATATCGCCGCTGGTGGTGCGTTCCAGCCCGGCCACCATACGCAGCAGCGTGGATTTACCGCAGCCGGACGGGCCGACCATCACGATGAATTCGCCGTCCGCCACATCGAGGTCGATCTGTTTGATCACCGGCGTTTTACCGTCGTAAGACTTGGTGACCGCCTGTAGTTTTAATCCTGCCATCGTCGTTATTTCTCGCTATCAACCAGACCGCGCACAAACCAGCGCTGCATCAGAAGCACCACCGCCAGCGGTGGCAATAAAGTCAGAATCATCGCCGCCATCACCTGGTTCCACTGGGTCGGCGCGCCGGAAGTGGAGATCATGCTCTTGATGCCCGCCACCGCGGTGCCCATCGAGGCGTCGCTGGTGATCAGGATCGGCCACAGGTATTGGTTCCAGCCGTAGATAAAGGTGATGACGAACAGCGCCGCCAGATTGGTTTTCGACAGCGGCAGCACGATGTCCCAGAAGAAACGCATCGGCCCGGCGCCGTCGATGCGCGCCGCCTCCAGCAGCTCATCCGGCAGCGTCATGAAGAACTGACGCAGCAGGAAGGTCGCGGTGGCCGAGGCCATCAGCGGCAGCGTCAGGCCGGTGTAGCTGTCCAGCAGGTTGAGGTTGGAGATCACCTCCACCGTCGGGAAAATACGCACCTCCACCGGCAGCATCAGGGTGAGGAAAATCAGCCAGAAGAACAGGCTGCGCAGCGGGAAACGGAAATACACGATGGCGTAAGCCGACAGCACCGACACCGCGATCTTGCCGAAGGTGATCGCCAGCGCCATGATCACGCTGTTGAGCAGCAGCAGCGAGAACGGCACCTTGAGGTTGCCCACGCCGCCCTGCCAGATATTACGGATGTTCTCCCACAGGTGGCCACCGGGCACCAGCGTCATCGGCACCTGAAACACCTGCTTGTCGTCCAGCGTGGCGGCGACAAAGGCCACGTACAGCGGGAACAGCACCACCAGCACGCCGATAATCAGCATCACATGGCTGAAGATATCCAGCCCGCGTCGATTCTCAATCATTGATAGCGCACCTTACGTTCAACGAAGCGGAACTGGATCACCGTCAGGCCGATCACCAGCAGCATCAGGATCGCCGACTGTGCGGCGGAGCTGGAGAGATCCAATCCGGCGAAGCCCTCGCGGTAGATCTTGTAGATCAACGTGGTGGTGGACTGCACCGGCCCGCCGCCGGTGGCGGCGTCGATCACCGGGAAGGTATCGAAGAAGGCGTACACCAGATTGACCACCAGCAGGAAGAAGCTCACCGGCGCGATCAGCGGCAGCACCAGATGGAAGAAACGCCGCACCGGGCCGGCGCCGTCGATGGCCGCCGCCTCCACCAGCGAGCGCGGGATCGACTGCAGCGCCGCGAGGAAAAACAGGAAGTTATAGCTTATCTGCTGCCACACCGAGGCCAGTACCACCAGGAACATCGCCTGGCCGCTGTTTTGCGCATGGTTCCAGTTATAGCCCAGCCCGTTGAGGAAATGGGTGATCAACCCCAGGCCGGGGTTGAACAGAAAGATCCACAGCACCGCCGCCACCGCCGGCGCCACCGCATAGGGCAGGATCATCAGCGTGCGATAGAGGCGGCTGCCGCGCAGCACGTAGTCCACCAGCGCGGCGAAGAACAGCGACACCGCCAGCCCGATGCCCGCCACCAGGAAGCTGAAGATGAGCGTGGTGTAGAACGAGTCGAGGTAGTAAGGATCCTGGAACAGCTGCGTAAAGTTATCCAGCCCGACAAACTGGCTGGACAGGCCGAACGGATCGAGGCTCTGCACCGAATACCACAGCGCCTCGCCGGCGGGCCATAAAAAGAACACGGCGGTAATCAGCAACTGCGGCAGCACCAACGCATAGGGCAGCCAGCTGCAGCCGAAACCGGGACGGGAAGATGACATAGAAGTTAAACCATTAATCGGGTACGGAAGGATCGGCGTGAAGACGCGAGCCCGGTCTGCCGGGCTCGCGACGCAGGGTTACTTGGTCGATGCTTCGAAGCGGCGCAGCAACACGTCACCGCGCTGCACGGCGGCGTCCAACGCCTGCTGAGGCGTTTTCTTGCCGGTCCACACGCCTTCCAACTCCTCATCCACCACGCTGCGGATCTGCGGCATGTTGCCCAGACGCAGGCCCTTGGTGAACGGCAACGGCGGCTTGTTCAGCATCTGGCGAGTGGCGACGTCGGCACCCGGATTCTTGTCGTAGAAGCCCTGCTGCTTGGTCAGATCGTAAGCCGCGGTGGTGATCGGCAGATAGCCGGTCTTCTGGTGCCATTCGGCGGCGATTTCCGGTTGCGCCAGATACTGCAGGAACTCGGCCACGCCCTTGTAAGTGGCGGCGTCTTTGCCGTTCATCACCCACAGGCTTGCCCCGCCGATGATGGCGTTCTGCGGCGCGTTTTTCGCGTCGGCGTCGTACGGCATCATACCGACGCCGTAGTTGAATTTGGCGTAGTGCTTGATGTCCGCCAGCGAACCGGATGACGCGGTGGTGATGGCGCAGTCGCCGTTATAAAACTTCTCGGTGGATTCGTCTTTGCGGCCGAAGTAGGTGAAATCGCCCTTCTTGTTCATCGCCTCCAGCAGCTCGATATGCTTGACCTGCAGCGGCTTGTTGAACTCCAGCTTGGCGTTGGTGCCGCCAAACCCGTTGTTTTCGCTGGCGAACGGCACGCCGTGCCAGGCGCTGAAGTTCTCCAGCTGGATCCAGCCCTGCCAGCCGCTGGCGTAACCGCACTTCATGCCGGCCTCACGCAGTTTGGCGGTATCCGCCGCCAGCTCCTGCCAGGTTTTCGGCGGCTGATCCGGGTTCAGGCCGGCCTTTTTGAAGGCATCTTTGTTGTAGTACAGCACCGGCGTGGAACTGTTGAACGGCTGCGACAGCAAATGGCCGCTCTTGTTGTCGGTGTAATAGCCGGCCACCGTCGGCACGAACACCGACTCGTCGAAGTTGATGCCGGCCTCTTTAAACACTTCATAGACCGGTTTGATGGCCTTACTGGCCATCATGGTGGCAGTGCCCACCTCGTAAACCTGCAGGATCGCCGGCGCCTTGCCGGAGCGGTAAGCGGCGATGCCCGCCGCCAGGCTCTGTTCGTAGTTGCCTTTGTAAACCGGCACAATCTTGACGTCGCTGTGCGACTGGTTGAAGCGATCCGCCAGGGAATCCACTTCCTTACCCAGTTCGCCTTCCATCGAATGCCAGAACGGGATCTCGGTCGCCGCCAGCGCCTGAGTGCTGACCGCCAGGGTCAACGCGACGCACAGCGTGGTTTTGCGAATAGCGTAGGTGAGCATGCCTAACTCCTGAAAAAAGCTGGTGTAAAAGCGCGTGAGCGAAAAGAGTCAATTCTTGATGAGGGAGTGCCCCCTATAGCTTTCGAGTTGCAGCCAGGCGGCAACCTGCTGGCACCCTGGAGCTTAGCGAACTAAGTGACAGGGGGGCAGCCGGGCAGCCAACAACGCTGCGGCTCGAAAGATGACGGGGGATAACATGCCATGCGCGGATGACAGAAAAATAACCGTTACATGACAGCCACATGACGGCAAGGTGAAGTGAAGATGGCGGTTTGATGTCGGCGGCGGGCATGGGCTCCGCCGCCGCGAGGATTACAGCGAACGGCGCAGGCGCGCCACCGCTTCTTGCATCTGCTGCTCAGTGGCGGTGGCGAACGACAGGCGGAAGGTCGAACGATCCGGGTTGTCGGAGAAGAAGTATTCCCCCGGCACGAACACCACGCCCTGCTGCAGGGTAGCGTTCAGCCATTCGGTGGCGTTGAACGGCTGGCGGAAACGCGCCCACAGGAACATGCCGCCCTTCGGCTTATCGAAGGTGATGTAGTCGCCCAACTCCTGCTCCACCAAACCGGCCAGGATCTCGCCCTTTTGCTTGTAGGCGGCGCGGATCTTGTCGATCTGCGCCGGCAGGCGATCCAGGCCGAGATAGCATTCGACGATGCTCTGCGACAGCGCGCTGGCGTGCAGATCCGCCGCCTGCTTGATGATCGCCACTTTATGCAGCAGGAACGGCGGCAGGATCGCCCAGCCCAAGCGCAGGCCCGGCGCCAGGATCTTGGAGAAGGTCGAGGTATAGATGATGTGGTCGGTGTTGCCCAGCACCTGCTGCGACACCTGATGCAGCGTCGGGTGGCGCTCTTCGGTGAAACGCAGCTCGCCGTACGGATCGTCTTCGATGATCAGGAAGTTATGTTCGGCGGCCAGCTTCACCAACAGTTCGCGGCGCGCGGCGCTGAGGGTGATGCCGCTGGGGTTGCCGAAGTTCGGCACCACGTACACGCCCTTGATGCGCTGGGTTTTCAGCAGCTCGGCCAGCTCTTCCACTACCATGCCGTCGCTGTCGGACGAGACCGACATGATGTTGGCTTCCGCCAGCTCCAGCGTTTGCAGCGCCGCCAGGTAGGTCGGGCGCTCCACCACGAACACGTCGCCGGGGTTGACGATGGCGCGCATCACCAAATCCAGTGCCTGCTGCGAGCCGGCGGTGACCATCACCTCTTCCGCGCCAGCGGTGACGCCGCGCTCGGCGCACAGCGCGCAAATGCGCTCACGCAGCAGCGGGCTGCCCTCGGTCAGGCCATACTGGAACGCGCTTTTCGGCTGTTCGGTGATCGCCTGCTGGGTGGCGATGCTCAATCCTTCGAAATCGAACAGCGCATCAGAGGGGATGCCGCCCGCCAGCGAAATGACGTGTTCCATCTTGCTGTGCTTAAGCAATTCACGGATGGCCGAACTTTTTACGTTAACGATGCGCTGCGCGAGTAACCCTTCTGTCTTCATTTATTCTTCTCGTACCTGATTATTTTAATTCGTAGGGGGGCGGATTAACCGCCCAGATACGCCGACCTCACTGCTTCGTTGGCTAACAATGCAGCCCCCGTATCTTCCAACACCACGCGGCCGTTTTCCAGCACATAACCGCGGTCCGCCAATTTCAGCGCCTGATTGGCGTTTTGCTCCACCAGGAAGATGGTCATGCCCTCTTCCCGCAGCTGCTGAATGATGTCGAAAATCTGCTGGATGATGATCGGCGCCAGCCCGAGCGAGGGCTCGTCGAGCAGCAGCAGCTTCGGCTGGCTCATCAGCGCGCGGCCGATGGCCAGCATCTGCTGTTCGCCGCCGGACATGGTGCCGGCGCGCTGGCTTCGGCGCTCCAGCAGGCGCGGGAACAGGGTGAACACCCGTTCGATGCGCTGTTGATACTGCCGGCGATCGGCGAAGAAGCCGCCCATCGCCAGGTTTTCTTCCACCGTCATGCGCGAGAAGACGCGCCGCCCTTCCGGCACGATCGCCACCGCTTCGCGCATGATGCGCGAGGTTTGCCACTGGGTGATGTCCTGATCCTGAAAGACGATGCTGCCTTCGCTGGCGCGCGGCTCGCCGCACAGGGTGCCGAGCAGCGTGGTTTTACCGGCGCCGTTGGCGCCGATTAACGTCACGATTTCGCCCTGGCTTATCGTGAGACTGACCTGATGCAGCGCCTGAATTTTGCCGTAGTGGGCGGATACCTGATTGAATGACAACATATTATTCTTCGCCCAAATAAGCCCGGATCACGTCCGGGTTGTTGCGGATCTCCGCCGGTGTGCCCTGCGCCAGCGGCGTGCCCTGATTCACCACGTAAATGCGGTCGGAAATGCCCATCACCAGCTTCATGTCGTGCTCGATCAGCAGCACCGAGACCTTATGCCGATCGCGCAGCTCGACGATCAGGTGATCCAGCTCGTCGGTCTCTTTCGGGTTGAGGCCGGCGGCCGGTTCGTCCAGCATCAGCAGCTCCGGCCGGGTCACCATGCAGCGGGCAATCTCCAGCCGTCGCTGCTGCCCGTAGGCCAGGTTGCCCGCCGAACGGTTGGCCATCTCCAGCAGGCCGACGCGCTCCAGCCACTCCGCCGCGCGCGCCAGCGCCTCGGCTTCAGCGCGGCGGAAGGCCGGGGTTTTCAACAGCCCGGCGAACACGCCGCTTTTCAGGTGCTGATGCTGCGCCACCAGCAGGTTCTCGATCACCGTCATTTCACGGAACAGCCGGACATGCTGGAAGGTGCGCACCACGCCCATACGGGCGATGGCCTGCCCCGCCAACCCTTCCAGGTGGCGATCGCGCAATTTGATGGTGCCGCCGGTCGGGCGGTAAAAACCGGTCAGGCAGTTGAACACCGTGGTCTTACCGGCGCCGTTGGGGCCGATCAGCGACACGATTTCGCCTTCGTTCAGCGTCAACGCCACGTTGTTGACCGCCAGCAGCCCGCCGAAACGCATCGACAGGCCCTCTACCTGCAGTAAAGGTTGAACGCTCATGCCTGCTCCCCCTTGCCCGCGTGAATGTCCGCCGCCTGCAGCTTCAGCTGCGGCCGTTTCATCGGCAACAGCCCCTGCGGCCGCCAAATCATCATCAGCACCATCAGCGCACCCAGCAGCAACATGCTGTATTCATTCAGATCGCGCATCAGTTCGCGCGACACCACCAGCAGGATCGCCGCCAGAATGACCGCGAACTGCGAGCCCATGCCCCCCAGTACGACGATCGCCAACACGAAGGCCGACTCGACGAAGGTGAAGGATTCCGGGCTGACGAACCCCTGACGCGCGGCGAACAGCGTGCCGGCAAACCCGGCGAAAGCGGCGCTGATGGTAAAGGCGGTCAGCTTGATGCGCGTCGGGCTGAGGCCCAGCGAGCGGCAGGCGATCTCGTCTTCGCGCAGCGCTTCCCACGCGCGCCCCAGCGGCATGCGCAGCAGGCGGTTGATGACGAACAGCGTCAGCACCACCAGCAGCAGCGCCACCAGGTACAGGAACACGATGCGATCGCTCGGATCGTATTTCAGGCCGAAGAAGTTATGGAAGGTATCCCAGCCGCCGTCGCGCAAGCTGCGGTTGAACTCCAGGCCGAAGAAGGTCGGTTTCGGGATCTGGCTGATGCCGTTCGGCCCGCCGGTGATCTCGGTATTGTTCAGCAGCAGGATGCGCACGATCTCACCGAAACCGAGCGTCACGATCGCCAGATAATCGCCGCGCAGCCGCAGCACCGGGAAACCGAGCAGGAAGCCGAAGGCGGCGGTGACGATACCCGCCAACGGCAGGCTCTCCCAGAAGCCGAGGCCGTAATAGTGATTCAGCAGCGCGTAGGTGTAGGCGCCGATGGCGTAGAAACCGCCGTAGCCGAGCACCAGCAGACCGGACAAGCCCACCACCACGTTGAGGCCGAGGCCCAACATCACGTAGATCAGCGTCAGGGTAGCGATATCCACCGTGCCGCGCGACACCAGGAACGGCCAGGCGACCGCCGCGACGATGAGCAAAGCCGCCAGCAGCTTTTGCCGCGGCGTGGTGCCGTCGAAGCTCGGCAGCACGAACGCCGGGCCGGAGACTTTTTTCAATCCCTGCTGCAGCAGCGGGCGCAACAGCTGGAAGAAAAAGACGATGACGCAGCCGATGCCGATCCACATCCAGCGCACTTCCGCCGCGCCGTGCACCACCAGCTTGGTGCCGTCCAGGCTGAGCTGCATGCCCATCAGGAAAGACGCCATCACGAACAGCACCGCCGTGGCGATCAGCGCATTGAGCAGATTGAGTTTCATACTTTCTCAACCTCCGGACGCCCGAGGATGCCGGTCGGCATGATCAGCAGCACCACGATCAGCAACGCGAACGACACCACGTCTTTATATTCAGTGCTGAGGTAGGCGGAGGTCAGCGCTTCCGCTACGCCCAGCACCAGGCCGCCGATCATCGCGCCGGGAATGCTGCCGATACCGCCCAGAACCGCGGCGGTGAAGGCTTTCATACCGGCCATAAAGCCGATGTAAGGGTTGATGACGCCGTAGAACTGGCCGAGCAATACCCCGGCCACCGCCGCCATCACCGCCCCGATGACAAAGGTCAGCGAGATCACCCGGTCGGTGTTGATGCCCAGCAGGCTGGCCATCTTCAGGTCTTCCGCACAGGCGCGGCAGGCGCGGCCCATGCGCGAATAGCGGATAAACAGCGTCAGCGCCAGCATCGCCAGGAAGGTCACGAGCCAGATGATCAGCTGCATGGTGCTGATGGTGGCGGCGAAGCCGTTGCTTTCCCCCAGCACCCACTGGCCGGTCACCAGGCTGGGCAGCGCCAGATCGCGTGAGCCCTGCGTCAGGCTGACGTAGTTTTGCAGGAATATCGACATGCCGATGGCCGAGATCAGCGCAATCAGGCGCTTGGAGTTGCGCACCGGCTTGTAGGCCACCCGCTCGATGCTCCAGCCGTAGGCGCTGGCGATGACGATCGAGACCAGGAACGCGGCGCCGATCAGTAACCAGCCGACGTCGATGCCGAGCATCATCAGGGCGGCAATAACGATAAAGGAGACATAGCTGCCGATCATGTACACCTCGCCGTGGGCGAAGTTGATCATGCCGATGATGCCGTAAACCATGGTGTAACCGATGGCGATCAATGCATAGGTGCTGCCCAACGTTAAGCCGTTGAACATCTGCTGCAGAAAATAGAGGAGTTGCTCTGACATACTCTGAACCCTTGGCTGCGAAACCCGCCGGCGGAGAACCGGCGGGTAAAGGGAGACGGGGCCGGCAAGCCGACCCGCCGGGCGCAACAAGCCGCGCCCCACCCTAATCATTATGGCTTATTTGATCGGTGTGGACGTGCCGTTGGCATGCCACTCGAACACGCCGAACTCGAAGCCTTTCAGATCGCCCTTGTCATCCCAGGTCAGCGGCCCCATCACGGTCTCCACCGGCTTGCCGGTTTTCAGATCCTTGACGATGTCCGCCGGTTCCTGGCTGCCGCTGCGCTCCATGCCGGTGGTCAGCGACTGCAGCGCGGCATAGGTGGTCCAGACGAACGGGCCGGTCGGATCCAGCTTCTTGGCTTTCAACGCATCGACGATCGGCTGGTTGGCAGGCACCTGGTCGTAGCGTTTCGGCAGCGTCACCAGCATGCCTTCCGAGGCGGCGCCGGCGATGTTGGACAGCGAGGAGTTGCCCACGCCTTCCGGCCCCATGAAGCGGGTGGTCAACCCGGCCTGCTTGGCCTGACGCAGGATCTGGCCCATTTCCGGGTAGTAACCGCCGAAGTACACGAAGTCGATATTTTCTTTCTTCAGGCGCGCCACCAGGGTGGAGAAGTCTTTGTCGCCGGCGGTGATGCCTTCGAACATCGCCACTTCGGTGCCCTGTTTTTTCAGGCTGTCGCGCACCGAGCGCGCCAGGCCTTCACCGTATTGCTGCTTGTCGTGCACCACGGCGATGCGCTTCGGCTTGATGTCGCTGAGGATGTATTTGGCGGCGGTCGGGCCCTGATCCGAATCCAGGCCGGTGGTGCGCAGGATCATCTTGTAGCCGCGGGTGGTCAGATCGGCGTTGGTGGCCGCCGGGGTAATCATGATCACGCCTTCGTCTTCATAGATATCGGACGCCGGCTGGGTGGACGAGGAGCACAGGTGGCCGATCACGTAGCGAATGCCGTCGTTGATCACCTTGTTGGCGACCGCAACCGCCTGTTTCGGGTCGCAGGCGTCGTCGTATTCCACGCCGACCAGCTTGTCGCCCTTGATGCCGCCCTTGGCGTTGATGTCGGCAATCGCCTGGCGCGCGCCGGTAAACTCCATGTCGCCATACTGCGCGACCGGGCCGGACATCGCCCCGACGATCGCTACCTTGATGTCTTTCGCCATGGCCGCCTGGCTCATGGCCATCGCAATACAACCCGCCAGCAGTGCCTTACCTGTTGTTAATTTCATCCGCAAATCCCCATCTGTCGTTGTGAACGTACCTGTTGTGTTTGCCTGCGCCCGATCGTTATTGACCGCTTTTGTTATAAGTAATAATGATTTAGGCGATTTGTCGGCATTATTTTCTAATAAGACTTTATTTTTCATGTCATTAAACAGGAATTTTCTTCTGCAAATCAACTTCATCAGACAGAAACAAGCGGTGTAAACAGGATAAAATTCGAATTAAATCTGCGCTGTTTACCTTGAGGCGCAGCGCGTTGTGCTGGTTAACAAACCCTTTACTAACTATTTACTCGGAAAATGCCCCATGCAAAAAACATATTGCACAGTAATCGTACAGAAAAACTTACACAACGCTCTGCACAAGATCTATTACACTGTCGACATCATTTAGCTGCGCGGAAATTCTGCATGAAACTGACCATCGAGCGCCTGACCGCGCTGTCCCCGCAAGACCTTATCGACCTCGGTAAAATTTGGCCGCATCAGCAGCCGGAACAGTGGCAGCGCTGGCTGAGCGACGGCAAGGCGCTGTTCGCCGCCCGTTTCAACGAGCGCCTGCTGGGCGCGGTGAAAATCGCGCTGCAGGACGACCGCGCCGAGCTGCAGGACCTGCTGGTGCGCGAAGTGACGCGCCGCCGCGGCGTCGGTCTTTACCTGGTGCAGGATGCGCAGCGTCAGCTGCCGCAGGTCGTCCACTGGCAGCTGTCTACCGCCGGCCTGGCGCCGCGCGAACGTGGGGAAGTCGATAACTTCATGCGCGCCTGCGGCTTCGCACCGCAGGGCGACCTCTGGCAAAAATGAAACGCCGGCTGGCGGCGCTGGTCTTGATTGCGCTGGGGCTGGCGGCCTGGTTCGCCGGGCGCCAGCAGGCGCTGCGCCTGGCCTCAGGCTGGGATCAGCAGGTTTATGTCTGGCAGCGGGTTTGGACGCCGCAGCACGCCGATGCGCTGGCGCACAGCCGCGATCTGTTCGCCGGGTTGCGGGTGCTGGCGCTGCAGGTGCATCCGCGCGAAGGCTGGCGGGAAATCCCGGCCGATCTCAGCCTGCTGAAGCAGGACGGCCGCCCGCTCTGGCTGGTCGCACGCCTCGACGGCCAGCTGCCGCAGCTGGACCAAGAAGCCATTATCCAGCGTCTGCTGGCGATCACCCAGCGCTGGCAGGCGGCCGGGCTGCCCGTCACCGGCGTCGAGATCGATCATGACGCCGCCACCGCCCGCCTGCCGGACTACCAACGCTTTCTACAGCGGCTGCGCCAACGGCTGCCCGCCGCTTTGCAACTCGGCATCACCGCCCTGCCCGCCTGGATCGGTTCGCCCGATCTACCCGGCGTACTGCAACAGGCCGACAGCTCCGTCCTGCAGGTGCATGCCGTACTCTCGCCGCAGCAAGGGCTGTTTGACGGCCCCTTAGCGCTGCGCTGGGTGCGGCAGTACGCCGCCATCACACCGAAGCCGTTTCGCGTCGCGCTGCCGGCCTATGGCATGGCGCTGCTGGGTTTTGATGCGCAGGGCGCGCAGGTGGAGAGCGAATCCTCGCTGCGCGTGGCGGGCAACGGCCGCGAACTGACGGTCGCGCCGCAGCAGATCGCCGATTTTCTGCAAACGCTGGCGCAGCAAACGCCGCCCCGGCTGCGCGGCATTATCTGGTTCCGCTTGCCGCTGGCGGACGATCGGCGCACCTGGTCGCTCGCCACGCTGCGAGCGGTGATCGAGCACCGGCCGCTGAACGTCGACTGGCAGGTAAAATTTAGGCCTCAGCCACAGCAAAACGGGCTGTATGATCTGATAATTCATAACAACGGGCCGGTGGATGCCCCGCTGCCGCAAGAGGTGGTCATCCGCGCTGACGACTGCCTGGCGGCGGACGCGGTCGGCAACTACCGGCTGGAATCCGCACCGCAACGGCAACGCTTTATTCGCATCAGCGGCGACCAGCTGCGCGCCGGGCAATCCCGGCCGCTGGGCTGGCTGCGCTGCCAACAACTGACGCCAGGAGGCACCCTTGTCACACCTTGATACGTGCGCGGCACGGAATACCCGCCGCCTTCTTCCGCTGGCCATGCTGATCGGCGCCGCGCTGGCGCTGCCGCTGAACGGCTATGCCTGCGGCCCGGATTTTCCTAACCGGCTGCTGATCGACCGCAACGGCACCCTGCTGTATATGCCGGAGGGCAATTTCGCCTTCGAAGCCGGCCGGCTGGTGCCGGCAGATAAACAGCTGCCGCGCTGGCAAGCCCCGCCGCCGCCGATGCCGCCGAAACCGATGCCGCAATCGCCGGAAACGATCGCGATCGGCAAAATGCGCGCCGCCAAAACGGTGGAAGAAGCTGACGCCGTCAATACGCAGGGTCTGTCCAACGCCGCGCGCCTTTATCAACTGGGCGCCGTCGCTTTCGCCAGCCACGATCCGCGCGCCACAGACTATTTCCAACAGGTGCTGAAGCTACCGGCCGCCGAACAGGGCGACTGGGGACTGCGGGCGCAGTATTCGCTTGGTCGGGTGTTGATGGCTGACCACGGTACGCCGGTGAATGAATCTGGTGAAGCGGCGCCCGCCGCCGAGCATCCGCCAAAAGCCGCGCTTGAACAGGCGCTGGCGGCGTTCGAGCAGGTGATCGACCGGGTGAAAAGCGGCGCCCCCGATCCCGATCAGCTGGCGCTGAGCAGCCTCGGGCAGCAGGCGCGCATCCACCTGTGGTTGGGTGACGTCGCCCCCGCCGCTCACCTCTATGCGCTACAGGCGGCGCAGGGCGATCCGAGCGGCGGGCAGTCGCTACAGTACGTCTCCAGCTACCTGGTCAATCCCGACCATCTGGAAACGCTGAAACAGATCATCGGCGATCCGTTGATCCAGCAGTTGGTGACCATTGAGCTGTTCGCCCGCAGCGGCAACCTGCAAATGGCGGATACCGACGGCAACGGCCGCTCCGCCCAGATTATCAGCCAGATCCTGACGCTGCTGGACGGCACGGTGAAAAGCGGCTTCGCCGGCAGCGATCGGCTGGCGGCATTGGCCTACCGTTCCGGGCAGTACCCAATGGCGGCGAGCCTGCTGAAAAACGCCGGCGACAGCGGCCTGGCGTGGTGGCTGCGTGCCAAAATGGCGCTGCGTGACGGTGACGTGAAAGCCGCCACCGCCGCCTACGCCAAAGCGGCAAGCGCGTTCCCCGCCGACGAAAGCTGGGGCGAACAGCGCAACGCCGACTTCGTCGCGGAAACCATCGTGCCCGAGTGCCGGGTGGCCGGTGAACAGGCCATCCTGGCGCTGAACCGCGGCGACTATCTGCAGGCGATGGATCTGCTGTATCGCGGCAAGGCGATCTACTGGGCCGACGTGGCCGATGTGGCGGAGCGCGTGCTGACCGTCGATGAGTTGAAAGGCTTTGTCGATAAGCACGCTCCGGCGCCGACGACGCCGCTCAAACCGGTTAACCCGGATGACTACGGCGGCCAGCAGATCACGCCGGAAGTGCAGCTGCGCGAACTGCTGGCGCGGCGGCTGATGCGCGTCGGACGAGCGCCGGAAGCGCTGGCCTACTTCGATATCCCTAACTACCGCCAGGCCGCGCAGCAGTACGCTGATGAGCTGAAGGCCGCCAAGGACAAATCCGCCGCGCCGCTGACGCGAGCGCAGGCTTACTATCGCGCCGCCAACCTACTGCGTGCCCAGGGGCTGGAGTTTACCGGTTATGAGATGACGCCGGACTACGCCATCTATGGCGCCGGCTATTCCTATCTGGGGGATGCGTTCGATACTCGCGAGCTGAAGCAAAAAAGCTGGATAAACAGCGCAGAAGCGGCGCGCGCCAAGGCGGCGCTGCCGGCGCAGGACAACCGTTTCCTGCACTATCGCTGGCAGGCGGTGGGGCTGGCGCAACAGGCGGCCGATCTGCTGCCGCCGAAAAGCCAGGCCTATGCCGCCGTGCTGTGTAACGCCGCCAGCTGGGTTATCAAACGCGACGCCAAGACCGGCCAGGCGCTTTATCAGCGCTACATCAACACCGGCACCCGCTACCCGTGGGCGGCGAAATTCGGCTACGACTGCCCGGCGCCGGACTTCGCCGCGGTCGCACCATAACGCCGAATTTCAGGCATGAAAAAGCCCGGCAAGCCGGGCTTTTTTTTCGAATATCGCATCGACTCAGGCTTCGATCGCCATTTTGAGTTTCTTCATGGCGTTCTTTTCCAGCTGGCGCACGCGCTCGGCGGAAACGCCGTACTGATCGGCCAGCTCCTGCAGCGTCGACTTGTTGTCGTCATCCAGCCAGCGTGCACGGATGATATGCTGGCTGCGCTCGTCCAGACCTTCCAGCGCATAGGCCAGTTTGTCTGCGGCGTTGCTTTCCCAGTTATCTTCCTCGATGCCTTCGGCAAAGTCGGAGCTCTTGTCCTGCAGGTACAACACCGGCGCCATCGCCTGGCCATCGCGGGCCTCATCGTCCGGAGTCGGATCGAACGTCATGTCCTGCGCCGCCATGCGAGATTCCATCTCGCGCACGTCTTTGCTGGTTACGCCCAGCTCGCGGGCCACCAGTTCCACTTCGTCCTGGTTGAACCAGCCCAAACGCTGTTTGGTTTTGCGCAGGTTAAAGAACAGCTTGCGCTGCGCTTTGGTGGTCGCCACTTTCACGATGCGCCAGTTGCGCAATACGTACTCGTGGATTTCCGCCTTAATCCAATGCACCGCAAAGGAAACCAGACGCACGCCGACTTCAGGGTTGAAGCGGCGAACGGCTTTCATCAGGCCGATATTGCCTTCCTGAATCAGGTCTGCCTGCGGCAGACCGTAGCCTGAATAGTTGCGGGCAATATGAGCGACAAAGCGCAGGTGAGACAGGATGAGCTGCTTAGCGGCATCCAGATCGCCCTGATAATGCAGCCGTTCAGCCAGCTCCCGCTCTTCCTCTGCCGTCAGCATCGGATAGGCGTTGGCTGCCCGGATATAGGCTTCCAAGCTACCTTGGGGTACTAAGGCTAAAGTTTGCATTTCTTTGGTCATTCAAACCCTCTCTATGAGAATACAAAATCATGCAGGTGATTATTACAGCGGGGAAATGATTGATTCTACGGCAGTTGCTGAAGCAAAAGCGGTTCCACACGCCGGGCACCTTAACATTTGCTGCAATTTTTGACCGTACTTCGCCCTAAAAGTTCACCCTTTTTTGCAAGCATTGTCGCTGACAATACGTGACGAGAGTGAAGGCCGATAGGGAATTTGTGCGCTAAGAAGAGAGGGATGGTGCTGACTTCGCTTGAGGTCACTCTTCTCCCGCAACGCGATCAAAAGCAGCAGGAGAAGAGTATACCAAAAAAATCTTACTGTGGTGTAAATCGGCGTAAATGTTGCACTGTCGCCAGCCAGGCGGCGATCCAGCCGATCATGGCGGAGATGATCAGCAGCAGCAGCGCCTCATCCCAGCCCAGCCCGTGCAGGGTGAAGGTGGTGCCGAATACCTTGGCGACCCCGGCGACTACCGACTCCAGCTGCCACACCAGTGCGCCGGAGAGCACCAGCGACAGCAGCGCGCCGGCAAAGCCCAGCATCGCCCCGCCGTTAAGGAACGGCCGCAGGATAAAGCCGTCGGTGGCACCGATCAGCTTCATCACGTTGATGGTGTCACGACGGCTGAAGATGCTCAGACGCACGCTGTTGCCGATCACCAGGAACACCGCCACGATCATCAGCACGCCGATGATCGCCGCGATCTGGCCCGCCAGCCCGGTCAGCGCCGCCAGGCGGGCAAACCAGCTGTCATCCATACGCACTTCTTCCACGCCCTGCACCGCCGCTACGCGATCGCGCAGGGTGTTGAGGGTGTCCGAACTCTGGAAGCTCATCTTCGGCGTGACGATCGCCACCGCCGGCAGCGGGTTCTCTTCCAGCATGTCCAGCGCGCCGCCAAAGCCCGACCAGTTACGGAACTCGCCGCGCGCTTCTTCACGCGACAGGTAGTTCACCTTCTCCACGCCGGCTTCCGCCTTGATGGCGTCGAGCACTTTCAGCGCCGCGTCGTCATCGAGCGATTTATCCAGGTAGACCGTCAGTTGCGGCGTCGGGTACCACTGGCTGGCCGCGGTGCTGACGTTTTTCCACACGATGTAGCACACGCTCGGCAGCGTCAGGGAGATGGCGATCACCATCACCGTCAGCAGCGTCGCCAACGGCTGGCGCAGCATGTCTTTGATGGCGTTCATCCAGGCGTAACGCCACTGTTCGCGCCAGCCGCCGCGCAGCGCCTTGCTCTTGGCGGTTTTTGCGTTATTGGCCATGGTGAGCGCCCCCTTGCATGCGGCCCTGGCTCAGCGTCAGGATGCGGTAATTGCGACGGGCGATAAGCCCGGTGTCGTGCGTCGCCATCAATACGGTCACGCCGACGCGGTTGAATTCTTCAAACAGGCGCAGAATGCCTTCCGACAACGCGTCATCGAGGTTGCCGGTCGGTTCATCCGCCAGCAGCACCGCCGGCTTGTTCACCACCGCACGGGCGATGCCCACGCGCTGCTGCTCACCGCCGGACAGCTGAATCGGGAAGTTTTTCGCTTTATCCAGCAAACCGACCTTGTCCAGCGCCGCAGAGACGCGGCGGCGGATGTCTTCGGTGCTGGCGCCGGCGATGATCAGCGGCATCGCCACGTTGTCATACACCGTGCGATCCAGCAGCAGGTGGTGATCCTGGAAGATCATGCCGATCTGCCGACGCAGGAACGGCACCTCGCGGTTTTTCAAACGGCTGATGTCGTGACCGCCAAACCAGATGTGGCCGGCGCTGGGCCGTTCGATACCGCAAATCAGTTTCAGCAGGGTACTTTTCCCCGCGCCGGAATGGCCGGTCAGAAACGCCATTTCCGCCGGGCGCAGATGGAAATCGACCCCCTGCAGCGCTTGCCGTCCGCCCAGATAAGCTTTACTGACCTGTTCAAAGCGAATCATCCGTATTAATCCTCTCGGGCAAAAAGTGCCTCAATAAAATCGTCAGCCTTAAACGGCCGCAAATCTTCGATGCCTTCCCCGACGCCGATATAGCGAATCGGGATACCGAACTGATCGGCGATGGCGAAGATCACCCCGCCCTTGGCGGTACCGTCCAGTTTAGTCAGCGTGATGCCGGTTAAGCCCACGGCCTCATTAAATAATTTCGCCTGACTGACCGCATTCTGGCCGGTGCTGGCATCGAGCGTCAGCATAACCTCATGGGGGGCCTGGTCGTCCAGTTTTTTCATGACGCGGACGATCTTCTTCAGCTCTTCCATCAGGTGCGATTTGTTCTGCAGACGGCCGGCGGTATCGGCGATCAAGACATCGATGCCGCGCGCCTTGGCGGCCTGCACCGCATCGAAGATCACCGAAGCGGAGTCCGCCCCGGTATGCTGCGCCACCACCGGAATGCGGTTGCGATCACCCCACACCTGCAGCTGCTCCACCGCCGCGGCGCGGAAGGTATCCCCCGCCGCCAGCATCACCGACTTGCCTTCCGCCTGGAACTGACGTGCCAGCTTGCCGATAGTGGTGGTTTTACCCACGCCGTTCACGCCGACCATCAGGATGACATACGGCGTTTTCCCGCTGACATCCAGCGGCTGATCAACCTTGGCCAGAATTTCGGACATTTCCTCCTTCAGCTTGCCGTACAGCGCTTCGGCGTCTTTCAGCTGCTTGCGGCTGGCGTGCTGGGTCAGGGAGGTGATGATCTTGCGCGTGGTGTCTACGCCGACATCGGCGATCAGCAGCTGTTCTTCCAACTCGTCGAACAGGTCGTCGTCGATCTTTTTACCGCGGAACAGCCCCATAAAGCCGGAACCGAGGTTTTGCTTGGTCTTCAGCAGGCTGCGCTTCAGGCGAGCGAAGAAGCCTTCTTTGGTCGGGCGCTCCTGCTCTTGCGCAGCGGCCGGCACCACAGGTTCAAGCAGCTCTTCTTCTTCCGGCTCGGGTTCTGGTTCGACGACTGGCTCAGGCTCAATGACCGGCTCAGGTTCAACCACCGGCTCAGGCTCAACGACCGGCTCAGGCTCGACGACTGGCTCAGGTTCAACGACCGGCTCAGGTTCAACCACCGGCTGCTGCTGCGCCACTACCTGCTCGGTCACGCTGACAATCTCTTCGGCCAACGCTTGCGCCGCCGGGTGTTCGCCCGCCGCCGGCAGGTTTTCCGCGATTTGTTCGCCGGCCTGACCGTTATCCCACTCTCCCGGGGTGTCGACGGAGGCGGCAGGTTCAGATTCCTGGGCGGGGAGCTTGTCATCCAGCTTGGCGGCGGCCGGTTCAACCGGCGTCTCCGCGGCCTGAGGCTCTGCCTGCTCTACCGGCTGCTCAGGTTGCTGTTGCTCTTCTTCCTTTTCCTTCTGGCCAAAGCCCAGCCAGGAGAAAAACCCACGTTTCTTATCTTTTGCCATGTTATGACTCTACTCCGTACCGAAGGCTCGCTTACCCTACATACCTGAAGGATATATGCTGACAATAATCCGCCGAGTCTATCACTTTCCCTCGCGTAGCAACACGCATCCGGCATGCTTTCCGGTGTGAAATCAGACAACAAAGTTTTACCGTTTCCCCCGACGCCCGTCACCGGTAGAATAGGGACAACTTTTCGTTAACCTCTGCGGCCCCGCGCCGTAAAAGAAATCAAACAACGCTTATGACAAGACTCTCGCCACGGGCGGCGGCCAAAAAACCGCCCCAGGCCGCAGCCGGACAAATCCGCATCATCGGCGGCCAATGGCGCGGTCGCAAGCTTCCGGTGCCGAACAGCCCGGGGCTGCGCCCCACCACCGATCGGGTGCGCGAAACCCTGTTCAACTGGCTGGCGCCGGTGATTCAGGGCGCGCGCTGTCTGGACTGCTTCGCCGGCAGTGGCGCATTAGGGCTGGAAGCGCTGTCGCGCTACGCCGGCAGCGCCACGCTGCTGGAATTCGAACGGCCGGTGGCGCAGCAGTTGGAAAAAAATCTGGCGCTGCTGCAGGGCAAAGGCGTGGTTATCAACACCAACGCGCTGAGCTGGCTGGCGGGCGAGGGCAAACCGTTTGACGTGGTGTTCCTCGATCCGCCATTCCGCAAAGGCCTGCTGGCGGAGACCGCCCTGCTGCTGGAGCAGCGAGGCTGGCTGGCCGACGAGGCCTGGATCTATGTAGAAGCCGAGGCGGAAAGCGCCGCGGCAGACGTGCCTGCCAGCTGGCAGCTGCACCGGGAAAAGGTCGCCGGCCAGGTGGCCTATCGCCTTTATATTCGTTCGCAAGAGAAAACCGACCATGCTGATTAATCTGGGCCGCCTGCTGATGCTGTGCGTGTGGGGCTTCCTGCTCTCTAACCTGTTCCATCCGTTTCCCAAGCCGCTGAAGTATTTCATCGACGTGGCGCTGTTCTTTATGGTGGTGATGCACGGCCTGCAGTTGGTGCTGTTGAAATCCACCCAGCCGAAGGATCAGCCGATCAGCTACTGGCAAGAGGCCAAGATCTTTATCTTTGGCGTGTTCGAGCTGCTGGCCTGGCAAAAGAAACAGCCGCCCATCAAGAAGAAGTGACCGCTACGGCTGAGCGGTGAACGAGACGAAGCGCGTGCCCTGCATGTTTAACGTGCCCTGCGCGCCTTTTTCTATCGGGTTGTACTGCCATTGCTTCAGCCGCAGCTGGATGTCTTCACCGCCCTGTACCGGGCTGAACACCACCTCGTAATTCATCGGTTCATTGACCAACGGCTCGCGCTGCGGCGCGCGGGTCTTGGTGACCGGCACCGCGCGTTTGTCGCTCACCGTCACCTGCAGACTGCGCATCGGCGCGCGGTCGTTTTCCGCCTCCTGCTGGCGCTGTTTGAAGTAGCGTTGCGTGGCCAGTACGGCGATCAGCGCAATCACGGCGACAAAAAATAACGGTGGTTTGCTCATCGGTTTCCCATTTCCTTCACGGCCAAATCGGCGTAAACATAGCATTCTCAAGAAAGCATTGTCGATCGTCGGCAGGCTACCTACACTGAAATAAGAAGTGACATGGGTGACAGTTTGGAGCCGGTGGTTGCGGCTCCCTCATACATAAGGAAGACATCAATGAGTTGGCCGTTCCTTGCCGTATTCTTTTCCGGTTGGCTGTTCGTCGACGCCTCATACCGTGGGCCGCGCTGGCAACGCTGGGTGTTCAAACCCGTCACGCTGCTGCTGCTGTTGCTGTTGGCTTGGCAGGCGCCGGTGCTCAGCGCGGCAGGTTATCTGATCGTACTCGGCCTGCTGGCGACGCTGATCGGCGACGCGCTGCTCCTGTTGCCGCGCGAGCGGGTGCTGTACGCCATCGGCGCCTTTTTCCTCTCGCACCTGCTGTATACCCTGAGCTTTGCCAGCCAGATGACGTTCAGTCTGTTCTGGCCGCTGCCGCTGGCGCTGCTGGCGATAGGTGCGTTGCTGCTGGCCACCCTTTGGACCCGGCTGGAAGAGATGCGCTGGCCAATCGTCACCTATGTGGCGATGACGCTGCTGATGGTCTGGTTGGCGGGCGAACAATATTTCCTGCGCAGCACCGATTTCGGCTTCTCGCTGCTGACCGGCACCTCGCTATTGCTACTGGCCAACGTGGTTTGGCTGATCAACCGCTACCGTTTCACCTTCCGCGCAGCGGACGCCATCGTCGCTTTCTGTTACTTCTCCGGCCACTTCCTGATCGTGCGCTCACTCTACCTGTAACGACCTGCCGCGGGTTCGGCACGCCGAACCCGTTTCCACATCAAGCCAACGCTTTCAACGTTAAGGCATCATCGGCGCCCAGCTGATTGCGATACAGATCGCCGTCGCGCGAGAAGAACGCCAGCGTGCTGCCATCCGCCCGCAGCAGGGCGATGCCGTCCGGCGCCGGGCGCCAGCCCACCACCTCGGCCGCAAACACGCTTTGCAGACAACGTTGCCGATCCACCAGCTGATAGCCGTTGGTTTCACTTTGCTCATTCGCCAAAAACTCGATTTGGCATTGGCGTTCGCTGTCGGCAACCTGCCATTGCCCCGCCAGCGACTGCGCGGTCGGCAGCGCCAGGCTGCCGGCCATGACCGCACTCGTCACCATCATGCCGCCCGCCGCCAGGGCGGTGCGCGTTAAAGTACCTTTCATACCGGGCTCCCACATCACGCCCGGCCGAGACTGCGCCGGGCGTTTCGTTGCTGTGTTACACGATAAAGTCGGTGGCGACGTCTACCTGACCGACGATTTTCACCAGGAAGTCCGGCGCCTGATGGCCGCCGATGTTCACCGACAAATCGGTCACGTTGTTGGAAGCGTTGTAGCTGAGCAGCGCTTCACCGGCCGCGCCGCTGAAGTGATCGACGAAGTGGATGAAATCACTGCTCTGTGCCTCTTTGTTGAAGAACGACAGGTCAATTTTGTCGATCCCTTTCTGGAAGTCACGGATCCAGTCCGAAGCACCCGGTGCAGAGTCGCTGGCAGCGGTGAACACGAAGGTATCCTGTCCGGAACCGCCCCACAGTTCATCCGCCCCACCACCGCCGAACAACACGTCATTACCCGCACCGCCTTTCAGCACGTTGTTGGCCGCGTTGCCGACGATCACGTCATTGCCGGAACCGCCAATGGCGTTCTCGATGGTCACCCCGGCGGCAATCGAGACGTTGCCCTTCAGGCCGCCCACGTCGGAGAACGACTTCTCGTTCAGGTTGATGCGCTGGTTAGCGGTATAACCGGAGAAATCGAAGGTATCGTTGCCGCCCGCATCCCAGACCGCAAAGATCACTTTCTGCGAGTTGCTGGTGGTGCTGAGGAAGTCACGACCGGTGTTGGAGTTAAAGCCGTACACGGTGTCGCCAGTGCGGGTCGACAGGTTGGCGCCATACAGATGTTGAATGGCGGCAATGTCATCCAGCAGCGGAGCAGCGGCGTAATGACCGCCGTTATCCCCACCGGTGTTGGTTTCGCTCCAGTAGCTCATCAGGCTGAACTGACGGGTATCTTCCGCGTAAGTGACGTCGCGGTAGGTTGGGTTGCCTTCACCGGCGTTGTAATCGCCCGGGTGGCTCAGACCCAGCGCATGGCCAATCTCATGGGTGAACGTCTGGCGGCCGTAGTCTTCGGTCGCCGGATGCTTCACGTTGGACTGGTTGACGTTGTACCAAGTCTGGCCGCCCAGATCCTGGCCCTGCCAAATGGTGTTCGGCAGGAAGGCATAGGCTTGGGTGCCGTAATCATAATGACCAGGACGATCCTGGCTGTAGTTGCCGAAGGTGATATTGGCCTTTTGACCGGCCGCCACTTCGGTAAAGGTGATATTGGCGACGTCGGCCCAGGACTGCAGCGACAGCTTAGCCTGCTGCTGCTGTTCCGCGCTGAACTTGCTCAGCCCGGTGTCGCCGGCGACGTTGGTGGCAGAGAACTTATAGTCCGGGAAGGAGAAGGTTAATTTAACCGGCTGGCCAAATACCTTGTAACCGTTCCAGGTTTGGTTCTCACGGGTAATAAACAGCCCAGCTTGCTCGTTAGAAAATGAATCCTTGCCATTAATCTGAATCCCGTTGCCACGCTCATGATAATGCAGCAGGTCGGCTACAGCATCGTAGCCGGTTTTGGCGGCCGCGAAGTTGGATTCAGTAATTTCAATTGCCTTTTTAGTAGATTGCATTGGTTCGATTCCACTCATTATCTGATCGTTATCAATCAGACAGATAGACATAACCTCCCCGTAAGCCACGGTTAATGAACCTTAAGCTTGCTGGAAGGGGCTTATGCGCCGTTGCCGGCAGTGTGTTAGGTAGAATTAATGCATATATATCAGCAAATAAGATCACCATTAAAAATGGTAATCGATTCCAATTATAGGCAGGGTCACGAAACTGAACATAAAATAATCAACCTTTTATTGTCTCAACGAAAGTTTGTTATGCTGCTTTTTTGGCTTCTTTACAAAACAAATGAAACTTAACGAGGATAAGTTGGCACCAAACTTCAATAACAATGCGGCCTGCAGACACAAGCGAATCATGCTGGCTTGCGATGGGCAAAAAGGTAAATTTTGCTAAAGCGTTATAGGTTAATAACTCTTTATTATTAGGTCGGGCGACTTTTTAGTTTCTATAGGAATATTATTTTCTTATTTAAACTAACGGCAGTGAGCCTTTTCACCCAAATAGAGGATAAGAAAAGCCTATAGATTTAAATTCGCATTATTCATTATTGAATGAATACCCCTTTATAGGCTCGAACGCCGTTAGCAATAATTCTCATCCGTCGCTTGACTCTGGAGTTGACTCCAGGGTGTAGAGTCAGCTGAGCAAACCCGTTTAACAGCCCGAAGGGGGACGTTATGCACAATCAGCAAAATCATAATCATCAGGAACATCACCACGCCGAAGGCGGATGCGGCTGCAACCACAGCCACAGCAAAACTCAGCATGGCTGCAGCAGCGAGCCGAAAAACGCCGCCGCACAGGCCGAACACGCCCACCACCATCACGATCATGGCGATAGCAGCTGCTGCACCGCCGCGCCCGACGATCCGGACGAGGAAAGCGACAGGCAGGCCGCCGTCCCCCCTTCCGGTAGCCAACGTTTCAGCTGGAAAGTCACCGGCATGGACTGCCCCAGCTGTGCCAAGAAAATCGAAAATGCCGTCACCGCACTTCCCGGCGTCGACAGCGCGCGCGTGCTGTTTGCGACCGAGAAACTGGTGGTCGACGCGCAGTCCGACATCAGCCTGCGGATCCAGGACGCGGTTGCCCAGGCCGGCTTTACCCTGCTCGGCACTCAGACCGCCAAAGCCGCCGCGCCAAAAACCTCACGCTTCGGCGAATTCGCACCGCTGCTGCTGTTGACCACCCTGATGGTCGTCAGCTGGGTGCTGGATCGGGTTAACCCGGAGCTGGGCCGCATCGCCTTTATCGCCACCACGCTGGTCGGATTGGCACCGGTCGCCGCCAAGGCGCTGCGTCTGATTCGTTCCGGCACGCCGTTCGCCATTGAAACGCTGATGAGCGTGGCGGCCATCGGCGCGCTGTTCATCGGCGCCACCGCCGAAGCGGCGATGGTGCTGCTGCTGTTTATGGTTGGTGAACTGCTGGAATCCTATGCCGCCAACCGCGCGCGGCGCGGCGTGACGGCGCTGATGGAGCTGGTGCCGGAAGATGCGCTGCTGCTGCAAGGCGCGGAGCGCAAACGCGTGCCGGTCGCCAGCCTGCGTCCGGGCGATGTGATTGAAATCGCACCCGGCGGGCGCCTGCCGGCCGACGCCGAGCTGCTCAATCCGTTCGCCAGCTTCGACGAAAGCGCCCTGACCGGCGAATCGGTGCCGGTCGAGCGCCAACAGGGTGAGAAAGTGGCCGCCGGCAGTCTGTCCGTCGATCAGGCGGCACAGATGAAGGTGATCTCCGAGCCCGGCAAAAACGCCATCGACCGCATTCTGCAGCTGATTGAAGAGGCCGAAGAGCGCCGCGCGCCGATCGAACGCTTTCTCGATCGGTTCAGCCGTTATTACACCCCGGCCATTATGCTGCTGGCCGTCGCGGTGATCCTGGTGCCGCCGCTGCTGTTCTCACAGCCGTGGGATACCTGGATCTATCGCGGCCTGACGCTGCTGCTGATCGGCTGTCCATGCGCGCTGGTGATCTCGACCCCGGCGGCCATTACCTCCGGACTCGCGGCCGCCACGCGACGCGGCGCGCTGATTAAAGGCGGTGCGGCGCTGGAGCAACTGGGCCAGATACAAACTATCGCCTTCGATAAAACCGGCACCTTGACCGAAGGCAAGCCGACGGTGACCGACGTGCTGCCCATCGGCGCGCTGACCGAACAACGGCTGCTGCAGCTTGCCGCAGCGGTAGAGGCCGGATCACATCACCCGCTGGCGCAAGCGATCATCAACCGTGCTGCCGAAAACGGGGCTGAGATGCCGCTGGCACAGGCGCGCCGCGCGCTGGCCGGCGTCGGCGTGGAAGGGATCGTAGATGCCAAGACCGTGCTGATCAGCGCGCCGGGCAAGTTGACACCGGGCCTGCTCGACGCCCAATGGCAGAGTCAGGTGGATAAGTTGGAAAACGCCGGTAAAACGGCAGTGGTGGTGCTGGAAGACGGCGTGCCCGTCGGCTTGCTGGCGCTGCGCGATACGCTGCGCAGCGATGCCAAACAGGCGATAGCCGAACTGAACGCGCTGGGTATTCGCGGCGTGATGCTGACCGGGGACAACCCGCGCGCCGCCGCGGCGATTGCCGGCGAGCTGGGCCTCGACTATCGTGCCGGTCTGTTGCCGGAAGATAAGGTCAGCGCGGTCACCGAACTGAGCGAACTGCGCCCGACGGCGATGATCGGCGACGGCATCAACGACGCCCCGGCGATGAAAGCCTCCAGCATCGGCATCGCCATGGGCAGCGGCACCGACGTGGCATTGGAAACCGCCGACGCCGCCCTGACCCACAACCGGCTGGTGGGCGTCGCGGAGATGATCCGCATCTCGCGCGCCACCCACGCCAATATCCGGCAAAACATCACCATCGCGCTGGGGTTGAAAGGGGTCTTCCTGATCACCAGCCTGCTGGGGTTAACCGGGCTGTGGCTGGCGGTGCTGGCCGACTCCGGCGCCACCGCGCTGGTCACTGCCAACGCGCTGCGGCTGTTGAGAAAGCGCAGCTAAGTTCGGAAACAAACACGGGCGCGGCATACCGCGCCCGTTGTCATTTCGGGAAAGGGACTTTTCTTTCATCGACACGACCGTGCCGCCGTTATACGCCTTTACGCAACAAATAACGGTATGGCGCCTGCTCGGTCTCCTGCGCCACCAGCGTGTGTTCCATAAAGCGGCAGAACCCCGGGATATCGCGGGTGGTGGCCGGATCGTCGGCGATAATCAGCAGCGTTTCGCCGTTGTCCATATGGCGCACGGTTTTACGCACCATCATCACCGGTTCCGGGCAACGCAGGCCCAGCGCGTCGAGCGTCTGGTCTGCCTGGGCAAATAAGTCAGTCATGCAATTTTTCTCGTTCAAAAACGATCGGCGAACGCTCGCCGCATCTCATTAGCGCCTAGTTTACGCCGGTAGTTTTTCTGCGCAAGATGCGTTAACGTTTGCGTTAAATTTAACCATTGCATTGGTTGCGCAAACGCGTATCATGCCGCCGCGCAGCGTTTTTTGCTGTTTTAACAAGACACACTGGGTTCCCTCACCCCACTGCTAAAAAGGCTACAACATGTATTCGTTTACCGCACAGCAGCGCTTCACCGCGTTGGTCTGGCTTTCGCTGTTTCATATCGCCATCATTACCTCCAGCAACTACCTGGTACAGCTGCCGATCACCGTTTTCGGCTTCCATACCACCTGGGGCGCCTTTACCTTCCCGTTTATCTTCCTGGCGACCGATCTGACCGTGCGCATCTTCGGCGCGCCGCTGGCGCGACGGATTATCCTGGCGGTGATGGTGCCGGCGCTGTTCATCTCTTATGTGATCTCCACCGTCACCTATCAGGGAGAATGGCAGGGCTTCGCGGCGCTGAGCAGTTTTAACCTGTTCGTGGCGCGCATCGCCGTGGCCAGCTTTATGGCCTATGTGCTCGGCCAGATCCTCGACGTACATGTGTTCAACCGCCTGCGCCAACGCAGCGCCTGGTGGGTGGCGCCCGCGGCGGCGATGTTCCTCGGCAACATCAGCGATACGCTGGCGTTCTTCTTCATCGCCTTCTATAAGAGCAGCGATCCCTTCATGGCCAACAACTGGGTGGAGATCGCGCTGGTGGATTACAGCTTCAAGGTGATGATCTGCCTGCTGTTCTTCTTGCCGATGTACGGCGTGTTGCTGAACATGCTGCTCAAACGCATCGCGGCGCGCAGCGGCAGCCTGCAGCTGAGCTGAGTCATGCTATTCTGGGCGGCCTTATCCTTGGAGGCCGCTCATGACCCCAATCGTCCGCACCGCCACGCTCGAAGAAATCCACCGCCTTTATCAACGCATCCCCGAATTCGGCGGCCTGCATAGCCTGGCCGATCTGCAGCAGCGTATCGGCACCGCCCCCGCCAGCCTGTTGATTGCCGAGATAGACGGGCAGCCGGCCGGTTTCAAACTCGGTTATCAACGGCAGGAAACGGTGTTTTACAGCTGGCTGGGTGGCGTGCTGCCGGCATTCCGTCGCCACGGCGTGGCGCAGGTCTTGTTGGCCGAACAGGAACGCTGGGCGCGGGCGCAGGGCTATCGCCAACTGACGGTCAAAACCCGTAACCGGTTCCGCGCCATGCTGACGATGCTGCTCACCCACCACTATCAGATTGTTCAGCTGGAAAAGAAAGGCGAAGTGGCTGATTATCGGCTATTACTGGAAAAAAACTTGTGACAACATCTGCCTTGCATTTCAACCTGGAATAGGTTGCGATACGACAGTGAATCCCTACCGGAAAGGAAGAAGGAAGCCCGATGCGTAAAGTAGCGAAATTGATGGGTATCAGCCTGCTGGCGCTTGGCCTCGCGGCCTGCGACGGCAACACCAAAGACACCAAGGCAGCGCCAGACGGCGCGGCGGCCAGCGCGCCGGCCGGGCAGCAGGTGAGCCTGCTGGACGGTAAACTGGCGTTCACCCTGCCGGTCGGCATGGCGGATCAGAGCGGCAAGCTGGGCAACCAGGCTAACAACATGCATGTTTACGCAGACAGCACCGGCCAGCGCGCGGTGATCGTGATCCTGGGCGACAAGACCGCCGACAGCCTGGAGACCCTGGCCAAGCGCCTGGAGAATACCCAGCGCGCGCGTGACGCCAACCTGCAGGTGATCACCAACAAGGCGCTCGACGTCAACGGCGTGCCGCTGCGTCAGTTGGACAGTATCATCACCAGCGGCGGCGAAAAAGCCTATTCCTCCGTTCTGATCGGCTCGCTGAACAACAACATGCTGACCATTCAGGTGACGCTGCCGGCGGACAATCAGCAGCAGGCGCAGACCGAAGCCGAAGGCATCATCTCCACCCTGAAGCTGAAGCAGTAATCCCACAGGGGCCGGCTTGCCGGCCCTTTCGTTTTTACGCCAGTGCCTGCGCCAGCAGGGTGATCGGATGTTCACAGCGCTTGCTGGTGGACATTTCTATCTGCCATTTGCAGGTCTCGCAGTCGGTCACCACCAGATCCACCCCGCTCTCTTCGATCTGCCGGAACAGCGGCGCGCCGATGCCTTGCGAAGTGGCATAGTTCTCCGATTTGAACCCGTAGGTGCCGGCGATGCCGCAGCACTGCGAATCCAGCACCACCAGCTCCAGCCCCGGTATCTGCCGCAGCAGCTCCAGGGTGTAGGCGGTCCAGCCCATCTTCTCCATATGGCAAGGCGTGTGATAAGCCACCCGCAGCGGCGTGTGCTTCAACGGCAGGCTACGCCCCTGATTGATCAGGCGATAGAGATAGCGCGTCGCCAGCTCCACCCGATCGCGCACCGGGGTGGTGTCCACGTCCAGCAGATGAGGGTATTCGTCGCGCAGGGTGAAGGTGCAGCTCGATGAGGTTGCCACCACCGGGATGCCGCGCTCCAGCACCGTTTCATGCAGCGATTCAGCGTTGACCCTGGCCTGCTTTTTGGCCTGCTCGATAAACCCGTTGGCGATCAGCGGCACGCCGCAGCATTTCTCGCGTTTCAGCAGCTGCACGCCGATATCCAGCGCGTTGAACACCCGGATCAAATCTTTACCCAATTGTGGGTGGTTGTAGTTGACAAAGCAGCCGTGGAAAAACGCCACCTGCTCGGCGTAACGCTGCTGAGCCTGCGCCTGTTGCCGGTACCAGCGGCGGAAGGTGCCGAACGAGTATTTCGGCAGTTCGCGGCGGTGATCGATATTCAGCGCCTTGTCCAGCAGCTTGCGCACCGGTTTCAGCCCGGTAGCGGCGTTGACGATCGGCGCAAACGGCGTCGACAGCGAGCCCATGATATCGGTGTGGCTGAGGATGGCATCGCGCAACGTCGGCTTGCTTTGGGCGAAGTCGGCGCGGGCGCGCTGAATGATGTCGCCGATTTTGACGTCGGACGGGCAGGCCACTTCACAACGCTTGCAGTTGGTGCAGTATTTCAGCGCTTCGTCGTACAGCGCCGGGTCTTTCAGCCGCAGCCGCTCGCCGTCCGGCCCCGCCTGTTTCGGCCCCGGATAGAGCGGGTTCACTTTGGCGACCGGGCAGTAGGTGGTACAGACGGTACATTTGATGCAGCTTTCAAAGCTGTGATCCTGATGCAGGCTCATACGCACTCCTCCGCGGCGATCTGCTGCGCGACGTGCAGCGCACCGATCAATGACACGCCGGCGCCGCAGCCCTGCTGCAGCGGATCGTAGCCGCCGGCGACCGCGCCGATGACATACAGATTGTCGAACGGCATTCCCTGCTTCATCGCCCGCAGCCTGCCGTCGGTGCGCACGCCAAACTGCAGATAAGGCTGCGGTGCAAACAGCTCGCGCTGGCTCCAGTCGGCGCGATCGGCGCGGCTGTGCACGTCCAGCCCGAAGATCGGCTCGCGTACCCCGTCGAAATCGGCCACCAGCCCATTGCTGAAGAAGCTGCCGCTGGCCAGCACCACCTGCTGCGCCCGCAGCGGAATATCGCCGTGGTTGCGGGTATATAGGCCGGTGACGCGGCCGGCTTCGCACTCGGCGCGCAGCACGCTGTCGCCAGGCATGAAAACGCCGTCCAGCTGTTGAAAACGCCGCCGCAGCGCCTGATGCAAACGCATGCCGGGCACCGAAGGCGGCAGCGTCGGCAGCAGCCGGATCGGTTTGCCGACCGCATCCTGCAGCACCGCCAGCGACGTATCGTCCTCCAGGCCCAGACAGGCCGGCAGGAAGAGCGCGTCGGCCTCGCCCGCCAGCCGCCGCAGCTCCTCGGCCATCGGCGGCAGGCTTTCCATCAAATCCAGTACCCGGGCGATGTTCACCGCGCGGAACTCGCTGGGGTTATTGCGCAATCTGTCCAGCGCCGGCATGTGCAGATAGGCCACGTCCGTCTGCACACCGAGCTCCCGGCTCAGAGAGTCGGCGGCCATCTGCGGCTGGAAGTCGAGGAACCCCTCAATGCCGATCACCGCGATGCGCCGCCACGGCAGTTGGCCGGTCAGCGGCAGCGTCGGGATCGCCTGCGGGCTGAGCCAGGTGGCGCGGCGCGTGCCCAGCGGCGTGATGCGCAGATGGTTATTGGTGCCCTTGCCCTGCAGGTTCAACCCGCAGCGCGCCAGCAGCCGCTGGGCGGCGGCGGACAGCGCCGCCACCCGGCCGGGCCCGATCAGGGCATACGGATGCTGCGGCGCCTGCCGCGCCAGCTGCGGCAACGCCGCCAGCGGCATCTCGACCGGCGTGCCGTCCGGCAATCTCGCCAACAGGTCGAGCGAGCCGGAGGAGAAGTAGAGCGCGCTCTGGCCGGAACTGACCACCGCGCAGCGTTTGCCCTGTTCGGCCACGGCAATGGCGCAGCTCAGGCCCGCCAGGCCACCGCCAATCACCACTACGTCAAATCGCATCATCCACCTCCTGCTCCTTGTCGGCCTGGGCCTCAAGCCCGCATAACCCCTGGTAAACCCAACTGGTAAATTCGCTCTCGCGCAACGCATCGCCCCAGGCGATCGGCCGTACGCCTTTCCACCGTTCGTTGAGGAACTGCGACAGCTGCGCGATAGATTGCTGCGGCGTGCTGACGTTAAAGCGCGTCAGCAGCCCGGCGGCGCGGCAGGCGCAGAGTTCGCCTTGGCAGGTACCCATGCCGACGCGGGTGCGGCGGCGCAGATCCACCAGGTTATTGACGGTCAGCGAATTGACCGCATAGCGCACTTCCCCGGCGGTCACCGCCTCGCATTCGCACACCAGGCTGGTGTCGAGCCGATCGGCCGCCGGCACCTGGCTGGCGCGATCGCCGTGGCGGTAAATTGCTGAGCCGCGAATACTGGCGGGCAGTGAAACCACGCTGCGCACCGTTTCCTCCGCCGACTGGCGAGATCCCGGCAACGCGTCCTGCGCGGTGGTGCACGGACGGTTTACGCCAAGCTTTTCGCACACCTTGTCGGTGGCCCACTCCGCCATCAGGCGGTAGGTCATCAGCTTGCCGCCGGTGATGGTGATAAACCCTTCCAGCCCGTCGCGGGCGGCGTGATCGAGCAGCACGATGCCGCGGCTGACGTTGCGCCCGCTGGGATCGTCATCGCTGGCTACCAGCGGCCGCACCCCGGCATAGGCACGCAAAATGCGGGTCTGCGCCAGGGTGGGCGCCAACAGCGCCCCCTCGCGGATCAGAATGTCCACCTCCTGCGGGGTCACCAGCATGTTGTCAATTTGGTCGTAGTCGATATGGGTCGAGGTGGTGCCGATCAGCGAGATGGTGTCGCCCGGCACCAGGATGTCGGCGTCCGCCGGTTTGCGGCAGCGGTTGATCACCATGTTGTTGATGCGATGGCCGAGGATCAGCAGCGCCCCCTTGGCCGGGAACATGCGGATGCGCAAATCGGCGTATTCGGCGATCTGCTGGCCCCAGATGCCGGCGGCGTTGACCACCACCGACGCGTGCAGCTCATAGCGCCGCTGATTCTGATGGTCGTAAACGCGCACGCCCGTTACCCGATCGCCGCTGCGCAACAATCCCACCACCTGGTGGTAGGTCAGGATCTGTGCGCCGTGTTCGCGCGCGTCCAACATGTTGGCGGCGGTCAGCCGGAAAGGATCGACGGTGCCGTCCGGTACGCGCACCGCGCCGATCAACGCCGGGTTAGCCGCCGGCTCCAGCCGCAGCGCCAGCTGCGGGTCGATCGCTTCGGCGTCGATGTCAGCCTGGCGACAGGCGGCGATAAACTGTTGCTGATAGTCCAGCGAGTCCTGCGGCAGGGTGATGAACAGCCCATCGGTGCGCTCGATACAGTGATGAGCGATACGTTTCAGGATGCGGTTCTCTTCGATGCACTCGCGCGCCGACTCGCCGTCGGTCACCGCATAGCGCGCGCCGCTGTGCAGTAAACCGTGGTTGCGGCCGGTGGCGCCGGTGGCGATGTCGTGGCGCTCCAGCAAGATGCAGCGCAGGCCGCGCCGCGCACAGTCGCGGGCAATGCCTGCGCCGGTGGCGCCGCCGCCGATGATGATCACATCCGTTTCGCCGCCGTCAAAATAGCTGCTCATGTCGCTCCCTCAGGATCGGTAGTTATGAGCCTATTGAGCCACGGTTATTGGGGTCTTTGTTTGATAAGGAACAATAACGAACATAAAACGAAATAAAAATGACCACAAAAAACCATCAATGTGATCATAATCACGATTTTTGGACGTTTTTCTATTTCATAACGTTAACGAATCGCTCAAAATCCGCCGTGGTTTCATGAAAGTGTAACAATTGCGCCATTCGTCACAGCGACACCAGGCGTATTTGATGACAATGGCGCTCGTTATGGAACACAAAAACACCACATTCGATATCCGCTCAATCATCAAATGAACGTAAAAGGTCATATTGATGTGATAACAGATAAAGCCATCGGAGGCGCTCATGTTGAGTATTTTTAAGCCAGCCGCACACATCGCCCGTGTGCCGAGCGATAAGGTAGATCCGCTCTACCGTAAGCTGCGCTGGCAAATTTTCCTGGGGATCTTCTTCGGTTACGCCGCCTACTATCTGGTGCGTAAGAACTTCACCCTGGCCATGCCTTACCTGATCGAACAAGGCTTCAGCCGCGGCGACCTCGGCTTCGCGCTGTCGGGCATCTCTATCGCCTACGGCTTCTCCAAATTCATCATGGGTTCGGTCTCTGACCGTTCCAACCCGCGGGTGTTCCTGCCTGCCGGCCTGATCCTGGCGGCGGCGGTGATGTTGTTCATGGGCTTCGTACCGTGGGCAACTTCCAGCATCGCGGTGATGTTCGTTCTGCTGTTCCTGTGCGGCTGGTTCCAGGGCATGGGTTGGCCGCCGTGCGGCCGCACCATGGTGCACTGGTGGTCGCAGAAAGAACGCGGCGGCATCGTCTCCATCTGGAACTGCGCCCACAACGTGGGTGGCGGCCTGCCGCCGCTGCTGTTCCTGCTGGGCATGGCCTGGTTCAACGACTGGCACGCGGCGCTGTACATGCCGGCCTTCGGCGCCATCCTGGTGGCCCTGATCGCCTTCGCCCTGATGCGCGATACCCCGCAATCCTGCGGCCTGCCGCCGATTGAAGAGTACAAAAACGACTACCCGGACGACTACAGCGAAAAAGACGAAGAAGAGCTGACCGCCAAGCAGATCTTCATGCAGTACATCCTGCCGAACAAGCTGCTGTGGTACATCGCGGTCGCCAACGTGTTCGTCTACCTGCTGCGTTACGGCATTCTGGACTGGTCGCCGACCTACCTGAAAGAAGTGAAGCACTTCGCGCTGGACAAGTCTTCCTGGGCCTACTTCCTGTATGAATACGCCGGTATCCCGGGCACCCTGCTGTGCGGCTGGATGTCAGACAAAGTGTTCAAAGGCAACCGCGGCGCCACCGGCGTGTTCTTCATGACGCTGGTGACCATCGCCACCGTGGTGTTCTGGATGAACCCGGCCGGTAACCCGACCGTGGACATGATCTGTATGCTGGTCATCGGCTTCCTGATCTACGGCCCGGTGATGCTGATCGGCCTGCACGCGCTGGAGCTGGCGCCGAAGAAAGCCGCCGGCACCGCCGCGGGCTTCACCGGCCTGTTCGGCTACCTGGGCGGCTCGGTTGCGGCCAGCGCCATCGTCGGTTACACCGTGGACTTCTTCGGTTGGGACGGCGGCTTCATGGTGATGATCGGCGGCGGCGTGCTGGCGGTTATCCTGCTGCTGCTGACCATGCTGAACGAAAAGAAACACCACGCGGAAATCGCCGCCAAGCGCGGTTAAGCGTCACACGACTTTTGCATGATTTAAAGGCCGCCCTGCGGCCTTTTTACTACCCTGCCCCCAACAACACGGAGAAAATGGAATGCGGACTCAAGTCAAAGCCCTGCTGACAGGGATCATTCTCGCCACCTCAATGGTCAGCGCCGCACAGGCGGCGGACAAAGTGGTGATCGCCCACCGCGGCGCCAGCGGCTACCTGCCGGAACACACCCTGCCGGCGAAAGCGATGGCCTACGCGCAGGGCGCCGATTACCTCGAGCAAGATCTGGTGATGACCAAGGACAACGAGCTGGTGGTGCTGCACGACCATTACCTCGATCGCGTCACCGACGTCGCCGAACGCTTCCCGGACCGTGCGCGTAAAGACGGCCGTTATTACGCCATCGACTTTACGCTGGCAGAGATCAAATCGCTGAAGTTCACCGAAGGCTTTGAAATCGAAAACGGCAAGAAGGTACAGGGTTATCCTGGCCGCTTCCCGATGGGAAAATCCGACTTCCGCGTGCACACCTTCCAGGAAGAGATCGAGTTCGTGCAGGGTCTGAACCATTCGACCGGCAAAAACATCGGCATCTACCCTGAAATCAAGGCGCCGTGGTTCCACAAACAGGAAGGCAAAGACATCTCCAGCAAAGTGCTGGCGGTGCTCAAGCAGTACGGTTACACCGGCAAGAACGACAACGTCTACCTGCAGTGCTTCGACGCCAACGAGCTCAAACGCATCAAGAATGAGCTGGAGCCGAAGCTGGGCATGGATCTGAAGCTGGTGCAGCTGATCGCCTATAACGACTGGCAGGAAACCTACGAGCAGAAAGCCGACGGCAAGTGGGTGGAGTACGACTACGACTGGATGTTCAAACCGGGCGCGATGAAGAAAATCGCTCAGTATGCCGACGGCATCGGGCCGGACTACCACATGCTGGTGGTCGCGGATCAATCCAAGCCGGGCCACATCGTGCTGACCGACATGGTGAAAGAAGCGCACGCCAGCAAGCTGGCGGTGCATCCGTTTACCATCCGCGCCGATGCGCTGCCGAAGTACGTGACCGACGTGAACCAGCTGTATGACGTGATTTACAACCAGGCCGGCGTCGACGGTGTGTTCACCGACTTCCCGGACAAGGGCGTGCAGTTCCTGCAGAAGCAGGGCCAGCACAAGTAATGCCAAGGGCGCCGCAAGGCGCCCTTGGATTGCTGACAAAGGAGGAAAAAACGTGGTTTTTCCTCCTTTGTGGTCATCAGCCGAAAATCAATAAATTGATTTTCCTTATTTTTTAGATATTGCCTTCTGTCAGCTCGGCAACGTCATCCGGTTTACCATTTACTTTAAGGGCGCCGCAAGGCGCCCTTGTTATTTCAGAGGAACATCTTGCGCAGGTAGTGCGGCACCGCGTTATCGACATTGGAGCCGATCACTTCCAGCTCCGGCAGCATATCCTTCAGGCGCTGATGCGCATCACGCATGATGCAGCCCTTGCCGGCCATCGACAGCATCTCCAGATCGTTCATGCCGTCGCCGAAGGCGATGCACTCTTGCAGCGTATAGCCGATGATCTTGGCCACTTCTTCCAGTGCATGCCCTTTCGACACGCCGCCCGCCATCACTTCCAGACAGGTCGGGAACGAGAAGCTGACGTTGACCCGATCGCCCCAGCGCGCGTTGATTGCGTCTTCCACCTGCAGCAACCGCTCATGATCTTCACAGGTAAAGTAAACCTTGCAGACGCCGTCGGTTTCCAGCAGGCCCGGCTCGAACAGCTGGTATTTGAACACCGACTCCTGGAAGAACTCTTCCTGCTCCGGGCTTTCACGGTTGATGAACCAGTCATCGTTACGGTAGACGTTGGTGGTGATCTCCGGATCGTCGTGCAGCATGCCGTACAGATCGCGGGCGATATCCCCGTCCAGGTTGTGGCTGAAGATCAACTCGCCGGCGGTGTTGTGCACCCGCGCGCCGTTGGAGGTGATCATAAAGGCGCTGATCTCCAGGCTGTCGCGGATCTGCGCCACGTCGATATGGTGGCGGCCGGTAGCGAACACGAAATGCACGCCGCGCTGGGTCAGCAGCTTCAGCGTCTCTTTGGCGTACGGCGACAGGGTATGGTCGGGAGACAGCAGCGTGCCATCTAAATCGGAAGCGACGACGTGATACATAGCGTTATGTTCTAACCTCTGATGGAGTTGTCGGCGGCAGCGCGCCGCCTAAGTGTTGAGCAAAGAAGCGCAGGATTGCGTTCAGTGCTTCGGCGCGCATCGCGTCCCGCTCGAACAGGATCTCATGGCGTGCGCCGTTGATAACCAGCGGGAGCCCCCCTTCGCAAGGGCGCCCCGCGTCTGACAGAGCCTGACAAAAAGCCTGGTGCGAACGGTTGTCGACCACCCGTTCCTCACCGGCTTGCAAAAGCAACAGCGGCGTTGTTATCTCCCCGGCCTGAGCGATAATCTGCCGGCCGGCGCGGATGCTCTCTCGCACCCAATGGTAGGTCGGCCCGCCCACCTGCAGCTCGGGGTAATCGGCGTAATAGCGCAGGCTGCGCCGGTAGCGTTCACGGCTGTGGGTCAACACGTTGACCACATAGGGCAACGGCCGCCACTGGCCGGTGCCCACCGCGTAGTAGTCGCGGATCGCCGGGCGGGTCTCCACCCAGTCGAGAATGCGGTCGGCCAGCCAGCCCGGCATCGGCAACTGGATGCCGAACATCGGCGCGCAAAACGCCGCCGCGTCGAACGCCTGCGGCCGCCGCTGCAGGAACTGCGCCAGGATCGCGCCGCCCATCGAATGCGCCAGCGCGACGCGCTGCCGATAGCCGCGCGATTCGACCTCACGCTGCCAAAGCTGCTCGAAATCGTCCACGTAGTCGACAAAGTTTACCACATGACCGCGGTGCGTATCCGCCAGTAAACGCCCGGAGCGCCCCTGCCCGCGATGATCGACGATCACCACGTCGTAGCCACTGTGGAACAGGTCGTAGGCCACCTCAGGGTATTTCACGTAGCTTTCGATGCGGCCGGGGCTGACCACCACCACCCGCTGATGCCGTGCGGAGCGAAAACGCACAAAACGGATCGGCACGCCGCCCACGCCGCTGAACTCGCCTTCTTCCCGTAGCCGCCAGAAGTCCAGCAGCGGCCCGGTGGCGAAGGCAGCGAACTGCGTTTCACGCGTTAACCAGTCATCGGAGCTGAGAGTGAACGAGGTCATCGAGAGCGTTTTCCCTGTGGGGCCGGCGGAAAAATGTGACCGCTGGCACAAGAAATCATACTAGCGTATTGTGATTCAATTCTTACAAAAAACGGCGCCGCCTCGGCGCATTGTGGCACAAAACGACACTTTCAGGGAGCCGAGAACCATGACCTTGGACTGGTGGTTAACCTACCTGCTGACCACGCTTATCCTCAGCCTGTCCCCTGGCTCAGGCGCCATCAACACCATGAGCACCGGCATCAGCCACGGCTATCGCGGCGCCGCCGCGTCGATCGCCGGGCTGCAGGTCGGGTTGAGCGCGCACATCGTACTGGTGGGCATCGGCCTCGGCGCGCTGATTTCTCAATCGCTGCTGGCGTTCGAGCTGCTGAAATGGCTGGGCGCCGCCTACCTGGTGTGGCTCGGCATCCAGCAATGGCGCGCCGCCGGGGCGCTGGATCTGCATGCGCTGGCGGGCAGCATGCCGCGCCGCCGTCTGTTCCGACGCGCGGTGCTGGTCAACCTGACCAACCCGAAAAGCATCGTGTTCCTCGCCGCGCTGTTCCCGCAGTTCATCTTGCCCAATCAGCCGCAGGCCGAGCAGTATCTGGTGCTCGGCGTCACCACCGTGGTGGTGGATATTCTGGTGATGATCGGTTACGCCACCCTGGCGACGCGCATCGCCGGCTGGCTGAGAACGCCGCGCCAGATGCAGCTGCTTAACCGAGTGTTCGGTTCGCTGTTCATTCTGGTGGCGGGGCTGCTGGCGACCGCCCGCAAAGCCTGACAAAAAAGGCCAGGCATCGCTGCTCGGCCTTTGGCATTTCACTGCGGTTAGCGGGTAAAGATCAGGTGTAACCCGAAGCCGGTAAACAGCACGCCCGCCACGCCGTCTATCCACTTGGCCAACCGCTGATAGCCGCGGCGCATCGCCGGCAGCGCAAACACCACCGCCACCAGGCTGAACCAGACGAAGGTCTCGGCGACGATCAGCAAGAACAGCCCCCAGCGCGCTCCGGCGCCGACGCTGTCGCCGACGAACAGCGAGAACACGCTGCCGAAATAGATCACCGCTTTCGGGTTGGACAGATTGGTCAGGAAGCCGCGAATAAAGCTGCGCCCGGCCTTCGGCAACGCTACCTGGGCCTCCGCCGCCGGCTGCGCTTGTTGCGCCCGCGCGGAACGCAGCAGCTGCCACCCCATCCAGCACAGGTAAATGCCGCCGCCGACCATGATGATCTGATGCAACCAGGCCATCTTCTGCAGGATCAGATGCAGCCCCATCAACGCCACGCCGGCCCATACCACGATGCCGAGCGAAATGCCGACCACGCCCATCATCGCCTCACGGCGCGAGCGGCTGGCGGCGGTTTGCGACACAAAAAAGAAGTCCGGCCCCGGGCTCATCAGCGCAATCAGATGCACCAGCGCCACGGTGAGAAACAGCATCAGCATGATTTATCGCCCTCAGTCTTCGTCATTGTCGAGATGGTCGCGGATCATCGCCATAAAGGGCGCGCCGAAACGCTCCAGTTTGCGCTGGCCGACGCCGTTGACGCTCAGCAGATCGCCGGCCTTGATCGGCATCTGCTCGGCCATTTCCAGCAGCGTGGCGTCGTTGAACACCACGTAAGGCGGAATGTTTTCTTCGTCGGCGATCGATTTGCGCAGTTTGCGCAGCTTGGCGAACAGCTTGCGATCGTAATTGCCGCCGTAGGATTTCTGGTTGGCGCTGCTGCGCGACTTCAGGCTCTGAATACGCGGCACCGCCAGCTGCAGCGCCACCTCGCCGCGCAACACCGGACGCGCCGCCTCGGTCAGTTGCAGCGCCGAGTGCATGGCGATGTTCTGGGTGATAAAGCCCAGGTGGATCAGCTGACGCAGCACGCTGGTCCAGTGTTCGGTGGTTTGATCGCGGCCGATGCCGTACACCGGCAGCTTGTCGTGGCCGTATTCGCGAATGCGTTGGTTGTTGGAGCCGCGCAACACTTCCACGATGTACCCGAGGCCAAAGCGCTGGCCGACGCGGTACACGCAGGACAGCGCCTTGCGCGCGTCCTCCAGCCCGTCGTAGCGCTTGGGCGGATCGAGGCAGATGTCGCAGTTGCCGCAGTTCTCGTGCTTGCCTTCGCCGAAGTAGTTGAGCAGCACCAGGCGGCGGCAGGTTTGCGCCTCGGCGAACGCGCCCATGGCGTTCAGCTTGTGGCGTTCGATATCCAGCTGCTGTCCGGCGGGTTTTTCCTCCAGGCAGCGGCGCAGCCAGGCCATGTCGGCCGGATCGTACAGCAGGATGGCTTCGGCCGGCAGGCCGTCGCGCCCGGCGCGCCCGGTCTCCTGATAATAGGATTCGATATTGCGCGGGATGTCGAAATGCACCACGAAGCGCACGTTGGGTTTATTGATGCCCATGCCGAAGGCGACGGTAGCCACCACCACCTGCAAATCGTCACGCTGGAACGCTTCCTGCACCTGCGCGCGGCGATCGTTGTCCAGCCCGGCGTGGTAGGCGCCGACGCTCAGCCCGCGGCTTTGCAGACGCGCGGCGGTGTCTTCCACCTTGGCGCGGCTGTTGCAATAGATAATGCCGCTCTTGCCGCGCTGATCCTGCACGAAGCGCCACAGCTGATCGAGCGGCTTGAACTTTTCCACCAGCGTGTAGCGGATGTTCGGCCGGTCGAAGCTGCTGACCTGCACCAGCGGATCCTGCAGCGACAGCAGGCGCACGATATCGCCGCGGGTGGACTCGTCGGCGGTAGCGGTCAGCGCGATCACCGGCATCGACGGGAAGCGCTGTTTCAGCTGACCCAGCGCGCGATATTCCGGCCGGAAGTCATGGCCCCACTGCGAAATACAGTGCGCCTCATCCACCGCCAGCATCGCCGGCGGACAGTGATCGAGCAGGCTGAGGAAGCTTTCCATCATCAGCCGCTCCGGCGCGATGTACAGCATCTTGATGGTGCCGTTGCGGCAGCCGGCCATAACGTCCAGCTGCTCCTCGCGGGTTTGCGTCGAGTTGTAGCAGGCGGCGGAAACGCCGTAGGCCAACAGTTGGTCGACCTGGTCCTTCATCAGCGAGATCAACGGGGAAACGACCAGCGTCAGGCCGTCCATCACCAGCGCCGGGATTTGGTAACACAGCGACTTGCCGCCGCCGGTCGGCATCACCACCAGGCAATCCTGCCCGCCGATCGCGGCGTTGATAATCGTTTGTTGGCCCGGACGGAATTGCTGGTAGCCAAAGGTATCGCGCAATACCTGCTCGGCCAGCAACTCTCTGTTAATCACTGCTGCGGTTGACACACACTTCCCCATTTTTTCATCGGTACATACCCACCGGGTATGATTACATAATATCGTTCAGCATGACACCAACGCCCACCCGTGTCTGCCGGAAGTTGTAGTCGATCAGCGATTCGCCGTAGCCGCTGAACACCTGGGTATAGAAACGCACGTTGCGGGTGATCGGATAGCTCCAGCCCAGCTCCGCGCCGCCGTAGCCGCTGTTCCAGTTATAGTGGCTGTCGACGCTGAACACGCTGTCGCCCCAGGCGTAACCGACCTTCAACCGGTAGTATCCCATGTATTTGGTGATGTCCGGGTTGTCGTCGTAGCTCGAGCTTTCCGAGAAGCGGAACCAGGGCTTGAGATCCACCTGCCAGTTGCCGTTTTGCGCCATCAGCCGCGCATAGCCGCGATTCCAGCTGCGCGACGTCGGATCCGAGCGGCCGTTAGACTGATGGTTAACGCCGATTTCAACATCGCGCAGCGTCCAACCGGCAAAACGGTAATCGGTCGCCCACCCCACGAACAGCTGCGGCTCATAGTTGGTTTCGCGGAACGGTGAAGACTCACCGCGGTTGGACAATTGCCACCAGGAGCGCTGAGTATAAGACGCGCCGAGCACCGAGTTGTCGCCGGCAATGCCTCGCCACAGCGGAAACGCCAGGCTAAGTTGGTATTTCACCTCGTCCTTGCGCGCCTTGTCGGCCCAGTTGTACGTCTTGATGGCTTCTTTGTTGATATCGCTGGTGTCGGTGTACAGCAGGTAATTGGGATCGTAAGGATACAGGGTGAACGGATTATCGTGCTCCTGCAGCAGGTTGGCGATAATGCTGCCCCGCACCGCCGGCTTATCGTGAATCTGCTGCTCTTTGGCTTCCTCAGCCAATGCCAGCGCCGGCATCAGCAGCGTGGCGGAAACGATCCCTGACAAAATGCGCATAACCTCTCCTCACTCCAACGAAAAAGGGCAAGCCCGGAAAAAATCAGGCCATTTTACACACAAAGGGCGTTTTACCGCAGCGCAGGCCGGTTTTATTGGAATAGTCTGGAAAGCAACAAAGGTTAAGCATAAAATCAACATTCCATTAACCTGGACTGACCAGTTAGCTCCCTTAAAACGCAAAAGAAAAACGGAAACCCGCTATGTCGACCACACCATTGACCCTGGAAACCGCCCGCCGCAAGATCGGCGAAATCTTTGTCTACCACATGCCGTTCAACCGCGAGCTTGGCCTGGAGCTGCGCCGCTTCGACGATGACTACGTCGAGCTGAGCTTCACCAATCAGCGCAAGCTGGTGGGCAACGCCGCACAGGAAATTCTGCACGGCGGCGTGATCGCCGCGGTGCTTGACGTCGCCGCCGGATTGGCCTGCGCCGGCGGCGTGCTGACGCGCCTGGAGCCGCTGATCGAAGAAGAGATCGCCGCCAAGCTGTCGCGCATGGGCACCATCGACCTGCGCGTCGACTACCTGCGCCCCGGCCGCGGCGAGCACTTCGTCGCCTCCGCCAGCGTGCTGCGCAGCGGCAACAAGGTCGCCGTCGCGCGCGTAGAGCTGCATAACCACGACGGCCTGCATATCGCGACGGCCACCGCCACCTATCTGGTCGGCTGATGATTGTGCGCGGTGAGCGTCTTCAGTACACTCACCGCATCTTACGTTCCCCACCCGAGTGACGTCATGGACGCAAAGCAAACGCGTCAGGGCATTTTCTTTGCCCTGGCCGCCTATTTTATGTGGGGCATCGCCCCGGCCTATTTCAAACTGATTCAGCAAGTACCCGCCAATGAGATCCTTACCCACCGGATCATCTGGTCGTTTTTCTTCATGCTGGCGCTGATCTCGCTGGGCCGCAGCTGGCCGAAAGTGCGGGCCGCCTGTCAAAATCGCAAACGGCTGCTGCTGGCGGTCACCGCGCTGTTGATCGGCGGCAACTGGCTGCTGTTCATCTGGGCGGTGAACAACCACCATATGCTGGAAGCCAGCCTGGGCTACTTCATCAACCCGCTGGTTAACGTGCTGTTGGGAATGCTGTTTCTCGGCGAGCGCTTCCGCCGCATGCAGTGGGTGGCGGTGGCGCTGGCGTTCACCGGGGTGCTTGTGCAACTCTGGCAGTTCGGCTCGTTGCCGATCATCGGTCTGGGGCTAGCGTTCAGCTTCGCCTTCTACGGCCTGCTGCGCAAGAAAATCGCCATCGACGCCCAGACCGGCATGCTGATTGAGACGCTGTGGCTGCTGCCGGTGGCGGCGGCCTATCTGTTCCTGTTCGCCGACAGCCCCACCAGCCACCTGAGCGCCAACCCGTGGTCGCTGAACCTGCTGCTGGTCGCCGCCGGCATCGTCACCACCGTGCCGCTGCTGTGCTTCACCGCGGCGGCCACCCGGCTGCGCCTGTCGACGCTCGGTTTCTTCCAGTATCTCGGCCCGACGCTGATGTTCCTGCTGGCGGTCACCTTCTACGGCGAAACCGTCGGCCAGGACAAACTGGTGACCTTCGGCTTTATCTGGGCGGCGCTGATCCTGTTCACCCTCGACGCGCTCTATACCCAACGCAAGCTGCGCTGAGCCCGGCGCCGCCGGGTTACAGCCAGTTCTTGCGCTTGAAGTACAGGTAAGGGGCCAGGCCGGCCAGGATCATCAAGGTGATAGCACCCGGGTAGCCGAACGACCATTTCAGCTCCGGCATGAATTCGAAGTTCATGCC
>NZ_VOSN01000001.1:75206-277737 GCF_020858655.1 Serratia montpellierensis
GAGGCCACCAGCGTTGGCGGCAGGAACACCACCGACACCACCGAGAAGATCTTGATGATGCGGTTCTGTTCGATATTGATGAAGCCCATCGCCGCCTGCATCAGGAAGTTCACCTTCTGGAACAGCGATTCGTTGTGCGGCAGCAGGGATTCGATGTCGCGCAGCACTTCACGCGCCTGCTCTAGCTGGCCGGTCGGCAGACGCGCCTTGCGCACCAGGAAGTTGAGCGCGCGCTGGGTATCCATCAGACACAAACGCACCTTCCAGCCGATATCTTCCAGCTCCGCCAGCGTCGATAGCGCGGCGTCGTATTCGTCGCCCTGATGCCCTTCCATGATCACTCGGCTGAGCTGTTCCAGATCGCTGTAGATGTTCTCTATCTCGTCCGCCAGCTGTTCAATCTTGGTTTCGAACAGATCCAGCAGCAGTTCGTAGGCGTTGCCTTCGAGCATGGTCTGGTTGCGGGCGCGCATGCGGTACAGGCGAAACGCCGGCAGTTCACGCTCGCGCAGGGTATACAGGCGGCCGTCGCGGATGGTGAAGGCCACCGTGGAGTTGCCGGCGTGATCTTCCGCATCTTCAAAGTAGAAGAAGGAGTGGATATGCAGACCGTCTTCGTCTTCGAAGAAACGGGCGGAGGCTTCGATGTCGTCCAGCTCGGGACGCGTCGCCAAGCTTTGTCCCAGCTCATTCTGCACGCGCTCACGCTCGCCCTCTTCCGGCTCGACCAGATCAACCCACAGCGATGACGTGAGATCATCCGAGTCGTCCAGCTCCAGACGGGACAAGCGGCGGTTATCTAATTTAAAAGCGCTCAGCATGTGCCAAAACTCCGTGAAGGTAACGGGTGCGGACAACGCGTTGAAGCACAGAAACAGAGGGGATGCGTATCACCGATTTGTTTCAGACCATGAAGAGATCTGACTCATAGCGACGCTTTGCGGGGTCGCCGACAACCACGAAGGCTATCAGCAAAAACGGAGAGCCTTAGAAGTTATACCTGCGGCGCAGGTCAGTGAGCCAGTATCTACTGGGTGTGTCCAAGGCGTCTGTCCTCAATGATAATAGTGCGCGCATGTTACGCCGAGAGGAAAAAGCCTGTCAACACGTTAGGCGGGATAATTGCGCAACAAATCATCACGATGATCAATGGTAAAAATGGCGCTTAAACCGTGCTGAAAAAGTCGCGGCGATCGCTTACCGCCACCAAGAATGTTGTTAAGATGACGTCACCCTAATGGTACGACAAGCATGCGGATTTAAATGATGAAACAGATTACCGCCCATGAACTGACCGCGATGAGCGAACAGGCCGCCAGCGTGGCCCGCCTGCGCGCGCACCGCACCTTACACGAAGAGTTGAGCGACCCGGTGCAACGCCTGGCGATCGCCATGGAGCCCGGCACCTATATCCGCCCGCACCGCCACCCGCAAACCTGGGAGCTGCTGACGCCGCTGCGCGGTCGTTTTGTCGTGTTGCAGTTCAACGATGACGGCGTCGTCACGCAGCGCACCCTGCTCGGCGAAGAAACCAAAGTGCTGGAGATGCCGGCATTTACCTGGCATGCGGTGCTGTCGGTCGATGCCGGCGGCGTGGTGTTCGAAGTGAAGCAGGGCCCGTATCAGGCGCTGACCGAAGAGGACTGCATGCAATGGGCACCGCAGGAAGGCGGCGAAGGCACCGAAGCGGTGATGCGCTGGTATGCCACCGCGCAGGTCGGCGATCGCTACCCTCACTGATAATGAACGATTGCAGGGGCCTGCCCCTGCAACTCTCCCCGCTCTTTATACCGTTTCCAGGCGAGCGTAGGCCGCCACCAGCCACTTGATGCCCTCGCCCGGGAAAGCGATCTGCAGCCGGCTGTGCTCGCCGCTGCCCTCCAGATTGACGATGGTGCCTTCGCCAAACTTGGGATGGCGCACGCGCTGGCCCAGCTTGTAGCCGGTATCGTTCTCGCTGATCGGCGTGCCCATGCGGCGGTGATTGACCGGGCGCGATACGCTGGCGCGCAGGCGCACTTCTTCCACGCACTCTTCCGGCAGCTCGCCGATAAAGCGCGACGGCCGATGGTAAACCTCTTTGCCGTACAGACGGCGCGTTTCGGCGTAGGTCAGCGTCAGCTTCTGCATGGCGCGCGTTACGCCCACATAGGCCAGACGACGCTCCTCCTCCAGACGGCCGCCTTCATCCAGCGACATCTGGCTCGGGAACATGCCTTCTTCCATGCCGACGATAAACACCAGCGGGAACTCCAACCCCTTGGCCGAGTGCAGGGTCATCAGCTGCACCGCATCCTGGTAAGCGTCGGCCTGGCCTTCGCCCGCTTCCAGCGCCGCATGCGACAGGAATGCCTGCAGCGGCATCAGATCCTGATCTTCTTCCTGATAGCTGAACTGACGCGTCGCCGTCACCAGCTCCTCGAGGTTTTCGATGCGCGCCTGCCCCTTTTCGCCCTTTTCCTGCTCATACATGATGAACAGCCCGGAGTCGCGGATCACGCGGTCGGTCTGCACGTGCAGCGGCATGTCGGCGGTTTCATGCGCCAGCGATTCCACCAGTTCGATAAAGCGCTGCAGCGCCGACGCGGCGCGGCCGGCCAACACCTTGTCCTGCATCAGCTCGCGCGTCGCCTGCCACAGCGTCAGCTGGCGATCGCGCGCCGCCTGGCGCACCACGTCGAGGGTGCGATCGCCGATGCCGCGCGTCGGGGTATTGACCACGCGCTCGAAGGCCGCATCGTCGTTGCGGTTGGAGATAAGGCGCAGGTAAGCCAGCGCATCCTTGATTTCCTGGCGTTCGAAGAAGCGCTGGCCACCGTAGATGCGGTACGGCATCGCCGTCTGCAACAGCGCCTCTTCCAGCACCCGCGACTGGGCGTTGCTGCGGTACAGGATAGCGCAGTCGTTCAGCGAGCCGCCGTTGTCCTGCCAGGTCTTGATGCGGTTAACCACGAAGCGCGCTTCGTCGAGTTCGTTGAAGGCGCAGTAGAGGGAAATCGGTTCGCCTTCGCCGCCTTCGGTCCACAGGTTTTTGCCCATGCGCCCGTCGTTGTTGGCGATCAGGGTGTTGGCCGCTTTCAGGATGTTGCTGGTGGAACGGTAGTTCTGCTCCAGGCGGATGGTTTCTGCGCCGGGGAAGTCCTTCAGGAAGCGCTGGATATTTTCCACCTGCGCGCCGCGCCAGCCGTAGATCGACTGATCGTCGTCGCCGACGATCATCACGTTGCTGTTGCCGCCCGCCAGCAGACGGATCCAGGCGTACTGGATGCTGTTGGTATCCTGGAATTCGTCCACCAGCACGTTGGTGAAACGTTCGCGGTAGTGGTTGAGGATATGCGGCTTGTTCAGCCACAGCTCGTGCGCGCGCAGCAGCAGCTCGGCGAAATCCACCAGCCCGGCGCGATCGCAGGCTTCCTGATAGGCCTGATAGATGCGCAGCCAGGTGGCCTCTACCGGGTTGTTGTAGGTCTCGACGTGCTGCGGGCGCAGGCCCTCGTCTTTCTTGCCGTTGATGTACCACATCGCCTGACGCGGCGGCCACTGCTTCTCATCGACGTTCAGCGCCTTGATGATGCGCTTGAGCAGCCGCAGCTGGTCGTCGCTGTCGAGGATCTGGAAATCCTGCGGCAGGTTGGCTTCCAGGTGGTGGGCGCGCAGCAGACGATGCGCCAGGCCGTGGAAGGTGCCGATCCACATGCCGCCCTGGCTGGTGCCGATCAGATGTTCGATACGGTGGCGCATTTCCGCCGCCGCCTTGTTGGTGAAGGTCACCGCCATGATCGAATACGGCGAACAGTTCTCCACCGACAGCAGCCAGGCGATGCGATGCACCAGTACCCGCGTCTTGCCGCTGCCCGCCCCGGCCAGAACCAACAGGTTGCTGCGCGGCGCCGCCACGGCTTCACGTTGTTTTTCATTCAGGCTGTCGAGCAGATCGGAGACGTCCATAGGCACCACTAATGGTTAAGGGAAAACCCGCCGGTGACGGGTTTTTCACTGGAAATTTATACAGAGTTCTGGCAGGGATTATAACAATGCTGTCAGCGATGCCAACTGCGAAATCTCAATATGCGGCAGCAAGCGGCTGTCGGCAGCCTGCATCAGGCAGCGTTGCCGATCGTTGATCCAACAGGCCTGCAGCCCCGCGCGCAGCGCGCCGGCGACGTCGGTAGTCAGATCGTCGCCCACGTGCAGGATCTGCTCGGGCGCCACGCCCAGCCGCTCAACGGCCAGGTGGTACATGTCCTGGTACGGCTTGGCGCGCCCGTCCGGCCCGGAGCGCAACACGAACTGGAAATAACCGTCCAGGCCGCATAGCGACGGATCGACGTTGCCGTTGGTGATCGCCACCAGCGGGTAGCGCGCGGCCAACGCCTTCAGCGTGGCGTGGGTCGCTTCCGGCACCTCGATGCGGCTGCGCCACAGCGCGAAGTTCTGCATCGCCGCATCGGCCCCGATCGCCGCTTCGGCGTCGCGCAGCCCCTGCCGGCTCAGCGCCAGATGAATGGCGCGCCAGCGCCACTGGGTGACGTCATGGTAGATCTCCGGCTCCTGCTCGCGCAGCTCCTGACGCAGGCGATGAAAATCCGCCGACTGAAAGCTGCTCAGGCCGGGGTGATAACTCTGCAGGAAGGCCACCGATTGTTGTTCGGTTTGCCGGATCACCGGACGGTTATCATACAGCGTGTCGTCCAGATCGAAAGTCAGCGCCGCCAGCGGGCGCAGCGGGCGATAAAAATGCATCAGGATTTCCCCCGTTTGGCACGCGGATGCGCGGCATCGTACACGTTCGCCAGATGTTGAAAGTCGAGGTGGGTATAAATTTGCGTGGTGGTCAGGTTGGCGTGGCCGAGCAGTTCCTGCACCGCGCGCAGATCGCCGCTGGACTCCAGCATGTGGGTGGCGAAGGAGTGGCGCAGCTTGTGCGGGTGAATATGGCTGTTGACGCCCTGTTTCACGCCCCACTCGGCGAAGCGCTTTTGCACGTTGCGCGTCGAGATGCGCCGCCCCTGATTGGACAGGAACATCGCGTCATCTTCCGGCCCGAACAGATCGCGCATCGCCAGCCAGTGTTCCAGCCAGGTGACGGCGGTGCGCCCGATCGGCAATTTGCGCTCTTTGCTGCCTTTCCCCATCACCCACACCTCGCCGGCGGCCATATCGACATGACGACAATCCAGCCCCACCAGCTCGGAGAGGCGCAGGCCGGCGCCGTACATCACCTCCAGCATGGCGCGATCGCGCACCGCCAGCGGATCGTTGAGATCGATCTCCAGCAGCTGGTTCATTTCATCGACGTCGATGTTTTTCGGCAGATGGCGGCCGCTGCGCGGCGTGCGGATGCCCTTGGCGGGGTTGGCGTGCAATACGCCCTGGCTGACCAGCCAGTCGAGGAAACTGCGCAGCGAAGAAAGCCGCAGCGCCAGGCTGGCGGACTGCAGGCCGGCGCGTTTGCTGCGCGCCGCCAGCATGCGCACCCGGGCGGCATCCAGCGCCACCCAGTCGGTGACGCCAATCTCCTGCGCCAGGCGCATCAGCGCCGCCAGCTGGCGTGAATAGCTGAGCTGCGTCAGCGGGCTGAGTTGGCGTTCTACCTTGAGATAACGCAGAAACGCGTCCACCGGCTGCTGCAGGCTGGGCGCAATCGGCGTCATGCGCGTTCGACCCAGCGTTCCAGCAGTTCCGGCAGCATGCGCGCCAGTTGATTGAGCATCACCGTGCCCATGCCCTGCTGATAGTGTTGCGTATCGCGGCTGCTGAAGATCACCATGCCCAGTTCGCCGTCGTCGCCCAGCATCGACAGCGCCACCGAGCCAATCTGGCCAATCTGTTTGGCCTGCGGCAACAGCAGCAGCAGTTCGGGGCCGTTCAGACCACCGAGGTAGTGTTGTTCGCTGCCCAGCCGCTGAATGCGGAACGGCTCGAACGCCGAACGCGTCAGCGCCAGGTGGGTGAAGTCGGAAGGTGCGCCGATCTTCCAGCGTTCGGCGAACAGGCGCACCGTGGCGCCGGCTAAACCGAAGCCGCGCGCCCAGCGCTGCAGCCGATTGAGCATGTCCTGCAGGCTGTCGGCGGTGGCCAAATCGGCCTGCAGGTGCAGCAACCGGGCGAACAGCCCTTCGTTGGCGCTGGCCTGTTCCATCAACAGCGTGATCTCTTCTTCCAGCCGTTCGATGTGATTGCGCTGGCGGGCCAGATGCCATTCCACCAGCGAAACGGTGCCGCGTACCGGGTGCGGCACGCGCATCTGCTCAACCTGGCGTGCGTTGCGAATAAAGAAATCCGGGTTCTGCAGCAGATACTGCATCACGGTGTCGTCATCCAGCGCCAGGCCGGCGACGCTCTGTTCTTCTACGCTTTTCATAGATGAATAAATCCGTCATAGACATGGGTTGCCGGACCGGTCATAAACAGCGGGTTGCCCGGCCCTTTCCAGCGAATATGCAGGCTGCCGCCCGGCAGTTCTACATGCACCTCTTCTGACAGCAATTCCTGTTGGATCCCCACCGCCACCGCCGCACAGGCGCCGCTGCCGCAGGCCTGCGTTTCGCCGGCGCCGCGCTCGTAAACGCGCAGCTTGATGTGATCGCGGCTGACCACCTGCATAAAGCCGATGTTGGCCCGTTCCGGGAAGCGCTCATGCCCTTCCAGCACCGGCCCGAGCAGCTCCACCTTGGCGGTTTTTACATCATCCACCTGCAAAACACAATGCGGGTTGCCCATCGACACCACGCCGCACAGCACGGTCTGTTCCGCCGCGCGCATGATGTAGGTCTTTTCGGCCTTGGCGGCGCGGAACGGCACCGCCTGCGGGTCGAAATTCGGCTCGCCCATGTTGACGCACACCAGATCGTCGTCGGTGACGCTGAGCACCATGCGCCCGGTTTGGGTGCTGACGCGGATGTCGCGCTTGTTGGTCAGCCCTTTCAGCCGTACGAAACGCGCGAAGCAACGCGCGCCGTTGCCGCACTGCGCCACTTCGCTGCCGTCGGCGTTAAAAATTCGGTAGTGAAAATCCAGCTCGGGATCGTAAGGCGGTTCTACCACCAGCATCTGGTCAAAGCCGACGCCCAGGTGCCGATCGGCCAGCCGGCGGATCAGCTCAGGTGAAAAATAGACATTCTGTGTAACGGCATCGACCACCATAAAGTCGTTGCCCAGACCGTGCATTTTGGAGAACTGCATATCATACTCCGCTATCTGGACGCGCTATCCGTCTTGATTTTGCGGCGGCGCTGGCCACCGCAAACAGGGTGTTACTGGTCGACCATCGACGGTTTTTGCTGAGAGCCAGACTGCTCCTGCTGGTTCTTTTGCACCTGATCGCCCGTTTGCACCGGCGGCTTGGCCGGTTTTTGGCCGGCGGAATCGGCAGGTGGGAAGTAAAGCGGGCCCTTCAGACCACAGCCGGCGAGGCCGGTAAGCAGAACTGCCATCAGCGCATAGCGTAGTTGTTTTTTCATTTGCATTAATGCCTGTAATTCATGCGTCCAAGGTCTCTATAATCGCAGGTGGATCATGAAAAGCAATAGGAATTGAATATGAACGACAGCGAGTTTCATCAGTTGGCCGACCAGCTGATGCTGAATATTGAAGAGACACTGGACGATTTTGACGGCGATGCGGACATCGATTACGAAACCAATGGCGGCGTAATGACGCTGAGCTTCGAAAACGGCACCAAAATCGTCATCAACCGCCAGGAGCCGCTGCACCAGGTGTGGCTCGCCACCAAGGCCGGCGGTTACCACTTCAACTACCGCGACGGCGTTTGGCTATGCGATCGCAGCGGGCAGCCGTTTTATCAGCTGCTCAGCGAAGCGGCCAGCGCGCAGGCCGGCGAGGAACTGCATTTTTCCTGAGGCTAAGCAGGGCTCGGCAACCGAGCCCTTGCGGCGTCAATGCAGCTGGAACTGCTGTTTCAGCGGCTGAGCGGCGCCGTCGGCCACCGTCACGCACAGGCTGGACAGCACGTTGCTGCGGAACGGGATCACCTGCGTGCGCCCGTCGAGCTGCACAATCTGATAAAACTGCGGCAGGTTGAAGTTGATGAAGCTGGAGCCGTAGGTGAAGCGATCGTGCGAAGAGGAGTAGAAGCGGCTGACGTCGCGCACCAGCTCCTCCTTACTGCCCTCGCAGTGGTGATACACCTCCACCCGATTCGACTCGTCCAGAATATAGATGTTGAAGCCCTTGTCGTCTGAGGTGTCTTCGAAGAAGAACTGGATGATCCCCTCGCTGGCGAAACCATCCACCACCGGCGGCAGATGCACCTGATCGGTTTCCACCTTGATAGACAGGCCGTGCAGCTTGTTGTTGGAGATCGCGCCGTAGAACTCCACCGCATTTTCCAACTTTTGCACCGACACGCTCAAGCGCTCGAAGAACAGCCCCCAGGTCTGCCCGGCGACGCGCACCGCCTTGAAGCGGCCGGGTTCCAGGCGAGTGCTGGACAGGCGCAGCTCGATGCACTCCGACACCAGCTGCTGGATACGGGTGCGGATCAGGCCGCGCAGGTGCTGGCTGTAGCAGAACACCTCCACCGACTCCGGCGGCGCGGCATCCTGGTGCATTTTGCCGAGAATGGTTTTCAACGCTTCCAGCACCGACTGCTCGCCGCTGAAATGCAGGGTGCGCACTTCGTTCCAGGAGTTGCGGTACAGCAGATCGATGCTGCCCACCAGACACTGCTGCTGCTGGCCAAAGCTGAACACGTCCAGCTTGCGGAAATCGAAGTGTACTACCTGATTACGGAAGGCGGCGGTCGGATCGTTTTCCAGATTGACGATGATCGCCAAATGCCGGATCTCACACGGGCTGTACAGCGCTTTCGGCGTTGGCGCCGGCAGGCGCAGCGGGAAGTGATGAGAAACGTCGGCCACCAGTTCCTGCAGTTTGGCGGTGTCGCACAGGTTGCCGCTTTTGATGTGCAGGCGGGTCTGCGGCGTCAGCAGGCCGTTGAAATAGGCCCAGGCCACCAGCTTGTTCAGGTAGCGGTTATATTCCAGCGGCTGATGGCTGACGATCGAATCCATGGCCGGTGCCTGATTATACAGGTACCAGCCGGTGCGGTTGGCGCGGCCAACCGGCACGTGAATAAAGGTTAAATCGTTTTCCGACAGGTCCGGTGAGATCTGCGGGTTCACCAGCGTCACCTTGCCGGGCAGCGCTTCGAACGCCGCATACAGTTTGCGGGTCAGCACGCCGATATCCTGCGGGCTGGCGCTGACGCTGAGGTTGTTGCGGCGGGCGAAACGGATCAGGTTGCGGTAGCTCTGCATCATCGCGTCGAGCAGTTCGTTATGCGCTTCGCGCACCCGTTCGATTTTCCAGTTGGCGCGGTTGTCCAGCATCGCCAGGCGCTCTTCGCTCCAGCCCCACTCGCTGACCAGCTGGCTGAGGATCTCGCGCCGCCAGCCGACGCAGGCCTTGGCCAGCGACAGCTTTTCACACACTTTCAGGTAGAAACAGCGGCGGGCCAGATCGAGGCGGGTGGTGTCATTGATGTCGGTCAGGTAGCGGGTCACGCGCTCGAGCATCATGCAGTAGGCGTCGAGCCCGAAGCTGACGATCTCGCCCTGATGCAGGCGGTGTTTGATGTCCGTCGCCAGCAGTTGGGTATTGGGGTATTCCCAGGAATAGGCTTCCAGCAGCAGGGTCTTCAGCACCGCCTTGTAAGGCGAATCGATGCTCTTGTACAGCTGCCACAGGCTGGCGCCGAAGTACTCTTCCGCCGACAGCGAACTCAGGCCGCCGAGATCCAGCCACTCGTTCGGCGTCAGCGCGCCCTGCACGTACAGCGACAGCACGTATTCATCGTAGTGCGCTTCTTCTTCGCCCGGCACCATGTTCCACAGGATGCGTTTGCCGGCCAGGCGCACCGCGGTGCGGTAAAATTCGTCGAGCAACAGGATATGCTGCGTCGAGCCGCAGTCTTCGCCACCCAGGCTGCCGCTTTCATTATGGCGGAAGCGGTTTTCGTCGATCAGGAAGAAGCTGACTTCCACCCCCATCGAGGCGGCCCACTTCTCAAGCAGGCTGCATTTTTGCTGCAGGCGGGTGCGTTCTTCGTTGTCCAGCCAGGACTGGTGGCAGACCCAGATGTCGAGATCCGAGCTGCAGCTTTGGCCGATAGACGAGGTGCTGCCCATCGAGTAGACGCCAGTGATCGGCAGCTCGCCGCTGGCCGGTTTGTCAAACGGGCTGCCCCATTTGTCTTCTAAATCGTTCAGGTAATCTTGTTGAGTTTCATCAGGCGTGTAGAGGCAAATGCCGTGGGGAACGTTACCGTTCAGGTAACCCGGCATCAGCGGGTGGTGGTGGTGCAGTAAGGTGGGCAGCAGACTGTATACCCGTTGAAACGCGGGCTTCATAGCCGCTAGGGCGCGATCGACGCGTAGCTGATTGATCGCATCCAGTCTCTGCTTCAATGTCTCGATGTAGAGGTACAAGACGTCTCGCCTGATTATCCCGGTGTTTAGAAAAAAACCCGTATTCCATAAGCGCCGTTAGTGTAAGAAGAATATTTGGCGACTTATTGCTGGAAACGTGATCAATTTAACACCTTGCTGATTGACCGTAAAGGAGGTAACGCTTCACAATTATTGTAGCGCTTCCCTAAACGATTTACCCGCAGTGTTAACTGCCCCAAAGCACATCACACGTCCCTTTGATTCCGTTGTCCTTTTTCCGCCTCCGGCTTCTTGCACTGACAGTATTGGCTCTCAGTGGTAGGATGGATGGCGAAATATAAAAACGGTAACAAGCATGTTAGACAAAATTATTCGAATTGCCACCCGACAAAGCCCGCTTGCACTTTGGCAAGCACATTATGTGCAGCAACGTCTGATGGCCAGCCATCCCGGCCTGCAGGTCGAGTTGGTGCCGATGGTCACGCGCGGCGACGTTATTCTGGATACGCCGCTGGCGAAAGTCGGCGGTAAAGGCCTGTTTGTTAAAGAACTCGAGCTGGCGTTGCTGGAAGGCCGCGCCGACATCGCCGTGCACTCGATGAAAGACGTGCCGGTCGATTTCCCTGCCGGCCTCGGTTTGACCACCATTTGCGAACGCGAAGATCCGCGCGACGCTTTTGTTTCCAACCGTTTCGCCTCGCTCGATCAACTGCCGCAGGGCAGCGTGGTCGGCACTTCCAGCCTGCGCCGCCAGTGCCAGCTGCGTGAACGCCGCCCGGACCTGATCGTGCGCGACCTGCGCGGCAATGTCGGCACTCGCCTGGCCAAGCTGGACAACGGCGACTACGACGCGATTATTCTGGCGGTGGCCGGCCTGAAACGCCTGGGGCTGGAGCAACGCATCCGCAGCCCGTTGAGCGCTGAAGAGTGCCTGCCGGCGGTCGGTCAGGGTGCGGTCGGCATTGAATGCCGCCTTGACGACAGCGTCACCCGCGCGCTGCTGGCGCCGCTGAACCATGCGGCTACCGAAACCCGCGTGCGTGCCGAACGGGCGATGAACACCCGTCTGGAAGGCGGCTGCCAGGTGCCGATCGGCAGCTATGCCGAACTGGAAGGCGACAGCCTGTGGCTGCGTGCCCTGGTCGGTGCCCCGGACGGCAGCCAGATGGTGCGCGGCGAACGCCGCGGCCCGGCCGCCGAGGCCGAACGGATGGGCGTTGAGCTGGCGGAAGAACTGCTGGCGCGCGGCGCGCGCGAGATCCTGCGTGAGGTTTACCAGGGAAACCCGCCGGCATGACGATCCTGGTAACCCGCCCATCGCCTTCGGGCGAGCAGTTAGTGAGCCGGCTGCGCGCACTCGGCCGGGTTGCCTATCATGCACCGCTGATCGACTTCGCCCCCGGCAACGATCTGCCGCAGCTGCCGCAGGCGTTGCAGCAGCTTAGCGCCGGCGATCTGGTATTCGTACTGTCGCAACATTCGGTGAACTATGCCGATTCGGTCATCGGCCGTGCCGGGTTGAGCTGGCCCGCGCACCTGGCGTATTACGCCATCGGTCGCACCACCGGGCTGGCGCTGCACCGTATCAGCAGTTTGCCGGTGGAATACCCGCGCGAACGCGAAATCAGCGAAACGCTGCTGCTGCTGCCGGCGCTGCAAAAGCTGGCGGGCAAACGCGCGCTGATTTTACGCGGCAACGGTGGCCGCGAACTGTTGGGGTCGACGCTGAGCGAGCGCGGCGCCGACGTCAGCTATTATGAATGCTATCAACGCAGCCCGGTGCACTACGACGGCAGCGAGCAAAGCGCCCACTGGCAGCGCGCCGGTGTGGATACGCTGGTGGTGACCAGCGGTGAAATGTTACAACAGCTCTATACTTTAGTTCCTGATTACTATCGTTCTTCATGGCTGCTGCATTGCCGCCTGGTAGTAGTGAGCGAACGCCTGGCTACCCTCGCCCGGGAATTGGGCTGGCGTACGATTCGGGTAGCTGACAACGCCGATAATGACGCGCTGATCCGCGCGCTACAATAATCTGACTATGGGATGTGCCACTATGACGGAACAAAATACCCCATCCGCCCCGGTTGAAGAGCCAACCACCGCGGTTGAGAGCTCCCAGCAGCCAGCCGCTGCCAGCCGCAAAGGCAAGAACACCGGCCCGGTGCTCGGCGCGATTGCTATCGTGCTGGTCATCGCCCTCGGCGCGGGCGGCTATTATCACACGCACCAGCAGGCACAGCAGCTGATCGCCGCCAACCAGGCGCTGCAGCAGCAGCTTGAAGGCGTGAAGCAGAGCCAACAGCAGGAAAGAAATGCACTAGAGGGCCTGTTGCAGCAGCAGGGTAAAACCCTGGATGCCGCCGATCGCGAGCAGGCGAATCTGGCGCGCCAGCTGAGCGAACTGCAGGAAAAAGTGGCGACCATCTCCGGTAGCGATGCCAAAACCTGGCTGCTGGCACAGGCCGATTTCCTGGTGAAAATGGCCGGCCGCAAGCTTTGGAGCGATCAGGACGTCACCAGCGCCGCCGCGCTGCTGAAAAGCGCCGACGCTAGCCTGGCGGATATGAACGATCCCAGCCTGCTCGACGTGCGCCGCGCCATTACCGAAGACATCAGCACGCTTTCCACGCTGACCCAGGTCGATTACGACGGCATCATTCTCAAGGTCAACCAGCTGTCCAATCAGGTGGATAACCTGCGCCTGGCAGATAACGACACCGACGAAGCGCCGATGGATCAAAACAGCAGCGAGCTTTCCGGCTCGATCGGCGAATGGCGGCAGAACCTGGCCAAGAGCTGGCGCAATTTCATGGCCGACTTCATCACCATCCGCCGCCGCGACACCAGCGCCGAACCGCTGCTGGCGCCGAACCAGGACATCTACCTGCGCGAAAATATCCGTTCGCGCCTGCTGGTGGCGGCACAGGCCATCCCGCGCCACCAGAACGAGACCTACAAGCAATCGCTGGAAACCGTCTCCACCTGGGTGCGCGCCTATTTCGACACCACCGATCCGGCGACCAAGGCTTTCCTGGAAGAGCTGGACAGCCTGAGCCAGCAGTCGATCTCGATGGACGTGCCGGATCAGCTGAAAAGCCAGCCGCTGCTGGAAAAAGTGATGCAGACCCGGGTGCGCAACCTGATGACCCAGTCCCCTGCCGTTCACCAGGAGGGTTAAGCCATGTTACGCGTGCTATTTCTGTTCCTGGTGGTGATCGCCAGCGTGGTGCTCGGGCCGATGTTGGCCGGGCATCAGGGCTATGTACTGATCCAGACCGATAACTACAATGTCGAAACCAGCGTCACCGGCCTGGTGATCATGCTGGTACTGCTGTTCGTGGTGCTGCTGGCGATCGAGTGGATCCTGCGCCGTCTCTTCCGTACCGGCGCCCGCACGCGCGGTTGGTTTATCGGCCGTAAGCGCACCCGCGCACGCCAGCAAACCAAAGCCGCGCTGATCAAGCTGGCGGAAGGCGACTACAAGCAGGTTGAGAAGCTGATGACGCGCAACGCCGACCACGCCGAACAGCCGGTGGTGAACTACCTGCTGGCCGCCGAAGCCGCACAGCAACGCGGCGACGACTTCCGCACCAATCAATATCTGGAGCGCGCTGCCGAAGCGGCCGACACCGATCAGCTGCCGGTGGATATCACCCGGGTTCGTATCCAGCTGGCGCAGGGCGAGAATCACGCCGCGCGCCACGGCGTCGATCGCCTGCTTAACCAGGCGCCGCGCCATCCGGAAGTGCTGCGCCTGGCGGAACAAGCCTATCTGCGCACCGGTGCCTATGCGTCGCTGCTGGAAGTGCTGCCGTCGATGCGTAAAATCGAACTCCACAGCGAAGAGCAGCTGCAGGCCTTGCAGCAACAGGCTTATATCGGGCTGATGAATCAGGCGATGGCGGACGAAGGCAGCGAAGGCCTGAAGCGCTGGTGGAAAGATCAGAGCCGCAAGACGCGTCACGAAGTGCCGTTGCAAATCGCGATGGTGGAACACCTGATCGAATGCAACGACCACGAACTGGCGCAGGAGATTGTGCTCGACAGCCTGAAGCGCCAATACGACGAGCGCCTGGTGCTGTTGCTGCCGCGGCTGAAGTCCGGCAACCCCGAGCAGTTGGAGAAAGCGCTGCGCCAGCAGATGAAGCAACACGGTGCGACGCCGCTGTTGAACAGCACGCTGGGGCAGTTGCTGATGAAGCACGGCGAGTGGCAGCAAGCGGCCGACGTCTTCCGTGAAGCGCTGAAACAGCGCCCGGATGCCTACGACTACGCCTGGTTGGCCGATACGCTGGAAAAACTGCATCGTTCGGATGAAGCGGCGCAGATGCGGCGTGAGGGGCTGATGTTGACGCTGAAACAGAACGGCGGCGAATAACGCCCTGCCCGAGAGAGAAAAGCGCGGCTCCGATGCCGCGCTTTTTTTTTGCCCAATGGTTTTCTGAAGCGCAAAAAAAACACTTGCCGCATGGCAAGTGTATAAAGAAGCAATCAGGTCTAGGACAACAGGGGCGGTGCCTCACTCAACGTTCTGCCCTGAGCGTGATGACGGGTTAGTCATCGTTCTCGTGGGCGATAGGCACCCTAAATCGGCTCTGCGTCATTCCCAGGGTTTATGAGGCCTAAGGCGAACATAAGAGGTGGAATGAGCATCTACGCAATAGATAATGCACTTGGCGTGCCAACTTTTAAATTGAGGCTCTCACATAGAAAGATAGATAGTAATGCATTGAAATTATTGATTTTTTATTTAACTTTGCCTTTCCCGTCACAAATCACTCTCTGGCGTTCTTTGCCGGCGGTCTTTATCAGGTTGTCGCCTCGAAACGACGACTTAAGTCAAAGCCCGCTTTATCTTTTTAAATCAATGAATTATTTGTCTCAACCTGACGACAGCGCCGGATGGTATTGTCGCTGAAAACCAACACGTTTGCAGGCAGGCACCCGATGCTCCCCCCAGAGAGGCAAAAAAGCCCGCGCAGTGCTGCACGGGCTTGCCGATATTCGTTTCATTTCACGAGGCTCGAACCGCCTGCGGAGGTGCTCATCCTCATAAACGACAGACGAAAAAAAACCTGCTTTAAAAAGCAGGTTTTTCGAATGGTGGTCGGCGAGAGAGGATTCGAACCTCCGACCCACTGGTCCCAAACCAGTTGCGCTACCAAGCTGCGCTACTCGCCGATTTGTGTTGCTGATACTACCCGATTTATCAGACCGTTGTCCATATAAATCTTATATTTATCAGATATTTTGCGTGGTGCGAAGAGAGGGACTTGAACCCTCACGTCCGTAAGGACACTAACACCTGAAGCTAGCGCGTCTACCAATTCCGCCACCTTCGCACTGTCACAAAATACTGCTAAATCTTCACTTCGTTAGGAAGTGGGGTGGCTAATGGGACTCGAACCCACGACAACTGGAATCACAATCCAGGGCTCTACCAACTGAGCTATAGCCACCATTACTACTTCTTCTTACTCACGCGGTAATATTACCACCGCAGCTCCTGCGCACAAACTTAATGGCGCGCCCGACAGGATTCGAACCTGAGACCTCTGCCTCCGGAGGGCAGCGCTCTATCCAGCTGAGCTACGGGCGCGTAGCGCCGTTGCGGGAGGGGATACTACGGATTTACACCAATCCTGTCTAGTGCTTTTTCGCAGAAATGTTGCGTTTGATTACGCTTTGCTCACTCCTGCGCGGGAAAGCGCACTCCGTAGCCCCTTTTCACCGTTTATTGCCGCGTTTCTACCCGATTTTCAGCCGGATGATGTTTCTTGTGCATACCGAAAGCGAAGTAGCACAGGCTGACGCCGGCTAAGAAAATCGCCCCGACCAGCAGGGAAATCCGCGTATCCGGGTTGATTCCCATGCCGACCAGCACGCAAACCAGAAAAGCGATAGTCAGATAGTTCACATACGGGAACATGATCGACTTAAAGCTGTGGGTTTTGATCGCTTCCTTATGAGCGCGGCGGAAATAGAGTTGGCTTATCAGCACCACAAACCACGGCACCATGCCCGGCAGCACGCTGGCGCTGTAGACATAGACGAACACCTGCTCCGGATTCGGAATGATGTAGTTCAGCGCAGAGCCCACCAGCAGACAGGCGATGGTGACGGCGATGCAGTTCACCGGCACGCCGCTGGCGGAAAGCTTGGTCAACGCCGCCGGCAGTTGGCGGTTCTTGGCCAGGGCGTACAGCATGCGGCCGCCGCTGTACATGCCGCTGTTGCAACCGGAGAGCGCGGCGGTCAGCACCACAAAGTTGATAATGCCGGCGGCGGCGACGATGCCGATCTTGGCGAAGGTCAGCACGAACGGGCTGCCGGTGGTGCCGATGCCGTTCCACGGGAAGATGGTCACGATGACGAAGATTGCGCCGACATAGAAGATCAGGATGCGCCACAGGATATTGTTGATCGCGCGTTTCAGCGTCACCTGCGGGTTCTTGGCTTCCCCGGCGGTGATGCCTACCAGCTCAACCCCCTGATAGGACGCCACCACGATGCACAGCGCAAACAGGAAGCCTTTCCAGCCGCCGGCAAAGAAACCGCCGTGCGCCGTCAGATTGGCGAAACCGATAGGCTCACCGCCGTTGCCGAAGCCGAAGAAGATCACCCCCAGCCCCACCAGAATCATCACGATGATGGTGGTGACCTTGATCATGGCGAACCAGAACTCCAGCTCACCGTACAGGCGCACCGCCGCCAGGTTGGCCAGCGCCACCATCGCCACGGCGATCAGCGCCGGCACCCACTGCGGTATTTCCGGGAACCAGAACTGCACATACACCCCGATGGCGGTGATCTCAGAAATGCCGACGGCAATCCACATAAACCAGTAGCCCCAGGCGGTCAGGTAACCGAAATAGGGATTCATGTATTTATGCGCGTAAACGGCAAACGACCCGGCGACCGGCTCGAGGAACAGCATCTCCCCCATCGAACGCATAATAAAGAACACGAACAGCCCGGCGATGATGTAGGCCAGCAGTACCGACGGCCCCGCCCATTTCAGCGTACTGGCCGACCCCATAAACAGGCCGACACCGATGGTGCCCCCCAGAGCGATAAGCTCGATGTGCCGGGCCTCAAGGCCCCGGTGTAGCCCTTGCGGTTTCTCTTTGTGTGCCATAAGTCCTCAATAATTTTTCTCGGGTTGTGTTTGCCTGCCGGCCGCTGCCGGTCGTTATTGTCATTATTAAAAGAATAAATCATCCCCTGCCGTTCGGGTTGGCATCAACGGGTAGTCGGAGCGAAGTTACCGTGAGAAGAACATCGTTCAGCGCTGTCGCATCAGGCTTCAGCGGCCGGGGATAATTTCCGGGCGGTATCGTTTCGCATTTCGCCGCTATAAGCAAACCGCAATTTAAAACTTTATGGAATAAATGCGGCTGCGTTTAGGGCTGAGGGTTATAGATATGCGGGAGAAACGTGCAAAAGCAGATTATTGGTACAGCAGACCGGAGCGGAACAGCACTTTCCGCCCCGGATGTAGAGGTTACATCTTGCCGCTGTAGTAGTAGCCGACAAACTTCAACAGTTTCAACTGCCGGCCGATGCGGCTGGGCTGGCTGAGCAGGCGGTAGAGCCATTCCAGACCGAGGTTCTGCCACACCTTGGGCGCACGCTTCACATGGCCGGTAAAGACGTCGTAGGTGCCGCCCACGCCCATGTACAGCGCCTGCGGATGCACCTTGCGGCAGTCGCGCATCAGGATCTCCTGCTTCGGCGATCCCATCGCCACCGTCACGATAGCGGCACCGCTGGCGCGAATACGCTCGAACAGCGCCTCACGTTGCTCCGGTTTGAAATAGCCATCCTGGCTACCCACCAGATTGACATTCCACTGGCTGCGCAGCTTTTGCTCGGTTTCCGCCAAGACCTCGGGCTTGCCACCGACCAGGAAGACCGGCGTGCCTTCACGGCCGGCGCGCTGCATCAAGGCTTCCCACAGATCGGCGCCCGCAACGCGCGAAACGTCCGCCGCCGGGTATTTGCGGCGAATCGAGCGCACCATGCTGATGCCGTCGGCGTACTTGTACTCCGCCTCATCCAGCAACGCATGCAGCGCCTGGTCCTCTTCCGCCTTCAGGATCTTTTCCGCGTTCATGGCCACCAGCGTGCCCTGTTTGACCCGCCCGCCGTCGAACAGAAAGTCCATGCAGTGCACCATATCGCGAAAGCCCCACAGGCTGAAACCGCGCAGCTCATACTGCGGCACCGAAATCTTTGTTTCCATCGTTCTCATTACCCTTACAAAAGACCGTTCGCCCGAGGCGGAGACGCCAGCGCGCGGGCGCGCGTCACTCTGGCCTTGATCAGCCCGGCGGTATCGAACAGCCAATACAGCAACTTCGCCAGCACCAGACAGGCGCCGAAAATAATGCAGAAGAACACCACGCGCGACACGAATGAGTCCACCCCTTCGCGCGCCAATACGATTATGTTGAACACCGCACCGAAGCAGAAGCCTTGCAGAATGGCCGCCTTATAGCGGTTCGGTTCGGTTTTGCCCAACTCATACAGCCAGTCGAACCACTTGATGATCATGCCCACCAGAATCGCGCCGAGCGGGATAAACAGCGCGCCGCCCATCACCACCAGTGAACCGATCAGCGTCGGGGAAATCGCCAGCCCGGAGTGATTGTTCAGCACTTCCCAGGTGAAATAGTTGGCTGAGTTCAGCACCACGTCCGGCCGGCCTGGCCATAGCCAGGTTGGAATAAAGACGTAGAAATCACGCACGATCGGCGCCAGGCCCTGGAAATCGATCTTGTCGTAATTTTGCAGCAACAGCGCCAGGTTTTCCCACGGCGAGAAGGTATCGCGGGTCAGGTAGAGGAAGGTATAAAACGCTTCCGCGCCGCTGACGTCCAGGCTATAGCGCTTCAACGCCAGCCAGAACATGCCGACCACGCCGAATATGCCCGCCGCCGCCAGCATCCACAGCGTGATCCAGCCGCGCACGATACCGATAAACAGGAACAGCGCGAAGGCGATGATGATGTTAGCGCGAGTGCCGCCGACGATCACGTAGGTCAGAATGCCGAACGCCACCGTCGCCACCAGGAACAAGAACCAGGCGCGCAGATCCTGCCGCAGGAAATAGACCACCAGCATCGCCGGAATGAAGAAGTAGAAGAACCGCTTGAGCGCTACGCCGGACACGTCGCTGGAGAAGATCTGGCTGTAGGAATTGAGTTTGAACAGCAGGAAGCCGTTCTGCATGAAGAAGATCCCAACGGTACCGATCGCCACCAAGGCCAGCAGCACCCAGGTCATATGAGTCTCTACCCGGTTCATGGTAAACAGCGCCGCACGCGGCTCAGTGCGGCGCTTGCGCAGCCGGGTCTTGTAGGTGACGTAATAGATAGCGTAAAACGCCGTCGCCGACAGCAGGGCGTACAGCAGAAACTCCACCGGCACCACCTCGACGTCAAACTGAAACACCAGCAGACAGGTCAGCGGGAAGCCGAAATAAAACGTCAGCAAATACAGCAACGAGAAGAAGACATTGAAGTTAAAGCGCACCCGCCGAAACTCCTGATAGGTCAGCGTCAGGATAAACGTCAGGCTGACCAGATAGACGACGAACAGGCCGCCGAATTGCGCCAACGTCATGAGTGCTCTCCCGCCGCCAACGCCAGGGCTTGCTGCCAGCCGTCGACATAGTTCGGATTGAAAAAGGCGATCGCCTGTTTATCCACCGCCGCCAGCTGACGCTGCGCTTCGCGCACCACCGCCTCGTCGAGCGAATCGCCGTAGAACAATACCGGCAGATGCTGTTCCGCCAAGTCCTGCCAGAACGGGTTTTGCCGGCTGAGCACGAAAGGCACGCCGAACTGAATCAGCAGGCACAGGGTGCCAATTCCCTGTTGGCGATTGAAAATGAAATAGCCGAGATCGCAGGCGCGCAGAATATTGAGATAGTCCTCAAACGCCACCTGCTGCGTGAGCAGCTGCAGGTTTTTTTCGCCGAACAGCGGCAATCCGGCGGCGCGCACTTGCTCGATGTAGGTGTCGTTATTGGCCGGATAGCCCATCGGCAGGATCACGCGCACGTCGGCGCCGAACTGCTGATGAATCGCCTGCAGCGCTTCGATATGCCGATTGCTGCGATCGCCGGAGTTGCCCACCAGAATCGTCATCGGCCCGGCCAGGTTTTTCTCGACGTGAACGTCGGTCAGCGCCGGATCCATGCGGGTCGGGAAGTACAGCAGCGAGGCCGGCACCCGCGCATGGCGCTGCTGGTAGTGAATCACGTCGCCGCGAGTGGCAAACACGTTCCCTACTCGCCCCTGCGCAATGCGGCGCAGCAGATAGAACAGCCGGAATTTCCAGCTGGTGGCGTCCTCATACAGATCGGCGCCCCAAATATGCCAACTGACCTGACGCGCCTTGATCTTGCCGCTCAGCAGCGCCAACCACAGACCCGGGTTGAACTGGCCGTGCAGGAAGAAGCGCGCATCGCGATCGGCCTGGGCACGGGCGATGACCGCTGCCGCCAGGCTTTTCTTGTCTGCGTAGGGCTCAATATTCAGGGCGGGGAAATCACCCAGTGCCGCCACATCCTTGGCCGCCACCATAAAATGCCGCGTCTGCTCAGCCGGCAAACGCGGCGCCAGCACGTCGTTGAAGAAGCGCAGCACCGTCTGGTTATGATGCGGGATATCGGATCCCAGAACGTGAATCAGTGTGGTCATACTCGTCTACGATAAATAAGGAACACGCAGCTACAGAGCGCGAAATACACGATGTAGGTTGCCATATAGGCCTGAGCCGCCCCCAACGCGCCGTGCAGCGGGATCAGCCAGTGCGAGAACAGCGTCAGCAACAGAAACTGGCTGACTTCCGTCAGGATATAGAAGCGCAGCGACGCTTTGGCGATCACCAGATAGCCGAACACATAGGCCCCGACTTTCAGCACGTCGCCCACCAACTGCCAGGCAAACAGATCGCGCATGGCGACAAACTTGTCCGAGAACAGCAGCCAAATAGCGAAATCGCGCAGCACCCAAACCGTAAAGCTCGCTGCCGCTACCGCCGGCAGCACGAATTTCAGCGAACGCACGATCTCCCGTGAGATGGCGCCCTTGTCCGTCAGCCGCGACAGCGTCGGCAGCAAATAGACGGTAAACGAAGCGGTGATAAACTGTAGATAGGCATCGGAAATGCTGCTGACGCCCTGCCAAATCCCCACCTCATCCCAACCGTAATGCGCTGCCAGCAGGTTTCGCATCATCACGTAGGCCACCGGCAGCGTCACCGACGTGATCAACGCCATGATGGTGAACTTGCCGAGGTTACCGGCCACGAGTTTGTCCCAACGCGGCGCCAGATAGCGCAGCGGCAGCGTTTTGCGCCGCCACAGCATCAGCCCGGCAGGCAACACCACCAACGCAGGCACCAGCGCCAGCCCCGCCAGCGCGCCTTCATAGCCACCCAGCGTGAAGCACAGGTAATAAGCCACCACGCCAATCAGGCTGCCGCCGATCACCGCCAGCGCATTGCCCATCGCGTCACGATAGCCTTTCAGCACCGCCATGAACAGGTTGGCGTAGGCGATGCCCATCTGAATGAAGGCGACGGCGCGCACCACATCGACGTAGTCGGCATGCCCGAACAGCCCGATGCTGATCGGTTCGGCGGCGAACAGAAACACCAGCGCCAGAAAAGTCGAAAAGCCCAGCACGATGCTCGACGCGGTGCCCACCGCCAGACGCAGACGCTGCGGATCCTGGTGGTGCTCCGCCACGTATTTGGTGATGCCGTTAAAAATGCCCGCGCCGGACAGCACGCCCAGCACGGTAATCAACTGGCGGAAGTTACCCGCCTGCCCCACCCCGCTGGGGCCAAACGCCACCGCCAGCAGTTTCACCACCAACAGTCCCACGCCGATTTTGATCAGCGTGGAGCCGGCGGTCCATATCGATGCTTTTGCCAGCGACATATCAGGCAAAGAAGCTCAGGATGGTATTGATTACCGTACGCTGATTAACATCGGACATATTGTAGAACAGCGGCAAGCGCACCAGGCGCGCGCTTTCCTGCGAGGTATAACGGTCTTCGCCGGCAAAGCGACCAAAACGTTCGCCGGCCGGGCACGCGTGCAGTGGGATATAGTGGAACACCGTCATGATCTCGGCTTCTTTCAAATAGTCGATAAATGCGGTGCGATCGCCGATATCACGCAGCTTGATATAGAACATGTGCGCATTGTGCTCACAGTCCGCCGGCACAATCGGCAACTCGATGCGCCCTGACTGCGCCAACGGCAGGAAACTGTCGTAGTACTTCTGCCACAGCGCCAGGCGGCGCTGGTTGATGCGCTCCGCCACTTCCAGCTGGCCCCACAGGTAAGCGGCCTGCAGGTCGGACATCAGATAACTGGAGCCAATGTCGCGCCAGGTATATTTGTCCACCTGACCACGGAAGAACTGGCTGCGGTTGGTGCCTTTCTCGCGGATGACTTCCGCCCGATCGACCAGAGCCGGATCGTTCACTAGTGTCGCACCACCTTCGCCGCCGGCGGTGTAGTTTTTGGTTTCATGGAAGCTGAAGCAGCCGATATGCCCGATGGTACCCAATGCCTTGCCTTTGTAGGTCGACATCACGCCCTGCGCGGCGTCTTCCACCACGAACAGGTTATATTTCTTCGCCAGCGCCATGATGGTATCCATCTCGCAGGCGACGCCGGCGTAGTGCACCGGCACGATCGCGCGGGTTTTATCGGTGATCGCCGCTTCGATTTTGGTTTCGTCGATGTTCATGGTGTCCGGACGCAGGTCGACGAACACCACTTTAGCCCCGCGCAACACAAAGGCGTTGGCAGTGGAAACGAAGGTAAAACTCGGCATGATCACTTCGTCACCCGGCTGGATATCCAGCAGGATGGCGGCCATTTCCAATGACGCGGTGCAGGAAGGCGTCAGCAACACTTTCACGCTGCCAAAACGCTGTTCCATCCACTGCTGGCAGCGACGGGTAAAACCGCCGTCGCCGCACAACTTACCGCTGCCCATAGCAGCCTGCATATATTCCAGTTCAGTGCCAACAACCGGTGGAGCGTTAAATGGAATCATGTCTACCTCTGTATAACCAGTACGCGGTGCTTTCAATCACGGCACCCTGTCGTTGATAGAGTCGTAATGCGGCGATATTGCTTATCTGGGTCGCGACCCGCAGGCGCTGCATACCTTGACGCCGACATTCGGCGATCGCCGCTGCCATCAGCCTGGAGCCAATGCCCCGGCCAGATGCGCCGGGGAAAGCCGCCAGCAGGCCGATGCGCATTTCCTGGCCGCCAATATCACGCAGGCTGACAAAGCCTTCGGGTTGCCCCTGGTTGTTCAATACCAACAAGCATTGATGATCAAAGGTGCCCAGCACCGCTTTTTCGATCCAGGCCGCATAGAATCGCCCACTATCGGCGCGATCGTACCACGGTGCGCGAAACCGGCTGGCGGCAAACACCTCACCGGCAGCAGCGCGCAACGACGGGATGTCCTCGGGTACGGCCGTGCGCACCCCGGCCGCAGCGGTATCGACCGTCTCGCGTCCAGTTGCAATGCTCACTGCCAGATCCACTTCGCCTTCGACCAGCCGGAAGCCTAGCGCCGACAGCGCATCAGCCCACTCCAAGCGGTAAGCGGGGATTTTAGCCTGCACCAACGCATAAGCATCCAAATCGGCGTTGCTGACGGGGGCCACAGAGTCGTCGAAATGTAACTTGGCGCTCTTCAATTGGAAGAAATCGCTCTCCCAATGCAGCGGTTCAATACTGGCGTGGACGCGCATGCAATAAATCCAGTAAGTATTTGCCATAACCGGTTTTGGCCAGCGTCTGAGCCGCGCGTTTCACGCCCTCATCATCCAGCCAGCCATTGCGCCAGGCGATCTCCTCGAGACAGGCGATTTTAAAGCCCTGGCGTTTCTCGACCGTCTGTACGAAGCTGCTGGCTTCCAGCAGGCTGTCGTGAGTGCCGGTGTCCAGCCAGGCAAAACCGCGCCCCAACAGCTCGACGGTCAGCTCTCCGCGCTCCAGATACATCTGGTTAATGCTGGTGATCTCCAATTCACCCCGAGGTGAAGGTTTGATCTGCTTGGCGAACTCCACGACCTGAGCATCGTAGAAATACAACCCGGTCACCGCCCAGTTAGACTTCGGTTTAGCCGGCTTCTCTTCGATCGACAGCGCCCGATAGCGATCATCAAACTCCACGACGCCAAAACGCTCGGGATCCATCACCTGATAACCGAACACGGTCGCACCGGTGGTGCGCGCTGCAACGCTTTTCAGTTTGGGACTGAACCCCTGACCAAAGTAAATATTGTCACCCAATACCAGGCAGCTCGGCTCACCGGCCAAAAATTCTTCGCCGATCAAAAATGCCTGAGCCAGGCCATCGGGACTTGGCTGTTCGGCATAGCTGAGATTGATGCCGAATGCTTCGCCGCTGCCCAAAAGCCTCTTGAATGAAGGCAGATCTTCCGGCGTGGAGATAATCAGAATGTCTTTGATTCCCGCCAGCATCAGTACCGACAACGGGTAATAGATCATCGGTTTATCGTAAATCGGCAACAGCTGTTTCGATACGCCGCGGGTAATCGGATGCAGGCGCGTACCGGAACCCCCGGCCAGCACAATACCTTTCATACTTGCTCCCAAATCAGCCACGTCACCCACAGGTAACACGGCATGACATTCACTCGGACAGCCCTAAACGCTCGCCGGCATAAGAGCCGTCTTGCACCCGGCGCCACCAGGTTTCGTTGTTCAGGTACCAAACCACGGTTTTGCGAAGGCCGCTTTCGAACGTTTCCTGCGGCCGCCAATCCAACTCACGATCGATTTTGCCGGCGTCGATGGCGTAACGCATATCGTGGCCCGGGCGATCCTTCACGTAAGTGATCAGATCGCGGTAGTTCGCCACACCCTGCGGCTTGTTCGGCGCCAGTTCTTCCAGCAGCTCACAAATGGTCTGCACCACGTCGATATTTTTGCGCTCGTTATGGCCACCGATATTGTAAGTTTCACCCACCACGCCTTCGGTCACGACCTGATACAGCGCGCGCGCATGATCCTCAACATACAGCCAGTCGCGCACCTGCGCGCCGTTGCCGTATACCGGCAGCGGTTTACCGGCTACCGCATTCAGGATCACCAGCGGGATCAGCTTCTCCGGGAAGTGATAAGGGCCGTAGTTGTTCGAACAGTTGGTCACGAGGGTCGGCAGACCGTAGGTGCGCAACCAGGCGCGCACCAAGTGATCGCTCGACGCCTTGGAGGCGGAATACGGGCTGCTCGGCGCATAAGGCGTTGTTTCGGTGAACAGATCGTCGGTGCCGTGCAGATCGCCGTACACTTCGTCGGTAGAGATATGGTGGAAACGGAAAGCCTGCTTCTTCTCCGCCGCCAACGGTTGCCAATAATGGCGCGCCGCTTCCAGCAGGGTATAAGTGCCGACCACGTTGGTCTCGATAAACGCCGCCGGGCCGTCGATAGAGCGATCGACATGGCTTTCCGCCGCCAGGTGCATCACCACGTCCGGCTGATACTGGGCAAACACCCGATCCAGCTCGGCGCGATCGCAGATGTCGACCTGCTCGAAAGCATAACGCTCGCTCTCGGCCACCACCGACAGCGATTCAAGATTGCCGGCATAGGTCAGCTTATCCACCACCACCACGCTGTCATCGGTGGCTTCGATGATGTGTCGCACGACCGCAGAACCGATAAAACCGGCACCACCGGTCACCAAGATACGTTTCAACGCCAGACTCCCTTGGTATCAACCACCCAGGTTTGTTTGATTTCATCCGGCCGGATGGCCTTGAACTGCTGGTGATCGACCAACATCACGATCACGTCGGCCTGCTGCAACGCCTCAGCGATTGGCGTCAACGTCACATGGCCCGCCAGCGACTTCGGCAACTGCTCGACGTTCGGTTCCACCGCCAGCGTTTCGCCGACGTGCCATTCGGCAATCAGGTGTGCGACTTCCACCGCCGGGCTTTCACGCAGATCGTCGATATTCGGCTTGAAGGCCAGGCCGAAACAGGCAATTTTGACCTCGGACGCGCGCTTGTCGGTGGCGGCCAGGCAATCGGCCACCGCCGCTTTCACCCGATCGACCACCCACAGCGGTTTACCGTCGTTCACCAGGCGAGCGGTGTGGATCAGGCGCGCCTGCTGCGGGTTCTGCGCCACGATAAACCACGGATCGACGGCGATGCAGTGACCACCGACGCCCGGCCCCGGCTGCAGAATATTCACCCGCGGATGGCGGTTCGCCAGGCGGATCAGTTCCCAGACGTTGATCCCCTGCTCGGCGCAGATCAACGACAATTCGTTGGCAAAGGCGATATTCACGTCGCGGAAGCTGTTTTCCGTCAGCTTGCACATCTCGGCAGTGCGCGAGTTGGTGATCACGCATTCGCCCTCGAGGAAAATCTTGTACAGCGCGCTGGCGCGTTCCGAGCATTTCGGCGTCATGCCACCGATCACGCGGTCGTTTTGAATCAGCTCCACCATGACCTGCCCCGGCAGCACGCGCTCCGGGCAGTAGGCGATATTCACGTCCGCCGCTTCGCCCGCTTGTTGTGGGAAGCTGAGATCGCTGCGCGCCTGCGCCAGCCATTCCGCCATCTGTTCGGTGGCGCCCACCGGCGAGGTGGACTCGAGGATCACCAGATCGCCTTTTTTCAGCACCGGCGCCAACGATTTCGCCGCCGCTTCGACATAGGCCAGATCCGGCTCGTGATCGCCCTTGAACGGCGTAGGCACCGCGATCAGGAATGCATCGGCCGCCAGCGGCTTGGTCACCGCCTGCAGGAAACCACCGTCGACGGCGTCCTTGACCACTTTGTCCAGATCCGGCTCGACGATGTGGATCGCACCGCGGTTAATGGTATCTACCGCATGTTGGTTAACATCTACCCCCACCACTTTTTTCTTGCGGGAAGCGAACGCCGCCGCCGTTGGCAAGCCGATATAACCCAGGCCGATAACCGAAATAGTGTCAAAACTCATAGTGTCACCTGATGATTCTTTAAAGCTTCGAGGATACGCTGACAGGCATGACCGTCACCGTATGGGTTATGCGCCCGACTCATCGCGTGATATTCGCTTTCGTCCGTCAACAGCCGGGTCACCGCTTCAACAATTTTGGCCACGTCGGTGCCGACCAGGCGTACCGTGCCCGCATCTATCGCTTCCGGGCGTTCGGTGGTGTCGCGCATCACCAGCACCGGTTTGCCTAACGATGGCGCCTCTTCCTGAATACCGCCGGAATCGGTCAGGATCATATAGGCCTGGGTCATCAAATAGACAAACGGCAGATAATCCTGCGGCTCGATCAGCATGACGTTGTCGATGCCTTTCAAGATGCGATTCACCGGCTCGCTGACGTTCGGATTGAGATGCACCGGATACACTACCTGCACTTCCGGGTGGTTGCGGGCAATCTCCGCCAGCGCGCTGCAAATTCGCTCAAAGCCGCCGCCAAAACTTTCGCGGCGATGGCCGGTGACCAGAATCAGTTTCTTATCGGCGTCGAGGAACGGGTAACGCTGTGCCAGGCCAGCCTGCTGTGCGGCATCGCTCATCACGCGGTCGCGCACCCAGAACAACGCGTCGATCACCGTATTGCCGGTCACGAAAATACGGTTGTCCGGCAGCAGCTCGCGCAACAGATTTTGGCGCGAGTTTTCGGTTGGTGCAAAATGGTACATCGCCAGATGGCCGGTCAGTTTGCGGTTGGCCTCTTCCGGCCAGGGAGAATACAGATTGCCGGTGCGCAGCCCGGCTTCGACATGCCCGACGGGGATGCGTTGATAGAACGCCGCCAGGCTGGTCGCCAGCGTAGTGGTGGTATCGCCGTGCACCAGCACCACGTCCGGCTTGAAGTCTTCCAGCACCCCTTTCAGCCCTTCCAGGATGCGGCAGGTGATTTCCGTCAGCCCCTGACCAGGTTTCATGATGTTCAGGTCGTAATCCGGCGTAATCTCAAACAACCGCAATACCTGATCCAACATCTCACGATGCTGTGCCGTTACGCAGACTCTTGCGTCAAAGGCCTCATCCTGGGCCAGTGCATGTACCAGCGGCGCCATTTTAATGGCTTCCGGCCTGGTGCCGAAAACAGTCAACACTTTCACAGCGAATCTCTTTTGGTCGGTTAATCGCAGGCCCCGCCTGCGAATGGGGCGCTCACGCGCCCTGCATCAGATTATTATATTATTTTTTAACTACGCGGCCGACGCGCCAAGGCAACACCCGCGCCAACCAAAGCCCCCATCGCGCCCCACAGAATCAGCCAGAAGACCCGGCGTGGGCTGTCGCGTTTTACCGGCTCTTCCGGCGTACGCAAATAGCGATAGGTCTGGAACTTCTCATCCAACGTCGGGCCAACGTTCAGCGTCGCCAGCATCGCGCGGTTCTGATCGTAATCCAGGTCATAGGTCGGGCCGGAGGCCTGCAGGCCTTCCAGACGCGCCTGCAGCATCGGCCGGCCCAGCAGGAACAGATCCGAATCCGGCAATTGCTCGGCCGGGGTGTCGGTTTGTGTGCGGCTTATCCCCTGGCTCTCGGCGATTTTCAGCGCCTGCTGCGTGGTGTTCAGCTCACGCTTGTAAACCGACTCCGCCACCGCTTCCTGGCGCTTGACCTGCGCCTTCATCGAGGTGGTACGGGCGGCCCATGCCCCCTGGATCTCTTCGTTCAGGTGCAGGGCAGCGCGATGGCTGGCGAAGGCCACGTATTGGCGCAGCAGGCGGTTGGCGTCCGCGGCGGTTTCCGCCGTCAGCTTCACGCCGTCGTTCGGCACTTTTTTGTCGTCGCGCGGCGTGAACAGGATGTTGTTGATCAGCTCGTCGAGCAGCGCCGCATCGGCGCGGGCATCCCCTTCCTGGCGCTGCTTGTAGTAATCGCTCTGCAGCCAGAAATCGCGACGCGTATCGTAAGCCGCCAGCTGCATGATGAACTCATTGTACGCTTCGTCCGCGATGCTCGGCTGATCGCCGGCCGTCGCCGGCAGCGTGCGCACGTCCAGATTACGCAGGAACTGCTGCTGCGAGTAGTAACCGCCCAGCGCATTCACCGTAGGTCTGTCCGTGATGGCGGTCGCGCTCCACTCTTGCTTAACCAGGTAAGAGACGATCAGCGCGACCGCCGCGAACAGCACCGCAATGCCGATAATCCACGGTTTGCCGCGCCACAGGGTGCAGCACAGGCCGCGGATATCGAGTTCGTTATCCACCGCCGGGGTATGCTTGTCAGACGTTGTTTCTGGATTCATCACAGCCAAAAAGCCTCTGGTTAAGATACTTGCTTGTTATCGCTCGAACGCCGCAGGCGACGCTTGATACGCTTAATGTACCGCGCAACCCGCCAGGCGCGCTTGATGCAGTAACCGTACAGGAAGAAAGCAAGCAAGAATAATGCCAACATAACCCACTCTGGGATAAAAGTCAGACGTTCGCCGATCACGCCAACCGCCGCCAGCAATGCGGCCGCCAGGGTGATCAACACGAAAGCCTGCCGCGGCGTAAAGCCGGCGCGCATGATCAGGTGGTGAATATGTTGACGATCGGGAGAGAAGGGGCTCATCCCCTTGCGTAAACGACGATACATGATTGCTATCATGTCCATCAGCGGAATAGCGATGATCCACAGCGCGGTCACCGGGTTAATCGAGTGTGCCTTTCCCTGCGAGCTTTGCAGCAGCAGCCAAATGGCGGTAAAGCCGATCAGGGTACTGCCGGCGTCCCCCATGAACACCTTATAGCGGCGGCCGAGGATGCCGAGGTTGAGCAAAATATAGGGAACGATGGTGGCAATCATCGCAAAGCACCAGAACGCCAGCTCATGATGGCCGCTCAGGTACAGCAACACACCCAGCGCGCCGAAGGAGACGCACGACAAGCCCCCCAGCAGACCATCGATGCCGTCGACCATGTTGAAGGCGTTGATTGCCGCCCAGACCGCGAACAGCGTCACCAGATAGCCGAACGGCCCCAGCAGCATCTCCCAATCGCCCAGCACATGGCCGAAGCTGCGCAGATACAGACCGGCGAACACCATCATGGCGATGCCGACCAACGCCTGCACCAGGGCGCGGATTTTAACGCTGATGTCGAACCGGTCGTCGAGCGCGCCCACAAACACCAGAATGCCGGCGCAGGTAAGATAAAGCTTGGCGTGCGCGATAGGTTGTTCAGAAATCCAAAACGCAAAGCACAGCCCGGCATAAACGGAAATACCGCCGACCAGCGGAATCAGCCCCTGATGGCGTTTGCGATAATTGGGTTTATCTACCAGACCAATACGTTTTGCCGCCTTGCGGGCAACAAAGAGAAAAGCCAAAGAAAACAGGAAAACAAATAGAATTTCAGTACTCATAGTGAGTAAGTTCACAGTTAACAGATCTCTGTAGAAGATAAGGCAGCTTACCACGGGCAATAGCTTGTGCCATCGGCCCCCGCTACCTTTCGGTCATTTCCTATGACAACGGTGATTCATGCCTATTTTCTTCGCATCGGCTGACAAAACGACAGCAGCAAAGCCGATCGGCGCAGAGCCAACCGACAAACAAGATGAATTCTCAATAAGTCGAGGAAACAACTTACTTTTCCATTACTGCTACTTATCGTATCCGCCAAAAGCGAAAAACGCCACGACTAGGCGTGGCGTTCAGCGAATTTTTTAACGAATTATGAGCGTTTCATCATATCGAAGAATTCATCGTTGGTTTTAGTCATCGCCAACTTATTAATGAGGAACTCCATCGCGTCAATCTCACCCATCGGGTGAATGATTTTGCGCAGGATCCACATTTTCTGCAGCTCTTCGGAGGTGGTGAGCAGCTCTTCTTTACGGGTACCGGAGCGGTTGTAATCGATCGCAGGGAATACGCGTTTCTCGGCGATTTTACGCGCCAGGTGCAATTCCATGTTGCCGGTACCTTTAAATTCTTCGTAGATCACTTCGTCCATCTTCGAACCGGTATCAACCAGCGCGGTCGCGATGATGGTCAGGCTGCCGCCCTCTTCCACGTTACGTGCCGCACCGAAGAAGCGCTTCGGACGATGCAGGGCGTTGGCGTCCACACCACCGGTCAGTACCTTGCCGGAAGCCGGTACCACGGTGTTGTAGGCACGCGCCAGACGGGTGATGGAGTCGAGCAGAATGATCACGTCTTTCTTGTGCTCAACCAGGCGCTTGGCCTTCTCGATCACCATTTCGGCCACTTGCACGTGACGCGAAGCCGGTTCGTCGAAGGTCGATGCGATCACTTCGCCTTTCACCAGGCGCTGCATCTCGGTCACTTCTTCCGGACGTTCGTCGATCAGCAGCACCATCAGCACGCAGTCAGGGTGGTTGTAGGCGATGCTCTGCGCGATGTTCTGCAGCAGCATGGTTTTACCGGCTTTCGGCGGTGCCACGATCAGGCCACGCTGGCCGCGGCCAATCGGTGCCGCCAGGTCCAGTACGCGCGCCGTCAGGTCTTCGGTCGAGCCGTTGCCGCGCTCCATCCGCAGACGGGAATTGGCGTGCAGCGGGGTCAAGTTCTCGAACAGGATCTTGCTGCGGGCGTTTTCCGGCTTGTCGTAGTTGACTTCGTTGACTTTCAACAGGGCAAAATAGCGCTCGCCTTCTTTTGGCGGACGAATCTTACCGGAAATGGTGTCACCTGTGCGGAGGTTGAAGCGGCGGATTTGGCTAGGGGATACATAGATGTCGTCGGGACCGGCGAGGTAGGAACTGTCTCCAGAGCGGAGGAAACCGAATCCATCCTGCAATATCTCAAGCACGCCGTCGCCGAAGATATCTTCTCCGCTTTTCGCATGTTGCTTCAGAATGGAGAAGATAATGTCCTGCTTGCGCATGCGGGCAAGGTTTTCCAGCCCCATATTTTCGCCGAGAGTAATCAGCTCAGAAACCGGCGTATTCTTTAATTCGGTAAGATTCATAGTGGTGGGTTCTTAAACTCGGGGTATGTCTCGAACTTGTATCGTGAATGGTATGGCAGCGAGATGCGTGCCTGTTTACTGGACGTTCGATCACCGGGCGCAGAGCCGTCGCGGTAAGAAATGGCTTACATCGGGCGCACGCATTGACGGTTGAAGATCGAAGGTACCTTAAAAATGATTTTTGCAAAACCGTTTGATTGCCAAAACACGGGCTGAGTTCAGTTTACTTTCAACGCCAGTGGTTCGACACAGAGTATAGCTTTAGATTCAAACTCTTTAGATTTAAAACTTCGGGCAAGTTCTATATGCAGTGTGGTTAAACTTAACACGCTTCTTGGCAGGCGTCTAGCGGTGAATTGAACATCACCGCCAGGCGCCTGATACTGGGCTTCCCGCCCGATTACAGATTCGCGTTCAGGAAATCTTTGAGCTGACCTTTGGACAACGCGCCAACCTTGGTCGCGGCCACTTCACCGTTCTTGAACAGCAACAGCGTAGGGATGCCACGGATACCGTACTTAGGCGCGGTAGCCGGGTTCTGATCGATATTCAGCTTGGTGATGGTCAGTTTGCCTTCGAACTCTTCGGCAATCTCATCCAGAATCGGAGCAATCATCTTGCACGGCCCACACCATTCAGCCCAGAAATCGACCAGGATCGGCCCTTCCGCTTTCAGCACATCGGCTTCGAAGCTGCTGTCAGTCAGGTGAATAATTTTATCGCTCATGTTCTACTCCACAGGATTATGTCTACCTTGTTGGTGTAGCATTAACCAACTCAAGGTGATTTTATTGCACCGCGTTTATTTCAACGGATGTGCTTTCGTAAAGCAATAGTTAGCTGATATTCTACCACACTATGAGCAAAACACACTTGACTGAACAGAAGTTTTCCGACTTCGCCCTGCACCCGTTAGTCCTTGAAGCCCTTGAGAAAAAAGGGTTTCACAACTGCACGCCCATCCAGGCGTTAGCATTGCCGCTCACGCTCTCCGGGCGTGACGTTGCAGGTCAGGCGCAAACCGGTACCGGAAAGACGCTGGCGTTTTTGGCGTCTACTTTTCACTATTTGCTGACTCACCCGGCGAAACAGGATCGCCAGACCAATCAGCCGCGCGCCTTGATCATGGCGCCTACGCGTGAACTGGCGGTGCAAATCCACTCCGATGCAGAAGCGCTCTCCCAGAGCACCGGCCTGAAACTGGGCCTGGCCTACGGCGGCGACGGCTACGACAAACAGCTGAAAGTGCTGGAAAGCGGCGTGGACATTCTGATTGGCACCACCGGCCGTTTAATCGATTACACCAAGCAGAACTATGTCGATCTCGGCGCGATGCAGGTTGTCGTGCTGGATGAAGCCGATCGCATGTACGATCTCGGCTTTATCAAAGACATTCGTTGGCTGTTCCGCCGTATGCCTACGGCCGATCAACGCCTGAACATGCTGTTCTCCGCTACCCTGTCCTATCGCGTACGCGAACTGGCCTTCGAGCAGATGAACAACGCCGAATATGTTGAAGTGGAACCGGAACAGAAAACCGGCCACCGCATTAAAGAAGAGCTGTTCTACCCGTCCAACGAAGAAAAAATGCGTCTGCTGCAGACGCTGATCGAAGAAGAGTGGCCGGATCGCGCCATCATCTTCGCCAACACCAAGCACCGCTGCGAAGACATCTGGGGCCATCTGGCTGCCGACGGTCACCGTGTCGGCCTGCTGACCGGTGACGTGGCGCAGAAAAAACGCCTGCGCATCCTCGACGACTTCACCAAGGGCAACCTCGATATCCTGGTCGCCACCGACGTCGCCGCGCGCGGTCTGCACATCCCTTCCGTCACGCACGTCTTCAACTACGATCTGCCTGACGACTGCGAAGACTACGTGCACCGCATCGGCCGTACCGGCCGCGCAGGCGCCAGCGGTCACTCCATCAGCCTGGCGTGTGAAGAGTACGCGCTCAACCTGCCGGCGATCGAGACCTATATCGACCACAGCATTCCGGTGAGCAAGTACAACAGCGATGCGCTGCTGACCGATTTGCCGGCGCCGAAGCGCCTGTCGCGTCCGCGCGGCGGCAACGGCCCACGTCGCAACTCCGCGCCTCGTCGTGGCGGCGCGCCGCGCAACAACCGTAAACGCCCGAGCTGATCGCCATGCTCAGTTCCAGCACGCTTTATGCTGCCATCGATCTCGGCTCCAACAGCTTCCACATGCTGGTGGTGCGCGAGGTGGCCGGCAGCATTCAGACTCTGGCGCGGATCAAGCGCAAGGTGCGCCTGGCGGCCGGGCTGGATCAGAACAATCACCTGTCGCATGAGGCCATGCAACGCGGCTGGCAGTGCCTGCGGCTGTTCTCCGAACGCCTGCAGGACATTCCGCGCGAGCAGATCCGCGTCGTCGCCACCGCTACGCTGCGCCTGGCGTCCAACGCCGATGAGTTCCTGCAGGTCGCCGAGCAAATCCTCGGCTGCCCGGTGCAGGTGATCAGCGGCGAAGAAGAAGCGCGGCTGATTTATCACGGCGTCGCGCACACCACCGGCGGGCCGGATCGGCGGCTGGTCGTCGACATCGGCGGCGGCAGCACCGAACTGGTCACCGGCACCGGCGCACAGGCATCGCAGCTGTATAGCCTGTCGATGGGCTGCGTTACCTGGCTGGAACGCTACTTCAGCGATCGCAACCTTGGGCAAGAAAACTTCGAACGCGCCGAACAGGCCGCGCGCGAAATGGTGCGGCCGATCGCACCGCAGCTGCGCCAGCAAGGTTGGCAGATCTGCGTCGGCGCTTCCGGCACCGTGCAGGCGCTGCAGGAGATCATGGTGGCGCAAGGCATGGATGAGCGCATCACCCTGCCCAAGCTGCGCCAGCTGAAACAGCGCGCCATTCAGTGCGGCAAGCTGGAAGAGCTGGAGATTGAAGGATTAACGCTGGAGCGCGCGCTGGTCTTCCCAAGCGGCCTGTCCATTCTGTTGGCCATCTTCCAGGAGCTGGGCATCGAGAGCATGATGCTCGCCGGCGGGGCGCTGCGTGAAGGCCTGGTTTACGGCATGCTGCATCTGCCGGTGGAGCAGGATATTCGCATCCGCACCATCCGCAACCTGCAGCGTCGCTACCTGATCGACACCGAGCAGGCCGAACGCGTCAGCCAACTCGCCGCCAACTTCTCGCAGCAGGTTGCCAACGAGTGGCAGCTGGATGCGCGATGTCGCGAGCTGTTGCACAGCGCCAGTCTGATCCACGAACTCGGCCTCAGCGTCGATTTCAAGCAGGCGCCGCAACACGCCGCCTACCTGATCCGCCACCTGGACTTACCCGGCTTTACTCCGGCGCAGAAAAAACTGCTGGCCACCCTGCTGCAAAACCAGAGCAACACCCTCGACCTGTCGCTGTTGAACCAGCAAAACGCCCTGCCGCCGCGCACTGCGCAGCGTCTGTGCCGCATTTTGCGCCTGGCGATCATCTTCGCCAGCCGCCGCCGCGACGACACGCTGCCGGCGGTGCGGTTACGCGCCAATCAGGACGACGAACTGACGGTGATCTTACCGCCGGGTTGGCTGGAACAGCACCCGCTGCGCGCCGAGGCGCTGGAGCAGGAAAGCCACTGGCAGAGCTATGTCCACTGGACGCTGCGGTTGGAAGAACAACGTTGAAATGACCAGGGCGCGATGAGCGCCCTGTCTTTTTAATTCCCGCCTTTGGCCTTGGCCAACTGGGCGCGGATATTGGCCAGATGGCTCTGCCCTTTCTGCATCCGTTCTTGCGGGCTCACCACTTTGCGCTCGGATTCCCACGCCAAATCGTCCTGCGGCAGCTCCAGCAGGAAGCGGCTCGGCTCCGGCCGCACCAGCTCACCGTACTGACGACGCTCGCGGCACAGGGTGAAGATCAGCTCTTTTTGCGCGCGGGTGATCCCCACATAGGCCAGGCGCCGCTCTTCGTCGACATTGTCTTCATCGATGCTGCTCTGGTGCGGCAACAGGCCCTCTTCCATACCCACCAGGAACACGTAGGGGAACTCCAGCCCCTTGGAGGCGTGCAGCGTCATCAGCTGTACCTGATCCAGCTCTTCTTCACTTTCACCGCGCTCCATCATGTCGCGCAGGGTGAAGCGCGTCACCACCTGGGTCAGCGTCATCGGCTCGTCCAGATCGTTGCCTTCCAGCATCTCCGTCATCCAGCCGAACAGCGTGTTGACGTTCTTCATCCGCATTTCGGCGGCCTTCGGACTGGTCGAGGTTTCAAACAGCCAGCTCTCATAATCCACGCCGCGGATCAGATCGCGCACCGCCGCCACCGGCTCACGTTCCGCCTGCTGGGCGATGCCGCCGAGCCAGTGGGTAAAGCGCTGCAATGACTCCAGCCCGCGCCCGGTCAAGTGCTGGCTCAACCCCAGATCGAAACTGGCGTGGAATAAACTCTTGTTGCGCTGGTTGGCCCATTCGCCGAGCTTCTGCAGCGTCGCCGGGCCAATCTCGCGCTTGGGGGTATTGACGATGCGCAGGAAGGCGCTGTCGTCCTCCGGGTTGGTCAGCACGCGCAGATAGGCCAGCAGATCCTTGATCTCGGGGCGCGAGAAGAACGACGTGCCGCCGGAAATCTTGTACGGGATGCGGTTCTGCATCAGCATCTTTTCAAACACCCGCGACTGATGGTTACCGCGGTACAGGATCGCATAGTCGCCGTAGTTGGTCTTTTTCACGAAGTGGTGGGCGATCAGCTCCCCCACCACCCGCTCGGCTTCGTGATCCTCGTTGTTGGCGGTCACCACTTTCAGCTCTTCGCCGTACCCCAGCTCGGAAAACAGGCGTTTTTCAAACACGTGTGGGTTATTGGCGATCAGAATGTTGGCCGCCTTCAGAATACGCTCGCTGGAACGGTAGTTTTGCTCCAGCTTGATCACCTGCAGCGCCGGGAAATCTTCCTTCAGCAGCACCAGGTTCTGCGGCCGCGCGCCACGCCAGGAGTAGATCGACTGGTCATCGTCACCCACCACGGTAAAACGCGCGCGGTTGCCCACCAGCAGCTTAACCAGCTCGTACTGGCTGGTGTTGGTATCCTGGTACTCATCCACCAGCAGATAGCGGATACGCTGCTGCCAACGTTCGCGCACCTCTTCGTTGCGTTGCAGCAACAGCGTCGGCAACAGGATCAGGTCGTCGAAGTCCAGCACGTTGCACGCCCGCATATGGGCGTGGTACAGGCCGTAGCAGTGGGCGAACAGCTTGTCGCGCTCCGAGCGCGCCAGCTCCGCCGCCCGCTGGGGATCGATCAGGTCGTTTTTCCAGTTGGAGATGGTCGAAATCAGCTGCGCCACCAGCGTTTTATCGCTTTCCAGCCACTTTTCGGTCAGCTCTTTCAACAGCGCCAGCTGATCCTGGTCGTCGAACAGCGAGAAGTTGGACTTCATCCCCAACGCCACGTATTCCCGTTTGATGATCTCCAGCCCCAGGGTATGGAAGGTGGAAATCATCAGCCCGCGCGCCTCTTTACGCCCCAGGGTTTGCGACACGCGCTCTTTCATCTCGCGCGCAGCCTTGTTGGTAAAGGTCACGGCGGCGATGTGTCGCGCCTGGTAGCCGCAGTGGTGGATCAGGTGGGCTATCTTGTTGGTGATAACGCGCGTCTTGCCGGAACCGGCACCGGCCAACACCAGGCAGGGCCCGGTAACGAATTCGACGGCTTGTTGTTGGCTGGGGTTTAATCGCATGGCGCTGGCTTGCTCGACTGTAAAACGTGGAAGGGAATTGTAGCAGAAAGCGCCGATGAGATTTAGCGGGTATAATCAGCGCAATTTTCGCATCGACAAAGGCAAGACCATGGCAAAAACGGCGTGCGCCCTGCACATTCTGGTAGACAATGAAAAGCTGGCCAACGAGCTGCTGGCCAAGCTAAAGCGCGGCGTCAGCTTCGACACGCTGGCGCGCAAATACTCGAGCTGCCCGTCAAAACGCAACGGTGGCTCGCTGGGCGAATTCAACAAGGGCACGATGGTGCCGGCGTTCGATAAAGCGGTGTTCAGTATTCCGCTGCTCAAACCTTACGGCCCGGTCAAAACCCAGTTCGGTTACCACATCATCAAGGTGCTGTACCGCAACTGAGGGGGCCTGAGCCCCCTGCTGCGATTACTGCACGCTGGCGTCCGTCGCCGGCGCAGCCACCGCGGTGTCGGCCGGTTTGGCTTCTTCCGTCACCACCGCCGGCGCCGGCATCATGATGCCGTTATAGGTATCCTGCAGCTGCTTCATGCTCATTTCCGGCTCGCCCTTCGGCTGCATCAGCACCAGCGTCGCGTCCTGAGACAGCTGCAGCTTCAGCGCCTGATTCAGCGTCTCCAGCGTCAGGCTGGACAGGAACTCCTGGCGCAGCTTCTGATACAGTTCCGGCGCGATATCCACCACCCCGCTCTGCTGCGAACGCAGGCGCTGGCTCATCAGCACGTCGGTATCGGTGCGGGCGTAGGTGGCGAACAGCTTGCTCAGCTGATCGTTTTTCTGCGCCAGCAGCGCATCGAATTCCTCTTTCGACAGGCCGTTGTCCCGCACGTTGGCCAATTCACGGGCAATAAAGCCCAGGCTACTGTTCAGGTTGTTGTTCGGCGTATCCAGGTGGATAGCGCACTGTCCGCGCTGGTACTGCACGCGGCAGTCAAAGCCCAGGTGCAGGTTCTTCTGGTCGCTTTTTTCCAACGTCTGCTGGAGATGCCAGAACAGCGCCTCGCGGGCAAGATCGCCACGCCAGTAGCGGAGCAGGTTCTGCGAATCGCGAATCGGATGCCACGGTGAATCCCACATGATCGACAGCGTATCCTGCTTCACCTGCTCGCTGATCAGGCTCACCGGCTGCGGCGGCAGCGGTGTCAGCGTCGGCATCGGGGCCGGGGTTTCACGTTTGCCCTGCAGCGGCGAGAACGCCTTGTTGATCTGCTCACCCAGGCTGCGGCTGTCAATCTTGCCGACCACGAACAGCGTCATGGCGTCCGGGGTATACCACTGCTGATAGAATTTCTTCAGCTGCTCGAGGTTGACCGGCCGTTTCGCCGGCTGCGCCGGATCGTGCGCCAGCAACGTCGAGCCTTTCAGGCGGTAACGCCACCAGGCGTCTTGGGTATTGGGCGGGAAAGTGCCGACCGGATTGATGCTGGAGTTCATCACCGCGTGCACCGTATGCTCGTCGATCGCCAGTTTACCGGTGGTGTCCGCCAGCCAGGCCAGCGCCTCTTTCAGCAGGTCGGGCCGGTTGTTCGGCAGGCTGAGATTATACATGGTGAAATCATACGAGATGATAGCCGGCGGCAGCGGCCGCTCGTTATCCACGCTCTGCTGCCACAGAGCGCGCAGCTGCGGCGCAGTGAAGCTTTCGCTGCGCGCCAACGCCAGCCGCGGCAGCAGGTGGGCGAAGCCGGTCTGCTGCGAAGACTCCACCAAAGAGCCGGTATTGACGATCAGCCGCAGTTCTACGCGGTCACTCGGCCGCTGCGGCGTATCGAGAATCTGCCATGAAAACCCGTTGGCCAGCGACCCCTGCTGCCAGGCAGGATCGGGTTGTAGTGCTTCAGCCTGCACGCTGCTACTGGCGGCAGCCAATAGCAGCCCACCAACTATAAGATGAATTCTGGTGCCCTGCATGTGAACCCCTACTTAATGACTATCCAATTTCTTATGCAAATGCGTGTATTCCATTCAATGGAATCATAAAAATACGCCCTGAGTTTCACAGTGGGGCGGAAAGCAGAAAGTGTACCATCGTGTTAGACCGCGCGCCTTTGCGGATGTCACTCATTAGAGTGAAAAATAATAGATTGCGGGGTTTTTAATGCAAAAAATCGTTACGAGGCAGGGGAAGAACCTCACCGGCCGCGAATGCGGCCGGTGATTTACCGCCGATATCAGGCGGAAGGCAGCGTTTTGTCCGCGCCGGCGTTTTTGTTGTTCAGCGTGTCTTTCAGCTGTTTTTCATCCAGCTGGTTACACCATTTCGCCACGACCACGGTCGCCACGCCGTTGCCCACCAGGTTGGTCAGCGCGCGGGCTTCCGACATGAAGCGGTCGATACCGAGGATCAGCGCCAGGCCGGCCAACGGCAGATGGCCGACGGCAGAGATGGTGGCGGCCAGCACGATAAAGCCGCTGCCGGTCACGCCCGCCGCCCCTTTGGAGGAGAGCAGCAACACCACCAGCAGGGTAATCTGATGCATGATGTCCATGTGGGTGTTGGTCGCCTGCGCGATAAACACCGCGGCCATGGTCAGGTAGATAGAGGTGCCGTCCAGGTTGAAGGAGTACCCGGTCGGAATAACCAGACCCACCACCGATTTCTTGCAGCCCAGCTTCTCCATTTTATCCAGCATGCGCGGCAGCGCGGACTCGGACGACGAGGTCCCCAGCACGATCAACAGTTCTTCTTTGATGTAGTTGACGAATTTGAAAATGCTGAAGCCGTTGGCGCGGGCAATGCTGCCCAACACTACCACCACGAATAGGATACAGGTGATATAGAAGCACACGATCAGCTGGCCGAGTTGCACCAGCGTGCCGACGCCGTATTTACCGATGGTAAACGCCATGGCACCGAAGGCCCCCAGCGGCGCCAGGCGCATGATCATGTTGATGATGCCGAAAATCACCCGTGAGAAGCTGTCGATCACGTTGTAGATCAGCTGCCCTTTGTCGCCCAGACGATGCAGGGCGAAGCCGAACAGCACCGCGAACAGCAGCACCTGCAGAATGTTGCCGCTGGCGAACGCGCCGATCACGCTGCCGGGAATGATATCCAGCAGGAAAGGAATGATGCCCTGCTGCTGTGCCTGCTCGGCGTAGACCGCCACCGCCTTGGCGTCCAGCGTGCCGGGATCGACGTTCATGCCGGCACCCGGTTGCACCAGGTTGACGATCACCAGGCCGATAATCAGCGCAATGGTGCTGACGATTTCAAAATACAGCAGCGCGATGGCGCCGGTGCGGCCCACCGCCTTCATGCTTTCCATGCCGGCGATGCCGGTCACCACGGTACAGAAGATTACCGGGGCGATAATCATCTTGATCAGTTTGACGAAGCCATCGCCCAGAGGTTTCATCTCGGCGCCGAGGTCAGGGTAGAAATGGCCAAGCAGGATACCCAGCGTGATCGCCGTCAGCACCTGAAAATAGAGGCTCTTAAAGATCGTTGTTTTCATATGAACATCCTATGGGGGGAAGACACGCACCAGGCAGCAGTCTAAAAATCCAGCCTGTTCATTGCTTGCGCGGAAAATAACACCCACTTAACAACATGGAAATAATTTGTTGCACCCGCCCCTGGGGGTTGATGTGAATTTAAGAGCTGAAACGCGTCAGTCAGGGTGCAAAGCTGAAAATTGCGTAAGCCTTTGTTTGCACTAACGCAAAAGAGGTAGGGAAGGAATGGCGATTTTCGGACGGGGAAAAGTACCGGAAAAGTCAACGCGGCGCTTACGGCGCCGTGCGGCAAAACTCGGCTTCGAACGCTTCGCGCGGCAACGGCCGGGCGAACAGGAATCCTTGCCCGCTGCGAATGCCGTGCTGCAGCAGCCAGTGGCGCTGCTCGGCGTTTTCCACGCCTTCGGCCATCACCGGCAACGCCAGCACTTCAGAGATCGAGCTGACGATGCGCACCATCGCATCGTCGGCCGGCAGCCCCCGAATGAAACTGCGGTCGATTTTAATCAAGTCAATCGGCAGGGATTTCAACCGGTTCAGGTACTCCAGGCTGGAGTAGCCCATGCCGAAGTCGTCCAGCGCGATCGACAATCCCAGATCGTGCAGCTCACGCAGCAGCGCCAGCGCACGGTCGAGATCGTCGATGCGTACCGTCTCGGTGATCTCCAGCAGCAGCTTGCGCGGATCGATCCGATACTGCGCCAGCAGGTTTTTCAGATGCGGGACAAACGCCTCATCCTGCATCTGAATACCGGAAACGTTGACCGCCAGCGGCAGCTCAATACCGCGTTGCTGCCAGTCCGCCAGGATACGGCAAGACTCTTCCAGCACCCAGTTGCCGAGGGGCACGATCACGCCCAGCTCTTCCGCGAGCGGGATAACGTCGGCCGGCAGGGTATAGCTGCCGTCATACTGCTGCCAACGCAGCAGCGCTTCGGCGCCGATCACCTCGTTGGACTGCATGTCGATCTGCGGCTGCAGGAACAGCGTAAAATGCCGCTGTTCGATGCCGTGCAAGATCTCGCTCTCCTGCGTCAGCCGCTTCTGCGTGCGTTCCGTCAGGCTGGGTTCGAAGAACAGGATCTGATTTTTTCCTTCGCGGTGTGCGGACATCATCGCCGAGGTGGCGCTGCGCAGCAGCTGCTCCGCGCTCTCCCCCTGATTGAGGTAGTGCGCGATGCCGATGCTGGCGTTGGGCCGTAGCGCCAGCCCCTCCAGCGTCAACGGCGCGTTGATCTCCGCCATGATGCGCCGCGCCAGCTGCATGGCGTGGAACGGCCGCTCGGTGCCCTTGGCCAGGATGGCGAATTCGGTATTGCTCAGCTGCGCCAGCACGCCGTTTTCGTCGATGCAGCCGCGCAGCTTCTTCGCCAGCGCCAGCAGCAACGCTTCACGCATCGCCGGGCTCATCACGCCCGAGGCTTCATGCAGCGTCTCGATGCCGATCACCAGCAGGTTAAAACGCTCGGGGCGCAGACTGGAGGCGATATGCTGTTCCAGCAACGCGTTCAGCAACGCCGGATTTGGCAATTCGGTCACCGGGTGGCGGGTGCTGAGGCGGCTCATGTCGGCATGCGCCTTGGCCAGCGTCTGTTGATTGCGGTTGTAATTGCGCACCAGCAGGCCGAGCTCGTCGTCCTGATGCAGCGCCGGCAGCATCAACTGGTGATAGGGCGCTTCGTCCTGCGAGATATTTTCCAGCTCTTTGGCCATCGCGCGCAGCGGATGTACCATCAGCCGGTTCATGCACCAGGTGATGGCCACCGACAGGATCAGCGCCAGCAGCAGGTAGGTCGACAACATGGTCGACAAAATACTGAGAATAAACTGGTACATGCGGAACGAGTCAGCCTGCAGCACCAGATAGGCCAGCGGCTGCTGGTTGGCCGGCACCCGCTCCAGCGAATAGAGCGGCACGGAAATTTGGATCGGCAATTCAAACAGCCGGGCGATCAGCGTCGGCACCGGCCTCTCAGGCGGGAAATTGGCGTGCAGCGCCTGAAACTCGTTCGGCAAGACGATATCCGCCCGACTCAGAATGCCGACCGGCAACAGCGTATTCAGCACCTTTTTGGCTTCCGGCACGTCCATGCGCAACACCGCTTCCGCCAGCGGCTGGCGCACGGAGTGAGCGATATTTTCCAGTTGCTGGGCGTAGTCATCCCTGCGCTGCTGCACAAAGTGGAATAACTGGATCACGATAAAGATACAGATCGTGACCAGCGCCACGCCGGACACTGTCGCCATCTGCTTAATCGTTAACGAACGCCTGACCCGCAAACCTGCTCTCCGTCAAATCGGGCTGAAACAAAAAGGGGGCTGACTCTCACCCGCCCCCTCGAACCGGGCTGAGTATACTCGATCATCGGCTGTTTTTATCTGGCTATGCCGCAGGCAAAACCAAGAAAATCGCGGGTTTCAGTCTTTTCCTAAAGCGAACAAACGCGACCCGGACACAGGGTAACAAAACTCCCCGGTGTCCGACACTCCGAATCGTTCCCCCTCCCGGTTACTTGAAGTCGGCGTAAGGCGTCAGCGGCTGCGGCGGCAAATCGAGGTCTCCCTGCCAGCCGGCCAGGGAATAGCGCAGATAAATCAACGCGTGGCTCGGCGTATAGTCCTTCGCCTGCTGAATGTCGATGCCGGCACCGAGCGTCCAGTGCGAACTGAGGCGGCGTTCGACGATCGCTCGCAGGGTATAACCGACGCCGCTCGAAGAGCTGCCGTCCTCGACGGCGAACTTATCGGGCAGTGAATCCGGGATCAGCCCCTGCAGCGGATAACGGCGTTGGCTGTCGGTTTTCGAATGGGACAGCGAAACCGAGCCGCCCAACTCCCATGACCAGTTCTCGGTGCGCTGACGATAGTTGACCGGCAGCGCCAGCGACAGATATTGCTGCGGGCTGTAATAGCCGCCCTGTCCCAGCGAATAGCCGCTCAAATCCTTCTGGTAGTGCCACAGCATGGTATTGAGCCCAACGCTCAGGCGGCGATTGTCTTCGTTGATCAGCTTGTAGTAATAGCCGGCCATCAACCGCTGCCGCTGGTTATCCGCCACGTTCTTGCCGGTAATCTGGTGCGCGCTGAGATCGGCCCACACGCCGTTCGCCTCGCCGCGATCGTAGCTGGCACTCAGGCTGACGCCGGTGGCGCGCACGCCGCCCCAGGTGGTGCCGGTGTTCGGATCTTTGGCGCCGCCGAACGCCAGCAGCGAGCTGGAGATCGGCCGCCGCGAGGCCGCCAGCGTCCAGCCGATGTGGTTCCAGTCGCCGCTGTAGGCCAGGCCGCCGGTCCAGTCGACCACCTCAAAGCCCATCGGCGTCGTGCCGATGTCGGCGGCCCAGCGATCGTTTTTCCAGCCGGCCGCCACGCTGGTGCCGGTGGTTTTCTGGTGTTCATCGCCGCGGCACCCTTGCGTATTGCAGGTACCGAAGGTCTCGTAGTATTTGCCGCTGCCGTCGGTCGAGAAGCGGCCGGCATCCAGCTGCACGGTGTCGGTACGCAAGAAGGCGCGCCCGTCATACAGCGGCATGTCCATCTGCAGCATGGTGTCGTGCGCGTTGAAATCGGAAATGCCGCCGGTGCCGCTCGAGCGCCAGTAATCGTGATCGAGCGTGACGTTCACGTCTTGCTGCCGATACAGATCCGCAACGTCGGAGCGGATGCCGCGTTTCAGCCAGTCATCGCTCGGATTATTGCGCGTCAAATAGGTGTAGCTGTCATTGTCCTGCGGCAGGGTCGGCGTGATGCCGCCGGCCACCATCGCCTGCCGATAATCCTGCTGCGCCCGCTCCGGCTGCTGCTGAGCCTGTTCCAGACGGGCGGCGTCGCGGTAGATCAGCGCCTTGGTCTGTCCGACGGGCTCCGAAGCCGCCGCCGTTTTCAGCCGGCTGAACAGCGCATCGGCCTGCTGCGGATCGCCGACCGCACTCCAGGCGTTGGCGACCCGCCGTTGGCTGTTGAGCGAAGCGTCTTGCGGCTGCGGTTCGGTTTTCAGCCGCTGGCGCGCCGCGTCCAGATCCCCTTGCGCCACATAGGCTTCGATCTCGCCCAGCTGCGCATCCGGGTTGTTCGGTTCGCGCCGTTTCACCCGCTGATAGTCGTCCAGCGCCGCCGCATACTCCCCGCGCGCCAGCGCCCAGTCGGCGAGCAGCAAATCGATGCGGGTGTCCGCCGGCTGCCGGCGCAGATAGGCTTCCGCCGCCGGTTCGTCACCGGCCGCCCGTAGCCGTTCAGCCTGTTCGATTATCGCCTGCATTTTCAGCCGCTGCGCCAGTTCGCGCATGTTGTCGTTCCATTGCGCCGCAGGCAGCGTATTGAGCTGCGCCAGCGCCTGCCGGTCGCGATCGCTGCCGGAAAGATAGAGCGCATAGGCGTAGGTCAGCTGCGGATTGGCGTGCTGACGCTGCGCCAGCTGCCGGAACAGAGCGTCCGCCTGCTGCGGCTGCCCGGCCTGACGCAGCGCCTGCGCGTAGCGATAGGTCAGCCAGACATCGTCGGGATCCATCGCCTGAGCGCGGCGATAGATGTCCGCCGCCTGCTGCCACTGCTGCTGCGCCGCCAGCGCCTCCGCCTGCTGTTTCAACATATCGAGCCGCAGCCCGTCGAGGGTGCTGCGCAGCTTGGCCTGTTGGCTGCGCGGCAGGCCGTTGAGGTAGGCCAGCGCTTTTTCCGGCGACTGACGTTGATAGAGATTCACCAGGCCGCGCAGCGCGCTGCCGTTGCCGGGGTCGCGCCGCAACGCCTGCTGATAAAACCCTTCCGCCGCGGCGTCATCCTTGCTCGCCACCGCCACATCGCCCAGGCCGATAAACGCATCGCCGTCGCTGTCGTCGAGCTGGCGCGCCTGCTGATATTTCTGCCGGGCCAGCGCGAGATTGCCGGCCTTGAGCGCTTTGTCGCCCTCGTCGATCGCCAGCCAGTAGCCGGTGCTCTTGATCAGGCTTTGCCATTTGCTGCTGCCGTAGCCGCTCTTGTCGGCGGCCAGCGCCTGGCGGAACAGTTTCAGCGCCTGCGGGCGGTTACCGGCGCGCGAATAGGCCTGGCCGAGTGCGCCCAGCACCTCGGCGTCGTTCGGCGTCGCCGCCAGCGCCTTTTGCAACGCCGGAATGGCCGCCCGGCTGCCGCCTTTATCCACCTGCGCCAGGCCGCGTACCCGCGCCTGATAAGCCGGATCGGCCAACAGTTTCTGCTGTCTGGCCAGTTCTTCACGGGCGCTGGTCGCCTGATCGCCGGTATCGAACACGCCGAGGAAACGGTTGAGCGCCGCCACGCTTTGCGCGTTGACCGGCATCGCTTTGACCTTGTCCAGCCACAGGTCGGCGGCATCACCGCGCCCGGCCGGATCGGCGGCGATCTTCTGCAGCAGCTCATAGGCCTGCGCGTCCTGGTTCTGACTGAACAACATGCGCAGCGCCACGTTGCCGGAATATTGCTGGTCCAGCGCCTGCAGCTGCTTCAACGCCTTCGCCTCCTGCCCCGGCAAACGCGCCACCAGCCGCCAATACTCTACCGCCAGATCGAGCGTCGGCGGCTCGCCGTGGAACAACGCATCGTACTGCGCCTTGGCCTCCGGCAGCCGGCCGGCGGTCGCCATCAGGCGCGCCTGCTGCAGCTTTTGCCGGGTTTCCGGCTGGGTCAGCAACATGTTCATTTGCGCCTGGCGATAGGCGCTGGACTGCGGCGCGAGGGTTTTCAGCTTGTCCAGCTGCTGTTGCGCCAGCGCCATGTTGCCCTGCCGCAGCGCCAAACGCATGCGCGCGGCGATCACGTCCGGATTATTCGGATCCATCAGTTCGAGCCGGTACAGCGACTGGCGCACCAGATCGTCCTTGTTGCCGGCCTCGCCAATGCGTACCTGCTCCAGCAGCCACTGCTCCGGGGCCACGGCCTCCGCAGCGCGCGCCTGCGGCAGCATCGCCAGGCTCAGCGGAATCAAATTCAGCCAGTTTATTTTGAAGTTGTGCATTGGCCGTCCCACGAGGGTTGCAATTCACCCTGTCGATTAAAGCGATAGCGTTGTTGATCCCACCCCTGACCGAACAACGTCAGCGAGGCGCTGAAATAAGCGTCGTCACCCGGCGGATGTTCGCTGATGCGTTGCCGCTGTGTCGCCAGCGCCTCGGCCTGCGTCGCCAACATCGGCAGCATCGAGGCGGAAAAGCCGACCGGGCCGTCACCGGTGGTTTTGCCGCTGGCCGTATCGGTTTTCTCCGGCGGCACGCCCTGTTTGGCGGTGAGCTTCGCCATCGGCTGGAAGCGTGCGAGCAGCGCCGCCTTATGCTCATCGTCGTCCGCCAGCATGCCGGCCCACAGATAGACCCGAATAGCGTCGTAGCTGCCGACGTTCGGCTTGACGGTATCCGGCTGCCAGCCGGTGCCGACCCGCCACACCACCCAGTCCGGTGAGAAGCCGTGCGGCGCGGTATCCAGCCACAGCCGCTGATTGACCTGGCGCATCGCGCGCCACGGGCCGTTCAGCGCCGCAAAACGCGCCAGCAGCTGCGGCGGCAGGTAGCTGGGGTTCAGCCGCCAGCGATCTTCCGCCACAAACCCGACTTTGCCCGGCAGCAACATCAGACCCAGGCCGGGAATGTCGGCCACTTCCTCGCGGCCGATGCGTTGCAGCAGCAGCGTTCCCAGGGTTTGATAACGCCGGCTTTTCCACAGGCGGCCGGCTTCGAGCAGGTTATAAGCGATCCACAGATCGGCATCCGACGCCGAGTTGGCGTCCAGCACCTTCCACTGTTTGTCGTCGTTCTCGCCCCACAGCCAGGCGGGCAAACGGGCGCTGAGATCGCCCGCCGCCAGGTTGTTCTCCGTCCAGGCCAACAGCCGATCGAAGGTCGGCCGGTCGTTGGCCACCAGAGCGAAGAACAAGCCGTAACTCTGTCCCTCGGAGGTGGTGATTTTGTTCGGGCTGCTCGGATCGATCACCCGCCCCTGCGGGCTGATGTAGAACTGCTTGTACTGTTGCCAGCCCGGCCACTCGCAGGCCGCCGCCGCGCTGAACGCGCACAGCAGCAGCATGCCGAGCGACAGGCGTTGCAGCATCGCGCTCACCGCCGTCAATCCCGATCTTCAGGCGCCAGACGACGCCGGCTGAAGGCCTTCAGGCCGCGCCACAGCATCAGCCCCAGGATCACCACCAGCACCACCGCGATCACCGCCAGCAGTACCGGATGGGTGGAGAGGGCATACCACAGCCGCTCCCACCACGGCAGGTGGCCGACATAGTAAATATCGCCGACGCGCAGGCTGTTGACCCCCGATTCGCGGATCACCGCCACCGAACCAAACACCGCGGCGCGCTTGCCGCTGTCCAGCAGGGCATTGTTGAGCAGCTCATAGCCGCGCGGGCTGTCCGCCAACAGCGCCACGATGCTACGTTGGTCGTTGAACGGCGACTGTACGCCGATGATCGCCGACATTGCGCCCTCGGAGCTGACGGTGGTCTTGCTGTCCGGCTTGGTGTCCTCTGCCAGCACTTCCGCACTCGGCAGCGGCGGCTGCCGCGTCGGCTGTTTCACCCAGCTTTGGGTCGCGTCCACCAGCAGACTGATTTTCTTGTCGTCGCGCAGCTCCGGCGGAATGGTGCCGACCATCAGGATGTCGTCGTCGCGATCCTTGGCCTGCGACCAGTCGTCGCTCAGCGTGAAGGCCAGCGCCGGATAACCGGTTTGCGCGCCGATCACGCCCAGCGCGTTCAGCAGCGCGCTGACCTGCGTCGGCTGCGGTTTCTGGTTCACCAACACCAGCGTTTGCGACAGATCCGCCAGGCGGCTGAACGGGAAACCGGCGTTGGCGAAAGCGCGCAGGTCCGGCATCGCCATAAAGTGGCGGTAGCCGGAGAAATCGATGGTGGACGCGCCGTCGATCACCGCGTGGTTTTGCGTGAAGGAGTAGGTTTCGCAGCGCCCTTCCGCGCCGCTGGCCAGCAGCGTGGTGTAATCGAAGTCAAAGCGCAGCTGGTTGGTGGCCCCGAGCCGCAGCGCCGGAATGCTGACGTTTTTGTCGGAATCGAGCAGCCCCTGCGTCAACGGCAAGCGCAGCAGCTGTGCGCCCTGTTCGTGTTCCGGCACCAGCGAGTAAGCCTGCACGAACTGGTTGTTCAGACTGACGCTCAGCCGCGAACCATCCTGAATGCGCGGCGCGGTATAACGGTATTTCAGGTGCATGTCGATGCCGGTGCTGCGGATCAGGAACAGATCCGGCGGCAGGTTCATGGTCAGCGAGATCGGGCCGGGCTCGATGCCGCTGGTTTGCAGCTGTTCGGCGTATTGCTGCAGCTCGGCGAAGGTCATCGGCCGATCGGTGCGCACCCAGTTCGGCGCGTCGTAAGGCTGGCGCGGCGCGAGCTGCTCCACCTTGTCCACCGTCACGTTCTGGCCACGGAACAGGATGTTGCCCTGCGCGATGCCCTTCACCGCGGTGATCAAATCGTTGTCGTCACGCCCCTGTATCAGCAGCAGTTTGACGTACGGATTGTCGGGGTGGCTGATCATCTCCACCGTCGGGCCGTTGACCGCCGGATAATCGCGCAGGAAATCCGGACGCTGCTGGTTGGTGGCAAATACCACCGCGTGCTGCGCCGGCAGCGCGTTGTACAGCGTCGGGAAAGATTGCCCGCGCCACTGCGCCTTGCTGCCGAACCAGGAGGCCAGAATGCCCGCCGCGCGCTGCTGGGCCAGATCCGGCTGGCCGGCGAACACCATCGGCAGCGTCAGCGGCCGATTATCGCGGCTGTCGAAGAACGGCTCAGGGAAGTGCGACAGCTCGTTTTTCACCGGTAGCGTCTGGAAACGCAGCTTCAGCGCGCTGGATTTGCTGACATCGAGCCACAGCGAGGTGCTGGCCGGGTTTTCGCAGATGTTCTGATAATGGCCGACGAACACCAGCCTGACGCGGTTAAAATCGGTGATATAGCGCGGATCGATCGCCATCTGGATGCGATTGGGCTTACCCAACTGCTCCTTGGCGATCGTGGTCACCCCCATCAGCTCGTCGTTCAGGTAGACCTTGACGTGCGACTCCACCGGGATCAGCGCCGGCGACGGCGTGAACTCCATATCGAGCATCGCCTGCGAGACCACCTCATCGCTGCGCACGCCGAATTCGATCTGCCCGTCGGGCCGGGTGCCGCGCAGAACAAAGGTGCCCGGCGGCGGCGCTATCTGCGCAAACGGCAGCGACACGTCGCGCACCGGCGCATTCGGATCCTGCGGCGCGGCGGTCGGCGGTGGCGCGGTCGCCGTATCGGCCGCCGCGGCGATCGGCGGCTGGGCCACCACGGTCGGCGCGGTGGCGGTTTCGGCCTGCGACAGGGTGCTGATGCCTAAGGCCAGAGCAGTTAACCAGGTTATTTTTCTCGTCATCGTATCATCATCAATGTTGGAGCCTGTTCACCGGGCGAGTGAGCGGGCGGTTGAACTCGCAGCTAACCCACTGTTTCTTTTTGACCCAAGGTCGGATCCCTGCCGACGCCGCGTGGAATAAACGACACTACCCAGGCGGTCAGCGACGTGACCCCGACCAGCAGACCGCGCACCAGCGGCGGCGCGTAATCCGCCATGCGCACATAGCCCCGGAAGCCCAGCGCCAGCACGTCGCGCAGGCTTTCGATCGGCCGGTCTTCAGGGAACCCGTCCTGCCACAGCGCCCAGGTATCGGCGCGGGCGAAGGTGCACTGAATGAAATCGATGTGTTCACGGGTGGAGAGGTCGACCAGGCGCACCCCCACCTTGTTGCCGAAGGCGCGCGTCACCACGCAGGGGAAGCTGTACTCCTGCTGGCCGCGCTTGAGCAGCAGCGAGGCTTTGTCGCCGTCTTTCAACGCGTTTTCCACCCGCATTTCGATGCCCACCCCGCCGTCGGAATAATCGCGCAGCGTGCAGGGATACAGATGGCCGTCGGCGCGCGCGATCGCCGCCGGCATGGCGATTTCCACGCGGTGCGCCTGACGCACTTGCTTGGCCTCCACCGCCACCGCCACCGCGCCGCCGAGAATGGTCATGTTGTACAACACCCACACCAGGCTGATGATCACCGTCATCACCTCGTCCGTCGGGCCATAGGCCAATCGCCAGACGCCAAACGCCAGCCCGGCCAGGTTCAGGACCACCAGGAACATGTAAGGGCGGGTGATCACCCAGTCGACGTGCTCTTCCTCCACCAGCCCACCCTTGGCGGTGACGTTGAATTTGCCTTTGTGCGGATTGAACAGCGCCACCGTTGTCGGCCGCGCGATATACCAAGCCAGCACCGTTTCATAGATTTCGCTCCAGAACGAATGGCGGTATTTCCCCTGGATACGCGAGTTGGTCAGGCTGGCGTGGATCATGTGCGGCAGCACGTAAAGCGCGATCGCCAGCGCCGGCGCGAAGATGATGTAGGCATGCAGCAGCAAAAATGCCAGCGGTGCGGTGAGGAAGATCAGCCGCGGAATGCCCGACAGGAAGTGCAGCATGGCGTTGGCGTAGCACAGGCGCTGCGCCAGTTTCAGCCCCTTGCCCAGCAGCGGGTTGTCGAGCCGGAAGATCTGCACCATGCCGCGCGCCCAGCGAATGCGCTGGCCGATGTGTGCCGACAGGCTTTCGGTCGCCAGCCCGGCGGCCTGCGGAATGCGGATATAGGCCGAGGTATGTCCACGCCGGTGCAAACGCAGCGAGGTATGGGCGTCTTCCGTGACGGTTTCCACCGCGATGCCGCCGATCTCGTCCAGCGCGCTGCGGCGCAGGATGGCGCAAGAACCGCAGAAGAAGGTGGCGTCCCACATGTCGTTGCCGTCCTGCACCAGCCCGTAGAACAAGGTGCCCTCGTTGGGCGTCTGGCGGAAACGCCCCAGGTTGCGCTCGAACGGGTCCGGCGAGAAGAAGTGGTGCGGGGTTTGCAACATCGCCAGCTTTTTGTCTTTGAAGAACCAGCCCATGGTCAGCTGCAGGAAGGAACGCGTCGGGACGTGGTCGCAGTCGAAAATCGCCACGAACTCGCCGGTGGCCTGTTTCAGCGCATTGTTGATGTTGCCGGCCTTGGCGTGTTCGTGGGTCGGCCTGGCGATGTATTTCACCCCCACTTCGGCGGCGAACGCCCGGAATTCGGGGCGATTGCCGTCGTCGAGGAGATAGATATTCACCTTTTCCTTCGGCCAATCGATGCCCAGCGCCGCATAGAGGGTGGGCTTCACCACCCCGAGATCTTCGTTATAGGTCGGCACCATCAGATCGATGGTCGGCCAGGTGGTGCTGTCTTCGGGCAACGGCACCGGCTGGCGGTTAAGCGGCCAGATAGTCTGGAAATAGCCCAGCACCAGCACCACCCAGGCGTAGGTTTCTGCCACCAGCAGCAACAGGCCGCACACCAGACTGAGCGGATCGTCCCAGTTCAACGTGGCAGTATAACGCCACCACAGATAGCGACAGGAGACGGTCAGCGACAGCACGATCAGCATCAACGCAGGCAAACGCCCCGGCACCCGGCGCACCACCATCGCGATCCCCCACAGCAACACGACGAATACGAACTGCGCCGACAGATCGAACGGTTGCGAGATACACAGCATGGCGAGGATCGCCGCCAATACGCCGACCAGAATAAACAGCGCGCGCCGCAATCCACGGTTCATGCGGCCGAGGCGCTCTACCGAGCGCTGTTCCACACCGGCGTTTTTCAGACGCTGCGGCAGGCCCTGCAGCCAATCGGCATAGCGCTGTTGCAGGCGGCGCCAACCGGCGAAATAGTCGCGCTGTACCGGCGCGCGGCCGCTGCGAAACAGCAGCAGCCACAGGCCCTGCAGCAGATAGCGCAGCGCATCCGCCGGGCGCGGGCGTTCGGCGGACAGATGCGGGAACCAATAAGCGCGGCCGGCGCGCACGCGCTGCCAGGCCGGTGACTCGAAGCGCAACAGCATCCACCCCAGCGCCACCAGCAGCGTGGCGAAAAAGGCCGTCAGCGCCGACGCGCCGTTGCGCCGATAGCCGCGGTAGCGCGTCTGCACCGCCTGACGCACCGGCGGCACCAGCAGCAGGCTCAGCACCCGGCTCATGGCGCAACGCCCCGCTTGAGGTTGATCAGACACCAGTTGGCCAGCGTCAGCACTTCATCCGCAGCCAGACTCTCGGGACGGTACTCGCCCAACGGCTGTTTGACCGCCAGCGCTTCCGCCAACGCTTCGTCGCGGTGGATCACCACCGGCAACAGGCCGCTCAGCGTTTGCAGCCACAGCTGATGCAGATCCTGCTGCAGCTGGCTGGCGGAGGAGTAGTGATTGACCAGGAAACGGCAGTCGTTCGGCAGCGTCTGCTGATGGAGCCGTACCTGACAGTTGGCGTCGGGGTTCAACAGCACGAACACGCTGTCGGCAAGCTGCAGCGCCTGCTGCGCCAGAACGCCGTCGCCGACCGGCACATCCAGCAGGATCCAGCGCTGCGGATCGCCGGCGATCAGTTGGCGCACATTGTCGCGCCAGCGTTCGGGCTGCTGCCGACACTGGTGCTGCACTTCCAGCCGTTCCGCCACATTCAGGCGACCAAACGGCAGAAAATCGAGGTTTTCACAATAACGCAGCGCGCCCTCCTGCCAGCCACCGCCGTCCTGTTCCGCGCGGGCCCAGCCGCGCGCCAGCTCGAACGGCGTGTTGAAATGCAGACGCAGCAGATTATCCGGCGTGAAATCGATCGCCAACACCGATTCACCCAGCTGCTGCAACGCCCAGGCGAGCGCCGCCGTGACCGACGTCGTCCCCATCCCACCCCGCAGCCCTTGCAGCGCAATCACAGGCATAGATCAGTGGCTCCCCGTGGTCAGCGCCAATTCGGCCAGCAGCGGCCAACGCGTCATCATTTGCGCCAATCGTTCCTGCCGCGAGATATCGACATAGCTTAATTTCGGCAATGAAAAAGCCTGGCTGAGCGCCTGCAGGTCATCCTGACTCTCCCCAGGCGCCGCAGCACGAAAATGGGTGGGTGCGTTATTCATTCTTCCGCCTTGGCGAAAATAGGCTATGTTAATTAACTATAGCAACGATACAAAAAGAGACAGGCAATAAGATGATTCTCAACAAATATTGTTGAAGAGCGTCGGATATTTGTTATTGCCAGAGTAAAAATGGCTATCTTTAAATATAAACGCCTTTAGTCGGCTTTCAACGAAAGTAGAGCACACCCTATGGCGCACTCTTTTTCTCTAGGCATTCGGCAGATTTGGGAAGAGCTGTCGATGATGCAGGCCCCCGGGCTTTATTGGATCAATATCGACAGGCAAAGCGACGCCGCGTTGCTGTGTCGCCAGGTCATCGCCGCCCAGCCGGCCACCCACAAAGTCGCCCTGATCTGCAGCGGCGATAAACCCGAAAGCTTGCTGGCCGAGCTGGCTTCGCCTGCTTTGCAAAAGCTGCCGCTGTATCAATTACCGGAGAAAAAAGCCGCGCTGACGCAGTTGAGCGACGATCTGATGCGCGCCCTACGGCCGCAACATCGCTTACTTATCCTGCTGGCCCACGCCAGCCTGTGGCAAACCTTCACCACCGAAGAGCTGCGCGAGTGGACGCGTACCCTCGCCGCCTGGCTGCGGCGGCAGGGCTGTACGCTGTTGATCCTCAGCCACGGCGGCGGCATCAATAAACTCAAGGGGCAGCTCAGCGCTCAGCATCGCATCCTGAACGGCCTGTCCAGCCTGCAATGGCAGCAGGACAGCGCGCAGTATCTGGTGAACTGGTGGAGCACCGAAAACGGCATCAACGCCAATCAGCTGCTGACGCTATACGCGGCACAGGGCGGCTGGCAGGGTGAAGATGAAAATAGCCAACCCTCCCCCACCGCCTTGCGCAGCGACGAAGGCCTGTATCTGGCCGAGCGCAGCATCCTGGAAGGCGCGCCGCCGCTGTCCGCCAACTGGCAACTGCTGGAAAGCAACGACGAGCTGGCGCAGCATGGCATGCTGCGGCTCTCGGCGACGTTGATTTTCGCGTTGTACCAAAGCGATCAAATCGATCACCTGGCGCACCAGATCCACACCCTGCGCCGCAGCCGCGGCAACGGGCTGAAAATCGCGGTGCGCGAGATGAGCGCCAGCCTGCGCTACAGCGACGAACGGCTGCTGCTGGCCTGCGGCGCCAACCTGATCGTGCCGCACGTCGCCCCGCTGTCGCGTTTTCTGACCATGCTGGAGGGCATCCAGGGGCAGCGCTTCTCACGCCATGTGCCCGCCGACATCGATGCGCTGCTGGCCGGTTTGCGCCCGCTGCAGCTTAAAGGCTATATGCGACCGGAACCGTTCAGCCAGGCGGTGCTTTCGCTGATGGGCAACACGCTGCTGCCCGAGGACGGCAAAGGGGTGATGGTGGCGTTGCGCCCGGCCACCGGCCTGCGCGCCGAACAGGCGATGACCCTGTGCCACCTGCGGCGCTTCGGCGACGTGATGACCGTGGTGCAGGGGCGGCTGGTGTTGTTCCTCTCCACCTGCCGCATCAACGATTTGGATACCGCGCTGAAGTTCATCTTCCGCCTGCCGGTGGATGAAGCCTTCAGCAACCGGGTGGTGTGGCACCAAGACGTCGATATCATTTCGGAAATCAAGCGTATGGCCCAGGGGCGCTGGCAGATTTCGGCCACCGGCACCGCCGGCACCGCGCCGCGCCCCAGCGTGGCGGCGGCCGAGGTGCCCGCAGAACGGCGGCAGCCGGTCGCCTTCACGCTGTCGCTCGGCCCGCAGGAGGAACCGCATGCTGAACCTTAACGACATCGTGCAACTGATCCTGCTGTGCGCGCTGATCTTCATCCCGCTGGGCTACGCCTTTCACCGGCGTTTTCCGCATTTGCGTCAATACTGGCAAAACCTGTTGTTATCGCCGCGCTATTTGAAATCCGCCGGTTTGTGGGTGCGCACAGGCTCCTCATCTCAGATTAAACGTAAGAAGCAGCCATGAATCCAAACTCGAAGACGCAATCCGATAACGCTCTGTGGCGCTACTGGCGTGGGCTGGGCGGCTGGAACCTCTACTTTCTGGCCAAATTCGCCCTGCTGTGGTTCGGCTATCTGAATTTCCACGCGCTGCCAAACCTGGTGTTCATGGCATTTCTGCTGATGCCGATCCCCTCACAGCGCCTGCACCGCTGGCGCCACTACCTCGCTATCCCGATCGGCATCGCGCTGTTCTACCACGATACCTGGTTGCCGGGCATCAACAGCATTCTCAGCCAGGGATCGCAGCTGACCGGCTTCAGCGCCCAGTATCTGCTGGAACTGACCAATCGCTTCATCAACTGGCAGATGGTCGGCGCCGCCTTCGTGCTGATTATCGCCTACCTGTTCGTCGCACAGTGGATACGCGTCACGGTGTTCACCGTGGCGGCGCTGGTGTGGCTTAATATCGTCAACATCGCCGGGCCGGCGATCTCACTGCTGCCCGCCACCTCTACGGCCTCGGCCGGTGCCGCCAATACGCCGGCCACGTCCGCACCGGCGGCGGGGGACAGCGCGCCGGCAGACAGCCTGCCGCCGACCAGCGCCAACCTGACGGCCTACCTGAATCAGTTCTACGAGCGGGAAAAAGGCCGCGCCACCGCGTTCCCGGCCACCTTGCCCGCCGACGCCCAGCCGTTCGATCTGCTGGTGATCAACATCTGTTCGCTGGCCTGGGCCGATATGGAGGCGGTCAACCTGCAGAATCACCCGCTGTGGTCGAAGATGGACATCATGTTCGACAGCTTCAACTCGGCCACCGCCTACAGCGGCCCGGCGGCCATCCGCCTGCTGCGCGCCAGCTGCGGCCAGCTTTCGCATCACGATCTGTACCAGCCGGTGAACCAGCAGTGTTACCTGTTCGACAACCTGGCGAAGCTCGGCTTCAAGGAACAGCTGATGCTCGATCACTCCGGGGTATTCGGCAACTTCCTGAAAGAGCTGCGCGAACAGGGCGATATGCAGGCACCGCTGATGTCGCAGGCCGGCATCGGCAACGAGCTGACGTCGTTCGACGGTGAACCGATTTATAACGATCTCGAATTGCTGACCCGCTGGCTGGATCAGCAGCAAAAAGCCGGCGACGGCCGCACCGCCACCTTCTTCAACATCATTCCGCTGCACGACGGCAACCGCTTCGTCGGCGCCAACAAGAGCGCCGACTACCAACCGCGCGCGCAGAAGTTGTTCGATCAGCTGAACACCTTCCTCGATCAGCTGGAGAAATCCGGCCGCAAAGTAGTGGTGGTGATCGTGCCGGAACACGGGGCGGCGTTGGTGGGCGACAAGATGCAAATGTCCGGCCTGCGCGACATCCCCAGCCCGAACATCACCCATACGCCGGTCGGCATCAAACTGGTGGGCATGAAGGCGCCGCATCAGGGCAGTCCGTTGCAGATCAAGACGCCGAGCAGCTATCTGGCGCTGTCGGAACTGGTGTCGCGCCTGGTGGACGGCAAAGTGTTCAGCGAGTCCAGCGTCGACTGGCAGGCGCTGACGCAGGGGCTGCCACAGACCCCGGTCATCTCCGAAAATGACAACGCCATCGTCATGCAATATCAGGGCAAACCCTACATTCGCTTGAACGGCGGTGACTGGGTGCCTTATCCGCAATAAACGCGGCTTCATCAACCAAAGCACGCCGCCGGCGTGCTTTTTTTTAGGGTTTTTATAATAAAAAACGGCGGCGCTTATCGGGCAAAAAAACGTCATTAATAACAAGTCGTTAAATTCTATTATTCGACAATTATCAATATACGAAGATTCTTAAAAAATAACATTTAATAAACCTGGCGAGGACATTCATTAAAATAGCGGCTTATGACGACTGCCTATTGATCAACCCTTTGATTGAATAATAAAAAACGCCGGCATTATGCCGGCGTGAGTTTACGCAATGCCATCCGATGCCTTATGCCCCCGGATGTTCGTCCTGATCGACCGCGAAGCAGGCCACCATCTGCTCACCGTACTGCTTCAGCTGCGGCTGCAGCTGCACGCAGGTGCCGAAAGCGCGGCGGCAGCGGGCGTTGAACGCACAGCCCGGCGGCGGGTTCATCGGGCTGGGCAGTTCGCCGGTCAGCTTGATGCGCTCGCGGCGCATATCCGGGTTCAACCGCGGCGTCGCCGACAGTAGCGCCTGGGTGTAAGGATGGCGCGGGTTGTTGAAGATCGCCTCTTTGCTGCCCTTTTCCACGCAGCGACCGAGGTACATCACCATCACCTCGTCGGCGATGTGTTCCACCACCGACAGATCGTGCGAGATGAACACATAGGACAGCCCCAGCTCCTGCTGCAGATCCATCATCAGGTTCAGCACCTGCGCGCGCACCGACACGTCCAATGCCGACACCGGCTCATCGGCGATCACCACGTCCGGGTTCAGCATCAGCCCGCGGGCGATGGCGATACGCTGACGCTGGCCGCCGGAGAACATGTGTGGGTAGCGGTCATAATGCTCGGTCTTCAGGCCGACCTTCGCCATCATCTCCAGCGCTTTTTCCCGCCGTTCGGCGGCGCTGAGCGAGGTATTGATCAACAACGGCTCCTCGAGGATCTGCCCGACCTTCTTGCGCGGGTTGAGCGATCCGTAAGGATTCTGGAACACGATTTGGATCTTCTGGCGCCGCAGTTTCTCGGCCGAGACGTCCGGCTTCAGCAGATCCTGCCCCTGGTAGTACAGCTCGCCGCCGGTCGGCACTTCGATCATCGTCAGCAGGCGGCCGAGCGTCGATTTGCCGCAGCCCGATTCGCCGACCACCGCCAGCGTTTTGCCGCGCTCCAGGGTGAAGGACACGCCGTCGAGCGCCTTGACCAGCCGCTCCGGCGCGAACAGGCCCTTTTTCACCGGGTAATGCTTCTTCAGGTCAATCGCCTGCAGTAAAGGTTGATTCTGGCTCATACGGTCGGCCTCCCCGCATCATCCAGCGGTGTGTGACATTTAACCTGACGGCCGGGAATGCTGCGCAGTTCCGGCTCCTCGTTACGGCAGCGCTCGTTGGCGTACGGACAACGCGGATTGAGCAGACAGCCGGTCGGGCGATCGTATTTGCCCGGCACCACGCCCGGCAGCGAAGCCAGCCGCGCCTTGTCGGCGGCAAACTCCGGCAGCGCGCGCAGCAGTGCCTGAGTGTATGGGTGGCGCGGCGCGCGGAAAATCTCCGCCGCCTTGCCGGATTCCACCACCTGGCCGGCGTACATCACGATGATGTGATGCGCGGCTTCCGCCACCAGCGCCAGATCGTGGGTGATCAGCAGCAGCGCCATGTTTTCGCGCTGCTGCAGGTCCAGCAACAGCTCGATGATCTGCGCCTGGATGGTCACGTCGAGCGCGGTCGTCGGCTCATCGGCGATCAACAGCTTCGGCCGACAGGCGATGGCCATGGCGATCATTACGCGCTGGCTCATGCCGCCGGAAAGCTGGTGCGGGTATACGTCCAGCCGCGAAGCCGGATCGGGAATGCCGACCTGCGTCAGCAGATCGATAGCGCGCTGGCGGCGTGTGCGACGGTTGCCGCCCTGATGCACCTTCAGCGCTTCCATGATCTGATAACCGACGGTGTAGCACGGGTTCAGGCTGGTCATCGGATCCTGGAAGATCATCGCCACTTCGGAACCCACCAGCTGGCGGCGCTCCTTTTCGGAGATCTTGCGCAGATCCTGGCCGTTGAACTCCAGCTTGTCGGCCATCACCTTGCCGGGAAAATCGATCAGGCCCATGATCGCCAGCGAGCTGACGGATTTGCCGGAGCCGGACTCGCCGACGATACCGACCACCTGACCTTGATCCACGCTGTAACTGATACGGTCTACCGCGCGGAACGGGGTACCTTCGTCACCGAAGTGCACCGAAAGCTTGTCTACATTCAATAACGCCATCTCTCTCGTCCTCTGTTACTGCTTGAGTTTGGGGTCGAGAGCGTCACGCAAACCGTCCCCCATCAGGTTAAATGCCAGCACCGTCAGCAGGATCGCCACGCCGGGGAAGGTCACTACCCACCAGGCGCTTTGCGCGAACTGCAGCACGTCGGAGAGCATGGTGCCCCACTCCGGCGTCGGCGGTTGCGCGCCCATGCCCAGGAAGCCGAGAGCGGCCATGTCCAGAATGGCGTTCGAGAAACCGAGAGAAGCCTGAACGATCAAGGGCGCCAGGCAGTTAGGCAGAATGTTGACGAACATCTGACGCAGCGCACCGGCGCCCGCCACCCGCGAAGCGGTGACGTAATCGCGGTTCACTTCCGCCAGCACCGCCGCGCGCGTCAGACGCACATAGTGCGGCAAGGCGACGAAGGTCAGCGCCAGCGAGGCGTTGACGATCGACGGCCCGAATACCGCCACCAGCACCAACGCCAGCAGCAGGCTCGGCAGGGCCAGCATGATGTCGACGACGCGCATGATCACCGCGTCCACCGCGCCGCCGAAGTAGCCGGCCAGCAGGCCGAGCACCACGCCCATGATCAGCGACAGCACCACCACCAGGCAGCCGACCAGCAGCGACAGGCGCGCACCGTACATCAGGCGCGACAGCACGTCGCGGCCCACGTCGTCGGTGCCGAGGAGATATTGCCAGCTGCCGCCCTCTTGCCACACCGGCGGCTTGAGCAGCGCGTCGCGGAACTGGTCCGCCGGCGCATGCGGCGCCAGCACCCCGGCGCCGAGCGCGATCACCAGCATCAGAACGATATACACCAGGCCGACCACGGCCCCTTTATTGCGCTTGAAATAGTGCCAGAACTCCTGAAACGGGGTCATTGGCTTCGGCGCACCTTTAACTGCAGACTCAGTGATTTGAGACATGAGAGCGCCCCTTATTTCTTGTGGCGAATACGCGGGTTGACCACGCCGTAGAGCACGTCTACCAGCAGGTTAACCAGAATGATCATACAGGCGACCAGCAACACCCCGCCCTGCACCACCGGGTAATCGCGGCGCTGCAGCGCGTCGATCAGCCAGCGGCCCAGTCCCGGCCAGGAGAAGATGGTTTCGGTCAGAATGGCGCCGGCCAGCATGGTGCCGACCTGCAGCCCGATCACCGTCACCACCGGCAGCAGCGCGTTGCGCAGCGCGTGAACGACGATCACCCGCATGCGGCTCACGCCCTTGGCGCGCGCGGTGCGGATATAGTCTTCGCCCAACACTTCCAACATCGAGGAGCGGGTCATGCGCACGATCACCGCCAGCGGGATGGTGCCCAGCACGATGGCCGGCAGGATCATGTGCATCACCGCGTCGATAAAGTCGCCCGGCTCGCCCCAGATCAGGGTGTCTATCAGCATGAAGCCGGTCAGCGGATGGCTGTCGTCGAGGAATACCGTGTCGCTGATGCGCCCCGACACCGGCGTCAGGTTAAGCTGCACCGACACCAGCATGATCAGCATCATGCCCCACCAGAAAATCGGCATCGAATAGCCGGTCAGCGAGATGCCCACCGCCGTGTGATCGAAGACCGAGCCGCGTTTGACCGCCGCCAGCACCCCAACCGGGATGCCTACCAGCACCGCGAAAAGCATCGCGCAGAAGCCCAGCTCCAGCGTGGCCTGAAAGCGCGGAACGAACTCGCTCCAGACGGAGATGCGACTTTTGAGTGAGGTGCCCAGATCGCCGTGCAGCACGTTGGACACGTAGGAGAAATATTGTTGATAGAGCGGCTTGTCCAGCCCCATTTCCGCCATCAGCTGCGCGTGGCGCTCGGCGGAGATACCGCGTTCCCCGGCCATGATGGTCACCGGGTCGCCGGGGATCATATGGACGAATGCAAAAGTCAGCAAGGTAATGCCGATAAACGTTGGGATAACTAACCCCAAACGTCGGAGTATGAACTGCAACATATCCCGAACTCTCTGTATCAATGCCCGGCAGCTCATCGTCCGCCAGGCTTATTAACGCTCACATGCCTTTGAACGATTCGACGGCCATACGCCGGAGACTGGTCAGCAGGGGCGCAAACCTGTTGCGCCCCTGCAAGTCCATTCGTGCGTCTCCGGTAAAGCGGTCGAAATCAGTCTACAGAGACATTCTCGAAGTGATGCTTACCGAGCGGATCCACGACGTAGCCTTTCACTTCCTTACGCACAGGCTCGTACACGGTGGAGTGTGCGACAATCAGCGCCGGAGCCTGATCGTGCATCACCACCTGCGCCTGTTTGTACAGTTCGATGCGCTTGTCGTGGTTGGATTCGGCGCGCGCCGGTTGAATCAGATCTTCAAACGGCTTGTAGCACCAGCGGGAGTAGTTGGAGCCGTCTTTCGCCGCTGCACAGCTGAACAGCGTGGCGAAGAAGTTATCCGGATCCCCGTTGTCGCCGGTCCAGCCCATCATCACCGTCTGGTGCTCGCCCGCTTTGGCGCGCTTGAGGTATTCACCCCACTCATAGGTCACGATTTTGGCTTTCACGCCGATCTTGGCCCAGTCGGCCTGGATCATTTCCGCCATGCGGCGCGCGTTCGGGTTGTAAGGACGCTGTACCGGCATCGCCCACAGGTCGATGCTGAAACCGTCGGCCATGCCCGCTTCTTTCAACAGTGCTTTCGCCTTGGCCGGATCGTAAGCGTAATCCTGCACCGCGTCGTTATAGCCCCACATGGTCGGCGGGATCAGGTTCTTGGCCGCCTGGCCCGCGCCCTGATAAACCGCATCGATGATCGCCTGCTTGTTGACCGCCATGGTCAACGCCTGGCGCACTTTCAGGTTATCCAGCGGCTTTTTCTCGACGTTGAACGACAGGTAACCCACGTTCAGGCCCGGCTGTTCCATCAGGTTGATGGACTTGTCTTGTTTCATGCGGGCGATATCGGCCGGGTTCGGGTACGGCATCACCTGGCACTCGTTTTTCTGCAGTTTGGCGTAACGCACGGAGGCGTCAGGCGTGATGGAGAACACCAGGCGATCGATCTTCGGCTTGGTGCCCCAGAAACCGTCGAACGCCTTGTACAGGATCTTGGAGTCTTTCTGGTATTGCAGCAGCTGGAACGGCCCGGTGCCGATCGGGTTCAGGTCGACTTTTTCCGGCGTGCCGGCTTTCATCATCACGTCAGCGTATTCTGCGGACAGGATGGACGCGAAGTCCATACCCAGGTCAGCCAGGAACGGCGCTTCCGGGCGGTTCAGCACGAAGCGCACGGTGTTGTCGTCCACTTTTTCGATCTTGGCGATCAGCTTAGGCATGTCCATGCCTTCAAAGTATTCGTAACTGCCACCGGACACTTTGTGATAGGCGTTGTTCGCATCCAACTGGCGTTCAAAGGAGAACACCACGTCGTCGGCGTTGAAATCACGCGTCGGTTTGAAGTCTTTATTGCTCTGCCACTTCACGCCTTTGCGCAGGTGGAAGGTGTAGGTTTTGCCGTCTTCGCTGACGTCCCACTTCTCAGCCAGGCCCGGCTGCAGTTCGGTGGTGCCGATTTTGAATTCGACCAGGCGGTTGTAGATCGGTACCGAGCTGGCGTCGTAGGTGGTGCCGGAGGTGAACAGCTGCGGGTTGAACCCTTCCGGGGAACCTTCAGAACAGTAAACCAACGTCTTGGCCTGTACGCTGGCCGCCACGGTCAGCGCGATCAGCCCAATACCGAATTTCAGAATCCCCGATTTACCCAAGGAACGTGTCATCGTTAGTGCTCCATTGTGTGATGTGATGTGTGTAATTGCCGCCAGACCTGTATTTTTTATTGCGTGGCCTGTGCGATCGGCGCCCGAAGGCAGAAGGCGTACGAGGAGAGAATGCCGGATGGAACGCATCGCGGCGGGGACGTCTGAGCGCGTGGAATTCACTCAAACAACTCTCGCTCTTACCCCTGAGGCTATCAAGTTGCCAACTGTTTGGGGTGTCGTCAATATAACCAGTGGGGATTTACGCAGACTGTGAGAAACAGCAAACAAACATAAAAAAAACCTTTTGTTAACAGTTCCAGCATGAAAATTTATGCTAAGCGGTCATTTTTAGCGCATTGGTCTGACCCTCACAAACTTACTGGTTTTTAACTCCGTTAAAAAACCCCAAAACTTTGTTGCTGAATGATGAATATCTGAACGGTTATTTTTGTGATCGCCGTTAAAGACAGGAGGAAATGCTGAGGGATTACCCAAAAGGGTGAGTCCGATGAGCGCGTTTTGCACCGGACAGGCCCACAATCTCTGCGGCGTAAAAAAACTTTCGGCGGTGAAAAAGCCGGGGGCGAAAGGATATCCCCCGGCAACGCACTGCAACCGATTATTGAACGCCGGCGCCGTTGCCCAGGCTGGCGTTCATGCTGTTGAGAATATCGCCGTTGTCCGCGTCGATCTCCCAGGAGAACAGGCCACCCAACTGCTTATCCAACACGTACTGGCCTTTGGCCTGCACCGAGCGGGCATCGTCGAAGGTGATCAGATCGCCGGTGGAAGGCTTGAACACGTAAGGCGCTTCCGCCGTGGCGTCGTAGGTGTACTGCCACTCGCCGCTCATGAACTGGCTGGCGATTTGGCGGTAGTCCACGATGCCGTTCTCCCAGGTGCCGTTTACCGGCCCGGTGGCGGTGCCGGTAAACGGAATATTGTTCTGGTAGCCGTTCACCCCGGTCCAGCCGCGGCCATACATGGCGGTGCCGACCACGATCTTGCCCGGCTTGACGCCCTGCGCCAACAGCGCATTGACGCCGTTCACCGTCGTATAGGCAGTGTCCGGTTTCCAGGCAGGCGCATTCAGCGCGGTCTGATGCCCCAGGTTCTTCAGATCGAAGGCGCCGTAGAAGTCGTAGCTCATCAGGAAGATGTGATCCATCGAGTTCTGTGCGACGTTGTAAGCCACCTTGTCGATCTTGTCCTTGCCGGCGCTGATGGCGGAGGTTAGCTCATACTTGCGGCCGGTTTCCGCCGACAGCTGATCCAGCATCGCCCGCAGCTCTTTCATCAGCAGCACATAGGTTTCCCCGTCTTGCGAGCTGCCCAGGTTAGGGTTAGCGCCTTTGCCGCCCGGGAACTCCCAGTCGATATCCACGCCGTCGAAGAACTTCCAGGTCTGCAGGAACTCTTTCACCGAGCCGACGAAGCGATCGCGCTTCACCTTGTCACCCATGAAGAAGAACGGGTCGGACAGCGTCCAGCCGCCGATCGACGGCAGAATTTTCAGGTCAGGACGCGCCTGCTTCAGCGCCATCAGCTGGCCGAAGTTGCCCTTGTAGGGGTCATCCCAGGCGGTGACGCCCTTCTGCGCTTTTTGCAGCGCGGCGAACGGATCGTGGATCGAGACTTTGAAGTCCTCCCGGCCCTGACAGGAGCGCTGCAACGCCTGGAAACTGCCTTCGATCTCTTTCAGGCTGTCGTTGATGCCGTTGCCGCCGCAGATCGGGATAAAGCCGTACAGCAGGTGGGTCAGGTTTTGCGCCGGGATCTTGTCGACGGTGAAATTGCGCCCGTAAACGCCCCACTCGACGAAATAAGAACCGACGACTTTGCCGGAGTTTTGTTTATAAGGTTTGTTCTTTTCCAGCAGCGGCTCTTTCAACGGCGCCAAATGGCTACCGTCGGTATCGGCCACCACAATTTCGGTGGCGTCGCTGGCGGTGCAGCCGTCGGCATTACACAGTGCCACCTGCATTTGATAACGGCCGCCTTTATTCACTTTAAAATTCGCCGTACCGGAAGAGCCGGTTGAAGGGCCGCTCCACGCCTCTTTGCCATTTAATAAAATTTTTGCCGTCGTGCCGGTGTCGCCATTCCATAAATTCCAGGAGACAGAAACGTCGGCGGCATTTTTTACCTTCACCAGATTATTATAAGCGGTGGCCGCCTGATCGACTTCGACAATGGCGAACTTGGTGTTGCCCCAGGCGATGGTCGGCTTGCCCGGCGCGGCGGCCTGCGCCGCGGAACACAGCGTACTGCCGATCAACAGCGCCAACAGCGGTTTATTAAATTTGCGCATAACTGATTCCTTTATTCCGAGAGGATAAACATAAAAGAGTTAATCGTCGCTACGCATTGCCGAAGCGAAAAAATTCCGCAATAATCCACGAAGATTAACGTTAATAAATAATCACGGTATTTCCCACGCGACGGGAATAAGAGTTCCCGCGTTGTTCATTTAGACTATAGGTAAAAAAAACGTGAAAACAAGAGCGCTATCAATCGGGTTTTATTTGGCAAGCATGAATTTATTTAAACATGAAAATAAGAACCTAATGGGAATAAGGAATGTGAATTAATTAAGCGTAAAGGATAAATATATTTCACGAGGACGGCAGATTGAGGCACGCCATAAAGCGAAGCCGGTCGTAGCGAAGGAGGTACTCATCCTCATAAACTGCAGGCGAAAAAAAACCTGCTTTAAAAAGCAGGTTTTTCGAATGGTGGTCGGCGAGAGAGGATTACGCGCATCTTTGATGCGCGCCCTGCGGGCCGTTGCTAAAGCAACGTTGTCTCGCTTCGCGAGGCTCGAACCTCCTGCGGAGGTGCTCATCCTCATAAACTGCAGGCGAAAAAAAACCTGCTTTAAAAAGCAGGTTTTTCGAATGGTGGTCGGCGAGAGAGGATTCGAACCTCCGACCCACTGGTCCCAAACCAGTTGCGCTACCAAGCTGCGCTACTCGCCGATGCGGGGCGCATCTTACTGCTGGCGGTTATAGGCGTCAATCACTTTTTTGCCCCTGCATTTCAAGTGATGATAAAAGCGCCATAATGCGCTGCGCCGGGGGCTGCGCAGCGCATTTTACTCAGGCGTTGGCCGGTTTCAGCGCCGGCGTCTGCGCACGCAGGAACGGCAGCAGGAACAGCGCTGACAGGCAAGCGGCGATAGAAATCACCACGAAGAAGCCGTTCCAATGCCAAATCTCCATCACCCGTGCAATCGGGTAGCCGGACAGCGCCGCGCCCAGGTAGGCGAACAGGCCGACGAAACCGGTCGCCGCGCCCGCCGCATCCTTGTGCGAGCACTCCGCCGCCGCCATGCCGATCAGCATCTGCGGGCCAAAGATGAAGAAGCCGATGGCGAAGAAGCAGCAGGCCTGCAGCAGGTAGGTCACGCCCGGCATCAGCCACAGCGCCGCCACCGACAGGAAGATACCGATGGCGAAGATCAGGTTCATCGGGCCGCGGTTGCCGCGGAACAGCTTATCGGAACCCCAACCGGCCACCAGTGAACCGATAAAACCGCCCACTTCAAACAGCGAGATGGCTGAGTTGGCGGTCATCAGCGAATAGCCCTTTTCCTGCGTCAGATAGAGGTTACCCCAGTCGTTGATCGCGGTGCGCACGATATACACCAGCACGTAAGAAACCGCCAGCAGCCAGATGTACTTGTTGGTCAGCACGTAGCGTTTGATGATCTCGCGGTTGCTCAGCCCCTGGCCTTCCGATTCCTGCACCAGCTCCATGGCGTCGTTACGCCATTTGCCGACGCTCGGCAGCCCCAGGGTGGATGGCTTGTCGCGCAGGCGCCAGCACATCAGCAGGCCAAGCACCACGCCGATGATACCGGGAATGATCATGCCGTAACGCCAGCTGAAGTGCAGCGAGATAAAGCCCACCAGCAGCGGGATCAGCGCCCCACCAACGTTGTGCGAGGTGTTCCAGATCGCCCACCAGCTGCCGCGCTCGGAGCGCGAATACCAGCTGGTGAGGATTTTCGAGCACGGCGGCCAGCCCCAGCCCTGGAAGAAGGCGTTGAGGATCCACAGCGTGCCCAGCATCAGCAGCGACGAGCTGAGGCCGAAGAAGATATTCAGCACCCCGGTCATGATCAGACCCAGCCCCATAAAGTAACGCGGGTTGGAGCGATCGCTGATCATGCCGGAAATGAATTTCGAGCAGCCGTAGGTGATGTAGAACAGCGTGCCGAGGATGCCGACGTCGGACATCGTCAGGCCCAGATCGCTCAGCATCGCCGGCATGATGAAGTTGAAGCTTTTGCGCGTGAAGTAAAACGCGGCGTAGCCGATGTACATGGTGCACATCAGCTGGATGCGCCAGTATTTGTAGCTGGCGTCGATCTGCCGTTGATCGGTGACCTGCGGCGCGTCCGAGCGGCTTTTAAGGAAAGACCACATGTGGAACCTCAGAGGATTGAATAAAGTGCCGCTATGATGCTCCCCGCGCGCGCGGGAGGCTTACGCCAGATTCCCGACGCAGTTAGGAGTTTTTCCTAGTTTTGCGCTTGCGCCGGTGAAACTGTGGGCAAGATCACACTCAAACAGGCGCCCCGTTCAGCGGTGAACCGCAGGCTGCCGCCGAGGGCGCTGATGCGCTCCTGCATGCCCCGCAGGCCGTACCCCGGCTGATGGTTGTCCGCATCGAAGCCCACGCCGTTGTCGCGGATGGTCAGGGCGATCAGTGGCGCGGCGCCTTTGCGCGGCTGCAGGCGCGCGTCCAGCTCCAGGCGGCTGGCGCCGGCGTGCCGGCACACATTGGTCACCCCTTCCTGACACACCCGATACAGCGTGATCTTCAGCGTTTCATCCAGCAGCTCGTCCGGCACCTGCCATTGCAGGCTGCTCACCAGCGACGCGTCCTGCGGCAGCGACTCCCGCAGCATCGCCGCCACCGCCGCCGACAGCGGCAGGTTGTTCAGCGCCGCCGGCCACAGTTGGGTCAGCACGTCGTGCACCCCGTCGTAGACCCGCAGCGCCAACGCATCGATGGTGTCGGCGCAGCCGATCACCGCCGGCTCCGGCGCCAGGCGTTTGACGATGCTGGCCTGGGTACGAATCACGGTGATGGTCTGCCCCACCTCATCGTGCAGCTCGCGCGCCACCTCGCGCCGGGTTTGCTCCTCCGCCGTCACCAGCGCCCGCGCCAGTTGCCGGTTCTCCGCCAGCCGCAGCCGCAGCTGCTGATTCAGCTCGCGCTGGCGCTGAATGCCGGCGCCCAGCAGCAGCCCGGTCAGGCTTTGGGCCAGCAGCGACAGCAGCAGATCGCGGTGCGACTCCGGCTGCGGCGGCTCGTTGACCATCAGCGCCACGCCGTTGAGCAGCGTCGCCAACAGCGCGCCCTGCCAGCCGTAGCGATAAGACATGAACACGATAGGAATGGCCAGGCAGAACGGCGCGAAACGTCGCAGCTCGGCGGCGTTCACCTGCTGCTGCAGCCAGATGCTGAATGCAAACAGCAGCAGATAGCTGGCCAGGTGGCCCAGGCGCAGCTCCACCGGCTTGTGGATCAACCCCGGCTCAAGCGGCACCCAGATTTGGCGCGCCAGATAGTGCCACAACAGCAGGCAGGTCGGCGCGATGGTGAAACCGCCGGTCAGGCCGAGCAGCAGCGCACGGGCGCCTTCGCCGCTCACCAGCTGCCACACCAGCGCCTGCAGCAAGGCGGCGGCCACCACCACCGCGCCCTGCAACAGCGGCCAACGCCATTCGCTGTCGCTCTGTTGATGGCGCAACAACCACGGCGAGGCCAGCAGGCTGAGCAACACCGTCAACACCAGCACCGCCACCGACGCCCACAGCGCCGGGCCGTAACCGAACTGGTCCGCCAGCAGCGCCATCAGCAACAGATCGGCCAGCAGGATCCCCGGCCAGAAACGGTACGGGCTCTGCAGCAAAATGCCCATGCGCAGGCCGAACGGGAACAGCAGCAGCGCCTGCCAGGGCGGGTCGATCAGCGCGGTGCCGATGCCCCACAGGCAAAACGCGCTGGCGGCGTAGATGAAAAACAGCGCCAGCTGGGTGATCAGGCGCTGCGTCACAGGTTCAGCATCCGTCTGGCCAGTTCGACGTTGTTGGTGATGCCCAGCTTGGCGAACAGGTTGGCGCGATGCACATGCACCGTCTTCGGCGACAGCCCCAGCGCGGCGGCGATCTCGCGCACTTCCTGGCCCTGCGCCAGCAGCAGCGCGATCTCACGCTCGCGGCGGGTCAGCGGATCGACCCTCACCCGTGCCAGCTGCTGGGCGATTTCCGGCATCAAATAGACACCGCCGCCGGCGACGGTGCGCACCGCGGTGATCAGATCTTCCGGCTTGCAGCGCTTGGAGAGGAAGCCGCTGGCGCCGCGTTCCAGCGCCATTTCCACCAGCGCCGGGTTATCGTGCATCGACAGCATCACCACGCGAATGCCGGAAGGAATGTCTGCCAGCAGATCCAGCCCGCTGCCGTCCGGCATCGAAATGTCGCAAATGCAGATTTCCGCCTCCAGCCCCGGTAGGCCGGCGCGCGCCTGCGCCGCGCTGCTGAACTCGCCCACCACCTGAATATCGGCCTCCAGCGACAGCAGCTGCACAAAGCCCGAACGCACAATGTCATGATCGTCGATAAACGCCACGCGCAGGGTCATGGAAATCTCCGGTTAGAAGGGGAAGTGCGCAAGTATACCGTATGCATACACCGGAATAATTGATGAAGAGAATGTATTGGCGGAAATTACCGGGTGCGCAAGGCACCCGGCGGGCGGGATTACAGGCGGGCAGGCGCCGTTTTATTCTGCGGGAGATGGCACCAGTTGTTTTTATCCACGATGCCGCCGTTCGGCGAGGTGTAGCCGAGGCAGCCGAGGATGGTGTCAAACAGCTCGACGTGGCGATGCGTTTTGCCGATGCGCTGCTGCGCCTGCAGTTGCTCAAAGGCGCTGAGGTGCTGCGGGTTCTCGAGGAACTTGTCCGACGCCCATACGATCATCGGCACGCGGAACTGCTCCGGCGGCGCCATTTCGCGCGGCGTGCCGTGCAGGTGCGTATTCTCGCCGATCGATTCGCCGTGATCGGCGGCATAGAACACGATGGCCTTCTTGTCGCGCACCTGGTCGATCACATTACTGATAAAGCTGTCGGTGTACAGCACCGTATTGTCGAACGCGTTGATCAGTTGCGCCTTGGTGCAAGAGTCGTCCACCCCCATGCACTCCGGCTGATAGCGCGCATAGCTGCGCGGATAACGCTGCGAGTACAGGTAGTGCGAGCCTTTGGTATGCAGGATCACCAGGTGTTTGCCCTTCGGATAACGCGCCAGCGACTCCTTCATCTCGTTCACCAGCAGCATATCGTCGACCGCCTTGCCGTCGTTGCGCTTCTCGGACGCGATCATCTCGCGGAACGAATAGTTGTTCACCTCGGTGTTGTTGTAGAACCACACCTCGCTCTGCATGGCGAACAGCTCGGAAGAGAAGCCCAGATCCTTCAGCACCGCGAACACGTTCTGCTCTTTCAGCGTGCGCTGCGGATTATCCTCGGTGCCGCCTTCGCGCACAAACATGCAGCGCAGCGACAGCTTGGTGGCGGTGTCGCACGACTCACCGCGAAACGCCACCAGGTTCTTCTCTTTCGACAGCCGCGGCGTGGTATCGCGCTCATAGCCCAGCATGCCCATGTGATCCCAGCGCGTGGTCTCGCCGATGATGAACACCACGTAGGTATCGTCGATATCCGCCGGCGGTACATAGGTGAAGTGTTTGCCCGGATCGAACATCGTGCTCTGGTCCTGGCTTTCGTCATAGCGGGTATAGGCAAACAGCCCCAGCGCCGACAGCCAGTTGGACGGCAGATACGAGTGCGCTACCACGCCGCCGTAGCTCGGCAGATCGACGTTGGCGAGCTTCTCCTGCACGCTCTGCTCGTCGTCCAACATGCGCAGCGGCAGCCAGACCAGCGCCACCACCGCCAGCAACACCAGCAGCGGCTTGATGCGATGACCGGGGGTTTTCAGCTGTTCAATCAGGGTGTAGCGCAGGCTGTTTTTCCAGATCAGCAGCAGCGGCAAGGCGCTGAGCGCCACCATCCACAGCACGAAGTGCAGGCCGACCACCTCTTTCGATAGATCGATATCGGTAGTCATCACCGACACCACGATGCCGTAGCCGATCACCACGTTAAAAAACGTCATGTAGTAGCTGGCAGCCACCGAAATCAACACCAGCAGCGAGGCGACGATGCGATAAAACAGCCGGCCGCCGAGCGATACCAGCCGCATGATGAAGAATGTGAACAGGACGATAGCGATGACTTCCGTCACCGCCGAAATCAGCTTAATTCCCTGAATACCATGCGCCAACGAATCAAAACGGCGATAGAAAACGGACAGGTTTAGAAAGATGCCGATATAGATCGCTAACAATAACGATAAATTCTGCTGTGATAGCGATTTAACTTTGTTCATGTAACGCGGTGGCTCCGGGGACGGTGTAGCGGTTCTGACTCAGTCAGACACTGATTGCGGCTTCTGGTTCAGCCAACCGGCAATAAGCGTTATTTTGCGGGTAATAATCAAGAGAATTCTCACAAAACGGACAAAATTTACCGTTTTTTTGAGCGATTTTCAGGCAGGGCACACAAGAAAATGGAGGGACAAACCCTCCATTTTTTCCAGATATCGGCAAAAATCTTACTTAACGTTCAGAGTCACATCGATATTTCCACGGGTGGCGTTGGAATATGGGCACACCACGTGCGCCTTTTTCACCAGATCTTCCGCCACGCTGCGCTCGATGCCCGGCAGCGAGATATCCAGCTGCACTTCGATGCCGAAGCCGTTGGGGATTTCACCGATGCCGACGGTGCCGTCGATCTTGGCTTCGGCCGGGATTTTGACCTTTTCCTTCGCCGCGACAAACTTCAACGCGCCGAGGAAACAGGCGGAGTAACCGGCGGCGAACAGCTGCTCGGGGTTGGTGACTTCGCCGCCGGCGCCGCCCATCTCTTTCGGCACGCCCAGTTTCACGTCCAACACGCCGTCGGAGGAGGTCGCACGGCCGTCGCGGCCGCCGGTTGCGGTGGCGTGAGCGCGGTAAACCACTTTCTCAATAGACATCGTTCATTCCTTCTTGCTGGTTGGCGAGATGACTACGGCTTCCACGAGGTAAAGCCGGTCACATATTTATCTTTTGCGATTAAATCGCGCACTACTTATTTTTAACACTTATTAACCAGTGTAGACCACCCGCGCCGTTCTTGCGTCCGGCGGCGGCGGGTCAAATCTGATCGATCAGGCTGCCGCGCAGCTTTTCCAGCTGCTGTTTGAGCGAGACGATCTCGTCCAGGCTGCAGTCGGTGGCGCACATCACCGCCTCGGGCACCGATTGTGCCCGCTCGCGCAGCGCGCGGCCGGCTTCGGTCAGGGCGATGATCACCTGCCGCTCGTCGGTGGTGGCGCGATAGCGCACCAGCAAACCGGCGGTTTCCAGCCGCTTCAGCAGCGGCGTCAGCGTGGCGGAATCGAGGAATAGCCGCTCGCCGATATCCGATACCGTCACCCGATCGCGCTCCCACAGCACCATCATCACCAGGTATTGCGGGTAGGTGAGTTCGAGCTGACTCAACAGCTGGCGGTAGACTTTGTGCAACGCCAGATTGGCGGAGTACAGCGCGAAACAGAGCTGCTGATCGAGCTGCAGCAGGTTCTTCGCCTTGGGTTGTTCGGTCTCGGTGCTTTTCATGTGTATGAATATAGATAGCGCACGATGTAATCGCAAGCTATTTCTTGTGAGGTATGCTACCTTTTTTATGCAGAGGATGCTCGGAGGGAAAGGAAATGACGAATACGCTTGTAGAACGCGCGCGCCGCTACGCCACCAAGGCGCATGCGGCCATCGATCAGCGCCGCAAATACACCGACGATCCGTACATCGTCCACCCGCAGGCGGTGATGGAGCTGGTGCGCAGCGTGCCGCACACCGAAGAGATGCTGGCGGCCGCCTGGCTGCATGATACGGTGGAAGACACGCCCACCACCCTCGGCGATATCGACAGCCATTTCGGGCCGAAGGTGGCGGAGCTGGTGCGGATGTTGACCAACGTCAGCCACGCCGAGGACGGCAACCGCTTCGAACGTAAAAACCGCGATCGGCGCCACAGCGCCGGCGCGTCGCCGCAGGCCAAAACCATCAAGCTGGCGGATCTGATCGACAACACCCGCTCGCTGCTGGACTACGACAGCCACTTCGCCCAGACCTACCTGATCGAGAAACAGCGCCTGTTGGAGGTACTGACCGAAGGCGACCCGACGCTGTGGCGCCAGGCCAGCCATATCGTTGAACAGGGGCTGCTCAGGTTGCAGCAGCCACCGCACAACGTTCCGGCCAGCTGGTTCGAACACGCCCGCCGGCGCTACCGCGAGAGCGACGCGGCCTGATCAGAAGGTCACCACCGTTTTCAACGCCGTCACCCAGGCGTCCTGCGTCTCACTGACGCCCGCCGGGTGATGCCAATACTGCAGGCCCGGCTGCAGCTGTAGCCACGGCGTGACGTTAACGCGGTAATACAGCTCCGCCGTCACCGAGTGGCCCGGCACCGGCCGGTAGTTCGGATCGTGATAATCGCTGATGCCGCTCATCTGGTTGAGATAACGCTGATTGTCTTTGTAGCGGTCGCTCAGTTTCACCACCGAGACACCGAGCCCCAGCCAGTCGTCCGGCCGCGCATCGAACAGCCCGCGATAGCGAATGCCGGTCGAGGTAGACCAGTGCAGGTAGTTGCTGCGCTGATCCCCCAGGCCCAGGCTGTAGAACACGCTCAGGCCGCGGTTGACGTCATCCGCATGGCGCGTCACCTGCTGGTTAAAACCGGTATACAGGAACCAGGTGCGATCGTGGTTGCGATAACCCTGCGGATCGCTGGCGCCCGGCCCGCCGGACACCCCTTCATAAAGATCGCTCTGGCGCGCGTTGGTGAACAGCACGCCCAGGTTATACACCCCCGGCAGCTGGTTGACGGCGTGGGTTTTCAGCTCCAGCTCCATCGGCAACAGGAAGCCTTTGCTGCCCTTGGTGGACCAACTCCAGGCGTGGCTGCGGCTGGGGGCGCTCGGGTTCTGCTCCATCACCCCGCCCTTGAGCGTCAGGCCATCGGTCAGCTTGTATTGCAGCGTGGTGCCCCAGTAATGCACGTTCCAGTTGTACCAGGTCAACGAGTTGGCAGACTTGCCGCCGCACAGCGTCAGCGTCTGAAAATCGCAGGGGATGATCTGATCGAAATCCTGCACCTTGTTCATCATGCCGATGCGCCACTGCAGCCGCTGCTCGAGGAAGGAACGGCTGAAGGTCAGCCAGCCCAGGCGGGTAATCGACTGCCCGCCAAAGCTCTCCTGCGACAGATCGGTCAGGCCGACGCGCGGATCCTGCAAGCGATCGCGGGTCAGGTTATTGTCATGGTTGCGGTTGACGATATTGCCTTCGATCGCCGCGTCCGGAATGCCGGTCAGCGCCTGCAGATCCTGACTGAAGGTCAGCGAGAATTGGTCGATGTACGACGCCTGTTTATCGTGGTTGTAACCGCCGCCGGCGTTATACGACAGCTGGCTGAGGTAGCCGAGATTATAGTGGAAGCCGTGATCCTCCAGGATCGGCCTGATCCCCAGCATATCCCCCAACAGCCCGGGCTGCGGCGGCTCAAAGCCGAGCGCCACCCCTTCCCATTTGGCGGTGGGGGCTTCGACGTCCTTGCCGGTTTGCAGCGTTTCCGCCTGCGCCTGGCTGCACCACAGCGCCAGCGCCGCCAGAGTCATGGAACGAGGTAATAAGCTTTTCATCATTATTATATTTCTCCGCATAACGGCTGACTGCGGGCAACAGCATTCCCTGGGAGAGAATTTCCCATCATGAACAGCAGCGAATAACGTTAGGTTAACGCCCGGCGCTTGCCGCCGGGCTTAGAGATTAGCGCCGGTCTTTCAGGCTGGCGCCGTTGCTGTGGATCACATCGCGATACCAGTAGAAACTTTTCTTGCGGCGGCGCTCGAGGCTGCCGTTGCCGGCATCGTCTCTGTCGACGTGAATGAAGCCGTAGCGCTTCGACATTTCGGCCTTCGAGGCGCTGACCAAATCGATCGGCCCCCAGCTGGTGTAGCCCATCACCTCAACGCCGTCGTCGATGGCTTCCGCCACCTGCACCAGATGGTCATTGAGGTAGTTGATGCGGTAGTCGTCGTTGATATTGCCGTCCGCCTCGACGCGGTCTTTGGCGCCCAGCCCGTTCTCGACGATGAACAGCGGCTTCTGATAGCGGTCATACAGCACGTTGAGCAGGTAGCGCAGCCCGATCGGATCGATTTGCCACCCCCACTCCGAGCTGGCCAGGTGCGGGTTCGGCACCATATCGAGAATGTTGCCGCGCGCCGTCTCGAACTGCGCCGGGTCGGCGGTGACGCAGCCGCTCATGTAGTAGCTGAACGAGATGAAATCGATGGTTTCGCACAGCGTTTGCCGATCTTCCTCAGTGATCGCCACCTGGATGCCGTTTTCACGGAAAAAGCGCTGCATATAGGCCGGATAATAGCCGCGCGCCTGCACATCGCCGAAGAACAGCCAGTCGCGGTTTTGCCGCTGGGTTTCCAGCAGATCTTCCGGCTTGCAGCTCAGCGGATACAGAATGCCGCCCAGCAACATGTTGCCGATTTTGCCCTCCGGCACGATCTCGTGGCAGGCCTTCACCGCTCTGGCGCTGGCCACCAGCTGATGGTGGATCGCCTGATAGACGGCGCTCTTGTCGCTTTCCTGCGGCAGGCCGACGCCAGTGAAGGGCGCATGCAGCGACATGTTGATCTCATTGAAGGTCAGCCAATGTTTGACCTTGTGCTTATAGCGTTCGAACACGGTGCGCGCATAGCGCTCGAAGAAATCGATGGTGCGCCGATCGCCCCAGCCGCCGTAGTGCTTCACCAGGCCGTAAGGCATCTCATAGTGCGACAGCGTGATCAGCGGCTGAATGCCGTACTTCGCCATCTCGTCGAATAGCCGATCGTAAAACGCCAGCCCGGCTTCGTTCGGCATCTCTTCGTCGCCCTGCGGAAAAATGCGCGTCCAGGCGATCGAGGTGCGCAGGCACTTGAAGCCCATTTCGGCGAACAGCGCGATGTCCTCCGGATAACGATGATAGAAATCGATCGCCACGTCCTTGATGCCGCTGTCGCCCGCCATGCGCGGCGTAATGGCGCCGAAGATGCCCTGCGGCTGCAGATCGGAGGTCGACAGCCCCTTGCCGTCGGCCTGATACGCGCCTTCTACCTGGTTCGCCGCTACCGCGCCGCCCCACAGAAAATGTTGCGGAAACTTGCCGTTCATCGCTTGCTCCTCAATTAACGTAATAAAGTCAGCAGCGGCGCCTGTTCCTGCACCGGAGACAGGCCGCTGGTCAACACGTCCACGTAGTCATCGCTGTTGCTGATGATGATCGGCGTGGTGGTGTCATAGCCGGCGGCATGGATCGCCGCCTGGTCGAACTCGATCAGCAGATCGCCCGGGGCGACCCGCTCGCCTTCCCGCACGTGGGCGGTGAAATGCGCCCCGTCCAGCTTCACGGTATCGATGCCGACGTGGATGAGAATCTCCGCACCGTCGTCCGATTCAATACCGATGGCGTGTTTGGTCTTGAACAGCGACGCCACGCTGCCGCTGACCGGCGCCACCACGCGCCCCTGCTGCGGCGCAATCGCCACCCCTTTCCCCAGCAGGCCGCTGGCGAAGGTCGCGTCGTTCACCTGATCCAGCGGCACGATATCGCCGGCGATCGGGCTGAGGATGGCCTGTTTGCGGTTTAGCGGCGCGGCGGCTTCAGGCTGCACCGTCTCTTCCGCCGGTGCGACGCCGAACAGATAGCTGGCCAGCGCGGCGAACACGAACGACAGCAGGGTGCCGCCAATCGCGCCCCATACCGTGGCGTCGATGCCGCCGCCGGGGATGATCTGCGCGAAGGTGAATACGCTCACCAGGCCGAACGAGTAGACCGAGGTATGGAAGTAGCCGATCACCGCACCGCCCAGCGCGCCGCCGATGCAGCCGAAAATGAACGGGCGCTTGTTTGGCAGAGTGACCCCATACACCGCCGGTTCGGTGATGCCGAAAATCCCGGCGCCGATGGCCGAAGCGGACAGCGCCCGTAGCTTGGCGTCGCGGGTGCGCAGCATCACGCCCAGCGTGGCGCCGACCTGCCCCATTACCGCCGGCAGCAGCAGCGGCACCATGGTGTCGCGCCCCAGCACGCTCAGGTTATTGATCATCAACGGCACCAATCCCCAATGCAGGCCGAAGATCACGCACACCTGCCACATCGCCCCCATAAAGGCGCCGGCGATGATCGGGTTAAAGGCGTAAATGCTCTGATAGCCGTTGGCCAGCAGGTGGCTGAGCCAGGTCGCCGCCGGGCCGATCAGCAGGAAGGTCAACGGCACGGTGATCGCCAGGCACAGCAGCGGCGTGATGAAATTGCGCAGCGCGCTGTGGATCACCCGATTAAACAACGGCTCCAGGCGGCAGGATACCCAGGCCGCGAAGATGATCGGGATCACCGACGAACTGTAGTTGATGAAGGTCAGCGGAATGCCGAAGAAATATTCGCGCACCGCCCCCGGCTGCTGCGCCGCTTCGAACGCCGCCATCATCAGCGGATGCGTCAACGCGCCGCCGATCGCCATGGTGACAAACGGGTTACCGCCGAATTTTTTCCCGGCGGTGTAGCCGAGCATGATCGGGAAGAAGTAGAACAGCGAGTCGCTGGCGGCGAACAGCATTTTGAAGGTGCCGCCGCTCTCCAGCAGCCAGCCGCAGGCCAGGCTCAGCGCCAGGAAGCCTTTCAGGATCCCCGAAGCGGCCATCACCCCGAGCAGCGGGGTAAAAATGCCGGACACCAGATCGATAAAGCGGCTGAGCAAGCTGTCTTTTTTACCGCCCGCGTCGTCGCTCGGCGCGCCCTCGGCCAATCCGCCGACCCGGTTAACCGCGTCGAACACCTCCGCCACGTGGTTGCCCACCACCACCTGGAACTGGCCGCCGCTCTCCACCACCATGATGACGCCGGGGTTTTTCTTCAGCGCTGCCGCGTTGGCGCGAGTGTCGTCACGCAGCTTGAAACGCAGGCGGGTGGCGCAGTGCACCAGGCTTTTCACATTGTCGCGGCCACCGACGCCGGCCAAAATCTCACTGGCTAATGTGTCATATTTCATACGGTTATCCTTAGACTTCGCGTTCTGCCGCTCCCCTCCCCGCACTGGCCTGGCGCTGAGGCGGAATTCGGCGCAAAAAAAAACCTAAACCTCGCGGCCTCTGCCCTATCGGGGAACAGAAACGCGAGGTTTAGGTTTTGCCTGCCGCAGCAGTAACAACCCTAAATCGGTTGAGCTATGACGTTAACACCGTGGATTTTACCGGGGCAAGCCTTTGCATCAGCAAATTGCCGAACTGTGATCGCGGGGGCAAAACGGCCTCAATGCGCGAAATAATGCATGCCGCCATCTACCGGGATCACCGCGCCGGTGATATATCGCGCGAGCGGGGAACAAAGAAACGCCGCCAGATAGGCCATATCTTCCGGTTCGCCGAAGTAGCCAATCGGGATATGTTGCGCAATGAACGCCTGGCGTGCTTCATCGCAAGCGTATAAGCGCTCGCGGATCTGTTCACTGTTGATGCGCCCCGGCTGTAGCGTATTGACGGTAATCCCCTGTGCAGCCACGTCGCCGGCCAATCCTTTGGCCCACAGATGCAGCGCGCCCTTGGCGGCGCTGGCGGCGCTCAGGCTGCGCGGCTCCATCGAGCCGCTGATGTTGATCACCCGGCCCCAGCCTTGCGCCTGCATGGCCGGCAACAGCGCCTGGGTCAACCGCCGGGCCGGTGTGAAATTCAAAGCAAAGGCGTCATCCCAGCTGCGATCGCTGTCGTTCAGCGTTGTGGGGTGAAACGCGCCGACCGCGTTGATCAGGATATCGACTGTCCCCACCTGATGCAGCGCCTGCGCCGCCAACTGGGCTATCGCCTCAGGGTCGGTCACGTCTGCAACGGCTACCCACGGGCGCACCGCCCCTTGCCGTTCTACCTCATCCGCCAGCGCCTGCAGCCGCTCACCGCGTCGTGCGGTAGCCACCACCGTGACCCCTTGAGCGGCCAATACTCTGACCATGCCGGCACCGATCCCTTCACTGGCGCCCGTGACCAATGCCGTGCGTTGCTGCAGTTGCAAATTCATAAGAAATCCTAATTGAATAATTCAATTTAAAAGGAAACGTTCACACATTGAATCACACCGTTATTCGTGTGAATATTCCCTAAAATCTCATCATCAATGTGCAGGAATTCACCGATGTTTGACTGGCAGGATTTAAAACACTTCATGGCGCTGGCGCGTACCGGTTCGTTGTCGGCGGCAGCGCGGGAGCTGGGTTGCGATCACGCCACCGTCGGGCGACGCGTAGCGGCGCTGGAACAGGCGCTCGGCCTGCGTTTGATCGTGCGTCTGCCGCGCAGCACGCCCTTGACCCAGGACGGGCAGGCGATTGCCGGGCTGGCGGCGGAGATCGAGGAGCAAAGTCAGGCTATCGCCCGCCATGCGCGCAGCGCCGGCGCAACGCCACAGGCCGGGGTGCGCATCAGTGCGCCGCCGTCGATCGCCGCGCATATTCTCGCGCCGCGCATCGCCGCATTTAACCAGGCTTTCCCGCAAATCGTCGTCACGCTGTCGGGTGAATCGGCGCTCGCCGAGCTGGATCGCGGTGAAGCCGACATCGCCGTGCGCATGGTGCGCCCACAGCAACCGGAGCTGTTGACGCAGCGCATCGGCATGATGCGCTACGCGCTGTATGCCGCACCGGAGCACGCCGCACTGCCCGACGCGGCGCGCCGCTTTCTCGCCTATGACCATCACTATCGGCAGCAGCCGCATCAGCAATGGCTGCAACAGCTGTTGCAGGGCCGTCCGGTGGTCTTTCAGGCCAGCGATCTGTTTTCACTGCAGCAAGCGGCGCGTTCGGGGCTAGGTGCTGCCGTTTTGCCGACGTTCGTCGCCGATGGCGATCCGGATCTGGTCGCGTTGCCCACGGCCAACGCCGCGCCAACGCGCGAGCTTTGGCTGGTGACGTATCCCGATTTAGCGCGCACCGCTGCCGTGCGCGCGGTGATGAATTTCCTGGTCGAAACGCTCGGCAAAACGTGCCCATTGCCGGCATAAAGCATCAGAATGACTAATATAAATACTGGACAAAAGTCACGCGGGGGATTATTACTGGTCAACGCTTAATCGAGAGTAGGGATGGCAGTCACCATGGTGTTGCGTACTGATGTAGGACGGATTTTGATCACCGGCGCCGGCGGCCGGGTAGCCACGGCGTTTCGTCAGGCGATGGGCGACCGCTACGCGCTGCGCCTGGCGGAACGCGACATCAGCCTGCTGCGCGATCTGCGGCCCGGCGACGAAGTCATCAGCTTCAACATCGCCGATCTCGACGCCTGCCGCGCGGCTTGCGCCAATATCGACACCGTGCTGCACCTGGCGGCCGACCCCTCCCCCGACGCCGACTTCTGCAGCTCGTTGATGGACAACAACATTCTCGGCACCTTCAATATCTTCCGCGCGGCGAAAGACTCCGGCTGCCGCCGGGTGGTGTTCGCCAGCAGCGCGCAGGCAGTGGAAGGCTACCCGCTCGATTACCAAATCCGCCCGGACGACGCGCCGAAACCGAAAAACCTGTACGGCGCCAGCAAAGCCTTCGGCGAAGGCATCGCCGCCTATTTCGCCCATCAGGAAGGGCTTTCCGCCCTGTCGGTGCGCATCGCCAACTTCACCACCCTGAGCCGGGGCGAACAGCTTAGCGCCCGCGACATGAGCGCTTTTCTCAGCCATCGCGACGCCGCCGATCTGTTGGAGCGTTGCATTCGTGTCGAAGGGGTGCAATATGCGGTGGTGCACGGGGTTTCCAACAACCGCTACAAACGTTTATCGCTGGAAGAGACCCGTCGCCTGCTGGGTTACACCCCGCAGGACGATGCGTTCAGCCTGCTCGGCTTTGAATAGCCTGGGCGGAAAGAGAAACAACGCCGGGAGGAACCCGGCGTTGGGGCAGCATTACGGTTTTTCGGCGATCTTGCGCAGGTATTCGTTATTTTTAAACGCGATGATGATCATCTCGAACGCCACACGCACGAACACGCCGCCGACGATGATGCCGAACAGGCCGCGGAAGAACTCGCCGTAGAACATCATGCCGATGCCGCTGATCAACACACCCAACAGCGCCAGCCAGTAAACGGCGGTGATGATTTTTGGCGTGAGCATCGCGTCGAAGAAGAAGATATTTCTCATGTGGATCTTTCCTTAGGCAGGTCTTTCATTATCCCAGAGGGGCCGTGCAAGCGGCCACCATGCATATACATGGGTAATGATAGCGGCTAAGCCCCTATTACAGTACATAAATAGAGACGATCCTTCGCCCGAATACTTACGCTAAAAATCTGCACGGCGGAGAGTTCCGCCGTGCAGGTACAACTTAGTTGCTGGCGTAGGCCACTTTTTCGGCCTGACGGTGGGTGAACAGCACCAGCAGCAACGCCAATCCGGCAATAATTGCGCCCATCACCGGCACGAAGCTGTATCCCAGCCCGGCGGAGACCACCGCACCACCGGCGGCGGCGCCCAGCGCATTGCCCAGGTTAAAGGCACCGATGTTGACCGAGGACGACAGGCCCGGTGCTTCGCTGGCGACGCGCATCACGCGCATCTGCAGTGGCGGCACCACGGCAAAGGTCGCCGCCCCCCAAATCACCATGCTGACTGCCGCGCCGATTTCACTGCGCGCCAGGAACGGGATCACCAGCATAATAACCACCAACAGCAGCAAGAAGCCCTTCAGCGTCGCGCTCTCGGAACGGTCGGCGAATTTGCCGCCCAGGTAGTTGCCGATGGAGAAACCGACGCCGATCAACACCAGCATGGACGTCACGAACAGCGGCGTCGCATCGGTGATGTGCTGCAATACCGGCGAGATATAGGTATAGAGCGTGAACATCGCGCCCGCGCCCAGCACGGTCGTCAGCAAGGCGGACAGCACCTGCGGGCGTACCAATACCGACAGTTCGCGTTTCACATCCGGGCGCGCGCCGGCGCTGCCTTTCGGCAACGAGAACCACAGCCCCAACATGGCGATCACCCCTAACCCTGCGGTGGCCAGGAACGACATGCGCCAGCCGATGGTTTCACCCAGCCAGGTCGCAGCAGGCACCCCGCCGATATTGGCGATGGTCAACCCCATAAACATGGTCGCCACGGCGCTGGCCTGTTTCTCCTTCGGCACCACGCTGGCGGCCACCACGGAACCGAGACCAAAGAAAGCGCCGTGGTTCAGGCTGGTGATGATGCGCGACAGCATCAGGGTGGTGTAGTCAGGCGCAATGGCCGACAGCACGTTACCCAGGGTAAAGATCGCCATCAGGAAGATCAGCGCGCTTCTGCGCGCCCGGTGCGAGAGCAGCAGCGTCATCAGCGGTGCGCCGACCATCACGCCAACGGCGTAGGCGCTGATCAACATGCCGGCCATCGGGATGGAGACATCCACCCCTTTGGCGATCGTCGGCAGCAACCCCATCGGGGAAAACTCGGTCGTGCCGATGCCGAACGCCCCCACCGCCAGGGCTAATAAGGGAAAGTTAATTTTCATTCAACAACTCCGGTTAACCGCTGCCGAAGCGCGGGAAAGTTAAGATGCCAAAAGTATGACATTGATCACACCAAAGATAAGCAGGCAGGAGGCTAAAAGACTTTTGCGATTTTGTTAAAAATCGTGGGGAAAAACAGCCGCCGACTCTATCTCAGCAACGTGCCGACAAGCAATAGCCGCCGTCGCCCGAGCGCACATCGGGTTCATTCTCACCACCTGTGCAAGCCGCCATACCGACCCATCGGCGGCTGCCGCAACTATTGAACACAGAGCAAAAGTGTTTTGTTATTGTGCGCGTTTTTAGAATTAAACGACGAAATATAATGGCCTCAGTAAAACATCAACGCCCGACGACCTAATTCACATAGAGGGAAGCGCCATGCTTTTTGACTCGTATTCTTTAAACGGTTTATCGCTGAACAATCGCATCGTCATGCCGCCAATGACCCGCTCTCGGGCCGGTGCCGGCGACGTCGCCACCGACATGATGGCTGAATATTATGCGCAGCGCGCCAGCGCCGGGCTGATCGTCAGCGAAGGCACGCAGATCAGCCAGCAGGGCCAGGGTTATGCCTGGACGCCCGGCATTTACTCCCCGGAACACATCGCCGGTTGGAAAAAAGTGACCGACGCCGTACATCAGGCCGGCGGCAAGATCTTCGCGCAGCTTTGGCACGTCGGCCGCGTGTCACACACCATTTTACAGCCTGACCACGCCGCGCCGGTCTCCTCCTCCGCCATCCAGGCCGACGGGGTCAAGGTGTTCGTGGATGTCGAAGGTCGCGGGCCGGAGCATGGCGTGGGTGAAATGGTGCAACACTCCGCACCGCGCGCCTTAACGCGGGAAGAAATCCCGGCGATCGTTAACGACTACGCCCAGGCGGCACGCAACGCCATCGCCGCCGGTTTCGACGGCGTAGAGCTGCACGGTGCGAATGGCTATCTGATCAATCAATTTATCGACTCGCGGGAAAACCAGCGCGACGACGAATACGGCGGTTCACTGCAAAATCGCCTGCGTTTCCTGCGGGAAGTCGCGCAGGCAGTCGCGGACGCCATCGGCAAAGAGAAACTGGGCGTGCGCCTGGCGCCGCTGACCACCCTGATGGGCTCGCAGGACGATACCCCGGAAGCCACCTATCTGGCGGCGGCCAGCGTGCTGAACGATATCGGCGCCGCTTATATTCACATCGCCGAAGCGGATTGGGATGATGCCCCGGTGATGCCGGCGGCGTTCAAAGAGTCGCTGCGCCTGATTTTCCGCGGCACGCTGATTTACTCGGGCAAATACACGCCTGAACGCGCTGAAGAAGCGCTGGCCAAAGGTTGGGCTGACTTGATCGGCTTCGGCCGCCCGTTCATCGCCAACCCGGATCTGCCTCACCGCCTGCAGCACGGGCTGGCGCTGAATGCGCCAATCAAAGAGAAATTCTTCGGCGGCAGCCGGGAAGGCTACACCGATTACCCGACGATCGGGTAACGATCGCCGACAACGCCGGCTCAAGCCGGCGTTATTTTTTCTGTGCTTCGATCCAGTCGAGAAATCGCATCATTCTGTCGCTAAAATCCGCGTCATTCGCCTCTCCCACCGCGTGCGCTAACCAATAGTCCATTTCATCTCGCTGCTCTGCATAAAGCGCCGACAGCTGTTCGGCATAGTCGGTTAACGTTATTGGCCAGAACGGGCTTCCCTCGGCGCGCAGCATATTGGTGGCTCGGATCAGTTTTCTGGCCGCTTCGCGCTTTAAGCGCCTCTCATCCGATACCGTCCTTGCCTGCAGCAGTTGCTCCCGATAACGCGCCAATACGCGGTGCAAATCGGCATTGACCGCCAGCGCGATGCGCCGATCGGGCCGAAACAGCGAAAAAGCGGCGGACACGTCTTCGCCCCACAGGCAGCGGCAGTGATGCTTCAGCCAAAATCCCCAGGAATCGTGATGCTCCGGCGCCAACGCCTCCTCGACGCTGCCGATGTCAACGTCGACCTTGCTCACGATCCGCTGCTCCAGCTGAAAGGCTTGCCGCCACGCCTCAAGGCGCTGTAACGCCTCACTATCGGCCGGCTTGATGAGCAACAGCGTGATGTCCAGATCGGACACGCCGGGAAGGGCTTCGCCGCGCGCGACGCTGCCGTAGAGATAAATGCTGTGGATAAGCGCCGGAAATTGACGCGGCAGCCCCGCCGTCAGCGCTTCCAGCAGCGGGATAAAAGCCCGCTGCAGCGGAAATGACGTCACCGTGGGAATCAACGCCACCTCATGCCCTCCCGTTGCGCACTTTGCCCGAGCGCATTTCGATGTTCCGCTGCAGTTCGCGCAGCCCGCCGGCCAGGAAGCAGGCTTCCGCCAGCACGAACAGCGGGCCGATGATCAGGCCCGTCACGTCGTCCATAAACGCCGGTTTTCGTCCCTCCCAGAAATGCCCGACAAACTGAAACAGCCAGCCGATGACGAAGCCGCCGATGCCGACGCTCAGCCACGCCGCCGTCGACAGCGACGCCACCCAGGCGCCGACCCCTAGGCACAGCAGCAGCAACGCCAGCATCATGACGCCAAGGTGCAGACTCAGCCGCAGGTAATAGAAAGCCGACACGATAACCACCGCGCAGGCCGGCGAGAACGGCAGCCACCCCGCGCCCCATGCCGGCCGGGAGAGCAGCGCCAGCAGGCTGACGACGATCAGCGGGATGCCGATAAAATGCGTGGCAATATTGCGCGCATCGCGGTGATAGGCGGCATAAGCGGCAAGTTGATCTTCCAGACTTCGCATGTTGACCTCAGAATGATGCGCGCACGGCCGAGCCGGCTCATTGCATTAAAGATAGCCGTATCGTTCAGCATAGGAAAATGGTCAGGGATTGGCGGAAGATCACAGGAGTCGAACCTGCCCAGGACCGCTGGCGGCCCCAACCGGATTTGAAGTCCGGCCGCCCCACCGGGGACGAGGATCTTCCTTGGAGAAGAGAGAAGCAAGGCGCTGATTATAGCGCAGTTTGTTCGCTGCGCTAAGCGGGAAATGGCGGCCGCCGGCGATTCGGCGGCCGAGGAGCGCTACTTCAGGAAATCCTTCACGTCCAGCAGGATGAACTCGTTGTCATCCGCCATATTGGGCTGGCGGCTGGAGGAGAACGGGAAGTTGTTGTCGTTACCGACGATGATGTGGTTGGCGTCCACCACGTCCACGTTCTCGATGGTGAAGAACGGGAAGGTCAGCACGCCGTCGTTCAGCGGTTTGCGCGCCAGCTTGTTCGGATCCTGAATGTTCATCAGGTCGATATAGCCCAGTTTTTCGACCGGTTTGCCGACGTTGGCGTCCGAGAAGGCGATTTTATACACTCGTTTGAACTTGGCCACCTGGCTGAAGCAGTTGTCGGTCGGCGCACCGGCGGCGCAGGCCTTATCCGGCGTGCCTTCGCCGTTGTCGCGCTCGATCACCAGCCCGTGGGTGGCGTCGATCATGTTGAAGTCGCCGATGGCGTTCTGGTTGTCTTCCAGCACGTACTGCCAGCTGCGGCCGGTCCAGGCCTGCTGTTTCACGTCAAACTCCAGCACCCGCAGGTAGCGTTTGCCGCCGACGTTCTCGAACTGCTCGCCGTCCCACAGCGCCCCTTCCAGCAGCGGGTACAGCTTGCTGCCGTCCGGCGAAGCGGCCATGCCTTCAAAGCCTTTGGAACGCGCCACCTGGAAGTTCTGCTTGCCGTCCGGCGCGCCCGGCAGGGTCAGCGTCGGGTTGTCCGGCGATTTCACCACCTTGCCGTCTACCTGAGTGTCGAACACCGCCAGCACTTTGCCGTTCAGGTCGGCCTTGATCAGGTAAGGCCCGAACTCTTCACCGATCCATAAGGCATCGTCGGCAAACTGGAAGCTTTCCGGATCGAAATCGCTGCCGGTCAGATAACGCTTCTCGGTGCTCTCGTTGATGATGTGGAACGGCACCTCTTTATCCGGATCGTGCAGGAACACCGTCTTCAGCGGCGCGACCGTGCCGTCTTTGAAATCGATCTTGTAGTGGTTGAGGTACAGCATGGCGTCCGGGGAGTTGGCCTTGCTGCCGAAGCCGTTGTCGGTCAGCACCCAGTAGGTGCCGTCGGGCATGTGTTTGATGCCGGAGTGGCCCTGCAGCGGCTGGCCGTCGATCGGCAGGCCGAGGCCGGTCAGGCGATCGGCGGATTTGCCCGCCACGCTGCCCAGCTCGGTGACGCGTTTGCCGCTGGTGTACTTGCCGCTCTGCTGCAGATCGCTCGGCGCGTCCTTCGGTGTGGAAACGGCGGATTTCACCGGCAGCAGCGCATGCCCGGCCAGCGTCGCTTGCACCGGCTGCGCGTCGGCCCACAGGTTGGCGCTCAGCGCCATGCAGCCGACCAGCAGCGCCAGCCGGGTTTTGGTGTTGTGCATGTCATTGTCCCTTTTCGTTGTTATCGCCCAGAAGTAAAAGCAACGTCACTATAGGGAGCGGCAATGACAGAAATATTATTCGGCGAACGCCCGTCGGTAGCTGTGCGGATGGAAGCGCCAGGTGATGGCGATCAACACCACCACCAGCAGCGCGTGGATCTGCCAGTCCAGCACGAAGCCGCCGCTGTAGTCGCGCAGCAGGCCGGAAAGGTAGGGCGTCACACCCGCCAGCAGGAAGCCGACGCCCTGCATAAAGGCCACCAGTCGCCCGGCCGCCGCCGGCTGGTGCAGGTGATCGAGCGCCAGCACCAGGCACAGCGGGAACGCGCCGCCCAGCCCCAGCCCGGAAACCAGCACCCACAGCCACGGCAGCGTTTGCGGCAGGTAAATCAGGCCGATAAAGCCGATCAGTTGCATCATCAAGGCCAACAGCAGCAGCGGCCGCCGGTCATGATTGCGCGCCAGTGCCGGCAGCAGCAGCGCGCCCATCACCTGGCCGAAGGTCATCAGCGCCAGCAGCGAACCGCTGGCCTGCGGCTGCCAGCCGAGCTGCATGTAGTACGGTGGCAGCCAGGCGATCAGGCTGGTATAGCCGCCGTTGATCAGGCCGAAATAGGCACCGAGCAGCCAGGCGCGCCGGTTGCGCAGCAGGCTTGGGCCGCGGTGTTCTCCCGCCGCGCCCAGGCGAGACAGCCCGCGGCTGACCGGCCACCAGGCCAGCAGCGCCTCCAGGGCCGGCAACGCCCACCAGGCCAGCGCGCTGTGCCAGTCGCGCCCCGTACTCATCAGCCATGGGGTGATCGCCGCCCCCAGACCGCCGCCACCCATCAGCGCCGCCGACCACAGCCCGGCCACTAGCGCCATGCTTTTGAGGAAGTGATGCTTGATGATGCCGGGCATCACCGCCTGGATCACCCCGATGCCGAGCCCGCCCAGCACCGCGCTCATTAACAGTTGCACGCTGCCGGGGGCCAGTTCGCGCCAAAGCGCGCCCAGCCCGATCGCCAGCAGGCTCAGCGTCACGGCGCTGCGTTCGCTGAACAGCCGATTGATGGCGCCGCCCGCCAGCGCCATCAGCCCCATCATCAGCACCGGCAGCGTGGTCAGCAGCGCCGCGCCGCCAAAGCTCAGCCCGGTAGCCTGGCGCAGCGTCGGCAGCAACGGGCCGATCGAGGTCAACAGCGGCCGCATGTTCAGGCCGATCAACACCAGCGCCAGCAACAGGGGGTTGAACCAGCGGCGCGAGGAGGATGAATTAATAGAATGATTTAACAAGGTATATTCCTGGTACTGCGAAATGAAGAGTGCGGCGTCACAGCGCGATCGCCGCAGCGTTGCGTTACTGTAGGCAACGCCGCTAGTATTGGGAAATTAAATAATAAAATAGCCAACAGTGGGAAAATGAATCGCTACCCGATGTTCAATCCGCAGCTGCTGCTCAGCTTCGTCGCCGTATGCGACAGCAACAGCTTCACCCGCGCCGCAGAGCGGGTGTTTTTGTCGCAGTCCACCGTCAGCCAGCAGGTGCGCCGGCTGGAAGAGATGCTGGGCAAGCCGCTGTTTGAGCGCTCCTCGCATCAGGTGCTGCTGACCGAAGAAGGCGTCAAGCTGTTGAGCTACGCGCGCCGCATTATCGCGCTAAATGAAGAAGCCCACGACGCGCTGACCGGCATCTGGCGCGACGGCGTGCTGCGGATCGGCATGCCGGAAGATTTCGCCGTGCCCACCACCGAGCTGCTGGCCGACTTCAGCCGTGAGCACCCGCACCTGCGGCTGAAGTCGGCCAGCGGCCTGAGCGCCGATCTGCATAGCGCCTACGCGCGTGAAGAGCTGGATCTGATCCTGGTGAAACAGCGCCGCCGGCAACCGCCGCGCGCCGCGCGGCCGGAACCGCTGCTGTGGCTGGACAGCCTGGCCTTCCCGGCCATCGAGCAATCGCCGGTGCCGCTGGCGGTGTTCCCGCTAAGCGGCCTGTACCGCGAAGAGCTGTGCCAGGCGCTGGACACCCTCGGCAAACGCTGGCGCATCGGTTACAGCAGCGCCAGCCTGGCGGCGCTGACCGCCGCTTCCGCCGCCGGGCTGGGCGTCACCCTGCTGCCGGCCGGCTGCCGTCTGCCCGCGCACCGGGTTCTGGGTGAGGCCGAAGGATTACCGCCGATAGACAGCTTCGAACTGGCGCTCTACTACCGCGACGGCGCCCCCGCCGCCACGCTGGCGCTGGCCCAGCGGCTGGCGGTGTTTTGCGGGTTGAAGTGAGACCACTTACGCCACTATCTGCGGATATTCGCGCTGCAGCCAGTCGATAGTCCGTACCCACAGCGCTTCTGTCTGCTCAAGGCAAGCTTGTACCGCCGCATCCGTCACCAAATCACCGGAGTAATCCGCCACATTGCGCTGTTTTCGCAATGCATCCAGGCAGATCGTTGCCTCGCGCGGCAACCCTACAGTGAGCGGCAACGTTTGGATCATGGTCTGGTGATGACCAAGCCTGCTGGTCAGCGTACGGTATCCCTTGGCGTGCAAAGCGGCATTAGCCATTTGCACGCCCGCCTTATATGCCATGTCGAAACGGCTCTCATTGCTGAGCTGAGTGATACCCGCATCGCGTCGGTTGCGAGCGGCGGCGGCCAGCAATTTTTTAATCGCCCCCGCGTCAGGCGTTATCACCTCCAGTCCCAGCCCGACCAGATTGTCCAGCGTCATCCTTGTCTCCCGCAATCCAGAGTTGGGGTTTCTGCATAATGTCCTGAATAAACGCGGAGTTCTCGGCCAAAGCCGCTCGCCACTCTTCCGGCGAGTACAGTTTGGGGTTAATTTCCCGACCCAGCGTTGCCTGCAGCGGATAAACCGCCTGAATTACATCCGCAAAAGACAGTTTACCGACGATCAGAACATCGATATCACTGGCCGCCGTCGCTTTGCCACTGGCGACGGAACCAAAGATGAAAGCCCGTTCGATGTCCTCCCCAAATCCAGTCAGCACCTGCCGTAAGCGCGCAGCCGGGCCGCAGGACTTGCGGAAAATCGCCGCCAGCTCGGGAAAAATCAGGCAATCGGCGTTAGCCTGATAGCAAATTTGGTTGCCCTGCCGCTGCCGGAGCAAGATGCCGCCTTCAGCCAGCCGGCTCAACTCTTTATGTAAAGTCCCGGCCTGAGTTGCGGTGCGCCGCGCAATTTCTCGCACATGAAACGCCTGCCCGGCTTCAATAAACAGCAGGCTTAGCACTTTTCTACGGTATTCGCTGAACAGTAATTCGAGCATCGGATCGTGCATCACGCTGACCTCAATGTAGCTTTAATGACTACAAATGTAGCCATTAACGCTGCGAAAGAGCAAGCCAAGAGCACCCTTCCGCCGACAGACGCCGATCATTACCAAATCGAATAGTCACCAGTGGCAAATGTCGCTGCCAACCGGTCGGTTCCTCTCCTAAATTGGGGGATGTTTTCACTCCCTCACCTCTGGATTAAGGAACCGAACGTGGAAAACCCTCAGCAACCGGGCCGCAGAGCCTTCCTCAGCCAAACCGGCAAACTCACCACCGCCTGCGCGGTGATCGGCCTGACCGGCGGCATGGCGCAGGCCGCGTCACCGGGCGACGGGCAATGTGCGCCAACGCCGATGACCTTGACCGATCGCCACTACTGCCTGAGTGAGGTGCGGCTGGAAGACGGCTTTGAATACGACGGCGACACGGTGATCGGCACCCGCACCGCGCTGTACACACTGGAGATCAAAGACGGCAAGATCGCCGCCATTCACGCCGCCAACGCCGCGCTGCCCGCCGGCGTGCCCCGCTATAAGGCGCAGGGCCAGCTGCTGCTGCCGGCGTTTCGCGATATGCACATCCACCTGGACAAAACCTTCTACAGCGGCCCGTGGCAGGCGCCGCGCCCGCGCCAGGGCAAAACCATCATGGACATGATCGCGCTGGAGCAGACGCTGATCCCGACACTGCTGCCCACCTCGCAGCAGCGGGCGGAAAATCTGATCGCCCTGCTGCAGTCCAAAGGCAGCACCGTGGCGCGCAGCCACTGCAATATCGATCCGGTCAGCGGCCTGAAAAGCCTGGAGCACCTGCAGCGCGCGCTGGAAAACCACCGGGCGGACTTCAGCTGTGAAATCGTCGCTTTCCCGCAGCACGGCCTGCTGCACTCCAGGGTCGATGCGCTGATGCGCGAAGCGATGCAGATGGGCGTGCAGTACGTCGGCGGGCTCGATCCGACCAACGTCGACGGCGCGATGGAGAAATCGCTGGACGCCATGTTCCAGATCGCCCTCGATACCGGCAAAGGCGTGGATATCCACCTGCATGAAACCAGCCCGGCCGGGGTCGCCGCCATCAACTACATGATCGCCACCGTGGAGAAAAACCCGGCGCTGCGCGGCAAGGTCACCATCAGCCACGCTTTCGCCCTGACCACGCTGACGCCGGGCGAACTGGCGGAAACCGCCACCCGGCTGGCGGCGCAGCAGATCACCATCGCCTCCACGGTGCCGATCGGCGGCCTGATGATGCCGCTGCCACAGCTCAGTGAGAAAGGGGTGTTCGTGATGACCGGCACCGACAGCGTGATCGACCACTGGTCGCCGTTCGGCACCGGCGACATCCTGGAGAAGGCCAACCTGTATGCTCAGCTGTACCGCGGTTCCGACGAGTATCACCTGTCGCGCGCCATGGCCATCTCCACCGGCGGCGTGCTGCCGCTGGACCATAAGGGGCAGCGCGCCTGGCCGAAAGCCGGCGATGCCGCCGAGTTCGTGCTGGTCAACGCCAGCTGCTCTGCCGAGGCGGTCGCCCGTCTGCCGGCGCGCAACGCCACCTTCCATCAGGGGCGCCTGGTGGCCGGTCAGGTGAGCAAAGCCTAAGGTCGGTCCGCCGTTGTCATCATGATGGCCGTTTTTGGCCTTCTGCCAGAGTCAGTAGCGGCGCAAGATGGTCGCTACACACACTGGCGGAGGGCCGAAAATGTCACAGAGCGCGTTATTAATCATCGATGTCCAGCAATCATTCCAGCACCGTCCATTCTGGCAGGAGGACGATCTGCCGGCGTTTCAACAGGCGCTGACCCGTCTGATCGCGGGCTGCCAACAACGCGGCGCAGCGCTGGTCGACGTGCTGCACGTTTCGCCGCAGGGGCCTTTCTCGCTGGCTTCAGGCCATGTGCAGCGCCTGCCGTTCCTCACCCACCAGGCGGATATCACCGTGCATAAGCATGTGCACAATGCGCTGACCGAATCCGGCCTCGACGCCTGGCTGCGCGAACGGAATATCAACCACCTGATCGTCTCCGGCATCCGCACCGAGCAGTGCTGCGAAACCACCACCCGGGTGGCGTCCGATCTCGGTTATCGGGTGACTTTCGTCACCGAGGCGACGCTGACCTTCCCGATGCGCCATCCCGACGGCGAAGTCTTTACCCCCGCGCAGTTGAAACGGCATACTGAAACCGTACTGGTCGATCGTTTTGCCCGCATCGCCAGCGTGGATGAGGCGCTGGCGCAACTCGCACAGGAGTAACCATGTCGCAGGCCGTCTATTTTCTGCTGTTGCCCAACGTGTTGTCGCTGGACGTCAGCGGCCCGGCGGAAACCCTGCGCCTCGCCGGGCAGTTCACCCTGCGTTATCTCAGCCCGGCGCCGCAGATCGTCTGCTCCATCGGCATGACGCTGAGCGGCCTGCAGCCGTTGCCCGAGCGCCTGGAAGACGGCGCCATCCTGGTGCTGCCGGGCGTCGGCGATTCGCAGCGCTATTTCGCCGGGGAAGAGGCCGAGCAGGCGCGCCGCTGGCTGGCGACGCTGCGGCCCGACCTGCAGCGGCAGCGCATCACCCTGGTGTGCATCTGTTCCGGCGCGCTGCTGGCGGCGCAGGCCGGGCTGCTCGACGGCTATCAGTGCACCACCCACCACGACGTCATCGAACGTATCCGCCGGCAGGCGCCGGCGGCGCAGGTGAAAGAGAACCGTATCTTCGTCGAAGATCGCGGCGTCTACACCAGCGCGGGCATCACCACCGGCATCGATTTGGCGCTGCACCTGGTCCACCGCCACTGCGGTTCCGGCCGGGCGCGCGACGTCGCCCGCGATATGGTGGTCTATTTCCGCCGCGCCGGGGACGATCCGCAGCTGTCGCCCTGGCTGCGCTACCGCAACCACCTGCACCCGGCGGTGCACCGCGCGCAGGACGTGATGGCCGCCGAGCCGGAGGCCGACTGGTCGGTGCCGCAGATAGCGGAGAAGGCGCACGTCAGCAGCCGCCACCTGGCGCGGCTGTTTCGCAGCCACGTCGGCATCAGCGTGCGGGAATATCATGAGCAGCTGCGGCTGGCGGTGGCACAACAGCGCCTGCAGCAAGGGTATGGCTTGGAGAAGGCCGCGCTGGCGGCCGGTTTTTCTTCCGGGCGACAGCTGCGCCGCGCCCAGCAGCGCCAGCACTCGCCGCTATGACACCAGCCGGCGGGTATCCAGCCGCTGCAGGCCGACAGACAGCAGCAGGCTGAGCCCCAGCGCCACGCCGAACACCCAGAAGATATCCAGCAGCGGGTGGCCGGTGAAGTCCAGGTGCCGGCTGCGCATCACGTTGACGATCAGGGCGTGAAAACCGTAGATCGCCAGCGAATGGCGGGAGAACGCGCTCAGCCAGCCGATCGGCTGCGGCAAACAGTGTTTCACCCATACCAGCAGCGCCACCGCCGCCATAAACACCAGCGGGCCACTGTAGATGTAGTAGGTATCGGCGAAGTTGCCGTTGATGAACAATTGGTGTTTGGTGCCGCGAGCGATCAGCGCCACGCACAGCGCAAATCCCAATGCCGCCAACCAGCCCACGGCGCGCCCGCGCGCCTCCATCATGCCAATCGCCCGTCCGGCCAGCGCATACAGCAGGTAGTAGAAGGTATCGCCGTAGATATACAGGTTAACCGGCAGCAGGTGCGCGTTGCCGAAGGTCAGCTTGTCGGTATTCGGGTTGGCGATCACCGCCAACACCACCAGCGCGGCGGCCAGGGCGTAGCGCGACACCGGTTTGACGCTGATCAGCGGCGACAGCAGGTAAATCACCGCGATGGCGTAGAAAAACCACAGATGATAGAACACCGGCTTTTGCAACATGCCGCGCAGCGATGGCCAGAAACCGATCTTGGTAAAGGCTGCGATATAGATCAGCGCGATAGCGCTGTAGAACAGAATGCAGCAGATGATGCGGGTGAAATGCCGGCGGCCGGCGCTCTTTTCGCCGAAGAACAGGTAGCCGGAAATCATAAAGAACAGCGGCACCGATACGCGCGACAGCGAGTTCAGCACGTTGGCGATATCCCAGTTGTGCAGCCCTATCGCCGCGCCGTTGGTGACGTAATAGGTGGTGGCGTGGATCATCACCACCATCATGCACGCCATCGCCCGCAGGTTGTCTATCCAGCCGATTTTCTCGCTCAAACGCTCGCCCGATCTTGTGTCATATTGATATGTTAAGAAGAGGTTATCGGGCACGGCGTTCGGCGACAACCCAAAAGCGAAATATCAGAATGCACTTAAACAACACCTTATGATTGCGAAGGTGAACAATTGGCGGCAAAATAGCCGCCATAACTCGCTCAGTTTGCGCTTCCCGCCCTGGCAGTTCCTTTTTCTCTTTTACTATCAGTACAATAATATGAAAACGACATTACCACCTGCGGCACGTTTGGGCCGACAGGCGCTTTTATTCCCTCTTTGTCTGGTGCTGTTCGAGTTCGCCACCTATATCGGCAACGATATGATTCAGCCGGGCATGCTGGCCGTCGTGGCGGATTTCAACGCCGGCGAAGAGTGGGTGCCTACCTCGATGACCGCCTATCTGGCCGGCGGCATCTTCCTGCAGTGGCTGCTCGGGCCGCTGTCGGATCGCCGCGGCCGTCGCCCGGTGATGCTGGCCGGGGTGGCGTTCTTTATCGTCTCCTGCCTGGCGATCCTGCTGGTCACCAACATCGAGCAGTTCATCGCCATGCGTTTCCTGCAGGGCATCGGCCTGTGCTTTATCGGCGCGGTCGGCTACGCCACCATCCAGGAGTCGTTTGAAGAATCGGTGTGCATCAAAATCACCGCCCTGATGGCCAACGTGGCGCTGATCGCCCCGCTGCTCGGGCCGCTGGCCGGCGCGGCGCTGATCCACGTCGCGCCGTGGCAGAGCATGTTCGTGCTGTTCGCCGCGCTGGCGGCCATTGCCTTCTACGGCCTGTGGAAAGCCATGCCGGAAACCGCCACGCTGCAGGGCGAGGCGTTTTCCGCCGCCAATCTGTGGCGCGACTACCGCCAGGTGCTGGGCAACCGCCGCTTCCTGTGCGGCGCGCTGGCGATCGGTTTCGCCAGCCTGCCACTGCTGGCCTGGATCGCCCAGTCGCCGGTGATCCTGATCAGCGGTGAGTCGCTGTCGACGCTGGATTACGGCCTGCTGCAAATCCCGGTGTTCGGCGCGCTGATCCTCGGCAACCTGACGCTGGCGCGCCTGACCGGCAAAAACAGCGTGGAGCGCCTGATCAAGCTGGGCGCAGGCCCGATGTTGCTGGGGCTGCTGATCGCCGCGCTGGCGACCCAGTTCTCCAGCCACGCCTACCTGTGGATGACCGCCGGCCTGAGTCTGTACGCCTTCGGCATCGGCCTCGCCAACGCCGGCCTGTACCGCCTGACGCTGTTCTCCAGCAACGTCAGCAAAGGCACCGTGTCCGCCACCATGGGCATGCTGAGCATGATGGTGTTCACCGTCGGCATCGAGCTGGCCAAGGTCGCCTACGTCTGGGGCGGCAGTGGGCTGTTCAATCTGTTCAACCTCATCAGCGGCCTGTGCTGGCTGACGCTGGTGGCGCTGTTTATCGGCAAACGCCGCGGCGGCAACCCCACGCCGCAGCCGAACGGCGCGGCTTAAGCGCGACGATAAAACGCCGGTCCGGTTTCCCGACCGGCGTTTTTTTTATGCGGCTTCAGCCGAGCAGCTCCCACAGCGCATACCCTGCTCCCACTACCGCCACCCCCAACAGCAGCAACGCCGACAGGACAGAGATCGCCCGCCGCACGCGCTGCAGCGCCGTTCCCGACAGCAGGGTGATATAGGCCAGCAAGATGGCGAAATCCGCCAGCACCCACAGCGCGGTCAACAGCGTCAGGCTGACGCCGATCGAGGGGGTGACGGCGATAAACTGCGGAAAAAAAGCGACGAAGAAGATGATGTCCTTGGGGTTGGCGATGCCCACCAGAAAACCGTTCGCGATCGCCGAGCGTTTTTGCGACGGCGCAACGGGCTGCGCATCGGGGGTTCGCGCGGATAAATCCTCATACAGCGAGACGATCGCCATACGGCCGATAAACAGACAGCCCAACAGGCCTACCCACTGCAGCATGCGCATATCCACCGCGAACAGCCCGGTGACGATCAGCGCGGCGATGCCGATCAGCAACAAAGAGGCCCCGTTGCTGCCCAGCGCGGTCAACAGCGCACGCCGGGCGCCAAAGCGCGCTGCGGTGTTGGCCACCATCACCACCACCGGCCCCGGCGTGGCGATCAGCAACAAAATGGCGGCGAAATACGCCGCCAGTAACGAGAGGTTCATCTTTATTTCACTCACATTCAGTCAGTTGACGTCGCGCCATTATCATGCCGCCGCCCCCGCCTTGAAAAAGGAGTAATCCTGTCGTTTACTGTGAATCAGACTCATTATTAGAGACGCCGCGATGGCCAGTTCCCTTCCGCCGCTTTACGCCCTGCGCGCCTTCGAAAGCGCCGCCCGCACCGGCTCGTTCACGCTGGCCGCCGAGGAGCTGCATCTCACCCCGAGCGCGGTCAGCAAGCACATCAAAACGCTGGAGCAGCACTTCGGCTGCCGGTTGTTCCAGCGCAACGGCCCGCGTATCGAGGTCACGCCGCAGGGGAAAATCTTCGCCGCCGAGCTGCAGCAAGGGTTTGGCCGCATCGAGCAAGCCTGCGAGCTGTTCAGAAGCCACCGCGATCTGCTGCGGCTGAAGGCACCCTCCACCCTGACCATGCGCTGGCTGCTGGACTGCCTGAGCCGGTTCCGGCAAACGGCGCAGGCGTTCGACGTGCAGGCAGCCAGCGTCTGGATGGACATCGACAGCGTGGATTTTTTCAGCGAACCCTACGACTGCGCCATCCTGCTCGGCAACGGCCATTTCGGCGCCAATACCGCTGCCGCCAAGCTGTTCGACGAATGGCTGATCCCAATTTGCGCCCCCGCGCTGCTCGCCAACGCGCAGCGCGATCTCGCCACCTGCCCGCTGATCCATCCTTCGCCCGATCGGCGCGACTGGCGGCGCTGGCTGCAAAAAAGCGGCATCGCGGCCCCGATCGATCTCACACGCGGCCAGGTATTTGATTCGCTGGAACAGGGCAATGCGGCGGCCATCGCCGGGCACGGCGTCTCGATCGGCGATCTGGCGCTGAGCCTGCGAACCATTAAGGAGGGGTTATTGGCGCTGCCTTGTGACGCCGCCGTGCGCACCGGCGACGGTTATTATCTGGTATGGCCGGCGGAGTCGGCCAAACGGCCGCTGATCGAACGCTTACAGGCGTTTCTCACCGCCCAAACGCCCGACGTCAGCCGGGCCGCCGTCAGGTTTATCGGGTAGGGGACTCGCTACCGAACAACCCGCCGTCGCGCAGCGGATGCTCGTTGCCCTTGCGGCGGGTAAAGCCGCTGCGATCGAAGAACTCCAGCACCTGGATCGCCAGCTTGCGCCCGACGCCGAGCCGATCGCGGAAATCGGCGGCGTTGGCGCCCCCGCGCTCCGCATCCAGCTCGCGGATCAGCGCCGCGAACTGATCGATGCGTCGGCTGAGGTAGTAGCGGTCCACCACCACCGCCGTCACATGGCCCAGCTGAGCCGCCTTGCGCAGCAGCGCGCGCACCCGGCTCTCCTCCTCGCCCAGCTCAGTCGCCAGATCGCGCACCCACCACGGCTCGTCGCCGAACAGCGGTTCGATGCGCGCCCACAGCGGCGCCTCGTCGGTGCTGAACGCCAGGCCGTGTTCCGGCAGGTGCAGCCAGCCGCGCGTATTGCGCAACGCGCCGGCCTTCAGCAGCCGATCGATCATCATAAACACCAGCGCTTCCGGCTGCTGAGGCAGCGCCATGCGCCGCAGACGGGCGCGTCCTAACCCCAGCTGGTCGGCGTGCTGTTGGTGGTACTCCGCCAGCACCTGTAGCAGGCGGCTCTCCGCCTGTTGCACCTGCTCCTGCGCCAGCGCCCGGTCACCGACGATCAGCAGATCGCGGTTCGCCAGCAGTGCCGCCAGGCCGTCGTCGGTCAACTGACGCGCCCAGGCGAACGCCGCCAGCGACAGTGCGCCGTGCGGCAGCTCAAGCGCCAGCGCCTGCGCGTCGTCTTGCGCCTGCGCCAGAGCCTGCAGCCATGCCAGGTAGTCCGGCTGACGCTTGCCGCGCTTGGGGGCGCTCAGCTTGAGCACTCGGGCCGCACCCAGCGTTTGCCTTGCGCCGATATCGCGCAGCACCAGCCGATCGTTCTCCGCCAGCCACAGCGGGCGATCGAGGATCAGTTCCGCCAGCCCGTCGTTCAGCAGCGAAATGCGCCCGGTGATGTGGCTGGCGGCATGGTGCAGATGCAGCGGCTGCCAATGGCGAATCGGCCGATCCGTCTCCAGCGCCACCAGAATGCGTTCCGCCGCCTCCGGTGGGCGCTGCGCCAGCAGCCAATCGCCGCGCACGATCCGATCTTTATCGACATCGCCGCTGATGTTCAACGCGATGCGTTGCCCGGCCTGCGCCTGTTCCACGGTCTGATTCTGAGCATGCAGGCCACGTACCCGCACCGGCGCGTCGGCGCCGGTCAGCCACAGCGTATCCCCAACCTGCACCCGGCCGCCGAGCGCAGTGCCGGTCACCACCAGCCCCGCCCCTTTGACGCTGAACGCACGGTCTACCGCCAGACGAAAACGGCGCGTCAGCGCATGCTCGCCGGGCGACAGCGCCAGCAAATGCGCGCGCAGCGCGTCGATGCCCTCGCCCTCCGCCGCAGCGGTAACGAACAGCGGCGCATCGGGCCAGCCCTGGCGCGCCAGCTCGTCGCGCACCTGACTGCGCACCTCGTCGACACGCGCCGCGTCCACCCGATCGGCCTTGGTCAGCGCCACCGTCAGCGCCGGGCGCCCGCTCAGGCGCAGGATCGCCAAATGCTCGCGGGTCTGCGCCATCACGCCGTCGTCGCAGGCCACCACCAGCAACGCATGGTCGATGCCGCCGACGCCCGCCAGCATATTGGCGAGGAATTTCTCGTGGCCGGGCACGTCGATAAAGCCCAGCACCCGGCCGTCCGGCTGCGGCCAGTAGGCGTAGCCCAGATCGATGGTCATGCCGCGTCGCTTCTCTTCCGGCAGGCGATCCGCATTGATCCCGGAGATCGCCTGCAGCAGGGTGGTTTTGCCATGATCGACATGGCCGGCGGTGGCGATGATCATGATGCGCTCAGCGCGTCGATCAGCGCCCCTTCCTGTTCCAGACAGCGCAGATCCAGCCACAGCCGGCCGTCGCCGAGGCGGCCGATCACCGGCTGCGGCAGGCGGCGCCAGCGCTCAGCCAACGCTTCCAACGTGGCGCCGCGGCCGTCGCGCGGCGTGAAGGTCAGCGCATAGCTGGGCAGGCGATCCACCGGCAGCGAACCACTGCCAATCTGCGACCAGCACGGTTCGGCGCGCAGGTCGAAATCGGCGGTGAACCGTGGTCTCAGCGCCGCCAGCAGCCGCTCGGCCGCCTGTTGCATCTCCTGCTGCGGGCGGGTCAGCAGCCGCAGCGTCGGCAGCTGCTCAGCCAGTTTTTCCGGCTGCAGATAGAGCTGCAGCGTGGCCTCCAGGGCCGCCAGCGTCAGCTTGCCGACGCGCAGCGCGCGCTTGAGCGGATGCTGCTGCAGGCGAGCGATCAGCGCCTTTTTGCCGACGATGATGCCGGCCTGCGGGCCGCCCAGCAGCTTATCGCCGGAGAACGTCACCAGATCGACGCCGGCGGCCAGCAGCCGCTGCGGCATCGGTTCGGCGGGCAGGCCGTACTGCGCCATATCGATCAGCGAGCCGCTGCCCAGATCGGTGGCGGTCGGCACGCCCTGTTCGGCCCCGAGCTGCGCCAGTTCAGCCTCGTCGACCGCCGCGGTAAAGCCCTGAATGCTGTAGTTGCTGGTGTGCACTTTCATCAACAGGCCGGTCTGCTCGCTGATGGCCTGGCGGTAATCTTTCAGATGGGTGCGGTTGGTGGTGCCGACCTCCACCAGTTGGCAGCCCGCCTGGCGCATCACGTCGGGTATGCGGAACGCGCCGCCGATCTCCACCAGTTCGCCGCGCGACACCACCACCTCTTTGCCGGGGGCGATCGCCGCCAGCATCAGCAATACCGCCGCCGCGTTGTTATTGACGATGCAGGCGTCCTCCGCGCCGGTCAGCCGGCACAGCAGACTCGCCACCGCCCGATCGCGATGACCGCGCCCGGCACCGTCCAGATCGTACTCCAGCGTCACCGCCTCCCCCATCACCGCGCTGACCGCGTCCTTCACCGGCTGCGCCAGCAGGGCGCGCCCGAGGTTGGTGTGCAGCACGGTGCCGCTGAGGTTGAACACCGGCAGCAAAGCCGGGCGTTGCTGCCGGGCCAGCTCCACCCGCAGCGCCTGCGGCCAGTCGCCACACCAGTCCGGTAAACGTTGCTGTTGCTTGATAGCGTCGCGCGCCTGGGCCTGCAGCCGGCGCAGCAATTCGCCGATCAGCGTCGGGCCATGCTGCGCCACCAGCGGTTCAATCGCGGGTTCACGCAGCAGACGGTCGATGGCGGGCAGTTGGCTGTAAAGAAGGTGGGATTCTGTGCTCATGGTCGCTCGGTTTTCAGTTTAGACGTATCGGCATAGCAAAACCCCGCAGCGGCGGGGAGAAAAGGAAGTTTAGGGCGGCGCAGTGCGGGCGAAGCTTTCGCGGGCGAACAGGCGTTCGGCCAGCTTGACCAGCGCCGGGCGCTCGACGCACCAGTTGGGCAGGATGCGGCGAAAATTGAGGTAGCCCAGCGCGCAGCCGGTAGCGATATCCGCCAGCGTCAGCCGCTCGCCATTGATCCACGTTTTTTCCCGCGCCAGCGCCTCCAGCGCATCCAACCCCTGCGTCAGCTTGTCACGCTGGCGCAGCATCCAGTTTTCGTCCTGTTTTTCCGGCGCGCGCCGGCTTTCGCGGAACAGGGTCGCCGCCGCTTCGGTCACACCGTCCGCCAGCGCCGCCACCTGGCGGACGCGCAGCGCGGCGGCGCGATCGGCCGGCAAAAACGCCGGCTCTACCGCCAGCAGCTCAAGGTATTCGGCTACGATCGGTGAGTCGTAAAACACCTCGCCGTCATCGGCGATCAGCACCGGCACCTTGGCGAGCGGGTTCAGCTCCTTCACCCGGCTGCCGGGCTCGTACGGCGGATCGTTGACGAATTCGAACGCGATCCCCTTCTCCAGCAGCATCACGGAAATTTTGCGCACAAAGGGACTGGTGTAACTGCCGATAAGCTTCATCCGTTCTCCTCCGCTTCGTCCTGGCCGCGGCGCGACGCCCTTACTTCACCGCCAGGGTATCGATAATCCGCTGCACCAGCGCCTGGTGCACTTCCGGCGTTTTGGCCGGCGACAGCATTTGCAGCGTCACCACCCGCTTGTTGAACACCGTCAGCACCAGCGTGGACACCACTTTTTGCCCGTTGACGGTCTGCTCGGTATCCACCCGGCGAAACTTCTGTTTGCCGACGGTGAAGTTCTCTTCTTTGGTGGTCTGGATATTCTGATAGCGTTCGGCCAGCACCGTGATGGCGCTCTGCGCCAGCTCTTTCAGCATTTTGTCGCTGGTGTTGAGCTTCATGTCGTCCGGCGGGATCACCTCGGACGAAACCGCGCTCTGGCGCGACTTGCCGTCGAGGAAGCGCTGAATGGTGGAGGTGCTGTCGTTGATGATGCCGCTGTTCAGCGTCTGATCGCTAAAGCCCGGCGGCAGCTCGAAAGTGATTTTGCCCTTCTGCAGCGACACGTTCAGCCCCGGCGGCGCGGGTGGGGTTTCTACCGGCGCAGGCGGCGGCGGTGGCGCGGGCTGCGTCACGGTCGGCTTGGTGTCCGGTGGCGGCACCGCCGGTTTGGTGTCGTCTTTGTTGTCGCAGGCCGCCAGCCCCATCGCCAGCACGGCGACCGCGGTCAGTTTTGCCAGGGTGTTTAACATCATGGTTCCTTTCGCTTGGCGCGTCATGGCCTAAACGTAGCAACTCGACCGGGCGAATGCCAGAAGCCCGTTCTGAAATTGCTGGTCCGGCCCCGCGCGAACGGGGCCGGGCGATTACTCCGCCGGGAACAGGAACGGATTGATGCTGCTGCGGCCGAAGCCTTCCTCTTCCATGCGGGCGTCAAGCACCAGCGAAGCCAGATCGTCGGCCACCGCTTCGACCTGCGGGTCTTTTTCCTGATAGAGGATCTTCAGGTAAGTGCCGCAGTCGCCGCAGCTCTCCGCCTTCACCGCCGCCTGCTCGCTGTCCAGCGACCAGTAGTTGAGATCGCGGGTCTGCTCGCAGTTGCTGCACTTCACCCGCACCACGTGCCATTCGCTTTCGCACAGGTTGCAGTGCAGGTAGCGCAGGCCGTTGACGGTGCCGATGTGCACCATGCTGGAGACCGGGATGCTGCCGCACACCGGGCAGAACTGGCGCTGCTCGCCGTATTCGGCGCGCGCCTTGCCGGGGATCAGGCTGGCCATCTGCGCCCAATAGAGCGACAGCGCGGCCCAGAGGAACGGCGCCTTCTCGCTGCCCACCTTGCCAAACTCGCGGTTGAGCAAGGCGTCGGCCATCAGCTCCAGCTCGTGCGCCGAGGCTTTCTCCAGGTTGTCCAGCACCGCCAGGATATGCTCCGGCGCCTGCGGGCGCAGCTCGGCGATCAGCGACGTCAGCAGCTTGCGCCAGTGCTCGCTGCGCGGGAACACGCTCAGATCGAGCGGCGGTTTGCCGCTGGCGGCGCCCTGCGCCAACGCTTCGCTCAGATCGAGCGCCAGCGGGTTATCGTGCAGCGCATGCTGCTGCGCCTGTGCCAGCTCAGCGGCGAAGTTCAGGTAGTCGCCCAGCGGATTGTCGACCGCCAGCTGACGCAGACGATCGGCGCGGCGGCTGTACAGGCTTTTCAGGTTGGCGAAAAGTAACGGCGGGATGTTCTCCGCCGTTGTGGACTTCTCACGCTGTGCCCCTAACTGCTCTTTAGGAACGATGCGGATACTCATCAGGGTTTATCTTCCTGTCGTTTCTCGCGGACCTCACGGTACCAGCGCGGATGATGTTTCTTGGCCCAGGCCGCCGGCACCCAGCCTTCCACCATCGCGGTAATGGTGCCTTTTACCCACAATGCGGCGTAAATGTGCACCATAATCACGATAATCAGGCCGACCGCGGCCAGCGAATGCACCAGCAGCGCGATGCGGATCAGCGGGATGGAGAACGACGGCGCAAAATACGGCCGCCAGATCACCACGCCGCTGGCCAGCAGCAGCACCAGGCTGATAATCGCCGCCCAGAACACGCACTTCTGGCCGAAATTATAGCGCCCGGTGTCACCCACTTCCTCGTTCATGGCGATTTTGTGGATGTTCTTGGCCCAGACGATATCTTCCCGGTTGATCAGGTTATGCTTCCAATAGCGCAGGAACATCAGCAGGAACGCGGCAAACATGATCACCCCGACAAACGGGTGCAGAATGCGCGCCAGCTGCGGCGTCCCGAAGATGTTCATCAGCCAGTTGAAGGAGGGGAAGAAGAACCCCAGCCCGCTGATGGCGGCGAACACGAAGCAAAACGCCACGATCCAGTGGTTGATGCGCTCCGGTGCGCTGTAACGCTGAATGGGCTTTTCCTTTCTCATTTGCGCGTCTCCTCGTCATGCGACTCGTCGTGCTCGTCCTCATCGTCGACGCGGTTAGGCCCGACGCCGACATAGTGGAACACGCTGGCCGCGAAGGTGGCGGCAAAACCGATGGCCGCCAGGGGTTTCCACACGCCCTTCCAGAAGGTCACCGCCGGGCTGATGCTCGGGTTGTCCGGCAAACCGTGGTACAGCTGCGGTTTGTCGGCGTGGTGCAACACGTACATCACGTGCGTGCCGCCCACCCCTGCCGGATCGTACAGACCGGCGTTCTGGTAGCCGCGGGTGTTCAGCTCGCTGACGCGATCCGCCGCCACCTGCTTCATCGCGTCCTTGGTGCCGAAGTGAATGGCGCCGGTCGGGCAGGTTTTCACGCAGGCCGGTTCCTGGCCGACGTCCACGCGGTCGACGCACAGGGTGCACTTGTACACCCGGTTGTCGTCCTTGTTCATGCGCGGTACGTCGAACGGGCAGCCGGCGATGCAGTAGCCGCAGCCGATGCAGTGCTCGGACTGGAAGTCGACGATGCCGTTGGCGTACTGAATGATCGCGCCTTCCGACGGGCAGGCCTTCAGGCAGCCCGGATCGGCGCAGTGCATGCAGCCATCCTTGCGGATCAGCCATTCCAGCTTGCCGTTTTCCTCCACCTCGGAGAAGCGCATCACCGTCCACGACTTGGCGGTCAGATCGGCGGGGTTATCGTACACCCCGACGTTGTGCCCCACCTCGTCGCGGATGTCGTTCCATTCGGAACAGGCCACCTGACAGGCCTTGCAGCCGATACAGGTGGTGACATCGATCAGTTTGGCCACTTCTTCCTGGTGGTCACGGGCGCGCGGCGCCGGCGTGAAACCATTGGTGGCGGATTTACGAATGATGTCTTGAGATTGCATGGCCATGATTCGTCTCCGTTACACCTTTTCCACGTTGACCAGGAACGCCTTGAACTCCGGCGTTTGCGTATTGGCGTCGCCGACGAACGGCGTCAGCGTGTTGGCGATAAAGCCTTTCTTCGCCACCCCTTCGTAACCCCAGTGGATCGGGATGCCGATGGTGTCGACTTCCTGGCCGTGCACCTGCAGCGTGCGAATACGCTTGGTCACCACCGCCTTGGCCTTGATGTAGCCGCGGTTGGAGCTGACCTTCACGGTATCGCCCTGCTTGATGCCCTTCTTCTCCGCCAGCTTTTCGCCGATCTCCACGAACTGCTCCGGCTGCGCGATGGCGTTCAGCCGCGCGTGCTTGGTCCAGTAGTGGAAGTGCTCGGTCAGACGATAGGTGGTGCCGACGTACGGGAACTTGTCGGATTTGCCCATCGCCGCCAGATCGTCCTTGAACACGCGCGCCGCCGGGTTGGACACCACGTTCGGGTGCAGCGGGTTGGTGCCGAGCGGCGTTTCGAACGGCTCGTAGTGTTCAGGGAACGGCCCTTCCGCCATCTTGTCGGTGGCAAACAGGCGGCCCATGCCTTCCGGCTGCATGATGAACGGCCCGACGTCGCTGCCCGGCGCGGCGGTGCTGTAGTCCGGGATATCGGCCCCGACCCACTTGGCGCCGTCCCACTCCAGCAGTTGGCGTTTCGGATCCCACGGTTTCCCCTGCGGGTCCGCCGAGGCGCGGTTGTACAGAATGCGGCGGTTGAGCGGCCATGCCCAGGCCCAGCCCAGCGTATTGCCGAGGCCGGACGGATCGGCGTTGTCGCGCCGCGCCATCTGGTTGCCGGCCGGCGTCCAGCTGCCGGCGAAGATCCAGCAACCGCTGGCGGTGGTGCCGTCGTCGCGCAGCTGCGCAAACGAGCTGAGCAGCTCGCCTTTTTTCACCAGCACTTTGCCGTCGGCATCCAGCAGATCCGCCAGCGCCTTGCCGTTGTTCTCCTGCGCCACCTCTTCCGGCGCCGGGTTGTCCGGCGTCAGGTAGTCCCAGGTCATGTTCAGCACCTGTTCAGGCACCGCACCGCCGTCGCGCGCATACATCTCGCGCAGGCGGCTGAAGATGCCCGCCAGGATCTCGCCGTCGTTCAGCGCTTCGCCCGGGGCGTCCGCGCCTTTCCAGTGCCACTGCAGCCAGCGGCCGGAGTTGACGATCGAACCGTTCTCTTCGGCGAAGCAGGTGGACGGCAGGCGGAACACTTCGGTCTGGATCTGCGAAGGATCCACCTCGTTGAACTCGCCGTGGTTCTGCCAGAAGTTGGAGGTCTCGGTGTTCAACGGATCGATGGTCACCAGGAACTTCAGCTTGGACAGCGAAGCCACTACCTTGTTTTTGTTCGGGAACGACGCCACCGGGTTAAAGCCCTGGCAGAAGTAGCCGTTGACCTTGCCCTGCGCCATCATCTCGAAGTACTGCAGCACGTCGTAGCCTTTGTCCCACTTCGGCAACCAGTCAAAGCCCCAGCTGTTGTCCTTCTGCGCCTTGTCGCCGTAGAAGGTCTTCATCATGCTGACGAAGAATTTTGGGTAGTTGCCCCAGTAGTTCACCTGGCCCGGCAGCAGCGCCTTCGGCGTGTTGGCCTTCAGGTAGGTGTCGAGATCGGTCTGTTTCTCCGACGGCAGCGTCATGTAGCCCGGCAGGCTCTGCGACAGCAGGCCGAGATCGGTCAGACCCTGGATGTTGGAGTGGCCGCGCAGCGCGTTGACGCCGCCGCCCGCCATGCCCATGTTGCCGAGCAGCAGCTGGATCATCGCCATGGTACGGATGTTCTGCGCGCCGACCGAGTGCTGAGTCCAGCCCAGGGCGTACAGGAACGAAGCGGTTTTATCCGCGACGCAGGTTTCGGCGATGTATTCGCACACCTTGAGGAAATCGTCCTTCGGCGTGCCGCAGATGTTGGTCACCACGTCAGGCGTGTAGCGGCTCACGTGCTGCTTCAGCATGTTCCACACGCAGCGCGGATCCTGCAGCGTGACGTCGCGCTTGGCGAAGCCGTTCTCGTCGAACTGGTAGTTCCAGGTGGTTTTGTCGTACTTGCGGTTTTCCGCGTCGTAGCCGCTGAACAAGCCGTCTTCGAAGGCAAAGTCTTCCCGCACCAGCAGGCTGGCGTTGGTGTAGGCCTCGACGTACTCGCGGTTAAACTTGTTGTTGGTCATCAGATACAGCAACACGCCCGACAGGAAAGCGATGTCGGTCCCGGAGCGGATCGGCGTGTAGAAGTCCGCCACCGATGCGGTTCGGGTAAAGCGCGGATCGATCACGATCAGCTTGGCATTGTTGTGTATTTTGGCTTCCATCGCCCAGCGGAACCCCACCGGATGCGCTTCCGCCGCATTACCGCCCATGACGATAATCAAATTCGCGTTCTTGATATCAACCCAGTGGTTGGTCATCGCACCGCGACCAAATGTTGGAGCAAGACTTGCTACCGTTGGTCCGTGTCAGACACGCGCCTGGTTGTCTACGGCAAGCATGCCGAGAGCGCGACTAAATTTTTGCGACAGAAAACCGGTTTCGTTGCTGGCGGCCGAGGCGCACAGCATGCCGGTGGTCAGCCAACGGTTGACGGTAACGCCCTGGTCGTTGGTTTTGATGAAGTTGGCATCGCGGTCTTCTTTCACCAGCTTGGCGATGCGGGTAAAGGCGTCGTCCCAGCTGATGCGTTGCCATTTGTCCGACCCCGGTGCCCGGTATTCCGGGTACTTGAGGCGGCTTTCGCTGTGGATGAAGTCAACCAGGCCGGCGCCTTTCGGGCAAAGCGCGCCGCGGTTTACCGGGTGATCCGGATCCCCTTCGATATGGAAAATGCTTTCTTTGGCGTTCTTGGCGCCATCACCAAGGCTGTACATCAACAGCCCACAGCCGACGGAACAATACGTACAGGTATTACGGGTCTCACGGGCGCGCAGCAGTTTGTACTGCCGGGTTTCCGCCAACGCCACTTCGGGGGCAAAGCCCAGCGCGGCCACCGTCGTTCCTGCCATACCGCCAGCGCAGATCTTAAAGAACTGCCTTCTGCTGACCTGCATGGGGGTCTCCTTTACTCTCGATTGTCACATTGTTCAAATGCGCCTGCCCCGCTAGCGCGGCAAACGCGAATGTCACTGTTGTTATGCTTGCTACGAACGCCGGCCATATTACCACAGCGTGCTTGTGGTTGTTACACACTCGTGCTCATTCAGTGAACGCATTGGCACATTTCGATACATTTCGACCTTGGCGCTCCCTACAGTATAGAGAGTAACCAACGTGCCGGGGCGATGGCTTGACGCGGCCACCCGCCGCCCTCTTCTATCAGTATGTTAGCGCATCGATTTGTACATTAACCACACACTTCACAGGGCATTGATAATCATTTTCAATATCATTTAATTAACTATAATGATCCGACTGCTTACGCGGTGCTCGCCCTTTGCGCCGCCCATACACCACTGGAGATGATGATTATGAGTTATTCACTGCCATCCCTGCCGTACGCTTACGACGCACTGGAACCGCATTTCGACAAGCAGACGATGGAAATCCATCACACCAAACACCACCAGACCTACGTCAACAACGCCAACACCGTGCTGGAAGCCTACCCTGAGCTGGCCAAATACAGCGTTGAAGAGCTGATCCAGGATCTGGATAAAGTGCCTGCCGACAAACGCACCTTCATGCGCAACAACGCCGGCGGCCACGCCAACCACAGCTTCTTCTGGAAAAACCTGAAAACCGGCACCACGCTGGGCGGCGATCTGAAAGCGGCCATCGAGCGCGATTTCGGCAGCGTTGAGAAATTCCAGGAAGAGTTCGAGAAAGCCGCAGCCACCCGCTTCGGTTCCGGTTGGGCCTGGCTGGTGCTGAAAGACGGCAAACTGGCCGTGGTGTCTACCGCTAACCAGGACAGCCCGCTGATGGGCGAAGCCGTCGCCGGCGCTTCCGGTTTCCCAATCATCGGCCTGGACGTGTGGGAACACGCTTACTACCTGAAATACCAGAACAAACGCCCTGACTACATCAAGGCGTTCTGGAACGTGGTCAACTGGGACGAAGCCGCCGCACGCTTCGCCGCGAAGAAGTAATTCGCCCCCGTTGATGAAGATGCCCGCCACCGGCGGGTATTTTTTTGCCTGAAATCCGCTAAAGTTTGACCACTTCTTGCCGATGGTTTGTTCAATTGACGTTCGCCCGGAGAAGGAAAAACGCTATGGCGGCATTGCAAGCATTGGCAGGAAAGTTCACTCATCTCACCGTAGGTAAAAAGCTCGGTCTCGGCTTCGCGCTGTTGCTGCTGTTGGCGGTCGTCATCGCCGGCACCGGGGCGCAATATCTGCATATCATCGAATCCCGCGCCGATCGCATCGACTTCAGCAACCGGCTGAACGAGGAGATCAACCAGGCCAAATACAACCGCGCCATGTACGGCCAGACCTACCAGCCGGAGTATCTGCAGAACAACCGCGCCAATATTGAAAACGCCGTCAAACTGATAGACCAGGGGCAAGCGCTGGACTGGGATGCCCAAAGCCGCAAGGATCTGCAGCGCCTGGTGACGCTGATCGGAGAATATCAGCAGCAGCAAAAAGTCTTTGAGCAGGCGGTCACGGCGAAAGACGCGGTGCGCCAAAGCTGGAACATGTCGGAAGTGCAAGCCAGCCTGAGCCAGGTGGAGCGCCAGCTGACCAACGGCGATCTGCAGCTGGCCTTCATTCAGCTGAACCAGAAGCTGACCCAGGTGCGCTACGGCGCGCGCGGCCTGCTGCTGAGCCTGAACAAGGAAACCGAAGCGCCGCTGATGGCGGCCATTGACGATGCGCGTGACGCGGCCAATGCCCTGAGCCGCCGGGTCAGCGACGCGCAACGCCCGCAGCTGCAACCGCTGCTGGCCGCGCTGGACGATTACAAAAACCGCATCGCGGCCTACCTGCCGGCCTATGAGCACGAACAACAGATCAGCCGGCAGCTCGGCGAACGCGCGCAAGCGATCGGCACGCTGGTCAACGCCTTTATGCAGGACGAGCTGGTGCAGACGCGCAACAACATCAATCTGGCGCAGCTGCAAATGGGCATCACCACGCTGATCGCCATCATCGCCGGGGTGCTTATCGCCTGGCGCATCACGCTGCAGATCACCCGTCCGCTGCACAGCACGCTGGCCATGGCGGAACGCATCGCCAGCGGCGACCTGCGCCAGGCACAGACCAGCACCCGCCGCGACGAGCTGGGGCAACTGCTGAACGCGGTGGCGGCGATGAGCCAAAACCTGCGCACCATGATTGAGAAGATTCAGATGGGAGTCAGCCAGGTCTCCACCGCCTCTGCGGAAATCGCCGCCGGCAACACCGATCTCTCCTCCCGCACCGAACAGCAGGCGGCGGCGGTCGAAGAAACCGCGGCCAGCATGGAACAGCTGACCGCCACGGTGAAACAGAACGCCGACAACGCCCATCACGCCAATCAGCTGGCCACCGACGCTTCGCAGACCGCGCAGCAGGGCGGCAAGCTGGTGGAAAACGTGGTCAGCACCATGCGCGATATTTCCAGCAGTTCGCAGCGTATCGCCGAAATTACCACCCTGATCAACGGCATTGCCTTCCAGACCAACATCCTGGCGCTCAACGCCGCGGTGGAAGCGGCGCGCGCCGGCGAACAGGGACGCGGCTTCTCGGTGGTCGCCAGCGAAGTGCGCAGCCTGGCGAGCCGCAGCGCCCAGGCGGCCAAGGAGATCGAAGGGCTGATCGCCGAGTCGGTCAGCCGGGTGAAAACCGGCACCGAACTGGTGGAAAGCACCGGCAACACCATGGAACAGATCGTCCGTTCGGTCACCCACGTGCGCGACATCATGGCCGAGATCGCCGCCGCCTCCGATGAGCAGACGCGCGGCATCGCCCAGATTGGCCAGGCGATCGTCGAAATGGACCACACCACCCAGCAGAACGCCGCGCTGGTGGAAGAGTCCGCCGCCGCCGCCGATTCGCTGGAAGAACAGGCCGATATGCTGCTGCAGAGCGTCTCGGTGTTCCGTTTGGCGGAGCAGACCGAACCCACCGCCGTGAAAGCCGCCGCGCCGAAAGCGCCGGCGGTAAAACCCGCGGCCGCCAACGCCGCCGCGGAAGAGAACTGGACCACCTTCTGACGCCCCGCCGCCCGCCCGATGACTTTCGGGCGGGTTGTTATGTCCCCCCGGCACAACTCAGGCTATGCTGAGCCCTCGACGCGAGACACGGAGGCGCACATGCATCACCCAGACGTTTACATCGGCAATATTCAACCCTATGAAGGCGGGCGCCCCAGCGCCATCGCCAAACGCCAGGTGGATGGCGCCATCCGGCTCACGCCGCTCGGCCTGGAAGGCGACGAGCAAGCCGAGAAAAGCTACCACGGCGGGCCGGATCGCGCGCTGTGCCACTACCCGCGCGAACATTATGCCCACTGGCGCGAACAGTTTCCGGCGCAGGCCGAGCAGTTTTGCGCCCCGGCCTTCGGCGAGAATATCTCCACCGAAGGACTGACCGAACACAATGTGTTTATGGGCGACATCTTCCGCTGGGGCGAAGCGCTGATCCAGGTCACCCAGCCGCGCTCGCCGTGCTTCAAGCTCAACTACCACTTCGCCATCGAGGATATTTCGGTGCTGATGCAGCAAAGCGGCCGCTGCGGCTGGCTGTATCGGGTGGTCTCGCCGGGTGCGGTCAGCGGCGATCGTCCGCTGGAGCTGGCGGCGCGCAGCAGCGACGTGTCGGTCGCCGAAGCCATCGCCATCGCCTGGCATATGCCGTTCGACGCGGAACAATATCGCCGCCTGTTGGCGGTCGCCGGCCTCTCCGCCAGCTGGAGCAAGACCATGCTCACGCGGCTCGCCGAAGGGCGCCTCGAGGACTTCAACCGCCGCCTGCTCGGCCGTTGAAATCGCGGGCGGAAAAGATGAAAAACGTGCGCCGAATGCCGCGTTAACCCTCTTCTTCCGCCTATACTGTAGCCGCGTGTTTTTTCAGCCAGGAGCCAGGTATATGACCACCCCGACCCATTCGATTCATCATGCCGCCGCCGAGGGCTATCAGGCCAACGCCGATCGCTATGTAAAAGGCCGGCCGGATTACCCGCCGGAAATCGCCGCCTGGCTGCGTGAGTCTATCGGCCTGCACGCCGGCATGACGGTCATCGATCTCGGTGCCGGTACCGGCAAGTTCACTCCGCGCCTGCTGGAAACCGGCGCGCAGGTGATCGCCGTCGAACCGGTGCCGCAGATGCTGGAAAAACTGTCGGCGGCGCTGCCGCAGGTGAAAACGCTGGCGGGCACCGCCGACGCGATCCCGCTACCGGACGAGTCGGTCGATGCCGTGGTGTGCGCCCAGTCCTTCCACTGGTTCGCCACGCCGCAGGCGCTGGCGGAAATCCTGCGTATTCTCAAGCCCGGCGGCAAACTCGGTCTGGTGTGGAACATGCGCGATGCGCGCGTCGGTTGGGTGCGTAAACTGAATCAGATCGTCGATAGCCACGAAGGCGATGCGCCGCGTTTCTATACCGGCGAATGGCGCAAATTCTTCCCGTTCAAAGGCTTTGAACCGCTGCAGGAGCAGGTGTTTATGCTGGGCCACCGCGGCGCGGTGGAGGACGTGATCTACAACCGGGTGCGTTCAACCAGCTTTATCGCCGCACTGCCGCAGCCGCAACAGGAGCAGGTTATCGATCGGTTGCGCCAACTGGTGGCGGAAGAAGAGGAGTTACAGGGCCAGGACACGGTAACCGTGCCCTATCAGACCAAGGCGTATTTCACCACCAAGGTCTGACGCCCGGGGGTTCAGAAGGCTTTCTTGGCGTAACCGGTGACCGCTTTCAGGCCCATCTCGCGGCCCAGCGCGGTCATTGGGTGCACCACGATCAGCCCGCGCGCGCTTTTCTTCAGCGCACCCATATCGGCCTGCTCTTTCTTGGTGATCTCGCGGCTGAACGGCAGCTTGCTCAGCTTCTGCGCTTCGGCGCTCAGCTTCTCGCCACGCACGTCTTTCAGGCGCTCGATCTCCGTCGCCAGTTTCTCTTTTTCTTTGGTGTGCTGCGCGATCAACTCAGGGTTGCCCTGTTGGATCACGGTCGCGTCTTTGTGGTTCAAGGCGTCCAGCAGGTCGCTCAGGCGCTTGATCTCTGCCTTTTCTTTCTCTTTCATGGTCTCTGGCCCGTTGTGCCCAAAATGGCACGCTAATCAATGATACCGGCATTGTAGCAAAAGGCGCGCGCCGTTACCCGTCCTGCGCAATGCCGGGCGGCAGGCCGCTCATCTCGCAGGCCCTGGCGCCGAGCCGGGCCAACGCCTGGGTGTAGCGCGCGTTGAATGGGTAGCAGCAGGAGAGCCGCAGCGCGTTGCGGTAACGCCCGCTGGGCGAATACAGGGTGCCCGGCGTCAAACAAATCTGCTCCTCCAGCAGCTGATGGAACAGCGCCACGCTGTCCACGCCGGGGGGAAATTCAACCCAAAACACGAAGCCGCCCGCCGGCTGCGTGGCCAGCGTGCCGCGCGGGAAATGCCGGGCGATCAGCGCCCGCGCCTCGTCGACCTGGGCCGCATAGCGCTTGCGCAGGTTGCGCAAATGGTGATCGTAGCCGCCGCTCTCGAGGAAGGTCGCCAGCGTTTCCGACAGCAGTTGCGATTCGGACATCGACGATACCGCCTTCAGCTTGCGCAACGCCTCGTGGAAACGGCCGCCGCAGATCCAGCCGACGCGAAAATCCGGCGCCAGCGTTTTGGTAAAGCTGGAGCAAAACAGCACCCAGCCGTCGCGATCGAACGCCTTCACCGCCGGCGACAGCGCGCCGCCGAACTGGATCTCGGCATACAGCCCGTCTTCAATCAACGGCACCTGATGATCGTTCATCAGCCGCGCCAGCCGCTTTTTCGCCGCCAGCGGCATGGTGCAGCCCAGCGGGTTTTGCACCGTCGGCATGGCGATCACCGCGTTCAGCCGCTTCTCGTTCAATAGCAGTTCCAGTGCGTCCAGCGACAGCCCCAGCTGCGGATCGGTGGGGATTTCCAGCGCTTTCAGCCCCAGGCTGGCCAGCAGCGGCAGCAGATAGAAATAGGTTGGCGACTCCAGCCCGACGCAGTCACCCGGTTTGGTGGTGACGCGCAGCGCCAGCTGCAGCGCCTCCATGCAGCCATGGGTCAGCACCACGTCGCCCGGCTCCAGCAGCATGCCCAGCGTCATCGAGCGGCGGGCGATCTGCTGGCGCAGCCGCAGGCTGCCGGGCGGCAACGGATACTGCCCGATCAGATCCGGCTGGCGGCGCAGCTGAGAAGACAACATACGCCCCAGCTTGCCGCCGGGATAGAAGTCGCTGGTCTGCGGGCAAGCCAGCGCAATGTTAGTGAAGGCCGGATTCTGCTGGGCGGCGAATACCGTATCGATCAGCGCCAGCACGTCGTCCGCCGGCGGTTCGATGCGCCCGCTGGGCGCCGAGGCCATCTTCAGCGCCGGCAGCGTGCTGCGGACATAAAACCCCGACTGCGGTCGCGCTTCGATCAGCCCGCGATCCTCCAGCGTGCGGTAAGCCGACACCACGGTATTGATGCTGACGCGATGCGTTTGCGCACAGCGCCGCACCGAAGGCAAGCGGTCACCGGGCAGCAGCGTGCCGCGGCGAATGGCCTCGGCCAATGTGTCCGCCAGCTGCAGGTAGCGGGTATCCGGGGTTTCATCGAGCAGGGTCACAGTTTCTCTCCAGGCAATGGGTACAGTTTACATTTTGCACAACTGTAACCATGACAATATCCGATTTGTGGTTCTGTCACCATCCCATTGCAGCGATTATGCTGATCCTCTCGTTATCACCGTCATTTTCAAGGAACCTGCCATGCTGGACTCCGCCTTTGTCAGCTACGTCACCGTCATGTCGATCACCCCCGGCCCCAATAATCTGCTGCTGGCCTCGTCGGGCGTCAACTTTGGCCTGCGCCGCACCCTGCCGATGCTGCTTGGCATCTGCGTCGGCTGTGCGGTGCAGCTGGCGATCATTATCCCGCTGCTGGCGCTGGCGCTGAGCTGGGCCGGCGTCATCCGCCTCCCGCTGGCGGTGATCGGCTGTGCCTATCTGCTGTGGCTGTCATGGAAGCTGTTTCAGGCGGCCTCGCCGGACGCCAAAGAGCAGGCGCAGCCGATGAGCCTGCTCAACGGCGCACTGTTTCAGGCGGTCAACCCCAAGGCCTGGCTGATGGTGATCAACGTGGCGATCCTGTTCACCCCACGCGAAGGCGCCACCTTCGTCCATACGCTGTCGGTCATCGCCGGTTTCGCGCTGCTGAACCTGCCCTGCGTGCTGCTGTGGGCGGTGCTGGGCGACCGGTTGCGCAACGCGCTGCGGGTCACCTGGAAACTGCGCGCCTTCAACGGCGTGATGTCCGGCCTAATGGCCGCCACCGCGCTGTGGTTGTTGTTCGACGAGTGGCGCGCGGCCTTTGCTTAGCCGCGGCCGAGAGGAGAGAGCCGGGAAGGTTGTTTGGCGCCGATGCCGGCGATCAGATCGGTAATGGACAGTACCATGGTGGAGCGCACCATCTGCTGATAGCGCTGGCGCTGCATGGCGATCAGCGCTTCATCCGCTTCGCCCGGCTGCAGGAAAGTCGGCACCGGCGGCAGCGCGGCCACGCAGTGCAGCTCGCCGAACGGCCCGAGGATTTCGTCGTCGACGAAACGGTATTCCGAGCCGTCGTGGTTCAGCTCTTCGCGCATCGCCATCAGCAGTTCGGCGTCTTCATATTCGTGGCGGGAGATCACCCCCAGCCCGTACATCAGCTTCAGGCGCACCGACAGCTCCCCGAGCGGGCCGCTGCCGGACAATAGCGGTTCGACGGCATATTTCACCGCGTAATCGTCCTTGCGGAATACCTGCACCACCAGCACGTTGAGCGCTTCCGCCAGCAGCTCTACCGCTGCGATCAGGAAGCTGCGCACCGTTTTGCCCGCGTTCAGCTTTTCCAGAACCTGGTTTTCAAATGCCTGTGCTTCTTCCATCGTCGCTTTTCGAAAGGCGTGGGGAGGGCCGTCGATGCCGAACTCGGGTTGCAGGAGCGCAGCAAGCTGCGCTCGGGTGTTCATCATCACGATTCTACTTGTGCATGGCGTTATACACAGCAACGGCCTCTTCTACAACCTCGCTTTCCGCCGGCAGGCCGGAAATTTGCGCCAGCGCGGCTTTCGGCCCGAGCGTGTTCAGCAGTTCCGCCAGCTCCAGCGCCTGCGGATCCTGTTCGCTGCGGTAGCTCATGGCGGCGGCGATGCCCTGGATCAGGTTGGCGTGCGGCAGGCCGTATTCCAGCGTACCCAGCAGCGGTTTGATCAGGCGATCGCCGGCGCTCAGTTTGCGCAGCGGCTGGCGGCCCACGCGCTCGACGTCGTCGTGCAGATACGGGTTTTCGAAGCGGCCGAGGATTTTGTTGATGTAGGCGGCGTGCTTGTCGGCGTCGAAGCCGTAGCGCTTGATCAGCACCGCGCCGCTCTCTTCCATCGCCCCTTTCACCACGCGGCGGATCGCCGGGTCGAGAATGGCGTCGCGAATGGTTTGCAGCCCGGCCTGTTGGCCGAGGTAGGCGGTGATGGCGTGACCGGTGTTGAGGGTGAACAGCTTGCGTTCGACGAACGCCATCAGGTTGTCGGTCAGCTCCATACCGGCGATCGCCGGAGGCTGGCCTTTGAACTGGGTCTGATCGACGATCCATTCGCTGAAGGTTTCCACCGTCACTTCCAACGGGTCGTTGCTGTCCGCCGGCGGCACGATGCGGTCGACCGCCGAATCGACGAAGCCGACGTGCTGCTCAACCCATGCCTGTTCGTCCTGCGGCAGCGCGGCGAACACATGCTGCTTCAGCTGGCTGGTGCCGCGCACCATGTTCTCGCAGGCGATGATGTTCAGCGGTTGCACATTGCCCTGCTGATGGCGCAGCACCAGCCCTTTGGCGATCGTGCCGGCGATTTTGGCGAGAATTTGCGGGCCAACGGCGGTGGTCACCAGATCCGCTTCGGCGATCAGCGCCACCGCAGCCTCACTGCCGCTGTTGACGGCGCTGACGTTGTTGACGCTCTCCACGCGTTCTTGCTCACCCACCACGTGCACCGCGTAGCTTTTACGGCTGTTCAGCAGATCCAGCACCGTTTGATTGACGTCGGCGAAGGTCAGTTCAACCCCGGCGTCCGCCAGCAGCTTGCCGATAAAACCGCGGCCGATGTTCCCTGCGCCAAAATGTAATGCTTTCATAACCCTACCTTCTTAATGTCGAAGGGTGCAGCAAGCTGCACCCTTTAAAATGATTCTGTTATCCGGCTTTTTTGCCGCCGAGCAGGTCCAGCACTTCCTGCACGCTGGTGGTATTCGCCAGCCGCTCGATCACGCTCTCGTCATCCAGCGCGTTGGTCAGGCTGGTGATCACCTGAATATGCTCGTTGTTGCGCGCGGCGATGCCGATCACCAGGCGCGCCACTTCATCCTCTTCATCGCCGAAGCGCACGCCCTGCGGGTACTGGCAGAACACCACGCCGGTGCGCAGCACCCGGTCTTTGGCCTCGATGGTGCCGTGCGGCACGGCGATCGACTCGCCCAGGTAGGTGGAAGTGAGCTTTTCGCGCTCCAGCATCGCCGGCACGTATTCCGCCTCGACATAGCCGCCTTTCACCAGCTGCTCGCCGGCGAAGCGGATCGCCTGCTCTTTGTCGCTGGCCTGCAGGTTGAGGAACACGTTGCTCTCGCTCAGCTTGAACAGGTTCGGTTCCCCGGCTTCGAAGCTGTCGTCCAGCGCGCCCAGCACCTTCTGCTGGTTGTCGGTGGTTTTGTTGACCGCCACCAAACGGTCGACCAGATCGCTGTACAGCTTGCTGTCGAGGAAGTTGGTCAGCGAGATGTGCTGGGCCTGCGGCGCGTGGCGCATCGCGCGTTCGGTCAGATCGCGGTGCGTGATCACCAGATCCACATCGTCCGGCAGGCTGTTGATGGCGCTGTTGGTCACCGAGATGTTCTTCAGCCCGGCGTCGGCCACTTTCTTGCGCAGCACCCCGGCGCCCATCGCGCTGGAACCCATGCCCGCATCGCAGGCGACGATGATTTTGCGCACGGTGCTCAGATCGCCGTCGACCGATGCCGACGCCGCGGCGCCGCCTTTGGACTGCGATTTCATCTCTTGCATGCGACGGGTTGCGGCTTCCAGATCGTCATCCTCTTTCACCTTGGAGGTTTTCAGCAGGAAAGCGGACACCACGAAGGAGACGGCAAAGGCTGCGCACACCGCCGCAATGTTGGCGAAGTAGGCGCCTTTCGGCGTCATCGCCAGCACCGCCAGGATCGAGCCCGGGGAAGCCGGAGAAACCAGGCCGCCGTTCAGCATCGTCAGGGTGAAGACGCCGGTCATGCCGCCCAAGATCACCGCAAGCAGCAGGCGTGGATTCATCAGCACGTAAGGGAAATAGATTTCGTGGATGCCGCCCAGGAAGTGAATGATCGCCGCACCGCCGGCGGATTGCTTGGCGCTGCCGCGGCCGAAGAACATGTAGGCCATCAGCACGCCCATGCCCGGACCTGGGTTGGCTTCAATCAGGAAGAATACCGACTTACCGGCTTCCGTGGCCTGCTGGATACCCAGCGGCGAGAAGATGCCGTGGTTGATGGCGTTGTTCAGGAACAGGATTTTCGCCGGTTCAACGAAGATGGACGCCAATGGCAGCAGGTTGTTCGTCACCATGACGTGCACGCCCGCCGCCAGCAGCTTGGAGAGCACCTCCACCAGCGGCCCGATGCCCAGGAAGGCCAGGATAGCCAGCAGCATGCCGATAATGCCGGCGGAGAAGTTGTTCACCAGCATTTCAAAACCGCTTTTGATCTTGCCGTCCACCCAGCGGTCGAAATGCTTGATAGCCCAGCCGCCCAGCGGGCCGGCGATCATCGCGCCGAGGAACATCGGCATGTCGGCGCCGACGATGACGCCCATGGTGGTAATGGCGCCCACGACGCCGCCGCGATCGCCGCCCACCAGCCGCCCGCCGGTATAACCGATCAGCAGCGGCAGCAGGTAGGTGATCATCGGGCCGACCAGCTTGGCTAAGGTTTCATTCGGCAGCCAGCCGGTTGGAATGAATAGTGCGGTGATAATCCCCCAGGCGATAAAGGCGCCGATGTTGGGCATCACCATGTTGCTCAGGAAGCGGCCAAAGTTTTGCACTTTAACCTTGATGTCTGGTGAAAACATAAAACACACCCCTATTGTTACGCGCTGACAATAGAGCGCGTGATTATTGTTGTGACGATCCAGCCGTGTTGCCGCTGTATGCGAAACGGACTCTATCACGCTGTTTTTGTCACGCGAACTTCACGGATTTTTTGTGATACAAATCACACATAACACCCCAACAAGCCACCCTTTATAGTGACGAAGATCACATTTATGGCGTGTAAAAAAAGCACAGTGAGAAAAAAACCGCCTCAAAACACACAATAAAGTGATATTCGTCACACTTTAAACCTGATGGTTTGTTTTTAAATTGTGATAAACATCACAATTTATTTTTAGCTGCAGCGCCCTATCGCGACGCTCTGTTTGATCTTCCCTGAGAGCACTCATCCCGCCGGGAACTAGCGAAGTGATGAATGAAAGAAAACTACATTGCCGAATGAATGGATTAATTGAAGTGTAGTACAGAAGCCTGCGCAATAAACCAGCAAGCTATTGGAAACGCTGAGGGGAAATAAAACAGGCCGGCATTGCCGGCCTGTTTCGCGCGTGGACGCGTTATTGCGTCACGCTTTGAATGGTCTTCTGCGCATTCATCAGGTTCTGCTGTTTGGCCACCAGATTCGACATCATGGTGTTGTACTGCGCCACCTGCTGCGCGGTGCGGAACTGCACACCGTTGTTGTTGAAGCTGACCTGATTACCCTGGCTCTGTAGGAAATCGCCGACCTGCACCAGATCCTGCACAAAGCTGGCGGTGGTCGGGATCGCCGGCATCAAGGCGTTGGCCGGTGCGGTGACGATTTTGTCATAGGCCTGGTTGTACACCGCCTTCAGATCGTCAGGCTGTTTCAGCGCCGCGTGGGCAGTATCCGCCTGCGATTTGGCAGACTGGATCTGCTGGCCCAGCAGGTTCAACGCCCCGACCGATTGCTGCAGCGCGTCGCGTTTGTTCAGGTAGTCCTGCGCGGTGCGGATCTGGTTAATCTGATCCAGCGCCGGGGTCAGGCTGGCGCCGACCGATTTGGACAACTGCTGCGAAAAACCGACCAAAATCGCGTAATCGCCGGCATAGTTGCCGAACTTCTGCTTCTGATCTTCGCTCAACGTGGGGATATTCGCCCCGCTGCGCATCACGGTATTCTGTAAGTAATCGATAAATGCTTTGCGCTGTTCCGGCTCTTTATCGCCGCAGGCGGTCAATTGCATGACCACCAACAATGCCAATACCGGTGCCAACCAACGCGCGAAACCTCTGCTCTGGATCCCTACCGCCATGTGACATAACTCCTGTTATAAACCTGCTTTTTCATTGGACTCCGCCCCTTTTTGCGCACTCCGTGCGCCTATAAGAATAGATCAACTGGCGGCGTTCCGATACGCGATTCCGTTTGCGATGAGCATTGCCCCGGCCGGATGCGGTTGAAAATCGTGCGCAAAACGCACTGAGGTTCATTGCCGTCGGCGACCGGACGCTTCAATTTCCCCAAGTCGCCCCCCCAAGTCGCCCCCCAAGTCGCCCCCCAAGTCGCCAGGCGACCTTGCCTTCGCACCCAGGAAACGGAAATAAAAAAAGGCGCCCGCAGGCGCCTTTTCACAGCAGAGAATCGCTTACTGCAGCACGGAGATATCCGCCACCTGCAGGAACAGTTCGCGCAGCTTGCTCAGCAGCGTCAGGCGGTTTACGCGCACTTCCGCATCGTCCGCCATTACCATCACGTTGTCGAAGAACGCATCCACCGGCTCACGCAGCGCGGCCAGTTCCACCAGCGCTTCCTGGTAGTTGCCCGCCGCGAAGTACGGCTGCAGTTTGTCGCGCAGCACCACCAGGTGAGTCGCCAGCTGGATCTCCGCCGCGTCCTTCAGCACCGAGGCGCGCACGCTGTCGTTCAGCGTTTCGGTAGACTTGGCCAGAATGTTGGAGACGCGTTTGTTGGCCGCAGCCAGCGCCGCCGCCGCTTCCAGCGTACGGAAGTGGGATACCGCCTTGACGCGCGCGTCGAAGTCGGCCGGCTTGGTCGGACGGCGCGCCAGCACCGCCTGAATGGTATCGACCGCGTGGCCTTCTTCCTGATACCAGGCGCGGAAGCGGCCCAGCATGAATTCCACCACCTCGTCGACCACCTTGGCGTTGGTCAGCTTGCTGCCGTACAGGCGCACGGCCTCTTCGGTCAGGGTCTGCAGATCCAGCGGCAGGTTTTTCTCGACGATGATGCGCAGCACGCCCAGCGCGGCTCGGCGCAGCGCAAACGGGTCTTTATCGCCCTTCGGATGCTGACCGATGCCGAAGATGCCGGCCAGGGTGTCCATCTTGTCGGCGATCGCCAGGGAACAGGCCACCAGCGACTGCGGCAGCGCATCGCCGGCGTAGCGCGGCTGATACTGCTCGTTCAGCGCAACGGCGACGTCTTCCGCCTCACCGTCGTGGCGCGCATAGTGCATGCCCATCACGCCCTGGGTGTCGGTGAATTCGAACACCATGTTGGTCATCAGGTCGCACTTCGACAGCAGGCCCGCACGAGTAGCGTGGTTGACGTCGGCGCCGATCTGGCCGGCAACCCAGCCCGCCAGCGCCTGAATGCGGTCGGTCTTGTCGCGCAGGGTGCCCAGCTGCTGTTGGAACAACACGGTTTCCAGGCGCGGCAGGTTGTCTTCCAGACGCTTCTTGCGGTCGGTGTTGAAGAAGAACTCGGCGTCGGCCAGACGCGGACGCACCACCTTCTCGTTACCGGAGATGATCTGCTGCGGGTCTTTCGACTCGATGTTGGCCACGAAGATAAAGTTCGGCAGCAGTTTGCCCGCGGCGTCGTACACCGGGAAATACTTCTGGTCGCCCTTCATGGTGTACACCAGCGCTTCCGCCGGCACCGCCAGGAATTTCTCTTCGAATTTGGCGGTCAGCACCACCGGCCATTCCACCAGCGAAGCCACTTCTTCCAGCAGGCTTTCACTCAGTTCGGCCTTGCCGCCAATCTTCTGCGCCGCCAGTTCGGCATCGCGTTTGATGAGGGCTTTACGCGCTTCGTAGTCGGCAACCACTTTGCCGCGCTCCAGCAGGATCTGCGGGTATTGGTCGGCATTGTCGAGGGTGAACTCGGCTTCGCCCATGAAGCGGTGGCCGCGCACGGTGCGCGCAGAGTCGATGCCCAGCACGGTGCCTGGGATCAGATCGGCGCCCAGCAGCATCGTGACGGTATGTACCGGACGCACGAACTGCACGTCGGAGTCGCCCCAACGCATCAGTTTCGGGATCGGCAGCTTGCCGAGCGCGGTGCTGACCATGCCGGCCAGCAGTTGTTGCGCCGACTGGCCTTTGACGTGGGCGCGGTACATCAACCACTCGCCCTTGTCGGTCACCAGGCGTTCAGCCTGATCGACGGTGATACCGCAGCCGCGCGCCCAGCCTTCGGCCGCTTTGCTCGGTTTACCTTCGGCGTCGAACGCCTGGGCGATCGCCGGGCCGCGTTTTTCAATTTCGCGATCGGCCTGTGCCGCGCTCAGGTTGGCCACTTTCAGCGCCAGGCGGCGCGGTGCGGCGAACCAGCTCACGTCACCGTGTTCCAGGCCGGCGTTGTCCAGCTCGGCGGTGAAGTTGGCGGCGAAAGATTCCGCCAGGGAACGAAGCGCCTTCGGCGGCAGCTCTTCCGTGCCGATTTCCACCAGGAAAGTCTGTTGATTCATGGCTGCCTCTTAGTTCTCGTTCTTCTTGTTGCACATCGGGAAGCCCAGCGCTTCGCGGGAAGCGTAGTAGGCTTCGGCAACGGCTTTGGTCAGCGTGCGGATGCGCAGAATGTAGCGTTGACGCTCGGTCACCGAAATCGCCTTGCGCGCGTCCAGCAGGTTGAAGGTATGGCCCGCCTTCAGGATACGTTCGTAGGCCGGCAGCGGCAGCGGTTTTTCCAGCGCCAGCAGCGATTGGGCTTCTTTCTCGTACTGCTCGAAGCAGGAGAACAGGAAGTCGACGTCGGCGTATTCGAAGTTGTAGGTGGACTGCTCCACTTCGTTCTGGTGGAACACGTCGCCGTAGGTGGTAACGCCCAGCGGGCCGTTGCTCCACACCAGATCGTACACGCTGTCCACGCCCTGGATGTACATCGCCAGACGCTCCAGACCGTAGGTGATCTCGCCGGTTACCGGCTTGCACTCCAGGCCGCCGACCTGCTGGAAGTAGGTGAACTGCGTCACTTCCATGCCGTTCAGCCACACTTCCCAACCCAGGCCCCAGGCGCCGAGCGTCGGGTTTTCCCAGTTGTCTTCCACGAAGCGAATGTCGTGGATGGTCGGATCCAGACCCAGCTCTTTCAGCGAGCCCAGGTAGAGTTCCTGAATGTTGTCCGGCGATGGCTTAATCACCACCTGGAACTGGTAGTAGTGCTGCAGACGGTTCGGGTTTTCGCCGTAGCGGCCGTCGGTCGGGCGACGGGATGGCTGCACATAGGCGGTCGCCATCGGCTCCGGCCCCAGTGCGCGCAGGCACGTCATCGGGTGTGAGGTTCCCGCGCCGACTTCCATGTCCAATGGTTGAACGATGGTGCAGCCCTGGCGCGCCCAATAATCCTGCAGTGTCAGGATCAGGCCCTGGAAGGTCTTGGTATCAAACTTTTGCATGTTGAATTCGCACGCGATACAAGTGGATTTAGATGGAATGCGCCAGTATACCCTTTGACCGTAAGATATACAGCCAGAATCCGGCAACAAGTGCGAATCGGGGCGAGAGGCGCTGGATTTTCACACGTCGGCCGCGGCGTGAAGAAACGGCGCTCCGGCCGGCCCCTCACCATCCACGAGCCTGGCTAAACAGCGTGACGCCGCCACACCCATTAGACTTACTTAACAAAAAAATCACTCACCGCCGTTTAAATAAGCAATTAACTGACCGCTATTTCTCCCCTCGCCGGTCAAATTCAGGCTGATTTCCGCGCGTGTATCTTTATATTTGCCACGAGATAAAGTTGCGGCAATGTTATTTTTGTTAATTTTATCAACTAAAAAACTCCCCTTACCGAGAGATAATGTGATCAAGTGCCAGATTATTTCTTATGAACGTCAAAAAATAAGGCGATAACGTGCGGCGGACCGGGGCGCCGGGCATGGAGGGAAGGTCAGGGATGAAATACGGCGCAAACGGGCTACAGAAACAAATTGACAGTTAATCTTTGGTTATACAATAATAAATAAAATTTTCCCTGGTGTTGGCCAAGTGGCTACCTGATCCTTTCATAGGATCAGTTTTTTTTTGTATTTCCGCCAACGTCATTGCGGCCCGTATAATTCACCCCCAGGCCGCCCTCCGCTTAAATCCCTTATCAGACCTTATGGCTTATCCTGCGCCGTTGAGTGCGCCGATGGCCAATTCAAAAACGCGCACTGACGCCGACGTTATACATAAACTGCTCGCCGCTGCTCAGCCCGCCGGTTTGCGAAACGGTGGCGAAGGCCGATACCCTGTCCGTCAACGGCATGTTGGCCCCCAGCGTGACATCCACCCAGTTTTTGTCCTGGCCCGCACTGTCGCGGGTGAACGAGGTTTGCGTCGATTTCAGGCCACCGCCGGCGCGGTAGACGTCGTCGCCGAACTGATGCTGATAACTCACTTCCGCATAAGGGTTAAACACGCCGAATTGCGTATCCAGCCGCCAACCCAGCGCGCCGATCTGCGAGTGATAGGTTTGATCGTTGAAGCGCATGGCGGTGCTGTCATCGCCGTCTTCACCGTAGCCGGAAACGCGGCTGTAATCCCAGGCGAACTGCGCGACCGGCCCGGTGGTCAGGTAAGAGGCGATCGGGAAGTCATAGCCGGCGGTCACGCGCGCGCCCCACTGCTTGCCGGTGGTCGAACCGGTTTCGGTACGCGTCAGCGGCCCCAGCCGCATGCTGCGGCGGATGTCGTCATAATCCATCGTCGCATAGTGCAGATCGGCGTTGACCCAACCGTGCTCGAACAGCGCCAGCGAACTGAAGGCCGACAGCAGCAGCCCACGCGCCTTGTAATCAAAGCGGCTGGAAGGATGCTGATCGTCGTTGGAACCGGCGATCAACGCACCGATCAACCAGCTGTCGGTCAGCTGATAGTCCACCCCGACGGTCAGGTTGTGGGTGGTGGCGTTGCCGTCCCCCGCCACCCGATTATCAGCATAGTCGTAGTGCTGGCCGGCGTAACCGCCGAACACGCCCAGCGATCCCTGCGGGTTGTCGCCGTTGCGCAGCTGCTGGAAGCGGCTGTCGAGCGTAGCGCGGCTGTCGCGCGCCATCGCCGCCGTCGCCTGATTCAGCGCCACCACCTGCGCAGGGCCATCCAACACCGCCTGGATATAATCCGCAATCAGCAGGTGCGCCTGCGGGCTGGGGTGGAAGTGATCGGAGAACAGATAGGATTGGCTGGCATCGAAGCCGGGCATATCGGAACGGCAAACCGCCGAGGAAACGCCCGGCGGGCAGGCCATCCCGGCGGTGTTGGCGAAGCCGAACTGTGCCGGATTGGCGATCGCTTCGGCGAACAGCTTGTTGACGTCCACCCGCACGATATTGCCGCCGCCCTGCGCCAGCAGACGGTCTTCACTTTGATTATAGAAATCGGTCAGCTGGGCGGCCTGCGCGCTCAGGCTGTCATACGCCGCGATAAGCTGCGCGGCGATCGCCTGCTGCACCTGCGGAATGGCGCTGCCCTGCTTCGCCGCGGCGGCCAACGCCGCGTGGATCGCCTGCGTGCGTGACGCGTTGTCCGGCGTCGCCACCGAATTGAGCGTGGCATAGGCCGCCTGGATCGCCGCCCCCTGCACCGGCGACAGCGCCTGTTGAATGATCAATTCCATCAGCTGCGGCGTGGAGCCGATGTTCGGCACCGTTGGCACGATCACCGTGCCGGCGCCGGCGTTCAGCAGCGAATGCACCTGCGCGGCGGCGGCCGCGGCGCTGTTATAGGCCACGCCGGGCGCGGTAGCGGCATTTAGCGCCGCCGCCGCCAGATCGTTGCCGCCGATCCAATGAATATACAACCCGTCGCCGTCGGCCTGGCCGTTGACCCGGTTCAGGTAGCGCTGCACCTGATCCTGGGTGTTGTCGACCGGGTTCAGGCCCGGCACCGCCACGGCACCGCCGGCGGCGTAGTTTTCACCGCCGTTGTCCGAAGCCACCAGCGCCGCCCCGATGCGTTGCGCCAACGCTTCGTCGTACAGCAAGTGCTGGTTGCCGTCATAGGTGAACCGGCCGTTGTTGCCGGTATCGCTCAGGCTGTCGCCAAAGACGTACAGTTGATCGTACGCCTGAGCCGGTAGGGTCACACTGCAAAGTAGCGCCACTGCAAGCGCCGCCGGGCGGGGCATGCACGTTATTTTTAGAGGCATGAATCGACTCCTGAGAGCCTGCAAATGAAGGCAATGTCGTTTTTATCGTTGACCGGTTTTCCACCGGCCATGTAGTAACTATTGTCGGCTTTTTCGTCACGTCAAGCGGGCTGATGACAAAACAATCAGAGGCTTGCCAAGTTCGGCGCTTCGAGCGATGATTACTGTTCATAAACACAGCATAAGGACAGTCAGGATGGCAGACGAACGTTGCGGTTGGGTGACGGCCGATCCGTTGTATCTCGAGTATCACGACAAGGAATGGGGCGCGCCCACCACCGACGCGCGCGAGCTGTTTGAAATGCTGTGCCTGGAGGGGCAACAGGCCGGCCTTTCCTGGATCACCGTTCTGAAAAAGCGCGAGAACTACCGTCGCGCTTTCCACGATTTCGATCCGCAGCGGGTCGCCGCCATGACCGAGCAGGACGTGGAAAACCTGCTGCAGGACAGCGGCATCATCCGCCACCGCGGCAAAATAGAAGCCATCATCACCAACGCCAAAGCCTACCTGGCGATGGAGGCGGCCGGCGAGAATTTCGTTACCTTCATTTGGGACTTCGTCGGCGGCCGGCCACAGCTCAACCGCTGGCAGGCGCTGAGCCAGGTGCCAGCCAAAACCGAGCAGTCCGACGCCATGTCCAAAGCGCTGAAAAAGCGCGGCTTCAAGTTTATCGGCTCCACTATCTGTTACGCCTTCATGCAGGCCAGCGGGCTGGTGAACGATCATCTCACGGGGTGCATGTGCTACCCAAAGCCACGGTGATCCACCCCTGTGGCCCGGAGGATATCGAACGGCTGATGGCGCTGTGGCTGCCCAGCACCATCGCTGCCCATCCGTTCGTGGCGGAAAAATACTGGCGTGAGAGCGCCGCGCTGGTGCGGGAGAACTACCTGCCGCGCGCGCAAAGCTGGGCCTGCTGGCATAACGACGAGATCGTCGGCTTTATCAGCGTGCTGGACGAGCAGTTCATCGGCGCGCTGTTTGTCGATCGGGCATTTCACGGCCGCGGCGTCGCCCAGGCGCTGATGACGCACGTGCAGCAGCGCTACCGCCGGCTCAGCCTGGAGGTGTACCAACAGAACCTGCGCGCCTGCGCGTTCTACCACAAGCACGGCTTTCAGATAACGCAGCGCCTGTTCAATGATGAAACCCAGGCCTATACGCTGATCATGAACTGGCCGGCAATCGAAAATTCAAACGGTTACGGTTAAAAAAGGGGCATTCGCACCCTCGCGGCGCGCAATTAGGAATCCGCTGCATGGCGTCACCCGGCGTTTTGTCGCATAACTCCCCCCAGCACTTCCCCGCGCTCATCATTTGTCACGTTTTTCTCCGGAACTGCCGGCGAGTCAACGCGTCATAGTAGCGCGGTGATGCGGGCCCCACCTGCGTCGCCTATTTTTTGCGCCCCCGTTTTGGGCAGGCACGTACAGATGTTGATGCCATTAAGGACAAGAACATGAAAAAACGCATTGCAATTATTGCCGGTGCCGTGAGCGTAGCGCTCACGCTGTCGGCCTGTACCACTAACCCATACACCGGCGAATCCGAAGTCGGCAAATCCGGCATCGGCGCAGGCCTCGGGGCCGCACTGGGCGCCGGCGTCGGCGTGCTGTCCTCTTCCAAGAAAGATCGCGGCAAGGGCGCGCTGATCGGCGCGGCGGCCGGTGCGGCACTGGGCGGCGGCGCAGGTTATTACATGGACGTGCAGGAAGCCAAACTGCGCGACAAGATGAAAGGCACCGGCGTCAGCGTCACCCGCCAGGGCGACAACATCGTGCTGAACATGCCGAACAACGTGACCTTCGACAGCAGCAGCGCCACGCTGAAACCGGCGGGCGCCAACACCCTGACCGGCGTCGCCATGGTGCTGAAAGAGTATCCGAAAACCGCGGTCAACGTGGTCGGCTACACCGACAGCACCGGCTCCCGTTCGCTCAACATGAACCTGTCGCAGCAGCGCGCCGACGGCGTAGCCAGCGCGCTGATCACCCAAGGCGTGGCGGCGAACCGTATCCGCGCCACCGGTGCCGGTCCGGACAACCCGATCGCCTCCAACAGCACCGCGGACGGCAAGGCGCAGAACCGCCGCGTGGAGATCACCCTCAGCCCGCTGCAGTAATTCCGTGCGGGGCGCCACCGGTGCCCCGCCGCTTCCTCCCGACTTTCTCCTTATCCTTCAACATTCCCGCTCGCACATCGGGTATGGTAGTCTCCTTGGCAATTAACCGCAGGAGGGATCGGCTGTGAGCACAGGCAAGGCAACGCGCGCCTCAGGACGCGCCACCATCAGCGATGTGGCCAGCATCGCCAAAACCGGCAAGACCAGCGTGTCGCGCTATCTGAATGGTGAACAGCACCTGCTTTCCGACGATCTCAAACAGCGCATCGAACAGGCTATCCAGCAGCTCGACTACCGGCCAAGCCAGATGGCGCGCAGCCTGAAGGGCGGCCAGACCCGCCTGATCGGCCTGATCCTCGCCGATATCACCAACCCCTATTCGGTGGACGTGATGCGCGGCATCGAGGCCGCCTGCCGCCAACACGGCTTTACCCTGCTGGTGTGTAATACCAACAACGAAGTCAATCAGGAGCAGCACTACCTGCAGTTGCTCAGCAGTTACCGGGTGGAAGGCATCGTGGTCAACGCGGTCGGCATGCGCGAGGAAGCGTTATCCACGCTGCAACAGTCTATGCTGCCGATGGTGCTTATCGACCGAAAAATCCCCGACTTCGCCTGCGACGTGGTGGGCCTGAACAACCGCGAAGCCGCCACCGTCGCCACCGAACACCTGCTGCAACAAGGTTTCGAAGCGATCCTGTTCCTCAGCGAGCCGCTCGGTACGGTCAATACCCGTCTCGAACGCCTGCACGCTTTCAGACATACCATGGCGCAGCACCCCGCGCTGTTGGCGGAGCAGGCCGAAACGCCGCTCAACGATCGGCAGAAGCTGGAGCAGGTGCTGAGCGATTTCAGCGGCCGCCATCGCGGCATGCGCAAAGCGGTGATCTCCGCCAACGGCGCCCTGACGCTGCAGGTAGCGCGCGCCATGCGTCGGCTCGGCATCCAGTGGGGCAACGACATCGGCCTGCTGGGCTTTGACGAGCTGGAGTGGGCGGAGCTGGCGGGCGTCGGCATCACCACGCTGAAACAGCCTACCTACCAAATGGGGCACGCGGCGCTGGAGCGGCTGGTGCAGCGCATTCAGGGCCTGGCCGCCCCCAGCGGTGAGCAGATGTTCTCCGGCGAGCTGATCGTCCGCGGCTCCACCACCCGCTAACCCGCCTTTTCCGGGGCCGTTGACCGCCCCGCCCTCATCGGCTGTTTTTTGCTCAGCTTCGTGATTGCGATCATATTTTTACACTCTGTCGCTTTCTACTGGAACCGGTTCCATTTAACGTACCTGTAACAGCAGCGGCGGCGACAATGCCGCCTCAGGAGTCAAAATGAAACCAGAAATCATCGTGGTCACCGGCGCCTACGGCACCGAGACCGTCAAACAACACGGCGGCCAGCGCGCGCTGTTGCCCATCATCGCCGGCGCGGGCGCCGACGGGGTGGAGATCCGCCGCGAACTGTTCGCCGCCGGCGAACTGGACAGCCTGCCGGCGCTGGCGCAAGAGATCGATCGCCAGCAGCTGTTCGCAGTCTATTCCGCCCCTGAGGCACTGTTCACCCCGCAACATACGCTGAACCCTAACCTGCCGGCGCTGCTGGCGGAAGCGCAGGCGCTGAACGCGCGCCGGTTGAAGCTGTCCCTCGGCCATTTCCGCCCTGGCTTCGATTTTACCGAGCTGAAAGTGGCGCTGGAGCAGCACCCGGTCAAGCTGGTGGTCGAAAACGATCAGACGCCGGACTGTGGCATTTTGTCGATGCTGAACGCCTTTTTCCACGCCGCGGAAGATAGCCACCTGCCGGTCAGCATGACCTTCGATATGGCCAACTGGCTGTGGGTGGGGCAAGACGCCTTCGCCGCCGCCGAACGCCTGGCCCGCCACGTCGGTTACGTGCACGTCAAAGCCGCCACCCAAGGCCCGCGCGGCTGGCGCGCCGTCGCGCTGGACGATACCGACGGCAGCTGGCGCGATCTGCTGGCCCGCCTGCCGCACGATGCGCCGCGCGGTATCGAATTCCCGTTGCAGGGCGATGATCTGGAAGCCGTCACCCGCCATTACGTCAATATTTTGCGTGCGGAGTAACCCCATGATGACAACGTTAACGGCAACGACGGCGCAGCAGGCGCCCCTGGATGTGGTCACGCTGGGTGAAGCCATGGCGATGTTCGTGGCGGCGCAAACCGGCGATTTGGCGGAGGTCGAAACCTTCACCAAACGCATCGCCGGCGCCGAACTGAACGTGGCGATCGGCCTGGCGCGTCTGGGCATGAACGTCGGCTGGGTCAGCCGCGTCGGCAACGATTCGTTCGGCCGCTTCACCCTGCAGCAGCTGAAAAAAGAAGGCATCAATTACCGCCAGGTGACGGTCGACGGCCACTATCCGACCGGCTTTCAGGTGAAATCGAAAACCACCGATGGTACCGATCCCAGCGTGGAATACTTTCGCAAAGGCTCGGCGGCCAGCCACCTGTCGGTCGCCGATTTCAACCCTGAGTATTTCGGTTCCGCACGGCACCTGCACCTGAGCGGCGTGGCGGCAGCGCTGTCCAGCGAATCGCTGGCGCTGTGCCACCATGCGGCGCGCGAGATGCGCGCCATGGGCAAAACCATTTCGTTCGACCCCAATCTGCGCCCGGTGCTGTGGCCCAGCCGCGAGGTGATGATCGAACAGCTGAACCAGCTGGCGTTCGCCGCCGACTGGGTGCTACCGGGGCTGAAAGAGGGGCAAATCCTCACCGGCCAGTCGACGCCGGAAGGCATCGCCGATTTCTATCTGGAGCGCGGCGTGCAGGCGGTGATCATCAAAACCGGCCCGGACGGTGCCTGGTTTAAAACCGCCGCCGGCGACAAGGCGGCGGTGGCGGCGGTCAGGGTCGACAACGTGGTGGATACCGTCGGTGCCGGTGATGGCTTTGCCGTTGGCACCCTCAGTGCCCTGTTGGAAGGTAAAACGCTGATACAGGCGGTGCAGCGCGGCAATAAAATCGGCTCGCTGGCGATCCAGGCCATCGGCGACAGCGAAGGCCTGCCGACCCGTGCGGCATTGGCCGAATAACAATAAAAAAACGACTTCTCCGCATGACGTCAGCCTCTGGCCCTACAACCGGGACGCGTCGGGAGAGCATCTGCCCCTTCCTCTTTCACACCCAACGTGCCGGGCGAAGGGGATGCAACACCACTGAAGGATACTGAACATGAACAAAGCGACTGTCGCGGCCAAACGCTGGTGGTACATCATGCCCATCGTGTTTATCACCTACAGCCTGGCCTATCTCGATCGCGCCAACTTCAGCTTCGCCTCTGCCGCCGGCATCAATGAAGATCTCGGCATCACCAAAGGCATGGCCTCGCTGCTGGGCGCGCTGTTTTTCCTCGGTTATTTCTTCTTCCAAATTCCCGGCGCCATCTACGCCGAACGCCGCAGCGTCAAAAAACTGATCTTCTGGTGCCTGATCCTATGGGGCGGCTGCGCCTCGCTGACCGGCGTGGTCAGCAATATCCCGATGTTGGCCGCCATCCGCTTTATCCTGGGTGTGGTGGAAGCGGCGGTGATGCCGGCGATGCTGATCTACATCAGCAACTGGTTCACCAAATCGGAGCGGTCACGCGCCAATACCTTCCTGATCCTCGGCAACCCGGTGACGGTGCTGTGGATGTCGGTGGTGTCCGGCTACCTGATCCACGCCTTCGGCTGGCGTGAAATGTTCATCATCGAGGGCATTCCGGCGGTTATCTGGGCGTTCTGCTGGTGGGTGCTGGCGAAAGACAAACCGGCGCAGGCCGGCTGGCTGAGCGCCGATGAGAAACAGGCGCTGCAGCAGCAGCTGGACGAAGAGCAGAAAGGTATCAAGGCCGTGCGCAACTACGGCGAAGCCTTCCGCTCTCGCAACGTGATCCTGCTGTGCGTGCAGTACTTCGCCTGGAGCATCGGCGTGTACGGTTTCGTGCTGTGGCTGCCTTCCATCCTGCGCAGCGGCATGCAGATGGGCATGGTGGAAGCCGGCTGGCTGTCGGCGGTGCCTTACCTGGCGGCGACCATCGCCATGATCGTGGTCTCCTGGGCGTCGGACAAAATGCAAAACCGTAAGCTGTTCGTCTGGCCGCTGCTGCTGATCGGCGCGCTGGCGTTCTTCGGCTCTTACGCCGTCGGCACCAACCACTTCTGGATCTCCTACGGCCTGCTGGTGGTCGCCGGCGCCGCAATGTACGCCCCCTACGGGCCGTTCTTCGCCATCATTCCGGAAATGCTGCCGAAAAACGTCGCCGGGGGCGCCATGGCGCTGATCAACAGCATGGGCGCGCTGGGGTCGTTCTTCGGTTCGTGGTTCGTCGGCTATCTGAATGGCGCCACCGGCAGCCCGGCGGCCTCTTACATGTTCATGGCCATCGCACTGGTGGTGGCGGTGGTGCTGACGCTGATCGTCAAACCCGCCCGCAACGAGATCCAGCCGCAATTGGCTTGATCCGGTTATACTTTTTATCTGTTAACCCAACCGGGGGGGCGCCATGCCCCCTTTGGCCCAGCTGGAGTTCGTGATGAAGCCTTCTATCGTATTGTACAAAAGCCTGCCCGCCGATCTGCGTGAACGTCTGGAACAGCACTTCACCGTGCACGCCTTCAACGGCCTGCAGCCGGAGAACCGCGACGAACTGCGCCAGGCGCTGCAGCAGGCCGAAGGGATCATCGGTTCCGGCGGTAAAATTGACGAAGCCTTCCTGCAGCAGGCGCCCAAACTGCGCGCGGCCTCGACCGTTTCCGTCGGCTACGACAACTTCGACGTCGAGGCGCTCAACGCCCATAACGTGCTGCTGATGCACACCCCGACGGTGCTGACCGAAACCGTCGCCGACACCATCATGAGCCTGGTGCTGGCGACCGCGCGCCGGGTGGTGGAAGTGGCGGAGCGGGTGAAGGCCGGCGAATGGCGCGGCAGCATCGGGCCGGACTGGTTCGGCGTCGACGTGCACCATAAAACCATCGGTATCCTCGGCATGGGCCGCATCGGCCTGGCGCTGGCGCAGCGCGCGCATTTCGGCTTCGGCATGCCGGTGCTGTACAACGCCCGCCGCACGCATGAAGAGGCGGAACAGCGCTTCAACGCGCGCCGCTGCGATCTGGACACCCTGCTGGCCGAGTCGGATTTCGTTTGCATCACGCTGCCGCTGACCGAACAAACCTTCCACATGATCGGCCGCGAACAGCTGGCGAAAATGAAGAAAAGCGGCATTCTGATCAACGCCGGCCGCGGGCCGGTGGTGGATGAGCAGGCGCTGATCGAAGCGCTGCAAAACGGCGAGATCCACGCCGCCGGATTGGATGTGTTCGAGAAAGAGCCGCTGCCGGCCAACTCGCCGCTGCTCAGCATGCCGAACGTGGTGGCGTTGCCGCACATCGGCTCCGCCACCCATGAAACGCGCTACGGCATGGCCGCCTGCGCGGTGGATAATTTGATCGCCGCGTTGACCGGCACGGTGAAAGAAAACTGCGTCAATCCGCAGCTGTTGCGGAAATAACTCAGCGCGGCCGGTGGTCTGAGGATAACCGGCCGTGTTGCTCTTCCTGCTGCGGCGCGAACAGCGCCTGCAGCTGATGTTCTTCGGCGAAGTGCTGCAATTCGGCATCCTGAATTGCCTGAACGATCTCTTCTCGCCAGTTTTTGTCCGTCATCGCTAACCTCCTTTGATGTTCATCGTTTAATCTGCCGCAGCGCGCGCGCAAAGCCAAGCCGAATCAATCCGAAAACGCTCCACCCTTCCTCTCCTCCTCGAAAAACCCCCGCAGGGAGGAGGCCATTTTTCCACCGTTTGCCACACTGGGCGCTACCCTGCGAAAAAACGCTTCCTGCCGCGCGTAAGGAGAGCCATGAAACTGTTACCCCTGCCCTTGTTGATGCTGCTGTCGCCTTCGGCGCTGGCCGGCTGGACGCTGCCGGGCTTCCCGGCCTTCGACGAAACGGCCGCCGGGCTGTTCACCAGCCAGGCCGCGCTGCCCAAAGGCCAGCTGCCGCTGCGGCTGTATCAGGATAACCACTGCTGGCAGCCAGCCGAGGCGGTGAAGCTTAACCAGACGCTGTCGCTGCAACCCTGCGGCGCCCACCCGCCGGTCAGCTGGCGGCAGTTCCGCGCCGGCGACTATCAGGTGCGCATCGACACGCGCAGCGGCACGCCGACGCTGCAGCTCAGCCTGAGCAGCGCGCCGGAAAGCGCCGCCGTTGCCGTTCGCAGCTGCCTGCGCTGGGACGGCAAGCCGGTCACAGTCGACGTCGCCCCCACCTTCGCCGAAGGCGAAACGCTGCGCGATTTCTATTCCGGCCAAACGGCGCAGGTGAGCCAGGGAAAAATCACGCTGCAGCCCGCCGCCGCCAGCGGCGGCCTGTTGCTGCTGGAATCCGCCGCCACGGCGAAACCGGCGGCGTTCAGCTGGCATAACGCCACGGTCTACTTCGTGCTGACCGATCGCTTTGAGAACGGCAACCCGGCCAATGACCACAGCTACGGGCGCCGCAGCGACGGCCTGCAGGAAATAGGCACCTTTCACGGCGGCGATCTGGCCGGTCTGACGCAGAAGCTGGACTATCTGCAGCAGCTCGGCGTCAACGCCTTGTGGATCAGCTCGCCGCTGGAGCAGATCCACGGCTGGGTCGGCGGCGGCACCAAAGGCGATTTCCCGCATTACGCCTATCACGGCTATTACGCGCTGGACTGGACTCGCCTCGACGCCAACATGGGCACCGAACAAGAGCTGCGCACGCTGGTCGAGCAGGCGCATCGGCGCGGCATTCGCATTCTGTTCGACGTGGTGGTGAACCACGTCGGCTACGCCACACTGGCGGATATGCAGACGTTCCACTTCGGCTCGCTGTACCTGCAGGGCGCGGAGGTGGAGAAAACCCTGGGGAAAAACTGGAACGACTGGCGCCCCGGGCCAGGGCAAAACTGGCACAGCTTCAACGACTACATCAACTTCAGCGACAAGGCGGGCTGGCGCCCATGGTGGGGGAAAAACTGGATCCGCACCGACATCGGCGACTATGACTCACCGGGCTATGACGACCTGACGATGTCGCTGGCCTTCCTGCCGGACATCAAAACCGAAGCGCCCGGCGCCAGCGGCCTGCCGCTGTTCTATCGCCACAAACCCGACACCGCCGCGCGCGACATGCCCGGCGCCACCACTCGCGATTACCTGACCGTCTGGCTCAGCCAGTGGGTGCGCGATTACGGCATCGACGGTTTTCGCGTCGATACCGCCAAGCACGTGGAAAAACCAACGCTGGCGCTGTTGAAACAGCGCGCCACGGCGGCATTGGCGGCGTGGAAAGCGGAGCATCCGCAGCAGGCGTTGGATGATGCGCCGTTTTGGATGACTGGCGAGGCCTGGGGCCACGGGGTGATGAAAAGCGACTATTACCAAAACGGCTTCGACGCGATGATCAACTTCGATTTCCAGGACCAAGCGTCGCAGGCATTGGGCTGCTTCGCCGACATCGATGCCACCTACCGGCAGATGGCCGAGCGGCTGCAGGATTTCAACGTGCTGAGCTACCTCTCTTCGCACGACACCCGGCTGTTCTTCGCCAGCGACGCCAAAGGCTCGCTGCCTCGCCAACAGCGGGCTGCGAACCTGCTGTTGCTGGCGCCGGGCGCGGTGCAGATTTACTACGGCGATGAAAGCGGCCGCCCGCTCGGCCCAACCGGTTCCGATCCGCTGCAGGGTACCCGCTCCGACATGAACTGGCGTGAGCTACAGGGGGAAAAAGCCCCGCTGCTGGCCCACTGGCAACGGTTGGGGCAGTTCCGCGCTCGCCACCCGGCGATCGGCGGCGGCGTGCAAACCCCGCAGGCGCACGCCGCCTATTACGCCTTCAGCCGCCGGCTCGGCGACGATAAGGTGATGGTGGTGTGGGCCGGCGAACGGTCACAATAATCCAGCGTAATATGCTGCTAATCGTCCAATGAGCGAAGTTTGTGCCCATTGGCCGATTTGTCGGCCGCATTGCAGCAGGATTTGTCTGGCGGTATGGTGGGTGATTACCTGCTAAGAAACAGTACTGCTGCACCTATGACTTTCTCACTTTTCGGCGAAAAATTTACCCGTTATGCGGGCATTACCCGTTTGATGGACGACCTGAACGAAGGCCTGCGCACCCCCGGTGCCATCATGCTCGGCGGCGGCAATCCGGCGCAGATCCCAGAGATGGAAGCCTACTTCAAACAGCTGTGCCAGGAGATGCTCGATCAGGGCAAACTGACCGAGGCGCTGTGCAACTACGACGGCCCGCAAGGCAAGGACGCGCTGCTGAAAGCGCTGGCCAATCTGCTGCGCGACGAGCTCGGCTGGGAGATTTCGCCACAGAATATTGCACTGACTAACGGCAGCCAAAGCGCGTTTTTCTACTTGTTCAACCTGTTCGCCGGCCGCTACGCCGACGGTTCGCGCCGCCGCGTGCTGTTCCCGCTGGCGCCGGAATATATCGGCTATGCCGACGCCGGGCTGGACGAAGGGCTGTTCGTCTCCGCCAAACCGAATATCGAGCTGCTGCCGGACGGCCAGTTCAAATATCACGTTGATTTCGAACACCTCACCATCGGCGACGACATCGGCATGATCTGCGTTTCACGGCCGACCAACCCGACCGGCAACGTGATCACCGACGAAGAGCTGATGAAGCTCGACCTGCTGGCGCAGCAGCGCGATATTCCGCTGGTGATCGACAACGCCTACGGCGTGCCGTTCCCCGGCATCATCTTCAGCGACGCCACGCCGCTGTGGAACCCGAACACCATCCTGTGCATGAGCCTGTCCAAGCTCGGCCTGCCGGGCTCGCGCTGCGGCATCGTGATCGCCGACGAGAAGGTGATCACCGCGCTAACCAACATGAACGGCATCATCAGCCTGTCGCCAGGCAGCATGGGGCCGGCGATGGCGACGGAAATGATCGCGCGCGGCGATCTGCTGCGCCTGTCGAACGAGGTCATTCGCCCGTTCTACAAACAGCGCGTTGAGCACACCATCGAGATTATTCGCCGCTACCTGTCGCCGGAGCGCTGCCTGATCCACAAACCGGAAGGGGCTATCTTCCTCTGGCTGTGGTTCAAGGATCTGCCGATCACCACCGAAGTGCTGTATCAGCGCCTGAAAAAGCGCGGCGTGCTGATGGTGCCGGGCCACTACTTCTTCCCGGGGCTGGAGCACGACTGGCCGCACACCCACCAGTGCATGCGCATGAACTACGTGCCCGATCCGGAGAAAATCGAGCGCGGCGTGGCGATCCTGGCGGAAGAGATCGAGCGCGCGCATCAGGAAGGCTAACGCCAGCTGATTGAAAATCGACCGATAAAGATATACGATGCATATATCGTATATCTTTTTTTTTGGAGGGCTAGCGATGACTCGCATCGTGATCGATTTACCTGAAGAAGACCTGCGGCAGCTCGACAATCTGAAAAATATCCGCCACGTTCCCCGGGCCGAAATCATCCGTCAGGCCGTCTCCCGTTATCTGACGGAGAACCACGTTGAAGATCCCAGCAATGCTTTCGGGCTCTGGTCCGAGGCGATGGGCGATGGCGTAGACTACGAAAATCGTCAGCGCGAGGAGTGGGAATGATGGTGGCTCAACGGGCGTTATTCGACACCAATATCCTGATCGATTATCTCAACGGCATTCCTCAAGCCAAAGACGTTCTGACCGAATACCACATCAACCCGGCTATTAGCGCCATCACCTGGATGGAAGTGATGGTGGGTGCCAAAAAACAGGGGCCGGCGCTGGAGCTGAAAACGCGCCAGTTTTTAGGGCAATTCCTGCTGCTGCCTATTACCGATGAAGTTGCCGAACGCGCCGTAGAACTGCGCCACTCACAGCATGTGAAGCTGCCGGACGCCATTATCTGGGCCACCGCGCAGGTGGGGTTCCGGACGCTCATCTCCCGCAACCCCAAAGATTTTGGCACTGACAACGGCGTGTTAATGCCTTACCGGCTGTAGTCGGACAGCGCTACAGCGTCCAGAACAGCACCGCCAGCAGCTGCGGCGACATGATGCGCAGGAACATCGCCAACGGATACACGGTGGCGTAAGACAGCGCGGCGGCGCCGCTGGTGGGATGCAGACCGTTGGCGAAGGCCAGCGCCGGCGGATCGGTCATCGATCCCGCCAGCATACCGGACAGCGTCAGGTAGTTCATCTTGCCCACCGTGCGTGCCAGAATACCGACGCTCAGCAGCGGAATAGCGGTGATCAATGCGCCATAACCAATCCACGTCAGCCCTTCGCCGTGCAGCAACGTATCGATAAAGTTGCCGCCCGACTTCAATCCGACCACCGCCAGAAACAGCACGATGCCCAGCTCGCGCAGCGCCAGGTTGGCGCTCGGCGGCATAAACCAATACAGCTTGCCGATGCTGCCGATGCGCCCCAGGATCAGCGCCGCCACCAGCGGCCCGCCGGCCAGCCCCAGCCGCAATGCCGCCGGGAAGCCGGGCACGAACAGCGGAATGGAGCCGAGCAGCACCCCGAGGCCGATGCCGATAAAGACCGGCAGCATCTGCACCTGCTGCAGTTTTTGTTGGGCGTTGCCGACGATTGCCGTCACCGCGTCGATGGCCTCCGGCCGGCCGACCAGGTTGAGAATGTCGCCGAACTGCAGCGTCACGTTGCTGCCGGCCACCAGCTCCACGCCGGCGCGGTTGAGGCGTGAAATCACCACGTCATACTTCTGCTTCAAATTCAGCTCGCGGATTTTCTTGCCCAGCACCTGCTCGTTGGTCACCACCGCCCTCACCACCTGCAGCGCGGTGCCGCGCGTCGACAGCGAGGCGTCCACCTCTTCGCCGATCACCAGCCGGGCATTTTCCAGATCTTCCCGTTTGCCCACCAGGTGCAGGTAGTCGCCAAGCTCCAGCCGTTCGTGGGGCGCCGGCACCATCAGCAGCTCCCCGCGTTTGAGGCGCGAACAGACGATCGCTTCACCGTTGAGCAGCGGTACGCTTTTGATCGCCATGCCCTGCAGGTTGGGGTTACGCACCGCCACGTTCATGGCGTGCAGCAGCTCGCGCTGATTGCCCAGGCCGTTTTCAAACGCCTGCGCCTCGCGATCGATGTTGATGCGGAAAAACAGCCGAATCAGCCACATCACCAGCAGGATGCCGCAAATGCCGAACGGATAGGCCATGGCATAACCCATCCCCATGCCGTCCACCAACGCCGGATCGGAACCGAGATCGGTCAGGATTTGCTGACCGGCGCCCAACGCCGGGGTGTTGGTGACCGCGCCGGAGAACACGCCGAGGATGATCGGCAGCGGCACGTCGAACAGCTTGTGCACCGCCGCCGCCACGACACCGCCGGTCAGCACCAGCAGCACCGCGAAGGCATTGAGGCGCAGACCGGAGACGCGCAGCGAAGAGAAGAAACCGGGGCCGACCTGGATGCCGATGGTGTAGACGAACAGGATCAGGCCAAACTCCTGGATAAAGTGCAGCATGTCCCCGTTCAGGCTGATTTGCCCGCTCTGGGCAAAGTGCCCGACCAGGATACCGCCGAACAGCACGCCGCCGATGCCCAGCCCGACGCCGTACAGCTTCCAGTTCCCCATCCACAGCCCAATGACGGCCGCCAGCGCCAACATGCTGACGGTCAGGGCGATATCGCTCATAGGTCACTTCCTTGCCAAAGTTGAATCGGGAATTTGCGGACAAAGACACACAGTTAACAAGGATTATGACATCGGACCGTCGGGGGGACTGTGGCGTGCGCCACATAACGCAACGGGGGAGACCCGTCTGGATCTCCCCCGAATGATGATGACCGTTTTTCAGTCGGTTATTTCGCTTCCAGCTCCGGCGTCGCACCGATGGCGATGCGCTGAGGCTGCAAGGCTTCCGGCACCTGACGCACCAGATCGATGTGCAACAGGCCGTTTTCAAATTTGGCCTCGGACACCTGCAGATGCTCCGCCAGGGTGAAGGTCAACTGAAACTCTTTGCACACCAGGCCCTGGTGCAGGTATTCGACCTGTTTTTCCGGCGGCGTGGGTTTACCGCTGACGGTCAGCCGCGGCCCTTCCACTTCGATATTCAGTTCGCTCTGCCGGAAACCGGCCAGCGCCAGAGAAATGCGGTAATGATTGTCATCACTTTTCTCGATGTTATACGGCGGGAACCCCTGAGGTTCCTGGCCGCCCATTGAACTGGCCAATTTATCAAAACCAATCCATTGACGCAGAAGCGGGGATAAATCGTAATTACGCATAGGAACAACTCCTTTCATTAAGCGAGATGTGTTTATTCAGCCCCCTGACGGCAGGCTAGGTATTATTTACCGGCAGCGTACCTGCCGGAAAAACAGAAATTTATTTAATTTCGATGCGGCGCGGTTTTAATGTTTCCGGCACGATGCGTTGCATGTCGATATACAACAGGCCATTCTCCAGTTTGGCACCTTTAATTTGGATATGTTCGGCCAGCTGGAATTTACGCTCGAAATTACGCTCGGCGATGCCCTGATATAAGTAGGTTTTTTCTGCCGGTTCGTTATTGTGCGCACCGCGAACAATCAGCAGATTATCTTGCGTGGTGATCTCCAGCTCCTGCTCGGCAAACCCGGCTACCGCAATGGCGATGCGATAATGATTTTCGTCCACCAGCTCGACATTATAAGGGGGATAGCCGCCGTTACCCTGACTCTGGCCGGCCTCCAGCGCGTTGAACAGGCGATCGAAACCAATGGCGGAACGGTATAGCGGGGAAAGATCAAAATTACGCATAAAACAGCCTCCTAAGGCACTTCAGCGAGGTTGAAATAAATACGCCTTCCACTCTGGACAGGCTAATTAAGCCAGAATTCCCTTACGGCAAATTCTCAATCCGGCTCTGATGATAAAATGGGGGTTGCTTTCATCAATTCAACAGGCGAGGATCAAAAAAAGCGCATTTCGGTTAGGTGAAAGTTTTTTTACCACTTACACTAAAGTGAGAGAGCCGCCACAGAGCGGGGTTTTGCTTCTTTTAAAGCAACAACAGGATGTTATAAATCAGCTTAATTTAGGGGAACAGCAACCCTGCAGGATGGATGAATGACGACGATGAAAGCGATAGCGACGGGCTGCATGTTGTTGGCGACCAGCGGTTGCTCCAGCGTGATGAGCCATACCGGCCCGAATCAGGGTTACTATCCCGGCACCCGCGCCAGCGTGGACATGCTGAAGGACGACAACACCAGCTGGGCGATGATGCCGCTGGTGGCGCTGGACTTGCCGTTCTCCGCGGTGATGGATACTGTACTGCTGCCTTACGACTACCTGCGTTCCGGCAATGACGCCACCGCAGATTCACCAAAAGCGCGCATCCTGCGCAGCGAGCAGCAGAATCTGGCGGCAACCGGCAATCCCGGTGAAGGCAACGAAAGCACTGCCACGCACTAATCACGCACGCAGCGGGCCGCCAGGCCCGCCTACACCTCAACCACAAAGATCTGGTTGAATCCCGCTATCTCGCGCATAAACGCCACTTTCCTGCCATCCGGCGAAAACACCACGGCATCCCCCGACGGTGGCTGCACGCTGCGCTGCGTTAAACGCTGCAGGCGACCGCCGGCGACCTCGCACAGCATTACGCTGTTGTCACACACCAAGGCTATCGTCCCGCCCTGCGGGTGCCAGCTGAACGCCGACTGGATGTCATGCTCGCTGCGGCTCACCTGGCGCGGTTCGCCGCCGTTCGGCGACACCGTCCACAGCTGTACCACGCCGCCGTCATCCTTCATCAAAAATGCGATTTGGCTACCGTCCGGCGAGCTGCGCAGCCAGTGGCGCGGCGCACCGGCGACGCCCGGAAAACGACGATCCCCGGTAAAGGTTACTCGCCGCTGCCTGACGCCCTGCGGCGGCGCCGGCAGCTCGCTTTCCGTCCCCTGCAGCGGCAGAGCACCCGCCCTGGCATAGTCGGCGTCGTTCTCCGGCAGATCGACGATAAACACCTCCGGCAGCTTCTCACCGGCGGCGGACAGCGTATCGCCGATAAATGCCAGCGCCCAGCGCTGCCGGCGGCCGTCGGCCTTGCGGTAACCTTCGCGGCCGATCCAGCCTTCTTCATAGGCGCGATTGATCTGATCGCTGCCCGGCTGCGGCTGTGGCACGGTCTCGCTGACCAGCACACAATAATGGCTGCCGTCATACTCGCGCGGATGTTGTTTCGGCGGATTGACACCGTGCAGCGGCACGGCCACCCCGACGTTGCGCAGATCGCGCGCCGGATCGCGTTCATGCATCACGTGATCGTTGTAGGTAAAGCTGAGGCGGCTGCCGTCCGGACTGAAAACGTGCACATGGCTGCCGCCGCGCAGCGCGCCGGGCGTGTAGGGCGCGGTGATATCCAGCGCGTCGAGGGTGATGGCCAACTCGCGATCCGGTTCGCTGACGATCACCCCGCGGCGGTGGTGAAAATCATACTGCCAGGCGCTGTCCGGGTGCTCCGGGCCGTGGATGAAGACGTAGCGCGCCGGTGCATCGGGGCTGACCGTAACCACGCCGACGTGCGCGCCGTGCTGGGCGCGATAAACCACCTCCACCGCGCCGCTGGCGACGTTGACCCGCTCGATGCTCAGACCAGTGAAAGAGGCGCCGCGCGGGCGCACGTCATAAGCCAGCCATTGGCTGTCCGGCGTCCAGACGTTGATATTGGTTAACTGATGCCCACGAGGGTCGAAAGTCAGTTGTTTTTCCCGATGGCTCATGGCGGTTCTCCTGCGCATGCCGGCACTGAGTCGTCATCTTACCGGATCGGCGGCAGCGTTTCACATGGCCTACGCGGGTAAGGCGGGAGGATTTTTCGGTTCGAAATGCCGCAATGATTTTTCAGCGTCTTATCATTTAAGCCGATAGACGGCGTCGGCAGGAAATAAGCGGCCGATTAGGTGCTCGCATTCCTGGCGGCGAAACTCAACGGCGCCCATGCCGTATAGGCGGATGCCGCGAGCGCTATTGTTTCATTCTCATTTCCTTGATCAAAATAATTCAGCGGCAGCGCCTTCCTTAACGCAAATAAATAAAAAACCGTGTCGCTAAACGGCAGGTTAATGATTATTTTCACCGCCAACGCGATGCTCTTCCCCGGCCGTTGCCGCTGGCTGGCCGGCTTGCCCGCCGGTCGGGCGACGGGGTTTACAATCAATACAAAAAAGTACAAACTGGATTTTTAAGTCCAAAACATTCTGGAGCCGGTATGAACGCCCTCTTCGATGCCATTGTTTCTGCCCATCAGCAACTGCGCCCTCAGGTACGGGTCACGCCCCTGGAGCGCAGCGTGCTGCTTTCACAGCAGCTCGGCTGTGAGCTGTATCTGAAATGCGACCATCTGCAACACACCGGCTCCTTTAAATTTCGCGGCGCCAGCAACAAGCTACGGTTGCTGGATAGCGAACAACGCCGGCGCGGCGTGATCGCCGCCTCAACCGGCAACCACGGCCAGGCGGTCGCCCTGGCGGGGCAGCTGATGGGCGTTGGCGTCACGGTTTATGCGCCAGAGACGGCCGCGAGCATCAAGCTAGACACCATCCGCGCGCTGGGCGGCACCGTGGAATTGGTGCCGGGCGATGCGCTGAACGCCGAACTGGCGGGGGAACAGGCCGCACGCGAACAGGGAAAAACCTATATCTCGCCGTATAACGACGAGCAGGTGATCGCCGGCCAGGGCACCTGCGGCATGGAGCTGGTTGAACAGCTCACCGGTCTGGACGCCGTGTTCGTGGCGGTGGGCGGCGGTGGCTATATCGCAGGTATCGGCACCGTTCTGCGGCAAATGTCGCCGAACACGCAGCTTATCGCCTGCTGGCCTGAAAACGCCACCAGCATGTACAGCGCGCTTGAAGCAGGCCATATCTTCCCGGTGGAAGAGCACGAAACCCTGTCCGACGGCACCGCCGGCGGCGTCGAACCGGGTGCCGTAACCTTCCCACTGTGCCAACAGCTGATCGACCGCAAAGTGCTGGTCAGCGAAGCGGAGATCAAGCACGCGATGCGCCGGATCGCCGCCAGCGATCGGTGGATTATCGAAGGCGCAGCCGGCGTGGCGCTGGCGGCGGCGATCAAACTGGCGCCGGAATATCAGGGGAAAAAAGTGGCGGTGGTGCTGTGCGGCAAAAATATCGTGCTGGAGAAATACCTCAAGGCCATCGCCGATGCGCATCCTTAATCGGCAGCAAATCCTCGCCGCGTTCGACGCCGAGAGCATCACGCCGCTGCTGAAGCAGGGTTTTATCGCCTATTCGCAACGGCGGGTGCAGCAGCCCCCGGTACAGCATTTCCTGTTCGAACAGGCCGCTGGCGATTGCTGCATCAAATCCGCCTGGCTGGAAGGCGACGAACTGTTCGTGGTCAAGGTCTCCGCCGGTTTCTATCGCAACGCCGAGCGCAGCCTGGCCAGTAATCAGGGGTTGGTGATGGCATTCTCCGCCCAGACCGGCGAACCGCAGGCGCTGCTGCAGGATGAGGGTTGGCTGACCGCGCTGCGCACCGCCCTGGCCGGACGCATCGCCGCCGAGCTGTGCGCGCCGCCGCATATTCAGGCGATCGGTATTGTCGGCACCGGCCTGCAGGCACGGCTGCAGCTGCAATGTCTGAAACCGGTGACCGATTGCCGAGACGTGTGGGTGTGGGGGCGAGACGAACAGGCGCTGGCGGCGTATCGGCGCGAGGCCGAGGCCGAAGGTTTTCGGGTGCGGGTCACGCAGGACGCGGCGGAGCTGGCGGCGCACTGTCAGCTGATCGTCACCACCACGCCCAGCCGCGAACCGATCTTGCAGGCGGCGGATATTCGGCCCGGCACACACATCACCGCCGTGGGCGCCGACGCGCCCGGCAAGCAGGAGCTGGCGACCGATCTGGTGGCGCGCGCGGACGCGCTGCTGGTCGATGCCCTGGCGCAGTGCGCGGACTATGGCGAGATCGCGACGGCTTATCGGCAAAACAGGCTGACCTCAACGTCAATCGTCGAAATGGGCGCCGTTTTAGCGCAGGGAAAGCGGGTGCGAAGCGAGCCGCAGCAGATCACCATCGCCGATCTCACCGGCTTGGCAATTCAGGATCTGCAGATCGCCAAAGGGGTGTTGGCGAAAGTATAAAGGGGCGCCACAGCGCCCCGCTTGATCAGGCGTTGAGCACGAACTTCTCGATAGCGCGTGCCACGCCGTCTTCGGTATTGGCGCTGGTGACAAACTGCGCCACCGCTTTCAGTTCGGGAATGGCGTTGCCCATCGCTACGCCGACGCCGGCATATTCGATCATCGCCGTATCATTGGCCTGATCCCCCAGCGTCATGATGTTTTCCCGCGCCACGCCCAAATGCTCGGCCAGCATTCTCACCCCGGCGCCTTTATCGACGTTCTTGTGCAAGATCTCGAGGAAATAAGGCGCACTTTTCAGGATGGTGTAACGCTCGCGCGTTTCCGCCGGGATGCGCGCGATGGCGCGGTCCAGCAGCTCCGGCTCGTCGATCATCATCACTTTCGGGAAACGCATCTGGCGATCCATCTCTTCCACGCTGCGGTATTTCAACGGAATACCGGTCATTGCCGCCTCGTGTATGGTGTATTTGCCGATGTCCTTGTTCGGGGTATACAGGGTATCGAAATCAAACGCCTGGTAGTGAACGCCGAACTCGCGCGCCATCTGCTCGAAGTGCAGATAATCCTCGAAGCCCAGCGTTTCTTGCAAAATGCAGGCGCCGTCGACCGCCCGCAGCACCAGCGCGCCGTTATAGGTTATACAAAAATCGCCGGGGCCCTGAATGTCCAACTGGCGCAGATAATCCTGCACGCCGACATAAGGCCGCCCGGTGGCCAGTACCACGTGCACCCCTTTGCGCCGCGCCGCCGCGATAGCCTGCTTTACCGCCGGCGTGATTTGGTGCTGCGGATCCAGCAACGTGCCATCCATGTCGATCGCAATCAGTTCAATAGCCATTCAACGCTTCTCCCAGTGGTTTTTTCCCATGCTAACGCGTTTCAGCCTCGGCTGTCAGCGCCAAAAAAGGCGTAAAAAAATCCGCGCGGGTCGCCCGGCGCGGATTTTCACAGCCATTAACGCATCAGATATCGATGTTCGCCGCTTTCAAGGCGTTTTCTTCGATAAAGGCGCGGCGCGGTTCAACCGCATCGCCCATCAGCGTGGTGAACAGCTGATCGGCAGCGATGGCATCCTTGACGGTCACCCGCAGCATGCGGCGGCTTTCAGGATCCATGGTGGTTTCCCACAGCTGCTCCGGGTTCATCTCGCCCAGACCTTTATAACGCTGCACCGACAGGCCGCGGCGCGACTCTTTCACCAGCCACTCCAACGCTTGCTCGAAGCTGTCTACCGGCTGACGGCGTTCGCCGCGCTCGATGAACGCGCCCTCTTCGACCAGCCCGCGCAGCTTCTCGCCCAGCTGGCAGATCTTGCGGTATTCGCCGCCGTGGATGAAGTCGAAGTCCAGCTTATAGTCGGTATCCACGCCGTGGGTGCGGATGCGCAGCGCCGGCTCGAACATCTGGCGCTCGCGATTCTCGAAGAGAACGAAGTCATAGCTGCTGCCGTGCTGCTCTTTGTCGTTCAGCGCCTGCACCAGCGAAGCAATCCAGGTTTTCACCTTGGCTTCATCGCTGAGATCGCCTTCGTTCAGCGTCGGCTGATAGATCAGGCTGTTCAGCAGCGCACGCGGGTAGCGGCGCTCCATACGGCCGATCAGCTTCTGCACGCTATAGTGCTCGGCCACCAGTTTTTCCAGCTGCTCGCCGCCAAGCGCCGGTGCGCTGGCATTGGTGTGCAGCGTAGCGCCGTCCATCGCGATGGCGATCTGGTACTGATCCATCGCCTCGTCATCTTTGATGTACTGCTCTTGCTTACCTTTCTTCACCTTGTACAGCGGCGGCTGTGCGATGAACACGTGGCCACGCTCGATGATTTCCGGCATCTGGCGATAGAAGAAGGTCAACAGCAGCGTACGGATGTGCGAACCGTCGACGTCGGCATCGGTCATGATGATGATGCTGTGATAACGCAGCTTGTCCGGATTGTACTCGTCGCGGCCAATGCCGCAACCCAGCGCGGTGATCAGCGTCGCCACTTCCTGCGATGAGAGCATTTTGTCGAAACGCGCTTTCTCGACGTTGAGGATTTTCCCCTTCAGCGGCAAGATAGCCTGATTCTTGCGGTTGCGCCCCTGCTTGGCAGAGCCGCCCGCGGAGTCCCCTTCCACCAGGTACAGTTCGGACAGCGCCGGGTCGCGTTCCTGGCAGTCCGCCAGCTTGCCCGGCAGGCCGGCCAGATCCAGTGCGCCTTTGCGACGGGTCATCTCACGTGCTTTACGCGCCGCTTCGCGCGCGCGCGCCGCGTCGATGATTTTGCCGACCACAATTTTCGCGTCGCTTGGATTCTCCATCAGGTAATCCACCAGCTTCTCGTTCATCAGCGTTTCAACCGCAGTTTTCACCTCGGAAGAGACCAGCTTGTCTTTGGTTTGAGAAGAGAACTTCGGATCCGGCACCTTCACCGACACTACGGCAATCAGGCCTTCACGCGCGTCATCGCCGGTGGCGCTGACCTTGGCCTTCTTGCTGTAGCCTTCCTTCTCCATGTAGCTGTTCAGCGTACGGGTCATCGCGGTACGGAAACCGACCAGGTGCGTGCCGCCGTCGCGCTGCGGAATGTTGTTGGTGAAGCAGTAGATGTTTTCCTGGAAACCGTCGTTCCACTGCAGCGCCACTTCCACGCCGATATCGTCTTTCACGGTCGAGAAGTAGAACACGTTCGGGTGGATCGGGGTTTTGTTCTTGTTCAGGTACTCGACAAACGCCTTGATACCGCCTTCGTAATGGAAGTGGTCTTCACGGTCGGTACGCTTGTCCTTCAGGCGGATAGACACGCCGGAGTTGAGGAAGGACAGCTCGCGCAGACGCTTGGCCAGAATGTCGTATTCGAATTCGGTTACATTGGTGAAGGTCTGGTGGCTCGGCCAGAAACGCACCATGGTGCCGGTCTGCTCGGTCTCGCCCACCACGTTCAGCGGCGCCTGCGGCTCACCGTGGCTGTAAGTTTGTTCGTGTACTTTGCCTTCGCGGCGGATCACCAGCTCCAGTTTCTCCGACAGGGCGTTAACCACCGAGACGCCCACGCCGTGCAGGCCGCCGGAAACTTTATAGGAGTTGTCGTCGAATTTACCGCCGGCGTGCAGCACGGTCATGATGACCTCTGCGGCTGAAACCCCTTCTTCAGGGTGAATGCCGGTCGGAATGCCGCGGCCGTCATCCTGTACCGATACCGAGTTGTCGGCATGGATGGTGACCTGAATGTCACTACAGTGGCCCGCGAGCGCTTCGTCGATAGCGTTGTCCACAACCTCGAATACCATGTGGTGCAGACCGGTGCCGTCATCGGTATCGCCGATATACATGCCCGGGCGCTTGCGCACCGCATCCAGCCCTTTTAATACCTTGATACTTGAGGAGTCATAAGAATTCGACATCAACGTTTCTCGCTCATTTTAGTCCTGTGGTTGAACCTCTATTTTACCCTGTTCCACGCGGAACATCTTGCCCTTTTCACCGGCCATGTCGGTCACTTGTTCAGCGCTGACTGCGCTGACAAAAACCTGGGCCTGGGTGGCTTTCAGGCGATCGGCCAGCAACCGGCGACGGCCGGTGTCCAGCTCGGAGGCAAAATCATCAATCAGATACAGGCAACGCCGCCCGCTCTGCCGGGTGAGAAACTCACCCTGCGCCAAGCGCAACGCGCACATCAGCAGCTTAAGCTGACCGCGCGATAACAAATCCTCTACCGGCGTGCCGTCGGCACGAATGCGAAAGTCCGCTTTGTGCGGCCCCACCGCGGTATAGGTTAACGCCCTGTCGCGCTCAAACTGGCGCTCCAGCAGCTCGCCGTAGTCGCTCTCTTTGTCCCAGCCGCGCTGGAAGGAGAAGCTCAGGGCGAATTCAGGCAGAAACTGCGCGCAGGTCGCGGTGATATCCGCGGCGATCGCGTCGCTGTATTCCGCCCGCCATTCGCTGATGCGCTCCGCGAGCGGGATCAGTTCCTGATCCCAGGCGCGGATCTGCGCATAGCGACTCACCTGGCGCAGCGCGGCATTGCGCTGCTTCAGTAACCGTTTCAGGTTGCTCCAGGCGGTGAAAAAACCGGGTTCGTTATGAAAACAGCCCCAGTCCAGGAAAGCGCGCCGGAATTTCGGCCCGCCGTTCAGCAGGGTAAAACCTTCGGGGGTGATCAGCTGCATGGGCAGCAGCTGCGCCAGCTCGGCCACCTTGTGGCCGTCGCTGCCATCGATGCGTACTTTGCTGTCACCCTGACGGCTCTTGCTCAATCCTACCGACAGCTCGCGCTCCGCACCTTCGATGCGGCCATGCAGCACGAACTCCGGCTGGTCGTGGCGAATCACCCGACCGGCCTGCAGGCTGCGAAAGGCGCGGCCGTGGCCGAGTGTATACACCGCTTCCAGCACGCTGGTCTTGCCGCTGCCGTTGGCACCAACCAAGAAGTTGAATCCCGGCGCCAGCGCCAAATCCGCCGCCTCGATATTGCGGAAATCTTTAATCAATAAACGCGTTAATGCCATGCCAATTCTATCACCGGGAAACTACGCTCACTGTAAGGGCGTTATCGGTGCAGGCAGTTTACGTGCGGACAGCCCACAGCAACCGGAGCGTACACAGAGTACGTGAGGATTGCGAGCACTGCCCAAGCGTAAAATGGCAAGCAAGATAGCCCGGATATCGATCACAACCGCATTGGCATGACAACGTAGGCCGCCGCCTGGCTGGCGCCGTCTTCGATCTGCACGCTGGAGACCGAGTCGGTCAACAGCAGGCGCACGTCTTCACACTTGAGCGCGTTCAGTACGTCCAGCACGTAGCTGACGTTGAAGCCGATCTCCATCTCCGCGCCGTCGTAGCTGACGTCGAGGATCTCTTCCGCCTCTTCCTGCTCCGGGTTGTTGGCGGTGATCTTCAGCTGGTTCTGGCTGACGTACAGCCGCACGCCGCGGAATTTCTCGTTCGAGAGAATGGCCGCGCGCGCAAACGCCTGCTTGAGCAGATCGCAGCCGGCTTCCAGCGTTTTATCCGGGTTCTTCGGCAAGACGCGGCGATAGTCCGGGAAACGGCCGTCAACCAGCTTGGAGGTGAAGATGAAATCGCCGACGTGGGCGCGAATGTTGTTGCTGCCGATCTGCAGCTGCAGCAGCGAATCGCCGCCGTCCAGCAGACGCACCAGCTCCATCACCCCTTTACGCGGCACGATCACCGAATGGGACGGCAGCTGTTGGCCGATCGGCATCGAACACACCGCCAGGCGGTGGCCGTCGGTCGCGACGGTGCGCAGCTCTTCGCCTTCGGTTTCAAACAGCATGCCGTTCAGGTAGTAACGCACGTCCTGATGGGCCATCGAGAACTGGGTGGCTTCGATCAGGCGCTTCAGCGTCGCCTGCGGCAAGGTGAACTCCACCTCGCTCTGCCAGTCGTCCAGGTTCGGGAAGTCCGCCGCCGGCAGCGTGGACAGCGAGAAGCGGCTGCGGCCGGACCGCACCAGCATGCGCTCGCTCTCCAGCGTGACGGCGATCTCCGCCCCTTCCGGCAGGCCACGGCAGATATCAAAGAATTTACGCGCGGGCACGGTGGTCGCGCCCGCCTCGTGCGGTTGGGACAGGGCGACGCGCGCCACCATCTCCATCTCCAGATCGGTGCCGGTCAGCAGCAGGGAGCCTTCCGTCACCTGCAGCAGCAGGTTGCCCAGGATCGGCAAGGTCGGGCGGCCGCCCAGCGGGCTGCTCACCTGTTGCAGCGGTTTTAGCAGATGCTCACGTTCAACGATAAATTTCATAGCGCTATGAAGATAATGTTCTGATTAAATTGGAGAAATCTTCTTTGATGTCGTGACTTTCCTCACGCAGCTGCTCGATCTTCCGGCAGGCGTGCAACACCGTGGTATGGTCGCGGCCACCAAACGCATCGCCGATTTCCGGCAGGCTGTGGTTGGTGAGTTCCTTCGCCAGCGCCATCGCCATCTGGCGCGGGCGGGCAACGGATCGCGAACGCCGCTTGGACAGCAAATCCGCGACTTTAATCTTGTAATACTCCGCCACCGTCTTTTGAATATTGTCGATGGTGACCAGCTTTTCCTGCAGCGCCAGCAGATCGCGCAGCGCTTCGCGCACGAAATCGATGGTGATGGCCCGGCCGGTAAAGTTGGCGTTGGCGATCACGCGGTTCAGCGCCCCTTCGAGCTCACGCACGTTGGAACGCAGGCGCTTGGCGATGAAGAACGCCACTTCGCCCGGCAGGCGAATGTCGTTCTCGTCGGCCTTTTTCATCAGGATCGCCACGCGGGTTTCCAGCTCCGGCGGCTCGATCGCCACCGTCAGCCCCCAGCCGAAGCGAGACTTCAGACGATCTTCCACCCCGTTGATCTCTTTAGGGTAGCGATCCGAGGTCAGGATGATCTGCTGATTGCCTTCCAACAGGGCGTTAAAGGTATGGAAGAACTCTTCCTGCGAACGCTCCTTGTTGGCGAAGAATTGAATGTCATCGATCAGCAAGGCGTCGACCGAACGGTAGTAGCGCTTAAACTCTTCGATGGCATTGTTCTGCAACGCTTTGACCATGTCCTGCACAAAGCGTTCCGAGTGCATGTAGACCACTTTGGCGTTGGCCTTGCGCGCCATGATGCCGTTGCCGACCGCGTGCAGCAGGTGAGTTTTACCCAGGCCGGTGCCGCCATACAGGAACAAAGGGTTGTAGGCGCCGCCCGGATTGTCCGCCACCTGGCGAGCCGCCGCGCGCGCCAGCTGGTTGGACTTACCCTCGACGAAGTTGTCGAAGGTGTGCTTGGGGTTGACGTTGGAGCGGTAAGAGAGCTCGGGTTGCGCCGCCGCGTTGTCCCAGCTCGGGCGCGAAGGCGCGGCCGTGCGCGCCGCCGGAGCTGCGGGGGCGCTGCTGACGCTGGCGGTCACGGTCTGGCTGATCACCTGCGTGATCGGCTTGCTGCCGACTTCAAAACGCAGCAAAGGCGCATCCGTGCCGCAGAAATCATTCAGCAGACCATTGATGTTGTTTAAGTACTTATCGCGAACCCAATCCAGCACAAAACGGTTAGGCGCGTACAGCGCCAGGGTGTTGTCACTCAGTTCCGCCTGCAATGGGCGAATCCACATACTAAATTCTGTGGCAGGTAACTCATCCTGCAATCGGGCAAGACACTGCTGCCAAAGCGAAAGTGACACGGCGGACTCCACTCGAACAAGATCAATAAAGAAAAGAAACGGGCAACTTTTTTATAACTCATGATTTTTGACACATACCCGGCATCGGCTGTTTGCCTGTGGGGGATGCGAACCGCCTTTCACGGTTTGTGTCCCTCACGATCCCGGTATGAGGGATCGCGATCGGAATGACGGATCATAGCGCAATCCGCGCAAGAGATCCTCCCCTTCCTCACAGATTAGATCCATTTTATCCACAGGCCGCGGCCGGCGGCGATCTTTTCACCGCCGGCGCCGAATGGCCGCGCAGATCCCGGCCGCTGCGCCGCGTTTTTTACATTGTCAACCGGTTATACCCTGTTATCCACGCCGGATCCTGAGATCGCGCGCAAAGGATCTCACGGGGATCCTTGCGATTTCACCCCGAGTCCGTATAATCTTCGCCCTACGTGTGATACCTGGTTCCTTATGGTGCGTCATTAGCCAGACAGGATTCTGCGGTGACCACGGGCCAAGACCGGATTTTGTTCCGTTATTGGCAGACAACCAGGTAGGCTGGCGCGATGCGAATTGACTCAGGACTGTACAATTATTACAATCCCGCTTCTTTATGTATTGCGATTGAGGCGTCGGTCATCTTCACGCCGAGTAGCCAAACGCGTTTACTGATCAGTAATTATTTTAAGTTTAGGTAGAAATCGCTATGAAACGCACTTTCCAACCGTCCGTATTGAAGCGCAACCGTAGCCACGGTTTCCGTGCTCGTATGGCCACCAAAAATGGTCGTCAAGTTCTGGCCCGCCGTCGTGCGAAAGGCCGTGCTCGTCTGACTGTTTCTAAGTAATAAAGCTAACCCGCTGAGTGGTTAAGCTCGCTTTTCCCAGGGAGTTACGTTTGTTAACTCCCACTCATTTCACTTTCGTCTTCCAGCAGCCACAACGGGCTGGCACGCCGCAAATCACCATCCTCGGCCGCCTGAACCAGCTGGGGCATCCCCGCATCGGTCTTACCGTCGCCAAAAAACACGTCAAACGCGCGCACGAGCGTAATCGGATCAAACGCCTAACCCGCGAAAGTTTCCGCCTGCGTCAGCACGAATTACCGGCGATGGATTTTGTCGTGGTGGCCAAAAAGGGGATAGCGGATTTGGATAACCGCGCGCTGACGGAAGCTTTGGATAAATTATGGCGTCGCCACTGTCGCCAGGCTCCCGCATCCTGATCGGGCTGGTGCGGGCCTATCAGCTCGTCATCAGTCCGCTGCTAGGGCCTCGTTGTCGCTTCCAGCCGACATGCTCTCATTACGCAATTGAGGCATTAAGCAGGTTTGGCATGATAAAAGGCAGTTGGTTAGCATTGAAACGCGTATTAAAATGCCACCCTTTGAACCCAGGTGGCGATGATCCGGTGCCGCCAAAAACCGACGATAACAGAGAACACTAACGATGGATTCGCAACGCAATCTTCTCCTCATCGCTCTGCTGTTCGTGTCTTTCATGATCTGGCAGGCATGGCAAACGGACAACGCTCCGCAGCCGGCCGCACAGACCACGCAACAGACTTCGAACGCAGTAGCCGGTGATGCCGCCAGCCAGGCCGTGCCAGCCAGTGGTCAGGGTAAGCTGATTACCGTGAACACCGACGTGCTGTCACTGACCATCAACACCCGTGGTGGCGATATCGAGCAGGCTAAACTGTTGGCCTACCCGGATACTCTGGGTTCATCGACTCCGTTCCAACTGCTGGAAACCACTCCGTCATTCGTCTATCAGGCGCAAAGCGGCCTGACCGGTAAAAACGGCCCGGACAACCCGGCCAACGGCGAGCGCCCGCTGTATCAAGCGGCGCAGGACAGCTACACCCTGCCGGAAGGCCAGGACGAGCTGCGCATCCCGCTGACCTACACCGATAAAGACGGCGCGGTCTACACCAAGACCTTCGTGCTCAAACGCAATCACTATGCGGTCGGCGTGGATTACAGCATCGACAACAAAGGCGCGGCGCCGCTGGAGCTGACCCTGTTCGGCCAGCTGAAGCAGACTACCGAATTGCCTAAGCACCGCGACACCGGCAGCAGCAACTTCGCGCTGCATACCTTCCGCGGCGCGGCGTACTCGTCCAGCGAGGACAAGTACCAGAAATACGCGTTCGACAAAGACGAAAACCTGAGCGTCACCACCAAAGACGGCTGGGTCGCCATGCTGCAACAGTACTTCGCCACCGCGTGGGTACCGGCGACCAAGGGTGACAACACCTTCTACACCGCCAAACCGGGCGACAACCTGTCCACCATCGGCTTCAAATCTACGCCGGTCGTGGTGCAGCCGGGCGCTCAGCAGCAGCTGAACGCGACCCTGTGGGTCGGCCCGGAGCTGCAGGACCAGATGGCCCAGCTGGCGCCGCACCTGGACCTGACCGTGGATTACGGTTGGCTGTGGTTCATCTCCCAGCCGCTGTTCAAACTGCTGAAGTTCATCCACGGCTTTATCGGTAACTGGGGCTTCTCCATCATCATCATCACCTTCATCGTGCGCGGCATCATGTACCCGCTGACCAAGGCGCAGTACACCTCGATGGCGAAAATGCGCATGCTGCAGCCGAAGCTGCAGGCGATGCGCGAGCGCATCGGCGATGACAAGCAGCGCATGAGCCAAGAGATGATGGCGCTGTACAAGTCGGAGAAAGTGAACCCGCTCGGCGGCTGCCTGCCGCTGATCATTCAGATGCCGATCTTCCTGGCGCTGTACTACATGCTGATGGGCTCGGTTGAGCTGCGCCACGCGCCGTTCGCCCTGTGGATCCATGACCTGTCGGCGCAAGACCCGTACTACATCCTGCCAATCCTGATGGGCGTGACGATGTTCTTCATTCAGAAGATGTCGCCGACCACCGTGACTGACCCGATGCAGCAGAAAATCATGACCTTCATGCCGGTGATCTTCACAGTGTTCTTCCTGTGGTTCCCGTCCGGTCTGGTGCTGTACTACATCGTCAGTAACCTGGTGACCATCCTGCAGCAGCAGCTGATTTACCGTGGTCTGGAAAAACGCGGTCTGCACAGCCGCGACAAGAAAAAAAGCTAAGCGTATTGTAGGGGTTCGGCGCGCCGACCCTTGCAGTCACCCCAAAGGCGGTCATTAGACCGCCTTTTTGCATCTTAATCGTCAGAGAGAACCGTTATGAGCACCACCGATACCATCGTAGCCCAAGCCACCCCGCCGGGACGCGGCGGCGTCGGCATTCTGCGCGTTTCCGGAAGCCAGGCCAAAGACGTCGCCCAGGCGTTGCTCGGCAAGCTGCCGAAGCCGCGCTACGCTGACTATCTGCCGTTCCGCGACGCCACGGGCGCCACGCTCGATCAGGGCATCGCGCTGTGGTTCCCGGGGCCGAACTCCTTTACCGGCGAAGACGTGCTGGAACTGCAGGGCCACGGCGGGCCGGTGATCCTCGATCTGTTGCTCAAGCGCGTGCTGTCGCTCCCTGACGTGCGCATCGCACGGCCCGGCGAGTTCTCCGAACGCGCGTTCCTCAACGACAAACTCGATTTGGCGCAGGCCGAAGCGATTGCCGATCTGATCGACGCCAGCTCCGAGCAGGCGGCGCGTTCGGCGATGAACTCGCTGCAGGGTGCGTTCTCCACCCGCATCCACCAGCTCGTGGAAGCGCTCACTCACCTGCGAATCTACGTGGAAGCGGCGATCGACTTCCCGGATGAGGAAATTGATTTCCTGTCCGACGGTAAAATCGAGGCGCAGCTCAACGACGTAATGGCGGATCTGGACAACGTGCGCGGTGAAGCGCGCCAGGGCAGCCTGCTGCGCGAAGGGATGAAGGTAGTGATAGCCGGGCGCCCCAACGCCGGCAAATCGAGCCTGCTCAATGCGTTGGCCGGGCGCGAGGCGGCGATCGTCACCGATATCGCCGGCACCACCCGCGACGTCTTGCGCGAACATATCCATATCGACGGCATGCCGCTGCACATCATCGATACCGCCGGCCTGCGCGACGCCAGCGACGAAGTTGAGCGTATCGGCATCGAACGTGCATGGAATGAGATCGAACAGGCCGACCGAGTGCTGTTTATGGTTGACGGCACCACCACCGCCGCCACCGAGCCGGCGGAGATCTGGCCGGAATTTATGGCGCGCCTGCCGGGCACGCTGCCGATCACCGTGGTGCGCAACAAGGCCGACATCACCGGTGAAACGCTGGGTCTGACAGAAGTGAACAACCACTCACTTATTCGCCTGTCGGCCCGCACCGGCGAAGGCGTCGATGTGCTGCGCGATCATCTTAAACAGAGCATGGGCTTCACCAGCAACATGGAAGGCGGCTTCCTGGCGCGCCGTCGCCACCTGCAGGCGCTGGAACTGGCGGCACAGCACCTGGTGCAGGGCAAAGAACAGTTAGTGAGCGCTTACGCGGGCGAGCTGTTGGCCGAGGAGCTGCGCCAGGCGCAGCTGGCCTTGAGTGAAATCACCGGCGAATTCACCTCCGACGACCTGCTGGGCCGCATCTTCTCCAGCTTCTGTATCGGGAAATAATCGACTGCGAGCGCCGTATCCTACTCGGCGCCCGCATGTTACTTCTCCCGGCGGCATCAAAACTCACCTAAGCTTATCTCATCAATTTTGCTGCGTGAGAGATAAGCTTACATGAACGAACCTTTAGACTTGATCGGCGTGGGATTGGGGCCTTTCAATCTCAGTCTGGCCGCTCTGGCCGCCGAAAGCGGCGCCGTCAATTATACCTTTCTCGATCGTAACGCCAGCTTCCGTTGGCATCCCGGTATGCTGTTGCCCTCAGCTTATATGCAAACTTATGTACTTCAGGATCTGGTTACCGCCGTCAGCCCACGCAGCCAATTTTCATTTATTAATTACTTGGTCGAGCAGAAAAAAATTTATCGTTTTTTAATCACCGAGCAGCAAATTATCAGCCGGGAAGAATTTTCCGACTACCTGCGTTGGGCCTGCGAAAGGTTAGACGGACTACAGTTTTCACAGTCCGTAGAGCGTATTGATTTCGACGATGAAAAAGGTTTGTTCAAGGTATGTACCCACAACCAGACCCTGTGGGCGAAAAATATCTGTCTGGGTACCGGACATGACCCTTGGTTGCCGGAAGCATTTTATCCGGCGCTGGGTGAAAACTGCATGCATGCCGCCGAAATAGCCCTGCGCAATCCAGACTTCAGCGGCAAGCGGGTTATGGTGGTGGGCGGCGGCCAAAGCGGCGCCGATGTTTTTTTGAACGCGTTGCAGGGACACTGGGGCGAGCCGGCACAGCTGGATTGGCTCTCGCGTCGTCCCAATTTTCAGCCGCTGGACGAGTCCCCCTTCACCAACGAATATTTCACTCCTGAATACGTCGACTATTTCTATACGCTGCCGGCCGAGATCCGCGCACGTGAAATCAAAACACAGAAATTGCTGGCAGACGGCATCAGCAATCATACGCTGCGAACCTTGTACCGTGAGCTTTATATGCGTTTTGACGTGATGCGCCAGACACGCAATGTGCGTTTACTGCCCCATCGTACTCTACTGACCGTCGAATCAATGGATGAGGCTTTTCATCTGCGCACGCTTCACGGTCTGGAAAATCGCCGGGAAAATTTCAGGGCCGATATCGTCATTCTCGCCACCGGCTATCGCGCCTCTCTGCCCGCGTACCTGAAACCCTTGGTGCCACGCATCCCGCTCGATTCGAAGCAGCATCTACCGCTGCTGCCGAATTTTAATCTTGAATGGCTCGGGCCGGAGCAAAATCGAATTTATGCGGTAAATGCCGGGATACACAGCCACGGCAGCGCAGAAGGCGGACTGAGCCTGATGGCCTGGCGTTCAGCGCGCATCCTCAATCACTTGCTGGGCAAGCCATACTTTGATTTGGCACCGAACGCATCAATGATCCAATGGTGGAGCGATGCCGCGTCGGACGATACCTCTTCCATCGTTAATAAATAGGATAATCCGCATAGTGTTTTTTGATGATAAATCCTCAACTTAGTCTTAATCTAACACCCCTGCGTTCTTAGCGACCCTCTGTCATGGAGTGAACAATGGCGTGTCATTTTGCCCGATGGACCCCGGCCTCCGCTGTTCTGGATACCCAAAGACTCTCCGACGAAGTGATAGCCACCACCCGCACCTTTTCCGTTAAACGCCGCACGCGCTTTCTGCAAGGGCGCATTCTGCTCGCCGAAATGATGTTCTATCTTTACGGCCTGCCGACGCTGCCCCCCATCGCCACTACGCCGACCGGCCGCCCCTGTTTCGCCGATCATCAGCTGCCCGACTTTAGCCTCGCTTACGCCAGCAACACCGTGGGCGTGCTGCTCAGCGATGAAGGCAAAGTCGGACTGGATATCGAAGTGATGCGGGCGCGCGGTACCCGACAAAGCGCGCTGCAACACGCACATCAGACGCCGGCGGAGAATGCCTGGATCGGCGCGCAGGACGATCGGCTGGAGGCAGAGACTCAGCTGTGGAGCATCCGGCAAAGCGTGCTGAAAATTTCCGGCCTCGGCAACAGCGGCCAGGCTACGCTGCGTCTGCATCCCTTCTCCGGCCACCTGCGCTCCAGCGCCACGCCGGACGTTCAGGTGATGAGCGACGCCGACGAATACCTGAGCTGGGCCTGCGCCGGCAGCCCCGGCCTGGATCGCCTGCTGTGCTGGCACTACGAAGAGCGCCGCGGCCTGCACAAAGACGGGGAAATCTCGCCGCGCAGCGCGGCGGCGTCCTCACGCTTCATTAAACTGACGGGCCTGAAGACGCCCGGTTAACGCAGCGCATAGCGGATAACGCTGTCTTTACCGCACGAGTTGCTGGATTAAATTGTAAAGACAGCTAAATGTTGAGCAATCGCCTATTCTCGACCCGCGCTTTAGCCTACTATTCGCCCATGTTGTACGCTGAATCTGCTCATTCGAAAGGGAGAATCACCATGTCAGACCAAGCCTTGAAAATCGTCACTCTGCTCGGCAGCCTGCGTAAAGGCTCCTACAACGCCATGGTGGCCCGCGCCCTGCCTGGCCTGGCTCCACAGGGCGTCACCATTGAAGCACTCTTCCATCCGCGATATCCCGCTGTACGACGCCGACATGCAACAGGGTGAAGGCTTCCCTGCCGCTGTCGAGGCGATCGCCGAACAGATCCGCCAGGCCGACGGCGTGATCATCGTCACCCCTGAATATAACTATTCCGTGCCCGGCGGGTTGAAGAACGCCATCGACTGGCTGTCTCGCTTGCCGAATCAGCCGCTGGCCGGCAAACCGGTCGCCATTCAAACCAGCTCGATGGGGCCGATCGGCGGCGCGCGCTGCCAATACCATCTGCGCCAGATCCTTGTGTTCCTCGATGCGATGGTAATGAACAAGCCTGAGTTTATGGGCGGCGTGATCCAGAGCAAGGTCGATGAACAGGCCGGTGAACTGAGCGATCAGGGAACGCTGGATTTCCTGACCGGCCAGCTGTCCGCGTTCAGCGATTTTATTCGCCGCGTGGAGTGACCGTCTCGCGGCGCCCACCGGGCGCCGCAACAGGACATGAAGTCCGTCAATTCATTGAAAATTAAAGCCATAGCATCATGTATTTTTTCATTTTAGCGTTATTTTTTGTTTCCATCACCAGTCCCGCTTTCGCCGCAGACATGCGTTATCCCGCCGGTGAAGAGCCGCTGGAGCTGCCGGCACACAGCGCGCTCAACGCGCAGCTATCGCGATCCGCGCAAAACCAGGAAGACAAAAAGCTGGGCGCCATGTCGCTGTACCTGACGCTGATGCGCGAAGACGGCCGCAACGTCTGGGCGCCCTACCAGCTGGCGGTATCGTCGGCAGAGAAAGGCCAAACCGAACTGGCGGAGCGCTACCTGCAGCTGAGCGCCGACCGCGGCCTGTGGTACTACTACAACCTGCTGGAGGACGACGCCTTCAACAGCATCCAGCACTCCGCCACCTACCAATCGATCCTGGCCGCCACCAAAGCGCGCTATCTGCAGCACGCCCGCCACTATGAAGGCAAGGCCAGCTACGCGATGCCGGACGGCGAAGCGCCGCCCGAAGGCTGGCCAACGGTGATCTTCCTGCATACCTACGGCAAAGCCGCCGCCATCAGCCCCGAAGAACGGCTGCTGTTCGGCGAAATGGGCGTGGCGTACATCGAGATCAACGGCACGCAGATGCTGTCGGAAAACAGCTTCCGCTGGTCGAATTACAGCGACGAGAGCACCCACACCGCCATTCAGCGTACGCTGCAACAGCTGGCTCCGCAGCTAAAGCTGAATACCCAGCGGATTTACCTCAGCGCCCGCGGCCAGGGCGCACTGCACGCCGCCAACCTGATCGCGAAGTACCCGCAGTTTTACGCCGGCGCGCTCCTGATCGCCCCCAACGGCGAGATCAAGCCGGCCCAGCAGTCGCTGGCGGCACAAAAGAAAATCGTGATGGCGTATTACGATCGGCAGAACTTCAGCGAGCAGGCGCTGGCATTGCACTTCGCCAATCTGTTCGGGGAGGATAATCAGGTGCAGACGCTGCACTTCGCCCAGGGCGAGGATGCCGCCGGCAGTTGGCAGGCGCGCTTCAGGCGGCCGTTACAGTGGGTGTTGGATCGGGCGCCGGATGCGACGCCGGGCGTCTAGGGTTTCAGGGCCGACAAGCGTCGGCCCTTTGGCTGTCAATGGCCGTCGACAAAGACGATTTTCAGCACGAACAGCAGCGCCACCACCACCACGCACGGGCTGATTTCACGCCAGCGGCCGGTGCCGAGCTTCATCACGCAGTAGGAGATAAAGCCGAGCGCGATACCTTCGGTGATCGAGAAGCTAAACGGCATCATCACAGCAGTAACAAACGCCGGTACCGCTTCGGTCAGATCGTCCCACTTCACCCGCGCCAGGCTGGAGGTCATCAGCACACCGACATAGATCAGCGCGCCGGCGGCGGCGTAAGCCGGCACCATACCCGCCAACGGCGACAGGAAGATCACCAGCAGGAACAGCAGGCCGGTGACCACCGCCGTCAAACCGGTGCGGCCGCCGACGGCGACGCCGGACGAGCTTTCGATGTAAGCGGTCACGGAAGAGGTACCCGCCAGCGAACCGGCCACCGAGCTGATGCTGTCAACGTACAACGCCTGCTTCATACGCGGGAACTTGCCCTGGCTGTCGGTCAGGCCGGCTTTATCGGTGACGCCGATCAGGGTGCCGGAAGAGTCGAACAGGTTCACCAGCATAAACGAGAAGATAACCCCGGCCAGCCCGATGTTCAGCGCGCCGGCCACGTCGACCTGGCCCACCACCGAGGTGATACTCGGCGGCAGGGAGAACAGGCCGCCGTATTTCACATCGTCCAGCATCCAGCCGATCAGGGTGGTGACCACGATAGATACCAGCACCGCCGCGTGGAAGTTGCGCGAAGAGAGCACGGCGATGATGAAGAAGCCGAGCGCCCCAAGCAGCACGTTGTGCGAGGTCAGGCTGCCGATGGTCACCAGCGTGTCCGGGTTGGCCACCACGATGCCGGCGTTTTTCAGCCCCATCATGCCGATGAACAGGCCGATGCCGCTGGTGATGCCGACCCGCAGGCTGACCGGAATGTTGGCGATCATCCAATAGCGAATACGGAAAATGGTCAGCAGCAGCAGGCCGACCGCTCCCCAGAAGATGGCGCCCATGCCCACCTGCCAGGAGATGCCCATCGCGCCGACCACCACGAAGGCGAAGAAGGCGTTCAGGCCCATCGCCGGCGCCAGCGCCACCGGCAGGTTCGCCAGCAGGCCCATAAAGATGCTGCCGAAGGCGGCGATCAAACAGGTGGTGACAAATACCGCCTGGGTATCCATGCCCGCCGCGCCCAAAATTTGCGGGTTAACGAACACGATATACACCATGGTGAGGAAGGTGGTGATACCGGCAATCGTTTCCGTACGCGCCGTCGTGCCATGTTGCTTGAGTTTAAACACGCGCCCAAGCAAGCCTTGCTCAGCGTCAAGGCCAGATACTGGTTTGGTCATTATCAGAATTCCGAAAATGGGAATGGACAGTCGCCGGCTATCCTATAACAAAAAGTGGGGCTTTTGACGTCGGTCACAGGTTTTTTTCGCCGTCTTTACGGCTAAACGCGTCAACGGCTTGTATTTACAGACATTCATCCCCCGTTGCCGCCCGCTGCGTTGCCGTTTGCCGGCACGGCCGATAAAATGGCCTATCGCCCTTCTGTCCCTATCCGTTAAAAACAGGAATCCGCATGTCTTCGACCTTTATCGATAAGCTCGCGTTGATCGCGCTGAAAGATGACAAAGTGGCGCTGGTGCGCTCACACAATAAGACGCTGTTTTATATGCCGGGCGGAAAGCGCGAAGCGGGCGAAACCGACGAACAGGCGCTGTGCCGCGAAATCGACGAAGAGCTGACCGTTGCGCTGCTGCCGAAATCCATCGCATTTTACGGCGAGTTCACCGGCCCGGCGGACGGCAAGCAGGACGGCACCCAGGTGCGCATTCGCTGCTACCAAGCCGACTATACCGGGCAGCTGCAGCCGGCCGCCGAAATCGCCGAGCTGAAGTGGTGCGACAGCCGCGATCTGCCGCATTGCTCACACGTCGCCGCGCTGATTTTGCACGATCTCAAGGCGCGTAACCTGATCAAGTGATCGCTGAGCGGCCTCAGCGGCGTTAACCCGAAGGAACCTGTCCCGCATGAATCAGATTGACTGCATTTTGTTCGACTGCGATGGCACGCTGGTAGACAGCGAAGTGCTGTGCAGCAAAGCCTATGTGCACATGTTCGCCCACTACGGCATTCATCTGTCGCTGGAAGAGGTATTCAAGAAATACAAAGGGGTGAAGCTGTACGAGATCATCGATCGGGTCAACGCCGAGCAGGGCACTGACCTGGCCAAAGAGACACTGGAGCCGCTGTATCGGCAGGAAGTGGCGCGGTTGTTCGACAGCGAACTGCAACAGATTGCCGGCGCCCGCGAGCTGCTGGCGCAGGTGACGGTGCCTGTCTGCACCGTCTCCAACGGACCGGTCAGCAAGATGCAGCACTCGCTCGGCCTGACCGGCATGCTGCCTTATTTTGATGACCGGTTGTTCAGCGGCTATGACATTCAGCGCTGGAAGCCAGATCCGGCGATCGTTTTTCACGCCGCCGAACAGATGCAGGTACCGGTGGCGCGCTGCATCCTGGTGGACGATTCACCCGCCGGCGCGCAGGCCGGCATCGATGCCGGCATCCCGGTCTTTTACTTCTGCGCCGACCCGCATAACCCGCCGATCGACCACCCGCTGGTGACGACGTTTGACGACCTGGCGCAGCTGCCCGCGCTGTGGCGCGAACGCGGCTGGCGGCTCACGGCCGATTAACTGGCCGGCAACGGCGGCTTGTTGCGCCACCAGCGCCAGGACCGTTTCAGCGCGCGGGTTTGCGCGCCGAAGCGGCGGTTGACCGCGTTGGCCAGCAGATCGAGCGCCAGGCAGAACACGAAGTAGACCAGCGCCACGAACAGGAACACTTCCATTGGATAGACCATGCTGCGGTTGTTGACCTGGGTCGCCAGGAAGGTCAGTTCGCCAACGCCGACGATATAAGCCAGCGAGGTGTCCTTGATCAGGGAGATCCACTGGTTGATGAACGACGGCACCATCATGCGCAGCGCCTGCGGCAGCACGATCATGCGCAGCGTCTGCCAGCGCGTCAGCCCCAGAGAAAGCCCAGCCTGCCACTGGCCGGGGCCGATCGCGGCAATGCCGGCCTTCACTGCATGGGCCAAATAGGCCGAGGCGATCAGCGCCAGCGCGCACACCACGGTAGTGATTTCCGGGATCTCGACGCCAAACACCATCGGCAGAAGGAAATAGGTCCAGAAGATCAGCATGATGACCGGAATGGCGCGGAAAAAGCCCAGCACCGCCGCCAGCAATCCGGCGGCGACGCCGCGCGACATCGCCAGCGCCACGCCGAGTAAGGTGCCGAGCACCGCCGAAGCCACGCCGGCCATCAGGCTGATCGCCAACGTCAGCGCGGCGCCGCCCAGCGGCCCGTCCGGCCAGGTGCCCCACAGCAGGTAGCCCAGGTTGTCGTGAATCACGCTGAAATCCATCTCAATGCCCTCCCAGCGGTTTACGCTGTTGGCGCCACATGCCCCAGCCTTCCAGCAGCGCGATGATGGCGATATACAGTACCGTCGCCACGCCGAACGCCTGGAAAGTGCGCAGGGTTTCGGTTTCGACCTGACGCGAGGCGTAAGAGAGTTCGGCCACGCCGATCGCCATGGTCAGCGACGAGTTCTTGATCACGTTCATGTATTGGCCCAGCAACGGCGGCAGCGCGATTTTCAGCGCCTGCGGCAGCACCACGTAGCGCATCGCCTGCCAACCGGTGAGCCCCAGCGCCTGGGCGGCATATTTCTGCCCGCCGGCGACGCCGCGAATGCCAGAGCGGATCTCTTCGGCGATAAAGGCGGTGGAGTAGAGCGTCAGGCCGAAGAAACCGGCGAGAAACTCGAACGACGGCCACTCAAGCGGGCCGACCTGATGTGAGCTGTTCAGCCACTGCATGGCGGCGGACGGCAGGATCTGCCCGGCGGCGAAGTACCAGAAGAACAGCTGCACCAGCAGCGGCGTATTGCGAAACAGCGAGCTGTACCCCATCGCCAGCCAACGCAACGGCCGCAGGCTGCTGTCGCGCATCGCCGCCAGCACAAAGCCCAGCAGCGTGGCCGCCAGGCCCGCGCAGGCGGAAAGCCACAGCGTCAGCAGAAAGCCGTGCCACAGCCAGCTCAGGTATTGCGGCGCCAGCAGCCAGTCCAGGTTCATGTTCAATCCTTGTCTTGCAGAATGCATCAGGGGCGCAGCAAGCTGCGCCCCTCCGTACCGATCTCACCGCGAGCGGTTAAATCAGGCTTTCGGTTGCTGATCCAAAGGCGCGATTTTGAAATCGCCGCGCGGTTGGGCGGATTGGGTTTCCGGCCCGAACCAGCGATCGTAAATCTTAACCGCTTCGCCGTCTTTTTCCAGCGTGATCAGCGTCTCGTTCACCGCGGCGGTCAGGCGATCTTCGCCCTTGGGAATGCCGACGCCCTGATATTCTTTGGTCAGGCTGAACGGCGAAATTTCAAACTCCGCCTTCTGCGCCGCCGGCAGATTACCGAGCAGGCCGACCAGCTTGGCGTCGTCCTGAGTGATAGCCTGCACGTTGCCGTTACGCAGCGCCACGAATGCCAGCGGGGTGTCATCGTAGGAGATCACTTTCGCCGTCGGGAAACGCTCGCGCAGGGTGATTTCCTGCACCGTGCCCTTGTCCGCGCCGATGCGCAGTTTCTTGATGTCTTCCGGCGTTTTCAGCACGCCTTTGCGGGCGATAAATTTCTGGCCGGTGGCGAAGTACGGCACGCTGAAGTTCACTTCTTTGGCGCGCTCGTCGGTAATGGTGAAGTTGGCGGCAATCAGATCAACCTTCTTCGACACCAGCAGCGGAATGCGGTTGGCCGGGTTGGTGGCGCGCAGCTCCACTTTCACCCCCAGCGCTTTGCCGATCGCGTCGGCGACGTCCACATCGTAGCCCACCAGCTTCTTGCTCTGCGGATCGATGTAGCCGAACGGCGGGTTGCTGTCGAACACCGCGATACGCACCACGCCGGCTTGCTTGATATCATCAAGTTTGTCCGCGTGCGCGGCGCCGGCGGCGAGGCCGGTCAGACTGGCTAACAACGTTAAGGCCAAAGCGCGATGTTTCATAGAAAGCTCCTAAGTGGTTGATGTCCTGCTGGCGGATAAGCTAGCAAGCGCCACATAGGTCAGGAAATAATATAAAAAGCTATATTTATAACCTTTTTATCTTTACGCACTTAAGATGGAATAAAGGCGCGGGAAACCGCGCCTTTGAAGGATATTACCCGGAAAGGGTTAGTCGGCTTTTTCGTCTTTACCGTCCGGAGAGAGCAGCTTTTCCAGGGCGTCGCCGCCCAGATGACGGAAATCCTGTCCTTTGACGAAATAGAAGATAAATTCGCAGATGTTCTGACAGCGGTCGCCGATACGCTCGATAGAACGGGCGCAGAACAACGCGGTCAGCACGCTCGGAATGGTGCGCGAGTCTTCCATCATATAGGTCATCAGCTGACGCACGATGCCTTCATACTCCTGGTCGACCTTTTTATCTTCACGGTAGATACGGATCGCTTCGTCCAGATCCATGCGCGCGAAGGCGTCCAGCACGTCGTGCAGCATCTGCACGGTGTGGCGCCCCAGCGATTCCAGGCTGACCAGCAGCGGCTGGTGCTGGTGCGAGAATTTCTCCAGCGCGGTGCGGCAGATTTTATCCGCCACGTCGCCGATGCGCTCCAGCTCGGAAATGGTTTTGATGATCGCCATCACCAGGCGCAGATCGCTGGCGGTCGGCTGGCGCTTGGCGATGATGCGCACGCAGGCTTCGTCGATCGCCACTTCCATCATGTTGACCTTGGCGTCGCCTTCGATCACGCGCTTGGCCAGCTCGCCATCCTGATTGTGCATCGCGGTGATGGCGTCGGTCAGCTGCTGCTCCACCAGCCCGCCCATGGTCAGCACCTGGGTGCGGATATGCTCAAGCTCTGCGTTGAACTGGCCGGAAATGTGTTTGTTTAAATTCAGGTTATCCATGATGCTTCCTATCAACCATAACGGCCAGTGATGTAGTCTTCAGTCTGCTTTTTCTGCGGCGCAGTGAACAGGTTATCAGTATCACTGAACTCGATCAGCTCGCCCAGATACATAAATGCGGTAGAGTCGGAGCAGCGCGCCGCCTGCTGCATGTTGTGCGTCACGATCACCACGGTGTAGTCGGCCTTCAGCTCGCTGATCAGCTCTTCAATCTTGCCGGTGGAGATCGGATCCAGCGCCGAGCAAGGCTCATCCAGCAACAGCACTTCCGGACGAATGGCGATGCCGCGGGCGATGCACAGACGCTGCTGCTGGCCACCGGAGAGGCTGTAGCCGCTCTGGTGCAGCTTGTCCTTGGTTTCGTTCCACAGCGCCGCCTTGGTCAGCGCCCACTGCACGCGCTCGTCCATATCGGCGCGCGACAGCTTTTCAAACAGGCGAACGCCGAAGGCGATGTTGTCGTAAATCGACATCGGGAACGGCGTCGGCTTCTGGAACACCATGCCGACCTTGGCGCGCAGCAGTGCGATATCCGAGTTGTCGGTCAGGATGTTCTGGCCGTCCAGCAGGATGCCGCCTTCCGCGCGCTGTTCCGGGTACAGCTGGTACATCTTGTTGAAGGTGCGCAGCAGGGTAGATTTGCCGCAGCCGGACGGGCCGATAAACGCGGTGACCTTGTTCTTGGCGATATCCAGCGTGATGTTCTTCAGCGCATGGAATTTGCCATAGTAGAAGTTCAGATCGCGTACCTGAATTTTGCTGCTGGAAGCGTCAGTAACCATACTCATCAAGACTTCTCTCTTTTCATCAGCGCCGCCAAAGCGGCGCTCAAAATTTTATGAATGCTTTTTCTTGGCGAAAACCACGCGCGCCAGGATATTCAGTAACAGTACGCACAGGGTGATCAACAGCACCCCGGCCCAGGCCAGCTGTTGCCATTCGGCGAACGGGCTCATGGCGAATTTGAAGATGGTCACCGGCAGGTTGGCGATCGGCTGCATCAGGTCGGTGCTCCAGAACTGGTTCGACAGCGAGGTGAACAGCAATGGTGCGGTTTCCCCCGCGATGCGCGCAATCGCCAGCAGCACGCCGGTGATGATGCCGGACACCGACGCCTTCAGCGTGATGGCGGAAATCATGCGCCATTTCGGCGTGCCCAGGGCATAAGCGGCCTCGCGCAGCGTATCCGGCACCAGTTTCAGCATGTTCTCGGTGGTGCGAATGACGATCGGCACCTGCAGCAGCGCCAGCGCCACGATGCCGGCCCAGCCGGAGAAGTGTTCCATCTTCGCCACCACGATGGTGTAAACGAACAGGCCCACCACGATCGACGGTGCGGACAGCAGAATGTCGTTGATGAAGCGGATCACTTCCGCCAGCCAGGATTTACGGCCGTATTCCGCCAGGTAGATGCCGGCCATGATGCCCAGCGGCGTACCGAAGAGGGTCGCCCACAGGATCAACAGGCCGCTGCCGGCGATGGCGTTGGCCAGGCCGCCGCCCGCGGTATTCGGCGGCGGGGTCATCTCGGTGAACAACGCCATCGCCATGCCGTCGAAGCCTTTGGTGACGGTAGCGATCAGGATCCAGATCAACCAGAACAGCCCGAACGCCATGGTCGCCATCGACAGGAACAGCGCGAGGCGATTTTTCTGCCGGCGCCAGGCCTGCATTTTGCGGCGGCTTTCCGCCAGAACGACTGCGTTTTGCATATCCATCGTCGCCATGTTAACGCCCCTCATTCTTGGCCAGACGCATGATCATCAGTTTCGACAGCGCCAGCACGATAAAGGTGATAACAAACAGAATCAGGCCCAGCTCCATCAACGCGGCGGTGTGCACGCCGGACTCGGCTTCGGCGAATTCGTTGGCCAGCGCCGAGGTGATGCTGTTGCCCGGCATGTACAGCGAAGCGCTGTCGAGCTGGTAGGTGTTACCGATGATAAAGGTCACCGCCATGGTTTCCCCCAGCGCGCGACCCAGGCCCAACATCACGCCGCCGATGACGCCGTTTTTGGTGAACGGCAGCACGATGCGCCAGATGACTTCCCAGGTGGTGCAGCCGATGCCGTAGGCCGACTCTTTCATCATTACCGGGGTCTGTTCGAACACGTCGCGCATCACCGCGGCGATGTAAGGAATGATCATGATCGCCAGGATCACCCCGGCGGCCAGGATGCCGATGCCGAAGGCCGGGCCGGAGAACAGCTCGCCGACGATCGGAATGCCCGACAGCACGTCGCCCACCGGCGTCTGGAAGTATTCGGCGAACAGCGGGGCAAACACGAACAGGCCCCACATGCCGTAGACGATGCTCGGGATGGCCGCCAGCAGCTCAATGGCGATGCCCAGCGGCCGCTTCAACCAGTTCGGCGCCAGTTCGGTCAGGAACAGCGCGATGCCGAAACTCACCGGCACGGCGATGATCAGCGCGATAAGCGAGGTGACCACGGTACCGTAGATCGGCACCAGCGCGCCGAACTGCTCCGCCGGCGCGTCCCACTCTTTGGTCCACAGGAAAGCGAAGCCGAATTTCTGCATGCTTGGCCAGGAGGCGAAGATCAGCGAAACGATGATGCCGCCCAGCAACAATAGGGTAATCAGCGCCGCCAGTCTCACCAGCGCGCTGAAAATGATGTCACCGTTTTTGCTCGGTGCTTTGATGGTCGGCTTGTACTCAGCCATAGATTACTCTCTGTTTGAACCCTGGCAGCCCCAACCGAGATCGGAGCCTGAAGAACTTGTGGGGCGCGGCGAACCCGCGCCCCTGCGTTGTTAGTACAGCGCTTTACCTGAACTGTCTTTTACGTTGGTTTTCCAGGCCGCGCGCACCTGCTCAACCACTTCTTTCGGCAGGGTGGCGTAATCCAGCTCGTTAGCCTGTTTGCCGCCGGTTTTGTAGGCCCAGTCGAAGAACTTCAGCACTTCGGCGCCCTGAGCAGGGTTTTTCTGCTCTTTGTGCACCAGGATGAAGGTGGTGGAGGTGATTGGCCACACGTTGTCGCCTTTCTGGTCTGTCAAATCCTGAGCGAAGGTCTTGCTCCAATCCACGCCTTTGGCCGCGTTGCTGAAGCTCTCTTCGGTCGGGCTGACCGGTTTGCCGTCGGCAGAAACCAGCTTGGTGTAAGCCAGGTTGTTCTGTTTGGCGTAAGCGTATTCTACGTAGCCGATAGAGCCAGGCAGACGCTGAACGAAGGCGGCGATGCCGTCGTTGCCTTTGCCGCCCAGACCGGTCGGCCAGTTAACGGTAGAACCGGCGCCAATTTTTTCTTTCCACTGCGCGTTGGCCTTGGACAGGTAGCTGGTGAACACGAACGAGGTGCCGGAACCGTCGGCGCGGCGTACCACGGCGATGTTCTGGTCAGGCAGTTTCACGCCTGGGTTCAGCTTGGTGATAGCCGGATCGTTCCATTTTTTGACGTTGCCCAGGTAGATATCGCCCAGGGTTTTACCGTCCAGAGTCAGTTCGCCGGATTTGATGCCCGGGATATTCACGGCCAGCACCACGCCGCCGATCACGGTCGGGAACTGGAACAGGCCGTCGGCCGCCAGCTTGTCGTCAGACAGCGGGGCGTCGGAGGCGCCAAAGTCAACGGTGTTGGCCACGATTTGCTTCACGCCGCCAGAGGAGCCGATGCCCTGATAGTTAACTTTGTTGCCGGTTTCTTTCTGATAAGAATCTGCCCACTTGGCGTAAACCGGAGCGGGGAATGTCGCACCTGCACCGGTCAGGCTGGCAGCAGCGAACGCGGACACGGCGGTCAGGGAGAAGGTCGCTGCCACAATACTGGCGACGGTGGTACGCATCAGTTTCATAATCCCTCCTAATGGGATATTTAAAATCGACTTCGAGTCGTTTTAATCAGAGTAAGTATTGCTGCAGGAGGGAAAATAGGACAGTTTGGTGACAGAAAAATGTACGCAATATGACAGTTATATTACAGTGCATTTTAGGGGTATTGATTTATATTAAAATCAATTTGTTATATTGAAAACAGCGCAATTGCCAAGCAATAAAAAAACCGTTTGGCCACGCCCTATCCGCTTGAATATGACAACGTTTATCCCTGAATCGGCGCCGCTGTCATCTTTCGCGTTGCTCATGAAAAAAGCCGGCGCTAAGGCCGGCTTTTGCAGTTTACCTGCGGCAGATTACTCTACGGTGACAGACTTCGCCAGGTTGCGCGGCTGGTCAACGTCGGTGCCTTTGATCAGCGCCACATGGTAAGACAGCAGCTGCAACGGCACGGTGTAGAAGATCGGCGCGACGATTTCCTCGACGTGCGGCAGAGGAATGATGGTCATGCCTTCGCTGCTGACGAAGCCGGCATCCTGATCGGCGAACACGTACAGCTGGCCGCCGCGCGCGCGCACTTCTTCAATGTTGGACTTCAGCTTTTCCAGCAGTTCGTTGTTCGGCGCCACGACGATCACCGGCATGTCGGCGTCGATCAGCGCCAGCGGGCCGTGTTTCAGCTCCCCCGCCGCATAAGCTTCAGCGTGAATATAGGAGATCTCTTTCAGCTTCAGCGCCCCTTCCATGGCGATCGGATACTGATCGCCGCGGCCGAGGAACAGCGCATGGTGTTTATCGGAGAAACCTTCCGCCAGCGCTTCGATCTCTTTATCCATCGACAGCATCTGCTCGATACGCGCCGGCAGCGCCTGCAGGCCGTGCACGATCTCTTGCTCCACGCTTTCCGCCATGCCTTTCAGGCGGCCCAGGCGCGCCACCAGCATCAACAGCACGGTGAGCTGCGTGGTAAAGGCCTTGGTCGAGGCCACGCCAATTTCCGTGCCGGCCTTGGTCATCAACGCCAGATCGGATTCGCGCACCAGCGAAGAACCCGCCACGTTACAAACGGCCAGCGAACCGAGATAACCCAGCTCTTTGGACAGGCGCAGCGCCGCTAACGTGTCGGCGGTTTCGCCGGACTGCGACAGGGTGATGATCAGGCTGCCCGGACGCACCGCCGATTTGCGGTAACGGAACTCGGACGCGATCTCGACGTCGCACGGCACGCCGGCCAGCGCTTCGAACCAATAACGCGCCACCATACCGGAGTGATAAGAAGTGCCACAGGCGATAATCTGCACGTGCTGCACCTTGGCCAACAGCTCATCGGCGCGCGGGCCCAGCTCGCTCAGGTTGATTTGGCCATGGCTGAAACGCCCTTCCAGGGTATTTTTCAGCGCCAGCGGCTGTTCGTAGATCTCTTTTTGCATGTAGTGACGGTAAGCGCCCTTGTCGCCGGCGTCATACTGCACCTGGGATTCGATCTCAGGGCGCTCGATGGCGTTGCCCTGCTTGTCGAAGATGTTGACGGTGCGGCGAGTCACTTCCACCACGTCGCCTTCTTCCAGGAAGATGAAGCGGCGGGTGACCGGCAGCAGCGCCAGCTGATCGGAAGCGATGAAGTTTTCCCCTACGCCGCGGCCGATAACCAGCGGGCTGCCGGAGCGCGCAGCGACCAATACGCTCGGATCGCGGCTGTCCATTACCACGGTGCCGTAAGCGCCGCGCAGCTGTGGGATCACACGCTGAACCACTTCCAGCAGCGTACCGCCCTGCAACTGTTCCCAGTGCACCAGGTGCGCGATCACTTCGGTGTCGGTTTCGGAGCTGAAGCGATAACCGCGTTCGATCAGCAGTTCGCGCAGCGGTTCGTGGTTTTCGATGATGCCGTTATGCACCACGGTAATGTAGTCGGAAACATGCGGGTGCGCGTTCGCCTCGGTCGGTTCACCGTGCGTTGCCCAACGGGTGTGAGCGATGCCGGTACCGCCGTGCAGATCGGTCTGCTCCGCCGCTTCGGCCAGTTTTTGCACCTTGCCTACGCGACGCAGACGACTGACGTTGCCCTGCGCGTCGACCACTGCCAGACCGGCGGAGTCATAACCGCGGTACTCGAGACGGCGTAAACCTTCCAACAGGATTTCTGCGATATCACGTTGCGCTACTGCGCCTACAATTCCACACATCAGTTGTATTCCTAATGAACGCCCTTCATGGGCGTTTTCGATGCCTTGACCTGATTTTTGCCGGTTTTTACCGTGCGTCCCCGAGCCTGTAGATGGTGGGGGTTATTATGTTTTGTATTGGGCTCGTGAACGGAGCCCAACGCAAAACACACTATGACTTCTTCTTCACCGGACGTTGCCAGCCCTGAATGTGCACCTGTTTGACGCGGCTCAGCACCAGTTCGTTCTCGGCGATATCGCGCGTCACCGTGGTGCCGGCGGCGATGGTGGAGCCTTTGCCGACCGACACCGGCGCCACCAGCTGAGTATCGGAACCGACGAATACGCCGTCGCCGATCACCGTCTTGTGCTTGTTGGCGCCATCGTAGTTGCAGGTGATGGTGCCGGCGCCGATATTCACGTCATCGCCGATTTCGGCATCGCCCAGGTAGCTGAGGTGACCGGCCTTGGAGCCTTTGCCCAGACGCGCCTTTTTCATTTCCACGAAGTTGCCGACGTGAGCCCCTGCCGCCAGCTCCGCGCCTGGGCGCAGGCGGGCGAACGGCCCCACGGTGCAGTCGGCTTCCAGCACGCTGTCTTCCAGCACGCTGTAAGGGCTGATCTCACAATCATCACCGATTACGCAGTTTTTCAGCACGCAGCCAGCGCCGATTTTCACCCGGTCGCCCAGCTTGACGTGACCTTCGATAATCACATTCGCATCAATAGTGATGTCTCGGCCGTGAACAAGTTCCCCGCGCAGATCGAAACGCGCCGGATCCAGCAGCATCACGCCGGCCAACAGCAGCTTTTCAGACTGTTCCGACTGGAATACGCGCTCCAGGGTCGCCAGCTGCAGGCGGTTGTTCACGCCTTCCACTTCGCTCAGGCGCGACGGATGTACAGCCTCGATTTTCTTGCCGTCGGCATGGGCCAACGCAATGATATCGGTGATGTAAAACTCGCCCTGTGCGTTATCGTTATTCAACATCCCCAGCCAGCGCTTCAGATCGCGCCCGTTCGCCACCAGGATGCCGGTATTGATCTCGTTGATTTGGCGCTGTGCCTCGCTGGCGTCCTTGTGTTCGACGATGCCCACCACGCTGCCCTGCTCGCGCACGATGCGGCCGTAACCGCTCGGATCGTCCAGCTTGACCGTCAGCAGACCGATGCCGCCCTGCGGCTTGGCCGCCAGCAGGCGTTGCAGCGTATCCACGGAGATCAACGGCACGTCGCCGTACAGCATCAGCACGTCTTCATCGTCGGCAAAGTGCGGCGCCGCCTGCTGCATTGCATGACCGGTACCCAATTGCTCGGCCTGCAGCACCCAGTTCAGCGCGCCTTCGGTCAACGTGCTTTTCAGCAGTTCGCCGCCGTGGCCGTATACCAGGTGGACATGTTGTGCGCCCAGTTTCATCGCGGCATCAATGACGTGTTGCACCATCGGCTTGCCGGCCAACGGATGTAAGACCTTGGGAAGATCGGAATACATGCGTGTTCCCTTGCCCGCGGCGAGGATAACCACGCTCATTGCGCTGTTCGACATAAGCAACCTGATAACTCCATTTTGATAGACGAAAGTAAAACCGTTTAGCGACGATATTACTACATATTTCTCTGCACGAACCCGGCGCAGGCCGCGTGGGCCTTGGCCTGCCGCTATCGCGGCCAATTCGCCGTCGGAGCGAAAAAACTGTCGGCGATCGGCGACGTTTCTTTCCCGATATCAGGGGTTATACACCACACCGCCCGCCGGGCTGAAATGCTTATTTTAAAGTAAAAAAAAAGCGACCCTATAGGCCGCTTTCTTAAAGTTGGGTGCAAAGCACCCAAACATTACATCGCTTTTCTGGTGAGCTCGATAACGCGCAGTTTTGCGATCGCTTTCGCCAGTTCAGCGGATGCCTGAGCATAGTCGACATCGCCATGAGAGCTGCGAATATGTTCTTCAGCTTTACGCTTAGCTTCCAACGCTCTCGCTTCGTCGAGGTCAGTACCACGGATAGCAGTGTCCGCCAGCACGGTAACCACGCTCGGCTGCACCTCAAGGATGCCGCCGGACAGGTAGATGAACTCTTCTTCACCGTGCTGCTTAACAATACGCACCATGCCAGGCTTGATGGCAGTCAGCAGCGGCGCATGGCCAGGGAAGATCCCCAGTTCACCTTCGCTGCCTGTCACCTGGATCTTCTGCACCAGGCCGGAAAACATCTGTTTTTCCGCGCTGACTACATCCAGATGGTAAGTCATAGCCATATCACCCTCCTCTCAAGGCGTTACAGTTTCTTGGCTTTTTCCACTGCTTCTTCAATGGTGCCAACCATGTAGAACGCCTGCTCCGGCAGGTGGTCATAGTCGCCGTCCATAATGCCTTTGAAACCACGGATGGTGTCTTTCAGCGATACGAACTTGCCCGGAGAACCGGTGAAGACTTCTGCCACGAAGAACGGCTGAGACAGGAAGCGTTGGATCTTACGCGCACGGGATACGACCAGCTTGTCTTCTTCAGACAGCTCGTCCATACCCAGGATCGCGATGATATCTTTCAGTTCCTGGTAGCGTTGCAGAATGGACTGCACGCCACGCGCTACGTCGTAGTGCTCCTGGCCAACAACCAGCGGATCCAGCTGACGGCTGGTGGAATCCAGCGGGTCAACGGCCGGGTAGATACCCAGAGAAGCGATGTTACGGCTCAGTACCACGGTTGCGTCCAAGTGCGCAAAGGTGGTGGCTGGTGACGGGTCAGTCAAGTCATCCGCAGGAACGTAAACGGCCTGTACGGAAGTGATGGAACCGGTCTTGGTCGAGGTGATACGTTCTTGCAGAACGCCCATCTCTTCCGCCAGCGTTGGCTGATAACCTACCGCGGATGGCATACGGCCCAGAAGTGCGGACACTTCGGTACCGGCCAGGGTGTAACGGTAGATGTTGTCAACGAACAGCAGAACGTCACGGCCTTCGTCACGGAATTTCTCCGCCATGGTCAGACCGGTCAGCGCAACGCGCAGACGGTTACCTGGTGGCTCGTTCATCTGGCCGTAAACCAGGGATACTTTGTCCAAAACGTTGGAGTCGGTCATTTCGTGGTAGAAGTCGTTACCCTCACGAGTACGCTCGCCCACGCCCGCAAACACGGAATAACCGGAGTGCTCGATCGCGATGTTACGGATCAGCTCCATCATGTTTACGGTTTTACCTACGCCCGCACCGCCGAACAGACCGACTTTACCGCCCTTGGCGAACGGACAAATCAGGTCCATTACCTTGATACCGGTTTCCAGCAGTTCCTGGGAGCTGGACAGCTCTTCGTAGCTTGGCGCCGCGCGGTGAATCGCCCAACGCTCTTCTTCGCCGATGTCGCCTTTCATGTCGATCGGTTGACCCAATACGTTCATGATACGGCCCAGGGTAGCTTTACCCACCGGCACTTCAATCGGGTGGTCCAGGTTGTTCACTTTCAGACCGCGACGCAGACCGTCGGAGGTCCCCATTGCGATACAGCGAACCACGCCACCGCCCAGCTGTTGCTGAACTTCCAACACCAGTTTTTCGGTGCCGTTTTCTACCTCAAGGGCATCGTACACTTTTGGTACGGCATCCTGAGGGAACTCGACGTCCACCACGGCGCCGATTACCTGGATAATCTTTCCAGTAGCCATCTTGAATCCTCTACGTAATTCGTAAACCTAGCTTAAACCGCGGAGGCTCCCGAAACGATCTCGGTGAGTTCCTGAGTGATGCTGGCCTGACGCGCCTTGTTGTATACCAACTGCAGCTCTTTGATCAGGCTACCGCCGTTATCGGTTGCGGCTTTCATCGCGACCATTCGTGCGGCCTGCTCGCTGGCCAGGTTTTCCACGACGCCCTGATAAACCTGCGACTCCACATAGCGGCGCAGCAAGGTATCAAGCAGCACTTTTGGATCGGGTTCATACAGGTAATCCCAAGGCGTTTTCTTCAGCTCTTCGTCATCGGCTGGCGGTAACGGCAGCAGCTGAAGCACCTGCGGCTCTTGGGACATCGTATTAACAAATTTGTTGCTGACAATGTACAGCTTGTCCAAACGACCTTCGTCGTAGGCCTGCAGCATCACTTTCACCGGCCCGATCAGATCCGACAGGGAAGGTTTGTCCCCCATGCCGGTCACCTGGGCAACCACGTTGCCGCCCACGGAACCAAAGAAAGAGGCCGCTTTAGAGCCAATCAGCGCCAAATCGGTTTCGACGCCTTTTTCGGACCAGGCTTTCATCTCCGCCAGCAGCTTTTTGAACAGGTTGATGTTCAAGCCGCCGCAGAGACCACGGTCAGTAGACACCACCAGATACCCGACGCGCTTAACGTCACGCTCATCCAGGTACGGGTGCTTGTACTCCAGATTCCCTAACGCAAGGTGACCAATCACTTTGCGCATGGTCTCTGCATAAGGACGGCTGGCCGCCATGCGATCCTGCGATTTACGCATTTTGGAGGCGGCGACCATTTCCATCGCTTTAGTGATCTTTTGCGTGTTTTGCACGCTAGCGATCTTACTACGTATCTCTTTTGCGCCGGCCATCTCTGCTTCTCCTCAGTGCCAGACGGCCTGCTGTCTTTCAACAGCAGGACCGTTCGGCGTTACCAGGACTGGGTTTTCTTGAAGGTCTCGAGGATGTCTTTCAACTTGCCCTCGATCTCATCATTGAAGTTGCCAGTTTGGTTGATGTGGTTCAGCAGTTCGGCGTGCTCGCGGTCCGCATAGGCGACCAGCGCGGCTTCGAAGCTCACCACTTTGGCGACTTCGACGTCGTTCAGGTAACCGCGTTCTGCGGCAAACAGCACCAGAGACTGTTGTGCGACTGACATCGGCGCATACTGTTTCTGTTTCAGCAGCTCGGTCACTTTCTGACCGTGGCTCAGCTGTTTGCGGGTCGCGTCGTCCAGATCGGAGGCGAACTGGGAGAACGCAGCCAGTTCACGATACTGCGCCAGCGCGGTACGGATACCACCGGACAGTTTCTTCATGATCTTGGTCTGCGCGGCGCCACCAACACGGGATACGGAGATACCCGGGTTAACTGCCGGACGAATACCGGAGTTGAACAGGTTGGATTCCAGGAAGATCTGACCATCGGTAATCGAGATTACGTTGGTCGGAACGAACGCGGAAACGTCACCCGCCTGGGTTTCAATGATCGGCAGAGCGGTCAATGAACCGGTTTGGCCTTTAACTTCACCTTTGGTGAAGGCTTCAACGTATTCGGCGTTAACGCGCGCTGCACGCTCCAGCAAGCGGGAGTGCAGGTAGAATACGTCGCCTGGGTAAGCTTCACGACCTGGCGGACGACGAAGCAGCAGGGAAATCTGGCGGTAAGCAACGGCCTGTTTGGACAGGTCATCGTACACGATCAGCGCATCTTCACCGCGGTCACGGAAGTATTCGCCCATTGCGCAACCGGCGTATGGCGCCAGGTATTGCAGTGCAGCGGATTCGGAAGCGGTCGCCACCACCACGATGGTGTTGGCCAGTGCGCCGTGCTCTTCCAGTTTGCGCACCACGTTAGCGATGGTGGACGCTTTCTGGCCGATAGCCACGTAAACGCATTTGATGCCGGAGTCGCGTTGGTTGATGATCGCATCGATCGCCAGCGCGGTTTTACCGGTCTGACGGTCACCGATCACCAGCTCACGCTGGCCACGGCCGATTGGAATCATGGCATCAACGGATTTGTAGCCAGTCTGAACCGGCTGATCAACGGACTGACGCTCGATAACGCCTGGCGCGATAGCTTCTACCGGAGAGAAGCCGTCGTTTTCAATCGGGCCTTTGCCGTCGATTGGTGCGCCCAGGGTGTTAACTACGCGGCCCAGCAGACCACGACCGACTGGAACTTCCAGGATACGGCCGGTGCATTTAACCTTCATGCCTTCGGCCAGATCCGAATACGGACCCATGACCACGGCACCGACGGAGTCGCGCTCCAGGTTCAATGCGATTGCGTAACGGTTGCCAGGCAGCGCGATCATTTCGCCCTGCATAACTTCGGCCAGGCCGTGTACGCGGATGATCCCGTCGCTGACGGAAACGATAGTACCTTCATTGTGAGCTTCGCTCACTACATTGAACTGAGCAATGCGCTGCTTGATCAGTTCGCTGATTTCGGTGGAATTCAGTTGCATGCTCCAGTCCCCTTAAGACTGCAAGACGTCTGTCAGGCGTTCAAGACGACCGCGAACGCTGCCATCAATCACCATATCGCCGGCGCGAACAACGATGCCGGCCAGTACAGACTTGTCAATTTTGCAATTCAGCTTAACTTTGCGTGACAGACGTTTTTCCATCGCAGCGGCGATTTTCGCCTGCTGTTCGTCGCTCAGCGCGCTCGCAGAGAGCACTTCGACTTCGACGGTGGATTCCAGCGAGGCGCGCAGTTCTATGAACTGCTGCAGCACGGCAGGAAGAACCAGTAAACGTCCATTTTCGGCCATTACACGGATAAAGTTCTGGCCATGTTCGTCGAGCCGATCGCCACAAACCGCGATGAACGTCTTGGACAGCGTTTCTGGCGCAACCGCGCCAGACAGCAGTTCAGAAATCTGTTCATTGCGAGTGACTTCAGCCGTAAACGCCAGCATGTCCTGCCAGCGCTCTACGCTTTGGTGCTCAACGGCAAAGTCAAAAGCTGCTTTGGCGTAGGGGCGAGCTACAGTTACAAATTCAGACATCAGCCCCTCCCTCCTTACAGTTCAGCGACCAGTTTATCAACGATGTCGCTGTTAGCAGCTTCATCCACGGAACGTTCGATGATCTTCTCGGCGCCGGCAATTGCCAGCATCGCGACTTGCTTACGCAACTCTTCACGAGCGCGCTTACGTTCGGCTTCGATCTCAGCCTGAGCCTGCGCCACGATTTTGTTACGTTCCTGCTCGGCTTCGGCTTTCGCTTCATCCATGATCTGAGCTTTGCGTTTGTTCGCTTGCTCGATGATCACCTGAGCTTCTGCCTTAGCAGTTTTCAGCTGGTCGGTCGCATTGGCTTGCGCTAAGTCCAGATCTTTTTTGGCACGCTCTGCAGAAGCGAGGCCGTCAGCGATTTCTTTCTGACGTTTCTCGATGGCAGCCATGATCGGCGGCCATACGTACTTCATGCAGAACCAGACAAACAGAACGAACGCGATGGCCTGGCCGAGGATTGTTGCGTTAAGATTCACAGCACAATGCCTCTTTAAAAGTTAATAGTTTGGTTACGTCGTAGAGGGTTGCTCTACTTACGCGACGGCGAACATCACGTACAGACCCAGACCTACAGCGATCATCGGGATGGCGTCGACCAGACCCATAACGATAAAGAACTGTGTACGCAGCAGAGGAATCAGGTCAGGCTGACGAGCCGCGCCTTCCAAGAATTTACCACCCAGGATGCCGATACCGATCGCAGCACCGATTGCCGCTAAACCCATCATCACAGCGGCAGCCATGTACAGCAGATCCATACTCAGGTTTTCCATGACAGTCTCCAGTTTGTTTCAGTTTAAAAGTGCAAGTGTTTTAAGAAAATCAGTGCTCTTCAGACGCCATCGACAGATAGACGATCGTCAGAACCATGAAAATAAAGGCTTGAAGCGTAATGATCAGGATGTGGAAGATAGCCCAAGGCAAGCTCAGGACCCACTGTGACCACCACGGCAACAGGCCGGCAATCAGGATGAAGATCAACTCACCCGCATACATGTTGCCGAACAGTCGCAGACCCAGTGAAACAGGTTTGGACAGCAGGCTGACACCTTCAAGAATCAGGTTGATAGGAATGAATACAGGGTGGTTGAACGGCTGCATGGTCAACTCTTTAACGAACCCGCCAACGCCTTTCATTTTGATGCTATAGAACAGAATCAGGATAAACACGCCCAGCGCCATAGACAGCGTGACGTTCACATCGGCGGTAGGCACCACGCGCAGCGCAGGCAGACCGAGATGCGCCCCGATGAACGGCAGGAAGTCTACCGGAATCAGATCCATCAGGTTCATCAGGAACACCCAGACGAACACGGTCAGCGCCAACGGCGCAATCACCTTGCTCTTGCCGTGGTACATATCGCGCACGCTGCTGTCGACGAAACCGACTACCAGCTCCACGGCGGTTTGCAGTTTACCCGGCACGCCGCTGGTGGCGTTTTTAGCCACTTTGCGGAAAATAACTAGGAACAGAACCCCGAGGACGACGGAGAAAAACATCGAGTCGAGGTTAATCGACCAAAACCCAGTCCCGACCTGAAGCTGCGTCAGGTGGTGACCGATATACTCCTGTGGACTGTTGTATCCCTCTGCAGACATGATGCCTCTACCCTTTATTTAGTTAATTTCGGTAACTGTTAATCACGGCCGGTGCCACTATCTGCACCACTAACACCGCTAAATAGGTCAGGCCAAGCGGTATAAACTCCGCCTTGAACACCCCCAGCGCCACGATCAGCAAAACGATGGTGATCACGACCTTTAGCCCCTCGCCGATGGCGAACGACCAGGCAACCCTACCGGGCGCCGGCGTTTGCGCCTGATGGCGCAAGGCAAACAGCATAAACATTGCACTCGGCAACCAGGCGGCGAGACCGCCTGCCAGCGCCGAAGCGCTCCATTCCGGGCTTTTCAGCCAGAAAGCAACGCTGATCAGAACAAAAGTCATTAACTGCAAAAACAGCAGTTTGCGTGCGACTTTCCCGCTGTAAAGGGACACAGACATGACGTTTGTTCTCTCCGTACCCCAGAGGGGGTATGCTGAGTGACGTATACAACTGTTTTTGCTGTCCTGAGTCAAGCAGCAAAAAACGAGCAAATTATACGGGGCATACCAACGAATTCAATCGATAAGTAGCGAAAAGGTGAACAATTATTTAAATTTCCCTATTCCAGCCTATTTTCACAAGAAAACGGTCGGAATAATAGGGCGCATTTAATTGTCTGATTATTCCAGCGTTGCGTTTAGAAACGCGAGGCCGATCACAGTAATGTCCCTTCCTGATTTATAGCCGATGGTCAACCAAACCGTCTTTAGCAATTTGAGCGATCAAAAGATTATATAAATCAAAACATTATCAGTTAACTGTTCAAAAACAATCCGTATACCCGATGAAAACCTTTTATTGACAAGCAGCGGGGCAATATTCCAACAGCCAATTAACATTAGCAGCAAACGCCAATCTTTCGCACATGATTGCTAACGTGACTATTTCTAAATGCAATTACTCTATTGTCGCTAATTAGCCGCGTTTTTTGTGTTAATAGAAAGTAAATTAACTAAAAAAAGCGACCAACTAATTAGCCTGCTTACCTTTCTGCTGAGTACTGCCTTTTAATTCACGCTTGTTTGATCAAAAGCAAACTCAGTTTGCCTTAAGAATCACCAGATGGCGTTCGCCTTCCAGTTCAGGCACCTGCAACCGCACGATGGACTCCAGGCTTACGCCAGCCGGCAGCTGCGTCAGCTCTTCATCCGGGCGCACGCCTTTCAACGCGTAAAAACGCCCCTGCCCTTTCGCCGGCAGATGATGACACCAGGACAGCATATCCTGCAGCGAAGCGAACGCGCGGCTGATCACACCATCGAACGGTGGCTCGGCCGGAAACGCTTCGACGCGGCTCTGCACCGGCTCGATATTGTTCAGGCCCAGCTCATGCTGCACCTGGCGCAGGAAGCGCACGCGCTTGCCCAGGCTGTCGAGCAGCGTGAAATGCGCGTCCGGGCGCACGATCGCCAGCGGAATGCCCGGCAAGCCGGGGCCGGTGCCGACATCGATGAAACGCGAGCCCTGCAGATGCGGATTGACCACGATGCTGTCGAGGATGTGGCGCACCAGCATTTGCTGCGGGTCGCGCACCGACGTGAGGTTATAAGCCTTGTTCCACTTATCCAGCATGCCAACATAACCCAGCAGCTGTTGTTTTTGCTGATCGGGCAGCTCAATGCCTGCCGCCGCAAGCAGCGAGTCTAATTTTTTTTGCACAACGGATCCTCTGGCAGGCGCTGAACGACCAGCGGATGGTTAGCTGGCGCAATGAGGCGACTATGATAATTCAGGGCGCAAGTGATGTCAGCGGCCGTTTGGCTACGGGATGAACAAACGGCCGCCTGAATGCGAGATTTATGCGCTGCGGCGCAGCAGTCCCTGCTTTTTCAGCCAGATCAGCAAAATCGAGATCGCCGCCGGCGTAATGCCGGAGATGCGCGAAGCCTGGCCGATGGAGTTCGGTTTGTGATCGTTCAACTTGGCGATCACCTCGTTCGACAGTCCCGAAACCTGACGGTAGTCGAGATCCAACGGCAGCAAGGTATTCTCGTTGCGCTGCTGTTTTTCGATCTCTTCCTGCTGACGAGCGATGTAGCCTTCGTATTTGACCTGGATCTCGACCTGTTCAGCGGCTTGCACGTCGTCCAGCGGTGGCGCGAAGGCGTCGGTGCCGGTCAACTGCGCGTAATCCATCTCCGGGCGGCGCAGCAGTTCTTCGCCGTTCGCTTCACGCGACAGCGGCGCTTTCAGCAGCGCATTGACCTGTTCGACGTTCTCGGCGTGCGGGTGCATCCAGATGTCGCGCAGGCGCTGGCGTTCGCGTTCGATTCGCTCCAGCTTCTCGCTGTAACGTGCCCAACGCACGTCGTCCACCAGACCCAGCTCGCGGCCTTTTTCCGTCAGGCGGAGATCGGCGTTGTCTTCGCGCAGCATCAGACGATACTCGGCGCGTGAGGTAAACATGCGGTACGGCTCTTTTGTGCCGAGGGTGCTGAGATCGTCTACCAGCACGCCCAGGTAAGCCTGATCGCGACGTGGCGCCCAGCCTTCTTGTTCGTCGGCGAAGCGCCCGGCGTTCAAACCGGCCAACAGGCCCTGCGCAGCGGCTTCTTCATACCCGGTGGTGCCGTTGATCTGACCGGCGAAGAACAGCCCCTGAATGAATTTGCTTTCCAAAGTAGGCTTCAGATCGCGTGGATCGAAGAAATCGTACTCGATGGCATAACCAGGGCGAATAATACGCGCGTTCTGCATCCCTTCCATCGAACGGACGATCTGCATTTGCACGTCGAACGGCAGGCTGGTGGAAATCCCGTTAGGGTAAATCTCGTTGCTGGTCAGGCCTTCCGGCTCGAGGAAGATCTGGTGCGCGTTGCGATCGGCAAAGCGCATGACCTTGTCTTCGATCGACGGGCAATAACGTGGGCCGATCCCTTCGATGATCCCGGCATACATTGGGCTGCGATCGAGGTTATTGCGGATCACGTCATGGGTTTTTTCATTGGTGTGGGTGATGTAGCACGCCATTTGTTCCGGATGCTGGCTGGCATCGCCCAGGAACGAGAATACCGGTACCGGCGTATCGCCATGTTGCGGGGCCAGTACGCTGAAATCGATAGTGCGGGCGTCGATGCGCGGCGGCGTACCGGTTTTCAAGCGGTTAACGCGCAGCGGCAGTTCACGCAAACGCTGTGACAGCGAGATCGAAGGAGGATCCCCGGCGCGGCCACCGCTGTAATTTTCCAGACCGATATGGATCTTGCCGTCCAGGAAGGTGCCTACGGTCAATACTACCGCCTTGGCGCGGAATTTCAGACCCATTTGAGTGACAGCGCCCACGACGCGATCGTTTTCGACGATCAGATCCTCAACGGGTTGTTGGAAGATCATCAGGTTGGGCTGGTTCTCCAACGCGGTACGGATCGCCTGGCGATACAGTACGCGATCCGCCTGGGCGCGAGTGGCGCGAACGGCAGGGCCTTTGCTGGCGTTTAGTATCCTAAACTGGATACCGGCATGGTCGATCGCTGTCGCCATCAGGCCGCCGAGTGCATCAATTTCCTTAACCAGATGCCCTTTACCAATACCGCCAATCGCCGGATTACAGGACATCTGTCCCAGCGTATCGATATTGTGTGTCAATAATAAAGTCTGACGTCCCATGCGCGCCGCGGCCATGGCGGCCTCGGTACCTGCATGGCCACCACCGATGATGATGACGTCAAATTGATCTGGATAAAACATGGAACTGCACCTCGCCGTATTGCGAACGATCGTATTTGCCCTGGGGTGGGGGATTCTACTCAAGTTTAGACGATCGACCAAGTGGTCAGGATCGTCGGTAATTAAAAGAAGATCTTTTTTATTTAAAGATCTCTTTATTAGATCTCTTATTAGGATCGCGATCCTCTGTGGATAAGTGACTATTCACGATGAAGATCAGCAGATTAAGGAGGATCGTTTGCTGTGAATGATCGGTGATCCCGACGCAGATAAGCTGGGATCTAAAAGGCTTGTTATGCACAGGACAAAAAGCGAACAACGGTTGTTATTGGGATAACTACGGCTTTTACCCTGCTTTTAAGCATAGTTATCCACAATGGTTCGCGCGATCTTTAGACGAATTAGAGTAAATTAATCCAGGTTTTTACCCATTCCTCGGCCGGATCCTCGGGAATTTCATGCTCGGTCACGTCGATCTCGAGACGATCGCCGATCCTTTTAGCGCCTCTGGCGATCAACAGATCGTCGATCTGTTTGATCGCGCCGCAGAAGGTGTCGTATTCCGAACTGCCCAAACCGACGGCGCCGAACTGCACCTCGGAAAGATCCGGCTGTTGTTCGGCGATCTGTTCCAACAGCGGCTGCAGGTTATCCGGCAGCTCGCCGGCGCCGTGCGTGGAAGAGACCACCAGCCAGCGGCCGGTCAGCGGCAGCTCATCCAGTTCAGGGCCGTGCAGCATCTCGGTAGAGAAACCCGCGTCTTCCAGCTTTTCAGCCAAATGTTCAGCCACGTATTCGGCGCTGCCAAGCGTACTGCCACTGATCAGAGTAATGTCTGCCATGAACCAACGATCCCAACCTTCTCACTCAAAGTGGCTGCATTGTACGCTGTGAATCGGCTGGGATCTACCTGTGGATAATGTGGGTATGCAATTTGGCGGGTTACGGCACGATGGTGCGCATAATGGGGTTCTGCAGCGAGATCAGCGTTTCGGTAGACTGGATCTCGTCGATGGTCTGGATCTTGTTGATAAGTACCTGTTGCAGCGCGTCGATCGAGCGGCACATTACCTTAATAAAGACGCTGTAGTGGCCGGTGGTGTAATAGGCTTCTACCACTTCTTCCAGGCTTTCCAGCTTCTTCAGGGCCGAAGGATAGTCCTTGGCGCTCTTTAATATGATGCCGATAAAGCAGCACACGTCGTAACCCAGCTGTTTAGGGCTGACGTCGATGCGCGCGCCGGTGATGATCCCGGCCTGTTTCATCTTCTCTACCCGCACATGGATGGTGCCGGGGCTGACGGCGAAGTTTTTCGCCAGTTCGGCGTACGGTGTGCGCGCATTGTCCATCAGGGCGTTGAGGATGCCGCGATCGAGATTATCGATCTGATAAATTTCCGCCATTTAATCCCCCATTAATTAACGATTGTTGAATTCTGTCCGGGTAAAAATGAACGATTAAAAGTGAAAAGGCAATATTGATTAATGGATATTGAATTGGCGTGTCATTTTGTTGCTTAATCGATGTCAACAGAGACAGGTTTACAAGAGATACGGCAATGAAAAAACAGTTTATCCAAAAACAACAACAAATCAGCCAGGTCAAATCCTTCTTCTCCCGCCAGCTGGAGCAACAGCTCGGCCTGATCGAAGTGCAGGCCCCGATCCTCAGCCGTTTGGGCGACGGCACGCAGGATAACCTCTCCGGCAGTGAGAAAGCGGTGCAGGTTAAGGTCAAAACCCTGCCTGACGCCACCTTCGAAGTGGTGCATTCGCTGGCGAAATGGAAACGCAAAACCCTGGGCAGCTACGATTTCGGCGCCGGCGAAGGCCTGTACACCCATATGAAGGCGCTGCGCCCGGATGAAGATCGCCTGACGCCTATCCACTCGGTGTACGTCGATCAGTGGGACTGGGAGCGGGTGATGGGCGACGGTGAGCGCAGCCTGGACTACCTGAAAAGCACCGTGCGCAGCATTTACGCCGCCATCAAGGCGACGGAGGCGGAAGTCAGCCGCGAGCATGGCCTGACTCCGTTCCTGCCGGAACAGATTCACTTTGTGCACAGCGAAACCCTGCTGCAGCGCTACCCGGATCTGGATGCCAAAGGGCGCGAGCGGGCGATTGCCAAAGAGCTGGGCGCGGTATTCTTGATCGGCATCGGCGGCAAGCTGTCGCACGGCAAATCGCACGATGTGCGGGCGCCGGATTATGATGACTGGACCACCCCGGCGACGGATGGCCTGGCGGGCCTGAACGGCGATATCGTGGTGTGGAACCCGGTGCTGCAGGACGCTTTCGAGCTGTCTTCTATGGGCATCCGCGTCGACGCCGCCGCGCTGAAACATCAGCTGGCGCTGACCGGCGATGAAGAACGCATGAAGCTGGAATGGCACCAGTCGCTGTTGCGCGGTGATATGCCGCAGACCATCGGCGGCGGCATCGGCCAGTCGCGTTTGGTGATGCTGTTGCTGCAACTGTCGCATATCGGCCAGGTGCAGTGCGGCGTGTGGTCGCCGGAAGTGCGTGGGGCGGTCGAAGGCCTGCTCTAACCGCCTAGCGCCGCCAGCGGCGCATTAAACGGCTTTTCAGCCCGGTATCAAAGCGCCAGATATGATCGAAGATGCGCATGATGCCGGGTTTGCCGTAGGCGGACATCGCCACCGCATGGAAACGCTGCTGGTGGCTTTGCTGCTGTTGTTTCACCTTCTTTATTACCTCCTCCGGCAACCGCTGGGCGATAAAATCGGAAATGATCACCGCATCGGCGTCGAACCAGCCACTCTCCGCCATTTTGGTGACGGTGGCGTTCAGGCAGGCCGCCAGATCGGTGCCGCCGCGAAATTGCTGGCCGAGAAAGCGCACCGCCTGCTCGATGCCGCTGGCGGCGGTGAGCTCGTAATGCACGATCTGGTTGGCGAACAGCATGATGTAGCAGCGGCGGTTGTCCGCCAGCGCAATGCGCAGCAGCGCCAGGCAGAACGCCTTGGCGCACTGTTCGTTGAAGCCGCCCATCGATCCTGAGGTGTCCACGCAGACGATAAACGGCCCGCGTGGTTGCTGATCCTGCTGCTGGTGGGTGACCTGACGGATCAGAACCTGTTCCTGCCAGACGTCGCCCTGCAGGCGGTAGCTCAGCAGTCGCTTTTCCAGCAGGCGGCGATAAAACTCGAACTCCAGCTCTTCAATCCCCAGCGTCGCCAGCTCCGGCGGCAGCAGGCGCAGGATGTCGTCGTTCTGATGAATGCCATTTACTTCTTCCGGCAGCGTGGCCGGCACCTGCACCATGACCCTGAACGGTTCCGGCTGCGCGTCTTGTTGCTGCACCGCCTTGGCCTGGTAGCTGCGGCCCAGCTGCTGTGCCAGCTTTTTCAGCTCCGGCTGCTGCTGCAAAAAGTTGCCGTACTCCACCAGCCGTTGGTAATCGCCGCGCTGCAGCTGGCCTTTGCTCATGTCCCACAGCCTGCCGGCGGCGGTGTCGTTTTCCGACAGCAGCGGCTCCAGCGCGCCGCTCAGCGCCAGACGCTCCTGCAGTTCCGCCATCAGCTGCTCGCGCTCTTGTTCCAGCAGCTGGTGGTGCAGCATGGTGGCCTGCAGCGTCAGGCTGATGCGCCAGCGCTGCAGGAATAGGGTTTGGAAGCTGTCGTCCAGCGGGTGGTTGGGCAGATCGGCGGCGTCCACCAGCGCGCGTGCCTGTTCATAAAACGGCGAGACCAGCTGACGCAGAAGCTCCATCGTGTCATTGAGGTTGTGATAGAACTGGGTGTTGTTCTCCAGCTGGCACTGCTGGTAGCGGTAAAACTCCTGCGCCAGCGCCGGCGGCACCATAGCCTCCTGCAGACGCTCCTTGAGCTGCAGTTTCCAGCGTGGCAGATCGCGATCCAGCGCCCGGCGAAGGGCCGGAAACTTTTTAAAGAACACCGACAGCTGCGGCGCCGCCAGCATGCCGACGATCATCTCCTCGATCATCTCGCCTTCGGTGATCGCCAGCAGCAGATCGAGCGTCTCCAGACTGAGCATGGTTACTGGCCGCGCATTTGCTGCTGTTGCTGTTTAACCTGTTCCGCCACCTGCAGCAGACTGGCTTCGATCTTGGCCAGGCCGGCGGCAGGCGTGAACAGACAGGGCTGATGTTGGCTGAAGGCGCGGCGCTGCTCCGCCAGGCGCTGGGCCAACGCGTCCATTTCATCCAGCAGCGCCTGCGGCGTGGCGGTGGCCTGTTTGCCCGGCAGCGCCAGCAGCGAAGGCTGGCGGCTGACGTCCAGCACCGTCAGGTGCAGTTGGTCATCGACGTCCAAATCGATCGGCTGCGCGAAGCCAATGCCGTTCAGCTTGGCGCGCACGTCGCCGCCTTTTTGCAGCCAGTTATCCAGCACGCTGCTCTCGATGCTCAGATGGTTGACCTGAATGTCATGCAGCTGCAGTGGTTTTTGCAGCAGCAGAGTGAGAGTGCCGCCGGCGAACGGCGTGGCCGGCGCATATTGCGGTTTGCGGCTGAACATGCCGCCTTTTTTCACCAGGCTGATGGCTTGCCGATCGCTTTGCTGCTGCTGGTCCTGCAGCCAGCGGGTATGGATCTGTTGCAACTGGATCAGCATCGACTGCTGCTGATAGGCCGATTCGGTCAGCAGCTGATCGATCTGCTGTTGCAGCAGCTTCAGCGAGGTGAGATCGTGCCACAGGCAGTCTTTCAATAGCATCAGGTCGAGCGGGGCGATGGCGTCGCGCCCGCTGAAGAAGGCGCAGGCCTGCAGCAGGCGCAGGGCCTTTTTCCAGCGTCGGTCAGAGACGTACGGCGCCTGTTCCAGCGCGTCCAGCCGCTGGCGCAGCTGGAAGAAAATCAGCTCAAAGCAGGCTTCCGGCAGCGCTACCTTGTCGATCTGCGGCTGCCACTGCAGAAACTCTTCGTCGCTGACGCTCAGCGCCGCCGGCACCGGGTTTTGGCTCTCATTCTGGCGGTTGACCAGCAGCGAGCGGAAATTCTGCTTATCCTGCACCTTGTCCAGCCACAGGCGGATCAGCATGCGGTCATACAGGGCTTCGAGGCTGTTGTCCGCTTCGGGCAGTTCGTTGGAGGCGGTGACCAGCAGGCGCAGCGGGATCGGTTCTTCGCTGTTGCCGTTGCGAAAGCGCCGTTCGTTGATCGCCGTCAGCAGGGTGTTGAGGATCGCTGGGCCGGCCTTCCAGATTTCGTCCAGAAACACGATCTCCGCTTCCGGCAGGTAGCCGGCGGTCAGACGCTGATAGCGCCCTTCGTCTTTCAGCGCCTGAATCGAGAGCGGGCCGAAGACCTCTTCCGGCGTAGAAAAGCGCGTCATCAGGTATTCAAAGGAGCGGGCGTTGCGGAAGGCAAACTTCAGCCGGCGCGCGATCAGGCTCTTGGCAATGCCGGGCGGGCCGAGCAGGAATACGCTTTCGCCGCTCAGCGCCGCCAGCAGGCACAGGCGGATCGCTTCTTGCCGTTCATAAAGACCGCTCTCCAGCGCGCTGCTGAGGCGGGAAATTCGTTCTGCCAGAAGGGATGATGGCGTCATATAATTGTCGCATTGTCCGAGAGTTAGCCAATCTTGGTCGATAATCCGATGATAAACCACCATTATTTTTAGTGGTATAGCTTATTGATTAGTAATATTTTTCTCAGTTGTGCCGGATATCCGGTTCACATTTTGTTTATTTTTCGGCTCTGATATAAGGGTAGGCAAGCCGTATAAATGGTGCATACTGTGCGGCTTTCTGGTGGGCGTGACGGATCTTTGAGCCCGTATTTTGCCTGATGCGGATGCATCGCTAACGGATGTTCTGATAAAGAAACGAATTATGAGCGCAGAGCATAAGCAGTCCTTATCGGCGGTAACCCTGGCGGCCATCGGCGTGGTCTACGGTGATATCGGCACCAGCCCTCTCTATACGCTGAGAGAGTGTTTTTCCGGCCATTACGGCTTCGATGTTCGTCCAGACGTGGTTTTCGGCTTCTTGTCGCTGATTTTCTGGATGCTGATCGTGATCGTTTCCCTCAAATATCTCACCTACGTGATGCGCGCGGACAACGCCGGCGAAGGCGGCATTCTGACGCTGATGTCGTTGGCCGGGCGCAACACCTCGGCGCGCACCACCGCGGTGCTGGTGATACTGGGCCTGATCGGCGGCAGCTTCTTCTATGGCGAGGTGGTGATCACCCCGGCGATCTCGGTGATGTCGGCGATCGAGGGGTTGGAAATTGCCGCGCCTGCGCTCGATGCCTATATCGTGCCGCTCTCCATTCTGGTGCTGACGCTGCTGTTCGTTATCCAAAAACACGGTACCGGCAGCGTCGGCAAGCTGTTCGCCCCGGTGATGCTGCTGTGGTTCATCGTATTGGCGGTGCTGGGCGCGCGCAGCATCATTTCGAACCCGGAAGTGCTGCAGGCGCTGAACCCCAAATGGGCGCTCAACTTCTTCATGGAATATAAGAAGGTGTCGTTCTTCGCGCTGGGGGCGGTGGTGCTGTCCATCACCGGCGTCGAGGCGCTGTATGCCGATATGGGGCACTTCGGCAAGTTCCCGATTCGCCTGGCCTGGTTCACCGTGGTGCTGCCTTCGCTGGTGCTCAACTACTTCGGCCAGGGCGCGCTGCTGCTGAAAAACCCTGAGGCGATCAAAAACCCGTTCTTCCTGTTGGCGCCCGACTGGGCGCTGATCCCGCTGCTGATTCTGGCGACCCTGGCGACGGTTATCGCCTCGCAGGCGGTGATTTCCGGCGTCTTCTCGCTGACCCGCCAGGCGGTGCGTCTGGGTTACCTGTCGCCGATGCGCATCATTCACACCTCGGAAATGGAATCCGGCCAGATCTATATTCCGGTGATCAACTGGACGCTGTATATCTCGGTGGTGCTGGTGATCATCGGGTTCGAACACTCCAGCAACCTGGCGGCGGCGTACGGCATCGCCGTCACCGGTACCATGGTGCTGACCAGCATTCTGGTCACCTCGGTGGCGATCAACAACTGGCACTGGAATCGCTTCCTGGCGATCGGCATTGTGACCATCTTGCTGATCATCGACGTGCCGATGTTCTCCGCCAACGCCCTGAAGCTGTTCTCCGGCGGCTGGTTGCCACTGACCTTGGCGCTGGTGATGTTCGTCATTATGACCACCTGGAAGAGCGAGCGCTTCCGCTTGCTGCGCCGCCTGCATGAACACGGCAACTCGCTGGAGGCGATGATCGCCTCGCTGGAGAAATCGCCGCCGGTGCGGGTGCCGGGTACCGCGGTGTTCCTGTCGCGCGCCACCAACGTCATTCCTTTTGCGCTGCTGCACAACCTGAAGCACAACAAGGTGCTGCATGAACGCGTGGTGCTGCTGACGCTGCGCACCGAGGATGCGCCTTACGTGCACAACGTGCGCCGGGTGACCATCGAACAGCTGTCGCCGACCTTCTGGCGGGTGGTGGCCAGTTACGGCTGGCGGGAAACGCCGAACGTCGAGGAGGTGTTCCACCGCTGCGGGCTGGAAGGGTTGCCGTGCCGCATGTCGGAGACGTCATTCTTCATGTCGCATGAGTCGCTGATCCTCACCAAGCGGCCGTGGTATCTCTACCTGCGCGGCAAGCTGTTCGTCGCCCTTAGCCGCAACGCGCTGCGCGCGCCGGATCAGTTTGAGATCCCGCCGAACCGGGTCATCGAACTCGGCACGCAGGTCGAGATCTAACCCGCCGAATAAGGGGCTCAGCATGGCTGAGCCCCTTTTGTTTGTGCATTGTCCGGGCGTTAACGAAACGTTTCGATAGCGATCACACTTCTGCATTGTCCCGGTTGCCTTCCCCTGCCGTTTTTTTAAACTCCCTCAGAGAGCGAAACGTTTCGCTAGCGGAGTGAGAAGATGAAAAAAGGCGTATTACTGAATTCCGACGTGTCTGCCGTGGTTGCCCGGCTGGGGCATACCGACCAGCTCACCTTGTGTGACGCGGGCCTGCCGATACCGGCAGAAACGCAGCGCATCGATCTGGCGCTGACGCAGGGCGTGCCGACCTTCATGCAGGTGTTCGCGGCGGTCACGCAAGAGATGCAGGTAGAAAGCGCCCTCCTGGCGGAAGAGATCGTGAAACAGAATCCGTCGCTCCACGAGGTTCTGTTGGCGGAACTGACCGCACTGGGCCAACGCCAGGGTAACACCATCAGCGTGCGCTATATCAGCCATCAGGCGTTTAAAGCGCAAACCGAGCACAGCCGGGCGGTGATCCGCAGCGGGGAGTGTTCGCCTTACGCGAACGTGATCCTGTGCGCCGGCGTAACTTTCTGAGGCGCGTATGCAACCTTTACTGCAACTGAAAGGGATTGATAAAGCCTTTCCCGGCGTGAAGGCGCTTTCCGGCGCCGCCCTCAGCGTCTATCCCGGCAAGGTGATGGCGCTGGTGGGGGAAAACGGCGCCGGGAAGTCCACCATGATGAAAGTGCTGACCGGCATCTACCAGAAAGACGCCGGCAGTCAGTATTTTCTCGGTAAAGAGGTGGTATTCAACGGGCCTAAGGATTCGCAGGAAGCGGGCATCGGCATTATCCATCAGGAGCTGAACCTGATCCCGCAGCTGACGATTGCGGAAAACATCTTCCTCGGCCGCGAGTTCGTCAACCGTTTCGGCCGCATTGACTGGAAGCGCATGTACGCCGAGGCCGATCGCTTGTTGGCGCGTCTCAATCTGCGTTACAGCAGCCACCGGCTGGTGGGTGAGCTGTCGATTGGCGATCAGCAGATGGTGGAGATCGCCAAGGTGCTGAGCTTCGAATCGAAAGTGATCATCATGGACGAACCGACCGATGCGCTGACCGACACTGAAACCGCCTCGCTGTTCAAGGTGATCAATGAACTGAAGGCCGAAGGGCGCGGCATCGTGTATATCTCGCACCGCCTGAAAGAGATTTTTGAAATCTGCGACGACGTGACCGTATTCCGCGACGGGCAGTTTATCGCCGAGCGGCCGGTGAGCGAGCTGCAGGAAGATTCGCTGATTGAGATGATGGTCGGCCGCAAGCTGGAAGAACAATACCCGCGCCTGGATTTGCCGCGCGGGGAAAAGCGGCTGGACGTCAGCCACCTTTCCGGCCCCGGCGTTGAAGACGTCAGCTTTACGCTGTATCGCGGGGAAATCCTCGGCGTGGCCGGGCTGATGGGCGCCGGGCGCACCGAATTGATGAAAATCCTGTACGGCGCCGCCCCGCGCAAGGCCGGCACCGTCAGCCTGGACGGCCACGACGTGGTCACCCATTCGCCGCAGGACGGGTTGGCGAACGGCATCGTCTATATCTCGGAAGATCGCAAGCGCGACGGCCTGGTGCTGGGCATGTCGGTGAAGGAAAACATGTCGCTGACCGCGCTGCGCTACTTTAGCCGTGCCGACGGCAGCCTGAAACAGGCCGACGAGCGGCAGGCGGTGGGGGATTTCATCCGCCTGTTCAATATCAAAACGCCGTCGATGGAGCAGCCGATCGGCCTGCTTTCCGGCGGCAACCAGCAAAAAGTGGCGATCGCCCGTGGCCTGATGACCCGGCCGAAAGTGCTGATCCTCGATGAGCCGACGCGCGGTGTCGACGTCGGCGCCAAAAAAGAGATTTATCAGTTAATCAACCAGTTCAAGCAGGAAGGGCTGAGCATCATTCTGGTGTCTTCGGAAATGCCGGAGGTGATGGGCATGAGCGATCGCATTCTGGTGATGCACGAAGGGCATCTCAGCGGCGAGTTCCCGATTGAACAGGCCACCCAGGAAGCGTTGATGGCGGCAGCCGTCGGCAAGCAATACGGCGTAAAGCAGGAGTAATCAGATATGAGTTCCCAGACTATCGCAGCCAAGCGCTGGTTCAGTAAAGAGTGGCTGTTAGAGCAGAAGTCGTTGATTGCGCTGCTGGTGCTGATCGCCGTGGTCTCTTCCATGAGCCCGAACTTCTTCACCCTGAACAACCTGTTCAATATTCTGCAGCAGACCTCGGTGAACGCCATCATGGCGGTGGGGATGACGCTGGTGATCCTCACGTCCGGCATCGATCTGTCGGTGGGATCGCTGTTGGCGCTGACCGGCGCGGTGGCGGCGTCGATCGTCGGCTTTGAGGTCAACGCGCTGGTGGCGGTGGCGGCGGCATTGGCGCTGGGCGCTGCGGTTGGCGCCTGCACTGGGGTGATCGTCGCCAAAGGCAAAGTGCAGGCCTTTATCGCCACGCTGGTGATGATGCTGCTGCTGCGCGGCGTCACCATGGTGTACACCAACGGCAGCCCGGTCAACACCGGTTTCACCGACGTGGCCGATACCTTCGGCTGGTTCGGTATCGGCCGCCCGCTGGGCGTGCCTACGCCGATCTGGATCATGGCGATCGTGTTCATCGCCGCCTGGTATATGCTGCACCATACGCGCCTGGGCCGCTATATTTATGCCCTGGGCGGCAACGAAGCGGCGACCCGCCTGTCCGGCATCAGCGTCGATAAAGTGAAGATTATCGTCTACTCGCTGTGCGGCCTGCTGGCGGCGCTGGCCGGGGTGATCGAAGTGGCGCGCCTGTCGTCGGCGCAGCCGACCGCCGGCACCGGCTATGAGCTGGACGCCATCGCCGCCGTGGTGCTGGGCGGCACCAGCCTGGCCGGCGGCAAGGGCCGCATCGTCGGCACGCTGATCGGGGCGCTGATCCTCGGCTTCCTGAACAACGGCCTGAATTTACTGGGTGTTTCTTCCTACTACCAAATGATCGTGAAGGCAGTGGTGATACTGCTGGCGGTTCTGGTAGATAACAAAAGCAACAAGTAACCTCCCCTACAGGAATCACGATGATGAAAATGAAAAAACTGGCAACCTTAGCCTCCGCCATCGCGCTGAGCGCCACCCTGAGCGCCAATGCCATGGCTAAAGACACCATCGCGCTGGTGGTGTCCACCCTCAACAACCCGTTCTTCGTCTCGATGAAGGACGGCGCGCAGCAAGAGGCCAACAAGCTGGGCTACAACCTGGTGGTGCTGGATTCCCAGAACAACCCGGCGAAAGAGCTGGCCAACGTGCAGGATCTGATGGTGCGCGCGCCTAAGCTGCTGCTGATCAACCCGACCGACTCCGACGCGGTGGGTAACGCCATCAAGATGGCCAACCAGGCTAAGATCCCGGTCATCACGCTGGACCGCGTGGCGAGCAAGGGTGACGTGGTGAGCCACATCGCTTCGGACAACCGCGTGGGCGGCAAAATGGCCGGTGATTTCATCGCCAAGAAAGTGGGCGCCGATGCCAAGGTGATTCAGCTGGAAGGCATCGCCGGCACCTCTGCCGCGCGTGAACGCGGTGAAGGCTTCAAGCAGTCGCTGGATCAGAATAAATTCAAACTGTTGGCCAGCCAGCCGGCCGATTTCGATCGCACCAAGGGCCTGAACGTAATGCAGAACCTGCTGACCGCGCACCCGGATGTGCAGGCGGTGTTCGCCCAGAACGATGAAATGGCGCTGGGTGCGCTGCGCGCGCTGCAAACCGCCGGTAAAACCGACGTGATCGTGGTAGGCTTCGACGGCACCGCCGACGGCGTGAAAGCGGTCGAAGGCGGCAAGCTGGCGGCGACCGTGGCGCAGCGTCCCGATCAGATCGGCGTGATCGGCGTGGAAACCGCCGATAAAGTGCTGAAAGGCGAAAAAGTGCCGGCGACCATCCCGGTCGATTTGAAACTGGTCACTCAGTAAGTCATACCAGCGCCATCGGAACGGGGCGTTTACGATGGCGCGCAATTCAGGAATCAATGCGATGGAAACAGGTAAGCTGGTGGTTCTTGGCAGCATCAATGCCGACCATATCCTCAATATTGAACAGTTCCCCCACCCGGGCGAAACGGTGATCGGGAAACAGTATAAGGTGGCGTTTGGCGGCAAGGGCGCGAATCAGGCGGTGGCGGCCGGGCGCAGCGGGGCGAAGATCGCCTTTATCGCCTGCGTGGGTGCCGACGATATCGGCGAACGTGTCCGCCGGCAGCTGGCGAGCGATCGCATTGATACCCAGCCGATTGAAGCCATCGCCGACAGCACCACCGGCGTGGCGCTGATCTTCGTCAACGCCGAAGGCGAGAACGTGATCGGCATCGATGCCGGCGCCAACGCCGCGGTGACGCCGGATTACCTGACGCGCTACCAACAAAAAGTGATCGACGCCGATGCCCTGCTGATGCAGCTGGAGTCGCCGCTGGAGACGGTGATTGCCGCCGCCCGCCTGGCGAAGCAACATCACACGCAGGTGATCCTCAACCCGGCTCCGGCGCGCGAGCTACCTGACGAGCTGCTGGGCATGATCGATATGATCACCCCGAATGAAACCGAAGCCCAGCGCCTGACCGGCATCGCCGTGGACAACGACGCCGATGCGGCGCGTGCGTCGCAGGCGCTGCACGACAAGGGCATCGCGACGGTGATCATCACCCTTGGTAGCCGCGGCGTGTGGCTGAGCGAAAACGGCAACGGCAAACTGGTGCCTGGTTTCAAGGTGCAAGCGGTGGATACCATCGCCGCCGGCGATACCTTTAACGGCGCGCTGGTGACCGCCCTGTTGGAAGGCAAGGTTATGGCCGACGCGGTGCGTTTCGCCCATGCGGCGGCGGCGATCGCCGTGACCCGCCCCGGCGCGCAGCCTTCGGTGCCGTGGCGTGAAGAGATCGACGCCTTCTTGCAGCAGCAGGGGTGATCCTTTGGCCACCATGAAAGATGTCGCCCGCCTGGCGGGCGTTTCAACCTCTACCGTTTCGCATGTGGTCAACAACAATCGCTTTGTCAGCGACAGTGTGCGCGACAAGGTCATGGCGGCCGTGGAACAGCTGAACTATGCGCCTTCTGCGCTGGCGCGCAGCCTGAAGCTCAATCAGACGCGCACTATCGGCATGCTGGTGACCGCCAGCAACAACCCGTTTTATGCCGAAGTAGTGCGCGGCGTAGAGCGCAGCTGCTATGAACGCGGCTACAGCCTGATCCTGTGCAACACCGAAGAAGACGCCGCGCGCATGAACCGCAGCATGGAGACGCTGCTGCAAAAGCGCGTCGACGGTTTGCTGTTGATGTGCACCGAAAACCACCGGCCATCGCAAGATGCCCTGAGCCGCTACCCGTCATTGCCGATCGTGATGATGGACTGGGCGCCGTTCGAGGGCGCCAACGACATTATTCAGGATAACTCGCTGCTGGGCGGCGAGATGGCGACCGATCATCTGATCGCCCGCGGCTACCGCAAGATTGCCTGCATCGCTGGCCCGCAGGATAAAACCACCGCTCGTCACCGACTGGAAGGCTATCGCAACGCGATGCGTCGCGCCGGATTGCCGGTTTCGCCAGGGTATGAAGTGCATTGCGATTTTGAGTTTGAGGGCGGGGTGAACGCCATGCGCCAACTGCTGGCGCTGGACGAGCCGCCGCATGCGGTATTTGCCGGCAACGACGCGGTGGCGGTAGGCGTTTATCAGTCGCTGTATCAGGCCGGGCTTTCCGTACCGCAGGATATGGCGGTGATGGGCTACGATGACATTGAGTTGGCGCGTTATCTGGCGCCGCCGCTGAGCACCATTCATCAGCCGAAGGATTCGCTGGGCGAACTGGCGATCGATGCGCTGATCAACCGCCTGCAGAACCCGGAGCGCGCGCCCCAGGTGCTGGTGCTGACGCCCGAGCTGGTGGAACGCGCCTCGGTGGGCCACCGTTAACTCGCCGCCTTCGCTTCTTTCTTGCTTTCCTGGCCGCTGATCAAATTGCGGCCATCTTTCCTTCTCAGCAACATAAATACCAGCGCCGACGCCACGGTGACGATCCCCATGGTGATAAAGGTGTAATGGAAGTGGTCGATCATGGTGCCTAACGACAGGGATTCGTAAAAACGCAGCACCGCTGCGCTGATTGCCACGCCGAAGCTGATGGACAGCTGCTGGGTGACCGCCAGGACGCTGTTGCCGGCGCTGGCGTTGGCGTCGTTCAAATCCGCCAGGCTGATGGTGTTCATGGCGGTGAACTGAGTGGACATCGCCATGCCCAGCACGAACAGCGGCAGGATCATCAGCCACAGCGGCATGCCCGGGCTTTGCAGGGCGAACTGGGCGATCAGCACCCCGATGATAACGGTGATGCCGACCAGCGTTTTACGGTAGCCGAACCAGCGCAGCACCTGAGTGACGGTGGATTTCGCCATCAGCGAGCCGATGGCGGTTGGCGCCATCATGCAACCGGCGACGATCGCCGTATAGCCGAATCCCACCTGCAGCATGAGCGGCATTAAAAACGGCACGCAGCCGGTGCCTAGCCTCGAGGCGACGTTGCCGGCGATACCGACCGAGAAGGTACGGGTTTTGAACAGGTCGAGACCGATCAGCGGCTGAGGGTGACGGCGGGCGTGCGCGATGTAGCCGAACAGCATCACAAAGCCGCTGAGCAGAATGCCCAGCGAAACGTAGCTTGCCAGTACCCGCTCGCCAAACAGCTCCAGCCCGGTGGAGATCAGCACCAGGCTCAGGCCGAACAGCATGAAGCCAAGAAAATCGAAGCGGCGTTTGGGCGTAGTGAAGTCCGGCATGTATTTGCGCGCATAGAAGATGCCGAGCAGGCCGATAGGGATATTGATCAGGAAAATCCAGTGCCAGGTGGCGTAGGTGACCAGCCACCCGCCCAGCAGCGGCCCCAGAATCGGCCCGACCAGACCGGGCATGGTGACGAAGTTCAGCACCGGCAGCAGTTCGCTGCGCGGGTAGGCGCGCAGTAGCGCCAACCGCGCGACCGGCATCATCATCGCGCCGCCGATGCCCTGCAGCACGCGAGAGGCGACCAGCGCGCTCAGCGTGGGGGAGAGGGCGCACAGCAGTGAGCCGAGGGTGAATAGCGTGACGGCGAAGATGAACACGCGCCGGGTGCCGAAGCGGTCCGCCAGCCAGCCGCTGACCGGGATCAGCATCGCCACCGTCAGCGTATAGCTGATGACGGCCGATTGCATCGCCAATGGCGAACGCCCCAGGCTTTGGGCGATCGCCGGCAGCGCGGTGTTGAGGATAGTGGCGTCCAGCGCCTGCATAAAGAACGCCATTGCGGCGATCCACGGTAGTCCTGCCATACTGCGCGCGGATTGGGTCATGGTCGGTCCTGGTTAAATGGTCGTCTGTCCCTCGTCTCTTTCTTCTATATATAAGCGGGGAGCGTGTCTAGTCTTTCTCTTTCAGCAGCACCTGGCAGGCGACGAGCGCGCCGGCGCTGTCCCCGGCGAGTATCGCATCGACGATAGCCTGATGATGGCGCAGCTTGATCACTTCATTACCGGTGATGGCGCGGAAGTAGCTTTGGTACACCGAACTGAACAGGTTGGCGAACGAGGTCAGGAACGGGTTGCCGCTGGCCTCATAGATGAGCTGGTGGAATTGGGTATCGACCTGGATCCAGCGCTCGCGGTCAAACTGGGTATGCAGCGCGCGCATTTCCGCCATCAGCTCCGCCAGCAGCTTGGTTTGCTGTGGGCTGGCGTGGTTTGCTGCCAACGCACAGGCCTGTGGCTCCAGCGAGGTGCGCAAGATAAGGAAGTGTTGCATCACCTGATCGAAGTTTTCCCGCGTCATCCACCAGGTCAGTAAATCCTGATCGAGGAAATTCCATTGGCTCTGCGGCATCACGCGGGTGCCGATGCGCGGGCGCGGTAGCAACATGCCTTTGGCGGCTAACATCTTTACCGCTTCGCGTACTGCGGTGCGGCTGACGCCGAATTGCTCGCCCAGTTCCATTTCACCGGGCAGGATGCTACCGGCCTGATAATCGCCCGCCAGAATTTGTTGGCCGAGTTTCTCTGCAAGCAGATAAGAAAGATTGCGTTGGGCGGCCTGTTGTTGTGCATTTAGCGGCATGGCTGCGGATCCTTACTGACATCGTTACTTCTATTTTACTCCAGCGATCGCCAGCTTTTATGGCTGTTTGCTGGAAAAAGTGACATAAATTCGTCGCTTTTTCGCCCTTTTGTTGAAAAAAAACGCGCTTGAAAAGTTTTTTGCATTTAGGGG
>NZ_VOSN01000010.1:0-10229 GCF_020858655.1 Serratia montpellierensis
GGCGTGCTCACACAGATTGTCTGATAGAAAGTAACGAGCAGAAATACCTTTATAGGCTTGTAGCTCAGGTGGTTAGAGCGCACCCCTGATAAGGGTGAGGTCGGTGGTTCAAGTCCACTCAGGCCTACCACTTCTTCGAAGTGGAAAAGGTACTGCGCGTGACTGTATGGGGCTATAGCTCAGCTGGGAGAGCGCCTGCCTTGCACGCAGGAGGTCAGCGGTTCGATCCCGCTTAGCTCCACCATATAGTCCGGTATTTCAATACTTCAGAGTATATTGGCGACAGTATGCTGCGAAGTATTTTGCTCTTTAACAATCTGGAACAAGCTGAAAATTGAAACATGACGGCTGAAATTTATCCCTCCGTAGACGTATTGGGATGAAGAGTAACCTGTCATAGAGTCTCTCAAATGTTTGCAGCACGAACGATGGAAACATCTTCGGGTTGTGAGGTTAAGTGACTAAGCGTACACGGTGGATGCCTAGGCAGTCAGAGGCGATGAAGGGCGTGCTAATCTGCGAAAAGCGTCGGTAAGGTGATATGAACCGTTACAACCGGCGATACCCGAATGGGGAAACCCAGTGTGTTTCGACACACTATCATGTCATGAATACATAGTGGCATGAGGCGAACCGGGGGAACTGAAACATCTAAGTACCCCGAGGAAAAGAAATCAACCGAGATTCCCCCAGTAGCGGCGAGCGAACGGGGAGGAGCCCAGAACCTGAATCGGCTTGTGTGTTAGTGGAAGCGTCTGGAAAGTCGCGCAGTAAAGGGTGATAGCCCCGTACACTAAAATGCACAGGTCGTGAGTTCGATGAGTAGGGCGGGACACGTGACATCCTGTCTGAATATGGGGGGACCATCCTCCAAGGCTAAATACTCCTGACTGACCGATAGTGAACCAGTACCGTGAGGGAAAGGCGAAAAGAACCCCGGCGAGGGGAGTGAAATAGAACCTGAAACCGTGTACGTACAAGCAGTGGGAGCACCTTCGTGGTGTGACTGCGTACCTTTTGTATAATGGGTCAGCGACTTATATTTTGTAGCAAGGTTAACCGTATAGGGGAGCCGTAGGGAAACCGAGTCTTAACTGGGCGATTAGTTGCAAGGTATAGACCCGAAACCCGGTGATCTAGCCATGGGCAGGTTGAAGGTTGGGTAACACTAACTGGAGGACCGAACCGACTAATGTTGAAAAATTAGCGGATGACTTGTGGCTGGGGGTGAAAGGCCAATCAAACCGGGAGATAGCTGGTTCTCCCCGAAAGCTATTTAGGTAGCGCCTCGTGAACTCATCTTCGGGGGTAGAGCACTGTTTCGGCTAGGGGGCCATCCCGGCTTACCAAACCGATGCAAACTCCGAATACCGAAGAATGTTATCACGGGAGACACACGGCGGGTGCTAACGTCCGTCGTGAAGAGGGAAACAACCCAGACCGCCAGCTAAGGTCCCAAAGTCATGGTTAAGTGGGAAACGATGTGGGAAGGCATAGACAGCCAGGATGTTGGCTTAGAAGCAGCCATCATTTAAAGAAAGCGTAATAGCTCACTGGTCGAGTCGGCCTGCGCGGAAGATGTAACGGGGCTAAACCATGCACCGAAGCTGCGGCAGCGACGCTTAGGCGTTGTTGGGTAGGGGAGCGTTCTGTAAGCCGTTGAAGGTGGCCTGTGAGGGTTGCTGGAGGTATCAGAAGTGCGAATGCTGACATAAGTAACGATAAAGCGGGTGAAAAGCCCGCTCGCCGGAAGACCAAGGGTTCCTGTCCAACGTTAATCGGGGCAGGGTGAGTCGACCCCTAAGGCGAGGCTGAAAAGCGTAGTCGATGGGAAACAGGTTAATATTCCTGTACTTGGTGTTACTGCGAAGGGGGGACGGAGAAGGCTAGGCTAGCCGGGCGACGGTTGTCCCGGTTTAAGCGTGTAGGGGGTGTGACCTGGTAAATCCGGTTACATACTAACCCTGAGGCGTGATGACGATGCACTACGGTGCAGAAGTAGTTGATGCCCTGCTTCCAGGAAAAGCCTCTAAGCTCTAGGTAACATTGAATCGTACCCCAAACCGACACAGGTGGTCAGGTAGAGAATACCAAGGCGCTTGAGAGAACTCGGGTGAAGGAACTAGGCAAAATGGTGCCGTAACTTCGGGAGAAGGCACGCTGGCATGTAGGTGAAGTCCTTCGCGGATGGAGCTGAAGCCAGTCGAAGATACCAGCTGGCTGCAACTGTTTAATAAAAACACAGCACTGTGCAAACACGAAAGTGGACGTATACGGTGTGACGCCTGCCCGGTGCTGGAAGGTTAATTGATGGGGTCAGCCGCAAGGCGAAGCTCTTGATCGAAGCCCCAGTAAACGGCGGCCGTAACTATAACGGTCCTAAGGTAGCGAAATTCCTTGTCGGGTAAGTTCCGACCTGCACGAATGGCGTAATGATGGCCAGGCTGTCTCCACCCGAGACTCAGTGAAATTGAACTCGCTGTGAAGATGCAGTGTACCCGCGGCAAGACGGAAAGACCCCGTGAACCTTTACTATAGCTTGACACTGAACATTGAGCCTTGATGTGTAGGATAGGTGGGAGGCTTTGAAGCGTGGACGCCAGTCTGCGTGGAGCCATCCTTGAAATACCACCCTTTAATGTTTGATGTTCTAACTCGGCCCCGTGATCCGGGGTGAGGACAGTGTCTGGTGGGTAGTTTGACTGGGGCGGTCTCCTCCCAAAGAGTAACGGAGGAGCACGAAGGTTAGCTAATCACGGTCGGACATCGTGAGGTTAGTGCAAAGGCATAAGCTAGCTTGACTGCGAGAGTGACGGCTCGAGCAGGTACGAAAGTAGGTCTTAGTGATCCGGTGGTTCTGAATGGAAGGGCCATCGCTCAACGGATAAAAGGTACTCCGGGGATAACAGGCTGATACCGCCCAAGAGTTCATATCGACGGCGGTGTTTGGCACCTCGATGTCGGCTCATCACATCCTGGGGCTGAAGTAGGTCCCAAGGGTATGGCTGTTCGCCATTTAAAGTGGTACGCGAGCTGGGTTTAGAACGTCGTGAGACAGTTCGGTCCCTATCTGCCGTGGGCGTTGGAAGATTGAGAGGGGTTGCTCCTAGTACGAGAGGACCGGAGTGAACGCACCACTGGTGTTCGGGTTGTCATGCCAATGGCATTGCCCGGTAGCTAAGTGCGGAAAAGATAAGCGCTGAAAGCATCTAAGCGCGAAACTTGCCTCAAGATGAGTCTTCCCTGGGCCTTTAAGGCCCCTGAAGGAACGTTTAAGACTAAGACGTTGATAGGCTGGGTGTGTAAGTGCAGCGATGCATTGAGCTAACCAGTACTAATGATCCGTGAGGCTTAACCTTACAACACCGAAGGTGTTTTTAGAGAGATTTTCAGCGAAGTTCCGAGATTGGTTCTGATGGCGGCACGAGAGTGACGCGGTTGGAATGAAACAGAATTTGCCTGGCGGCAATAGCGCGGTGGTCCCACCTGACCCCATGCCGAACTCAGAAGTGAAACGCCGTAGCGCCGATGGTAGTGTGGGGTCTCCCCATGCGAGAGTAGGACACTGCCAAGCATCAAATAAAACAACAAGCCTCATGCGAAAGCATGGGGCTTTTTGTTTTGTCTGTTATTTGGTGTTCTGCTCGAACATGGGCATGCGAAAGGCCCGTCGGGAACGGGCCTTAACGCCGCTTGCGGCGGCCCCGCAGGGGAGAGTCTCAGGATGAGACGAATACTGTAGGACACTGCCAAGCACCAAATAAGCCAAGAGGCCATCCGAAAGGATGGCCTCTTGGCTTTCAGCGCCTTTCATCTCCCTGCCATACCCTGGCGCCGCTCGCGCAATGAAACATTTTCACCTTTCCGCCGAATGCTCGACATCGACGGAAAAAAACGCTATCTTCGGGCATCTAGAAGTCTAAACGTATAAATGGATGTGTGAGGGTTAAGCAATGCCGATTCGTGTTCCTGATGAGTTACCTGCGGTCAATTTCTTGCGCGGTGAGAATGTCTTCGTGATGACATCCTCGCGGGCAAAAACACAGGAAATCAGGCCGCTGAAAGTGCTGATCCTCAACCTGATGCCAAAGAAGATCGAAACGGAAAACCAGTTTTTGCGCCTGCTGTCCAACTCGCCGCTGCAGATTGATATCCAGCTGCTGCGTATCGATAGCCGCGAATCGAAGAACACGCCGGCCGAGCATCTGAATAACTTCTATTGTGACTTCGAGGATATCCAGAACGAGAACTTCGATGGTTTGATCGTCACCGGCGCGCCGCTGGGGCTGGTCGATTTCTGCGATGTTGCCTACTGGCCGCAGATCGAGCGCGTGATCGACTGGGCTAAGAACCACGTTACCTCCACGCTGTTCGTGTGCTGGGCGGTACAGGCGGCGTTGAATATTCTGTACGGCATTCCCAAGATGACGCGCGAGGTGAAGCTCTCCGGCGTTTATCCGCACCAAACGCTGCAGCAGCATGCGTTGCTGACGCGCGGCTTCGACGAAAGCTTCCTGGCGCCGCATTCGCGCTATGCCGATTTCCCGACCGAGGTGATTCGCCAATATACCGACCTGGACATCCTGGCCGAATCCGAACAGGCCGGAGCCTACCTGTTCGCCAGCAGGGATAAGCGCCTGGCGTTCGTCACCGGCCATCCGGAATACGATACGTTGACCCTGGCAGGAGAGTATTGTCGCGACAACGATGCCGGCCTCGATCCTGCCGTACCGCTCAACTATTTCCCCGATGACAACCCCGCACTGACACCGAAAGCCACCTGGCGCAGCCATGGCCACCTCCTGTTTTCCAACTGGCTCAACTATTACGTCTACCAGATCACACCTTACGATCTGCGCCATATGAATCCCACGCTCGACTGATCTTTTCTGTCTGCCGGCGGCTGAATCGAGGCCGCCGCGCCGTTGATCCTCTGCACGATCCTCTTTTTATCCGTCCTTTTATCCAAAAAACCATTTCCCGACAAGGCGTTAGCACGTCTTTATTAAATTATTGGAACCAGTTTCCTTACCCGTCATTGTTGTTATTTTGTCTAACCAATTGATAATAAAGTGTTAATAAAATATTTAATAATAAAATGGAAATGGTTTTTGATTTTTATTTTTTGTTGAGTATTCTTAACTCTATCGGGATGAGATCTGACCAGTTGAGGATCGTTTCATCCGCCCTGATCCACAGTGATTTCTGATGAAAATGCGCCGGTCGCGCGGGCGCATCGATGGGAAGGAGCAAGGTCATGACGCAACAGATAGCAGGCACGGAATTAAGGTTTACGCAGGGTTTCGCCGCAGCGGAGCGCCAGGTGTTAACGGATGAAGCGGTTGAATTCCTGGCGGACCTGGTGGGGAAATTCACGCCGCGGCGCAACGAGCTGCTGGCGGCGCGTGTCCGCTGGCAACAAAATATCGATCGCGGTGAACTGCCGGGATTTATTTCGGAAACTGCTTCCATTCGTGAAGGTGACTGGCAAATCCGCGGCATTCCGCAAGACCTGCGTGACCGCAGGGTCGAGATCACCGGGCCGGTCGAGCGCAAGATGGTGATCAATGCGCTGAACGCCAACGTAAAAGTGTTTATGGCCGACTTCGAAGATTCGCTGGCGCCAAGCTGGGACAAAGTCATCGACGGCCAAATCAACCTGCATGATGCGGTTAACGGCACCATTTCCTACACCAATGAAGCCGGCAAAATCTACCAGCTGAAACCGAACCCGGCGGTATTGATCGCTCGCGTACGCGGTCTGCATCTGCCGGAGAAGCACGTGCTGTGGCGTGATGAGGCCATTCCCGGCGGCCTGTTCGATTTCGCGCTGTACTTCTACCACAACTATCGCCAGCTGCTGGCCAAGGGCAGCGGCCCGTATTTCTACCTGCCGAAAACCCAGTCCTGGGAAGAGGCGGCCTGGTGGAGCGATGTCTTCAGCTTTACCGAGGATCGTTTCGATCTGCCGCGCGGCACTATCAAAGCGACCGTGCTGATCGAAACCCTGCCGGCGGTGTTCCAGATGGACGAGGTCCTCTACCACCTGCGCGACCACATCGTCGGTCTGAACTGCGGCCGCTGGGATTACATCTTCAGCTACATCAAAACGCTGAAGAATCACGGCGATCGCGTGCTGCCGGATCGTCAGTCGGTGACCATGGAGAAACCTTTCCTGAGCGCCTATTCGCGCCTGCTGATCAAAACCTGTCATAAGCGCGGCGCGTTCGCCATGGGCGGCATGGCGGCGTTTATCCCGAGCAAAGACGCCGAGAAAAACGCCTGGGTGCTGAACAAGGTGCGGGCGGACAAAGAGCTGGAGGCCAGCAACGGCCACGACGGCACCTGGGTGGCACACCCGGGGCTGGCGGACACGGTGATGGAGGTGTTCGGCAAAGCATTGGGCGATCGCCAAAATCAGCTGGAGGTGCTGCGTGAGCAAGACGCGCCGATCAGCGCCGCACAGCTGCTGGCTCCGTGCGACGGTGAGCGCACCGAAGCAGGGATGCGCGCCAATATCCGCGTGGCGGTGCAGTACATTGAAGCCTGGATCTCCGGCAACGGCTGCGTGCCGATTTACGGTTTGATGGAGGATGCGGCGACGGCGGAGATCTCCCGTACGTCTATCTGGCAGTGGATCCACCACGAGAAGAGCCTGAACGACGGGCGCCCGGTCACCAAGGCGCTGTTCCGCCAGATGCTGCAAGAAGAGATGTTGGTGGTGCGTGAAGAAGTAGGGGAAGCGCGCTTTAACGCCGGCCGGTTCGAAGAGGCGGCGCGCCTGATGGAGCGCATCACCACGCAAGATGAATTAATCGATTTCCTGACGCTGCCCGGCTATGCGCTGCTGGCCTGAATTTTCCCAATCAACCCTACATGACTGAAAGGATAAAAATTATGTCTACCTCCCGCTCTCAACAGATCCAGCAGCTGGAACAGGAATGGAAATCGGCCCGTTGGGAAGGCATTACCCGCCCCTATAGCGCCGAAGACGTGATCAACCTGCGCGGTTCGGTCAACCCGGAATGCACCCTGGCGCAAAACGGCGCCGCCAAACTGTGGGCATTGTTGAACGGCAAGGCGCGCAAAGGCTACGTGAACTGCCTGGGCGCGCTGACCGGCGGCCAGGCGCTGCAGCAGGCCAAAGCCGGCATCGAGGCTATCTACCTGTCCGGCTGGCAGGTGGCGGCGGATGCCAACAGCGCGGCGGCCATGTACCCTGACCAGTCGCTGTATCCGGTGGACTCCGTGCCGAAGGTCGTCGAGCGCATCAACAACACCTTCCGCCGCGCCGATCAGATCCAATGGGCGAACCGAATTGAGCCGGGCAGCAAAGGCTACACCGATTACTTCCTGCCGATCGTCGCCGATGCGGAAGCCGGCTTCGGCGGTGTGCTGAACGCCTTCGAGCTGATGAAAGCGATGATCACCGCCGGCGCCGCCGGGGTGCACTTTGAAGATCAGCTGGCGGCGGTGAAGAAGTGCGGCCATATGGGCGGCAAAGTGCTGGTGCCGACGCAAGAAGCGATTCAGAAGCTGGTCGCCGCACGCCTGGCGGCCGACGTGCTCGGCGTGCCGACGCTGGTGATCGCCCGCACCGACGCCGATGCGGCCGACCTGCTGACCTCCGATTGCGATCCGTATGACAGCGCCTTCATCACCGGCGAGCGCACGGCGGAAGGCTTCTTCCGCACCCATGCCGGCGTCGAGCAGGCGATCAGCCGCGGCCTGGCCTATGCCCCTTACGCGGATATGGTGTGGTGCGAAACCTCAACGCCGGATCTGGATGCCGCTCAGCGCTTCGCCGATGCCATCCACGCCAAATACCCAGGCAAGCTGTTGGCCTACAACTGCTCGCCATCGTTCAACTGGAAGAAGAACCTCGACGATCAGACCATCGCTCGCTTCCAGCAGGCGCTGTCGGACATGGGCTACAAGTATCAGTTCATCACGCTGGCGGGCATCCACAGCATGTGGTTCAACATGTTCGACCTGGCGCACGCCTATGCACAAGGCGAGGGGATGAAACACTACGTCGAGAAGGTGCAGCAGGCGGAGTTCGCCGCGGTGGATCGCGGTTACACCTTCGCGTCGCACCAGCAGGAGGTGGGCACCGGCTACTTCGACAAGGTCACCACCGTCATTCAGGGCGGCGCCTCTTCGGTCACCGCGCTGACCGGTTCGACGGAAGAACAGCAGTTCTGATGCGGCAAGCTTGAAGACGTTTCACCCGAAGCCTGCATGCGCAGGCTTCTTTTTCTGGCGGGGGTAAGGATGGCGGCAAAACTGGAGTTGTTGATCGCACAGACGATCCTGCAGGGCTTCGATGCGCAGTACGGCCGCTTTCTGGAAGTGACCGCCGGCGCGCAGCAGCGCTTCGAGCAGGCGGACTGGCCGGCGGTGCAGCAGGCGATGAAAAAGCGCATCCATCTGTATGACCATCACGTCGGCCTGGTGGTGGAGCAGCTCAAATGCATCACCGGGCAGAAATACTTCGACGCCGATTTCCCCAGCCGGGTTAAAGCGGTTTATATCGACCTGCTGCCGGACTATCCGCGTTTCGAGATCGCCGAAAGCTTCTTTAACTCGGTCTATTGCCGGCTGTTCAGGCACCGCGATCTGACGCCGGACAAGCTGTTCGTCTTCAGTTCGCAGCCGGAACGGCGCTTTCGCGACATACCGCGTCCGCTGGCACGCGATTTCACCCCCAATGGCGATCTACCGGCGATGCTGCGTAGCGTGCTGAGCGATCTGCCGCTGCGGCTGCCGTGGGAGGACTTGGCGCGCGATATTCGCGACATCACTCAGGCGCTGCAACGCGCCTTCAGCGCAGCGCAGCTGGCGGGCGCAACCTTCCAGATAGCCAACGAACTGTTCTATCGCAACAAGGCCGCCTGGCTGGTCGGCAAGCTGCGCCTGGCCGACGGTGTTTATCCGTTCTTGCTCCCGATCCACCACAGCGAGTCGGGCGCGCTGTTTATCGATGCCTGCCTGACCGGCAAGGCCGAGGCCAGCATCGTCTTCGGCTTCGCCCGCTCTTATTTCATGGTCTACGCGCCGCTGCCGGCGGCGATGGTGGAGTGGCTGCGCGAGATCCTGCCGGGCAAAACCACCGCCGAGCTGTACATGGCGATCGGCTGCCAGAAGCACGGTAAAACCGAATGCTATCGCGAATACCTGACCTTTATGGCGCAGTCGCAGGAGCAATTTATCATCGCGCCGGGGGTGAAGGGCATGGTGATGCTGGTGTTCACTCTGCCGTCCTTCGATCGGGTGTTTAAAGTGATCAAAGACGAATTCGCCCCGCAAAAAGAGGTAACGCAGGCGCAGGTGATGGCTTGCTATCAGCTGGTGAAAGAGCACGATCGCGTCGGGCGCATGGCGGATACCCAGGAGTACGAGAATTTCGTCGTCGACAAGGCGCGCCTCAGCCCGGAGCTGTTGGCGGAGCTGCGGCGCGAAGTGCCGGGCAAACTGGAAGATCTCGGCGATCGCATCGTGATCAAGCATCTGTATATGGAACGGCGCATGACGCCGCTGAACCTGTATCTGGAGCAGGCCAACGACCAGCAGATGCGCGATGCGATTGAAGAGTACGGCAATGCCATCAAGCAGCTGGCCGCCGCCAATATCTTCCCCGGCGACATGCTGTTCAAAAACTTCGGCGTGACGCGCCACGGGCGGGTGGTGTTCTACGACTACGACGAGATTTGCTACATGACTGAGGTTAACTTCCGCGACATTCCGCCGCCGCGCTATCCGGAGGACGAATTGGCCAGCGAGCCGTGGTACAGCATCGCGCCCAACGACGTGTTCCCGGAGGAGTTCCGTCACTTCCTGTGCGGCGATCGGCGCATTCGGCGGGTGTTTGAAGAGCTGCACAGCGATCTGTTTACCGCGGAGTATTGGCGTGGGTTGCAGCAGCGCATCCGCGAGGGGCACGTGGAAGACGTGTTCGCTTACCGCAAGAAGCAGCGGTTCAGCCAGCGCAGCGGGGCGGCCCTGCCGGCCGCCACCGCTGCGATGTAAATCAGGCCTGGGCGCCCGCGACGGCGGCGCGCGCCAGTTCGGTGATACGGGCGTAGTCGCCGCTTTCCAGCGCGTCCGCCGGCACCAGCCAGGAGCCGCCGATGCACAGTACGCTTTTCAGCGCCAGATAGCTGCGGTAATTGTCCGGCGAGATGCCGCCGGTCGGGCAGAAACGCACCTGCGGGAACGGGCCGCCGATC
>NZ_VOSN01000010.1:10239-133372 GCF_020858655.1 Serratia montpellierensis
CGGCTGTGCGTAAAACGCAAAAAAAGCGCAGCTACGCTGCGCCTTTCAACCACTCGACAATAAAATCGGCGATGCTTTCCGGTTGATTGAGATCCAGCTGCTTAGTCGTGATGGATAGCGGTCGGTCGCTGGCTACCGCCACGACAAACTGATCCAACATGTCTTCCAACGGTCTGCCGATCTCGGCCCGATAAAGCAGGATCTTGCTGACCGGCTCATGTTTGAACCCTTCCACCAGAATCAAATCGACCTTATCGGTATCAAAACGCTCTGCCAGGTAGCGCAGGTCCAACGGTTGTTGTTCCGGCGTTTCGGTCATTAATGCCCAGCGGCGATCGCTGGCGACCAACGTTTGGTCGGCACCCGCTTTGCGCAGCTCATAGCTGTCTTTACCCGGCGTATCCACATCCATATCGTGGTGTGTATGCTTTATCAGGCCAACCCGCACCTGGCGCTGTTTCAGCATCGGGATCAGCTGCTTGAGCAGGGTGGTTTTTCCCGTTCCGCTATAGGCACCGATAGCCAGTAAAGGGGGCAATGAACGATTCATTTTTTTAGCTCTCGCGCTTGCTGCCAGTGTCGGCAGTCTTCCGGCGTATTCAGGTTATGAAATGCCGCTTGTTGCCCGCTGAACACCACGCGTTGTGCGTTAATCTGATGCAGGAACAGCATCAGCTTGCGTTCACCTCGCGCCAGATAGTCAGCCAGCTGCGGCGCTATTTGGGTATGCAATAACGCCAGCGTAGGGTGATCTCGTTCACCATCGCTGGCAAAGGCCGCCTGCGCCGCGCCTTTTTGCCGCCAGAGTTGTGCGACTAAGTCGGCGGGAAAGTCGGGGACATCACAAGGGACGAAGACCACCCACTCGCTGCGAACCTGTTTGAGCCCGGCGAGCATCCCGGCCAACGGCCCGGCGAAATCGGGCATCAGATCGCCAATCACCGGCAAACCGCTTGCCTGGTAACATGCCTGATTGCGATTGGCGCTGATGGCGACGGAAGCCACCTGCGGCCGTAACCGGGCCAGAACATGCTGATAGAGTGCGATACCGCCAATCGACACCAGGCCTTTGTCCTCACCGCCCATACGCGTGGCTCGTCCGCCGGCCAAAATTACGCCGCTGATTTCTTTATGCATCTCGTTTATCCCGCCTTGTCGATGCGCTGATTGTAGCGCTAAAGCCGGCGTGACATCAGGATTTACCTTTATTGACAAGCCGGTTCTTTCACTGCGTGGGTAAGCCTGTTACTTTGTGAGTTTATTCATGCTATTGGACGATATTGAGATGAAAACGCATCGCGTAAATGAGTTGATCGAGCTGTTGCACCCGGCCTGGCAGGAAGATCCCGATCTCAATTTGATGCAGTTTTTGCAAAAGCTGGCCAAGGAAGCGGGCTTCCAGGGCGAGTTGTCTGAATTGAGCGATGATATTCTTATTTACCACCTGAAAATGCGCGGTAGCGCCGGCACGGATCAGATCCCGGGCCTGAAGAAAGATTACGAAGAAGATTTTAAAACGGCGCTGTTGCGCGCTCGCGGCGTTATCAAGGACTGAACCTCGTGCGGTGCGAGAAAGCATAGCGCGTGAAATGCGCCATTAATGCTACTATTTCTCATTCCCGGCACCATGCTGTCAGCGATCAAACGAACGTTATGAATAACTCTGCTTTTAATTTCGACACTCTGTCGCCCGATTTGATTATGGACGCGCTAGAAGGGGTTGGCCTGCGCGTCGACTCCGGTCTGACGGCGCTGAACAGCTACGAGAACCGCGTCTATCAGTTCATGGACGAAGATCGCCGGCGCTACGTGGTGAAGTTTTACCGCCCGGAGCGCTGGAGCGCTGCGCAGATTGGTGAGGAGCATCAGTTCGCTCTGGATCTGGCTAAGGCGGAGATCCCGGCGGTAGCGCCGCTGGCGTTGCAAGGTGCTACGCTGCATACGCACGGCGGTTTCTTCTTTACCCTGTTCCCCAGCGTGGGGGGACGGCAGTATGAGATAGACAACCTGGATCAGTTGGAATGGGTGGGCCGTTTCCTGGGGCGCATCCATCAGGTCGGTGGTGAGCATTTGTTCGCCGAGCGGCCGACGATGGGGGTTGAAGAGTATCTCACCGCCCCGCGTCAGGTGCTGGCCGGTTGTGAGCTGTTGCCGGCCGCGCAGCGTGATGCGTTCCTGCAGGCGACGGATAAGCTGATCGCGGCGATCAAGCCGCATTGGCATCTGAACTGGCAGCCGCGCCGTTTGCACGGCGATTGCCATCCGGGCAATATTCTGTGGCGCGACGGCCCGCTGTTCGTCGATCTTGATGACGCGCGCAACGGCCCGGCGGTGCAAGACTTGTGGATGCTGCTGCACGGCGAGCGGCGCGATCAACTGATGCAGCTGGACGTCTTGCTGGAAGCGTACGGCGAATTTGCCGAGTTCGACCAGCGCGAGCTGGCGTTGATCGAGCCGCTGCGGGCGATGCGCATGGTGTATTACCTGGCCTGGGTCGCCCGCCGTTGGCAGGATCCGGCCTTCCCTAAGAGTTTTCCGTGGATGGCGGAGTCTGATTTCTGGTTATCTCAGACTGCGGCCTTCACCGAACAGGTTAAGCTGTTGCAGGAGCCTCCTCTGCAGCTGACGCCAATGTATTGAAGCTTTAACACAATGGAGAGTTTAGTCTTATGAAAAAAATATGGTTGGCGCTCGTTGGCATGGTGATGGCATTCAGTGCCTCGGCGGCACAGTTTAGCGATGGCGCTCAGTACGTGACTCTGGACAAGCCGGTGACCGGCGAGCCGCAGGTATTGGAGTTCTTCTCCTTCTACTGCCCGCACTGCTACCAGTTCGAGCAGGTCTATCACGTGTCCGAAAACGTGAAAAAGGCGCTGCCTGCCGGCACCAAAATGACCAAGTACCACGTGGAGTTCCTGGGGCCGCTGGGCAAACAGCTGACTCAGGCGTGGGCGGTGGCGATGGCGCTGGGCGTGGAAGACAAGGTGAGCCCGCTGATGTTTGAAGCGGTGCAGAAAACCCAGACCGTGCAAACGCCGGACGATATCCGTAACGTCTTCGTGAAAGCGGGCGTGACCGCCGCAGATTATGATGCGGCCTGGAACAGCTTCGTGGTGAAATCTCTGGTGGTTCAACAGGAGAAAGCCGCAGAGGATCTGCAGCTGCGCGGTGTGCCGGCGGTATTTGTGAACGGCAAATACATGGTTAAAAACGATGGCCTGGACACCAGCTCGATGGACGCTTACGTGAAGCAGTTCGCCGATGTGGTTAAATTCCTCAGCCAGCAGAAATAAGCCAGATTCAGCATGAAAAACGCCGGCATTGCCGGCGTTTTTTTATCCATATTGCCGTTTCAATTTATCCAGCAACCGGTCTTTTTCCTGCCACAGCGTATTCAGCCATAGCTGGAAGCGCCGCTTGAACTGCTTGTCGTTGAAGTAGTCCCCGTGCAGGGTTTCATCGATCGGCAACGTCTCAATTCTTACCACGATACGCGTCAGACGACCGCACAGCATGTCCAGAAAAGGCCGTTGGTTATTTTCCGGATAGAGCAGGGTGACGTTCAACACTTTGTCGAACTGATTGCCCAGCGCGCTAAGGGTAAACGCGATGCCGGCGGCTTTGGGCGCCAGCAAATTGCGGTAGGGTGAATTGCTTTTAATTTTCTTGGCTTCGGTGAAGCGTGAACCTTCGACGAAATTGACGATGGTGGTTGGGCGCTGGCGGAATTTTTCGCAGGAATGGCGCGTCGTTTCGATATCCTTGCCGCGTTTCTCAGGGTGCTTGAGCAAATAGGCACGGGAGTAACGTTTCATGAATGGCATATCCAGCGCCCAGCAGGCCAGGCCGACAAAAGGTACCCAGGCGAGCTGTTGCTTGAGGAAATACTTATTCATTGGAATATGATTTCTGAACAGCACGCACAACACGACAATGTCTGACCAACTTTCGTGGTTGCTGATCAGCAGATACCAGTTTTTACGATCCAGCCCTTCCAGCCCTTCAATATCCCAACGCAATTGCCCGTTAATGCGCAATAACAGCGCCAGCCCCTGGCACCAACACCACATCATGAAATCGGCGAAAGCCGAGATATATCGCCAAACGGCGGGAATAGGCACCAGGAGTTTCACGATGCCGGCCAGCGTGATGGGGATGGAACACAATACCGTCACCAGAATGGTGAGTATGACGGAAATGATAAAGATAACAGGCGTTAACAATCTTGGCATGGTTATGGGCTGACGGTTGTTGGGAACATCGTTGCATGCCAAAGCGCATGAACAAAAGTCTATTTTAACAGAGATCGTCGGGGTAAAGCGCCGCTAAAAATCACTGTTTTTCGTCTCATCGGATAACCATTTGCTGAGTTTTCGTGCAACTTTCTCAGCTTGTGCTAGGGTAATTGAGGCGCCGAATTTGATTAATAGTGCGATTAAAATCCGGCGAAAGTTATATCCACAAATTCAATAAAAGCCAGTAATAAAGCGTCGCCGGAATTCGTTCTTTTAACGCGGTGATTTAAATAGGAATTTTATTCGCCGTTATAACGATAATCGTAGCGTTATAATTCGGTCTCTTTTCTATGCACAAAGTTATCCACAGGTAAGATCTTGCGGATCCTCGCGCACCATCACATCATTTTCGTCCGCAATGTACGCTAAGGTTCGTCTCCGACGGCCAGCTATGGCATGCTTACCCCTATGTCCGATCACGATAAAGAAACGCTATGGCCCAGATTGCAGAAAACCCACTAATCCTGGTTGACGGTTCCTCCTACCTCTACCGCGCTTATCACGCCTTCCCGCCGCTGACCAACTCGGCGGGCGAGCCAACCGGCGCGATGTATGGCGTGCTGAATATGCTGCGCAGCCTGCTGCTGCAGTATCAACCGAGCCACGTTGCCGTGGTGTTTGATGCCAAAGGGAAGACGTTCCGCGATGAGCTGTTCGCCGAATACAAGTCACACCGGCCGCCGATGCCGGACGATCTGCGTGCGCAGATCGAGCCGTTGCACAGCATGGTCAAGGCGATGGGCCTGCCGCTGCTGGTGACGCCTGGCGTTGAGGCGGACGACGTCATCGGTACGCTGGCGCTGGAGGCCGAAAAGGCCGGCCACGCGGTGCTGATCAGCACCGGCGACAAAGATATGGCGCAGCTGGTGACACCGAACGTCACCCTGATCAACACCATGAACAACACGATCCTCGGCCCGCAGGAAGTGTGCGACAAGTACGGTATTCCGCCGGAACTGATCATCGACTTCCTGGCGTTGATGGGCGATTCATCGGACAACATTCCCGGCGTGCCGGGCGTGGGCGAGAAAACCGCCCAGGCGTTGCTGCAGGGCATCGGCGGTTTGGATGCCTTGTACGGCAATCTGGAAAGCATCGCCACGCTGAGCTTCCGCGGTGCCAAAACCATGGCGGCCAAGCTGGAGCAGAATAAAGAGGTCGCGTATCTCTCCTATAAGCTGGCGACGATCAAAACCGACGTCGAGCTGGATCTGACCTGCGCTGAGCTGACGGTGTCCGAGCCGGATGTCGATACGTTGCAACAGCTGTTCAAACAGTACGAGTTCAAACGCTGGCTGGCGGACGTGGAAGCCGGCATATGGCTGGAAAACAAGAAAGGCGCGGGTGCGAAAGCTGCCGGCGCCGCCAAACCGGCCGTCGCTGAACAAGCGCCTAAGGCGCTGGCGGAGGCCAAGCTGTCCCAGGACGGTTATGTCACTATCCTGGATGAAGCGGCCTTCACCGACTGGCTGGCGCGGCTGAAAAAGGCCGACGTATTTGCCTTCGATACCGAAACCGATGGCCTGGATACGCTGACCGCCAATCTGATTGGCCTGTCCTTCGCGATCGCGCCGGGTGAAGCGGCTTATTTGCCGGTGGCACACGATTATCTGGATGCACCGCCACAGCTGGATCGCACCTACGTGCTGGAAGCGCTCAAGCCGCTGCTGGAGGACGAGAAGGCGCTCAAGGTCGGGCAAAACCTGAAGTTCGACATGAGCCTGCTGGCGCGCTACGGCATCGAGATGCGCGGCATCGCCTATGACACCATGTTGGAGTCCTATGTGCTGGACAGCGTCGGTGGCCGTCATGATATGGACAGCCTGGCCGATCGTTATCTGGGCCACAAAACCATCACCTTCGAAGAGATCGCCGGCAAGGGTAAAAACCAGCTGACGTTCAACCAGATCGCGCTGGAGCAGGCGGCGCCTTACGCCGCCGAAGACGCGGATGTCACGCTGCAGCTGCACCTGGCGATGTGGCCGCAGCTGAAACAGAGCGCAGAGCTGCTGACGGTGTTCAACGAGATTGAAATGCCGCTGCTGCCGGTGCTCTCGCATATCGAGCGTACCGGGGTGCTGATCGATCCGGCCATTTTGTCGGCCCACTCTCAGGAGCTGGCCAAGCGTTTGGCGGAACTGGAGGTGCAGGCCCATGAGCTGGCGGAAGAGCCGTTCAACCTGGCGTCGACCAAGCAGCTGCAGGCTATCTTGTACGAAAAACAAAAGCTGCCGGTGCTGAAGAAAACCCCGGGCGGGGCGCCGTCCACTAACGAAGAGGTGCTGGCCGAGCTGGCGCTCGACTACCCGCTGCCGAAGGTGATCCTGGAATACCGCGGCCTGGCGAAGCTGAAGACCACCTATACCGACAAGTTGCCGCTGATGATCAATCCGGTCAGCGGCCGGGTGCATACTTCGTACCATCAGGCGGTGACTGCGACCGGTCGCCTCTCCTCGAGCGATCCGAACCTGCAGAACATCCCGGTGCGCAACGAAGAAGGGCGGCGCATCCGCCAGGCTTTTATCGCACCGGAAGGTTACCGCATCGTCGCGGCCGACTACTCGCAGATCGAGCTGCGCATCATGGCGCATCTGTCACAGGATGAAGGGCTGCTGAAGGCCTTCGCCGAAGGGAAAGACATTCACCGCGCCACGGCGTCGGAAGTCTTCGGCGTGCCGTTGGATAAAGTGACCGGCGAACAGCGCCGCAGCGCCAAGGCGATTAATTTCGGTCTGATTTACGGCATGAGCGCCTTTGGCCTGGCGCGTCAGCTGGGGATCCCGCGTGGGGAAGCCCAGCGCTATATGGATCTGTACTTCGAGCGTTACCCGGGCGTGCTGGACTACATGGAGCGTACCCGCCAGCAGGCTTCCGAACAGGGCTATGTCAGCACGCTGGATGGGCGCCGCCTGTACCTGCCGGACGTCCGCTCCAGCAACGCCATGCGCCGTAAGGCGGCCGAGCGTGCCGCCATCAACGCCCCGATGCAGGGCACGGCGGCCGATATTATCAAGCGTGCGATGATCGAGGTCGACGCCTGGTTGCAAGGGCAGGAGACGCCGTTGGTGCGCGCGATCATGCAGGTGCACGATGAATTGGTGTTTGAGGTGCATGAGTCGGTGATCGAAGAAGCCAGCCAACGTATCCGGCAATTGATGGAGGGCAGCATGACGCTGGCGGTGCCGCTGAAGGTCGATGTGGGTGTCGGCATGAACTGGGATGAGGCGCATTGATCGCCTCTTTATCGCCGGATGCGCTAACTGGCGAGAACCTAAGCACTTTTCGTAATTAAGCTACAAGATGCGGCGATAGTTTCCCCAACTTCGCCGTTCTTGCGCCGCAAATTGTGTAAGTAAACTACAAAAAATTCTTTTGCCCTGCGAAAAAATGATGTAGAGTTACAGGCGTAGGGTACAGAGGTAAGATGTTCTATCTTTCAGACCTTTTACTTCACGTAATCGGATTTGGCTGAATATTTAGCCGCCCCAGTCAGTATTGACTGGGGCGTTTTTTATTGTAAAAACAGCAGCAAACCATACGTTTTTCCTCTCGCTCCGCGCCACTTCCCGTTCCCACTTCCTCTCCCTCAACGCCGTAATCCGGCGAGATAAGCCCCGCCTTGGCGATAAGTTTTTATGATGGCTTTATTTCAAAACTGTAATTAGATAACAAAAAATCCCGCCTTTGGCTGAACTGCGGGCATAAAAAAGCCGATGCGGTGAGGCATCGGCTCCGGCGTTCAGCCTGGGCTTATTCGCCGGTTTCGTCTTCCGGCAGCACTTCCGGTGGGATCTCGTTAAACCAGGTATCCAGCTTCTGGCGCAGCTTGTCGACGCCGATCTTCTTCAGCGACGAGAAGGCTTCAACCTGGATATCCCCCATAAACGGCAGCACCGCTTCACGCACCATATTGAGCTGCGCCTTGCGTGCGCCGGAGGCCAGCTTGTCGGCCTTGGTCAGCAATAACAGGACCGGCGTGCCGACGTCGACTGCCCACTGGATCATCTGCTGGTCGAGATCTTTCAGCGGATGGCGGATATCCATCAGCACCACCAGGCCTTTCAGGCTGTTGCGCATCTGCAGGTATTCGCCCAGCGCGCGCTGCCATTTGCGCTTCATCTCTTCCGGCACTTCGGCGTAGCCGTAACCCGGCAGGTCGACCAGGCGGATGCCGTCTTCCACTTCGAACAGGTTGATCAGCTGGGTGCGCCCCGGTGTCTTACTGGTGCGCGCCAGGCTTTTTTGGTTGGTCAGGGTGTTCAGCGCGCTGGATTTCCCGGCGTTGGAACGGCCGGCAAAGGCGACTTCAATTCCTGCATCCCCCGGCAGATGGCGAATATCGGGTGCGCTGGTGACGAAATGGGTCACATGATAGTTGTAATTCTTGCTGGTCAAAATTTTTCGTCTCCGTGAGGATGGCTAACTGGTTGGCGATTATAACTGCATCAGCGGTAAAAATGGCGTGTTTCTCGGTTTTTAACCGGCGGGACGCGATAAAACGGCAGTTATGCCGCGCGTGCATTGTGAGACATTTGCCATTCGAATCGCGGGTAATGTCGCTTTATTCGAAAGTAATATTTATTTTTTTATTTTAAAAACAACATGTTGTTTTTTCGTTGTAGGGAAATGTTGTCCAAATCGGCGTCAGGTGCCTTGAGCCTTCGCAACAATAACGTAAAGTAGTCGTTAACGCAGGGTTGCGCAGGATTAGGGAACATCCGGGAAGGATGACAAATCTCAGGGAACGCACAGGGCGTGCAATGAGTGCCAGGATGAACGCAAAAGGAAGTGACCCTTTCGCACCGGAATAGGCGGCAGGCACATCGGATGGTGAAGTATCGGCAATTTGGATGCCCGCAGGAAGCGCGCTCGGGAAGAGCGGATGCGAATGGATTGCGCCATGGACGATTTTTCTTTCAGGATGAAGGACGTAGTGGCAGGGAATGCGGTTATAGCAGAGGGAAAAACCGGGATGTTGCATGTACGCAAGGAGCGCGTAACAGGAATACCCTTCGCGAGAAGGTGCGAAATAGGCGGCAGGTTTAACCTGCCGCCTTTTTTCTTTGTCCGCTTTCTGCTAGATTCCGCCGCAATTCTATACTGAATCTACATACCTAAGAGCACACGCTATGAACCAGCCATCAAAAGCACCTCGCGGCAGCGCGGCGAAGTCAAAAACGAAAAAGAAAAGCCGTATGGAGCTCGATCAGGAAGCGCGCGAGCGCAAACGCCTGAAAAAGCGCCGCGGCCTCGCTTCCGGTTCGCGCACCCAGGTCGAGTCCGGCAGCCAGAAAAACAAATCGGCGGCGGCAGCCAAAGATCCGCGTATCGGCAGTAAAGTGCCGGTTGCGCTGGTGGTCGACGAGACCAAAGTGAAGGCTAAACCGCAGCCGAAACCGAAGGCCGAAGCGAAACCGCGCCTGTCGCCGGAAGAAGAATTGGCGAAGCTGGAAAATGACGAGCGTCTGAATGCGCTGCTGGATCGTATCGACGACGGCGAAACGCTGAATACGGAAGAGCAGGCCTATGTCGACAAAACGTTGGATCGCATCGATGTGCTGATGGACGTGTTGGGCATCGAACTGGGCGAAGACGACGACGAAGAAGAAGAAGAGAAGCAGGAAGATATTCTGAAGCTGCTGAAAGGCGGCAATCCGAAAGACGCCTTTTAACGCGCCATGTGGCTAATCCCGACAATAGCCCTACTCTTGATGTGTTATCTGCTGTGGTTATTCGGTAAACTATGGCGGCTGTCTAAGCGCAAAGCGCGTTTTCGCAGCGCTTCCGTGGCCAGACAGCGCAGACAACCGCCTCTCTCCCGGCCCGGTAGAAAAAGATATCGGAAGGAGTGAGCATGTCAGAGCAGACGATTGTCTGGGATTTGGCCCTGATCCAAAAATATAACTATTCAGGGCCGCGTTATACCTCATACCCCACGGCGCTGGAGTTTAACCAGAGCTACGACGAAGCGGCGTTTCAACGCGCCGCTGCGCGTTACCCTGAGCGGCCGCTGTCGCTGTACGTGCATATCCCTTTCTGCCATAAGCTGTGCTACTTCTGCGGCTGCAACAAACTGGTGACGCGCCAGACGCACAAGGCCGACGAATACCTGAACGTTTTGGCGCAAGAGATCGCCAGCCGTGCGCCGCTGTTCGCCGGCCGTAAAGTCGGCCAGATGCACTGGGGCGGCGGTACGCCGACCTACCTGGATAAAGCGCAAATCAGCCGGCTGGTGGCGTTGCTGCGCGAACACTTTGATTTCCTGCCCGATGCGGAGATGTCGATCGAGGTCGATCCGCGCGAGATAGAGCTGGATGTGCTCGATCATTTACGCGCAGAAGGCTTTAACCGTCTGAGCATGGGGGTGCAGGATTTCAACAAGCAGGTGCAGCAGCTGGTCAATCGCGAGCAGGACGAAGCCTTTATCTTCGCCCTGATTGAGCGGGCCAAAGCGCTGGGCTTCCGCTCAACCAATATCGATCTGATCTACGGCCTGCCGAAACAGACGCCGGAAAGCTTCGCTTTCACGCTGCAGCGGGTGGCTGAGCTGAATCCCGATCGCCTCAGCGTGTTCAACTACGCGCATATGCCGAATTTGTTCGCCGCCCAGCGCAAAATCAAAGACGCCGATCTGCCGGGCGCGCAGCAGAAGCTGGATATCCTGCAGCAGAGCATCGCTTTCCTGACCGACGCCGGCTATCAGTTCATCGGCATGGATCACTTTGCGCGCCCGGACGACGAGCTGGCAATCGCCCAACGCGAAGGCAAGCTGCACCGCAATTTCCAGGGCTACACCACCCAGGGCGACAGCGATCTGCTGGGGCTGGGCGTGTCGGCCATCAGCATGCTCGGCGACAGCTATGCGCAGAACCAGAAAGAGCTGAAGCATTACTATGACAGCGTGCAGGCGCAGGGCAACGCGCTGTGGCGCGGGCTGGCGCTGACGGACGACGATTGCCTGCGGCGCGATCTGATCAAAACCCTGATCTGCAACTTCCGGTTGGCGTATCAGCCGCTCGAACGGCAATACGGCATCGACTTCACCGCTTACTTCGCCGAAGACCTGCAGCTGCTGGCGCCGTTTGAACGCGATGGTCTGGTGGAGCGCGACGAGCAGGGCATCCGCGTCACGCCGCGCGGGCGCTTGCTGATCCGCAATATCTGTATGTGCTTCGATCGTTATCTGCGGCAACAGGCGCGCAGTCAGCAGTTCTCTCGAGTGATCTGAGGATGAAAAAACAGCCGCTGATGCGGCTGTTTTTTAACTGAAGAAGTTAATCAGCGCGGCGCACAACACCGCGGCAACTGCCGCTTGCGGGGTGTGGCTGGCAGCGGAGCCCAGCTCCGCGCCCTGAGAAATGAACACGATGAATGAGTCCAGCATCGTCAACCTCCAGAGTGTGCGACACGATCATACTGCGCCTGCACCGGCTGTAAAGCCTGAGGTTGGCGTTTTTTTGTGCGCCGGACTGCGTTTTTCATCATCCACCCACGTTCCTATTCCATGCCCAGCTCTTTGAGCTTGCGGGTCAGGGTATTGCGCCCCCAGCCCAGCAGGCGCGCGGCTTCCTGTTTGTGTCCCTGGGTGTGGCGCAGGGCGGTGGTGAGCAGCGTGCGCTCCATTTCCGGCTGCGCTTCCGACAGCAGGTTTTGATGACCGGAACGCAGCGCGCGATCGGCCCACTGCGCCAGCAGCGTGGCCCAGCTGTCCGGCAGACTGTGGCTGGGGCTTTCCGGCGCGGCGGTTTCGAACAGTTCACCCGGCAGATCCTGGATCAGCACTTCCTGCCCGGCGGCCATCACCGTCAGCCAGCGGCAGGTGTTCTCCAACTGACGCACGTTGCCCGGCCAGGGCAGGCGGGTCAGTGCGGTTTCGGTTTCCGGGTGCAGGTTCTTGGCCTCGACACCCAACTCTTTGGCGGCGATCTGCAGGAAGTGGCGCGCCAGCCGCGGGATGTCTTCCCGGCGCTCGCGCAGCGGCGGCAGGTGTACGCGGATCACGTTCAGGCGGTGGAACAGATCCTCGCGGAACTTGCCTTCCTGTACACGCAGCTCCAGGTTCTGGTGCGTGGCGGCGATGATGCGCACGTCGACCTTCACCGGCGCATAGCCGCCGACCCGGTAGAACTGGCCGTCCGCCAGCACCCGCAGCAGGCGCGTTTGCACGTCGAGCGGCATATCGCCGATCTCGTCGAGGAACAGCGTGCCGCCGTCGGCCTGTTCAAAGCGGCCCTGACGGATTTGGTTCGCGCCGGTGAAGGCGCCTTTCTCGTGGCCGAACAGCTCGGACTCGATCAGATCCTTGGGGATGGCGGCCATGTTCAGGGCGATGAACGGCGACTTGGCGCGCGGGCTGTGGCGGTGCAGCGCATGCGCCACCAGCTCCTTGCCGGTGCCGGATTCGCCGTTGATCAACACGCTGATCGACGAACGCGACAGCCGGCCGATGATGCGAAATACGTCCTGCATCGCCGGCGCTTCGCCGATGATGTCCGCCGCCGGATCGCTGGCCGGCTGGCTGCGCACCGGCTGCTGTTGCTCCTGATAATGGCTGATGGCGCGATCGACCAGCGCCACCGCTTCGTCGATGTCGAACGGCTTCGGCAGGTAGTCGAAGGCCCCTTGCTGATAGGCGCTGACGGCGGCGTCCAAATCCGAATGCGCGGTCATGATGATCACTGGCAGCATCGGGTGGCGCTGTTTGATCTGCTTGAGCAGCGCCAGGCCGTCTATACCCGGCATGCGGATATCGGACAGCAGCACGTCGGGGGTTTGCGTGGCCAAGGCTTCCAGCACGTCATTGCCGCCTTCGAAGGTGGCGCAGCTCAGGCCCGCGCCGGTGAGCGCGCGCTCGAGCACCCAGCGGATGGAGCTATCGTCATCGACGATCCAGACTATCCCTCGTTGCATAGCAAACCTCACTGACGAATGGGCAGGTAGACCGAGAATTCGGTATGACCTGGCCAACTGTTGAATTCAATTTTTCCGCAATGCTGATCGATAAGATTGCGGGCGATGGATAAGCCCAGGCCGGTACCGCCTTCACGGCCGCTGACCATCGGGTAGAACAGCGTGTCCTGCAGCTGCGCCGGTACGCCGGGGCCGTCGTCTTCGACGTCGATGCGCGCCGCCAGGCGGTAGCGGGTGCCGTGCAACGTAATCTGAAACGCGGTGCGGGTGCGCAGCGTGATGGTACCGCCTGCCTCGCCCAGCGCCTGCAGCGCGTTGCGGGTGATGTTCAGCAGCACCTGTTCAATCTGATCCGGGTCGTGGGCCATTTCCGGCAGGCTCGGATCGTAGTCGCGCACCAGCGTGACGTTATCCGGCATTTCCAGCGACACCAGCTGGCAGACGCGCTCCGCGACCTGATGAATGCTCTGGGTGATGTGCTGGCCGGGCCGCTGTGGGCCGAGCAGGCGATCCACCAGATTGCGCAGCCGATCGGCCTGCTCAATGATCACCTTGGTGTATTCGGTCAGCGCCGGATCGGGCAGCGCCTTGGCCAGCAGCTGCGCCGCACCGCGCAGGCCACCCAGCGGATTTTTAATCTCGTGCGCCAAACCGCGCACCAGATCGCGGGCCGCCACCTGTTGGGCATGCTGCAGCTGTTCCTGGCTCAGGCGGCGCTGATTGTCCATCGGCGCCAGCTCGACCAGGATATAGCCTTCCGGCAGCGCCTGAGCGGTCAGGGAAAGGATGTGCGCACGGCCGTCGACCACCAGGGTGACTTCGTTGTCGGTGAAGCCCTGACCGGCGCGCAGGCTTTCACGCATCAAAGAGACGTTCAGCGAAAAATAACCGAGCAAATCGGGCAGCGGCGTGCCGAACAGCTTGCGGGAGCTTTGCGCCAGCAGCTGCTGTGCCGCCGGGTTGGCGTAGTGAACCGCCAGTGAGTCATCCAACAGCAGGATGCTGTTGATGAGTGAATTGAGGATCTGCCCAGCATCGGGCAGCTTGCCAGTTGCCATACAGCAGACTCCTGCACCTTTTTAGTGCATCTATCCTACTCCATCCGGGATCGGCGCGGTATGGAATAGTTTTGCAGAAAATACGGTGGAGAAAAAAACCCATCCGAAGATGGGCTGAAAGTTTCCACGGCAACAAAAAAGCGATAACAAAAATGTGGGCGCCGTCCGCCTGTGCAGACGGCGCGGGTAGGGCTTAGACGCTGTAGTACAGTTCGAACTCAACCGGGTGTGGCGTCATGCGAACGCGGTCCATCTCTTCTTTACGCAGTTCGATGTAGGCATCGATCGCATCGTCGGTGAACACGCCGCCACGGGTCAGGAACTCGCGGTCTTCGTTCAGTGCGGCCATCGCTTCGTCCAGCGAGCCGGCCACTTTTGGGATCTCGGCTTCTTCTTCCGGCGGCAGGTCGTACAGGTTTTTGTCCATGGCGTCGCCAGGGTGGATCTTGTTGATGATGCCGTCCAGGCCGGCCATCAGCAGCGCGGCGAAGCACAGGTATGGGTTAGCCGCCGGATCCGGGAAGCGGGCTTCGATGCGGCGCGCTTTCGGGCTGGAGACCACCGGGATACGGATGGACGCGGAGCGGTTACGGGCGGAGTAGGCCAGCATCACCGGCGCTTCGTAGCCTGGTACCAGACGCTTGTACGAGTTGGTGGTCGGGTTGGCCAGCGCGTTGATCGCCTTGGCGTGCTTGATGATGCCGCCGATGTAGAACAGCGCGGTTTCAGACAGGCCGCCGTATTTGTCGCCGGCGAACAGGTTGGTGCCGTTCTTGGACAGCGACATGTGGCAGTGCATGCCGGAACCGTTGTCGCCGAACATAGGCTTCGGCATGAAGGTTGCGGTTTTACCGAAGGCGTGCGCCACGTTATGCACCACGTATTTATAGATCTGAATTTCGTCAGCTTTCTTGGTCATGGTGTTGAAGCGGGTTGCCACTTCGTTCTGACCGGCGGTTGCCACTTCGTGGTGGGGAGCTTCAACCACCAGGCCCATCTCTTCCATGGTCAGACACATGGTGGAACGCAGATCCTGCGAAGAGTCGACCGGTGGAACCGGGAAGTAACCGCCTTTCACCGCTGGACGGTGGCCTTTGTTGCCGCCGTCGTATTGGGTGCCGGAGTTCCAGGCGCCTTCGATGTCGTCGATAGCCACGTGGGAACCGCGGATGCTGCTGCCGAAGCGGATGTCGTCGAACAGGAAGAACTCAGGCTCTGGTCCGAACAGCACGGTATCCGCGATGCCGGAGGAGCGCAGAAAGTCTTCGGCGCGTTTGGAGATGGAGCGCGGGTCGCGATCGTAGCCTTGCATGGTGCCCGGCTCGAGAATGTCGCAGCGAATGATCAGCGTAGGTTCTTCGAAGAACGGATCCAGAACCGCCGTGCTGGCGTCCGGCATCAGCACCATGTCAGATTCGTTGATGCCCTTCCAACCACCGATAGAGGAGCCGTCAAACATTTTACCTTCTTCGAAGAAGTCGGCGTTTACCTGGTGAGCCGGGATAGTCACGTGCTGTTCCTTACCCTTGGTGTCAGTGAAACGCAGGTCTACGAATTTCACTTCATGCTCATTCAGCATCGTCAAAACGTGTTCAGCGGACATACTTAACTCTCCCGGTTTATCATTGTCGTCGTCGTGGAACGAATCTGTGGAACTGGCTTTTTTTCGCCTTAAAAAGACTAAAGCGAAAAGCGTGCCAACTTTTTAAAAAGGCGTTCATCGCCTTTCTGCGCGGGTTTTACCCAACCACAGTATGCACCATTAGCGATAAATCGCACCAAAATGGTGCAAATGGGGTGAGCGTGGGCACTGAAATGGTGCAAAAGTGCAACGATTGCGGCTTTTTGCACCGTGAAAGGGATCACAAACTGACCGGTACGCGGTTGTTTATAAGAGATGGTTGTGATCTTGTTTAGTCCCTCGCTTAATACGTGTACAATAGCGCGCTATTTCTAATGCCCGAGGCAAAGCTGTGATCGAAAATTTGCGTAACATCGCCATTATTGCCCACGTTGACCATGGTAAAACCACCCTGGTTGATAAGCTGCTGCAACAATCCGGTACTTTCGGAGAGCGTGCGGAAGCCACCGAACGCGTAATGGACTCCAACGATTTGGAGAAAGAGCGTGGGATTACCATCCTCGCAAAAAACACCGCCATTAATTGGAACGGTTACCGTATCAACATCGTGGATACCCCAGGACACGCCGACTTCGGCGGCGAGGTAGAGCGCGTGATGTCGATGGTTGACTCGGTGCTGCTGGTTGTGGATGCAATGGATGGCCCTATGCCGCAAACCCGCTTCGTGACCAAAAAGGCCTTCGCCAACGGTCTGAAGCCGATCGTGGTCATCAACAAGGTTGACCGCCCTGGCGCGCGCCCTGACTGGGTTGTGGATCAGGTGTTCGACCTGTTCGTGAACCTCGACGCGACCGACGAGCAGCTCGACTTCCCGATCATCTACGCTTCTGCGCTGAACGGTATCGCCGGCGTCGATCACACCGACATGGCGGAAGACATGACCCCGCTGTATCAGGCGATCGTCGACCACGTGTCTGCGCCGCAGGTTGAGCTGGAAGCGCCATTCCAGATGCAGATCTCCCAGTTGGACTACAACAACTACCTGGGTGTTATCGGCATCGGCCGCATCAAGCGCGGTAAAGTGAAGCCGAACCAGCAGGTCACCATCATCGACAGCGAAGGTAAAACTCGCAACGGTAAAGTGGGTAAAGTGCTGGGTCACCTGGGTCTGGAGCGTATCGACAGCACCCTGGCGGAAGCGGGCGACATCATCGCCATCACCGGCCTGGGCGAGCTGAACATCTCCGACACCATCTGCGACACCAACGCCGTAGAAGCGCTGCCGGCGCTGTCCGTCGACGAACCGACCGTAACCATGTTCTTCAACGTCAACACCTCGCCGTTCTGCGGTAAAGAAGGTAAGTACGTGACGTCGCGTCAGATCCTTGACCGTCTGAACAAAGAGCTGGTGCACAACGTAGCGCTGCGCGTTGAAGAAACCGACGATGCGGACGCCTTCCGCGTCTCCGGCCGTGGCGAACTGCACCTGTCGGTGCTGATCGAAAACATGCGTCGCGAAGGTTTCGAGCTGGCGGTTTCCCGTCCGAAAGTTATCTTCCGTGAAATCGATGGCCGCAAGCAGGAGCCATTCGAGAACGTAACGCTGGATATTGAAGAGCAGCATCAGGGTTCCGTGATGCAGGCGATGGGTGAGCGTAAAGCTGACCTGAAAAACATGGATCCGGACGGTAAGGGCCGCGTGCGTCTCGACTACGTGATACCAAGCCGCGGTCTGATCGGCTTCCGTAACGAATTCATGACAATGACTTCGGGCACCGGTCTGCTGTACTCCACTTTCAGCCACTACGACGATGTGCGTCCGGGCGAAGTGGGCCAGCGTCAGAACGGCGTGCTGATCTCCAACGGCCAGGGCAAAGCGGTCGCGTTCGCGCTGTTCGGCCTGCAGGATCGCGGCAAGCTGTTCCTGGGCCACGGTGCGGAAGTGTATGAAGGCCAGATCATCGGTATTCACTCACGCTCTAACGACCTGACCGTAAACTGCCTGACCGGTAAGAAGCTGACCAACATGCGTGCTTCCGGTACTGACGAAGCGACTACCCTGGTTCCGGCCATCAAAATGACCCTGGAGCAAGCTCTGGAGTTCATCGATGACGACGAACTGGTAGAAGTGACGCCAACCTCGATCCGTATCCGTAAGCGTCACCTGACGGAAAACGATCGTAAGCGCGCCAGCCGCGGTCCTAAAGACGCTTAATCGCTGATTGAGTGTCCTATGCTTAGGGCGCGGTTCTCGCGCCCTGAGTTTTTTCCTCTGTTGTTCCCCGTTTGTGCGGCGCGCTATGCGCTTTTCCGTTCGTTCCCTGTTCAGCTGTTCCTTTTCCCGCTACAGTGAAATCTCACCGGCCCATAGGAGAGGACTATGCTGTATATCTTTGATTTAGGTAATGTGATCGTCGATATCGATTTCAAGCGTGTGCTGGGTGTGTGGAGCAATTTGAGCGGCACGCCGTTGGCGGTGCTGTCCGATCGTTTCGCCATGGGTGAGGTGTTCCAGCAGCATGAGCGCGGTGAAATCAGCGACGAAGACTTCGCCGGCAAGCTGTGCGATGAAATGGGCATCGCGCTCAGCTTTGAACAGTTCGCCACCGGTTGGCAGGCGGTATTCGTCGCGCTGCGTCCGGAGGTGATCGACATCATGCAGCGTCTGCGCAACGAAGGCCACCGGGTGGTGGTGCTGTCGAACACCAACCGCCTGCATTGCAACTATTGGCCGCAGCACTACCCTGAAGTGGCCGCCGCCGCCGATCATCTCTATTTGTCGCAAGATCTCGGCATGCGCAAACCGGAAGCCAACATCTACCAGCATGTGCTGGCTGCGGAAAACACCGCTGCCGCCGACGCGGTGTTTTTCGACGATCACCCGGCGAACGTCCTCGCCGCGCAGGCGCTGGGGATCAAGACGGTGCACGTCACCGATCGCGACGTGGTGCCGGCCTATTTTGCTCAATGAGCGCAGAGCGCGTTAAGCTTAAGGCGTATCAACGGACATCAAGGAGTGACCATGTCGTTTTTCCGCCGCAAGAAGCTGCCCTCTGCAATTAAGCCTGGCGTCACCTTCGGACGGCTGCTGTACCAGCGCATCGACCACGATGGCCTGACGATGTTGGCGGGCCATCTCGCCTATGTTTCCCTGCTGTCGCTGGTGCCGCTAGTCACCGTGGTGTTCGCCCTGTTCGCGGCTTTCCCGATGTTTTCCGACATCAGCGAGCAGCTGAAGAGCTTTATCTTTTCCAATTTCGTGCCTGCCGCCGGCAACGTGATCCAAAACTACCTGGAACAGTTCGTCGCCAATTCCAACAAGATGACCGCTGTCGGCACCTGCGGGCTGATCGTCACCGCGCTGTTGCTGATTTCCTCGGTGGACAGCGTGCTGAACACCATCTGGCGCAGCAAGAACAAGCGGCCGATCGTCTTCTCCTTCGCCGTGTACTGGATGGTGCTGACGCTGGGGCCGCTGCTGGTGGGCGCCAGTATGGCCATCAGCTCTTACTTGCTGTCGCTCAACTGGTTGGCGCAGACCGGCGTCAATGGCCTGGTGGATCAGGTACTGCGCATCTTCCCGCTGATTTTGTCGTGCATCTCCTTCTGGCTGCTGTATTGCATCGTGCCGACGGTGCGCGTGCCGCCCAAAGACGCGCTGATTGGCGCGGTGGTGGCTGGATTGCTGTTCGAGCTGGGCAAGAAGGGATTTGCGCTGTACGTCACCATGTTCCCCTCCTATCAGCTGATTTACGGCGTGCTGGCGGTGATCCCGATTTTATTCCTGTGGGTCTATTGGAGCTGGTGTATCGTGTTACTCGGCGCGGAAATCACCGTGACCATCGGTGAATACCGCGACTACCGCCGGCAGAAGGCGGAGCAACAGGAACAAAAACCAGAAGGGCAGCAGGAATGATTGCGTTGATTCAACGGGTGTTAAACGCCAGCGTCACGGTGGGTGGCGAGACGGTAGGCAAGATTGGCCCCGGTTTGTTAGTGTTATTGGGCGTGGAGCAGGGCGATAACGAGCAAAAAGCGCAGCGCCTGTGCGAACGCGTGTTGGGATACCGCATTTTCGGCGACGAGAACGACAAGATGAATCTCAACGTCCAGCAGGCCGGGGGCAGCGTGCTGGTCGTTTCGCAGTTCACCCTGGCGGCGGACACCCAGAAGGGCATGCGGCCCAGCTTCTCGCGCGGCGCCGCGCCGCAGGAAGCCGATCGGTTGTATCAATATTTTGTTGGCCAATGCCGCGAACGCGGCGTAGAGACCCAGACCGGCGAGTTCGCCGCCGACATGCAGGTGGCGCTGGTCAACGATGGTCCGGTGACATTCTGGCTACAGGTCTAAGCATTCGGAGAACAGGCGTCTATGTATCACCTACGAGTACCCGTAACAGAGCAAGAACTGAAGGAATATTACCAGTTTCGCTGGGAAATGCTGCGCAAGCCGTTGCACCAGCCGGTGGGTTCGGAAAAGGATGCCTATGACGCCATGGCCCATCACCAAATGGTGGTGGACGAGGCCGGTAAAATCGTCGCCATCGGGCGGCTGTACATCAATGCCGACAACGAGGCGGCGATCCGTTTTCTGGCGGTAGACCCGACGCTGCAGGATAAAGGGCTGGGGACGCTGGTGGCGATGACGCTGGAGTCCGTTGCGCGGCAGGAAGGCGTGAAGCGGGTCGTGTGTAGCGCCCGCGAGGACGCGGTGGATTTCTTCGCCAAGCTGGGCTTCGTTAATCAGGGCGAGATCACCGCACCGCAGACCACCCCGATCCGTCACTTTTTGATGATCAAACCGGTGGCGACGCTCGACGATATCCTGCATCGCCCCGACTGGTGCGGCCAATTGCAGCAGGCCTGGTATGAACATATCCCGCTGAGCGAAAAGATGGGCGTGCGCATCAGCCAATACACCGGCCAGCGCTTTGTCACCACCATGCCGGAGATCGGCAACCAAAATCCGCACCACACGCTGTTCGCCGGCAGCCTGTTCTCGCTGGCGACGTTGACCGCCTGGGGGCTGATTTGGCTGCTGTTGCGCGAGCGCCATCTCGGCGGCACCATCATTCTGGCGGACGCGCACATTCGTTACAGCAAACCGATCACCGGCAGGCCGCGGGCAGTGGCGGATCTCGGCTCGCTGAGCGGCGATTTGGCGCGTCTGGCGCGCGGCCGCCGCGCGCGCGTACACGCCGAAGTGCATCTGTTCGGCGACGAGGACAAGGGCGCAGTGTTCGAAGGCACCTACATGGTGTTGCCGGCCGAGCCGGATGTGCCGCTGGATCAGGGCGGCTCTGAGGCGCTGGAAGAGTAAGTCGGCGGCCCTGCCCTGAGGGCGGGCCGCGCAGTGCATTACGGCAGTAGTTGGTTCACCGCTTGGCCGTCGCCGGCGGTGGCCTGCAGGTTGCCCTTCAATGAGGCTTTGAACGGCCCGTCGCTGTTCAACAGCCCTTTCAACTGCAGCTCAAGGTTGCCGTCGCCCGTCAGCGGCACAGGCTGCCATCCCCATTGCTGCAAGGTATTGATCGGTACCGAACGGCCGTGCAGCGTCAGCTGGAACGGTTTGCCCGGCAGTTGATCGACGGTCGCTTTGGCCTCAAGCAACCCATTGGGCATAAAGGCGCTGAGCTCGGTGACGTTGATCTGGTTGCCGTCGGCGTTCAGCGCCAGCGAAGGGCGCCGCACGTCGATTTTGTTGAAGGTGGCCTCGCTGCCGTTCAGGTTCAGCGAGCCGGACCAGATGCCCCATTGGCGATCGCGCGCCAGCAGCAGATTGCTGCCGTAGCCGTCCAGCGCGGTGATCTGGAACGGAAATGCCGGGTTGATATCGATGATCAGATTGCGGTTGGTGGTCAGCTTGGTGACGTACACCTCCGCCAACCAGTCCGGCAGCGGTTTCAGCCACAGCTCACGCCAGTCGATCGGCAGGGTGTACTCCAGCGCCGCCATGGCCACTTCATCCAGCTGCAGGCGTTTGCCGGCGCGCAGCCAGTTGCCGGAGGTGCGCAGCAACCCGCCTTCCCAGCGGGTGGTGAATTGCTGAATGGCGATGCCGGCGGAAGAGAGCCGCAGGGTGGCGATCGGATCGATCAGGTGGAAACCGCCGTTGATCACGTCGCCGGCGTTGACGTTGAGCGAGCCGTCTTCGCTGCGCCAGTCGCCTTTTTCGACGCTGACGTTTTGCAGCGACAGATCGAGATCGTTAAACGCCCATGCCTTGCCTTCCAGGCGTGCGTCGATCAGATCGAAACGCTTGAGGGTGACCGGTGGCAGCGTGGTAAAGCGCTGCATGAATTCCGCCAGCGTCAGCGGGGTCTGCAGGCGCACGCCGCTCAGCCGCAGGCGATCCACCAGCCAACTGCCGTCGGCGGCGCGGCTGGCCACGCCGGTCAGGTCGCCCTGCGCCAGATTGGCGCCGAAGTTGTTCAACAGCAGCTGGCCCTGCTTTTGCTCCCCCTGCACCAACACCTTCGAGGTGGGAATGCCGTTCAGCGTCATCGAACCGGCGCTGAACTGAAACTGGTTGTTGTCCCCCAGCAGATGGCCGACCAGCGGGCGCCACGGCGTGATGCCGGCCGTGACCTGCTGCGCATTGAGCTGCCACTCGTTATCGTTGGACTGCAGCGCCATGTTGCTCAACTGCAGCACGTCGGCCTGTACAGGCAGCGCCGCCGCCTGCGGCTGCACGTTCAGCGTGCCGTCGCGCAGCGTGACGCTGTGGAAATAGCGCGGCTCGGTGATTTGGCGCAGGCTGAGGCCGAGATCGACGCGTTTGGCGACCAGCGCCTGCGGCTGGCCGTTGCGCGCCAGCTGCACGTCTTCCAGACCGATCTGGTCCGGTTGGTTCCACGAGTGGGTGATTTTTCCTATCGACAGGCGGTATTCGCTATTGTCGCTGATCCAGGCGCTCAGGCGGCCTGCCGCCCAGCGGGTTTGCCCGACCAGGTACAGCACCACCACCGCCAGCACGATCAGCAGCAGCAACGTCAGCAACAGCTTTCCGATAAATTTCATCGTCTACATCCGCATCGGTCAAAAAAGATACCCTGTTTATGCCGCAATTGGCCGGGCATCTCAAGGGCAATGGTCTGATAGACAATAAAAAACGGCCGCAAGCGGCCGCTTGAACATCAATGGAGGGGTTACTTTTTCTCGTGTTCCTGCGGGAACACCAGGTTCAGCACGATGGCGGTAATACCGCCGGCGGCGATGCCGGAAGAGAGCAGGGTTTTCAGCCAGTCCGGCGCGAACTGCAGGATCAGCGGCTGCTGGGACACGCCCATGCCGACAGCCAGCGACAGCGCCATGATCATGATGGCGCGGCGGTTCAGACGCTCGCGCGACACGATACGCACGCCGGAGGCGGCGATGGTGCCGAACATCACGATGGTCGCGCCGCCCAGTACCGGCTCGGGGATGTGCTGCACGAAGCCGGCCACCGCCGGGAACAGCCCCAGCGCGATCAGCATCAGCGCCACCACGAAGCCGACGTAGCGGCTGGCGACGCCGGTCAGCTGGATCACGCCGTTGTTCTGGCCGAAGCAGGAGTTGGGGAAGGTGTTGAACACCGCCGACAGCATCGAGTTCAGGCCGTTGGCCAGCACGCCGCCCTTCAGGCGCTTCATATACAGCGGCCCGCTGACCGGCTGTTCGGAGACGTCGGAGGTGGCGGTGATGTCGCCGATGGTTTCCAGCGACGTGACCATAAAGATCAGCATCAGCGGCAGCAGCAGGTTCCAGTCGAAGCCCAGGCCGTAATAGAGCGGCGTGGGGATGGTGATCGCCGCCGTGGGGGCCGCCGGTGCGTCGGCGGGCAGCATATCCATCGCCCAGGCCAACAGATAGCCGACCGCCATGGCGATCACCAACGAAGCGACGCGCAGGTAAGGGTTGCGCTGGCGGTTCAGCAGGATGATGACCGCCAACACTGCGCCGGCCAGCAGGAGGTTTTTCGGCGAGCCGAAGCTATGATCGTTCATCGCGGCGTAGCCGCCGCCGATAGAGGTCAGACCGACCTGAATCAGCGACAGGCCGATGATCATCACCACAATGCCGGAAACCAGCGGGGTGATGATGCGGCGCGCCAGATGCAGCACGCGCGACAGCAAAATTTCGGTGCAGGAGGCGACCATCAGGGTGCCGAACAGCGCGGCCATCATGGTCGGCACGTCGGCGCCGCCGTTTTTCAGTGCCAGGCCGCCCATGATCAGCGGCGAAACGAAGTTGAAGCTGGTGCCCTGAATCGACAGCAGCCCGGAACCCACCGGCCCCCAGGTTTTGATTTGCAGAATGGAAGCCAGACCGGAGGCGAACAGCGACATGCTGATGATGTGCTGGGTATCCTGTGCCGGCAGGCCCAGCGCCTGGCAGATCAGCAGGGCCGGTGTGATCACCGCGACGAACATCGCCAGGAGATGCTGGCCGGCGGCAAACAGCGTTTGCGGCAGCGGCGGGCGATCTTCCAGACGATAAATCAGTTCACTGGCGCGGGGTTCAGAGGCGGCTTGACGCGCGGCATCAAGCTCTGAGGATGACATGCTCATGGTGTGGCGTTTCCAGATACGGCAAAGCAGGCATTTTAATGCCCCGCCCCGCAAAAGCAAACGGTTGCGCATAAATATTATGTTGCCGACTTTCTCGTTTATGTCGCATTTTCATTCATTTTTTCTTGTCATAGCAGCGTTTTTTACTTCTAATCCTGCACTCATCAAGTTTAAAAACTCAGTGGTTTTCTATAACTTATTATTTTTATTTGGATCTTTTCCCTTACATGGAGTACCTGGATGTTTCATCTTGATACTTATGGCACGTTAGTCGCCGCGACGCTGGTTTTGCTCCTCGGGGGCAAGTGCGTCAGAAGCATTCCTCTGCTGCGAAAATATACCATTCCTGCCCCCGTCGCCGGCGGTTTGCTGGTGGCCCTCCTGTTGTTAGCCCTGAAAAAGTTCGCCAACTGGGAAATCAGCTTCGACATGTCGCTGAAGGATCCGCTGATGCTGGCCTTCTTCGCCACCATCGGCCTGAACGCCAACCTGGCGCGGTTGCGCGCCGGCGGCAAGGCACTGATGGTATTCCTGTTCGTGGTGCTGGGGCTGCTGCTGGTGCAGAACGCCATCGGCATTGGCATGGCGAAAATGTTGGGGTTGGATCCGCTGATGGGCCTGATCGCCGGGTCGATCACTCTGTCTGGCGGCCACGGTACCGGGGCCGCCTGGAGCAAGCTGTTCATCGAGCGCTACGGCTTTGAAAACGCGACGGAAGTCGCCATGGCCTGCGCCACCTTCGGCCTGGTGCTGGGCGGCCTGATCGGCGGCCCTGTGGCGCGCTATCTGGTCAAACACTCCTCTACGCCGGAAGGCACGCCGGAAGACAGCGTGCAGCCGAGCGGCTTCGAGAAGCCGGAAAGCGGCCGCCTGATCACCTCGCTGGTGATGATCGAAACCATCGCCATGATCGCCATCTGTCTGAGCCTGGGGCAGCTGATTGCCGGCCTGCTGAACGGGACGGTGTTTGAGCTGCCAAACTTCGTTTGCGTGCTGTTCGTCGGGGTGATCCTCAGCAATACGTTGGCCTTCACCGGTTTCTATACCGTGTTCGAGCGGGCGGTATCGGTGCTGGGTAACGTCAGCCTGTCGCTGTTCCTGGCGATGGCGTTGATGAGCCTGCGCCTGTGGGAGCTGGCTTCGCTGGCGTTGCCGATGCTGGCGATCCTGGCGGTGCAGACGCTGGTGATGGCGCTGTACGCGATCTTTGTCACCTACCGGGTGATGGGCAAGAACTACGACGCGGCGGTGCTGGCCGCTGGCCACTGCGGCTTCGGTATGGGCGCCACGCCGACGGCGATCGCCAACATGCAGGCGATCACCGATCGCTTCGGCCCGTCGCACCTGGCGTTTCTGGTGGTGCCGATGGTGGGGGCGTTCTTTATCGATATCGCCAACGCCATCGTCATTAAGCTGTATTTGCTGCTGCCGGTGTTCCCGGCGGTGGGGTGATATAGCGAGTCATGACGAAAAGGGCGCCGCAGGCGCCCTTTTTTATGCGTTGGAGTAGCGCGCCTTCTCCGGCAGCCAGCGTTCAATCAGCGCCAGGGCGTGTTCCGGATAGTGCTGATGGAGATGGCGAGCGACGCGTTGCACTTCGGGGATCATCGCCTGATCGCGCAGCAGGTCCGCCACCTTGAATTCGGCGCTGCCGGTCTGGCGGGTGCCGAGCAGCTCGCCCGGGCCGCGGATCTCCAGATCGCGCTGCGCGATGACGAAGCCATCGTTGCTGTCGCGCAGCACCTGCAGGCGCGTTTGCGCGGTTTTGCTCAGCGGCGTTTTGTACAGCAGCACGCAGTGTGAGGCCACGGCACCGCGTCCTACGCGGCCGCGCAGCTGGTGCAGCTGCGCCAGGCCCAGCCGCTCCGGGTTTTCGATGATCATCAGGCTGGCGTTCGGCACGTCGACGCCGACTTCGATCACCGTCGTGGCGACCAACAGCTGCAGCTCGCCCTGTTTAAACGCCTGCATCACAGCCTGCTTTTCCTGCGCTTTCATGCGACCGTGCACCAGCGCCACCTTCAGCTCCGGCAGCGCGGTTTTCAATTCTTCCCAGGTGGCTTCCGCCGCCTGCGCTTCCAGCAGTTCGGACTCTTCGATCAGCGTGCACACCCAGTAAGCCTGTCGCCCCTCTTCCAGACAGGCGCTTTTCACCCGTTGAATGATGTCGGCGCGGCGGGTATCGGGAATGGCCACGGTGGTCACCGGCGTACGGCCCGGCGGCAGCTCGTCGATGACTGAGGTATCGAGATCGGCGTAGGCGGTCATTGCCAGCGTGCGCGGGATCGGCGTGGCGGTCATGATCAACTGATGGGCGTGGAAGCCTTGCTCTTCGCCTTTCTCCCACAGCGCCAGCCGCTGATGTACCCCGAAGCGGTGCTGCTCATCGATAATCACCAATGCCAGGCCGTTGAACTGCACCTGCTCCTGGAAGATGGCGTGGGTGCCGACCACCATAGATACCTGGCCGCTGGCGATGGCTTCCTGCTGCGCGATGCGCGCCTTGCCTTTCTGTTTGCCCGCCAGCCAGCCGACTTCCAGCCCCAGCGGCTCGAACCACTGGCGGAAGTTGTTGGCGTGCTGCTCGGCCAGTAGCTCGGTCGGCGCCATCAGCGCCACCTGCTTGCCATGCGCGATGGCGCGCAGCGCCGCCAGCGCCGCCACCAGCGTTTTGCCGGAACCGACGTCGCCCTGCACCAGCCGCATCATCGGGAAGTCTTTTTGCATGTCGGCTTCGATGTCGGCCACCACGCGTGTCTGCGCGCCGGTCGGCGAGAACGGCAGCTGGGCGAGAAAACGGTTTTTCAGCCGATCGTCCGGCAGCAGCGGCTGCGCCTGATAACTCTGGGCGCCGGCGCGCACCGCCAGCATGCTGAGGTTATGCGCCAGCAGCTCTTCGAGGATCAGGCGTTTTTGCGCCGGGTGTTTGCCCTGCTCCAAATCCGCCAGCTGGATGTCCGGCGGCGGGCGATGCAGGGTGTGCAGCGCCTGCGGCAGGCTCATCAGGCCGCCGCTCAACTCCGGCGGCAGCAGTTCGGCGATGGCGCAGGTATCCAGCAGCTCCAGCGCCTGATCGGTCAGCTTGCGCAGCGTGGCTTGCCGCACCCCTTCGGTGGTGGGGTAGACCGGCGTCAGCGACTCCTGCAGCTCGACCTCGCTGGCTTCGCCCTGAATACGGTATTCCGGATGAATGATCTCCGCGCCGTGGTTGCCGCGTTTGATCTCGCCGTAGGCGGTCACGCGGCGGCCGGTGGCCAGGCTGTTCTTCATTGCGGCGTTGAAATTGAAGAACCGCATGGTGAGGATGCCGGTACCGTCGCTGATCTGGCAGGTCAGCATGCGACGGCGGCCGAAGCTGATGTCGCTGCGCAGCACTTCCCCTTCTACCGTGGCGTAGATGCCCGGCAGCAGATCGTTGATCGGGTAGAGGCGGGTACGGTCTTCGTAGCGCAGCGGCAGGTGCAGCAGCAGATCCTGAATGGTCTCGAGGCCAAGCTTGGCCAGTTTGCCCGCCTGGCTGGCGCCAACCCCGGAAAGCGTGGTGAGTGGGACAGCATCCAGCAGGCGGCCTTTCATTTGCGCACCGTCGCCTGCATGGCCGCCCACCATTCGGCGCTGGCGACCACCTGGCCCTGCTCGTCAATCTGCGGGCGTGGCAGCCCTTTGCGCTTGGCCACGTTGGCCAGCACCGGGTAGCCGCCTTCGAACAGCAGACGCTGCTGCTCTTCTTCATCCAACATGCTGTTGTCGCGGCGATACAGGCCGGCATTCTGCCGCTGGCGCTGCGCTTCATACAGGATCAGCGCCGAAGCCACGGAGACGTTGAGCGATTGCACCATGCCGATCATCGGAATGACGATGTCCTGGTCGGCGAGCGCCAGCGCTTCTTCGGTGATGCCGGTTTTTTCCTGGCCGAGCAGCACGCAGGTTGGCCGAGTGTAGTCCACTTCGCGGAAATCGACCGCGCGCGCAGACAGGTTGGTGGCCAGAATTTGCATGCCCTGCGCTTTCAGGTGACCGACCGCGTCGCCGATGGTGGGATGGGTTTTAACGCTGACCCAGCTGTTGCTGCCGGCGGCGGAGGAAACCAGGGTACGCATGCGGGTGGTGGGCCACACGGCGTGGACCTGATGCACGCCGACGGCGTCGGCGGTGCGGATAATGGCGGAGACGTTATGCGGCTTGTGCACTTGCTCCAGGCAGACCGTCAAATCCGGCTGCCGGGTCGCGAGCATTTCACAAATCCGCGCATAGCGTTCAGGACTCATAAGCGCTAGTTTCGGTTGCGGTTAACTTTGATCACATCCGGCATGATACGGATTTTACGCATAATGTTTGCCAAATGGATGCGATCGCGGGTGGTCAAGCGGATAAAGGCGCTATAAACCCGACCGTCTTTCTCTTCGGTGTTCAGGCTCTGAATATTGGACTCGGCCGCGTTGATCGCCGCCGTCAGGTTGGCCAGCGCGCCCTGGTGGTTGAACATATCCACCTTGATCTCGGCGATGAACTCCTGCTCGGTCTCTTTATCCCACTCGACCGCCATGAACTTCTCAGGCTCTTTCTGATAGCCGCGAATATTGCGGCAGGATTCATGGTGGATCACCAGCCCTTTGCCCGGGCTGACGTGAGCGATAATCGGGTCGCCCGGAATCGGACGGCAGCACTTGGCGAAGGTGATCAACACGCCGTCGGCGCCCTTGATGGCCAGGTTACGTACGCCGGATGAAGTGCCCAGGCTGGATTGATCGCCCTGCAGATTCTTCGCCACCACCACGCTCATGGCGTTGCCGAGGCCGATTTCCGCCAGCAGATCGTCCAGCGTCGCCAGCTTCATGCGGTCCAGCTCGTGCTGAATGTTTTCCTGCGGGATTTCGGCCAGCTTGCGGCTGCCGCCCAGCGCATGGTTGAGCAGACGGCGGCCGAGGCCAACGGAGTCGTCGCGCTTGAGGTTCTTGAGCATTTGGCGAATTTTGGCGCGCGCTTTCGAGCTGACCACGAAGTTCAGCCAGGCGGCGTTGGGCCGTGCGCCCGGTGCGGTGATGATCTCGACGGTCTGGCCGCTGGTCAGCGACTGCGACAGCGGGTACGGCTGACGATCGACGCGCGCGCCGACGCAGGCATGGCCGATATCGGTATGCACCGCATAGGCGAAATCGACCGGCGTGGCGCCGGCGGGCAGCTCGACGATGCGGCCTTCCGGGGTGAAAACGTAAATCTCATCCGGGAACAGATCGGATTTGACGCTCTCGATAAATTCAAACGAACTGCCGGCGCTTTGCTGCAGCTCCAGCAGGCTTTGCATCCAGCGCTGGGCGCGGATCTGCGCCGTAGTACCGGTTTCGCCCTGTTCTCTTTCCTTGTAAGCCCAGTGCGCGGCCACCCCCATCTCAGCCATCTGATCCATGTCTTCGGTGCGGATCTGCACTTCGACCGGCACGCCGTGTGGGCCGATCAGCGAGGTATGCAGCGATTGATAGCCGTTGGCCTTGGGAATGGCGATGTAATCTTTCACCCGCCCCGGGCGCGGTTTGTACAGGCTGTGCACCTGGCCGAGTACGCGGTAGCAGGTATCGACCTCTTTCACGATCACCCGGAACGCGTAGATATCCATGATGGAATGGAAACGCTGTTCTTTGAGGTGCATCTTGAGGTAGATGGAGTAGAGGTGTTTTTCCCGCCCGCTGACGCGGCAGGCGATGCCGGCTTCGGTCAGTCGCCCTTCGATCTCGGAGAGGATTTTTTGAATCATCTCTTTGCGGTTGCCGCGTGCGGCTTTCACCACTTCCTTGATCACGCGATAACGGTTCGGGTACAGCGCCTCGAAGCCCAGCTCTTCCAGCTCGGTCTTCAGGTGATGAATACCCAGACGGTGGGCGAGCGGGCTGTAGATTTCCAGGGTTTCACGCGCGATGCGCCGGCGTTTGTCGGGGCGCAGCGAACCGAGGGTGCGCATGTTGTGCGTACGGTCGGCCAGCTTGATCAGCACGACGCGGATATCCTGCACCATCGCCATGATCATCTTGCGGAAGTTTTCCGCCTGCGCTTCTTTCTTGTCCTGGAACTTCAGCTTGTCGAGCTTGGAGACGCCCTCAACCAGTTCGGCGACGCTCTTGCCGAACAGCTGTTCCATATCTTGATAGGTGGCTGGGGTGTCTTCGATGACGTCGTGCAGCAATGCCGCCATCAGCGTCTCGTGATCGAGACGCATTTCCGCCAGGATGCAGGCCACGGCGACCGGGTGAGTAATGTAGGGCTCACCGCTGGAACGTGTCTGGCCCTCGTGCGCGTCGCGCGCGACGAGGTATGCCTGTTTGAGGCGCTTAATCTGCTCCTCGGGCAGGTAACGTTGAATCAGCAGATTCAGGCTTTCAAACAGGTACAAGGCGGACTCGCAGTCTAATTAACGACGACCTTCAGCAATCGCGGTAACCGCTTGAATCTCTGCGGCTTCCTGCTCTTGCTGTTCCTGGCGCTCACGCACGTCGAGGATCTGGCTGGTGATCAGGCCTTCTTCGATTTCGCGCAGGGCAATAACGGTGTACTTGTCGTTCTCTTCCGGAACCAGTGCATCTTTGCCGCCGGTCTGGATCTGACGCGCCCGACGAGCAGCGACCAACACCAGGTCAAAACGGTTACCAATTTTCTCTACAGCGTCTTGAACAGTTACGCGTGCCATATTTGTGCTACTCCACAGGTGACGAAAAGACTGGGCATGATACTGAAACTGCCTTCAGTCTGCCAATAGTTTGCTGATTAAAGCGTCATGCCGCAGCAACTGGCGGCCCAAACGCAGGCGTTCGGCGCGAATGATGGTCTTCAGATCGGACAGCGCCAGATCGAAATCATCGTTCACGATCAGGTAATCGTACTCCGCGTAATGCGTCATTTCCGCCACGGCCTGAGCCATGCGCTTGGCGATCACCTCGTCGGAATCCTGACCGCGCCCGCGCAGGCGGCGGCCCAGTTCTTCCTTCGACGGCGGCAGAATGAAGATGCTGCGCGCCTGCGGCATTTTGGCGCGGATTTGCTGCGCGCCCTGCCAGTCGATATCCAGAAACACGTCCACGCCGGTTGCCAACACTTGTTCGATGGCGGCGCGCGAGGTGCCGTAATAGTTGCCGAACACTTCGGCGTGCTCAAGAAACGCGTCCTGCTCGATCATCCGGCGGAATTCGTCTTTCGAGACGAAGAAATAATGCTCGCCGTGATTTTCACCCGGGCGACTGTCGCGCGTGGTGTGCGAAACCGAAACCTGCGTGTCGTACAGCGGTTGCGTCTTTAACAAAGCCTGAATCAGACTTGATTTACCTGCGCCACTGGGAGCAGAGACAATATAAAGCGTGCCTTGAGCCATGATGATGTTCGTTGATAACGGTTGATATGCCAATAACAGCGGATGTGTATTTTCTCCGCACAGTATACACGGCTAACGCGCCGGGTGCAGCGTTAGCTCGCATTTTGCCCGCCGCTTTGCGCGGAAAAAGCGGCGAATGAGCGAATTTGCGCGTCGAAGGGCAACATTTCTGCAGTTTTGGCCTCGGCGGCGGCGCGTTGCCGCCCCGAGATCAGTGATCCGGATGCTGGTAGTTGAACACCGGCAGGCCGAGGCGGAAGCGCAGGGCGATCAGACGCGCGCTCAGGCCGGCGACCAACGTGAGGATCACCACCAGATTATGCGGCAGGCTGAGGTGCTGCAGGCCGATATACAGCCAGGCGGCGCTGAAGGAGATGCCGGCATAGATCTCTTTCTGGAAAACCAGCGGGATGCGGTTGCAGAACATGTCGCGCAGCACCCCGCCGAAGACGCCGGTGATCACCGCGGCGATGGCGGCGATAATGGCGCTGTGCCCCATATCCAGCGCCACCTGCGCGCCGATGATGGAGAAGACGATCAGGCCGACGGCGTCGAGCACGAGGAACAGGCGGCGCAGATGGCGCATCAGCGGGGCCACCCAGGTGGTGACGATCGCCGCTATCGCGACGATGACGATGTATTCCGGGTGTTTGACCCAGCCCAATGGAAAATGCCCGAGCAGCATATCGCGCACCGACCCGCCGCCGATTGCGGTGACCGAAGCGATGATGATCACGCCAAACATGTCCATTTGGCGGCGGCCGGCCGCCAGCGCGCCGGTCATGGCTTCGGCGGTGATGCCGATGATATAAAGGATGCTCAGTAACATAAGGGGTTCACAGCGTACTTGCCTCAGAATGATGGCCGGCAGGGTAATCGCCGCCGAGAGCCCGCGCCACTGAGTTTTTTTCACCGATGGCATTTCGGATTAATATAGCTAATCCAAACTCCATTTTTATTGCCGATAACCAGCCTTTTTTAACATTTTGCTGTTGATAAAAGCATTAGAAATTTCGCGCTGATTTCCATTGCTGACTATGCTTTTTGCAGCGAATCCTTCAACCGAGAAACTGAGACTGCAGATGAAAAACTCCTCAAAACTGGCCGCCGGCGTCGTGGTGGCCGCCCTGCTGCTGAGCGGCTGCGTGGCGCCAGGCCACCAGGCTGTGTCACCCGCCCCGGCTTGCCGTACCGGCGATCCGATGATGCAAACAACGCTCTACTTCGGCCTGAATCGCCCGGCGGGGCCGGCGATCACCGCCGCCGAGTGGCAAACCTTCGTCGACAGCCAGGTGACGCCACGTTTTAAAGACGGGCTGACGGTCTTTGATGCCAAAGGGCAGTGGCTGGGCCACGACGGCAAGCTGGCGCGCGAGAACAGCAAGGCGCTGCTGCTGATCCATGCGCCGGGCAAAGAGAGCGAGGCGAATATCGAGGCGCTGCGCAGCGGCTATAAGCAGCAGTTTGCGCAGGATTCGGTGATGCGGGTGGATGCGCCGGTGTGCGTGGCGTTTTAAAGCGAACTCCCGGCCATGCGGCCGGGAATGAGGATTACAGCACCAGGCCGGCGATGGCCGCCGACAGCAGGCTCACCAGCGTCGAGCCATAAACCAGCTTCAGGCCAAAACGGGAAACCACGTTGCCTTGTTGCTCGTTCAGTCCTTTGATGGCGCCGGCGACGATGCCGATGGAGGCGAAGTTGGCGAACGACACCAGGAACACCGACAGAATGCCCAGCCCGCGCGGCGACAGCTCCGCCGCGATCTTCTTCAGCTCAATCATCGCCACGAATTCGTTGGCCACCAGTTTGGTCGCCATGATGCTGCCCGCCTGCAGGGCCTCTTCCGCCGGGATGCCGATCAGCCAGGCCAGCGGATAGAACACATAACCGAGGATCTGCTGGAAGCTGATACCGAGCACCGCGGAGAACAGCGCATTGACGGCGGAGATCAGCGCGATAAAGCCGATCAGCATCGCCGCGATGATCATCGCAATCTTGAAGCCGGCCAGAATGTACTCGCCCAACATTTCGAAGAAGCTCTGATCTTCATGCAGTTTGTTCAGCTTCAGCTCCGGTTCGTCTTCGACCTGATACGGGTTGATGATCGACAGGATGATAAAGGTGCTGAACATATTAAGGATCAATGCCGCCACCACATACTGCGCATCGATCATCGACATGTAGGCGCCGACGATGGAGAGCGATACCGTCGACATGGCGGTCGCGGCCATGGTGTACATGCGGCGCGGCGAGATATCGCCGATGATGCCCTTGTAGGCGATAAAGTTCTCTGACTGCCCCAGCACCAGCGTGCTGACGGCGTTGAACGATTCCAGCTTGCCCATACCGTTGACCTTGGACAGCAGGGTGCCGACCAGGCGGATGATCAGCGGCAGGATGCGGAAATGCTGCAAAATGCCGATCAGGGCGGAAATAAAGATGATAGGGCACAAAACGCCGAGGAAGATGAACGCCAGGCCATCCTTGCTCATGCCGCCGAACACGAACTCCGATCCTTGGGCAGCATAGGCGAGCAGGGTGTCGAAGAAGCCGGCGACGTGTTTGATCACGCTGAGCCCGCTGGCGGAGTGCAGGAAGAAATAGGCCAGCGCGCCTTCGATCACCAGCAGCTGGATGATATAGCGCAGGCGGATTTTCTTGCGATTGTTGCTGACCAGCAGCGCCAGGGCGATGATCACCACCAGAGCCATAATAAATTGCAGAATTTGTGGCATAAACGGTCCGTACGGTTCACGGGCAGAGAAAAAACACATTTAGCCACAGCATCGACGTCCTTTCATTACATTGCGTGATAATTAGAACAAAATACTTATGGCATGCGGGATATCTTGCCGAATGTCATCCACACGCGCTGTCCGGCAGTTTTTCATAAGCTCCCCGGTGATCCGTCTCCCCAGAGGTCTGCCGGCTCGCAACCTGATGCAACCACTGTCCCGCGCGTGCAGGTGCCTGGAATCTGGCTCGCAATGAGCGATTTTTCCCGACGCAAAGCGTGGTTTTCTCGAGGGAGGCAGAGAAAAATGCCTGAACAAGGCGCCACGACCGGCGCATTTTCTCGGATAAGGAGGCGAACGATGAATACCGGCACGTTGCTCAGGGCGCTGGCCAACGGGGTTAATCCTGACACCGGCGAGCTGTTGAGACCGGCTTCGGCGGCCTGCGCGCCGGAGGCTATCCGCCTGCTGTTCGCGTTGGCCAACGAGTTCGACGGTGAAGCCGAACTACAGAAAAAAGCCCGGTTGACGCCGGAGGAGAAGCGGCAGAAGAATCTGGCCGAGGGCCGGCAGGCCAATGCCTATCTCCCCTGGCCGGAAGAGGAAAAACTGCGGCTGCGCGAGAGCCATGCGGCCGGGGCGACGCTGGAAGCGCTGAGCGATGAGTTCGAGCGCTCAACCTGGATCATTGCGGTACAGCTGCAGAAAATGGGGTTGATCGGTGAGGAACAGGCGGCCGCCTATCGCTGATTTGCAGCCATAAAAAAGCCCGCGTGGCGCGGGCTTGCTGGTGAGCGGAGTGAGATCACTCGATATTCTGGATCTGCTCGCGCATTTGCTCGATCAGCACTTTCAGCTCGATGGCGGAAGCGGTGACGTCGGCATTGATCGACTTGGAGGCCAGGGTATTCGATTCGCGGTTGAACTCCTGCATCATAAAGTCGAGGCGGCGGCCGACGGCTTCTTTCTTCTTCAGGATGTTGTGCGTCTCTTTCACGTGCGCTTCCAGGCGGTCCAGCTCTTCGGCGACGTCGATGCGTTGCGCCATCAGCACCAGCTCTTGCTCCAGGCGGGTGTTTTCCAGCTGTACCTGCGCCTCTTCCAGCTTGCTGACCAGACGCTCGCGCTGCCATTGCAGGATGTTCGGCATCTGGGCGCGCACGTTGACCACTTCGGCGCTGACGCCGTCGAGGCGCTGTTCGATCAGCGTTTTCAGCGCGGCACCTTCGCTTTCGCGTGCGACGATAAAGTCATCCAGCGCGCCGTCCAGCGCTTGCATCAGCTCGGCGCTGATGACGTCCAGATCCTGCTCCTGCGCGGACATCACGCCCGGCCAGCGCAGCACGTCGATCGGGTTGATTTCCCCTTCGTCGCTCTGCATTTTCACCCAGTTGGCGGCTTCGACCAGCTGTTTGGCCAGTTTTTCGTTCAGGATCAGCGAGCTTTGCGCGCTTGGATCCAGTTCGAAACGCAGGTTGCATTCGACTTTGCCGCGCGTCAGGCGGCCACGGATACGTTCACGGATCACCGGCTCCAGGCTGCGGAATTGTTCCGGCAGGCGGATGTAGGTTTCTAAGTAGCGCTGGTTAACGGAACGCAGCTCCCAGGCTGCGCTGCCCCATTCACCCTTGATTTCACGCCGGGCGTAGGCGGTCATGCTGCGGATCATTGATGCGTACCCGTAATAGGAAAAGATGGGGCGATTATAGCGTCGCGGCTGCGGGCAGGATAGGCATTACGTCACGAAGCCCGTATAATGCGCAGCCAATAGTTGATTTGAAGCCGGAGAGAGCCCATGCGTCCTGCAGGCAGAGCACCACAGCAAGTTCGCCCCCTGACACTGACCCGTCACTATACCAAACACGCTGAAGGTTCAGTGCTGGTTGAGTTTGGCGATACCAAAGTCTTGTGCACCGCCACGGTAGAAGAGGGCGTTCCGCGCTTCCTGAAAGGCCAGGGGCAAGGTTGGATCACCGCCGAGTACGGCATGCTGCCGCGCTCCACCCATAGCCGCAACGCCCGTGAAGCCGCCAAAGGCAAACAGGGTGGCCGCACGCTGGAGATCCAGCGCCTGATCGCTCGCTCGCTGCGCGCCGCGGTAGACCTGAAAAAGCTCGGTGAATTCACCATCACCCTCGACTGCGACGTACTGCAGGCCGACGGCGGTACCCGCACCGCCTCCATCTCCGGCGCCTGCGTGGCGCTGGCCGATGCGCTGAACACGCTGGTGGCCAACGGCAAGCTGAAAGCTAACCCGATGAAGGGGATGGTGGCGGCGGTTTCCGTCGGCATCGTCAATGGCGAAGCGCTGTGCGATCTGGAGTATGTGGAAGATTCCGCGGCTGAAACCGACATGAACGTAGTGATGATGGAAGACGGCCGCATGATTGAAGTGCAGGGCACCGCCGAAGGCGAGCCGTTCAGCCACGATGAGCTATTGGCGCTATTGGCGCTGGCCCGAGGGGGCATCGAAACCATCTTCCAGGCGCAGAAAGCGGCGCTGGCGGACTGATTTTTTAAGGCGACTGAGAAGTCGCCTTTTTTATGCCCGACGATCGGGCGGCAGTAATGACAAGACCCAAGCAGATTCAGACGAGGAGAAGCAGTAATGAAAGCCTATCAGCGCCAGTTTATCGAGTTCGCGCTTAACAAGCAGGTATTGAAATTCGGCGAGTTCACCCTGAAGTCCGGCCGCACCAGCCCGTATTTCTTCAATGCCGGCCTGTTTAATACCGGGCGCGATCTTGCGCTGTTGGGGCGCTTCTACGCCGAAGCCCTAATGGACTCCGGCATCGATTTCGACCTGCTGTTTGGCCCGGCTTATAAAGGCATTCCTATTGCCACCACCACGGCGGTGGCGCTGGCGGAACACCATGAGCGCGACGTGCCTTACTGCTTTAACCGCAAGGAAGCCAAGACCCACGGCGAAGGCGGTTCGCTGGTGGGCAGCCCGCTGCAGGGGCGCGTGATGTTGGTGGATGATGTGATCACCGCCGGCACCGCGATCCGCGAGTCGATGGAAATCATCGGCGCCAGCGGCGCTTCGCTGGCGGGGGTGCTGATCTCTCTCGACCGTCAGGAACGCGGCCGTGCGGACATCTCCGCCATTCAGGAAGTGGAGCGCGACTATCACTGCAAGGTGATTTCAATCGTCACGCTGAAGGACCTGATCGTCTATCTGGAAGAGAAACCGGAAATGGCGGACCACCTGGCGGCGGTGCGCGCTTACCGCGAGCAGTACGGGGTGTAAGTAAAAACGCCGGGCATGCCCGGCGTTATCTTTATTGCAGCTGGGCCGCCAACAGCGGCCAGCGGGCGTCGAATTCCTGCGTTGGGCGATAGCGGAATTCCGAACGCACATAGCGCGACAACATGCCTTCGCAGAAGGCCAGCAGTTGGCTGGCCAACAGCGTTTCATCGACGATAAAGCCTTTGCCTTCGCGCAATTTACGCTCTTTCAATACCTGGCGCAGCTGCGCCTCGATGCGTTCGAACAGCTGGTTGATGCGGCCCTGCAGGCGATCTTGTTCAAACATCAGCGCGTGGCCGGTCATGATGCGCGTCAGCCCCGGGTTGCGTTCCGCAAAGCCCAGAATCAGCAGTAAAATCAGGCGCAGACGATTAAACGTCTCTTTCTCGTCCTGCAAGATCAGGTTGATGCGGGTGATCAGGCTGTCTTCGATAAACTCGATCAGGCTGTCGAACATCCGTGTCTTGCTGGGGAAATGCCGGTACAGCGCAGCTTCAGAAACGCCCACGTTCGCGGCGAGCTTGGCGGTGGTGATGCGCTGGCTGCCGTCGCTGGATTCCAGCATCTGGGCTAACGCCTGCAATATTTCCTCGCGCCGATTCCTTTTCGTCTTTTCTTTTTCTGCCATGTCTGATTAGACCCTTGCTAAAACTTAACTGACGGAAACCCGCGCACCGGCCGCTGCAGAGCAGGCTCTGTGCGGCTTATGTGATAGCTTTTTTACGATGCTGGGGTCAGCGGCCTTAACGGCCTTTTTCCGCGCTGCCTGGTGTGTGCTGCAATTGTCGCGGTAAAACCTTGCCGCAGAGACATCCTTCTCCCCGGAAAGGCAAGGTTCAGGCGATGTTTCCCTGCCGGCCATCGTGCCTTGGGTGGCGCTTAGTGGCGCCCCGAGTGGCCGAAGCCACCTTCGCCGCGCTCGCTGCCGTCGAACTCTTCCACCAGGTTGAATTCGGCCTGCACCACCGGCACAAAGACCATCTGCGCGATGCGTTCGCCCGGCTCGATGGTGAAGTGCTTCTGGCCGCGGTTCCAAACGGACACCATCAGCTGGCCCTGGTAATCGGAGTCGATCAGGCCGACCAGGTTGCCCAGCACGACGCCGTGCTTGTGGCCCAGGCCGGAGCGCGGCAGGATCACCGCCGCCAGGCCGGCGTCGGCGATGTGGATCGCGAGGCCGGTAGGCAACAGCGTGGTTTCACCCGGCGCCAGTTCCACTGCGCTGTCCAGGCAGGCGCGCAGGTCTAGACCGGCAGAGCCCGGCGTGGCATAGGTCGGTAGCGGGAAATCCTGACCGATGCGCGGGTCGAGGATCTTAACGTCGATTTTTTTCATCATAACGGCTGACTATCTCGTCTATTAAACGTTGGCCAAGGAGTGCCTTGTCGCTCAGCGCCAGGCGCTTTTCTCCATCCTGCCAAAAAAGGTGCAGGGCATTGGTGTCGCTGTTGAACCCGTGCTCTGCAAGCGATACATCGTTAGCGCAAATCAAATCCAGCTTCTTACGCGCCAGTTTTTGCCGCGCGTATTCTTCCACATTCTGGGTTTCGGCGGCAAACCCCACGACAAACGGTCGATTTTTGGCCATCGCCGCCACGCCGGCGACGATATCGGGGTTTTTTACCATCTTGAGGACGATTTCATCACCCTGTTTTTTTATTTTTTCATCGGCGATCTGCTCGGGGCGGTAGTCGGCCACGGCGGCGCAGGAGATGAAAATCTGCTGCTGCGCGGCGCGCTGTTGCACTGCCTGCTCCATCTCCAGCGCGCTGGTGACGTCCACTCGGGTGACCGATGGCGGCGTCGGCAGGCTCACCGGCCCGGCGATCAGCGTCACCTGCGCGCCGCGGGCGGCGGCGGCGCGGGCGATGGCGAAGCCCATTTTGCCGGAGCTGTGGTTGCTGATGAAGCGTACCGGATCCAGCGCTTCACGCGTCGGGCCGGCGGTGATCATAACCTGCAAATGTTGCAGATCCTGCGGGGCGGAGAAATGCGCGTTCGCCAGGTCGACGATGTCCAGCGGATCCAGCATGCGGCCTGGGCCGACGTCGCCGCAGGCCTGGCTGCCGCTGTCCGGCCCCCAGAACAGCACGCCGCGCGCCTGCAGCGTTTGCAGGTTGGCCTGCGTGGCGGCGGCGCGATACATCTGCTGGTTCATGGCGGGGGCGGCGGCGATGGGGGCGTCGGTCGCCAGGCAGACGGTAGTCAATAGATCGTTGGCCATGCCGGCAGCGACGCGCGCCAGCAGATCGGCGGTCGCCGGCGCCAGAATCACCAGATCCGCCCACTTGCCCAGTTCGATGTGGCCCATGGCGGCTTCGGCGGCGGGATCCAACAGATCGTCGGACACCGGGTAGCCGGAAACGGCCTGCAGCGTCAGTGGCGTAATGAACGCCTTGGCGGCGTGGGTCATCACCACGCGCACTTCTGCACCCCTGTCGCGCAGGCGGCGCACCAGCTCTGGGCATTTGTAGGCGGCGATGCCGCCGCTGATGCCAAGCACAATATGTTTGCCGGAAAGTCCCGTCATCATCATTGTCCGATTGAAAGCCGAAAGATGCGCCATTTTAGCATATCCGCCGTTCAGGTGAGTGATTCCGCAATGGCTGCAGGGCGTTACATTGTGCTTTGCGAAACACTTCGCAATGTTATCAAACACCTGTCGAACGCGCCGGGCAGCACATGGCATGCTGTAGCCCTTTCAGGGAGGAACACGATGAGCAACCCGATTGTGGCGTGCTGGCCGGGCGCGCTGGCGCCGCGTGAAAAGCTGTTGATGCAGGGGGCGGCGGCGCTGTCCGACGCAGAACTGTTGGCCATTTTCTTGCGCACCGGGTTGCCCGGCGTGCACGTGATGCAGCTGGCGGAGCAGCTGCTGCGCCGGTTCGGCTCGCTTTATCACCTGATGTCGGCCGATCATCAGGCTTTTTGCAGCCAAAAAGGCCTGGGGGACGCCAGCTATACGCAGCTGCAGGCGATTGCCGAGTTGGCGCTGCGCTTCTTTTCCAGTCATTTGTCGCAGGAAAACGCCATGCTCAATCCGCGCGTCACCCAGCATTATCTGCAAAGCCTGCTGGTGCATCGCGAGCGAGAGGTCTTTTTGGTATTGTTTTTAGACAATCAGCACCGGGTTATTCGCCATCAGGAGATGTTTGCTGGTACCATCAGCAGCGTCGTCGTCTACCCGAGAGAAATTGTACGCGAAGCGTTGAAGGCTAATGCCGCCGCGCTGATTCTCGCGCATAATCACCCTTCGGGTAAGGCTGAACCCAGTCATGCCGACCGTTTGATAACGGAACAGGTGGTGAAAGCCTGTCAGTTATTGGAGATCCGAGTGCTTGATCATTTGGTGATCGGTCGGGGTGAATGCGTCTCTTTTGCCGAGCGCGGATGGCTTTAAGCGATTTTTTCGCGATCCTTGTGGGATCTTTAGCTGTTCGGGACTTGAGCACTTACGCTTCAGAGCGTATACTACGCCACCTTTGAGAATCTTGGGTTTGGCGCAAGAGCCTATCTCAGCAGGTTTCTGACCTGATGTGTGGTTTCTACCTGATGACGAGAGTCTCCTCAGTATGAAGTTTGCTGAGATGGGCTCTAAAAGCCTGACGAGGCGGCCATACCCTATACGAAGCTCGAGCTGATTTGATTTTTGGAGAATAGACATGTCCCGAGTCTGCCAAGTTACTGGCAAGCGCCCGGTGAGCGGTAACAACCGTTCCCACGCAATGAACGCGACCAAACGCCGTTTTCTGCCTAACCTGCACTCACACCGTTTTTGGGTTGAGGCTGAGAAGCGCTTTGTAACTCTGCGTGTATCTGCTAAAGGTATGCGTGTTATCGATAAGAAGGGTATTGAGACGGTTCTGGCCGATCTGCGTGCCCGTGGTGAGAAGTATTAAGGAACTGAATCATGGCTAAAGGTGTTCGCGAGAAGATCAAGCTGGTTTCTTCTGCTGGTACTGGTCACTTCTATACCACCACGAAGAACAAGCGTACTAAGCCGGAAAAATTGGAACTGAAGAAATTCGATCCAGTTGTCCGTCAGCACGTAGTATACAAAGAAGCTAAAATTAAATAATTTTAGTGGATTAATGAAAAACCCGGCCTTGGCCGGGTTTTTTGTTTTATAAAGGGTAGAAAACGTCGGAGGGGAAGCCAGATGCCTGAATTACCGGAAGTTGAGACGAGCAGACGCGGTATAGAGCCTTATCTTGTCGGCCACAGCATTCAGTATGCGGTGGTGCGCAACGCGCGCCTGCGCTGGCCGGTTTCCGAGCAGATCCTGACGCTGAGCGATCGGCCGGTGCTCAGCGTGCAGCGCAGGGCTAAATACCTGCTGATCGAGCTGGAGAACGGTTGGATTATCGTGCACCTGGGCATGTCGGGCAGCCTGCGCATGCTGCGCGAGGAAAACGAAGACGAAGCCGGCAAGCACGACCACGTCGATCTGGTGATCAGCAACGGCATGATCCTGCGCTATACCGATCCGCGCCGTTTCGGCGCCTGGCTGTGGTGCGAAGATTTGGCGACCAGCAGCGTGTTGGCGCACCTGGGGCCGGAACCGCTGAGCGAAGCGTTCAACGGTGACTACCTGTATGAAAAATCACGCAATAAGCGCACGTTGATTAAACCGTGGCTGATGGATAACAAGCTGGTGGTCGGGGTCGGCAATATTTACGCCAGCGAATCGCTGTTCAGCGCCGGGATCCTGCCCGATCGTCCGGCGGGATCGTTGAGCAAAGCCGAAGCGGAACTGCTGGTGAAGACCATCAAGGCGGTGTTGCAGCGTTCTATCGAGCAGGGCGGTACGACATTACGCGACTTTTTGCAGTCGGACGGCAAACCGGGGTATTTCGCGCAGGAGCTGCAGGTTTATGGGCGGGCAGGAGAGCCGTGCCGCGCGTGCGGCACGCCGATCGAATCCGCCAAGCACGGGCAGCGCAGCACCTTCTTTTGCCGCCGCTGCCAGCGCTGAGCATCACTCGGCGGCGAGCTTCGCCATCAGTGCCTGGGTGACCACGTCAGGCAGGAAAGGCGCGATATCGCCGCCGTGACGCGCGACCTCCTTCACCAGAGAGGAGGAGATGAACGACCACTCCTCGGAAGGCATCAGGAACACGCTTTCCAGCGTCGGCATCAAATGGCGGTTCATGTTCGCCAGCTGCAATTCGTATTCAAAGTCAGACACCGCACGCAGGCCGCGCACCAGGATATTGGCATTTTGGTGAGCGGCAAAGTGCGCCATCAGCTCGCTGAAGCCCAGCACTTCCACATTGTCCAGATGCGAGGTGACCTGCGTCGCCAACGCCACGCGCTCATCCAGGCTGAACAGCGGCTTTTTGCTTGGGCTGGCGGCGATGGCCAGAATCACGTGATCGAACATCAGTGACGCGCGCGTCACTAAATCCAGGTGGCCGTTGGTCATGGGATCGAAGGTCCCGGGATAGATGGCTTTGCTGGTCATGATTCACTTCTCTGAGTAGTTGCGGCCCAATGCCCATAATGCGGCATATTTATTGAAGGTATATTGCGCGTTGACCACCGCTAACAGCAACCCCTGTTTACCGTCGAGGAAGCCGGCGCGCAGCAGCCAGGTTTTGACGAAGGCGCCGAGCGTGTGGGTCAGGATAGACAGATAGCCGCAGCGCTTGCCGGCCCGGTGGCGCTGCGTGGCCCACTCTTCGGCGTAGCGCAGCTGTTTGCGCTGGAAGGCGAAGAAATCGCGGCAGGTCAGGTGCAGCATATCGCCGCTGAGGGGGATGACTTTGGCGCCGCCGATGTTCAGCGATTCGTGCACCAGATCGTCGTTATAGCGATAGCGTTGGTTGGCGTACAGGCGATTGACGCGGTCGGGATACCAGCCGCTGTGGCGCATGAAACGGCCAAGGAACAGGTTGCGCCGCGCACAGCTGTAGACGGCGCCGTCGTCCGGCGCGTTCAACACCTGCTCGATGGATTGCCGCAGCTCGGGCGTGACGCGTTCGTCGGCGTCGATCATCAACACGTAGTCATGGCTGGCGTAGCTTTGTGCCAGCTGACGCTGCTTGCCGAACCCTTGCCAGTCGGTGTGCGTGAAGACTTTGGCGCCCAGGCTTTCGGCGACGGCAACGCTGTCGTCCTCGCTGCCGGAGTCCAGCACGATGATTTCATCGGCCCACTCGACCGATCGCAGACAGTCCGGCAACAGCCCGGCTTCGTTTTTGGCGATCATCACCACCGACAGGCTTTTGCGGCTGCTCATTCAGTGACTCCGGGGCGGCAGGTGCGGTTCCAGCAGCTGCAGCAGGCGCTGCAACGCTCCCTGATTCTGATACAGCACTTCCACCGCATGGCGGCCGTAGTAGCGACGGTAGTCTTCGTCGGTCAACAGGGTTTCCACTTCCTTCACCAGCGAATCCACGTCGGTCACGGTGATCAGGCCTTCGGCCTGCGAGAGCTTGGCGCAGATGTCTTTGAAGTTGAAGGTATGCGGCCCCATCAGCACCGGGATGGCGTGCGCGGCCGCTTCCAGCGGGTTGTGCCCGCCGCGCTCCACCAGACTGCCGCCGACAAAGGCCAGATCGGCGATGCCGTACAGCAGCATCAGCTCACCCATGGTATCGCCGATCACCACCTGGGTGCTGCCGGACGGGATTTCGCCGCTGCTGCGCAGGGTGTAGCTGAAGCCGGCCTTCTGCACCAGCTCTTTGGCAGTCGGGAAGCGTTCCGGGTGACGTGGCACCAGGATCAGCAGCAGGTCGGGGTGTTTTTCCAGCAGTTTGCGGTGGGCTTCCAGCAGGATGGTTTCTTCACCGTCATGGGTGCTGGTGGCGATCCACACCGGGCGGCGCGGCGCCCATTGGCGGCGCAGCGTAACGGCGCGGGCGGCCAGCTCCGGGGTGACGGAGATATCGAATTTCAGGCTGCCGGTTACGGCCAGCTGCGAGCGCTTCAGGCCCAGTTCGATAAACCGATCGCCGTCTTCCTGGTTCTGTGCGGCGATCAGCGTAATGCGGCGCAGCATATCGCGCATGAACCCGCCAATTTTCTTATAGCCGGCCGCGGAGCGGGCCGACAGACGCGCATTGGCGATCACCAGGGGGATCTGCCGCTGATGCAGCGCGTTGATCAGGTTAGGCCATAGCTCGGTTTCCATGATGATCACCAGCTTGGGATTCACCTGGTCGAGGAAGCGGTTCATGGAACCGGGCAGATCGTAGGGCAGATAGACATGATGTACGTCTTTGCCGAAAGCGGACTGGACGCGTTCTGAACCTGTTGGGGTCATTGTGGTCACAGTTATCGGCAAAGCGGGGTAACGATGGCGCAGCGCCCGTACCAACGGGATGGCCGCCAGCGTTTCGCCGACGGAGACGGAATGCAGCATGATGCCGCCTGGCACGACTTTCCCGGCGCAGAAGCCATAGCGTTCCGCCCAGCGTTTACGGTAGGCTGGAGCTTTGCGGCTGCGCAGCAGTAAGCGGAGCCAGATCAGGGGTTGGATGAGGTAGAGTAGTACCTGATATAAACGCAGCAACATTCTATCAATTTCATTTATATGGGTTATTCGGAATAGTACCATAACTGGAAGGGAAAGGCGCTAATTTGGTAACCTTGGGTGTCAGTTTCAGACAACCGGCGAGCGATTTCGCCGACAGGCTCGGAATGAAGAATATTTTAATTATTCGCCGCGACAACATCGGCGATCTTGTTTGCACCACGCCTCTGATTGAAGGGGTGAAAATTGCCTATCCGGACGCTAAAGTTTATCTGCTGATCAATAAAGTCAGCCAGGACGTTGTTAAAAACAATCCTCATCTCGAGAAAGTCTTTGTCTATAAAAAGGCCAAGCACAAAGCGAAAAATGAAACGACGTTGGGCGTTTATTTCGAACGCCTGATGATCTTCCTGAAGCTGCGAAAAATAAAGTTCGATGCGGTCATTCTGGCCAACCCGGTGCCTTGTAAATACAGCCTGCGTTTAGCGAAAATGGCCGGCGCCACCCATATCATCGGCGCCGATTTGGGTACGAAAGAGATTCATCGCCCGTTCCGCAAGGACGATTTCCGCGGCCTCCATCAGGTCGAACACACCTACAGTTATTTATCGGCGATAACCGACCAATCCATTCCGATCCCGCCGGTGCGGGTGTTTCTGACGCCTGAAGAGCGGCAATTGGCGGCGCAGCGGTTGCAAGAAAGCCTGCCGCCGGTCGAACGCGTATGCGCCGTACACATCAGCAGCCGCAGCCCGAAACGACGTTGGCCGGTTGAACGCTATGCCGAAATCATCAACCGTCTGGTTGCCGATCCCCACACCGGCGTGCTGATCTTCTGGTCACCGCAGGGCACGCTGGCGCCGGACGACATCGGCGATCGGCAGCGCGCCGAACAGCTGTTGGCGCTGTGCCAAAACGAACGCGTCGCACTTTATCCGACGGCCTCGGTGCGCGAGCTGTTGGGCGGGTTCGATTTATGCGACCGGGTGCTGTGCAGCGACGGTGGGCAGATGCATCTTGCCGCCGCGCTGAATAAGGACATGGTGGTGTTCTTTGGCGATACCGATAAAGCCTCCTGGCATCCATGGACCGGCCGTCATCATATTTTGCAGAGTGAGTCGGGGCACTGTGAAGATGTTTCTGTCGATGAGGTTTGGCAGAAAATGCAGGCGCTCAGCTAACGAAGAAAATAAGGCAGGTATCCCCTGCCTTATTTATTTCTCTATTATTTTTCTTTCAGCTCAATATATTGACGGCAAATAGGCTCCAGCCCATAACTCAGCAATTGCTGTTGATTTATCTGCGGCGGATTGGCGTAAATTTCCGCCATTTTTTCTGCCAGCGACGCTTCGTTTAATTCCGCCAGCGCGTTAGCCATGCCGGCTTTTTCCAGAATTTCCGCAGGGCCGCCCGGGCAGCGAGTGCTGACCACCGGCGTGCCGCACAGCAGCGATTCCACCAGCACGTTACCAAACCCTTCGCTGTCGGAGCTGAGCACCAGCAGCGAGGCATGGCGAATAAACGGATAGGGATTGGCCTGGAAACCGAGGAATAGCACGCGCTCTGCGATACCTAAGTCTGTTGCCAGACGTTTGACCTCGGCGACGCGGGCGTCGTCCCCGGTGCCTATCAAGGCCAGCGGTGCCTGAATGCCCGAGTGCGCATAGGCTTTCAGCAGACGGTCATGCCGCTTGGTGGCGTGAAAGCGGCCGACGTGCACCAGATAGTCCTGGCCGGCCAGTTCGCAAGGCGCAGCCGCCTGTTGTTGGATGGCGTCGATGTCGAACGGGTTGTTGATGACCGCCAGCCGGCGTGGGCGAATCGGCAAGTTCTGCTGCAGATCGTCGCCAACCGCCCGTGAAACGGCGACGATATTTCTCCCTTGGTAAACGTTGGCGATTTTGCGCTGCTTCAGCCAGCGGTCCAGGCCCTTGCGGTGGCCAAGGTAGGAGGTGGAGAGAATGCCGTGAATGCAGAACCACAGGCGATCCGCAGCCAACCGCTTGCTGCGGCTGACGATGCGATCGGTTTTATGCAGATTGGAGAACACCAGATCGAACGCGCCGCGTTGGCGCTCGTGTTCGGCTATCGCCCGATCCAGCGCGGCGGCGCGGCGCGACAGCTCGGTCAGCTTGCGCCAGGGGGCACGGCTGCGATCGGCCACCACCTGATAATCAATGCCTGACGGGATAGGGTAATTGCAGACGTCGCGCAGCGAGATCAGACTGACGTCATGCCCATGTTGCTGCATGCCCTGGCACAGGGTCAGCACCACTTTTTCCGCGCCGCCTCCCGGCAGGCCGTCGATGATCATCAGAATACGCATAGCTAATCCAGTAACCGGTTATAGAGGGAAATCAGCTGTTCGGATAGATGCGCCGGCGTAGCCGTCATAATGCGCAATCTCGCCGCTTCGCCCATGGATGATCCCAGCGCCTGGCGCGGCAGCGCCCGAATGGCCTCCGTGATGGCCGGTACGTCGAGCGCGTCGGTCACGAAGCCGTTCTGGCCGGGGGTGATAAACTCGGCGCCGCCGCAGGTGGTGCTGGTGATAACCGGCAGGCCGCACGACATCGCTTCCAGAATCACATTCGGGAACGGATCGTACAGCGTCGGCAGCAGCAGCGCGTCCGCGGCCTGATAGAACGGCAAGGTCTGCTTCTGCACGCCCATAAAGTGAACCCGATCGCCGCAGCCCAGCGACTGCGCCAGCGCCCGGTAGCGTTTTTCGGCCTTGTCTTTGCCGACCACTAACAGGTGGCTGTCGGTCGCCGCCACGGCGCGGATGGCGGCGGCCAGCCCTTTGCGCTCAAAGCCGGAGCCGACGAAGATCAGGCAGTGCGCCTGTTGTGGGATCTGATACTGCTCGCGCAGACGTTGGCGCTGGGCCTCGTCGGCGGGCGGGAACTTTTGATTGTCGATGGCGTTATAGATCACCGTGATTTTGTCGGCGGGCACGCCAAAGTCGGCGATGATTTCCTGCTTGATCATCTCGGCGTTACAGATGACGGCTTTCAGCTCCGGCGCGGCGTACATGGCGCGTTCGGCGCACATCACATAGCGGTGATAGCGATTGGAGAACAGCCATTTGCGGCGCCATTCCGGCAGCAGACGCGCACGCTGCAGCAGCCAGCGGCGGTGTACGCCGTCGCCGGCGCGGTAGATGTCACAGCCGGGAATGCGCTCGTGGCTTTGCACCAGATCGAAACGCTCTTTCTGCCACAGCGCCCTGGCCGCCACGGCGAAGCCTCGCTCGCGGCTGATGCGGCCGAGTTTTAACGGGTTGCACAGGTGGATATGCCAGTTGGGATTGGCGTCACCCTGCCATTCGCGGGTGATGACGTTCAGATCGAGATCCTGTTGTTCCAGCGCTTCCAGGGCGCGGGAAACGAAACGTTCGGCTCCGCCGTCCGGGCGGTATTTTTGGCGAACGATCGCCAAACGAAATGCTTTCATGCCAGCGTGCTCCGCGCGGCTGCAATCACCGCGTCTGTAGGAATAAGGTCGAGATACCGTTCGTCGGTGCCGGTATCAATGGCGTCCGGATCGGGCAGTTCGCCGAAGTCGCCGGCCCAGATCACGGCGCCGGTAGCCTGCCATGGCCGCCAGAAAGTCAGCTTGGAAGGGCCGAACAGCGCCACGCACGGCGTTTGCAGCGCGGCGGCCATGTGCATCGGCACCGAATCCACGCCGATAAACAGCTTGGCGTGGTCGATCAGGGCGGCCAGCTGGCGCAGCGTCAGCTGGCCGGCCAACGAGATCACGCCCTGCGGCGGGCAGAGCGCCAAAATGCGTTCTACCATGGCTTGTTCTCTGGCGTCGGGGCCGGAGGTGATCACCAGCTGGTGGCCGTCGGCCTGCAAGGCGGTGAGGGTGGCGGCCATTTTCTCTTCGCTCCAGCATTTGAAGAACCAGCGCGAGGTGGGCTGTACCACAATATAACTGCCGGCGACGCCCTGTTTCTGCAACCGTTGCTCACAAGCCTGCCAATCTTGTGGCTGATAACTCATGGTCACATGTTCGCTGAGCGCGGGCAGGCTCAGCGGCGCCAACAGCGAAAGATTCTGTTCGACGGTATGCAGGTGGGCGTGATTGTCGACCGGCACCAGCTGCGTGTGGCAGTGGCGCCACAGAAAGCCGCGGCGTTTGGGAAAATCGAAGCCCAGACGGATGCGCGCGCCGGTCAGGCGCGTGATAATGGCGCTGCGCCACTGATCGGCCAGGTTGACCACCAGATCGTAGCGCTGCGCCTTCAGGCGGCGCAGCAGCGCCAGCTCGTGCCCCAGATGCGCGCGGGCGCCCAGTTTTTTCCATTGGCGGTCGATGGCGAACAGCGTCGACAGCTCCGGATTGCTGGCCAGCATCTCCTGCGTTTCCTGATACAGCAGCACATCGATCTGTGCCTGCGGGTAGTTTTGCCGCAGGCTGCTGATGACCGGCGTGACCAGCAGCATATCGCCGTGATGGCGCAGTTTTATGATCAAAATACGCTGTACGGATGGGGCGGAAGTTGGGGCTGGCGCGTCGTTCATCATGAGTCGCTATCTGGGAAACCAATCTTTGATTCTAAATGACCCGATCGCATGTGGCTACTGTTGCAAGGTTTTCTTGCCGGGCTGCAAAAAAATCGCCGGGCCGGGGACGAATGCGCTTCAACGTTGTCCAAACCAGGCAGCAAAGTCGTTTGCCCTGGCGAAACGGCCTGCGTAACATAGTGCATTCTGTTGATATCAGGCTCGATATTCATGACTAAACCGGCGTTTCTCATCACCATTGATACCGAAGGCGATAATCTGTGGCAAAACCACGATCGCATCGCGACCGAAAACACGCGTTTCTTGCCGCGCTTTCAGGCATTGTGCGAAAAATACGCCTTCAAACCGGTTTATCTCACCAACTATGAAATGGCGATGGATCCGGCTTACGTCGAGTTCGCGCGCGACGTGATCGCCCGCGGTGCGGGTGAAGTGGGCATGCACCTGCACGCCTGGAACAGCCCGCCGCTGACGCCGCTGACCGACGACGACTGGCGACACAAGCCTTATTTGATCGAGTATCCCGTCGATCAGATCCGCGCCAAGGTCGATCACATGACCAAGCTGCTGGAAGATGCCTTCCAGACCAAAATGCTCAGCCATCGCGCCGGCCGCTGGGCGTTCAACGAATATTATGCCTCGCTGCTGCTGGAATACGGCTATCAGGTGGACTGTTCGGTGACGCCGCGGGTCAACTGGCAGTTTTCGCCGGGCAATCCGCAGGGCAACGGCGGCACCGATTACAGCCGGTTCCCGTCGCAGGCCTATTTCATCGATCCGCAGAACATTGCCAAACCGGGCGCGTCGCCGCTGCTGGAAGTGCCGATGAGCATTCAGTACAAGCATTCTGCGCTGATGAACGCGTTCAAGCAGGGTTATGATCGGCTGCGCGGCAAGCGCCGTTCGCCGTCCGTCAACTGGCTGCGGCCAAGTGGCGGCAACGTGGCCAAGATGATCAGCGTGGCTGAAGCGTCGCTGGCGCAGGGGCATGACTACGTCGAATTTATGCTGCACTCCTCCGAATTTATGCCGGGCGGCAGCCCGACGTTCGAAACCGAGCAGGATATCGAAGGGCTGTATCGCGATCTGGAGCAGCTGTTTGACTGGCTGCAGCAGCGCACGGTAGGCATGACGCTGGCCGAGTATTATCAACTTAAAGCGAACTAAGCACGCACATGTCGAAGAAATGGAAAATTAAGGTTGCCGACTGGTTCTTGCGGCGCTATACGGCGAAGTACGGCCGCTTTCAGGACAAGGCGACGTTCGACGGCGCCCAGCAGTTTGACAATATCGTCATCTATTCCACCACGGCGTTGGGCGACTTCATGTTCAACACGCCGGCATTGAGGGCGATGAGGGAACGCTACCCCAATGCGCACATCACGCTGGTGGTGCACAAGAAAAACCGCGAGCTGGTGGAAAACGGCCGTTATTACGATCGCGTGGTGTATTGGGACAGCAAGATCAAGACGATACGCCCGTTGCTGAAATCGCTGCGCGAACATCAGCCGGATTTGGCGCTGATTCTGCACTCCCACCTGCCTTATGACATCATCAGCGCCGTACTGGCCGGTGCGAAGTACATTATCAGGGATAACTACAGCTCGGGCATTTGCGGGCTGGAGCCTTGGCTGACCAACTATATCTTCCATTATTACGGCCACTTCGTACGCCGCAAACTGGAGCTGATTTCCATCTTAGGCTGCCGCAGCGACGATCCGACGATGGAAATTCCCGTGGATTATCAGCGCGGCGTCAAAAGCAGCGAGCATCCCACCATCGGTTTTCAGCTGGGGGCGTCAACAGAGTCGCGTTGCTGGCCGGTTTCGCACTATGCGCAGCTGGCCGATGAGCTGGTGGCGAAGCACCCAAATGTGCGCATCGTGCTGATTGGCGCACCGTTCGACGACGGCAAGGCCAAACAGTTTATGAGCCTGATCGGCCCGCAAACGCAGGCCTGCGTGGATAACCAGATCGGTAAAACGGGGCTGCAAGGCTTGCTGACGTTGATCGACAGTTTCCATGTTCTGGTCACCGGCGATACCGGGCCGCTGCATCTGGCGGTGGCGTTGAAGGTGAAAACCATCAGCCTGTTCGTGACCGCCGACTCACGCTCCACCGGCCCGATTCAGGATGCTGAGCTGCACCGCATCATTCAGGTGTCGCGTACCGGCTATACGATGCCGCTGGAGGCAGAAAGCCCGATGGGGGTCATCCAGCCGCAGCGGATTTATGATGAGCTGGTCGCGCACGTGCCTCTGACGCGCTGAGGGCGCGGCGACGCATCGGCCGCTCGGCCGATGCGGTTAGCGTGGCCTGCGCAGCTTCGAAAGCAAGGTATCCACTCGCGCATAGCGCATCTGGCGGACTTTTTTACCCGGCACGTCGCTGTTGCGGCAGATATCGGCGGCGCGGCGCAGGATGTGCAGCGTTGTCGGCGCGTAATGATAATAGCCGTACACCACCTTCGACATGCTTTTCACCTCGGAAAAGCAGTTGGCCAGCATCAGGGCGGCCAACCGGCGCAGCGGCTCATCCCCGGGATGCTGCGCCACAAAACGCAGCATCTTCTCCATGGCGAACAGCAGATCTTCAATATCTTTGGGTTTGATATTGCGAGTGATGCCTTGGCTGTTATCCCGATAGAAATAGAGCTCGCAGTCCAGATGGGCGATGCGGCGGGTTTTGAAATACTGAAAAGGCGTGAAAATCACGTCTTCATAGCGCCTGCCGTCTTCGAACGTTTCCCCTTCCAGCAGCGTGCGTTTATATACCCGGCTCCAGAGATGCCACATCGAGCGTGCGAAAAGTGGTTGCAGGCAGCCGAGCCCCAACTGTGAGAAGTCGTAGGCTACGGGCTGCGTCGCGCGGTTCTCGGATTTCGGCGGTTGTTCGGTGAACTTCTGATAATTAAAATCGATCAGGTCATATTCATCGGCGATCAGCAGGGGGCGCAGGATTGCCAGATAGTCGTCGCTCAGCAGATCGTCGCCGTCGAGGAAGGTGAGATAGCGTCCGGTAGCCAACCGTAAGCCGACGTTGCGGGCGTACGCAATGCCGCCATTGGCCTGTGAAGTAAAGATCACACGGGGGTGCCGCCGCTGCGCCAGATATCGGCTGACCAGCGTCCCTGATGCATCGGTAGAGCCATCGTCGATGATCACCACCTCGATATCGTCGCTAATCTGTGCAAATAACGAATCCAACGCAGTGATAACGAACGCTTCGTTATTATAAAACGGCACGATAACGCTGAGCAGCGGTGGTTGAATTTTCACGTGGTCTGCTCCTGAGCGGAAGGCTGTCTCGCCACGGAGAGCACCCCTGCGATCAACGCCAGACAGAACATGGCGGTGCCTTCCGTGCTGAAGAAGATGACATCGCTCAAGCCGTAGACAAACAGGCTGGCGCTCACGCTCAGCAGCAGCGCGTTGCGCTGTGGTCGAAATGAAGAGAAAAGCAGGCTGATATAGAGCGCCAGCAATAGCAGCCCCCCCCAAACGCCCTTGAGCGAATAGGTTTCCAGCAGTTCGTTATGCAGATGCACGTTGATATAGGGCATGACGCCAGACAGGTGTGGCTGCTGTGCGACCATGGTGCGGATCTCTTCACCGCGCTGTTCGGCGGATTGGCCCCATGGGGCATCCGTTCCCGTGCGCCATGCAATAACCTGCATCGATAGACGGGAAATGATGGAGTTATCTATCTCGGGTTGATCGATCAGTTGCATGTTGGTTTTGAAGTCGGCAATGCGTTGCTCAATCTGCGTTTTAAAGACGAATCCACAAATGAACAGCAACAATGGCACCGAGCAAACCAGTATAAACTTGTGTTTTCTGGATACCAGCTGCTTGGTCGCCAGCAACGACAGGCAGACTGCCACCGGGTAGACCAACATGGCCGCGCGCGTGCCGGTGAGCACCAGCGCAGAGAAGGACAGCAGGAATGCCGCGATGTACAACACCAGGCGGTAGCGGGTGCGCAGCATCAGAATGGCTTGCATCATCACCAGATCGATGGCGGTCATCAGGTAGGCGGCGACCGTGGCGCGATCGAAGTTGAGCTCTACGCGCGGGATATCCAGCCGCAATCCCTGATAGAGGGAATAGCCGTTGACCGCCAGGCCGGTGGCGAGAGCCACGACGATGAGCAGGCGCTGCACGCACAACCGCTCATTGAGTGCGATCAGTAAGATGAAAGCGGTCGCGAGCTGCAGTTTGCCGGTCGACATATAGGAACGATAAACATTGATATATTCGCCCGGCTGTTTGAAGTGATGCATCCAGAGGATGGTTCCCATCCCCACGCTGAACATCAGCGCGGGCAGCAGCAGATTTCTAACGTTGCTGAAGTAGTAGCGCGGGTACAGGCAAACGGCGATAAAGGCGATGTAGCTGGAAACGTAGAACAGATTGCGTCCGGTCGCGGAACCGAAAGGAATGGTGCAAAAAGCGATGGCGCATCCCAGATAGATCAAGTAGCTGAAGGCAGGGTGCGGCGTTCTGTGTTTTAGCATCGGGCGTGTTTTCCGGCTCACGTTTCAATTAAGCGATAAAGGATCGCAGCGTGTCGTCGAACTCAGCTTTGAACTGAGCATAGTTGAAATGTTCCGCAGGATAGCGCTGCGCATTTCGGCTCAGAGTCTGGTAGGTGTCGCGCGCCAGCAATGTCTCAACGGCATCCGCACAGTCGAGATGCGACAGCAGCTTGGGCGCCACCAGGCTGTCGGTCAACGGATCGTAGACCTCATGCGGGAAGTCGACCTCGATATCGGTGAGCTGCCGGTGTTGTTCGACGGTGACCGACGGCGTCAGGCCAATGCCGCAGACCCCGTCCTTCACCGCTTCCGGCTGGCCGTCGACCTGCGGGAAGATGACCGGCACGCCGAAATAGAGCGATTCCATGCAGGACAAGCCGAACGGCTCGGTGATCGGCGTGCTCATGTAGATGTGCGTGCGATTGAAGAAGCCGGCGACGTCATCCTGATAACCGCTGAAGGTGACGCGATCGCCGAGCTGAAGCCGGGCCGCAAGTGCCTCGAACGCCGCGCGATCCGGCCCTTTGCCGGCCACTTCCAGCGTGACGTCATGCCCGCGCCGCAGCAGTTCCTGCATCATCAATAATGAAACGCTGATGCCTTTCAGGCTGACCAGGCGTGAGGCGGTGCCGATCCTGACCGGCTGCGACAGCGTTTTCGGCGCAGTGTCGATCCCCGCCGGCGTCTTGATGCGGTTGATCACCACGTGATTTGGGCAAGGCAGATTAAAACGCAGCTCCATCACCCGCTTCGACGCGTGCGAGGCGGAAATGACGCCGTCCAGCATGGCGAAGAAACTCAGCGTCTTTTTATTCTTGGGGTAACGCCAGGAGCAACCGTGATCGTAGTAAACCAGCTTGCCGCGCTTGGGTTTGGCCGCCAGCCCCGGTACCAGGTCCCAGACGATCACCACGTCGGCGTTCGCCCGTTCAATTTTCCACTTCAGCAAAAATTTACGCAGGAACTGCGGGCAGCGCAGCGGCAGCGCATTGATCAGGCGATTGGCGAAGGTGACGGGCTGATGCGCAGGCAACTGGCGGCGGATCTCTTCGCCAATGTCGCCGCTGATACACAACACCTGGTTGCTACCGTCGGTGGTATCGTTGATGTACTGCAGGAACAGGCGCTCGACGCCGCCCATTTTACCCAGGTTGATAATATGCAGTTTTTTCATGCTATAACCTTTTGCAACGCCTGCCATGCCGTATCGGCGTCGATTGTCGCCATGCTCTTTTCCGGCGAAATCAGCGAGTGCTGATTTTGCCCGTAGCCGCCGATCAGGCCGGGATCGGTTGGCCCGAACAGCGTGATGTTCGGTTTGTCGAGCGCGGCGGTCAAATGGCTGAGCCCGGTGTCGACCGAGACCACGCCCTTGGCGCCGGCCAGCACCTCGGCCACCTGCTGCAGGCTGAGCTTCGGCAGCACTTCGACATGTGAAAAACCTTCCGCCAAACGCAGCGCGCGCTGATGTTCATGTTCTGCGCCCCACGGCAGTTTGATCTTCAGCCCGCTGTCGGCCGCCAGCGCGATCAGCTCGCGCCAGTTCTGCTCCGGCCAGTGCTTGTCGTCACGCGTCGTCGCGTGCAAAAACACCAGATATTGACCGGCATCGACCGGCGGCCGGCTGAGAAAACGCGCGGCGATGGCGTAATCGCCGTAGCTGCCCGGTTTATCGTAGCCGAGGCTTTTGGCGAACAGCTCGCGCGTGCGTTCCACCGCGTGCTGCTGTTTGTCTATCTCATGGCGCACGTTGTAGAACCAGCTGGCGAACGGCTCGCGCGCGCTCTTGCAGTCTGGGCCATGTTTGTTGCCTTTGGCGACGCGGGTGATTAGCGCGGCGCTTTTGATCAGGCCCTGCGCGTCGATCACTACATCGTAACGGCGTTCTTGCAGCGCGCGCTTGAAGTCGCAGCGCTGCTGTCGGGTGTCGCTGCCGAACCAGTTTTTGCGCCAGCGGCGAATGGCCACCGGGATCACGCGATCCACTGCCGGATGCCAGGTGGGGATTTGGCTGAAACCTTCTTCCACCACCCAGTCGAAGCGGATATCGGGAATGGCCTGCAGCGCGTCGGTCAGGGCGGGCAGCGTATGCAGCACGTCTCCCATCGAGGACGTTTTGACGATTAACACCTGCATGACTATTCCTCGCTGGCGACAAGTAACGGCGTCAGCGCATCCAACACTTGCTGCGGCTGAATATCGATCAAACTTTGGTGGTATCCCTGCTCGGCATCGCCCTTACGCACCTTGTGGTAGCCGCTGATCAAGCGAATCACCCGCGCCTTGTCGGAGAGCGGTGGCGTGAAGTCGGGGCTGCTTGGGCCGTATAAGGCTATCAGCGGTTTGTTCAACGCGGCGGCAACGTGCATTAAACCGGAGTCATTGCTGACCACCGCCCGGCAGGCCGCGATCAGGATCACCGCCTGCTCCAGCTGGGTTTTTCCGGCCAGGTTAAGGCAGAAATCGCGCGCGTCTTCCTGCAACGCGGCGCGGATCTGTTCGCCGGCCTCGTGGTCCTTTGCCGAACCGAACAGCGCGACCTGATAGCCGCTCTCGATCAGCTGCTGAGCCAGCGTCGCATAATGGTAGTGCGGCCAGCGTTTGGCGGGGCCGAACTCCGCGCCTGGGCAGAAGCCGACGATCGGCCGGCTGTCGGTCAGGTTGAAGGCTGCGGTGGTGTCGGCGATCTCTTCGTCGCTCACCTGCAGCCGTGGCCACAGCAGCGGCTGCGGCAGATCGTCGGCGCGCTGGATGCGGCCTTTGTCATAGGCCAGCGCTACGTAGCGCTGCACCATCAGCGGGAAGGCCGCCTTGTCGAGCACGCGGACGTCGTTCAGCAGGCCATAGCGCATTTCGCCCCGCCAGCCGGTGCGCTGCGGGATATCGGCGAAAAAGGGCACCAGCGCGGATTTGAACGAGTTGGGTAGAACGTAAGCGCGATCGTAACGGTTGGCGCGCAGGGCGCGCCCCAGGCGGCGGCGTTCGCCGAGCCCCAGCGCGCCGTGGCCCAGCGGCATCGCCAGTGCCTGATTGACTTCCGGCATGCGCGCCAGCAGTGGGCGGCACCAGGCCGGTGCCATCACATCGATCTCCGCCGAGGGGTATTCGGCCTTCAGGGTGCGATAGAGACTTTGCGACATCATCATGTCGCCAACCCAAGAAGGGCCGATAACCAGTATTTTCATACCCAGCGTAAATCCTTCAGCTTATGCGGTGCGGTTCAACCAGGCCATGTACTCTTTCACGCCTTCGGCGACCGTTTTAAACGGTGCGTCGTAGCCGGCGGCGCGCAGCTTGGTCAGATCGGCCTGGGTGTACGCCTGATAGCGGCCCTTCAGCTTTTCCGGGAACTCGATGTATTCCACCGCGCCCTTCTGGTGGAAGTCCACCACCGCGTCAGCCACCGCCTGGAAGGTTTCCGCCCGGCCGGTGCCGCAGTTGAAGATGCCGGATTTGCCGGTCTCCCAGAACCACAGGTTAACCGCCGCCACGTCGCCGACGTAGATGAAGTCACGCTTGAAGTTTTCGCTGCCGGCGAACAGTTTCGGGTTTTCGCCGCGGTTGATCTGGGTGTTCAGGTGGAAGGCGACGCTGGCCATGCTGCCTTTGTGGCCTTCGCGCGGGCCGTAAACGTTGAAGTAGCGGAAGCCGCAGATCTGTGAGTCCGCTTCCGGCAGGATCTCGCGCACGTACTGATCGAACAGGAATTTGGAGTAGCCGTATACGTTGAGCGGCGCTTCATACTCACGCTCTTCGATAAACTCTTCGCGACCGCCGTAAGTAGCAGCGGAGGAGGCGTACAGGAACGGGATTTCGCGGTCCAGGCAGTAGTGCAGCAGGTCTTTGGAGTACTGATAGTTATTGTCCATCATGTACTTGCCGTCCCACTCGGTGGTCGCGGAGCAGGCGCCTTCGTGGAAGACCGCTTCGATATCGCCCAGATCGTCGCCGGCCATGATGCTGGCGATAAAGTCTTCTTTATCGATATAGTCGGCGATGTCCAGATCGACCAGGTTGACGAACTTGGTGCCGTCTTTCAGGTTGTCCACCACCAGGATATCGCGATATCCCTTGTCGTTCAGTGCCTTAATGATGTTGCTGCCGATCATGCCGGCGCCGCCTGTGACGATAATCATTGGGTTACCCCTGCTAAGCTGCTGGCGGGGCACAATGCCCCACGCTCAATGGCGGTTATCATAGCATTTCATGCCGCGGCAAACAGCGGAAGGGCTCCTAATATCCCGCATTGCCATTGAAGTCCGCTTTTTGCCGTGATATCTGCTGCAATTTTAATATTCTCTCCCGCGCATTCTCGTCAGTTTGGTTACAAATCAGTAAAATATGCCGCAAATAGCCCAATCCTGGAGATAACCGAATGTCAGCGTCTTTTTATCAGCAGTTGGAACAACAGCTTGCCGCCACTCGCAGTGAAGGGCTGTTCAAGGAAGAACGCATCATCACCTCCGCGCAACAGGCGGATATCGCCGTCGCCAACGGCAGCCATGTGATCAACTTCTGCGCCAATAACTACCTGGGCCTGGCCAACCATCCGGCGCTGATCGCCGCCGCCAAGTCGGGGATGGACAGCCACGGTTTCGGCATGGCGTCGGTGCGCTTCATCTGCGGTACCCAGGACAGCCACAAGCAGCTGGAACAGAAACTGGCGGCCTTTTTGGGCATGGAAGACGCGATCCTGTACTCCTCTTGCTTCGACGCCAACGGCGGGCTGTTCGAAACCCTGCTCGGCCCGGAAGACGCCATTATCTCCGATGCGCTGAACCACGCGTCGATCATCGACGGCGTGCGCCTGTGCAAGGCCAAGCGCTATCGCTACGCCAATAACGACATGACCGAGCTGGCCGCGCAGCTGAAGCAGGCCAAAGCCGACGGCGCGCGCCACATTCTGATCGCCACCGACGGCGTATTCTCGATGGACGGCGTGATCGCCAACCTGAAAGGGGTTTGCGATCTGGCGGACGAGTATCAGGCGCTGGTGATGGTGGATGACTCCCATGCGGTGGGCTTTGTTGGCGCCAACGGGCGCGGCACCCATGAATACTGCGAAGTGATGGGCCGCGTCGATATCATTACCGGTACGTTAGGCAAAGCGCTGGGCGGCGCGTCCGGCGGCTACACCGCCGCCAAGAAAGAAGTAGTGGAGTGGCTGCGCCAGCGTTCGCGTCCGTACCTGTTCTCCAACTCGCTGGCGCCGGCGATCGTTGCCGCGTCGATCAAAGTGCTGGAACTGCTGGAAGAGGGCGACGCCCTGCGCGATCGCCTGTGGGCCAACGCGCGTCTGTTCCGCGAAAAAATGACCGCCGCCGGCTTCACATTGGCCGGTGCCGATCACGCCATCATCCCGGTCATGCTGGGTGAGGCGAAGCTGGCGCAGGAATTCGCCAATGCGTTGCTTAAGGAAGGCATCTATGTGACCGGTTTCTTCTATCCGGTGGTGCCGAAAGGCCAGGCGCGCATTCGTACCCAGATGTCCGCCGACCACACCCCGGAGCAAATCGAACGCGCAGTGGCGGCGTTTACACGTATCGGTAAGGATCTTGGCGTTATTGCATAAGGTAAAACCATGAAAGCACTGTCAAAACTGAAAGCGGAAGAAGGGATTTGGATGACCGACGTGCCTCAGCCGGAGCTGGGCCACAACGACATCATGATCAAAATCCGCAAAACCACGATCTGCGGCACCGATGTGCATATCTACAACTGGGACGAGTGGTCGCAAAAAACCATTCCGGTTCCGATGGTGGTCGGCCATGAATATGTGGGCGAAGTGGTGGCGATCGGTCAGGAAGTCAAAGGCTTCAGCATCGGCGATCGCGTGTCCGGTGAAGGCCACATCACCTGCGGGCACTGCCGCAACTGCCGCGGCGGCCGCACGCACCTGTGCCGCAACACCGTCGGCGTGGGCGTGAACCGTCCGGGCAGCTTCGCGGAATACTTGGTGATCCCGGCGTTCAACGCCTTCAAGATCCCGGATAACATCTCCGACGAACTGGCTTCGATCTTCGATCCGTTCGGTAACGCGGTGCACACCGCGCTGTCGTTCGATCTGGTCGGGGAAGACGTGCTGGTGTCCGGCGCCGGCCCGATCGGTATCATGGCGGCGGCGGTGTGCAAACACGTCGGCGCTCGCCATGTGGTGATCACCGACGTTAACGAATACCGTCTGGAACTGGCGCGCAAGATGGGCGTGACCCGTGCGGTGAACGTCAGCAAGGAAAACCTCAATGACGTGATGGCCGAGCTGGGTATGACCGAAGGGTTCGACGTCGGTCTGGAAATGTCCGGCGCGCCGCCGGCGTTCCGCACGCTGCTCAATGCCATGAACCACGGCGGGCGCATTGCCATGCTGGGCATTCCGCCTTCCGATATGTCGATCGACTGGAACCAGGTCATCTTCAAAGGGCTGTTTATCAAAGGGATTTACGGCCGCGAAATGTTCGAAACCTGGTACAAGATGGCGGCGCTGATCCAGTCCGGTCTGGATTTGACCCCAATCATCACCCACCGTTTCTCGATCGACGAGTTCCAGCAGGGCTTCGACGCCATGCGCTCCGGCAAGTCGGGCAAAGTGGTGCTGAGCTGGGATTGATCTCGGCAGACGTGAAAAGGGCCGGAATTCCGGCCCTTTTTTATGCTTGCGGTTTGGCTTGCGTCCAGTGTTGCCAATGGCGCTTGATGAAGGTCACCGGCGGCGAGCTGGCGATGCTGTCGGCGATGACGCCCAGCGCGGTACCGGCGTTGGTTTTTTCCTTCGGCGGTTTGACCTTGCACTGCTTGACGCCGCCGCTGAACGGGTTCTTCGGCTGTGGTTTTTGCGGTTTGACCGGCGGTGGGACGTAGCTGCCGCCGCCGTTGCCCTGTGGTTCGTTCAGCAGTGCGCTCGGTTTGACCAGCACGATATCGGCAGGCAGCGACGGCAGCATCTGCTGCAGCACCTTCACCGTCGCCGGGCGTGGGTGGCCGATGGCGATGGCGGAGCCGTTGCGCCGTGCCAATTCGACCGCGCGGTTGAACTGACGGCGGATGTCGGCTTCATTCGCGGTATCGTCGAGGAACACCTTGCGTTTGATCACCTTTACGCTGGTGCCGGCCGCGGCGCGGGTCGCCTGGCTGTTGCCGATGGTCATGCTGTCGAGGAAGTACAGGCGGTAGCTTTCGAGCGCCTGCATCACTTTCTGCATGCCCGGCAGGCTGGAGGTCATGGCGCTGCCCATGTGGTTGTTCATGCCGACCGCGTAGGGCACGTTGTTCACCGCATTGCGGATGATGCGCTGGATCTCGTCGCTGCTCATGGAAGGCTGCAGGGTATCGCGTTCCAGCGGCTGCTTGCTGAGCGGCGCCATCGGCATGTGGATCAAGACTTCGCGGCCCTGGCTGTGGGCGCGGGTAGCCATCAGGCGGGCATGCGGCGCGTTGGGCAATACCGCGACCGAGATCGCCGTTGGCATTTGCAGCACCGCGTTTTCTTCGTGAGGGCGGTAGCCCACGTCATCGATGACGATGGAGAGTTTTCCTGCCTGCGCAGCGTAAACCTGCAGCAGACAGCCTATTAACAGAGCTGTACGGGTTTTGACATAGCGCAAATCTATCTTCCCAACCACGGCAGTGGGTTAACCGCCTGTCCCTGACGACGGATTTCGAAATAGAGCGACGGCGTTCCCTGGCCGCCGCTGGTGCCGACCAGAGCGATCGGCTGGCCGGCGCGCACCTGCGCCCCGACGTTGACCAACGCGCTTTGGTTGTAGCCGTACACGCTCATGTCGCCTTTACCGTGTTCGACCACCACCATCAGGCCATAGCCTTGCAGCCAGTCGGCCAGCAGCACGCGGCCATCGGCGACGGCTTTCACTTCGCTGCCTTCGCGGGCTTCGATCACCATGCCTTTCCAGCGTAGCTCGCCCTGCTGCTGTTCGCCAAAGCCGTGCAGCGTGCGGCCGCGCACCGGCCACATCAGCTGGCCGGCCGGACGACCGAGGCCGCCGGTTCGCGCCATCAGTGAGCGATCGGCTTCGCTAGGTTTGTAGGTGGTGCCGGTTTTCTTCGCCTGCTGCTCCTTGATGCGCACCTGTTCGCGCACCTTGGCCGCTTCACGCGCTTCGCGTTCGGCACGCGCGCGGGCTTCGCGCTCCGCCCGAGCGATCTTGTCACGCATGCGGGTTTCGTTCTGGCGCAGTTCCACCAGGCGTTGTTGGTCTTTTTCCAGCGAGGCTTCCAGCGCGGTCAGCGTTTTCTTGCGGGCGCCGCGCGCCTGCTCCAGCTTCTGCTGCTGCGTCTGTTGCTCGCCCAGTAAGGATTTTTGCTGACCCTGTTTGGCCACCAGCGTGGTTTTTTGCTTCGCCAGCTCGGCGCGGGTCTGTTTCAGCTCTTCGATGGTTTTCTGGCGCGCTTCGTTCAGATAGCCGAAATAGGCCAGAATACGCTCGCTGCGCTGGCTTTCCTCCCCGCTGAGGATCAGCTGCACGGCGCTGTGCTGCCCTTGCCGGAAGGCGGCGTCGAGCTGTTTGGCGAGGAGGTTTTGTTGGGTAGATTGCTGCTTTTGCAGTTTGGCTATCGAGGCGTTCAGGCCGGAAATGTCCTTGCCCAACTGGGTGAGCGTGCCCTGGGTGTCGCGCAACTGGCGGCTGGCCTGGGCGATGGTTTTTTCCTGCTGACGCAGCTGATCCTGCAGCGAGCTGCGCTGCTGTTGCTGCTGCTTCACCGCTTTTTCTTTCTCGGCGATGCTCTGCTGGATGTCTTTCAGCTGGGATTTATTGTCTTCCGCCGCCTGGCCGGCGAGCGGCAACAGCAAGACGCCAGCGCAAAATACGCTGGCGCACATGGCGGTGAACGTCCTTGGCGCGGTGCGTTCAGGCAGCGGTCGGCTGCCTGCGTTTGCGCTTCGGGTTACCCTTGATAGTGCAAAAAACGCCTTCTCCCTCATGGAGAAGGATTATTCCACGATGAACAGCGGCTTACCAGTCATCTCTTGCGGGATTTCCATTCCCATCAGCGTTAACAGGGTGGGCGCGATGTCCGAAAGCTTGCCGCCTTCGACCGCCCGCGCCGGTTTGCCGACGTAAATCAAGGGTACCGGCAGGCTGGTGTGGGCGGTGTGCGCCTGGCCGGTGGCCGGATCGCGCATCTGTTCGGCGTTGCCGTGATCGGCGGTGATCAGCAGCTGGCCGTCGACGTCGCGCACCGCATCAACCACCTGGGCGATGCAGGCGTCCAGCGTCTCCACCGCTTTGATCGCCGCTTCATATACGCCGGTATGCCCTACCATGTCTCCGTTCGGGTAGTTGCAGATAATGGCATCGTATTTGCCGCTGCGGATGGCGCTCAGCAGCTTGTCGGTCAGCTCGGTGGCGCTCATCTCCGGCTGCAGATCGTAGGTGGCGACCTTCGGCGAGTTGACCAGCACGCGGTCTTCGCCCTTGAACGGCGCTTCCACGCCGCCGTTATAGAAGAAGGTGACGTGGGCGTATTTCTCTGTTTCCGAGATGCGCAGCTGGGTTTTGTCGTGCTTCATCAGCCATTCGCCGAAGGTGTTGGCCAGCGACGCCGGCGGATAGGCGCAGGCGGTCGCGATGTCGGCGGCGTACTCGGTCAGCATCACGAAATCGCCGAACTGCTCCCGCTTGGCGCGCGGGAAACCGTCGAAATCCGCGTTCACGAAGGCGCGGGTGATCTGGCGCGCGCGGTCGGCGCGGAAGTTCATGAAGATTAACGCGTCGCCGTCCTGCATCGCGGCATCGGCCTCACCGGCGGCGCGGATCACGGTCGGTCTGACGAACTCGTCGTTTTCACCGCGCTGATAAGCGGCCTGCAGGCCGGCGACCGCATCCTCGGCCACGTAGTCGCCTTTGGCCGCGGTCAGCAGGTCATAGGCCAGCTGCACGCGATCCCAGCGGTTGTCGCGGTCCATCGCGTAGTAGCGGCCGATCAGCGAGGCGATGCGCCCGACGCCCAGCGCGGCGAAGGCGTCGCGGCAGCGTTGCAGGGGGGCTTCGGCGCTGCGCGGCGGCGTGTCGCGTCCGTCGAGGAAGGCATGCAGATAAACGGCTTTGGCGCCGCGTTGGGCGGCCAGCTTGATCATGGCCAGGATGTGCTCGTCGTGGCTGTGCACGCCGCCCGGCGACAGCAGGCCCATGATATGTACCGCCTTGCCGGCCGCTACGGCCTTATCGACGGCGGCGGTCAGCACCGGGTTGGCGAAGAAGTCGCCATCGGCGATCGCTTTGTCCAGTCGGGTCAGATCCTGGTACACGATGCGCCCGGCGCCCAGGTTGACGTGGCCGACTTCGGAGTTGCCCATTTGTCCATCGGGCAGGCCGACATCCAGCCCGGAAGCGGCGATCAGCGTATGTGGCTGCTCTCGCCACAGGCGATCCATCACCGGGGTGCCGGCGTTCAGGATCGCGTTGTCCTGCCGCTCTTCACGATGGCCGTAACCGTCCAGGATCACCAGTACCATCGGTTTTTTGTTGCTCGACATTGCATTGACCTCTTATGAACTTTTTAAGCTGCGAATAGCCATGCGCCCGCCGTAAGCATGGCTATTCACCCTCGAAAAACCGGCTGATTTTACACCGCCGGCGGCGATAAATAGCCCAAAGAGATCAAGGTTGCGGCGAATCGCGCGGGCTTTTATGCTCTGACGTCGGGAATTTCTCAGCGCAGCCCGCAGTTTCTACAATCGCGCTTGCTTATTGGCTGTATTTGCCGCACTCGGCAGGTATACTCTGGAACCTTGACTTATTTATCCCTTAACTGACGGGAGTTGTTACACCCCATGCTGCAAGAAATTATGCCATTCGTAAGCAGACACCCGATTCTGAGCCTGGCTTGGATCGCTCTGCTGGTCGCCGTGATCGTCATGACCTTCAAAAGCCGTTTCTCCAAGGTCAAAGAGATCGCTCGCGGTGAAGCTATTCGCCTGATTAACAAAGAAGAAGCCGTGGTGGTCGACACCCGCAGCCGCGACGATTTCCGCCGTGGTCACCTGGCCAGCGCCATCAACCTGACCGCCAGCGAAATCAAAAGCGGCAGCCTGGGCGAGCTGGAAAAACACAAAGCGCAGCCGATCATCGTCGTGTGCGCCAACGGCACCGCCTCCCGCGAGCCGGCGGAGAACCTGAGCAAGGCCGGTTTTGAAAAGGTGACGATGCTGAAAGACGGCATTTCCGGCTGGAGCGGAGAAAACCTGCCGCTGGTGCGCGGTAAGTAACCGTTTAACCTATTTGAGGTGGCAATCCATGGCTAACATTGATATCTACACCAAAGCGACCTGCCCGTTCTGCCATCGCGCCAAGGCGCTGTTGAACAGCAAGGGCGCGGCGTTTAACGAGATCGCCATCGACGGCGATAGCGCCAAGCGCGAAGTGATGATCGAGCGCAGCGGGCGCACCACCGTGCCGCAGATTTTCATCGACGGCCGGCATATTGGCGGCTGTGATGATTTATATGAACTCGATGCTCGCGGCGGCCTGGATCCGCTGCTTTAAGCAGCTTGCCGGTTCACCGAGTGTCAATAAGGACGTTTAACCAAGGGTATTACTCACATGTCAGAACAAAACAGCACCGAAATGGCTTTCCAGATCCAACGTATTTATACCAAGGACATCTCCTTCGAAGCGCCAAACGCGCCGCAGGTTTTCCAGCAGGAATGGCAGCCGGAAGTTAAACTTGATCTGGATACCGCGTCCAGCCAGCTGGCTGACGAAGTGTATGAAGTGGTACTGCGCGTAACCGTGACGGCGAGCCTGGGCGAAGAAACCGCGTTCCTGTGCGAAGTGCAACAGGCGGGCATCTTCTCGGTAGCAGGCATCGAAGGTACGCAGCTGGCGCATTGCCTGGGTGCATACTGCCCGAACATCCTGTTCCCGTATGCGCGCGAGTGCATCACCAGCCTGGTTTCCCGCGGTACATTCCCGCAGCTGAACCTGGCACCGGTCAACTTTGACGCGCTGTTCATGAACTATCTGCAGCAGCAGGCGGAAGGCGAAGGTGCCGCACCACATCAGGATGCCTGATGAACACCGTCAATGCTTCAATGACTGTCATCGGTGCCGGCTCGTACGGCACCGCATTGGCCATTACGCTGGCGCGTAACGGCCACACCGTGGTGCTGTGGGGGCACAACCCCGCGCAAATTCAAACGTTGCAGCAAGATCGCTGCAATCAGGCGTTTCTGCCCGACGTTCCTTTCCCCGATACCCTGCTGCTTGAAGCCGATTTGGCGCGTGCGCTGGCGGCCAGCCGCGACGTGCTGGTGGTGGTACCGAGCCACGTGTTCGGCGACGTGCTGCGCCAGCTGAAGCCGCATTTGCGCCCGGACGCTCGCATCGTGTGGGCCACCAAGGGGCTGGAAGCGGAAACCGGCCGGTTGCTGCAGGATGTGGCGCGTGAGGCGCTGGGCGAGACGATCCCGCTGGCGGTGCTCTCCGGGCCGACGTTCGCCAAAGAGCTGGCCGCCGGTTTGCCGACGGCGATCGCGCTGGCGGCGACCGATGCGCAGTTCGCCGACGATCTGCAACGGCTGTTGCACTGCGGCAAGAGCTTCCGCGTCTACAGCAATCCCGACTTCATCGGCGTGCAGCTTGGCGGCGCGGTGAAGAACGTGATCGCCATCGGCGCCGGCATGTCCGACGGCATCGGTTTTGGTGCCAACGCCCGCACCGCGTTGATTACACGCGGGCTGGCGGAAATGAGCCGTCTGGGTTCTGCGCTCGGCGCCGATCCTTCGACGTTCATGGGCATGGCGGGGCTGGGGGATCTGGTGCTAACCTGCACGGACAACCAATCGCGCAACCGCCGTTTCGGCATTATGCTGGGGCAGGGCAAAGGCGTGCAGGAAGCGCAGGACAGCATCGGCCAGGTGGTCGAGGGCTATCGCAATACCAAAGAGGTGTTGGCGCTGGCGCAGCGGCACGGCGTGGAAATGCCGATCACCGAACAGATCTATCAGGTGCTTTACTGCCATAAAGACGCCCGCGAAGCGGCGCTGAGCCTGCTGGGGCGAGCCCGAAAGGACGAAAAACCCAGCGCGTGACATAAAACGATATGCCGGGGCAGCATGCTGACCCCGCAAATGACCCGGGCCGTTTCGCGCTACCGTGTGAAGCGGCCCGTTTGGCAAGGCAGAGGGGAATGTGATGTCGTCAGAAGAGTTGGAGCAGGTCTGGAACAGCATTAAATCAGAAGCGCGAGCACTGGCTGATTGTGAACCGATGCTGGCCAGCTTTTTCCATGCGACGTTGCTCAAGCACGAGAACCTGGGCAGCGCGCTCAGCTATATGCTGGCCAACAAGCTGGCGACACCGATCATGCCCGCCATTGCGGTGCGCGAGGTGGTGGAAGAGGCCTACAAATCCGACAACCAGATGATCGTTTCGGCGGCGCGCGATATCCTCGCGGTGCGGCTGCGCGACCCGGCGGTCGATAAGTACTCCACGCCGCTGCTTTACCTGAAAGGGTTCCATGCGCTGCAGGCTTACCGCATCGGTCACTGGCTGTGGCAGCAAGGGCGGCAAGCGCTGGCTATCTACCTGCAAAATCAAATTTCCGTCGCCTTCGGCGTGGACATCCACCCGGCGGCGACCATCGGCTGCGGTATCATGCTCGACCACGCCACCGGCATCGTGATCGGTGAAACGGCGGTGGTGGAGAACAACGTCTCTATCCTGCAGTCGGTCACTCTGGGCGGTACCGGTAAAACCAGCGGCGACCGTCACCCGAAAATCCGCGAAGGGGTGATGATTGGCGCCGGCGCCAAAATTCTCGGCAATATCGAAGTGGGCAAGGGCGCGAAAATTGGCGCGGGCTCGGTGGTCTTGCAGGCGATACCCCCGCACACCACCGCCGCCGGCGTGCCGGCGCGCATCGTCGGACGTCCGGAGAGCGATACGCCGTCGATGGATATGGACCAATACTTCAACGGCACCAACCACGGGTTCGAGTACGGCGACGGCATTTGAGCGCCGCCTTCGCAGCCATTCAGGGGGAGCTTCGGCTCCCCCTGTGTTTTTCAGGCGGCGGTCAGCCCTGCTTCGGGAAGTTGGTGATATCGGTGACGATGTCGTCGATCGCCGCCTTGACGTCATCCGCCGTGACCGGCGTACTGTCGTTGTTGACGGTTTTGCCGTAGGCCTTGCGTACCACTTCCATCACCGTTTTACCGGTATCCTGGTCAATCAGCTCGCCTTCGATATACAGCGCGGTATTTTGCGTCCGGTGCCCGGTAGCCGCCATGGTGCTGGCAACCACCGCCGCGACCGGTACCACCTCATAGAACTTCATGTCTTCGTTTTCGGCAGAAACGGCGGTGATGGCGAGTTTAGCTACCAACACGCGTGAGCCTGCCGGGCTGGGCAGAATGGTGAAGCGGTTCTGCAACGCGGCTTTAATCCGCTGGGTCGCATACGCCTTGATTTTGTTCAGCGTGTCCTGGCTGACGCGCGTGGTTGGTTTCTCCGCCGGGAAATAGACCACCGGTTGGAAGTAGATACCGCGATAGTTGGATTCCTTGTAGCTTGGATCTACCCAGCGCAGCGTTTTATGGCCGCTTGGCGAGGTGGTTTCCTGCAGCTTGCTGTAATCGGACAAGAAGCCTGAATACTGCGACGTTTGGGTGACTTTGGACGAACAGCCTGCCAGCAACAGGCCTGCTGCCAGAACCGCCATGGCAACGCTCAAGCGTTGTTTCTTCATATGGTTTCCTATGATGAGTGGTGATTACCCTTACAAAAGATAGCGCATTATCTGTGCCTCATCGGGCATTTTCGGGGCCGGGCGTGCCCTGCTGCGGTCCTTCTTTCAGGATCGTGATGCGCCGCCGGTTTTCGCCACCAGCGCCGGTGATAAGGCGGCAAGCAAGACGTCCGCTCTGGCCAGCGTCTGGCGTTGCTCAGCTTGCCATTGGGGCAACAAGGGCCAGAGATCCGCCTGATGCTCGGCCTGCAGGCACCAAACTTCCCGATCGTGCCAGTCGCCGAGGGCGTTTTGCGCCGCCTTGAGGCACGCTGTCGCTTCGGGAGAGAGGGAGAGGCGTTGCGGATAGGCTTCGGCCGCGTAACGCAGGCGTTTTATCAGCAGCCGCAGACGGTGGCGATCGTAGCCGGTATCGGCCAATGCCCGGCGCAGTTGCCGCTGCTGGCGCAGCAGGTGTCGATCTAGGCGGTGTTTGGCGGCGCGTCGCGCGGTGCGGCGAAAGCGGCGGCACCAGGCGTGCAACCGCGAGGGAAAGTCGATGAGCTGTGGATGGGCGAGCAGTTGACGGCAGCGGGCCTGAAGATCGCTCTGGCGCACGTTTGCCTGCCAATCGAGGTGATGGCGCGCCAGTTCGGTGATCAGCACCTCGAGATCGCGCAGCGGCGTCGTGAGCCTGCCCAACTCGGCAGCAGCCCGATCGAGCCGGGTTGCGCCGGGGCAGCCGCGCAACGGACGCAGCAGGCTGCGAATGCGGCGCAGACAGACGCGCAGGTCGTGCAGCGCTTCGGTATCTTGCGCCTGCTGCAGCCGCAGCAGCGCCTCATTCAGCACCGTCTCGAGGCGGCGAAGCGGGGTGACAATATCCTCGATGAAAGCCATGTGCCGTTCCTGGAAAGAACATCGCAGCAATGATGCTTCCAGTATGGCGCGTCGTCGCGGATTACGCCTTGATCAGCGCGCCGGCATAGTCCAGCTGCCGCCAGGCCTCATACACCACCACCGATACGGCATTCGACAGGTTCATGCTGCGGCTTTGTGCCTGCATCGGGATGCGGATTTTTTGCTGCGCCGGCAGCGCATCGAGGATATCGGCGGGCAACCCGCGCGTCTCCGGGCCAAACAGCAGGTAGTCGCCGGCCTGATAGCTGACGGCGCTGTGCGCCGGCGTGCCTTTGGTGGTCAGGGCAAACAGCCGCTGTGGGTTTTCGGCGGCGAGAAAGGCGGCGTAATCGGCATGGCGGCTGACGCGGGTGAACTCATGGTAGTCCAACCCGGCGCGGCGCAGGCGCTTGTCGTCCCACGGGAATCCCAGCGGTTCGATCAGGTGCAGGTTAAAGCCGGTATTGGCACACAGGCGGATGATATTGCCGGTGTTGGGTGGAATTTCGGGTTCAAATAAAACGATGTTCAGCATGTTGCAGGCCCCTCGTGAACGAGGGGCGCAGGATAGCAAACTCTTACTGTTCTGTCTTAGTCGACAGACGTTGATGATGCAGCGGCAGCCACAGCACCAGCCGCAGGCCGCCAAGCGGGCTGTCTTCGGCCTTCACCCAGCCGCGATGCTGGTTGACCGCCGCCTCGACGATAGCCAGGCCGAGGCCGGTGCCGCCGGATTCGCGGTCGCGCGCTTCATCGGTGCGGTAGAACGGACGGAAGATCTGCTCGCGGTCTTCGGCGCTGACGCCGGGGCCGTCGTCGTCAACCTGGATGGTCACGCCCTGATTGTCGGCGCTGAACGCCACGGCAATGCGGGTGTGCGAATAACGCAGGGCGTTGCGCACGATGTTTTCCAACGCGCTGTCCAGCGCGCTCGCGTTGCCGAACAGCGTCCAAGGACCGGGCGGCGCGGTGATTTCCAACTGCTTGCCCATCTGTTCTGCTTCGAAACGGGCGTTGTCCAGCACGTCGGCCCACAGGTCGTTGGCCTTCAGCTGCTCGCGGGCCAGCTCGCCCTTCTGCTGCCCACGCGACAGCGCCAGCAGATCGTTGATCATCGAATCCAGCCGCTGCGCTTCGGTTTCGATGCGCGCCAGCTCGTGGCCTTCACCATGGCGGCGGCGCATCAGCGCGGTGGCCAGCTGCAGGCGCGTCAGCGGTGTGCGCAGCTCGTGCGAGATGTCCGAGATCAGCCGTTGCTGGGCGTTCATCATGCGTTCCAGTGCGCTGACCATCTGGTTGAAGCTGGCGCCGGTGGCCAGGAACTCCTGCGGGCCGGCCTCCAGTTCCGGATGCTGCTTCAGGTTGCCGCGCGCCACGTCATCGGCGGCGTTCTTCAGCTTGCGCGCCGGTTTCGCCAGGCTCCAAGCCAGCCACAGCAGCAGCGGGGCGCTGATCAGCATGGTGACGATCAGCAGCAGCAGCGGCCGGTCAAACATCAGGTTGATGAAATCGGATTGCGGACTGTTGGCGGGACGGATCAGGTACAGCTGGTAGTTGTCTTCGCCGTCGCGCACGGCGAACGGCCCGACCAGCTCGACGCGACCGTACTTTTTCTTCTTCGGATGGTCCGAGTTGTCGGATTGGCCGATGAAGTTGCGGACGATCTGCATTTCGTTGCGCTGCGCGCCGATCACCCGGCCTTCGCTGGTGACCAGCAGCAGACGTTGGCCCGGTGGCGCCCATTTGTCGATGGCGCGGAACAGGCGGCGCCACCACATCAGATCGTTGGCCGGATCGTTTTGCAACTCGGCCTCGACGTGTTGTTCCAGCATCAACCCCTGCCGCTGCTCGCTGTCGAGCAGCGAGGTCATTTGGCGGGAGTCGAGCTTGGGCACCATCAGCACCAGCATTAGCACCAGGGCTAATGTGAACCAGAAAATGGCGAAGATGCGTGCCGTCAAACTGTTAATCATGTTGCAGATACCATCAAATAACCACGGCCACGCAGGGTTTTGAACCACGGATGCCCGTCTTTGCGATCCGGCAGCTTACGCCGCAGGTTGGAGATGTGCATGTCGATAGCGCGATCGAACGGAGTCAGGCGTTTGCCCAGCACTTCCTGGCTCAGCAGTTCGCGCGATACCACCTGGCCGAGGTGCTGCGCCAGCAGGTAAAGCAGGGTGAACTCGGTGCCGGTCAGATCCAGCACCTGGCCGTCGAAGCTGGCCTCCTGGCGGCCGGGATTCAACTGCAGGCCATCGACGTCCAGCGTCGGGGCGCCGCTATCGACCTGCTGCTGCTGTTCGCTCCAGTTGGAACGGCGCAGAATGGCGCGAATGCGCGCGACCAGCTCGCGATCGTTGAAGGGTTTCGGCAGGTAATCATCGGCGCCCAGCTCCAGACCCAGCACGCGGTCCAGTTCGCTGCCGCGCGCGGTCAGCATGATGACCGGTGTCTGGTGATGTTGGCGCAGTTCTTTCAGCGTATCGATGCCGTTTTTCTTCGGCATCATGATGTCGAGCAGCAGCAGATCGACGGAGCTGTCCAGCAGCGACAACGCCTGCTCGCCATCGTGCGCGACGACGATATTAAAGCCTTCCATTTCAAGCAATTCTTTTAACAGCGAGGTCAACTCGCGGTCGTCGTCAACTAACAGAATCTTGTTCATTATGATTTACCTCCAGACGCAAAATACGTCATCAACTGTTGCCATTCCATGACTTTACGTAGTTTTACATGCACTGACGCAGGTTTTCAGGTGTAGCGGTACACTGCTCCTCGTTGATTCGCAAAGTGAGAAAGCTTGAGGAGTTGAAATGCGTAAGGTGACCGCATTAGTTATGGCATCACTGCTGGCAATTGGTTCGACCGCTGCCTTCGCTGCCGACACTATACCGGACACAGCCCAACCTCCCGGCAACGACGCGATGACCCGAATACCCGGCCAGCACCATATGTTCGACGGTGTCAGCCTCAGCGAACAGCAGCGCCAGCAAATGCGCGATTTGATGCGCCAGGCCCGGCACGATCTGCCTGGTGTCAATGTAGCTGAAATGGAAGCCATGCATAAACTGGTGACCGCAGAGAAATTTGACGAAGCCGCCGTGTATGCACAGGCGGAAAAGATGGCCCAGCAGCAGGTCAAGCGCCAGGTCGAAATGGCCCGGGTGCGCAACCAAATGTATAACCTGCTGACGCCAGAGCAAAAAAGTGTTTTAGACCAGAAACATCAGCAGCGTATGCAGCAGATGGAGCAACAAATTTCTGGTTTGCAGCAAGCTTCTGCCCAGAAGTGAAGTACGACTGAGTAGTCCCCTGTTTTTCCTTGCCATAGACACCATCCCTGTCTTCCCCGCCATGATGGCGGGGTTTTTTTTATCCGACATTTCGCTATATTGAGCGCCATACCTTTTGACCGGGATCCCTTAATGGAACAGCGTTATGCCCGCCTGGTAAAGTCCGCTGCGTTGGCCGCTACCGCGCTGGCGTCGTCGCTGCTGTTGATTAAAATCGTCGCCTGGTACCACACCGGTTCGGTCAGCCTGTTGGCGGCGCTGGTGGATTCGCTGGTCGATATCGCGGCATCGCTGACCAACCTTTTGGTGGTGCGCTATTCGCTGCAGCCAGCCGATGCCGAGCACACCTTCGGCCACGGCAAAGCGGAGTCGCTGGCGGCGCTGGCGCAAAGCATGTTTATTTCCGGCTCCGCCCTGTTTCTGTTTCTCACCGGCTTCCAGCATCTGTATGCGCCGCAAACGCTGCGGGATCCCGGTATTGGGATCGTCGTGACGGTGATCGCGTTGGCCAGCACCCTGATTCTGGTTACCTATCAACGCTGGGTGGTCAGAAAAACCCGCAGCCAGGCCGTGCGCGCAGATATGCTGCATTATCAGTCAGATGTCATGATGAATGGTGCTATTCTTATCGCTCTTGGGCTAAGCTGGTACGGCTTCCACCGGGCAGATGCGCTGTTCGCGCTGGGCATCGGCGTATACATCCTCTATAGCGCGCTGCGCATGGGCTACGAAGCGGTGCAGTCGCTGCTGGATCGGGCGTTGCCGGATGACGAACGCCAGGCGATTATTGAGGTGGTTTCTTCCTGGCCCGGGGTGAAAGGCGCGCACGATCTGCGCACGCGGCAGTCGGGGCCGACGCGTTTCATCCAGCTGCATCTGGAGATGGAAGACACGCTGCCGCTGCGTGAGGCGCATCGGTTGGCCGATCAGGTGGAACAGGCGTTGCGACACCGTTTTGCGGGGGCGGACGTCATCATTCACCTGGATCCGTGCTCCGTGGTGCCACCGGGTAGGCAGGGGCATTGGGAGCTATAATCAGATAGAGGCATAGCGCGAAGTATTATCATGAATATCTGAGTTAGCTCAGCGTGCCATGCGGTGTTTTTACCGTTATATTGCGTGACTTGAATCAATTCAGCTGGGTGTTTTTGATATAATATCCAGCAATAAGCCGTAAAGCTGGTTTTCTGCAGCCGGAGAGGTTTCAAGACGATCGGCGGAGACAGAATTCTTAAGAAATTGCATCTACACAGTTCAGAGGTAGTCATGATCAAGAAAATCGGTGTACTGACGAGCGGCGGTGATTCGCCGGGTATGAACGCTGCAATCCGCGGCGTTGTGCGTTCTGCGCTTTCAGAAGGTCTGGAAGTTTTTGGTATTTACGATGGCTACCTTGGCTTGTACGAAGATCGCATGGAGCAGCTGGACCGCTATAGCGTGTCCGACATGATCAACCGCGGCGGCACCTTCCTGGGCTCGGCCCGCTTCCCGGAGTTCAGGGATGAAAACGTGCGCGCCAAGGCGATTGAAAACCTGAAGAATCGCGGCATCGACGCGCTGGTGGTGATCGGCGGCGACGGTTCCTACATGGGCGCCAAACGCCTGACGGAAGAAGGCTTCCCGTGCATCGGTCTGCCGGGCACCATCGATAACGACGTTGCCGGTACCGACTACACCATCGGTTACTTCACCGCGCTGGAAACCGTGGTGGAAGCGATCGACCGCCTGCGCGATACCTCCTCTTCGCACCAGCGTATCTCCATCGTGGAAGTGATGGGCCGTTATTGCGGCGATCTGACGCTGGCGGCGGCGATTGCCGGCGGCTGCGAATTCATCGTGCTGCCTGAAATCGAATTCAACCGCGAAGATCTGGTGTGCGAAATCAAGGCCGGTATCGCCAAGGGTAAAAAACACGCCATCGTGGCGATCACCGAGCACATCTGCGATATCGATGAGCTGGCGCGCCACATCGAGCAGGAAACCAAGCGTGAAACTCGCGCCACCGTGCTGGGCCACATTCAACGCGGCGGTTCGCCGGTTGCCTACGACCGCATCCTGGCCTCGCGCATGGGCGCCTACGCCATCGAGCTGCTGCTGCAGGGTTACGGCGGCCGCTGCGTCGGTATCCAGAACGAAAAAATGGTGCATCACGACATCATCGACGCGATCGAAAACATGAAGCGTCCGTTCAAGGGTGACTGGCTGGAAACGGCGAAAAAACTGTACTGATACGCCGCTCACCGCACGACAAAAAAGCCTCCGCTCGCGGGGGCTTTTTTATGCCCATCGGCGATATATTCCGGAATCATCTATCCCAAAATTTTTTATTCTTTAATTGCCGGGAAAGTTTCTGGCAGGCTCTGATGCTAAATCAACCGATTGAGGTTGCGCTTAATTTTCTGGGAGAGCCTGTCGATGCGTAAATGGGGTGTTGGTCTGACATTGGTGCTGTTGGCGTCCGGCGCCATGGCGAAGGATATTCAACTGCTGAATGTGTCATACGATCCGACGCGTGAGTTCTATCAGGCTTACAACACGGCATTCAGCAAGCACTATCAGGCGGAAACCGGTGACAAGGTGACGGTGCGCCAGTCGCATGGCGGCTCCGGCAAACAGGCGACCTCGGTGATCAACGGCATCGAGGCCGACGTGGTGACGCTGGCGTTGGCCTATGACGTCGACGCCATCGCCGAACGCGGGCGTATTGAGAAAGATTGGATCAAACGCCTGCCGGACAACTCGGCGCCTTACACCTCGACCATCGTCTTCCTGGTGCGCAAAGGCAACCCGAAACAAATTCACGATTGGCCCGATCTGCTCAAACCGGGCGTGTCGGTGATCACCCCGAACCCGAAAACCTCGGGTGGCGCCCGCTGGAACTACCTGGCCGCCTGGGGCTACGCGTTGCACCACAACAACAACGATAAGGCCAAGGCGCAGGACTTCGTCAAAAACCTGTACAAGAACGTCGAAGTGCTGGATTCCGGCGCGCGCGGCTCGACCAACACCTTCGTTGAGCGCGGCATCGGCGACGTGCTGATCGCCTGGGAAAACGAAGCGCTGCTGGCGGAGAAAGAGCTGGGCAAAGACAAGTTCGAGATTATCACCCCGAGTGAATCGATCCTGGCCGAACCGACGGTGTCGGTAGTGGATAAGGTGGTCGATAAACGCGGTACCCGCGACGTGGCGACCGCCTACCTGAAGTATCTGTATTCGCCGGAAGGGCAGACCATCGCGGCACAGCACTATTACCGTCCGCGTGACGCGGCGGTGGCGGCCAAGTTTGCCGGGCAGTTCCCGCAGCTGAAGCTGTTTACCGTGGATGACACCTTCGGTGGCTGGACCGAAGCGCAGAAGGTGCACTTCGCCACCGGCGGCGTGTTTGACGAGATAAGCAAACGCTGATGCCGTCTGAGCGGCAATAAAAAACCCCGGCAAGCCGGGGTTTTTTTATGGCAAGCCTAAGGTAATCAGGCTTTTTTCGCTGCGGCAGCGGCTTTGACGATCACGGCGAAAGCGTCGGCTTTCAGCGAGGCGCCGCCAACCAGCGCGCCGTCGATGTCCGGCTGAGAGAACAGCTCTGCGGCGTTCTTGTCGTTCACCGAACCGCCGTACTGGATGATGATTTCAGCGGCAACCGCGGCATCGTGTTTGGCGATGTGGTCACGGATAAATTTGTGCACGGCCTGCGCCTGCGCAGGGGTAGCGGACTTGCCGGTACCGATGGCCCAGACCGGCTCATAGGCGATCACGGTGCCTTTCATCGCCGGTGCGCCCAGCGTTTTCAGCACGGCGTCGATCTGGCGCGCGCACACTTCTTCAGTTTTGCCCGCGGCGTTTTCCGCTTCGGTTTCACCGATGCACAGCACCGGGATCAGGCCGGCTTCTTTCAGCACGGCGAATTTCTCGGCGATCACTTCGTCGCTTTCTTTGTGGTAGGTGCGACGTTCAGAGTGGCCGATGATGATGTACTGGGCGCCGACGTCTTTCAGCATGTTGGCGGAAACTTCACCGGTGAAGGCGCCGGACAGGTTAACGTCCACGTTCTGCGCGCCCAGCGCGATGCGGCTGCCGGCCAGCGCGTGCTTGGCCTGATCCAGATACATCACCGGCGGGGCGATGGCGACGCCACAGCCGTCAACGCTGCTCAGCTCATTGCGCAGACCGGCGATCAGTTCGTTGACCATGTGAGTGCTGCCGTTAAGCTTCCAGTTACCCATAACTAATGGATGACGCATGTTTTTTCCTCCAACTAGGGAACGCGAGAGTCGAAATGACAACTGCCGGACCGGCAGTTTACCTGCCCAACAGTATAGAGATCATTAAGCGCGAAGGCTTTGCTTTTCGTCATTAAATGCCGCGCCGTTACGGCTCGGAAAGCGCCAGCTTAATCGGTTCAACCGCGAAGGTTACGCCTTTATCGCCGTTGTCCGAAACGACATAGCGAATGGCGCCGACCTGCTGTTGGTAAAAGCGCGATCCTTTGCCTTTTTCCAGCAGGCTGTTCACCTTGTTCTGGCTCTGTTCCACCGTCAACGCCGGTTCGAACTGGCGCATCAGCGCCGCCATGTAGCTGATGGCGATGGCGCGCGCGGCTTTTTCTTCATTGGCCTGCTGCAGCGGCAGGTGAGTGATCTGCAACGTTTTGATTTTACCGGTGCCTTTCTCCAGCGCGGTGGAGGCATACAGGTTTTCGTTGAGTTTGCTGGCGGCGCGCGTCAGCAGCGGCGAATCGTCTTCGGTGGCGGGAATGGCGCGGAATTCGCCAATCGGCAGCTTCGGGTTGTCGCGATTGTATTTTTCGCGGAATTTGACCACCGTCAGATCGAACGTCGGCGCCCCGGCCAGCAGGTAAGGTGCGGCAGGCGTCGCATCGGCGGCCGGTGGATCGGCCCAGGCGCTGGCGGCCACCTGCAGCAGGCAGGCGATAACGAGGGTTTTTCTCAGCATGGCGTATGGCATCAAGGACAAAGATGGCTCCGATTAAAGCGATAACCCGCGGGGCTTGTCAAAGATCCCACGCCATTATCGGTTCGCTGACGAGAAAGCTGTGCGGCGCGCCGCGTTATGCGAGGCGGAAAACTCGGCCCGGCAGCGCCTATGTTACACTGCGGCGCAGAATATGGGCAGGCTTAGAGCGCAGGAATCGATGACGTTACAACAGTGGTGTTTTTCTTTTAAGGGCCGCATCGGGCGGCGCGACTTCTGGATCTGGATGGGACTGTGGTTGGCGCTGATGGCGGCGGCGTTTACGCTGGCCAATTATCAGCTGATCGCCATCCAATCCATCGCCTTCTTTATCGTAGCGCTGCTGTGGCCGACGGCTGCGGTGCTGGTCAAGCGCCTGCACGATCGCAACAAGGCCGGCTGGTGGGCGCTGTTGCTGATCCTGGCATGGATGCTGGCGGCGGGGAACTGGCAGATGCTGGCGCCGATCTGGCAATGGGGCGTCGGACGTTTCATTCCGACGCTGATTATCGTGATGATGATGATCGATCTGGGCGCCTTCGTCGGCACGCCGGGGAGCAATCGGTTCGGCCCGGAAGCCGAACCGGTGAAGTTCCGCTGACCCTCGCCGGGTTACCAGTAGTGCTCGCTGGTGATGTGGCCCGGTTTGCGGCGCAGGTGTTTGCGCATTTGGCGGTGGTCTTTCAGCGTTTGCTGGGTGTCCCGCACCATTTGCGGGTTGCCGCACAGCATCACGTGGCTGGTTTCGGCGTCGATGGTCAAGCCGGTCGCCGCTTCCAGCCGGCCGTCCTCGATCAGCGCCGGCACGCGGCCGGTCAGTGAGCCGGGCGTTTCTTCGCGGCTGACGACGGTCTGGATGCGCAGCTTGCCGTTGTAGCGTTGTTGCAGTTGCTGCATCAGCGGCAGGTAGCTCAGGTCGCGCGCGAAACGCGCGGCGTGCACCAGCACCAGGTTGTTAAAGCGCTCCAGTCCGATGCCCTGCTGCAGAATCGATAAATAGGGGCCGATGGCGGTGCCGGTCGCCAGCATCCACAGCGTGTCGCAGTCGGGCACCTCGTCCAGCACGAAGAAGCCGGCCGCTTCTTTGGTCACCATCACGTCCGAGCCTGGCCGCAGCTGATTGAGGCGCGGGCTCAGTTTGCCTTCCGGCACGGTGACCAGATAGAACTCCAGGTTGGCGTCATCGGGAGCATTGACGTAGGAGTAGGCGCGCTGCACCCGTTCGCCGTCGATCTCCAGCGCCAGTTTGGCGAATTGCCCGGCGGTGAAAGGATCGATAGGGGCATTGACCACCAGGCTGAACAGCCCGTCGGTCCATTGTTTTACCTGCGTAACCTTGCCGTTTACCCATTCAGCCATACTCTAAAGCTCCCGTGGTCGAATCAAATAAGCACAATGTCGTGAGCCGGAAATGGCGTGCGCGGTGCGCTCTACCCGGTAGTCGTTGCCGAACAGGCGGTGAAACAGCTGCAGCTCGGAATTGCACAGGCTGCTGCAGCTGGAGCCGGCCACACCGACCGGACAGTGGTTTTCCACCAGCAGCGTACCGTGTGGATGATCGAGCAATTCGGCCATGTAACCGTCGTGTTGCCGCAGGCGCACCAGGCGGGCTAACCGGTCCTGATGGCTGCGCTCGGCGGACAGCTCTTCGGCATAACGCAGATAAAGCTGATCTTCGCGCGCGCTGAGCAACGGTTCCACCCCGGCGCCGCCAAACAGCTGCAGCGCGGATTCCCGCAGTCGCGCCTGATCGTCGGCGGCATAGGCATGCCCCCGTTCGGTCAGCGACCAGTAGCGCGTCGGGCGGCCGACCTTGCTGCGCGCTTCTTCGTAACAAACCAACTCACGTTTTTCCAGGGATTGCAGATGTTGTCGGATGCCCATCGGCGTGATGTCCAGACGCTCCGCCAGCATTTTGGCCGAGTGCGGGCCGAGAGCCTTTAACTGCAATAAAATCAGCTCAGGTGTTTTCATGAACCAAATCCCTATGGTGTTATTTTATTTCAAGTTGATGAAAATAATTATCGATTAAATGCTAAAGCCCGGCTACTGCAAGGGCGCTATTTTTAACTCCAAAGCGTTATACGTACAGTTTAATTTACGAGCCTGGTCGGGTTTGCTGCCAGTGTGACCTGGATCAATATCTGCCTGAAACTCGCTAAAAAAATCAGATTTGATTAGTTTATGCCGCCATAGAGGGCTGCTCGCCGTTCTGGCTGCTGCAACGGCCATACCGGGACGCTGTGACGAGTTGAAACGTTAACGAAGATAATGAGAAAACTAGAGAACTTTCACCTGCTGGTGATGCTTATCCTGTTGGTCGCCGTCGGCCAGATGGCGCAAACCATTTATGTTCCCGTTATTGCTGATATCGCCCACGATCTGTCGGTTCGCACTGGCGCCGTGCAACGGGTGATGGCGGCGTATCTGCTGACCTACGGCTTCTCCCAGCTGATTTATGGGCCGATATCGGATCGCATCGGGCGTCGTCCGGTGATCCTGACCGGCATGATGATCTTCCTGCTCGGTGCGCTGGGCGCGTTGCTGTCCACCAACCTGACGATGCTGGTCGCCGCCAGCGCGATTCAGGGCATGGGCACCGGCGTGGCGGGCGTGATGGCGCGCACCATGCCGCGCGATCTGTATGCCGGCACCGCGCTGCGCTATGCCAACAGCCTGTTGAACATGGGGATTTTGGTTAGCCCGCTGCTGGCGCCGGTGATCGGCGGCGCATTGGCGATGGTGTTCGGCTGGCGCGCCTGTTACGCCTTCCTGCTGGCGCTGTGCGCCTGCGTTGCCTTCGCCATGTTCCGCTGGTTGCCGGAGACCCGCCCGGTGCAGACGGAAAAACGCCGTATGCTGGCCAGTTTCCGCCAGCTGCTGGGTGACAGCACCTTCAGCTGCTATCTGGTGATGCTGATCGGCGCGCTGGCGGGGATTGCGGTATTCGAGGCCAGCTGCGGCGTGTTGATGGGTGGCGTGTTGGGGCTGAGCGGTCTGACCGTCAGCATCCTGTTTATTCTGCCGATCCCGGCGGCGTTTTTCGGCGCCTGGTACGCCGGGCGTGACGGCAAGACCTTCCACACGCTGATGTGGCATTCGGTGATTAGCTGCCTGCTGGCGGGGGCGATGATGTGGATCCCGGGCTGGTTCGGCGTGATGAACATCTGGACGCTGATCGTGCCGGCCGCGCTGTTCTTCTTCGGCGCCGGCATGCTGTTCCCGCTGGCGACCACCGGGGCGATGGAGCCGTTCCCTTACCTGGCCGGCGCAGCGGGCGCGCTGGTGGGCGGCATGCAGAATATGGGATCGGGGCTCGCGACCTGGCTTTCCGCCATGCTGCCGCAAACCGGGCAGTTTAGCCTAGGATTGCTGATGTTCGCGATGGCGCTGCTGATCCTGCTGTGCTGGTGGCCGCTGTCCAACCGGATGCAACATCAGGGGCATACCGCATAACGCCCTTCCCGAGCCGGCGCTGACCTTAGTCCTGCAAGACGGCTAAGGTCATGCCGCCGGTTTTGACCCAGGTTATTACTGCGCTGTGGCGATCGGTATACACTTTACCGACAGTGTTTTTCCGGGTTATTCGCTATGTCATCACTGCAGTTCATTCAACGTGTTCCCGTCGGCTTCTTTGGGATGGTTCTGGGGGTTTTCGGCCTCGGCAGCGCCTGGCGATACGCCGCCACGCTCGGCTATGGCCCCGGCTGGCTAGGCGAGTCGCTCATCTTTCTCGGCAGCGCCATCTGGCTGACGCTGGCGCTGATCTATCTCTGCCGTTGCCTGATAGACTCACGCGCGGTGCGTGACGAGTTTCGCAGCAATACTCAGTTCAGCTTTATCAGCCTGCTTCCGGCGGGCGGCGTGCTGGTGTCCATCGGCCTGCATCCCTACAGCCTGCCGCTGGCGAATGGGCTGATGGTCGCGGGCTCCGTCGGCCAGCTCATCTTCTCGGCTTGGCGCTGTGCGCCATTGTGGCGCGGCGAGTTCGCGTCGGAGGCCACGACGCCGGGATTTTACTTGCCGACGGTGGCCGCTAACTTTATCTGCGCGATGGCGTTTGGCACCTCCGGCCACCCTGATATCGGCATGATGTTTCTTGGCGCCGGTTTGATTTCATGGCTGACCCTCGAACCCGCCATCATCCACCGTCTACGCACAAAGGCCGCGCTGCCGGCCGCCGCCCGCGGCGTTATCGGCATTCAGTTGGCTCCGGCCTTTGTCGCCTGCTACGCGTGGTTATGCGTCAATGGCAACGACTTCGATACGTTCGCCCTCATCCTGTTGGGCTACGGCCTGCTGCAGCTGTTCTTCATGTTCAGGTTGGTGCGTTGGTTTTTTGCCGGCGGCTTCAGCCCGGGCATGTGGGCTTTCTCGTTCGGCTTATCGGCAATGGCGAACGCGTCGCTGCGGTTGCTGCAGAGTCAGCGCGGGGAAGAGATGCAGGTGCTGGCCTGGGGGCTGTTCGCGTTGGCCAACCTGCTGCTCATCGGCCTGATGGTGAAGACGCTGTGGCTGCTGTTGCGCGGAAAACTGCTGCCCGCCAAAACCCCGGTGGCGGGATGAACCCGCCCTCAGCGGCTGCGGGGGGCGGTCTCTTGCCGGCTTACAGCAAAAACTCGTGCAGCGCCGGGTCCTTGCGATCCAGATAGTGGGTCGAACGGATGCGGCGGATGGTGCGCGACTTGCCGCGGATCAGCAGGGTTTCGGTCGTGGCCATGTTGCCCTGGCGGCTGATGCCCTCCAGCAGATCGCCCTTGGTGATGCCGGTGGCGGAGAAGATCACGTTGTCGTTGCGCGCCATCTGATCCAGACGCAGCGCCTGACCGGCTTCGATACCCATTTCCCGGCAGCGCGCCAGTTCCTGCTCGCCGATGCGGCGGTTCTCGGCGCTGTCGCCTTTCACCTCATGGCGCGGCAGCAAACGCGCCTGCATGTCGCCGTCCAGCGCGCGGATCACTGCGGCTGAGATCACCCCTTCCGGCGCGCCGCCGATGCCGTACATCACATCGACTTCGCTTTCCGGCATGCAGGTGAGAATGGAGGCCGCCACGTCGCCGTCAGGAATGGCGAACACTCGCACGCCCAGCTGCTGCATCTGCGCGATGACGCCGTCGTGGCGCGGTTTGGCCAAGACGATCACCGTAAGCTGCGACAGTGGTTTGCTCAGCCGTGCGGCGACGTTCTGTAGGTTCTCCGCCAAGGGCAGATTGAGATCGATAGCGCCGCGCGCCGCCGGGCCGACCACCAGCTTCTCCATGTACATGTCCGGTGCGTGCAGGAAGGTGCCGCGATCGCCCACCGCCAATACCGCCAGCGCATTGGACTGGCCCATGGCGGTCATGCGGGTGCCTTCGATCGGATCGACAGCGATGTCGACCGCGTCGCCCTGGCCGGTGCCGACCTGTTCGCCGATATACAGCATCGGCGCTTCGTCGATCTCGCCTTCGCCGATCACGATGCGCCCATTGATGTCCACTTTGTTGAGCATGATGCGCATGGCGTGGACCGCCGCACCGTCGGCGGCGTTCTTGTCGCCGCGTCCCAGCCATTTGTAGCCCGCAAGCGCAGCGGCTTCGGTAACGCGGGAAAATTCGATGGCTAATTCACGTTTCATGGCAAACCTGTCTGTGAGAAAGGGAAGAAAATATCGGCAAAGTCTATCACAGCGCGGCGCCGGCGGGGCGGGGCAAAAAAAAGCGCCGCCCGCAGGCAGCGCAATTTGGGGGTAACGGCAAGGCGGGGTTTAGTCGTGATCTTCCCACGCCTGCGCGCGAGCCACCGCTTTTTTCCAGCCGCTGTAGCGGTAGTTGCGTTCGGTGGTTTCGATGCTTGGGCGGAATTCACGCTCAATCACCGCTTTGCTCTTCACTTCATCCAGATCGTTCCAGTAGCCGATGGCCAGGCCCGCCAGGAACGCGGCACCCAGCGCCGTCGATTCACGCACTTCAGGGCGCTCTACGCGGGTGCCGAGGATATCGGACTGGAACTGCATCAGGAAGTTGTTGGCGACCGCGCCGCCGTCCACGCGCAACGATTGCAGGCGGGTGTTGGCGTCGGCCTGCATGGCGTCCAGCACGTCGCGAGTCTGGAAGGCGATGGATTCCAGCGTGGCGCGGATGATGTGGTTGCTGTTGGCGCCACGGGTCAGGCCAAAGATGGCGCCGCGGGCATACGGATCCCAGTATGGCGCGCCCAGGCCGGTGAAGGCCGGCACCACATAGACGCCGTTGCTGTCTTTCACCTTCGTGGCGAAGTATTCGGAGTCGGCGGCATCGCTGATCAGTTTCAGCTCATCGCGCAGCCACTGGATAGACGCACCGCCGATGAACACCGCGCCTTCCAGCGCATAGTTCACTTCGCCACGCGGGCCGCAGGCGATGGTGGTCAGCAGGCCGTTTTTCGAACGCACCGCTTCTTTGCCGGTGTTCATCAGCAGGAAGCAGCCGGTGCCGTAAGTGTTCTTCGCCATGCCTGGTTGAACGCACAGCTGGCCGTACAGTGCCGCCTGCTGGTCACCGGCGATACCGGCGATAGGAATACGCGTGCCGCCCTTGCCGCCGATGTTGGTCTGGCCATACACCTCGGAGGAAGGACGGACTTTCGGCAACATGGCGCGCGGGATATCCAGCACTTCCAGCATGCGTTCGTCCCAGTCCAGCTCGTGGATGTTGAACATCATGGTGCGTGAAGCGTTGGTGTAATCGGTGACGTGTACGCGCCCCTGGGTCATTTTCCACACCAGCCAGGTATCGACGGTGCCGAACAGCAGTTCGCCGCGCTTGGCGCGCTCGCGGGCGCCTTCGACGTTGTCCAGGATCCACTTCACCTTGGTGCCGGAGAAGTAGGGGTCAACCACCAGGCCGGTGTTGTGACGGATATACTCTTCCAGGCCGTCGCGCTTGAGCTTTTCGCAGATGTCGGCGGTGCGGCGGCACTGCCAGACGATGGCGTTGTAAATCGGCTTGCCGGTCTCTTTTTCCCAGACGATGGTGGTTTCGCGCTGGTTGGTGATGCCGATGCCGGCGATCTGATCGGAACTGATGTCGGCTTTCGCCAGCACTTCTACCAACGTCGAGCTTTGCGACGCCCAGATTTCCATCGGATCGTGCTCAACCCAGCCGGCCTTTGGATAGATCTGCGGGAATTCGCGCTGCGATACCGCAACGATGTTGGCGTCGTGATCGAGCACGACGGCGCGTGAGCTGGTGGTCCCTTGGTCGAGTGCGACAATGTATTTTTTTTCTACAGTCATGGTAATTATCCTGCTGTTGTTAACCGTGTAAAACTGCACCCATCACGCTTTGCGTTGTTGGGTCTTGGCGTCAGGCTCTTCTTCCGTCACGCAGACGTCGCACGGCAGGTGGCGGCCAATCAGCGCGCGGTAACCGAAAGCGCCCAGGCCACAGCCGACGATAGGGGCGAAGATCGGCACCAGGAAGTACGGGATGTCGCGTGCGCCGGTGAAGGCGACTTTGCCCCAGCCGGCCAGGTAGGCGAACAGTTTCGGGCCGAAGTCACGCGCCGGGTTCAACGCAAAGCCGGTCAATGGTCCCATGGAGGCGCCGATCACGGCAATCAGAATACCGATCAGCAGCGGTGCCAGCGGGCCGCGCGGGATGCCGTTGCCGTCGTCGGTCAGCGCCAGGATCAGGCACATCAGGATCGCCGCGATCACCATTTCTACCAGGAAGGCCTGGCCGACGGAGATGTGCGCGTTAGGGTAAGTCGAGAAGATGCCGGCCAGTTCGAGGCTTTCGTTGCTGCCGCGCACCATGTGGTGAGCCGCTTCGAAGTCGAAGAACAGATTGTAGTACAGCCCATAGACCAGGGCAGCGGCGCAGAAGGCACCGGCGACCTGCGCAATGATGTAAGGCACCACTTTGCGCCCGTCGAAGCAGGCGAACAGCCACAGGGCGAGGGTAACCGCTGGGTTGAGATGCGCGCCGGAAATGGCGGCGGTCAGATAGATGGCCATGGCGACGCCGAGGCCCCAAATGATGCTGATTTCCCACTGGCCGAAGCTGGCGCCCGCCAGTTTCAGTGCGGCAACGCAGCCTACGCCAAAGAAGATCAGCAGCGCCGTGCCGAGGAACTCGGCGATGCACTGGCCTTTTAATGTCGGACTGGTGGTTTGGCTCATAATGTTGGTGTCCTGCAAAACGGCGGTTGTTGGTTTATAGGCTCAGTTGGGTAGAGATCCGGCCTATGGGCACAGTTTTTTTCATCTCGTCCAATTATTGAATGAGGACGTGATGTAAATTTATCGTTAACGAACATAAACGAGAAATAGCGAAATCAAAATGTGTGTGGCGCGTCATAAAATTGAGCGATTTCGCGTCGTTTAGTGTTCTTTCTGAGCCATAAAAGTGTGATCTGACCAGTGGTTTGGTGAGGGCTGTTAACAACTCGCGGCGACGGTGGCGGGGATTTTCAGTTTTTACTGATGGTGAGGGCAGGAAAATTGCAACAGACTGCGCGATGATCCGGTATGTTGCTAGACAGGCGGAGACTGGCTACTTACAATCGTTTTTAACGAATCGAGACTGGCGCGCCTTCCGTAACGGCGCGCGTCACTGAGCGCGATGCAATATTCGCAGTAGCTGCAGCCGACGTTGCGGCCGCTACTTATAGATGTACGCCTTGCTATCATGAGGGGACTGAAGCATGTCATTTGAAGTATTTGAGAAACTGGAAGCAAAAGTACAGCAGGCGATTGATACCATCACCTTGTTGCAGATGGAAATTGAAGAGCTGAAAGACAAAAACAACTCTCTGTCGCAGGAAGTTCAGGCTGCCTCCGGCAACCACGAAGCGCTGGTGCGCGAAAACCAACAGCTGAAAGAAGAACAGCACGTATGGCAAGATCGCCTGCGCGCTCTGCTGGGCAAAATGGAAGAGGTCTGATTCCTCACGCCATGCAGCAACGAAAAGGGCGCCTCAGGCGCCCTTTTTCATGACCGAAAATCACTCGATGTCGAGCGGGTCTTCGGAGAGGATGATGCCGGTGTTGTCGGCATACAGGTGATCGCCGGAGAAGAAGGTGACGCCACCGAAGTTGACGCGGATATCGCTTTCGCCCACGCCTTCGCTCACGGCTCCCACCGGGATCGCTGCCATCGCCTGAATGCCGATGTCGAGCTCTTCCAGATCGTCCACCTGACGCACCGCGCCGTACACCACGATGCCTTCCCATTCGTTCTGGGCAGCCAGGCGCGCCAGTTCGGCGTTGATCAGCGCCCGGCGAACCGAACCGCCGCCGTCGACCAACAGCACGCGGCCGCGGCCGTTTTCTTCAAGCAGATCGAACAACAGGCCGTTATCCTCGAAGCATTTCACCGTGGTGATCTGCCCGCCAAATGAAGTACGCCCGCCAAAATTGGAGAATAGAGGTTCAACAACGTTCACCTCTTCATGATAGATGTCGCAAAGTTCGGAAGTATCGTATTTCATAGGATTTTACGTCTGTTTGCCGCTGGAATGTTCAGTATATCCCTTTATTCGCCCTGTTGGCAAAATCATCAGTTTTTAACTGAGCGCCACGCCGATGGCGAACAGCAGGTTGGCCAGTAACGCCGCCTTGACCATGTGTTCCAGCATCGGCCGCATGCCGACCGGTGTCGGATCGCGCAGCACGCGCAGGCCGTGGCGCACCAGCAGCGGGATCGCCAGCACGAACAGCCAGCCCCACGGGCTGTGGAGATTGAACAGCGTAAACAGCGCGAAACACAGCACCGCGCCGGCGAGCAGCAGGGCATGGTAAATGCGCGCCTTGTGCGGGCCGAGACGCACCGCCAGCGTGTTCTTACCGTTTTCGCGATCGCTCTCGATATCGCGCAGATTGTTGATGTTGAGCACCGCCGTCGCCAGCAGGCCACAGGCGGTGGCCGGCAGCATCACGACGCTGTCGAAGGTGTGCGTTTGCAAATAGTAGGTGCCGGCCACGCTCAGCCAGCCGAAGAACACCAGCACCGAGATGTCGCCCAGCCCCAAATACCCGTAAGGCTTATTGCCGACGGTATAGGTGATGGCCGCCACGATAGACAGCCCGCCCAGCACCAGGAAGCCCACCACGTCGCTGGGTTGCTCGCAGGCGACGGCGATCAGCGAACAGCCGGCGAGGGCGATCAGCACCACCGTCACCACCAATGCCCGTTTCATCTGCGCCTGGGTAATCATGCCTTTTTGCATGCCGCGCAACGGCCCGATGCGATCTTCTTTGTCGCTGCCTTTGACCGCATCGCCGTAGTCGTTAGCCAGGTTGGAGAGGATCTGCAGCAGCCCGGCGGTCAACAGCGCCAGCAGCGCCACTTCAGGTTTCAGGCTGCCGTGCCAGGCGGCGATCGCCGAGCCGACTACGATGGAGGCAAAGGCCAACGGCAGGGTGCGGGGGCGTAGACTTTCCAGCCAGGCGGAAATCGGGGTGGTGGAGGTTGATGAGCTCATGTTTCGCTTCTGTCAGTAAGTTGCGGTGTCCGTTAGAAATAATTGTGGGAGGCAATGCCTCCCACACAGATGACTGACAAGACAATGATTGAGCGATTATAGGATAAAACGACTCAAATCTTCATCCGCCACCAGTTCATCCAGATGACTGCGCACGTAATCCGCATCAATTGTAATGGATTGGCCATTAATTTCACTCGCATCGTAGGAAATATCTTCCATCAGACGTTCCAGCACGGTGTGCAGACGACGCGCGCCGATGTTCTCGGTGCTTTCGTTGACCTGCCACGCGGCTTCGGCGATGCGGCGGATGCCGTCGGCGGTGAACTCGATATTGACGCCTTCGGTGCCCATCAGCGCTTTGTACTGCTCGGTCAGCGACGCGCTCGGCTCGGTCAGGATGCGTTCGAAGTCTTCGGTAGTCAGCGCCTGCAGCTCAACGCGGATCGGCAGACGGCCCTGCAGTTCCGGGATCAGATCTGACGGGTTGGCGGTCTGGAACGCGCCGGAAGCGATGAACAGGATGTGGTCGGTCTTCACCATACCGTGTTTGGTCGACACGGTGCAGCCTTCCACCAGCGGCAGCAGATCGCGCTGCACGCCTTCGCGCGAGACGTCCGGGCCGGAACTTTGACCGCCGCGCTTACAGATTTTGTCGATCTCATCGATAAACACGATGCCGTGCTGTTCAACCGCTTCGATCGCCTGCTCTTTCAGCTCTTCCGGGTTCACCAGCTTGGCTGCTTCTTCTTCCACCAGCAGCTTGAAGGCTTCTTTGATCTTCACCTTGCGCGGCTTTTGCTTCTGGCCGCCGAGGTTCTGGAACATCGACTGCAGCTGGTTGGTCATCTCTTCCATGCCCGGAGGCGCCATGATTTCCACGCCCATCGGCGCCGCGGCCAGATCGATTTCGATCTCTTTATCGTCCAGCTGGCCTTCGCGCAGTTTCTTGCGGAATGCCTGACGGGCGGCGGACGGCTCCTGATGCTCTTCCGGCTGGCCCCAGTTGTTCTTGGCCGGCGGGATCAGCACGTCGAGGATGCGCTCTTCGGCCAACTCTTCGGCACGGGTGCGGTTTTTCTCGATCGACTGCATGCGCACCATTTTGATGGCGGCATCGGTCAGATCGCGGATGATGGAATCCACTTCTTTGCCCACATAGCCCACTTCGGTGAACTTGGTGGCTTCAACCTTGATGAACGGCGCGTTGGCCAGCTTCGCCAGACGACGGGCGATTTCGGTTTTACCGACGCCGGTCGGGCCGATCATCAGAATGTTTTTCGGGGTCACTTCGTGACGCAGCATCTCGTTGAGCTGCATCCGGCGCCAGCGGTTGCGCAGGGCAATGGCGACAGCGCGTTTGGCCTTGTTTTGGCCAATGATATAGCTGTCCAGTTCGCTGACGATCTCGCGCGGGGTCATTTCAGACATGGTATTCGATCCTTACGCTTTGGAAGGCAATTCTTCAATGGTGTGGAAATGGTTGGTGTAAATACAGATGTCGCCGGCGATGTTGAGGGATTTCTCAACGATGTCGCGGGCGCTCAGCTCGGTATTTTCCAACATGGCGCGGGCTGCGGCCTGGGCGTACGGGCCGCCGGAGCCGATGGCGATCAGATCGTTTTCCGGCTGCACCACATCGCCGTTGCCGGTGATGATCAGCGAAGCGGTTTCATCGGCGACCGCCAGCAGCGCTTCGAGCTTGCGCAGCATGCGATCGGTGCGCCAGTCTTTCGCCAGCTCGACGGCGGCTTTCACCAGGTGGCCCTGATGCATTTCCAGTTTGCGTTCAAACAGTTCAAACAGCGTGAAGGCGTCAGCGGTACCACCGGCGAAACCGGCGATCACTTTGTCGTTATACAGGCGACGCACTTTCTTGACGTTACCCTTCATCACCGTATTACCCAGGGTTGCCTGGCCATCACCACCGATGACGACCTGGCCGTTGCGGCGTACGCTTACAATTGTTGTCACGAGCAGACCCTCGTTAAAAACGGAAAGAAGTCCCCGCAGCGCCTGCTTTCGCAGACGCTACGAGGCATATTGAGAGTATAGATGGGGGGGGATTGACGCTTTTCAACCCCCAACGGAGAGGGGAATGCAACTCGACATGCCGACGCCCTTCAGGCGTGAAAGGGTTTTGTCCGCGGCGGCGCGACTGCTGTACGGACCGAGCACCACGCGATTCCAACCGCCACCGGCGGTGATGCGGCTCTCGATGCCTTCGAACGCCAGGCGCGCACGTACGGATTCAGCCTGATCGGTGGCGCGGAACGAACCGCATTGCACCATCCACTTCTGTTTCGATTCCGGTTTGGTTTCCTGCTTGGCCGTTTCCTGTTTCACTTCCGGCTTGGGCTCCGGCTTCGGTTGCGGCTTCGGCTCAGGCTGTTTCACCTGCACCGGCGGTGGGGTGACCGGCTTCGGCTGCTGGTGCTGCTGCTGCACCGGCGCGGTGGTGGCCCCGTTGTTGAACGGGTTACGCGGCGCCTGGGTGACCTGCTGCTGTTGCTGTACCGGCTGCTGATGCATTTGCTGTTGTTGCATCTGCTGCTGCTGCATCTGCTGCTGCTGGCGATTACTGCGCGCGTTGACCTGGCCCGGATCGTTATACGGCACTTCGTTCAGCTGCGTCGGGCGCTGCTGCATGTCGGCCTGCATCTGCTCCAGCAACTGCCGCTGTTCGGCGGTCAGCTGAGTTTTGGAATTGAGCTCGCCGCCGGCCGTCGGTTCGGTCGGGGTTTGCACGCCGATCTGCCGGTTTTCCAGCTCTTTGATGTAGCGCCAGCGCTCTTCCGGCTTCGGCGGCAGGCCGTTGCCGGGGCGCGTGGTATGCGCAGGCAACAACGGCGCGTCTTCCGGCTTGTTGTGGGTAATGAAATAGAGGCCACCGACAAAAACAACCAGCAACGCGGCGGCTAACGCCAGCACGGTTTTGGAAACCTTCGGAGAACTGCGTTTTTTACGGCTGGGGGTTTTACGCTTAGCTCCTGCTGCGCGCCCACGGCTTACATAGTCTTTTTGTGCCACTATTATTCCGCTGTGTCCTGATGAGAGGATAAGTCCGTCATGTTACTGAACCCTAAAATATTTGACTAGCGTTTCGGGGCAGCGGTGCTGCCTCTGATAATCAATTCACTGTCCAACAGCCGGGAGCCGCTGGCGACCGCCTGGCCGTTCAACTGCTCCAACAGCAACAACATCGCCTGCTGGCCGATCTGGAAGCGCGGCTGCGCCACCGTGGTCAGCGGCGGATCGCAATATTGCGCCAGCTTGAGGTCGTCAAAGCCGACGATCGACAGATCCTGCGGTACCCGCAGCCCCATTTTCTTCGCCTGGGACAGCACGCCGATCGCCATGACGTCGCTGTGGCAGAATACCGCCGTTGGCGGTTTCGGCTGTGCCATCAGCATGGTCAGCGCTTGCGCGCCGGCTTCGTAGGTAAAATCACCCCGGGTAATATAGCTGCTTTCGACGGTAATGCCATTACGACGTAGCGCTTGAACGTAACCCTGCAGCCGATAATGGCTCAGCGGCATCTGTTCCGGCCCGGCGATACAGGCGATCTGCCGGTGGCCTAATTGATGCAAATAATGCACGGCTTCAAAGGCGGCGGTCAGGTTGTCGATATGCACCGTCGGCAGTTCCAGCTCGGGGGCGAACTCGTTGGCCATCACCATCGGCGGCAGGTTGCGCTGCTCTTCCTTGCTGGCGTCGAACGGCAGGTTGGAGCCCAGCAGCAGCATGCCGTCGATCTGTTTGGTGATGATCAGATTGACGAAAGTGCGCTCTTGCTGGTTCTGCTGCGCGCAGTCGCCGATCAGCACCAGATAGCCTTGCTGGGCCGCGGTCTGTTCGATCCCCTGGATCACATCGGCGAAAAACGGATCGCAGATGTCGGGCACGATCACCAGGATGGTGCGGGATTCGTTGCGCTTGATATTGCGTGACAGAGCATGAGGAGAATAACCCACGGCCAGGACGGCCTGTTCCACCTTCTGGCGCGTTGGCGTTGACACCTTTTCCGGGTTCATCAGCGCACGCGATACGGTAGCCGTTGAAACGCCCGCCATTTCGGCGACGTCTTTCATGGTCGCCATGGATAACTCTTTCTTGTGTTCCAACGCCTTTCTCCTTGCGTCAGCCCCATGCCGACGCCACTACTGCTGTTTGCTCACAATGTCCGGCATGCGGTGGCGGGATTGTTGTCATTGAGCGCCACTCGCGTTCGGGCACTCCGTCGCGCTGCGATGTGGCGACAAAATTTGCCCTCGCAGACATTCTAAACAGAATACGCCCCGCCTTTGTTACCTAATTTGCATAAAAAATGTGACCTGAGAAGGTTTTTTAGCGTTCGCTCGCAATTTCAAGGGTAATCGTTTGCACTGCGGCAGCTAAATCGGACTTTTCCGGGATCAGCTGTCGATCGGATCGACATCCAGCGTCCATTTCACCTTGCGCGTTTGCGGCAGGGTGCCGATCAGCGGCAGTGAGCTTTTCATCAGCTGTTGCAGGACGCGCCGCGTCGGGTGCTGCAGCAGCAGCTGCCAGCGGAAACGGCCGCCGCGTTTGGACTGCAGCGCCGGCACCGGGCCCATCACCCACAGCGAATCGTCCTTCAGCGGGCTGGCTTCCAGCAGGTTGCGCAGCTGCTGCAGGAACAGCGGGGCCTGCTGGTTGTCGTGATCTTCGGCGCGCACGATGATGTGGCTGGTGTAAGGCGGCAGAAACACGCTGTTGCGCTCCGCCAGCGTCTGTTTGGCGAAGGCGTCGTAACCCTGTTGCAGCAGCACCTGCAATAACGGGTGCTCCGGGTGGTGGGTTTGCAGCAGCACTTCACCCTGTTTGCCCGCGCGGCCCGCTCGCCCGGAGACCTGAGTATACAGCTGAGCGAAACGCTCGGCGGAACGGAAGTCGGCGGAGAACAGCGCGCCGTCCACGTCCAGCAACGCCACCAGCGTGACGTCGGGAAAATGGTGGCCCTTGGCCAGCATTTGCGTGCCGATCAGAATGCGTGCTTCGCCGCGATGAATATCCGCCAGATGCTGCTCCAGCGCGCCTTTGCGGCTGGTGGTGTCGCGATCGATGCGGGTGATCGGCGTGTCGGGGAACAGCGGCGCCAGCTCATGTTCCAGCTGTTCGGTGCCGACGCCGACCGACACCAGGTGGGTGGAGCCGCACTGCGGGCACTGGTGCGGCACCGGCCGCTGGCTGTCGCAGTGGTGGCAGCGCAGCTGGCGCTGATGCTGGTGGAAGGTGTAGTAGTGATCGCAGCGTTGGCATTCGGCGATCCAGCCGCACTCGTGGCACAGCAGCGCCGGGGCGTAACCGCGGCGGTTGAGGAACAGCATCACCTGATTGCCGGCTTTTAAATGGTGCTGCATGCTTTTCAAAAGCGGTTGCGACAGGCCGACCTTCAGCGGCAGCCCCTTCAGATCGATCAGGTGCTGCGTCGCCGGTTTGGCGTTGCCCGCGCGCTGGGTGAGCTTCAGCTGGCGATATTTGCCCAGCTGCACGTTGTGCAGCGTTTCCAGTGCCGGCGTGGCGGAGCCCATCACCATCGGGATGTCCTCTTCCCGGGCGCGGAACACCGCCAGATCGCGGGCGTGGTAGCGCCAGCCTTCCTGCTGTTTATAAGAGCTGTCGTGCTCTTCGTCGATGATGATCACGCCCAACTGTCGGAATGGCGTGAACAGCGCCGAACGGGTGCCGATGACGATGGCGGCTTCGCCGCTGCGCGCACGCAGCCAAACCGCCAGCCGCTCGCTGTCGTTCAGCCCGGAGTGCAGCACGTCCACCGGCGCGTTGAAGCGTTCGCGAAAACGGGCGATGGTTTGCGGCGTCAGGCCGATTTCCGGCACCAGCACCAGCGCCTGTCGGCCTTTGGCCAGCACGTTTTCCAGCACGCTGAGGTACACCTCGGTCTTGCCTGAGCCGGTCACCCCGGCCAGCAGCCAGGCGGCGAACTGCTCATCCTCGCTTCTGATCGCCCCGACGGCGGTAGCCTGTTCGGTGTTCAGCCGCAGCCGTTCGCCGAGCACCGCGAAGTTGGGGCGCCAGTCGTGCGTATCCGCGACCTGAGCGCGCAGATCGATCAGCCCTTTGGCGCGCAGCGCCTGCAGGGCGCTTTCCGTCAGCTCCAGCTGGCTGACCTGATGGCGATAGACCGGGCGTTGCAGCAGCGCCGCCAGCGCCTGCTGCTGTTTCGGCGCGCGTTTCAGGCTTTCGGGTGGGGTGGCGCGCCCCTCTTCGGTGGCGAACCATTGCCACAGCGGCGCGGCTTCGGCCGGTTTGCCTTGCCGCAGCAGGATCGGCAGCGCGTGAAACAGCACTTCGCCGATGGGGTAGTGATAGTAATCGCTGGCCCAGCGCAGGATGCGCCACAGGCTGGGGGAGAACAGCGATTCCGTGTCGATCACGCTGTCGATCGGTTTGAGCTTATCCAGCGGCAGTTCGCTGGTGTCGCTGCAGCCGGTGACGATGCCGATCGCATGCTGCCTGCCCCAGGGCACGCCCACGCGCGCGCCGGTCACCGGCTGCATGCCGGGCGGCAGCAGATAGTCGAAGGTGCGGGCGAGGGGGACCGGTAAGGCAACGTGTACGACGGGCATGATCTCATCCAAATTGAAAAAAGTGGGCATCAGTTTACACGGCGCATCGGCAAATGTACGGTTCCGATTGCGCGCCTCGGCTAATGCTGTATAATTTGCCGCCTTTGGTATAATTCGATACCAAAATTCTATTATCAACCACGTGTGGTGTCTGGCGAAACAGGGCTGGATAGCGACACGGCCTTAACTGAGGTTTCCCATGAAACAAGGTATCCACCCAAAATACGAAGAAGTTACTGCTAACTGCTCTTGCGGTAACGTGATGAAGATCCGCTCCACCGTGGGCCACGATCTGAACCTGGACGTTTGTGGCGCATGCCACCCGTTCTACACTGGCAAGCAGCGTGACGTTGCTACCGGTGGCCGCGTTGACCGCTTCAACAAGCGTTTCAGCGTACCAGGCGCTAAGAAATAAGATTTCTTATCGTCCGATGAAAAAGGCGCCTTTGGCGCCTTTTTTCGTTTCTGCCGCCGGCGTTCGCCGGGCGGTTCTCAATATTCCCAGGTATCGGGATCGACACCCAGTTCGCGCATCAACACTTTTGCGGCTTCCGGGATTTCATCGCTGCGCTCTTTGCGCAGGTCTTCATCGTTCGGCAGCGGCTGGCCGGTAAAGGCATGCAGAAACGCTTCGCACAGCAGTTCGCTGTTGGTGGCGTGGCGCAGGTTGTTCACCTGGCGACGGGTCCGTTCGTCGGTGAGGATTTTCAGGACCTTCAGCGGAATGGATACCGTGATCTTTTTGACTTGCTCGCTTTTTTTACCGTGTTCAGCGTAAGGGCTGACATACTCGCCGTTCCACTCAGCCATGGGACACCTTAACTTTGTCAGAAAAATTACAAAATTCTAAAAACCGGCCAATTATGCCCGATCTTCACTGTTCTCACTAAATAAATGTCAATTTTACGCGACCAGGGTCACTGAATGCCCCGCCTCGGCCGGACATTGTGGCTTAACATCTTATCGTCATGTCATATCGGCATAATTTTAGCGGGTATTGTGCCATTGCTCAATCTATACGCAGAGAAGTTTAGATGTCCAGATGTATTGACGTCTATCAATCCTGCGATTACTCTTTAGGCCTCATTCACCGAACCGAGAGCCGAGCGAGCCCATGACGCGTAAACCAGCCACGATTGCCGTACGCAGCGGCCTGAACGACGACGAACAGTATGGCTGCGTTGTCCCGCCGATTCATCTGTCCAGCACCTATAACTTTACCGACTTCAATCAACCCCGAGCCCATGATTACTCGCGCCGCGGCAATCCGACGCGCGACGTGGTGCAACGCGCGTTGGCGGAGCTGGAAGGCGGCGCCGGCGCGGTGATGACCGGCAGCGGGATGTCGGCGATCCATCTGGTGACCACCGTGCTGCTGAAGCCCGGCGATCTGCTGGTGGCGCCGCACGACTGCTACGGCGGCAGCTATCGGTTGTTCGACAGCCTGAGCAAGCGCGGCGCCTATCGCGTGCTGTTCGTCGATCAGGGTAATGAAGCCGCCCTGCAGCAGGCGCTGGCGCAAAAGCCGAAGCTGGTGCTGATTGAAAGCCCCAGCAATCCGCTGCTGCGGGTGGTGGACATTGCGGCGATCTGCGCCGCCGCACACGCGGCGGGCGCCTTGACGGTGGTGGACAACACTTTCCTCAGCCCGGCCCTGCAACAGCCGATCGAACTCGGTGCCGATCTGGTGGTTCATTCTTGCACCAAATACCTGAATGGGCATTCGGACGTGGTGGCCGGCGCGGTGATTGCCAAAGATCCCGAGCTGGCGGTCGAATTGGCCTGGTGGGCGAACAATATCGGTGTGACCGGCGGTGCGTTCGACAGCTATTTGCTGCTGCGCGGCATGCGCACACTGTCGCCGCGTATCAAGGCGGCACAGCAAAACGCCGAAGCGATTGTCGGCTATTTACAGCAGCAACCGCTGGTGAAAAAGCTGTATCATCCCTCTCTGCCGGAAAATCCGGGGCATGAGATCGCCCGCCGGCAGCAGCGCGGCTTCGGCGCGATGCTGAGTTTTGAACTGGACGGCGATGAAGCGGTGCTGCGCCGTTTTCTCTCTGCCCTTGAGCTGTTTACTCTGGCAGAATCGCTGGGCGGCGTAGAAAGCCTGATCTCGCATGCAGCGACCATGACCCACGCCGGCATGGCGGCGGAGGCGCGGGCAGCGGCCGGCATCTCTGAGAGCCTGCTGCGCATTTCCGTGGGTATTGAAGACAGTGAAGATTTGATTGCCGATCTGGAACGCGCTTTCCAGGCGGCGGCAACGAGGTAAGCATGAATGCAATTGCTGTAGCAGGGCCGGTGAGCGGGCGTCAACTGCACAAGTTTGGCGGCAGCAGTCTGGCGGATGTGAAGTGTTATCTGCGTGTGGCCGGGATCATGGCGGAATACAGCCAGCCGGGCGACATGATGGTGGTATCGGCCGCCGGCAGTACCACCAACCAGTTGATCAACTGGCTGAAGCTCAGCCAGAGCGATCGCCTGTCTGCGCACCAGGTGCAGCAGACGTTGCGTCGTTATCATAGCGATCTTATCGGTGGCCTGCTGCCGCCGGAAAGCGCCGAGCCGCTGATCGCCGAGTTCATTCAGGATCTGGAACGTCTGGCGGTGCTGCTGGACGGTAAAGCTGACGAGGTGTGCTATGCCGAAGTGGTCGGGCACGGCGAGATCTGGTCGGCGCGCCTGATGGCGGCGGTGCTCAACCACCTGGATATGCAGGCGGCCTGGCTGGATGCGCGTGATTTCCTGCGCGCCGAACGCGCCGCGCAGCCGCAGGTGGATGAAGGCCGTTCTTATCCGCTGCTGCAGCAATTGTTGGCTCAACATCCGGGCAAGCGCCTGGTGGTGACCGGCTTCATTTCGCGCAACGACGCCGGGGAAACCGTGCTGTTGGGGCGCAACGGCAGTGATTACTCTGCCACTCAGGTCGGCGCGTTGGCCGGCGCTGCGCGCGTCACCATCTGGAGCGACGTGGCCGGGGTATACAGCGCCGACCCGCGCAAGGTGAAAGACGCCTGCCTGTTGCCGCTGCTGCGCCTGGACGAAGCCAGCGAGCTGGCACGCCTGGCGGCACCGGTATTGCATACCCGCACCCTGCAGCCGGTCTCCGGCAGCGATATCGATCTTCAGCTGCGCTGCAGCTACCAGCCGGAGCAGGGCTCGACGCGCATCGAGCGCGTATTGGCGTCCGGCACCGGCGCCAAGATTGTCACCAGCCACGATGACGTGTGCCTGATTGAGCTGCACGTCGCCGCTCAGCATGACTTCAAACTGGCGCAGAAAGAGTTGGATCTGGTGCTCAAACGCGCGCAGATCCAACCGCTGGCGGTAGGCATCCATCCTGACCGCAATCGGGTGCAGCTGTGCTACACCTCCGAGGTGGTCAACAGCGCACTGGCGATCCTGCAGGCCTCGGCGCTGCCGGGTGAACTGCACCTGCGCGAAGGGTTGGCGCTGGTGGCGATGGTCGGCGCCGGGGTATGCAAGAACCCGCTGCACAGCCACCGTTTCTATCAGCAACTGAAAGATCAGCCGGTCGAATTTATCTGGCAGGCGGAAGATGGCATCAGCCTGGTGGCGGTATTGCGCCAGGGGCCGACTGCGCTGCTGATTCAGGGGCTGCACCAAAGCCTGTTCCGCGCCGAGAAGCGCATCGGTCTGGTGCTGTTCGGCAAGGGCAACATCGGGTCGCGCTGGCTGGAGCTGTTCGCCCGTGAGCAGACCAATATCTCCGCGCGCAGCGGTTTCGAATTTATCCTGGCGGGGGTGGTGGACAGCCGCCGCAGCCTGCTGAACTACGACGGGTTGGACGCCAGCCGTGCATTGGCGTTCTTTGAGGACGAGGCGCAGGAACTCGACGAAGAGTCGCTGTTCCTGTGGATGCGTGCGCACCCGTTCGACGATCTGGTGGTGCTTGATGTGACCGCCAGCGAAGAGCTGGCCGGGCAGTATCTGGATTTCGCCAGCCACGGTTTCCACGTGATCAGCGCCAACAAGCTGGCGGGCGCCTCGTGCAGCGATACCTATCGCCAAATTCGCGACGCCTTCGCCAAAACCGGCCGCCACTGGCTGTATAACGCCACCGTCGGCGCCGGGCTGCCGGTCAACCATACGGTGCGCGATCTGCGCGACAGCGGCGACAGCATTTTGGCGATCAGCGGCATCTTCTCCGGCACGCTTTCCTGGCTGTTCTTGCAGTATGACGGCACGGTGCCGTTCACCGAGCTGGTGGATCAGGCTTGGCAACAGGGGCTGACCGAACCGGATCCGCGGGTCGATCTCTCCGGCCAGGACGTGATGCGCAAGCTGGTGATCCTGGCGCGCGAAGCGGGCTACGACATCGAACCGAACCAGGTGCGGGTCGAGTCGCTGGTGCCGGCGGGCTGCGAGCTGGGCTCCGTCGATCAGTTCTTCGAGAACGGCGAGGCGTTGAACCAGCAGATGCAGCAGCGCTTTGAGGCCGCCAGCGAAATGGGCCTGGTGCTGCGTCACGTGGCGCGTTTCGACGCCAACGGCAAGGCGCGAGTCGGCGTGGAGGCGGTGCGTCCTGAGCATCCGCTGGCCTCTCTGCTGCCGTGCGACAACGTGTTCGCCATCGAAAGCCGCTGGTATCGCGATAATCCGCTGGTGATCCGCGGGCCGGGCGCCGGCCGCGACGTGACCGCCGGCGCGATCCAGTCAGACCTTAACCGTTTGGCGCAGCTGCTTTAATCCTCTGCGGGCGCGGGTTCACCGCGCCCCTTTGCTTTTCCTGCCATACTTATCTTTGCCGCTGTCATGAAATTTCCTCGTTGAGCGGGTGAGGATTAATCATCTTATTCCCCTCATTTTCCTGTTGACTCTTTAGCCAACATGCGGCATTTTCTATCTAGACGTCTAAACGTATAGACGCTCATCAAGATGAAATAAAAACAGTGATCGAAAAGAGGTGAGCAGGGTATGAGTTTTTTCCACGCAAACCAGCGGGAAGCGCTGAATCAGAGTCTGGCGGAGTTGAACGGCCAGATTAACGTATCATTCGAGTTCTTCCCGCCACGCACCAGCGAGATGGAAGAGACCCTGTGGCAGTCGATCGATCGTCTGAGCATCCTCAAACCTAAATTCGTTTCTGTCACCTACGGCGCCAACTCCGGCGAGCGCGATCGCACCCACAGCATCATCAAGGGGATCAAGGAGCGCACCGGCCTGGAGGCGGCGCCGCACCTGACCTGCATCGACGCCAGCCCGGCGCAGCTGCGCGACATCGCGACTGACTACTGGAACAGCGGCATCCGTCACATCGTGGCGCTGCGCGGCGATCTGCCGCCGGGCGGCGGCAAGCCGGAAATGTACGCGACCGATCTGGTGGCGTTGCTGAAAGACGTGGGCGACTTTGACATTTCCGTCGCCGCCTACCCGGAAGTGCACCCGGAGGCGAAGAGCGCCCAGGCCGATTTGATTAACCTGAAACGCAAGATCGATGCCGGCGCCAGTCGCGCCATTACCCAGTTCTTCTTCGACGTTGAGAGCTACCTGCGCTTCCGCGACCGCTGCGTCGCCGCTGGTATCGACGTGGAAATCGTGCCGGGCATTCTGCCGGTGTCCAACTTCAAGCAGCTGCAGCGCTTCGCCACCATGACCAACGTGCGGGTGCCAAGCTGGATGACCAGTATGTTCGAAGGGCTGGACGACGATGCGGAGACCCGCAAAATGGTCGGCGCCAACATCGCCATGGACATGGTGAAGATCCTCAGCCGCGAAGGGGTGAAAGATTTCCACTTCTATACGCTGAACCGTGCAGAGATGAGCTACGCGATCTGCCACACGCTGGGCGTGCGCCCGGTGGCCGCCGCCTGACAGGCTTGTTCCATTGAAAAAGGGCGTCGCTTTACCGCGGCGCCCTTTTTTTGTGGGGGAAAGGCATAAAAAAACGGCCCCGATAAACGGGGCCGCGATTAGGCTCACTAGCCGGTGTTGCGCATCCCGGCGGCGACGCCGGCGATGGTGACCATCAGCGCCTGCTCGACGCGGGCGTCTGGCTGCTCCTGCTGACGCGAACGGTGCAGTAGTTCAGCCTGCAAAACGTTCAGCGGGTCGGTATAAACGTTGCGCAGCGCGATGGATTCGGCGATCCACGGCAGGTCTTCCATCAGGTGCGCATCGTTGGCGATGGTCAGCACCACCTTGATGTCGCTTTCCAGCTGATCGCGCAGCTGTTGGCCCAGCGGCCACAGCGCTTTATCCACCAGGCGCTGATCGTAGTATTCCGCCAGCCACAGGTCGGCCTTGGCGAACACCATTTCCAGCATGGCGATGCGGGTGGAGAAGAACGGCCAGTCGCGACACATCGCCTCCAGCTCCGCCTGTTTGCCGGCTTTCACCGCTTCCTGCAATCCGGCACCGGCGCCGAGCCAGGCCGGCAGCATCAGGCGGTTCTGCGTCCAGGCGAAGATCCACGGAATGGCGCGCAGGCTCTCTACGCCGCCGTTCGGCTTGCGCTTGGCCGGGCGTGAGCCCAGCGGCAGTTTACCCAGCTCCAGCTCCGGCGTGGCCGCGCGGAAGTAAGGCACGAAGTCCGGGTTTTCACGCACGTAGCCGCGATACATCCGGCAGGAGGTCTCGGACAAGTCGTCCATCAATGCACGCCATTCTTTCTTCGGTTCCGGCGGCGGCAGCAGGTTGGCCTCGAGGATCGCGCCGGCATACAGCGCCAGGCTGCTGATGGTGACTTCCGGCAGGCCGAACTTGAAGCGGATCATCTCGCCCTGTTCGGTGACGCGCAGGCCGCCCTTCAGGCTGCCCGGCGGCTGAGACAGCAGCGCCGCATGCGCCGGTGCGCCGCCGCGGCCGATGGAGCCACCGCGGCCGTGGAACAGCGTCAGCGCTACGCCGGCCTTTTCACAGGTTTTGATCAGCGCGTCCTGCGCACGGTACTGCGCCCAGGAAGCCGCCATCACGCCGGCGTCTTTCGCCGAGTCGGAATAGCCGATCATCACCATCTGTTTGCCCTGGATGAAGCCGCGATACCAGTCGATATTCAGCAACTGGGTCATTACGTCGTCGGCGTTGTTCAGATCGTCGAGGGTTTCGAACAGCGGGGCGACCGGCAGCGCGAACGGGCAGCCGGCCTCTTTCAGCAGCAGGTGCACTGCCAGCACGTCGGAAGGCGTGCGCGCCATCGAAATCACGTAGGCGGCGATCGAGCCCTGCGGCGCTTCGGCGATCACTCGGCAGGTTTCCAGCACTTCCTGCGTGTCGGCGCTCGGTTGCCATTTCAGCGGCACCAGCGGGCGTTTGGAATTCAGTTCGCGGATCAGGAACGCCTGCTTATCGGCTTCCGACCAGCTTTCATAGTCGCCCAGTCCCAGGTAGCGGGTCAGCTCGGCGATGGCTTCGGTATGGCGGGTGCTTTCCTGGCGCACGTCGATGCGCACCAGCGGCACGCCGAAGCAGCGCACGCGGCGCAGGGTATCCAGCAGTTGCCCGTTGGCGATGATGCCCATGCCACAGGCCTGCAGCGACTGGTAGCAGGCATACAGCGGTTCCCACAGCTGCTCGTTGTTCACCAACAGGTCGTGCGGTTTTAGCACGCGCTCGCCTTTCAGGCGGCCTTCCAGATAGGCCTGGGAGCTCATCAGCTGGCTGCGCAGCTGCTTCATGATTTCGCGGTACGGTTCCTGCACCTCGTCACCGCCGGCGCGGGCGCGCAGCTCCGGGGTACACTCGGTCATCGACAGCTCGGAGACCAGCACCTGAATATCGCGGGTGAACAGGTCACAGGCTTTCCAGCGGCTGAGCAGCAGCACATGGCGGGTAATTTCGGCGGTCACGTTCGGGTTGCCGTCGCGGTCGCCGCCCATCCAGGAGGTGAAGCGCACCGGCACCGCTTCCGCCGGCAGGCTGTAATTGATGGAATTTTCCAACTGCTCATTGAACTCGCGCAGGAACGCCGGCACGCCTTCCCACAGACTGTTTTCCACTACCGCGAAGCCCCATTTGGCTTCGTCGATCGGGGAAGGGCGATGTTTGCGAATCTCATCGGTGTGCCACGACTGGGCCACCAGCTGGCGCAGGCGGCGCATAATCTTGTTGCGCTCGTAGTCGGCCAGATCGTTGTGATCGAGCTGGCTGAGGCAGGTATTGACCTCTACCAGTTTGTGGATCAGGGTGCGGCGGGTGATCTCCGTCGGGTGCGCCGTCAGCACCAGCTCGATGGAGAGTTGCGACACCGCGTGCTGCAGCTCTTTGTCGCTGAGCTTTTTGTCTTTGAGGCGACTGAACAGCTGCGCCAGCGCTTCCGGGTTGCTGGCGGCCTCGCCGTTGGGCGAAATGCTGTGGTACTGCTCGGCGACGTTAGTCAGGTTGAGGAACTGGCTGAAGGCGCGCGCCACCGGCAGCAGCTCGTCGTTGGACAGGTTCTGCAGGGTGGAGAGCAGCTCCTGGCGATGCGCTTCGTTGCCGGCGCGTGAGGATTTGGAAAGCTTACGGATGGTCTCAACGCGATCGAGAATATGCTCGCCCAGCGCTTCTTTGATGGTATCGCCGAGCAATTTGCCGAGCATACTGACATTACTGCGCATTGCCGAATATTGTTCGTTCATATAACCCCTGACCCAGTTCTGTATGATTTTTATCTTGTAAATAAATTTCACGCGTCAGGCGCAGACCGCCTGCCTGATCACATCGCGTTCCTGTCCAATCGTCAATTGACACTATTTTTAGCAAAAAAACATCAAAATCGGCGCATTTTCTGAAATTTAATTACGGCGCGTCGGTTATCAGCACGGCTTATTTCGCCGTTTTCTACTTATTTTGAGTTAGGGGAAAGCATAAAACATTTCCCCTGTTAAATGTCGGGTTTATTGCCGGCAAAAGTGATTGACCAGCTGGCCCAGCAGTTTGCGCGTCGGTTCGATAAACGCGGTGTCGATGTATTCGTCCGGCTGGTGGGCCTGATCGATGGAACCGGGGCCGAGCACCAACGTCGGGCAAACCTGCTGCACGAACGGCGCTTCGGTGCAGTAGTTGACCACCTGCGTGCGGGTGCCCAGCAGTTCCTCGATCACCGCCACCATGCGGTGGTCGGTCGGGCATTCGTAGCCCGGCACCGACGCGTGTAGCTCCTCGATGGTCAGGCGGCCCGGCCAGCGTTGACTTACCGGCTCCAATGCCTGATGCATCAGTTCGTTGATGTTGTCGAGCGTCATGCCAGGCAGCGGGCGGATATCCAAGTGCAGCTCGCAGCAGGCGCAGATGCGGTTGGCCGCGTCGCCGCCGTTGATATGGCCGAAGTTCATGGTGGGATAAGGCACGGCGAACGCCGGGTTGTTGTAGCGCTCCTGCAGGGTTTTGCGCAGCTCCATCAGGCGGCCGATGGATTCGTGCATCAGATCGATGGCGTTGACGCCGCGCGCCGGATCGCTGGAGTGGCCGGACTGGCCGACGATGCGAATGGCGTTGGCCATGTGGCCCTTGTGCGCACGCACCGGCTGGAGCGAGGTTGGCTCGCCGATGATGGCGAAATCCGGCCGAATCGCGGTGGAGGCGGCGAAATAACGTGCGCCGGCCATCGTCGTTTCTTCATCTGCGGTGGCCAGAATGTACAGCGGCTTGGTCAATTTGCTCGCGTCGATATCGCGCACCGCATCCAGAATAAAGGCGAAGAAGCCTTTCATGTCGGCGGTGCCCAGGCCGTAGAGCTTGTTGTCATGCTCGGTCAGGGTGAAGGGATCGCGCGTCCAGCGGCCCTCGTCGTAAGGCACCGTATCGGTATGACCCGCCAGCAGCAGGCCGCCGCTGCCCTCGCCGATGCTGGCCAGCAAGTTGAATTTGTGGCGCGATTCCGGCACCGGCTGTACGTCGACGCGAAAGCCCAGGTCGGCAAACCATCCTGCCAGCAAGTTGATTAACGCCTCATTGCTCTGATCGAGGCCGGCATCGGTGGCGCTGATTGACGGAGTGGCGATCAACGCCCGGTACAGCTCAATAAATGGAGGTAATTTCATCTTCACTGTTGACAGCCTTTGGTTAGGATAGTATCAATATTCATGCATTTATTTTGAATAAAAATACAGTAAGCCGACGCGTAAGGGAACCCGATACCCGGATGTTTATAAAAGCATCAACGCCTGGCTCCGTGGGTGAACGGCGCAACAACGCTGGCTAGCCCTGTTACCTGGGTCGCAAGCGACCGCACGTCAGTTTAGAAGGTGAAAGGCCACATGTTGAATACGCTGATCGTTGGTGCCAGCGGTTACGCCGGAGCGGAGCTCACGGCTTACCTGAATCGCCACCCACACATGAACATAACCGCTTTAGCGGTTTCAGCGCAAAGTGCAGATGCAGGAAAGTTGCTTTCCGATCTCCATCCCCAGTTGAAAGGCATCGTCGATCTGCCGCTGCAACCGTTGACCGACGTTGCCAAGGCGGCGCAGGGCATCGACGTGGTGTTCCTCGCCACCGCCCATGAAGTCAGCCACGATATCGCACCGGCCTTCCTGGCGGCGGGCTGCGTGGTGTTCGATCTGTCGGGCGCCTTCCGCGTGCAGGACGCCGGTTTTTATAGCCAGTATTACGGTTTCGAGCATCAGCATGGCACCCTGCTGGAGCAGGCGGTGTACGGCCTGGCGGAGTGGCAGAGCGACAAGATTAAACAGGCGCAGCTGATTGCCGTGCCGGGCTGTTACCCGACGGCGGCGCAGCTGGCGCTGAAACCGTTAATCGAAAAACAGCTGCTGAACCTCGACCAGTGGCCGGTGATCAACGCCACCAGCGGCGTTAGCGGCGCCGGTCGCAAGGCCAGCATGACCACCAGCTTCTGCGAAGTGAGCCTGCAGCCGTACGGTATTTTCACTCACCGGCACCAGCCGGAGATCGCCGCGCACCTGGGCGTGCCGGTTATCTTTACGCCGCACCTGGGCAACTTCCCGCGCGGCATCCTTGAAACCATCACCTGCCTCCTGAAAGCCGGCGTGACCGCGCAGGACGTCGCGGCCGCCTATCATGCTGCCTATGACGACAAGCCGCTGGTGCGGTTGTACGACCAGGGCGTGCCGGCGCTGAAAGCGGTGGTGGGGTTGCCGTTCTGCGACATCGGTTTTGCGGTACAGGGCGAGCATCTGATCGCCGTAGCGGTGGAAGACAACCTGCTGAAAGGCGCGGCGGCGCAGGCGGTGCAATGCCTGAATATCCGTTTCGGCTTCCCGGAAACCCAGTCACTCCTTTAAACCAGCGTGAGTAAACAGCAATGAACCCGTTAATTATCAAGTTAGGTGGCGTGTTATTAGACAGTGAAGAAGCGCTGGAGCGTCTGTTTACCGCGCTGGACAGCTACCGCCAGCAGCATCAGCGTCCGCTGGTGATCGTGCACGGTGGCGGCTGCGTGGTGGACGAACTGATGAAGCAGCTCGCCTTGCCGGTGGTGAAAAAGAATGGCCTGCGGGTCACGCCGGCCGATCAGATCGACATCATCACCGGCGCGCTGGCCGGCACCGCCAACAAAACGCTGCTGGCGTGGGCGATTAAACATCAGATCAACGCCGTCGGCCTGAGCCTGGCGGACGGCGGCAGCGTGGTCGTGACCCCGCTCGATCCGGCATTGGGTCACGTCGGCAACGCGCAGCCCGGTTCGCCCGCGCTGATCAATACCCTGCTGAGTGCCGGCTACCTGCCGGTGGTCAGCTCCATCGGCATCACCGCCGAAGGGCAGTTAATGAACGTGAACGCCGATCAGGCGGCGACGGCGCTGGCGGCGACGCTGGGGGCGGACCTTATCCTGCTGTCGGACGTCAGCGGCATCCTCGATGGCAAGGGGCAACGCATTGCGGAAATGACGGCGCAAAAAGCGGAGCAACTGATCGCGCAAGGCATCATCACCGATGGTATGGTGGTGAAGGTGAATGCGGCGCTCGACGCTGCTCGCACCCTCGGCCGCCCGGTGGATATCGCCAGCTGGCGCCATGCCGATCAGCTTCCTGCTTTGTTTAACGGCGTGTCGATTGGCACCCGGATCCTCGCTTAATTTTAGAATTAGAAAGGAATAGATCATGCAAAACCAAGGCATCAAAAAAATCGTTCTGGCGTACTCCGGCGGCCTGGATACCTCGGCCATCATTCCATGGCTGAAAGAGAACTACGGCGGCTGTGAAGTGGTGGCGTTTGTGGCGGACATCGGTCAGGAGCGCAGCGATCTGGAAGGCGTGGAGCAAAAAGCCCTGCAGTCCGGTGCCTCTGAATGTCACGTGGTCGATCTGCGTGAAGAATTTATCCGCGATTACGTTTATCCGGTACTGCAGACCGGCGCCCTGTACGAAGGCAGCTACCTGCTGGGCACGTCGATGGCGCGGCCGATCATCGCCAAGGCGCAGGTTGAGCTGGCGTTGAAAGTGGGCGCCGACGCGTTGTGCCACGGAGCGACCGGCAAAGGCAACGACCAGGTGCGCTTCGAGACTACCTACACCGCGCTGGCGCCGCAGCTGAAAGTGGTGGCGCCGTGGCGTGAGTGGAACCTGCGTTCCCGTGAAGCGCTGCTGGATTATCTGAAAGAGCGCAACATCCCGACCACCGCATCGTTGGAGAAGATCTACAGCCGCGATGAAAACGCCTGGCACATCTCCACCGAAGGCGGCGTGCTGGAAAGCCCGTGGAATGCGCCGAACAAAGATTGCTGGGTATGGACCGTCGATCCGCAGGAAGCGCCGGATCAGCCTGAGCAGGTGACCGTTACCGTTGAGAAAGGCCGCGTTGTGGCGGTTAACGGTAAAGCGCTGTCGCCGTACCAGTGCCTGGAAACCCTGAACGCGCTGGGTGCCAAGCACGGCGTCGGCCGTATCGACATCGTGGAAAACCGCCTGGTGGGCATCAAATCCCGCGGCTGTTATGAAACCCCAGGGGGCACCATCATGGTGGCGGCGCTGCGCGCCGTCGAGCAGCTGGTGCTGGATCGCGACAGCTTCAAATGGCGCGAGCAGCTGGGCCTGGAAATGTCTTATGTGGTGTACGACGGCCGCTGGTTTGCGCCGCTGCGCCGTTCGCTGCAGGCCTCTGCCGAAGCGCTGGCGGAAGAGGTGAACGGCGAAGTGGTGTTGCAGCTGTACAAAGGTCAGGTGACGGCGACCCAGAAGAAATCCGCCAACAGCCTGTACTCCGAAGAGTTCGCCACCTTCGGCGAAGACGAAGTTTACGATCACAGCCACGCGGGCGGCTTTATCCGCCTGTTCTCTCTGTCTTCACGCATCCGCGCGTTGAACGAGAAAAAGAATAAATAATCGATTGGCGTGACTCTGCAAGGGCGCAGCATGCTGCGCCCTTTCGCATAAAAATTCAGGAGTAAGATATGGCACTTTGGGGCGGACGGTTCACTCAGGCGGCGGATCAGCGGTTCAAGCAACTCAATGATTCGCTGCGGTTCGATTATCGCCTGGCGGAGCAGGATATCGTGGGCTCGGTGGCCTGGTCGAAGGCGCTGGTGACCGTTAACGTGTTGACCGCAGCGGAGCAACAGCAGCTGGAGCAGGCGCTGAATGCACTACTGACGGAAGTCCAGGCCGATCCTTTGGCGATCGTCCAAAGCGATGCCGAAGACATCCACAGCTGGGTGGAGCAGAAGCTGATCGAGAAGGTCGGCGATTTGGGCAAGAAGCTGCACACCGGCCGCAGCCGCAACGATCAGGTCGCAACCGATCTGAAGCTGTGGTGCAAACAGCAGATCGGCGATCTGCATCAGGCGATCGTCCAGCTGCAGCAGGCGCTGGTGGAGACTGCCGAAGCCAACCAGGATGCGGTGATGCCGGGGTATACCCACCTGCAACGTGCACAGCCGGTGACTTTCGCGCACTGGTGCCTGGCCTATGTCGAAATGCTGGCGCGCGATGAAAGCCGCCTGCAGGATACCCTGAAACGGCTGGATGTCAGCCCGCTGGGCAGCGGTGCGCTGGCCGGTACCGCTTATCCTATCGATCGTGAGCAACTGGCCGGCTGGCTGGGTTTCGCCTCGGCGACCCGCAACAGCCTGGACAGCGTATCCGATCGCGATCACGTGCTGGAGCTGCTGTCCAACGCCGCCATCAGCATGGTGCACCTGTCGCGCTTTGCCGAAGATCTGATCTTCTTCAACAGCGGCGAAGCGGCGTTTGTCGAGCTGTCCGACCGTGTGACCTCCGGCTCTTCGCTGATGCCGCAGAAGAAAAACCCGGACGCGCTGGAGCTGATCCGCGGCAAATGTGGCCGCGTACAGGGCGCGCTGACCGGCATGATGATGACGCTGAAAGGCCTGCCGCTGGCGTATAACAAAGACATGCAGGAAGACAAAGAAGGGCTGTTCGACGCGCTCGACACCTGGATGGACTGCCTGCAGATGGCGGCGCTGGTGCTGGACGGCATTCAGGTGAAACGCCCGCGCTGTCAGGAAGCGGCGGAGCAGGGCTATGCCAACGCCACCGAGCTGGCGGATTACCTGGTCGCCAAGGGCGTGCCGTTCCGCGAAGCGCACCATATCGTCGGCGAGGCGGTGGTAGAAGCGATTCGCCAGGGCAAACCGCTGGAAGCGCTGCCGCTGGCTGACTTGCAGCAGTTTAGCGCTACGATTGGCGACGACGTTTACCCGATCCTGGCGTTGCAATCCTGCTTGGACAAGCGTGCGGCCAAAGGTGGCGTCGCGCCGCAGCAGGTGGCCGCGGCAATCGCCGCAGCGAAACAGCGTTTAGCTTGAGGACAATAAGGGCGGCCTGGCGCCGCCCTTGCACCTCTACCCCGCCAGGCGTGCGCACAGATAACGGTTCAGGCTCACGCCTTCCTCCATCGCGCCGATCGCCAGCCGGCGATGCTGTTCCGGCGTCATGCGTAACACCAGTTTTCCGCTGAAGTTCTTTTCCGCCAGCGCCTGCGGCGGCGTTTCACCTTGCGCCAGCATGTCGGCGATCGTTTCGCTCACGACTTTTTCGATACCCTCCAGTGCGCCGGTACGCGTGGCGGCCAGCCAGGACAGCGAGGGGAATTCGGCGCACAGCCCGACATATTCACGATCTTCCGCTGACCAGGTGATGCGATAGGTATAGTGTTCATGCTTTTCCATGTTCTTCCTCCATTCTGGCCAGTGCGGTGATGACCTGCTTAACCTGATATGCCTTGGCCGCGCCGTTGTTGCCGCGTTGGATATTGATGCGCGGATCGCCTGGCCAGGGCATGCGATAAACGTGATGGCTGCTACCGTTTATGCGCGGCGGCCCAAACCATCGCACGCAGACTTTCGCTAACTCGGCGAATTTGATGCTGTTCTGCCGCTGTTGCAAATCAGCGATGTCATCCCTGATCTCGTTCATGCTGCCTCCATTTTAGTATCGTTATTGGTATCACTTCAATGCCAAAGCATAAAAAATGAGCGCGGGCGGGCCGTGAGGCAAGCGGAGGGAGGAAATTGTGGAAAGTGCTGCGCAAAAAAAACCGGGCCTGAAGGCCCGGTGGATATAAACGGAGAATAAGAGGTTACTCACCCGGACAGCGCTGGCAGCGCTCGATTTCGGTCGCGCCGAGTTTGAGCTTCGCCTGCAGATCGCGCAGCGCGGTGCGCAAGCCTTCTTCGATCACCGGATGATAGAACGGCATGTCCAGCATCTGACCGACGGTCATCTGCTGCTGGTGTGCCCAGGCCAGCAGGTGCGCGATGTGCTCGGCGTCTGGGCCGATCATTTCCGCGCCGAGGAAACGGCCGGTGCCTTGCTCGCCGTAGACGTGCAAAATGCCCTTATTGCGCAGCATCACCCGCGAACGGCCCTGATTCTCAAACGAGACTTTGCCCACTTCAAAGCAGCCGCAGGCGCTGAACTTCTCGCTCAGCTCGCGGAAAGTTGAGCCGACCATGGCGATCTGCGGATCGGAGAACACCACCGAAATCGCGCTGCGGCGCAGACCTGGATTGATCTCTGGGAAGCTGCCGGCGTTAGCGCCGGCGATGCGTGCCTGATCGCTGGCCTCGTGCAGCAGCGGCAGTTGGTTGCTGGCGTCGCCGGCGATGAAAATATGCGGCACGCTGGTTTGCATCGTCAGGCGGTCGGCTAGCGGCACGCCTCGGGCGTCGAGTTGCAAGCCGGTATTTTCGAGGCCCAACCGATCGACGTTGGGGCGGCGACCGGTGGCGGCCAGCACGTAGTCCACCAGGATCTCCTGCGGTTGGCCCTGCAAGTCCTGATAGCGAATAAATACGCGGTCGCCTTCGCGCTGCATCATCTCTACTTTCACGTCGGCGTCGAGGTAGAACTCTTCCCCCAGCGCTTTGGCGGCGTAGTCGCGCACGGCGCTGTCGGTCAGCGGCCCGACGGCGCCGCCGATGCCGAATACCTTGGTGTCGACGCCGAGGCGGTGCAGCGCTTGCCCCAGCTCCAGCCCGATGACGCCGGGGCCGAATACCGCGACGGACTGCGGCAAGTCATCCCAGTTGAACAGGTCGTCGTTGACGATCAGACGGTCGCCCAGTGCGTTCCACGGCGCCGGCCAGCTGGGGCGGGAACCGGTGGCGATCACGATGCGCTGCGCTACGATGCGCGTATGCTCATCGACCTGCAGCGTGTTGTCGTCAATAAACCGGGCATAGCCCTGAATTTTGTCTTGGGCCGGGATCTCGTCCACGCCTTCCAGCACGAAGCCGACGAAGCGATCGCGTTCGCGTTTGACGCGCGCCATCACTTCGCGCCCGTCGATGCGAGTTTGACCGGCTGGGTGCACGCCAAAACCCGGCGCGCGTTCGATTTGATGCACCGCTTCGGCAGCGGCGATCAGCAATTTGGATGGCATGCAGCCAACGCGTGCACAGGTGGTGCCGTAAGGCCCGCCTTCGATCATCACCACGCTGGGGGTAGACAGTTTGGCCGCGCGATAGGCGCCGAGCCCTGCGGTGCCGCCGCCGATGACCGCGACATCAACGTTCAACAGTTTCATATCCGCTCCTGAAAGGTAAAAAAAGGGCGGGCCGTAGCCCGCCAAAGTTCACGTTGGCTTTGTTATTACTTATTAAGCTGACAGGAAAGTTTCCAGATCGTCGCTGCCACCGATGTGACGGCCGCCGATGAACACTTGCGGCACCGTGGCGCGGCCGCTGACGGCGCGCAGGCTGACGGTGGTGGCGTCTTTGCCCAGCACGATCTCTTCATACTGAATGCCGCGTTCTTGCAGCATCTGTTTGGCTTTGGCGCAGAATGGGCAGCCCGGTTTGGTGAACAGGGAGACCGATTCCTGCACTTTGAATTCCGGCGCCAGGTATTTCAGCATGGTGTCGGCGTCGGACACTTCAAACGGGTCGCCCGGCTTGTTTGGTTCGACGAACATTTTCTCGACCACGCCGTCGCGCACCAGCATCGAGTAGCGCCATGAACGCGGGCCAAAGCCCAGATCCGCTTTCTCGACCAGCATGTTCATGCCTTTGGTGAATTCACCGTTGCCGTCCGGCACGAAGGTGATGTTTTCCGCATGCTGATCGGCTTTCCAGGCGTTCATCACGAAGGTGTCGTTCACCGAGACGCACAGAATGCCGTCGACGCCGTGCTGCTTGAATACGCTGGACAGCTCGTTGTAGCGCGGCAGATGGCTCGAAGAGCAGGTCGGCGTGAACGCGCCCGGCAGCGAGAACACGATAACGGTTTTGTTTTTGAACAGGTCATCAGTGGTCACATCAATCCATTGGTCGCCCTGACGGGTGTGGAAAGTAACCTGAGGAACTTTCTTGCCTTCTTGACTGGTAAACATTGATTAACCCCTTAATTAGGAAAAGTAATTTTTAGCATTTAGCGCGATATCGCTTCGTTGGGACACATTATTGTCGCTGGGGCTTGATAGATCTAATCGCTCATTGCTATCTTATCTATCGCCATGAGCTATCATGGAATGGAGGGAAACAATGAATATTCGTGATTTAGAGTATCTGGTCGCCTTGGCCGAGCACCGGCACTTCCGCCGTGCGGCCGATTCATGCCATGTGAGCCAGCCCACGCTGAGCGGGCAGATCCGCAAGCTGGAAGACGAGTTGGGCGTCATGCTGCTTGAGCGTACCAGCCGCAAGGTGCTGTTCACCCAGGCGGGTCTGTTGCTGGTGGAGCAGGCGCGTACCGTGCTGCGCGAAGTGAAAGTGTTGAAGGAGATGGCCAGCCAGCAGGGCGAAGCCATGTCCGGGCCGCTGCACATCGGTCTGATCCCGACCGTGGGGCCTTATCTGCTGCCGCAGATCATCCCGACGCTGCACAAAACCTTCCCGAAACTGGAAATGTACCTGCACGAAGCGCAAACCCACCAACTGCTGGCGCAACTCGACAGCGGCAAGCTGGACTGCGCCATTCTGGCGCTGGTGAAGGAAACCGAGGCGTTTATCGAAGTGCCTCTGTTCGATGAACCGATGAAGCTGGCGGTGTATTCCGATCACCCGTGGGCGCAGCGCGAGCGCGTAGCGATGCCGGATTTGGCGGGAGAGAAGCTGCTGATGCTGGAGGATGGCCACTGCCTGCGCGATCAGGCGATGGGCTTCTGCTTCCAGGCGGGCGCGGACGAGGATACCCACTTCCGCGCCACCAGTCTGGAAACGCTGCGCAATATGGTCGCGGCCGGCAGCGGCATTACCCTGCTGCCGTCCCTGGCGGTGCCGCCGCAGCGCGAACGCGACGGCGTCTGCTATCTGGATTGCTACAAGCCGGAACCGAAGCGCACCATCGCGTTGGTGTATCGCCCCGGTTCCCCACTGCGCAGCCGTTATGAGCAGTTGGCCGAGGCGATCCGCGAGCACATGCAGGGCTACATCGACAACGCGTTAAAACAGGCGGTTTAAGCCGTTAAGCGCCGCCACCCGGTAGGCTTCGGCCATGGTCGGATAGTTGAAGGTCGTATTAACGAAATACTCGATAGTATTGCCTTCACCTTTCTGTTCCATGATCGCCTGACCGATGTGGATGATCTCCGCCGCACGTTCGCCGAAGCAGTGGATCCCGAGGATCTGCAGGGTGTCGCGATGGAACAGGATCTTCAGGCTGCCGACGTTCATCCCGGCGATCTGCGCGCGCGCCAGATGCTTGAACTGGGCGCGGCCCACTTCATACGGCACCTTCATCGCCGTCAGTTCCTGCTCGGTTTTGCCGACGGAGCTGATTTCCGGAATGGTGTAGATGCCGGTCGGGATATCTTCGATTAAGTGACCGCTGGCTTCACCGGAAGCGATCGCCTGCGCGGCGATGCGGCCCTGATCGTAGGCGGCGGAAGCCAGGCTCGGATAGCCGATCACGTCACCGACCGCATAGATGTGCGACAGCGCGGTTTGATACATGCTGTTCACCTTCAGCAACCCGCGGCTGTCCGACTCCAGGCCGACGTTTTCCAACCCCAGCGAATCGGTGTTGCCGGTACGGCCGTTGGCGTACAGCAAGCAGTCCGCTTTCACCTTCTTGCCGGACTTCAGGTGCACGATTACGCCGTCTTCGGTGCCCTCAATCTTCTCGAACTCTTCGTTATGGCGGATCACCACGCCGTTGTTCCAGAAGTGGTAAGAGAGCGAATCCGACATTTCCTGATCGAGGAACGCCAGCAGGCGATCGCGGGTGTTGATCAAATCGACCTTGACGTTCAAACCGCGGAAGATAGACGCATACTCGCAGCCGATCACCCCGGCGCCGTAAATGATGACGTGGCGCGGCTCATGGCTCAGTTCGAGAATGGAGTCGCTGTCGTAGATGCGTGGGTGATTGAAATCGACGCTGGCCGGATGGTAAGGACGCGAGCCGCAGGCGATCACGATGTGGTCGGCGCGGATGGTGTCCTGGGTACCGTCCATATAGCTGACGCTGACGGTATTGGCGTCGATGAAGCGCGCGTCACCGGCGAACAGTTTGCACTGATTCCGCTCATAGAACCCTTGGCGCATGCGGGTCTGCTGGCTGATGACGTTATCGGCGTGGCGTAAAATGTCAGGGAAGGTCGCGCTGAGCGTGCGCGAGTTGTTGTAAAGCGGGTTCTGATTGAATTCGATAATGCGGCTGACGGCGTGGCGGAGGGCTTTGGAAGGGATGGTGCCCCAGTGGGTACATCCGCCGCCTACGTTATTGTACCGTTCGATAACGGCCACGCGGGCGCCCTGTTTCACCAGCCCCATGGCGGCACCTTCACCACCAGGGCCCGAGCCAATCACAATGGCATCAAATTGATAGTGCTGTTGCATGTAGGAGAGACCTGTTTTTTATACAAGATTACAACGGTATCTTAACATCATAGCGCTGCTCACCCAATCACCATTAGGCTTTTTGAGTCAAAGCACAATCGGCTCAGGGCGGAAGTGTGATAGAGCGCGTTAGTATAAATGCTGTTGCAATAAAATTTGCTATATTGCCGAGTCTAGGGCGTTAGACTGAGAGAATGGAACCTATCCGGATATGCATATGGGCGTCAGAGCACAACAAAAAGAACGGACTCGTCGTTCCCTGATCGAAGCTGCTTTCAGCCAGCTGAGCGCCGAACGCAGCTTCGCCAGCCTGAGCCTGCGGGAAGTTTCACGCGAGGCAGGCATCGCGCCCACGTCGTTTTATCGCCATTTCCGCGATGTGGATGAGCTGGGGCTGACCATGGTGGACGAAAGCGGCCTGATGCTGCGTCAGTTGATGCGCCAGGCGCGCCAACGCATCGCCAAAGGCGGCAGCGTGATCCGCACCTCGGTGTCCACCTTTATGGAATTTATCGGTAACAACCCGAACGCCTTCCGCCTGCTGCTGCGCGAGCGCTCCGGCACATCGGCGGCATTCCGTGCGGCGGTGGCGCGCGAGATCCAGCATTTCATCGCCGAACTGGCGGACTACCTCGAGTTGGAAAACCACATGCCGCGCAGCTTTACCGAAGCGCAGGCGGAAGCGATGGTCACCATTGTGTTCAGCGCCGGCGCGGAAGCGCTGGATATCGACGTCGAGCAGCGGCAACAACTGGAAGAACGGCTGGTGCTGCAGCTGCGGATGATCTCCAAAGGGGCGTATTACTGGTATCGTCGCGAACAAGAAAAAGCTTCTGTGTCCCACGTATAAAAAAGGTAAAAAAATGATGGAAAAACCAGGCCGTGAAAATGGCACCTTACTGCTGGCGTTGATTGCCGGCCTTTCGATCAACGGTTCGTTTGCCGCGTTGTTCAGCTCGGTAGTGCCGTTTTCGATCTTCCCGCTGATCGCGTTGGTGCTGGCGGTGTACTGCCTGCATCAACGTTACCTGAACCGCGCCATGCCGGACGGCATGCCGAAGCTGGCGGCGGCCTGCTTCCTGCTGGGGCTGCTGATGTACAGCGCCATCGTGCGCGCCGAATACCCGCAGATCGGTTCCAACTTCCTGCCGTCGGTGGTGTGTGTGGCACTGGTGCTGTGGATCGGGGTCAAGCTGAAGGCGCGCAAGGCGCCGGATGCGCCGACTCAAGAGTCGTAATGAAACGGGGCGCCATGATGGCGCCCCTGTCGTATCAGCGGTGCTTTTCCAGCAACACGCCGCATTCCATGTGATGGGTATACGGGAACTGATCGAACAGCGCCAGGCGGCTGACCCGGTGCGTAGCCTGCAGCGTTTCCAGGTTGGCGCACAGCGTTTCCGGGTTGCATGAGATATACAGAATGCGCGGGTAGGCCTGCACCATCTTCACCGTTTCCTCGTCCAGCCCGCTGCGCGGCGGATCGACGAAAATCGTCTCGCAGTTGTAACCGCTTAGATCGATGCCTTTCAACCGGTTGAATTCGCGTACTCCGTTCATTGCCTGAGTGAAGTCTTCTGCCGCCATGCGGATGATTTGCACGTTGTCGATATGGTTGGCGGCGATGTTGTACTGCGCCGCCGCCACCGACGGCTTGGCGATCTCGGTCGCCAGCACGCGCTCGAAATTGCGCGCCAGCGCCAGCGAGAAGTTGCCGTTGCCGCAGTACAGCTCCAGCAAATCGCCTTTGGAACCGGCGGTGACCGCCAGCGCCCACTCCAGCATCTGCACATTCATGGCCGCGTTGGGCTGAGTGAAGCTGTTTTCCACCTGACGATAGATCATGTCGCGGCCGGCAACCGTCAGCACTTCGTCAACATAATCCTGGTCGAGCATGATTTTGGTCTTCGACGCCCGGCCGATCAGCTGCAGGTCGAAACCCTGAGCGCGCAGCTCATCGCGCAGCTGCTCGGCACGCCGTTGCCAAACGTCATCCAGCTTGCGGTGGTACAGCAGCGAGGCGATGATTTTGCCGCTTTGCGTCGACAGATAATCGATCTGGAACAGCTTGTGGCGCAGGATCGGCTCCGGTTTCAGCGCGGCGATCAGGGCGCTCATCAGGCGGTTGATCAGTTCGCTGGCGGCCGGAAACCGATCGACGCGAATACGTTGCTTGGTCTGCTGATCGAACATGATGTGATACATATCGTCCGCGTCGTGCCAGATGCGGAATTCGGCGCGCATGCGGTAATGGTCGACTGGCGAGCGGAACACTTCCGGCTCGGGCGCCGCGAACGGTGACATCAACGTCTTCAGGCGGGCGACTTTCTCCGCCAGTTGGTCATCGTAACGTTCAATAGGCAAATTCTCGGGCGTCATCTGTGTCTTCTCGTCAGGCAAATTTGATCAGCGGGGATTGTAGGGAATCAGCCCGTGAAGTCCAGTTTTGTCGCGTTTATTATTTGTAACATTAGTAGCAGTCTAGACATCTATTTTCATTGATCGTAGCATTGCCGTCCGGCCTCAAGCAGCGAGTGAAAAGGGAATCCGGTGTGAATCCGGAGCTGACGCGCAGCGGTAAGGGGAAGTCACGGCGATAGCGTTTCGACGCAGACACTGTCCACTGCAGGATGGGAAGTCATCGCCCGTTGCCGGTCGCGCCCCGCGGCCCGCAAATCCCAAGCCCGAAGACCTGCCGGTGTTACGTCGCAATGTCCGTGGCCGTCGCGAACTACCGGCCATGATCCTGCGGCATCCGCCAATTAAGTTTGGATGCTTTTCTCATGACAATTACAAAAAATACGCTGCTGGCGGTGGTCTCCTCCGTCACGGCTTTTTCTGGATGGGCGCAAGACAACACCACAGCCAAGAATGGCGATAACCTGGTGGTGACCGCCAACCGTTTCCCGCAGCCGGTTTCTTCCGTGTTGGCGCCGACTTCCATCGTCACCCGTAACGATATCGATCGCTGGCAGGCCAAGAGCCTGACCGACGTGATGCGCCGCTTGCCAGGCGTGGACGTTGGCCAAAACGGTGGATTGGGACAAAAGAGCTCGCTGTTTATTCGCGGCACCAACTCCAGCCATGTGCTGGTGCTAATTGACGGCATTCGCCTTAATCAGGCGGGCGTCAGCGGTTCTTCCGACCTTAGCCAAATCCCGATTTCGCTGGTGCAGAAAGTCGAATACATTCGCGGCCCGCGCTCGGCGGTGTACGGCTCCGATGCCATCGGCGGCGTGGTCAACATTATTACCACCCGCGAAAAGAACGGCACTACGCTCTCAGCCGGCGTCGGCTCCAACGGTTATCAATCCTATGACGCGTCGACCCAACAACAACTGGGTGACAGCACCGTGGCGACGGTGGCGGGGAATTACACCTATACCAAAGGGTATGACGTGGTGGCTGAAGGTAATACCAGTATTCCTCAGCCCGATCGCGACGGCTTTATGAGCAAATTGCTCTACGGCGCATTACAGCACCAATTTAACGAGCAAATCAGCGGTTTTGTGCGTGGTTATGGTTACGATAATCGTACAGGCTACGATGGATTCTATTCTTACGATAAAGACTTCAATATTACCGGTCTGCCCGATACCCGTAAGCTGTACAGCCAAACATGGGACACGGGGCTGCGCTATCAGGAAGGGATTTACGCCACGCAGCTAGTGGGGAGTTACAGCCACAGCAAAGACTACAATTACGATCCGCGCAAAGGCCAGTATGCGATCTCCTCCAGTTTGGATGATTCGGAACAGTACAATCTGCAGTGGGGCAACACGTTCAAGGTTGCCCAAGGCACCATTAGTGCGGGCGCAGATTGGCAGGATCAACAAATCAAACCGGGTACCGCGTCCGTCAGCAGCGAGAGAAGCCAGCGCAATACTGGCATCTATCTGACTGGGCAACAGTTGGTGGGACCGGTGACGCTGGAGGCTGCTGCGCGTGGCGACGACAACTCGGAGTTCGGTTGGCACGGCACCTGGCAAACCAGTGCAGCCTGGGAATTCATCGAGGGGTATCGTTTCATTGCCTCTTACGGTACCGCGTTCAAAGCGCCAAACATGAACCAGTTGTTTAGTACCACTTACGGCAACAATAATTTGAAACCGGAAGAAAGCAAGCAATGGGAAGGCGGTTTTGAAGGCTTGACCGGGCCTGTGACCTGGCGTATTTCCGGTTATCGCAATGACATTGATAATCTTATCGACAGCGATCCGGTGAGTTACCGCTATTATAATATCGGTAAGGCGACCATTAAAGGTGTAGAGGCCACGGCTTCTTTTGAAACCGGCCCGCTGACGCATCAGATTGGTTACGATTATGTCGACCCGCGCAATGCTAAAACCAACGAAGTGCTGCTGCGCCGCGCTAAACAGCAGGTGAAATACGAGCTGGATTGGCAACTGTACGACTTTGATTGGGCAGTAACCTATCAATACCTGGGTGAGCGCTACGACAAGGATTATGGCGTTTATCCTAGCCCGACGGTTAAACTCGGCGGCGTGAGCCTGTGGGATCTCGCAGTTTCGTATCCGGTCACATCTCATCTGACAGTTCGTGGTAGAATTGCCAACCTGTTTGATAAAGATTATGAGACGGCCTATGGCTACGCTACTCCAGGAAGAGAATACTACCTCACTGGAAGCTATACCTTCTAACAGCACCGCCACACCTCGCCCGACGGTGCTGGTTTTTGATTCCGGCGTCGGCGGGTTGTCGGTGTATCAGGAGGTTCGGCAGTTGCTGCCGGATCTCCACTATATATACGCTTTCGACAACGTGGCGTTCCCCTACGGCGAGAAGTCCGAAGAGTTTATCGTTGAGCGCGTGCTGGAAATTGTCGGCGCGGTGCAGCAGCGTCATCCTCTGGCGATTGTCGTCATTGCCTGTAACACCGCCAGTACTGTCTCCTTACCGGCCCTGCGCGAGCGTTTCAGTTTCCCGGTCGTGGGCGTGGTGCCCGCCATCAAGCCTGCCGCCCGTCTTACCGTTAACGGCATTGTCGGCCTGTTGGCGACCCGCGGCACCGTACAGCGCAGCTACACCCACGAACTGATTTCCCGTTTTGCTACCGACTGTAAGATTGAACTGCTGGGCTCTTCAGAGCTGGTGGAGTTGGCGGAGGCCAAGCTGCACGGCGAAGCCGTGCCGCTGCCGGTGCTGAAGAAGATCCTGCATCCGTGGCTGAGCATGCGCGAGCCGCCGGATACTGTCGTGCTGGGCTGCACCCATTTCCCTCTATTAGCTGAAGAGCTGATGCAGGTGTTGCCGGAAGGCACCCGGTTGGTGGATTCCGGCGCGGCGATTGCCCGCCGCACCGCCTGGCTCATCTCAACGCAGGAAAATCTGGTCTCGAGCCAGGAAGAGAATCTGGCGTATTGTATGGCGTTAAATGAAGATACTGACGCTTTATTGCCCGTTTTGCAGGGTTATGGCTTTAAATCGTTGAAAAAACTGCCGCTTTAACGGTGTTTTGGTTAAACATTCAACGGTCGGAAAAAATATTGAAAATAGGGGTTGCGGCCTGCCGAGAACTCCCTATAATGCGCCTCCACTGACCGGGAACAACGACTGACAAGCCGCCGGGTCAGCGAGAAGAAAGCGAAATAAACGCTTGACTATCAGGGCGAAAAGCGTAATATACGCAGCCCGCGCCGATGAGTTTCTCGGCACTGCTCTTTAACAATTTATCAGACAATCTGTGTGGGCACTCCACAAGACGATATCCAGCATCTTCGGATGCAAAAAAATATCAAGTCTTGAAGAGTGACTAACTGAAGTAAAATTCATGCAGTAAATCTTTGAGCATCGCTTCTCGAGTGGAAGCAAATCAAGCTTTTAATTGAAGAGTTTGATCATGGCTCAGATTGAACGCTGGCGGCAGGCTTAACACATGCAAGTCGAGCGGTAGCACAGGAGAGCTTGCTCTCTGGGTGACGAGCGGCGGACGGGTGAGTAATGTCTGGGAAACTGCCTGATGGAGGGGGATAACTACTGGAAACGGTAGCTAATACCGCATAACGTCGCAAGACCAAAGAGGGGGACCTTCGGGCCTCTTGCCATCAGATGTGCCCAGATGGGATTAGCTAGTAGGTGGGGTAATGGCTCACCTAGGCGACGATCCCTAGCTGGTCTGAGAGGATGACCAGCCACACTGGAACTGAGACACGGTCCAGACTCCTACGGGAGGCAGCAGTGGGGAATATTGCACAATGGGCGCAAGCCTGATGCAGCCATGCCGCGTGTGTGAAGAAGGCCTTCGGGTTGTAAAGCACTTTCAGCGAGGAGGAAGGTGGTGAACTTAATACGTTCATCAATTGACGTTACTCGCAGAAGAAGCACCGGCTAACTCCGTGCCAGCAGCCGCGGTAATACGGAGGGTGCAAGCGTTAATCGGAATTACTGGGCGTAAAGCGCACGCAGGCGGTTTGTTAAGTCAGATGTGAAATCCCCGGGCTCAACCTGGGAACTGCATTTGAAACTGGCAAGCTAGAGTCTCGTAGAGGGGGGTAGAATTCCAGGTGTAGCGGTGAAATGCGTAGAGATCTGGAGGAATACCGGTGGCGAAGGCGGCCCCCTGGACGAAGACTGACGCTCAGGTGCGAAAGCGTGGGGAGCAAACAGGATTAGATACCCTGGTAGTCCACGCTGTAAACGATGTCGATTTGGAGGTTGTGCCCTTGAGGCGTGGCTTCCGGAGCTAACGCGTTAAATCGACCGCCTGGGGAGTACGGCCGCAAGGTTAAAACTCAAATGAATTGACGGGGGCCCGCACAAGCGGTGGAGCATGTGGTTTAATTCGATGCAACGCGAAGAACCTTACCTACTCTTGACATCCAGAGAACTTTCCAGAGATGGATTGGTGCCTTCGGGAACTCTGAGACAGGTGCTGCATGGCTGTCGTCAGCTCGTGTTGTGAAATGTTGGGTTAAGTCCCGCAACGAGCGCAACCCTTATCCTTTGTTGCCAGCGGTTCGGCCGGGAACTCAAAGGAGACTGCCAGTGATAAACTGGAGGAAGGTGGGGATGACGTCAAGTCATCATGGCCCTTACGAGTAGGGCTACACACGTGCTACAATGGCATATACAAAGAGAAGCGACCTCGCGAGAGCAAGCGGACCTCATAAAGTATGTCGTAGTCCGGATTGGAGTCTGCAACTCGACTCCATGAAGTCGGAATCGCTAGTAATCGTAGATCAGAATGCTACGGTGAATACGTTCCCGGGCCTTGTACACACCGCCCGTCACACCATGGGAGTGGGTTGCAAAAGAAGTAGGTAGCTTAACCTTCGGGAGGGCGCTTACCACTTTGTGATTCATGACTGGGGTGAAGTCGTAACAAGGTAACCGTAGGGGAACCTGCGGTTGGATCACCTCCTTACCTAAAGATATTAGTTCGAGTGGCGTGCTCACACAGATTGTCTGATAGAAAAGTAATGAGCAAACAAAACCTTGTGGTATAGGTAAGTGCCGGGAGATTTGTGACTGTCCAGTGCAGTGACAAACGACAATGGCGCTCGATTTTTCACGAAAAATCTCACCTTTACCCGAAATTATCGAATCGGTGATTCGATAAGCAAATTTCGGGTCCCCATCGTCTAGAGGCCTAGGACACTGCCCTTTCACGGCTGTAACAGGGGTTCGAATCCCCTTGGGGACGCCATTCCGATAATGAGTGAAAGACATTATCACCGGTTAGCGATAACCGAAAAAATCTTAAAGATGACTTGCGAGTCATGTTTAAGATATTGCTCTTTAACAATCTGGAACAAGCTGAA
>NZ_VOSN01000010.1:133382-133490 GCF_020858655.1 Serratia montpellierensis
AAGCGCTACCTGTTGATGCCATGAGTCATTCATGCTGATACGAACCGATTAAGTTATTCAGTTTAATCGGATTTTCGTGTCCCCATCGTCTAGAGGCCTAGGACACTG
>NZ_VOSN01000011.1:0-97626 GCF_020858655.1 Serratia montpellierensis
AGCCGGTCATCGTGACCGGCTTTTTTTATGCCATCACCCGATGAATCTGCAAATATTGCAGCAGCATGATGGTCTTGCCGTCTTTAATGCGGCCGTCGGCGATCATCGCCACCGCTTCACTGAACGGCAGTTCGATCACTTCGATATCTTCATCTTCAATGCCGCCGCCGGCCGCGCGCCGCTCATCGTCATGGTATTCGGCGATAAAGAAGTGCACGATCTCGGTCACGCCGCCCGGCGACATGTAGGCTTCGAAGATTTTCTTGACCTCGCTCACCTGAAAACCGGTCTCTTCCACCGCTTCGCGGCGCGCGCACTGCTCCGGGGAATCGGCGTCCAGCAGGCCGGCGCAGGCCTCGAGCAGCATGCCGCTTTCGTTGCCGTTGACATAGGTCGGCATACGGAACTGATTGGTCAGCACCACCGTGCCCTTGGCGCGGTTGTACAGCAAAATGGTGGCGCCGTTGCCGCGATCGTAGACCTCGCGCACCTGTTGCACCGAACCGCCGTTTTTGCGTTTCAGATCGAACGTGTACTTGTGCAGCACATACCAGTTGTTCGACAGCAGCTCTTTCTTCACATTCTCAATTTTCGACGACATGACCCTTTTCCCTTGAGTTACAACCTGAAGATCATACCGCGATTACGCCGCGCTGCGGCAGACGATTTGCAACAAAACATCATCGCTCCCAGCCGGACAAGCCGGGACTTAATATTGCTTAAAATAATGAAAAATAAGTCGCGCTCAGGCGCATGACATTGCATAAAACCCAGTGCGATTCGCCACCCAAAGACAAATCGTCAGAGGAAACCGGCCCGCCGCTGAAAATCGACGAGCGTTTCGCTATTCATTTGATTACACGACGACAATTGTTCCCGTTTTGTTGACAACTTGATACAAATCGCGGTGCATTTTAGTTGCAAAAGTTATAGTTTTGCTTTCGAATGAAACTGGCGAAGCGCCTCACCTGAGAGAAGGATCCGTGATTGCTTGTTAAACGTTCCGTGACCGGCAGCCTGGCTAGAGCGCTGTTCGGCATCGTGATACTGTCGGTGCTCGCCACCGGGCTGGCGTTGACCACCGTCGCCGGCAGCCAGAGCGACGCCGAAGCGATCAATATCGCCGGTTCGCTGCGCATGCAAAGCTACCGGCTGGCTTTCGATCTCGACCAGCAGAGCCCGGAGCTGGAGCTGCACCTGCAGCAGTACCGGCACTCTTTACAGGCGCCGGCGCTGCAAAACCTGGCGCGGTTTTACGTACCGGCCGAGGTGCGGAATCACTATCTGGCGCTGCAACGGGCATGGCAAACGATGGAGCGGCAGATCCGCGACGGGCAGGCGGCCGCCTACCGGGCGGAGGTCGCCGGTTACGTCAACCGCGTCGATCATTTCGTTTCCGCCCTGCAGCGCTATTCCGAGTTGAAACTCACCCTGGTGGCCGCCGTCAGCGTGCTCGGTTACGCCGCCATCATCGGTCTGGTGCTGTTTTGCATTCGTTTTATGCGCCGCCAAGTGGTCACGCCGCTGCAGCATCTGGTCGACGCCAGCCAGCGCGTGCAACAGCGTGATTTTCGCCACCCGCAGCTGGACGTGGCGCTGCCGAACGAGCTCGGCGTGCTGTCGCAAACCTTCAGCGCCATGTCGGACGAGCTGGCCCGGCTCTATCAGTCGCTGGAGCTGAAAGTGCAGGAGAAGACCCAGCGCCTGCAGCAGGCCAACGAAACGCTGGAAGTGCTTTATCGCTGTTCGCAGGCGCTGAGCGAGCGCCAGATCGATCAGCAGGCGTTCGAAAATGTGCTGCGCATCGTGCGCCAAAGCGAACGGCTGCGCTGCATTCGGCTGAACGTGGCGGACGACCACGGCCAGTGGCAACTAAGCGAAGGGGAAGCGGCGCCGACGCAGGCTTGGAACACGCTGCCGATCACCCAGAGCGACAAACCGCTGGGCGAGCTGCGTTGGCAGCCCGAGGCACACCCGCCGCATCCTCATCTGATGCAGAGCCTGGCCAACATGTTGGGCCGCGGCGTCTACTTCAACCGGGCGCAAAAGCAGCACCAATATTTGCTGTTGATGGAGGAGCGCGCGACCATCGCCCGCGAGCTGCACGATTCGCTGGCGCAGACGCTGTCATTCCTGCGCATTCAGCTTACGCTGCTCAGGCGCGCCACCGATGCCCCGGCGGCGCAGGCGATTATCGACGATTTCGATCGCACGCTGGCCGATGCCTATCGCCAACTGAGGGAATTACTGGCCACCTTCCGTCTCAATATTCAGGAGGCGGACCTGAACGCCGCGCTGGAGCAGCTGTTGCAGCCATTAAAGGCGCTAACCACCGCGCGGATTCAGTTACACTGTCGGCTGCCCTCGCAGGCGCTCAATGCCCAGCAGCAGGTGCACGCGCTGCAGATCGTGCGCGAGGCGGTGCTCAATGCCGTCAAGCACGCCGGGGCGAACGAAATAATCCTGTGTTGCGAAGTCAACGCCGCAGGCGACAACGTATTCAGCATTATCGATGACGGTTGCGGCATCGCCAGTCTGGAGGAACCGGAAGGGCACTACGGTTTGACCATCATGAGCGAACGCGCGGCGCGATTGGGAGGAACGCTGCACATTCGGCGCAGAAGCGGCGGCGGCACGGCGGTCGGCCTGACATTCCCGCCCTGACCTCGCGGCTGTTCACTTTGCGTTACGGCTGCCGCCGGGCAGAAGGCCGCCCGGGGAGGTTTGCGGCGAAGATTGCCGCTATTTTTGAAGAGACAGTCCCACTGTGAAGCACGCCCCAGGGCGCGTTTGAGTGGCTTTACTTGCTACAGGGAGCATATTTCATGGTGATGAAGCAATACCGAGTCATGATCGTTGACGATCATCCGTTGATGCGGCGCGGCATCAAACAACTGCTGGGACTGGATGCGCGATTTGGCGTGGTGGCAGAGGCCGGCAACGGCAGTGAGGCGGTTGCGCTGGCACTGCAGCACACGCCGGACGTGATCTTGTTGGATCTGAACATGAAGGGCATGTCCGGGCTGGATACGCTGCGGGCTCTGCGCGACGAGGGCGTGGACGCGCGCATCATCGTGCTGACGGTTTCCGACGCCCGCAGCGATCTGTATGCGCTGATCGACGCCGGCGCCGACGGCTACCTGCTGAAAGACAGCGAACCGGAACAGCTGCTGGAACACATCAGCGCCGCCGCCGAAGGGCAGAACGTGATAAGCGACGCCATAGCCGACTATTTGCTGGCGCGCGGCGAGCAACGCGATCCCTTCGCCGCCTTGACCGAACGCGAATTGGACGTCTTGCAAGAGGTGGCGCGCGGCCTGTCCAACAAGCAGGTGGCGGCGCAGTTGCATATCTCTGAAGAAACCGTGAAGGTGCACATCCGTAACATACTGCGCAAGCTGGACGTGCGTTCGCGCGTGGCGGCGACGGTGATGTACCTGGAGCACAAAAGTCAATGATCGCCCCGCCCCGGCCGATGCGCCGGGGCAGCTTACTCGATGGCGCTGAGCAGCGCCTGATGATGCTGGTGCACCCAGCTCTTGTTGAACGGCCCCCAGCTTTCCAACTGATAAAAACCGTCGTTGTTGCGCACGCCCTGCTGCACGAACTGCAGCTCGACCCCCATGCCGGGCAGCGCTTTCAGCACATCCTGCAACGTGCGGCGCGGCCAGCCGGTCAGCGCCATCAACCGCGGCACATTGGGCCGCTCACTGTGGCTGATCAGCCAGCACAAATAAAGCCGACGGGCAAATACCGGGTTAATTCCCATGCCAAGCTCCTGCTGTAAGGTAAGTCCAGTTTTTACTTTCCGGTTCCCTGCGGCGAAGAGATGCGCAAGGCCTTTGATAGTAATAAAAATGTCTTAATAGCGTACAATTACCGACGCCAGTGCAGCCACGCCGTTTTCCGCTACCGTTATTTACACTATCTCCTTTTTTTCTCCACGCTTTCCTCGGCTATCCCGAGTAAAGTGCAATAGCGCCGGAATCCTTCCCTGCCGCTGAAATGCATAATTCTGATGCGTTTTAAAGATAGAACAAGTCATAACGAGGTTCGCGCTGCATGGCCAATTTTTTTATTGATCGCCCGATTTTCGCCTGGGTGCTGGCAATTATTCTTTGCCTGACCGGGGCGTTGGCGATTTCTTCCCTACCGGTAGAACAATACCCGAATTTGGCGCCGCCGAACGTGCGCATCAGCGCAACTTACCCAGGTGCTTCGGCGCAAACGCTGGAAAACACCGTTACCCAAATCATTGAACAGAATATGACCGGCCTCGACAACATGATGTATATGTCGTCGCAGAGCACCAATACCGGCCAGGCCACCGTCACGCTGACGTTCGAAGCCGGCACCGATCCCAACGAGGCGATGCAGCAGGTGCAAAACCAGCTGCAGGCGGCGATCAAACGACTGCCGCAGGCGGTGCAGAATCAGGGGGTCACGGTGTCGAAATCCGGCGACACCACGCTGATGATGGTGGCGTTCGTCTCCACCGACAACAGCATGGACAAGCAGGACATCGCCGATTACATCGTCTCCAACCTGCAGGATCCGCTCAGCCGCATCAACGGCGTCGGCAGCATGGACGTGTACGGCTCGCAATACGCCATGCGCATCTGGCTCGATCCCAACAAGCTCAACAGCTACCAGCTCACGACCCAGGACGTGGTCAAGGCCATTCAGTCGCAGAACGCCCAGGTGGCGGTCGGCCAGCTGGGCGGCACGCCGTCGGTCGACAAGCAAGCGCTGAACGCCACCATTAACGCCCAGTCGCAGCTCCAGACGCCGGAACAGTTCCGCCAGATCACCCTGCGGGTCAATCAGGACGGCTCGCTGGTGACGCTGGGCAACGTCGCCACCGTCGAACTGGGCGGCGAGAACTACAACTACCTCAGCCGCTACAACGGCATGCAGGCCGCGGGCATGAATATCAAGTTGGCCTCCGGCGCCAACGAGCTGCAGACCGACCAGTTGGTGAAGGACAAGATCGCCGAGCTGTCGCAGTACTTCCCGCACGGGCTGGAGGCCAAAGTGGCCTATGAAACCACCCCGTTCGTCAAAGCCTCGATCAAGGACGTGGTGAAAACGCTGCTGGAAGCCATCCTGCTGGTGTTCCTGGTGATGTACCTGTTCCTGCAGAATTTCCGCGCCACGCTGATCCCCACCATCGCCGTGCCGGTGGTGCTGATGGGCACCTTCGCCATCCTTTCCGCCTGCGGCTTCAGCATCAACACCCTCACCATGTTCGCCATGGTGCTGGCGATCGGCCTGCTGGTGGACGACGCCATCGTGGTGGTGGAAAACGTCGAACGCGTGATGAGCGAGGAAGGCCTGCCGCCGCGTGAAGCCACGCGCAAATCCATGGGGCAAATCCAGAGCGCGCTGGTCGGCATCGCGCTGGTGCTGTCGGCGGTGTTCGTGCCGATGGCGTTCTTCGGCGGCACCACCGGCGCCATCTATCGCCAGTTCTCCATCACCATCGTCTCCGCCATGGTGCTGTCGGTGCTGGTGGCGATGATCCTGACCCCGGCTCTGTGCGCCACGCTGCTCAAACCGATCGCCAAGGGGCACCATCACGGCAAGCGCGGCTTCTTCGGCTGGTTCAACCGCATGTTCAACCGCAACGCCGAACGCTATGAGCGCGGCGTGGGGCGGATCCTGCACGCCAGCGGCCGCTACATGGTGATTTATTTGCTGTTGCTCGGCGGCATGGCGCTGCTGTTCATCAAGCTGCCGACCTCGTTCCTGCCGCAGGAAGACCGCGGTATCTTCACCGTTCAGGTGCAGCTGCCGGCGGGCTCGACCCTGCAGCAAACCTCTAAAGTGGTGGAAAAGGTTGAGCAGTACTTCCTCACCGAAGAGAAACAGGATGTGGTGTCGGTGTTCGCCATCATCGGCTCCGGCCCGGGCGGCAACGGCCAAAACGTGGCGCGTCTGTTCGTGCGATTGAAAGACTGGGATCTGCGCACCTCGGGCGCCAACAGTTCGTTCGACATCATCGATCGCGCCACCCTGGCGTTCAACAAGATTAACGAAGCGCGGGTGATCGCCAGCAGCCCGCCGGCGATCACCGGCCTCGGCAACTCCTCCGGCTTCGATATGGAGTTGGAAGACCACGCCGGGCTCGGCCACGCCAAACTGATGGCAGCGCGCGATCAACTGCTGCAGCTGGCCGGGCAAAACCCGCTGCTGTCGCGCGTACGCCACAACGGCCTGGACGACAGCCCACAGCTGCAAATCGATATCGATCAGCGCAAGGCTCAGGCGCTGGGCGTGTCGATCGACGACATCAACAATACCCTCTCTACCGCCTGGGGCTCGACCTACGTCAATGATTTCGTCGACCGCGGCCGGGTGAAAAAAGTCTACGTGCAGGCCGCAGCGCCGTTCCGCATGCTGCCGGATGACATCAACAAATGGTATGTACGCAACAGCGCAGGCGGCATGGTGCCGTTCTCGGCCTTCGCCACCTCGCACTGGGAATACGGCTCACCGCGGCTGGAGCGCTATAACGGCAGCTCGGCGCTGGAGATCGTCGGCGAGGCGGCCAACGGCGTCAGCACCGGCACCGCCATGGCGGAAATGGAGAAGCTGGTCAGCCAATTGCCGACCGGCTTTGGCCTGGAATGGACCGCGATGTCCTATCAGGAACGGCTGTCCGGTTCGCAAGCGCCGGCGCTGTACGCCATCTCGCTGCTGGTGGTGTTCCTGTGCCTGGCGGCGCTGTATGAGAGCTGGTCGATTCCGTTCTCGGTGATGCTGGTGGTGCCGCTGGGGGTGATCGGCGCGGTCGCCGCCACCTGGCTGCGCGGGCTGGAGAACGACGTTTATTTCCAGGTCGGCCTGTTGACCATCATTGGGCTGTCGGCGAAAAACGCCATTCTGATCGTCGAGTTCGCCAATGAGCTGAACCATAAAGGGCAGGATCTGATGTCCGCGACGCTCGACGCCTCACGCATGCGTCTGCGGCCGATCCTGATGACCTCGTTGGCGTTTATCTTCGGCGTGCTGCCGATGGCCACCAGCAGCGGCGCCGGTTCCGGCAGTCAGCATGCGGTCGGCACCGGGGTCATGGGCGGCATGATCTCCGCCACCCTGCTGGCCATTTTCTTCGTGCCGCTGTTCTTCGTGCTGGTGCGCCGCCGTTTCCCGGGTAAAGCGCATCCGGCAGGCAATACGACGGGCGCCGGGGACTGAATCGCAGGGGATAAAAAAAGCAGCGTCGGGTAGCCGATGCTGCTTTTTCTGAACGATAATTTTCGTTCCCAAGGTGTTTCAGTGACGTTCCAATGACTCAACCTTGCCATCTGCTTCAACGCTGTGTCAGTTGCCCAACATCTCATCAATGAAGTCTTTCCAGTTTCCTAATTCACGATCAACCATAATACTTTACAACCTCAATTATTTGACGAAGCGGATTCTACGCCTGTTTTTTGACCATGTGAAGGAAAACGGGAACGATGCCGGGCCCGGAAACCGGGGCTAGCGCACATTTTCGTATTTATCTGATCAATACTCAGTGCAGCTATTCCCTTGTGATATCAATTTCTCCACGATAGCGTGTAAAAGGTATAAAAATACGCCAATGGAGCGCCGATCATGCCCACCTCTTTGTCTCTTTCACAGCTGAAAACGCAGGGCCGCTATCAGGAAGCCACTGCACTGGCGCTACGGCAGCTGGCGACAGAGCCGGAAGCAGCGATGCTGCACTTTCAGCTGGCCTGTCTGTATGACGTACAGGGTCTGGAGCAACAGGCCATTTACCTCGCGGCGCTGGCCCGCGATTTGCCGCCCGCCCAGCGCCGCGAGGCCTGGCTGGGCCTCGGCAGCACCTACCGCGCCTTGGGAGAATACCCGGCTTCGCTGCGGGCTTTCGACGACGGCCTGACCGAGTTCCCGCAGGCCAACGAGCTGATGCTGTTTCGCGCCATGGCGCTGTACAACCTGGGTGAAAATAAACGGGCCGTGGCCGATCTGTTGTTGCTGTTGGCGGACACCTCGTCAGACCCCGACATCCGCGGCTATCAGCGCGCCATTCGGCACTATGCCGCCGATCTCAATCTTATTGGTTAGAGGAAAACAATGGAAATTGTCACCGACCTGAACCGCCGCGCCATCGACTGGCAGCGGCTGTGCGAATTGCTGGAGGCCGCCGGGCTGGGTAAGCGCGATCCGCACACCTTGCGGCGCGTTTACCAACACAGCCAGTTTTGCTACTGGGGATTTATCGGCGACGAGCTGATCGCCACCGCGCACGCCATTAGCGATCTGACCTCGGTAGCCTACCTGGCTGACGTGGCGATCGATCCGCGCTTTCAGGGACAGGGGTTGGGGCGCCGGCTGATGGATAAGGTAATGCAAGATCTGGCGCCGCTCGGCAAGATTTTCATCTATTCGGTGCCGGAAAAACTGGCCTTTTATAAAAAATACGGCTTTCACGATTTGACCACCGGCATGGTGTATGCGGACGGCGCAGCCCTGCAGCGCCTGCAACAGGGAGGCTACGTGCGTTAAACGCGCATCACAAGGTTTTGCTCATAAAGATGCGGCTGGTTCCCGGCGGCAAGCAAGGCACTTCACCCATGCGTTGCCAGCCATGCCGTTGATAAAAGTCCGGCGCCTGAAAGCTGATGGTGTACAACACGGCGGAAAGGCAACCGCGCCGGCGGCCTTCCTGTTCGAAACGGCGCAACAGTTCGCTGCCCAGCCCCGCGCCGCGCAGTGCTTCCGGCAGATAAAAGAGATCGAGAAACAGCAGGCCTAATGATGAGCGCCCGGTAATTCCCCCCAGAACTTTCCCGCTATCGGGTTCCTTTACCACCACTGCCAGCGGCCGGCGATCGCCGTAGCCGATATATTCATCGTTAAAACGGTCCAACCCGTCCGCGATACAGGAGGTTATTTCCTGCGTTATCCGTTCGGAAATTTCGATATGACATTCTTTCACGCTAACTCTCCGTATGAATCACCCACGAACGCACTCTGACCACAGCTTAAAACATCGCGTTTTCTTTGTTTAGAATTATCTTTACCTCAATTTCTACGTTAATTTTTGCACGACCTCAGCGCCGACTTTACTGACGATTAAAGTAAAGCCACGCATCGTGATAAATCCAAGAAAAATCTTAGTTATTAATTCGTTAAATTAAAATCATTGCCATCAAATGATCGTCAAAAACGATCGTTTTTATAATTTTGATAGCCTGCATCTATGTTAATTCCTTTCAATCGCCGGGGTATTAATAGAAGATGTCTATTCTATAAATCTTGCCTTACTTAAAAATTCGGTTGAAAAAAAGATTTACTCTTTATAAATCATGCTAGTATGTAGCCCTCCCTGCAAAGCTCGCGCCCAGATAACGCTCATTCGTTTGCGGTGCAAGATAAGTTCAACATGAAATTATTTATATTATTTCTTTTTTTATGTTTTAAGATATCGCTCCTCACCGGGAAATAGAAAGTAAAGGACTATAATAAAATGGAAATTGATATTTTCAGCGAGTGTGCCTATACCACCGTCGGCATCCGACAACTCATTAAGCAAACTTGGGCGGAAAAACGCGCACCGGCCGGCTTTAGCCGCAAAAGAGTCTGCTTTATCGATGTCACCATCGCCAATTTTGAAGCACGTTACCGCGATGAATATGCCAACCCCAACACCTACAAAATAGTCATTATCACCGACTGCCCGCATGAAATGGTGATTGTTGACAGAAAGACCATTATATTATCAAACCTTATATCATTGAGTCGTTTTAGCCACCTGATCGGCGACTTATATAAACGTTACAGCCACTATACCGAGCCGCCGCAACTGTCCCAGCGCGAGTCGCTTTTCCTTTCGGAATGGTCGACGGGAAAATCGCTGGCCGACATCAGCAGCGCCATGAATATCAGAAATAAAACCGCCAATCATTACAAGTCACGAATAATGAAAAAACTCGGCGCCAGCCGGATAAAACCGCTATTGCACATTACCCGCGTGCGCTGTTTAACCGATCGTTTAAACATAAGAATAAATAAAGAGTAACGTCCTCTTCTTCAGATCCGCATTTGCGGCTGGACGCATTCGCCGGTATCTCTTCGAGAGCACCGCCGGCGAAGGCAGCGGCTCCGCCACGTTGCCTCCCCTCTCCCAGGCACCCAATCGCACCTCACCCGCATCGTTGTCTGGATCTCGCCGCCGCTTTACTGGCATTATCTCTGCTATCGCCGGGCGGCGAGAGGGCCAAAGAGCGCGCCCGCCGCTCAGTATCGACTCGACGAGACAGGTAGCTTTACGCCATGGCAAACAAACCGCAACAGACAACGCTGACGATGTACGGCATCAAAAACTGCGACACCATCAAAAAAGCCCGCCGCTGGCTGGAAGATCAGGGCGTGGCCTATCATTTTCACGACTACCGCGCCGACGGCCTGACCGAACAGCAGCTGCGCGGTTTCGTCGCGCAACTGGGTTGGGAACCGCTGCTCAATACTCGCGGCACCACCTGGCGCAAGTTGGATGAAGCGCAACGCAACGCCTGCGATAACGCCGATGCCGCCATCGCGCTGATGCTGGCGCAGCCGGCGATCATCAAACGCCCGCTGCTGGACGACGGCAACGGCCACGCCCTGCTCGGTTTCAACGCCGACGCTTACCAGCAATTTATCGCCGAGGTTGCCGTATGACTTGCCCGGTTATCGAACTGGCCCAGCAGCTGATTAAACGCCCTTCCCTCAGCCCAAATGACGAAGGTTGCCAGCAGCTGATGATCGATCGCCTGCAGGCGATCGGTTTCACCGTCGAGGCGATGGACTTCGAAGACACCCAAAACTTCTGGGCCTGGCGCGGCGAAGGGCAAACCCTGGCGTTTGCCGGGCATACCGACGTGGTGCCGACCGGCGATGAAAAGCGTTGGGATAACCCGCCGTTTGAACCGGCGATCCGCGACGGCATGCTGTATGGCCGCGGTGCGGCAGACATGAAAGGCTCGTTGGCCGCAATGGTGGTGGCCGCAGAACGCTTTGTCGCCGCCAACCCGAATCACCAGGGCCGCCTGGCTTTTCTGATCACCTCCGACGAAGAGGCCAGCGCCACCCACGGCACGGTTAAAGTGGTCGAAACGCTGATGGCGCGCAACGAGCGCCTGGATTACTGCCTGGTCGGCGAGCCGTCCAGCACCGAGCGCGTCGGCGACGTGGTGAAAAACGGCCGACGCGGCTCCATCACCGCCAACCTGCACATTCACGGCGTGCAGGGGCACGTTGCCTATCCGCACCTAGCGGACAACCCGGTGCACCGCGCCATGCCGGCGCTGAATGAACTGGTGGCGATCGAATGGGATCGCGGCAACGAGTTTTTCCCGCCGACCAGCATGCAGATCGCCAACGTACAGGCCGGCACTGGCAGCAACAACGTGATCCCGGGCGATTTTTACGTCCAGTTCAACTTCCGTTTCAGCACCGAACTCACCGACGCGATGATTAAACAGCGCGTAGAAGAGCTGCTGGAGCGCCACCAGTTGAATTACAGCATCGAGTGGCGACTGTCCGGCCAACCGTTCCTCACCTCGCGCGGCGCGCTGGTGGATGCGGTGGTCAACGCCGTCGAGCACTATTCTGAATTGACGCCGCAGCTGCTGACCACCGGCGGCACCTCCGACGGCCGCTTCATCGCGCAGATGGGCGCGCAGGTGGTGGAACTGGGGCCGGTCAACGCCACCATCCACAAGGTCAACGAATGTGTCAACGCCGCGGATCTGCAGCTGCTGAGCCGCATGTATCAACGCATCATGGAGCAATTGGTCGCATGATCAACGCAGAGATGCTCACCGGCCGCTCAACCGAACACCTGGCGCCGCTGAGCGGGAACCACCGCCTGCAGCCGCAGGCGGTCAACGCCTTCCTGGCGATGCAGCAGGCGGCGCGTGAGGCGGGATTCGATCTCCAGCCCGCCAGCACCTTCCGCGATTTCGACCGGCAGTTGGCTATCTGGAATGGCAAATTCTGCGGCCAGCGGCCAGTATTAGATAAGGACAGCCGCCCGATAGACGTTGCGCCGCTGTCCGCCGCCGAGCGCTGTGAAGCGATCCTGCGCTGGTCGGCCCTGCCGGGCGCCAGCCGCCATCACTGGGGCAGCGATCTCGACGTGTATGACCCGTCGCTGCTGCCGGAAGGGCAAAAGCTGCAGCTGGAGCCGTGGGAATATGAAGAAGGCGGTTACTTTGCGCCGCTTAACCAGTGGCTGACAGCGCATATGGCCGAGTTCGGTTTCTATCGCCCCTTTACCGAAGACAGCGGTGGCGTGGCGGTAGAGCCGTGGCATCTGAGCTACCGGCCGCTGGCGCAAGAAGCCGAGCATTTGCTGACCCCGGCGCTGTTGCTGGCGGCCTGGCAAGATAAGGAGGTCGCCGGTGCCGAATGGCTCGAACGCCATCTGCCATCGATTTTTTCGCGTTTTATACGCAGTGAAGGAAAGGAGTAGCTATGCAATGGTTAGCTGATTACTGGTGGATTATCCTGCTGGTTCTGGTGGGAATGGTCGTCAGCGGCATCAAGGAACTGCGCCGCGTTGACGTGAAAAGCTATCTGGCCAACAAGCCGGAGATACCGCCGCACCGCGACAATAACGCCCAGTGGGATGACGAAGACGACTGGCCGAAAAAGAAATGATATCAGGGCGCTCATCAGCGCCCTGAGTTTTTAGCGAAAGGCGATCATCTCGCCGCGCTTGCCGGACAACGCCTCATCCCAGTAGCGCTGCGGCACATAATAATGCAGCCTTTCCAGCGCGGCGCTCATCATGCCCTGGTTGATGGCGTGCCCGACGTTTTCCTCCACGTCCAGCGTGAAATCGGCGCCGCCGGCCCGTAGCGCTTCCGCCGCCGCGTGAGCATGTTGCACCGCGATCACCGCGTCCTCTTCACCGTGGATCAAATGCACCACGCTGTCGCCGAAAGCCTGCTCAGGCAGCTGGGCGAAACGCCCGCTGAACGCGACCACACGCCCGGCCAGCCGGGTTTCCGCTTTTAACGCCTCCAGCGCCATGATCGCTCCCTGCGAGAATCCCACCAGGGCAGTGCCGGCATAGCCTACGCCGCTCAGCTGCTGCCAATGACGCACCACCGCCAGAAACTGCGGCATCACGTCTGCGATGCGGGCCATACGGTTCTCTTCGGTCACGTCCTGCACCGAAAACCACTGGCGCCCGGCGCCGTTGCCAAACGCTTCAGGGCCACCGATGCTCACCACCTGGGCCTGAGGAAAGTCTTTGGCGAAGTAACTGCCGATCTCTCCCATCGCCACCGGGTTGTCGCCGACACCGTGAAACAGCAAGATCAGCTGCGCCGCCGGGGTCGCCGGGCTTTGGACAACGAAATGCTCATGTTTCATCGATGACTCCTTAATAGTAACCAAACCTGGTGCGGCGACGCTCGCCGCCACACCGCTGACAGTGACTATACGCCATTGAGAAATCGGGAAAATCGGGTTTTATTGAGCGAGTTATTCAATTTATTGCAACGACTGCGCCCAGTCGCGCCAGTAGCGGCAGTGCTGCGCATTCAACTGTTCCAGCGCCTGCGCCGCTTCGTGTCGCCAATGCCGCAGCAAGGCTTTCTGGCCGCTGACGCCCGCCTGCTCCGCGCAGACCGCCGGGGATTGCCGCCGTTGCAGATGGCCGCGCAGCGCGGGCAGCGGCAGATTGCTGGCCAACAACAAACGCTGCAGTGCCCCCAGGCTGGCCTCCAGCGGCCGATGGGCGAAAGCGAACCCGGCCAGCTCACGCCAGTCCTCTTCGCCGAGCGACGTGTCGCCGTCGTCGCCCGGGATCGCCAGAGCGAGCTCGATGCGCTGCCGCAGCCAGGGCCAGTCGCGCGCCAGATGCTTGTGCGCCGCGTGCCGCAGCGCCTCTCCTTGCTCGCTCAGGGGTAAGATAGCCATCGCGGTATAGCAGCCGCTGCTGGCCTCCGGCTTGCTGCCGATGCGCACCAGCTCGAAACCGCAGGATTGCCAAAAGCGCCACAGCGGCTCGGTATAGCCGAAGCTGACCGACAGAAAATCCAGCCCCTGCGCCTGACGGCGTTGCCGCTCGACCAGCTGACGCGCGATACCCTGCCGCCGTAACGCCGGCAGCGTCGCGATGCGGGTAATGCGCCGTGATCGCAGCGTCGGCGCCCACCATTGGCCGCCATGCGCCGCCAACGACTGCGCCACCAGGTTGCCGCGCGGCCGACGGCGACCGGCCCACACGTCGTGCGCCAACTCGGCGCTCAACCCGCCTTCGTCCACCAGCCACACGGCGCCGACCACCTCCTGCCCGGCCTGCGCCAGCCCGAAATGCATGCCGGGCGCATCCATCAGCCTGCGCAAATCCAGCGGCGAGGTGCGATAATGCGCGCTGCTCAGCAGAGCATAGAAACGCGCCAGCCGCTGCGGGTCGGCGCACAGTTCACGCTGCTCCGCCTGACTGTAATCGATCGCCAGGCCATCCGCCGGCCAGGCGGGCAGCTCATTGAACAACAGCGCATTGTCCGTTATCCGTTCCAGCGCGTCCCCCTGCGCCCAACGCATCGGCTGTTGCAGGCTCAACGCCTGATAGGAAGGCAGCCCGGCGCAAAACTTCAGCAGAAAACCGCGGCCGGTGCCCTCATACCCCTGCACCGTGGTGGTCAACAGCACGCGAGGAAAATAACCGATCAGCTGCTGCAACAGCGGCGCGGGGATCGCCGCCGCCTCATCCACCAGCAGCCACCCCACGGCGCTGACGTCCCCCTCCCGGCACTGCGCCAGCAGGGCATCGGGCGCCCAGAACTGCGCGCGCCCCTGTGCCCATTCCCCGGCCACCTCAGTGGCGGCGCGGCTCGGCCCGGTTATCCAACAGGTCAGCGGCGACTGCGCCACCAGCATGCCGGCCAGCGTCGATTTGCCGCGGCCGCGGGCGGCGGTCAACACCCACACGCCGGATTCGGCCTGCAGCAGCGTCGTCAAGATCGCCTGTTGTTCCTCGGTCGGCCGGCCATCCGGCGGCTGCCATCCCTCACGCGCCGGCAGCGCGGCCAGCGTCAGGGGTTCATCCTGCCGCCAGATCGTCACTTCTCGGTCGTCGGCCAAATGATGCTGCAGATGGTGGATGAAATGCGGGGTGGTAATCGGCTGCGGGCAATCGCTCCAGCGCAGGCTGTCGCCGTCCGGCTGCTGCGGCCATTGCCGCCAGGGCGGTGTCAGCAACAGCAGCCAACTGCCGGCGCGCAATGCGCCGCACAGCGCCGCCAACGCCTCCACGTCCAGCGACTGACCGGCGTCGAACACCGCGTGCAGCCGTTCCTGCCCCAGCAATTGGCGCACTGCGCCGCTCGCCAACGCCGTCAGGCCGGGCGGCGGGTTTTCCCCCACCCACGGCCAGTCGCCCGGCAGCGTCGCCGCCAGCCGCTGCGCCTGTTCGCGGCACCAGTCGGGCTCACCGCTGAGCACCAGCAAACGCCGAATGCCCTGCCGTCGCATGAGTTGTTGCGCTGCCTGTAACATAAGGCTGTATCTCAATCCGAAAAAAATGCCGGAGTCAGGCTCCGGCACTTGAGGCGTTAACGGGATGCGAAGGTGTTGCAGGTATTGGGATCGCCGCTGTCGAAGCCCTGTTTAAACCAGGTGTAGCGCTGCTGCGAGGTACCGTGGGTGAAGCTGTCCGGCACGACGCGGCCCTGGCTCTGCTGCTGCAACCGATCGTCGCCAATCGCCTGCGCGGCGTTCAGCGCCGCCTGCAGATCGCCCTCTTCCAGCATCTGCTGCTTCTCGGCGTATTTGCCCCACACGCCGGCGAAGCAGTCCGCCTGCAGCTCCATTTTCACCGACAGGCGGTTCACTTCCGCCTGGCTGGCACCCTGTTGCATCTGGCGTACCTTCGGCTCGATGCCCAGCAGGTTCTGCACGTGATGGCCGACTTCGTGCGCCACCACATAGGCCTGGGCGAAATCACCGCCGGCGCCCAGCTTGGTTTTCATGTCCTGATAGAAAGACAGATCGATATATACCGTTCTGTCACCCGGGCAGTAGAACGGCCCCATCGCCGCCTGGCCGGTGCCGCAGCTGGTGCGCGTCACGCCGCGATACATCACCAGCTTCGGCGGTTGATAGGTTTTGCCCATGCGCTGGAAAATCTCTTTCCAGTTATCCTCGGTTGAGGCCAGTACCACAGAGGTGAATTTGGCCAGCTCATCGTCTTTCGGGCTGATGTTGGCGCTCTGCTGTTGACCCTGCGGTGCGACGTTACCGCCGTTCAGCAGCGGCGACAGATCGATACCGTAATAGCCGGCCACCAGCACCACCACCAGAATGACAATGCCGCCCTTGCCACGCGGCACGCGAAAGCCGCCGCCACCGCCGCCCAAACCTGAAGATTGCCCGCGACGATCCTCAACATTGTCACTTTCCCGACGCCCTTGCCAACGCATAAATATACTCCAGATATTTCCCCTGCTCGTTGAAGTTGCGCCGCGATCGTAAGCGCAAAGGCAGCTTCAAGCCTGAGTGGGATAGGTTTTAGTCATCTCGCATCCATCATTATAAATGGTCTGCCGCGGAGGAAATGTAGAAATTTTCTGGAAAAACGCAGAATAGCGGGACGATCCGGCCGGATCGCCCCGAATGGCGGTGCCAACGCTTAGTCGAGCTTCACGCCGATGCGGCGCGCCACTTCTTCATAGGCTTCGATCAGGCCGCCCAGGCTTTGACGGAAACGGTCTTTGTCCATCTTGTCCAGGGTGTTTTTGTCCCACAGGCGGCTGCCGTCCGGCGAGAACTCATCGCCCAGCACCACTTCGCCGTTGAACAGGCCGAACTCCAGTTTGAAGTCCACCAGGATCAGGCCGGCGTCGTCGAACAGCTGGGTCAACACGTCGTTGGCGCGGTAGCTCAGCTCGCGCATGCGTGCCAGATGTGCTTTGCTCACCCAGCCAAAGGTTTCGCAGTAGGATTCGTTCACCATCGGATCGTGCATGGCGTCGTTTTTCAGGAACAGATCGAACAGCGGCGGGTTCAGCACCAGGCCTTCTTCGATACCCAGACGCTTCACCAGCGAACCGGCGGCGCGGTTGCGGATCACGCACTCCACCGGCACCATGTCCAGTTTCTTCACCAGCACTTCGTTGTCGGACAGCAGACGCTCCATCTGGGTCGGGATGCCGGCTTCTTCCAGTTTGCTCATGATGAAATGGTTGAACTTGTTGTTCACCATGCCTTTGCGATCGAACTGCTCCAATGCGCTGACCATCCAGTGCTGACGTATCGTTGCGGAACTCCAACACCAACAGATCGGGATTCTCGGTGGTGTAAACGGTTTTTGCCTTTCCGCGATACAGCTCAGCTAGCTTTTGCATCTTACTTACTCCAGTGATGTATCCCCGTTGTCTCCCGAGCGCGGCCCGAAATTAGGGGGTATAGAATTGACCTAATGAATTCTTTGGCGTGCCGGACACTATTGTGCCAAACCTTCGACGCAAACGATACCGTATAGACAAAACAAAAAGGGGCCGAGGCCCCTTTTTGATTATTTAACGCTGGTTTTACTGAAGGCAGACTGGAATGCCGCCACCAGTGCGTCGTTTTTCGACTGGGTGAGCGGTTTGCCTTTCGGATCGATAAATTGCAGGCTGGTGCGGTTGTTGAGATCGCCGACCTGCAGCTTGTAATCCCCTTCTGCCAGTTCAGGGTCCTTGACGCCCAATGCATCCCAATCGCTGCTGCTCAGGGACTTGTAGGTCACGGCGACGGTGCCCTGCGGACGGCTGCGGTCACCCACTTTCATCCCCAGTTTTTCGAGCGCCGGCGGCAGGCGATCCCACACCACGGTGTACGGGCCGCGCACCACCAGCATCGGCAGGCCGGTGTCATCGGCGCCGCTCTGCACGTCCAGCGCGCCGAAGCGGCTGGCGGTCTGGCTGCTCGCCAGGTTGTCCTGCTTGTCCAGGCCTTCAATCAGGGTGTTGATCATCATGCCGTTGTAGCGCTGAATCTCAGACTGGTCGGTCACCTGCTCGGTCTTGCCCTGCTGCTGCAGGCCAACGCTTTTCACCACCAGCGCCTGCTGGTAGCCCTGTTGCTGCACGCTGATCTGATAACGGCCTTCGTACTGGTTGTCTTCGTCCAGACGGTTCCACTTCACCCAGTCGGTGGTCAGGGTCTGACCGGCGTCCTGGCGGGAAGCGATCGCGATGTTCTTCGCCTGCAGCAGGCTGACCACGCGCGACCACAGGTTCTGGTTCTGCGGGCTGTTTTCCAGCAGCAGCGTGCCGCTGTCGCCGGCGTATTGCGCGCGTGAACCGCTCAGCAGCGCCAACGGCTGCACCGGCGGACGAATGTCCAGCTGCTTGCCGACGTTGCCTTGCAGCGTCGTGGCGGGAACGTCATAGTTGCCGCTCTGCACCGGCAGGATCATGCCGGACGGCGCGTTCAGCGCCTTGAGCGGAGCGGCGTCGAGGTAAGCCTCGTCGCCGCTGACCTGGCGCTTGTAGCGCTGATCGCTGCTGCAGGCTGCCAGCATCATCACCAAAGAGATGCCCACTACTTTTGCTACCGTCGACTTTTGCAATGAATAAGCCATCAAATTTCCCTTAGAGTTACAGCAAACCGACGCTTTTCAGCGCGCGCTCCACCACCGGGCGGGCGGCTTCGCTCAACGGCGTCATCGGCAGACGCAGCGTATCGGTTGCCATCAATCCCAACGCCTTACAGGCCCACTTCACCGGAATTGGGTTTGCTTCTACAAATAGATCCTGATGCAACGGCATCAAGCGCTGATTTAAGCGGCGCGCTTCGGCAAACTTGCCCTGCGCCGCCAGCGCGCAAAGTTCCGCCATCTCGCGCGCGGCCACGTTGGCCGTCACGGAAATCACCCCTTTGCCGCCCAGTTGCATGAAGTCCAGCCCGCTGGCGTCGTCGCCGCTCAGCAAAATGAAGTCTTCATCGTCAACCAGCACTTGGATCTGACTAACGCGACTTAAGTTCCCCGTCGCTTCTTTTACAGCAACAATATTCTTGATTTTCGCCAGCCGAGCGATGGTCGGCGGCAGCATGTCGCAGCCGGTGCGCGAAGGCACGTTATACAGGATCTGCGGCAGCTCGGTGCTCTCGGCGATCGCCTTGAAGTGCTGGTACAGCCCTTCCTGCGTCGGCTTATTGTAGTACGGCGTCACCGTCAGGCAGCCCACTACGCCGGTATTGGCGAAGCGGGTGGTGAGCGCGATGGCTTCGGCGGTGGCGTTGGCGCCGGTGCCGGCGATCACCGGGATGCGGCCGTCGGCCAACTCCAGCGTCTGCAGCACCACGTCAACGTGCTCGTCATGGGCAAGCGTTGCGGACTCGCCGGTGGTCCCTACGGAAACGATCGCCGCGGTGCCACTGGCTACATGATAATCGATCAATTTTTTTAGGCTCGCGCGATCGACAGCACCTTTGTCGTCCATCGGCGTAACCAGTGCAACAATACTTCCCGTAAACATTGGCCGTCCCCTCCACAAACAAGTCACTCATGGTACTTTTGCTGCCTATCCAAAAGCAAGCGCACAACCGCGTTGTAAGCGCTTGGCAGGCGGTTTTTTTTATGTTTACCATGGTAACCCCATTAAGCACGACAGGAAGCGCTATTTTGCCTCAGTCAGACGAACACTATCTCGTGATTACCGCGCTCGGCGCCGACCGCCCCGGAATCGTCAATACCATCACCCGCCACGTCAGCAGTTGCGGATGCAATATCGAAGATAGCCGTCTGGCCATGCTGGGAGAGGAGTTCACGTTCATCATGCTGCTGTCCGGCAGCTGGAACGCCATCACCCTGATCGAATCCACCCTGCCGCAAAAAGGCGCGGAGCTGGATCTGCTGATCGTGATGAAGCGCACAAACTCGCACGAAAGGCCGCCGATGCCGGCCACGGTGTGGGTGCAGGTGGAAGTGAAGGACTCGCCGCACATCATCGAACGCTTTACCGATCTGTTCGACTCCAGCCAGATGAATATCGCCGAACTGGTCTCACGCACGCAGCCGGCGGATGGCGATCTGCCGCCGCAGCTGTATATCCAAATCACCGCCCACAGCTCCGGCGATCGGGACGCCTCAAATATTGAGCAAGCCTTCCATCGCCTATGTACAGAATTGAACGCGCAAGGCAGTATTAGCGTGGTGAACTATCCACAGCATGATGAGAAAGATGGAGAGTAGTGATGAGCCCATTGAAAGCCGGTGACACAGCGCCGAAATTTAGTTTGCCTGACCAGGACGGTGAGGAAATTAATTTGGCCGACTTCCAGGGACAGCGAGTATTGGTCTATTTCTATCCGAAGGCGATGACGCCGGGCTGCACCGTGCAAGCCTGCGGCCTGCGGGACAACATGGACGAATTGAAAAAGGTCGGCGTCGAAGTGCTGGGCATCAGCACCGACAAACCGGAAAAACTGTCGCGCTTCGCCGAAAAGGAGCTGCTCAACTTCACGCTGTTGTCTGATGAAGATCATCAGGTATCGCAACAGTTTGGCGTGTGGGGCGAAAAAACCTTCATGGGCAAGACCTACGACGGCATTCACCGCATCAGTTTCCTGATCGATGCCAACGGCAAGATTGAAAAAGTGTTTGATGATTTCAAAACCACCAATCACCACGACATCGTTCTGAGCTACCTGCAGCAGTAATTCTCACGAAGCGCAGCGGCCTGCTGCGCTTCGTTTCTTCCCTGTCAGTCGGCCTTGTTTTCCACTTCGACCCGCAGTTCATCCGGCCAGGCATGGAACACCGCCTTCACCAGCGTCGCCAGCGGTATGGCGAAAAACACGCCCCAAAAGCCCCACATCCCGCCGAACACGATCACCGACAGGATAATCACCAGCGGATGCAGGTTGACCGCTTCGGAGAACAAAATGGGCACCAGCAGGTTGCCGTCCAGCCCCTGTACCACCAGATAGGCGACGATCAGCGTCCAGAAATCGGCGCCGACGCCCCACTGGAACAGCGCCACCACCACCACCGGAATGGTGACCAGCACCGCGCCGATGTAGGGGATCAACACCGAGAAGCCCACCAGCACCGCCAGCAGCAGCGAGTAGCGCATGTCCAGCACGGCGAACACCAGGTAGGTCGCCACGCCGACAATCACCATCTCCAGCACCTTGCCGCGAATGTAGTTGGTGATCTGCTGATTCATCTCGTTCCAGACCTGCCCCGCCAGGCCGCGATTGCGCGGCAGCACGCGGCGCACCGCGTTCAGCAGCTGTTCTTTGTCCTTCAACAGGAAGAACATCATCATCGGCACCAGAATCAGGTAGATAGCCAACGTCAGCAGGCCGACCAGCGACGCCAGCGAGAATTTCACCACCGACTCGCCCATGCCGGACAGCCGGCTGCGCAGGTTTTCCGCCATCATGTCGATGATGCCGGCATCCACCAGCGCCGGGTAACGCTTCGGCAGCGTCGCGGCAAAGTTATAGAACTGGTTGAGCATGCCCGGCAGATCGCTCATCAGATTGATGCCCTGCTGCCAGGCGGTTGGCGCGACGACGAACACCAGCAGCATGGCAACGCCCGCGAACACCAGCAGCATGATGCTCGCCGCCCAGGTGCGCGAACAGCCGATGCGCTGCAGGCGCGCGGTCGGCCACTCCAGCAGATAGGCCAGCACGATGGCGACCAGCAACGGGGTCAGAATGCCGTGCAGAAAATAGAGAATGAGGAAGCCGGCGACCAGGATCACCAGCAGCGCGATAGCCTGCGGATCGGTGAAGCGGCGGCGGTACCACTGTAATAACATCTCCAGCATCAGAGCGGGCTCCTCGAGATTTGGCGGGCGGGCATGGCGATTCCTGTGATGGGCCTGATTAAAGCATAGATAGAACGGGCGCACTCGAGGTGTGCAAAGCACTCAGAGTACTCAAAGTTGGCCATACATCAACAGCGATTTGGCTGATTTTATCGCGCCGGCGAGCGATTGGCGCAAAAATCCGCAGACGCGGCGACAGACTGGGTGAACGGCCCCGGACGGGGCCGTGGAAGATTACAGCGAGGCGCTGATGGAGAGGGGCGAACCAACCGCCAGTGCGAACAACAGCACACAGCCAATCGCGATCGCCGCCGCCAAATCATTTTTCATTGTCCCGTCCCTTGATGCTTGAAGTGATTATCGTCACGAACTCTGTCGGTTCTACGTTGACGGCCTTTGCCGATGCACATCATTAAAAACCCCCGCCTAAGCGGGGGAGAAGACGTTCTGGTGCATCAAGTATTACAAGGAGGTCATGAGGGATTGCTAACCCTAAATGACTATTTCAAGCTAGGATTATTCCCAGAACATAGCAAGCGATCGCGTCGAGGTTATCCGCACTTTGAGATAAACCTCATAAAAAAATCCCGCACGGCAGCGGGATGAAGGGATGATAACGTCATAAATTTTTTATGCGGACAATGAGGCGGTATTGTCGTCATTTGGCGACAATACCGCGCCGCCATGGCGGTCACAAGGGAAATTTGACCACCGTGAGGAAATCAGAATTTCGCCAATGCACGCGATCGCGCGCCAGTCAGCATCAACGAAAAAATGGGATTTTCGTCAGACAGCCGTCGAGCAAAAACCGGTAGCATGGCCGATATCATCCCAAATGCCGTAAGGGGGAAAGATGAACAGCAAACCGTGTGAATTTGATGAAGCCATCTGTCTGGCAATCGGGCGTGGCGTTTGCGAAGTCGTGAAGATAGGGGATGAAATCAGCGTCTTCTCCCTGTTGGAAGCTATCGAATGCTTCATCGAACGACAGGCGCTCAGCGAAAGCGAAATCGCGGCGGCGGACGACGCGCTGGATTTGATCAGCGTACTCACCCACCGGTCATGCTGAAAAACGCCCTCCCGGTGGCAAAGGAACCGGCGTCCCATCGCATGTGGGACGCCGTCGTTTCTGTATCGATTAGAAGTCGTAAGTTACCGACGCTTTCAGCGTCCTCGCCTGTCCCTGGAAGACGTAAGTGCCATTGCTTTCTACGCCGGACCAATACTTCTCATTCGTGACGTTGTCCAACCCCACACGCCATACCAGCGTGTTTTGATCCTCATTCAAACGCATGCGATAGCGAAGGCCGAGATCCAGGGTCGTGAAACTATCGAGCTTTTTGGTATTGGCAGAGTCGGCATATTGCGAACCGGTATGCCGCACTTTCGCCGTTGCCGTCAGGCCATCGATTGGCTTGATATCGTATTCCGCTCCCAGTACCGCGTAGAAGTGCGCTACGCCGATAGCGTCTTTGCCATCGTTACGACCGCCCTGGGTTTTGGTCAACTCAGGCGAAAGCCAGGTAGCGCTGCCGTTAAGGCGCAGGCCGAATGCCGGTTCGCCGAACACATTCAACTCCACGCCGCGGTTGCGTTGTTCGCCGTTCAACGTGTAGTAGTTGTTGCTGTCGATCATGGTGGCCGGCTTTTTGATTTCAAACAGCGCCAACGAGCCGCCCACGCGTTCGAAATCAACTTTCACCCCCACTTCATTTTGCTTGGAACGGGCGATACCGGTACTTTGCCCGAAGTTGGCCGCCTCTTTCGGCGCGATGCCGCCAGGCTGCAAGGCCTCGGTATGGTTGGCATAAAGCGACACCGTTTCCCACGGCTTGTAGACCAGCCCGAACGTCGGCATCCAACGGCTTTGCGTATAACGAGAGGCGGTATCCTCCAGACCGGTGGCGTTGCTGTAATTACGCACCACCACTTTCTGATGGCGCGCGGCCGCCGTTAACAACACCCGGTCGCCGAAAAAGCCCAGCGTATCGCTGAACAACCAGCCCTGCGTCCGGTTGCGCGCCGTGGTCAGCGGATCGCTGTAGTTGCCACCGAAATAGGCGTTGTCCGGTATTGCGACATCATGGTTATCGTAGATATTGGTCGTCGGATTGTTGGCAGACATGCGCCACGCGGTTTTGTCGCGTTTAATCTGCGCGGAATAACCGACGTTGACCCGATGCGAAACCGCCCAGGTCGTGAACTTGCCCTCAAGCCCCGCCATGCCGCTGAAAGCGTCGATGATGCGATTGGTGTCCAGACGCCCAACCGTGGCATCGCCGTTGGCGTTGATGAGCTTCGGTGCGCTGTAAACGCCGGTTTCATGGCCGTGCTGCGCACCCAACCCGGCATAGGCCTTCCAGTCGCGGGTTAAATCATATTCCGCTTTCGCCATGCCGAATTCGTTCTCGATATCGCTGTAGCCCCACTGCTGACTGTAATTTTTACGGGTGTCAGGCACTGCGGGTATCACATCGATGCCGCTGATGTTGACCCCCATCGTTCCGCCATGGAAGGTCTTTTTCTGATAACCGAAGTCCAACGATGAACGGAAACGATCGCCGCGATAGTCCAGCCCGACCGATGCCAGCGTGGTGCGCCGCTTATCATCCTCAACCGCCGTTTCCCCCTCTCGGTGTACCAGGTTGACGCGAGCGCCAAACTGGTTGTCGTCACCAAAACGGCGGCCCAGATCCAGCTTGCCGCCCACCTGAGAATCGGAGGTGTAGTCGAGGCCGATCTGAGTGGTCGGCGTTTCTTCCGCCCGTTTCGGTTCAAGATTGATCATGCCGCCAACGCCGCTGGAAGCCAGGCCGTTCAGCAAGGCGTTCGCCCCTTTGAAGATCTCTACCCGCTCCAGCATCTGGGTATCCATCACCTGACGCGGCACCACGCCCGGCAGCCCGCCCATCGTCATGTCGTCGCCGTCCAGTGAGAAACCGCGGATGCGATAGGTTTCGGCGAAGTTACCGTATCCCTGCACCGCCTGCACACCCGCGTCGTTGCTGACCACGTCGGCGATGGTCTTCGCCTGCTGATCCTGTACCAGCTTCGCGGTATAACCTATGACGTTGAACGGGACGTCCATCGCTTTCTGTTCGCCCAACATTCCCAGGCGGCCGCCGTGGGCAACCTGTCCATCCAGGTAGGCGGGAACCAAATCATTGCCGCCGGAGTTGAAATCGGCGTGTTTTTCGGCCCGGACGACCAGGGTGTCCTCCTGGTTTTTCTTGGCGTCGCCGTCTGCGGCCAGCGCGCCTTGGCTCAGCGCGCCGATAGCCAGCGCCAGCAGCGTTTTGCGTAAAGGGGAATTCGTTGTACTGGTGTTGTGCATAATTCACTCATGAATGAGGATAAAAAGTTAAATGGCCCGTCGCCGAGCCGATGGGGCTTATTGATTCAACGCGATGCGAACCACGCTGTCCGGCCCCTGAGTGGAATGATCTTTGTTAAACGGTTGTTTGACAGTAACGAACAATGTCTGGCCATCTGCCGACAACAGCAAGCTGTTTGGATTCGGCGGCAGCGCCCAGCGCTGTTTCACCGCATAGGTCGTCGCATCCAGGCTCAGTACATTGCCGGATTCACGCTGCGAGATATAAATTTCATTGCGCCGTGAATTGAAAACGACAGCCAAAGAGTCGCCCACATCAAGCCGCTTCAATAATTTTCCGGTATGAATATCCAAGACCAGCGTGGTCTTCGCCTTGGAGTTGTCAGTGACGAACAAACGACCGGTAGCCTCGTCTTCAGCCATATTAAGCAGCAGTGCCGGTTGGTCTCCCAACGGTTTCCAGCGTTTCTCGATGCGATTGGAACGCGGGTTGATCACCAGGATCTCGCCGCTGCCATTGGCGGCATACACACGTTGGGTCTGTTCGGAGTAATGCAGGCCGGTCATCCATTTGCCGGTATTTTTAATGCGCGTTTTCAGCTTGAGCGTTTCGGCGTCAACCACCCAAATTTGCGCCGGATCGGCCACCGCCCCCACATACAGCGTATTGTTGTGAGCCAGAATTTGGCGCGCACCATACGGCAACCCTTTCTCATTGCGCTCGCTGAACAACAAACGTCCTTTCACCTTACCGTCGGCGGCGCCGATTGCGCTGATACCGCCGTCCAGCGAATTGCTGACATAAAGGGTTTTTCCATCCGCAGAGGCCTGCATGGCGAAATTTTTCAGATCGGTATGCGTCGTGCCAAGGGTTTTCAGGGTCTTGGCGTCCAGCTTATAGACCACGCCCCCCTGTACATCTTTAAAACTTTCGGCGCTGGCGACGTACAGCGCATCTCCCCCTGGCGTCAGCGCCATTTCATACAAACCATAAGCCAGTTGGCGTTTGACGACGCTGTCGGATTGCGCCGCTGGCGCGAGAGGTTGCACGGCAGGGGAAGAGGAAGTGGTTTGGTGCGGCGCGCAGCCGCTTAGCGCCATACCCGTCAGCAGGGCGAGCACAGAGATTTTCATTTTCATCGGGGAAATCCTTGACCATTTAAAACGGCGTTAACGGGGGCTCTGCAGTTTAGTTTTGAGCTTTCTCATAACGAGAAATGAGCGCCACCGCGCGTCTCAGTGTTTCCCTGTGAATCAACTATCACGCTAATGCAGGCTAATAACTCCTTCGTGCGCCCGCGAACAACAAAGAGAATGAGAAACATACTCATTATTATTTACGCAATCAAGCGTAATTATTTTCCTTCGCTCTCTAAAAGTCATGGCGGTATCTCGTATTATCAAAGCCAATACGTCAGCTATCGACCGCGGTGCCGGGCATGATTATCTCGCCTTACACCGTCGAGAGACTGCCTCACCCTGCGTACAGACACTTAACGGCAAACAAGCAGACAACAGGAGATGCCCCCTCATGACAACCTCTGACCCACGGGAGTGGCGGCGTGCTGACTATCTCGTCAGCACCGAGCCCGCCCTGCTGGATCTTGACGCCATCCATGCATTTCTGACCCGTTCGTCATGGGCGGAAGGCATTGATAAAGAGACCGTTCGCCAGTCCCTCGCCCACAGCCTGTGCTTCGGTTTGTATCACGGCACCAGACAAATCGGTTTCGCCCGGCTGGTCACCGATTACGCCACCTTCGGCTATCTGTGCGACGTGTACGTGCTGGAAACGTACCAAAAAAGCGGGCTGGGTCTGTGGCTGGCGGAATGTTGCCAGGCCCATCCGCTGATGGCGACGCTGCGGCGAATCATGCTGGTCACCAGCACCGCCCCCTGGCTCTATGAAAAAGTGGGGTATAGCGCCATCAATCGTCCCGATTTTGTTTGGCAGATCGCCCGGCCGGACATCTATCGGCGTTAATTTTTAAGTAAGCTCGCTCTGCTCACACTCTTTCCCCGCTGCATTGGCAATCGCGGCGGTTAGGGTGCATGCTGGCGAAAAATTTTACCGTTTGCCCCTTTCAAGGAGAGTCTATGCCCGTTTCAGCCCGTAACCAATTCACCGGTACCGTGTCCGCCGTCGCCAAAGGCGCCGTCAATGACGAAGTGGAGATCGCATTGCAGGGCGGTGAAAAACTGGTGGCTATCGTCACGGTACAAAGCCAACAGTCGCTGGGGTTAAGCGTCGGCAAAGAGGCCGTCGCGCTGATTAAAGCGCCGTGGGTGATCCTGGCGACAGAGGATTGCGGTTTGCGTTTTTCCGCCCGCAACCAGTTTGCCGGGGAAGTGATTGCGGTTGAGCACGGCGCGGTCAACAGCACCGTACACCTCAAAGCGGATGCCGGTTTTGTGCTGACGTCGGTGATCACCAATGAAAGCCTGCAGGAGATGGCGCTGAAGAACGGTTCGCGCGCCATTGCCCTGATCAAAGCCTCATCGGTGCTGCTCGCCGTCAGATCCTGATACCGCCTGGCCCGCGCCAGCGGGCCTTTCGAACCACTATTTCAGCGCCTGCTCGGCCAGCAGCCCGAGGGCGATGACGATCATCGCCGCGCCGGAGATGCGCCCCACCACCTTCGCAGCCTGCGGGCGCGTGCGCAGCACCGACTGCGAACCGAATCCCACCAGCAGATACACCAGGCCGCAGCTGATCAAATGCACCACGCCCAACGCCAGCATCTGCATCGGCACCGACCATTCGGCCCTGGCGTCGGTAAACTGCGGCAGCAGCGCCAGAAACAGCAGAAACACCTTGGGATTCAGGCCGCTGACGCACACGCCCTTGCCGGCCCAGCGCAGCCAGGAATCGGAACGCTGATCTTCACCGGCGCCGGGCACCGGCGGGTGCAGCAGCATGTTGAAACCGATCCACAACAGATAAGCCGCTCCCAGCAAGGTGAGCGCCGTCAGCGCCAGCGGGTTGCCGACCAGCAGCGCACCGACGCCCGCCACCACGATCGCAATCATCAGCAGGTGGCCGAACAGCAAACCGGCGACGGCGGGCACCACCACCCGGCCGCGAATGCCCGCCGAGATCACATAGGCCCAATCCATACCCGGCGTGATCACCAACAAAATCGACACCGCCCAAAAAGCGGCGAACAGAGCGAGCGTCATGCCGGCACCCGCTCAAACGCGCCGCGCCATTCCGAACAAAGAACCATTGCGCTTTCCTCTTGGAAGAAGAACGGCCTCCGCCTGCCATGCTGGCCGTCAAAACCGTTCAACAGATGGCAAGAATATCCTCAAGGCGTTAAAATGTGCTTTCAATTACTTGCCTGAAACTGGCATAAGCGGGGAAATTTTTCCAAATGGATAAGATTGATCGCAAGATTCTTGCTGAATTGCAGGTTGACGGCCGTTTGTCGGTGACCGAGCTGGCCGAGCGGATCGGTTTGAGCGTGTCCCCCTGCCACCGCCGAGTGCGCGCATTAGAGGAGTCCGGGGTGATCAGGGGTTACCGCGCCCAGCTCGATCCCGGCAGCCTGGGCTATAACTTTTCCGCCCTGGTGTTCGTCACCATGCGCGAAGGCGATCGCCGCGCCGTTGAAACCTTCGAAAACGCCATGGTGGACATTCCGCAGGTGGTGCAGGCACAGCGGCTGTTTGGCGATCCCGACTATCTGCTGCACGTGATCGCCCGCGATCTGCCCGCCTTCCAGCAGCTTTACGACGAGAAGCTCTCCGCTCTGCCGGGCGTGCAGCGCCTGAGCTCCACGCTGGTGATGAAAACCGTGGTGCCGGAGCGCTCGTTCCTGCCGCTGGGCCAATGACGACGGGAGCGTTGCCGCTCCCGTTTTCTCTTTTCTTTAAGGCACAATCACGAAATCCGGATTGGCGACGGCAAACAGCGCCTCGCGATCCGCCGCCGGTGGGTAAATCCACTGCGTGTTGATCTCCTGCTTAATCTTTTTGCCTTCCTCACGGGTAAAGCGCACCTGGCGCTCCCAGCCTTCGGTATACAGCGCGCCCCAGGGGCCCAGATCCAGACAGGTCACATACTTCGGCTGGCTGTAAGGGTGCGTCGGCAAGCCCGTCAGCTCCGCCGCCGCATTATGGCCAGCGACACGGCCAAGGCTCAGCGCATGCTGGCAGGTCATCAGGTTGTGGTTACCGAGATCGTCGGTCGCCGCCTTCACCGTATCGCCGGTCACGAAAATGCCCGCCGCCGCCGGCGCGCGCAGGAAGGCGTCGCCGATCACTCGGCCACTGCCGTCACGCTCGCCGGGGATCTGTTCGGTCAGCGGGTGAGCCCGCACGCCCGCCGCCAGGATCACCGTGTTGGCAGCGATGCGTTCACCGTTCGACAGCATCACTCCCTCGGCATCGATAGCCGAAACGCGCAGGCCGGCCCGCGCTTCCACGCCGCACTCCGCCAGCGCCTGGCGTATCACCGCCCCCGGCTCTGCCCCCATTCCCGCGCCCACTTCCGGCGCGGTATCGACGATCACCACGCGCACGTTCTCGTCTTTGCCCAGCGCATCGCGCAGCCGCTGCGGCATCTCTGCCGCGCTCTCCAGGCCGGTCAGTCCCGCTCCCACCACCACGGCGGTGTTGCGCGCCGGCGTCGACGGTTTGGCCGCCAGCGCTTTAATATGAGCATCCAGACGCTGCGCGCTTTCCAGCGTATCGACGTTGAAACCGTATTCGGCAAAACCCGGTACCGGCGGGACAGACAGCCGACTGCCGGTGGCCCACACCAGGCGGTCGTAAACCAATTCAAGGGCTTCCCCCGTCGCCTGCGCCACCGTGAGCGTTTTGGCGGCGGCATCGATGCCCTCTACCGTCCCGGCCAGATGCCGTACACCGACGGCGGCGAGCTGCGCGGAAATGTCCGGGTTCATGTTTTCCAACACCGCTTCATACAGGCGCGGGCGGATGGTGACCGTTGGCGTCGGTGAGACCATGAGCACCTCGATATCCTCATGCTTACCGGCAAGGGTAATGGCGCGCATGGCGGACACGGCGGCCCAAAAACCGGCAAAACCGGAACCGGCAATCACTATTTTCTGCGTCATGGGATGACTCCTTCATACAGGGTTAACCGGGCGACAAGGCTGCCCGCAGTTTTTTCGGATGAACGATGCCGTTCCGCTCCCGTAACAGGGTGCAGAAGGCCCGCCCGCCCCTTCCGAAGAGGCGGGAAAAAGTGTGTTTCGCTTTAAGGAAAGGCGGCGATTAGGTCTTGGCGCGCGCCGTTTTGCCGCTGCGCGCGGTGCGTTCCGTCATGCGCTCGTCGAGCCAGAGGTTGACCTCACCGAAGAAGCCCTGCGGCGCCTTGCGGCCAAAGCGGGCGGCGACGGCGCCGAGGGTCTGCGCCGCCAGCGCATCGCGCATCGCCTTCTCCGCCTGCAGCATCACCGCATGGATAGCGCATTTGCCGGAGATCGCCCAATCCGGCGGGGAGTCATCGAACACCGCGCAGCGCCCGCGCACCTCCTGGCAATCGAACAGCGGCTTGTGCCCCTCGATGGCGTCGATGATTGCCAGAAAACTGATCTCGTCCGCCGGGCGGGCCAGCCGGTAGCCGCCACGCACCCCTTCGCTGGCGGCGACGATCCCCGCCTTTTCCAGCTTGGGGAAAATCTTGGCCAGAAAGCTAGGGGAGATGCCCTGCAACTCGGCGAGTTCGCGGCTGCTCAGCGCGCGCTGGTTATCGCCGACCAGCCACAGCAGGCAGTGGATGCCATATTCAACGCTGGTTGTGATGTACGCCATATGTCCGTTTTCGACCGTCAATGAACATTCAATAACGCAGACTATATGAGTCTGCGTTTATCTTGTCAATAAAACGCGGATCAACTTTGTCCGTGTTTTATTGACAATGCAGGCCGCCGGCGACGCAGAAAGCGCCCTTCAAAATGAAAAATAAAACTTTTTTGCCCGATCCGCGCCCGGCTAACGTTTCCTTGTCGCCTGCGGCTGACTATGATGTGATGGGTGCCGCCGCCGCGGTTTGTGAGCCGCCGCACTTTCACGCGGATTGCGCCGTGGGAATAAAGAACTCTTGTCTGCTGCTGACGTCTTAGAAATGATTATTTAAGGGAAACGCCTGACTATGACCAACCGGTTGACCAAAACCGCGTTAGCGGTGCTGCTGCTCGGCACGCTGAACGCCACCGCCCTGGCGCCAGCACAGGCGGAAAGCCAGGACCAGTTGCCGGACATGGGCACCTCCGCCGGCGGCACCCTGAGCATCGGACAAGAGCTGGCGATGGGCGATTTCTACGTGCGCCAGTTGCGCGCCAGCGCCCCGCTGATCAACGATCCGCTGCTGAGCCAGTACATCAACCAGCTGGGCAACCGCCTGGTGGCCAGCGCCTATTCAGTGCGCACGCCGTTCCATTTCTATCTGGTGCGCAACGACGAGATCAACGCCTTCGCCTTCTTCGGCGGCAACGTGGTGCTGCACTCCGCGCTGTTCCGCGTCAGCGACAACGAAAGCCAGCTGGCTTCGGTGCTGGCACACGAAATCTCGCACGTCACCCAGCGCCACCTGGCGCGCGCCATGGAAGATCAGCAGCGCAACGCCCCGCTAACCTGGGTGGGCGCACTCGGCTCGATCCTGCTGGCGATGGCCAACCCGACCATGGGCATGGCGGCGCTGAGCGGCACCCTGGCCGGCACCCAGCAGGGCATGATCAGCTTTACCCAGTCGAACGAACAGGAAGCCGACCGCATCGGCATTCAGGTGCTGCAGCGCGCCGGTTTTGATCCCGAAGCGATGCCCGACTTCCTGCAAAAACTCTCGGATCAGTCGCGCTATGCCTCCAAACCGCCGGAAATGCTGCTGACGCACCCCTTGCCGGACAGCCGCCTCTCCGACGCGCGCAACCGCGCCAACCAGATGCCGAAACACATCGTTCAGTCTTCACAGGACTACCTGATGGCCAAGGTACGCGCACTGGGTATGTACAGCTCGGAAGGCTATGGCCTGAACGAAGAGCTGCTCGGCTCCCTCAGCAAGGGCAACGTGCGCGAACAGGCGGCCGCCAAATACGGCCGCGCCATCCTGTTCTATGAAGCGAAAAAATACGACGACGCACGCAACATCATTCAACCAATGCTGGCGCAGGATGCGAAAAACGTCTGGCTGATCGACCTGATGACCGACATCGATCTCGGCCAGAAACGCGCGCCACAGGCCATCGCCCGCCTGCAGGCGGCCAACGCCGCCCAGAACAACAACCCGGTGCTGCAGCTCAACCTGGCCAATGCCTATGTCGAAGGCAACCAGCCGGCGCAGGCCTCGAAGATCCTGAACCGCTATACCTTTGCCCATCCGGACGATCCGAACGGCTGGGATCTGCTGGCGCAGGCCAGCGCCGCCCAGGGGCTGCGCGATGAAGAGCTGTCGGCCCGCGCCGAAAGCCTGGCGCTGACCGGCCGGCTCGATCAGGCCATCGGCCTGCTCAGCAATGCCAGCTCGCTGCAGAAACTCGGCAGCCTGAAACAGGCGCGCTACGATGCGCGCATCGACCAGCTGCGCCAACTGCAACAGCGCTTCCGCCAATACCAGCGCAGCTGATTCAACAAGGAATGAACGCCATGAAAAACGTCACGATTTACCACAACCCGCGCTGCTCCAAGAGCCGTGAAACCCTGGCGCTGCTGGAGCAGCACGGTGTCGATCCCAAGGTGGTGCTGTATCTTGAAACGCCCCCGTCGGCCGATGAGCTGAAAAAGCTGTTGAAAGAATTAGGCTTCACATCCGCGCGCGATCTGATGCGCAAAAAAGAAGATCTGTACAAAGAATTGAAGCTGGCGGACGACAGTCTGAGCGAAGAACAGCTGCTGGCGGCAATGACGGCGAACCCGAAACTGATCGAACGCCCGATCGTGGTGAAAGGCAGCAAGGCGCGTATCGGCCGGCCGCCGGAGCAGGTGCTGGAGATTTTGTAATCGTCCGGCAAGTCTCTTATTGAACCGCAAAATACCAATAGCCCTGAATAGGGCTATTTTTAATTTGTTGTTATATAAGTACTTTTCACCATCCCCCGCTTCTCCTGCTGCTATGCTGCACAAATGCCGAGCCTTACGGCAAGACAAGCGTTGACAACCGTCAACACCCCATCTACTCTGATCGCATCACTGGACGAGCGATGAAAAAACACCCAGACAAGCATATCCAGGCGGCGTTAGATTACGCCCTTTCTCAGGGCTGGCATTTTCGTCCCAGCAAGGGGCATGCTTTTGGCCGATTGCATTGCGCCTTTGTCGGTCATCAAGAACATATGATGAGCATCTGGAGCACGCCGAAAAATCCCGAGCTGCATGCCAAACAGATCCGGCGCAAAGTCGATCACTGCCTGGCGCTGTCGCAGAAAAAATAACCGGAGAATCACCATGACGCTCTATCATTTCGCATTGACGCTGGGTGGGGTCACCGCCGATACCACCGGGTTGGAGGATGCGCTGTATGCGGCGGGATGCGATGACGCACTGATCTGTTTCTACGGTAAAGCCGTCTACCTCGAGTTTGATCGAGAAAGCGAAAACTTTGCCCACGCAATTTGCAGCGCCATCAGCGATATTGAGTCTGCAAATATTGGCGCCAAGGTGATATCAGTAGACTCCAGCCTGGTGGGATTAAGCGATATTGCCGAGCTCACTGAACTGTCGCGTCAGGCGATCGCCATGCTAAAAGACGGGACTCGCGGCCCCGGCGGCTTCCCTTCCCCTATTCAACGGCTCGGCGGCACCTCACCGTTATGGCGCTGGGCTGACGTGGCGGCCTGGTTGGCACAGCAGGGGAAAATCGATCCACGTCTTGCAGACAATGCGCAGTGTCTGGAACATATCAATCTCGCTTTGCAACTGCGAAGCGATCGGCAACGCCAGCAGGTTGAGCACTACTGCTCCCTGCTGGAACACGCGGAAAAACAGACTTGATGGCTCGCTACAGCCCCAGGATCTCTTTAACGAACGGGATGGTCAGCTTGCGCTGGGCGGTGATCGAGGCGCGATCGAGCTGATCGAGTGTCATAAACAGCGTGCGCATCTCGCGATCCAGCCGTTTCAACAGGAAGCGGCCCACGTCTTCCGGCAACTCGAAGCCGCGCAGTTTGCCGCGCAGCTGCAGCGCCAGCAGTTTCTCTTCGTCCGACAGCGGCTGCAGCTTGTAGATTTGTCCCCAGTCCAGGCGCGAAGCCAGATCCGGTAAGCGCAGGTTCAGCTGACGCGGCGGACGATCTCCGGTGATGAACAAACGGGTGCGGCCGGTTTCCAAGATGCGGTTGTAGAGGTTGAAGATCGCCATCTCCCACTCTTCGTCGCCGGCGATGCATTCGATATTGTCGATGCAAACCAGCGCCAGCTGCTCCATGCCGTCCAACACTTCGGGCACGAAGTAAGCGCGTTTGTCGAGCGGCACATAGCCCACCGCTTCCCCCTTCTGCGAAAGCTCGGCGCAGGCCGCATGCAGCAGATGGCTGCGCCCGCCGCCTTCACGCGACCAAAAATAGATATAGCTGCCATGTTCCTGACGGACGGCGGATTGGATCGCGGCTAATAGGGATGGGTTCTCGCCCGGATAAAAACTGGCGAAAGTTTCATCATCGGGAAGATAAAGTGGCAGTGAAAGCTGTGCCGGCGTATTCAGAGAAGCACCTCAACCAAAACTGGCAGAAAAACGCGGGCAGTTTAACACAGAAAACGGGCGCTGTTGAACCGGCAGGATCTTATGCCGCAATAGTGAGCAATGCCTTAGCGCCGTTTAATCGATTGCGGCTCCCTCGCCGGCAAGAATAGTCTGATATCAAACCCTAACCCCATGCCTAAGCAGGTTAAATTTGTAATTTAAGTAAAACCTGACCTAGTATAGGTAGGCAAAACACAATCACCATCAACAAGGTTTCTGCAAGGATATAGACGATGAAAGTATGGAATAAAGTGCTGTTAGCCTCCTTTATCGGGTTGTTGGTTGCCGGCTGTGATGACTCTTCCAAGGTTGACGCCAACCTGGATAAAGCCAAAGACAGCGCCGAGCAGATGAAAGACGCCGCCCAGAAAAAAGCGGACGATCTGACGGACAAGGCGAAAGCGACGGCGGATGAAATCAAAAAAGAGGCCGCCACGCAGGCTGACCAGCTGAAGGACAAAGCCTCGGCGATTAAAGATGAAGCCGCCAAGCAGGCCGACGCCATCACCAACGACGCCAAGGCCAAGGCCGCCGCGATCAAGGATGACGCCGGCAAACAAAGCCAGCAGCTGGTGGATCAGGCCAAGGCCATCAAAAACGACGCCATCAACGGCGCTAACGATCTGACCGAGCAGGCCAAGGCGAAGACCGAAGCCATCAAGAACAGCGCCGAAAACAAAGCGCAAGAGTTGAAACAAGAGACCGATGCGGCGGTGAACGGCAATAAGCAGCCGGCCACCCAGCAGTAAGCTATTCTCAGCCACAAAAGAAAGGAGCAGTAAATGGGGATTATTTCCTGGATTATCTTCGGCCTAATCGCCGGTATTTTGGCTAAGTGGATCATGCCCGGCAAAGACGGCGGCGGCTTTATCCTGACCGTTGTGCTGGGGATCATCGGCGCCGTGGTCGGCGGCTATATCAGCACCTTCTTCGGCTACGGCAAGGTTGACGGCTTCAACTTCGGCAGCTTCGTGGTAGCGGTTATCGGCGCCATCGTGGTGCTGTTCGTGTACCGCAAAATTCGCAGCTAATATGACATTGGGGAGCTGAGGCTCCCCTTTTTCACTATTTAACTATACGTCCGTCATTAAGAATGAATGCTGTCCTACCGTCCCAAAACTCAGCAATAAAAATATCTTTCGGCTCTATGCCATGTTCACGGATAGTTTGGTTCAACCACTCCTCATCTTTACTAATCTCCTGCAGCTCATAAGGCCTGGCCCTGCCATTTTTCATAATGATAACTGAAGGCAGTTCATTTCCCTCGCATACCGCAGTGATCTGGCCGCCCGGCTCAATTTGCGCATAGACAATCTCCTGAAAGGCGTGAATCCCCTGCGCATGCAGCTGTGAGGAAACGTTCAAGATGTCGATTTTATTTTTCTTGGCTAAAATATTTTCCATCAAAAAGCGGCCATTTTTTATAATTGGTATCGGATTGCCTATAGTGACCGAACGAAAGAAGTTGCAGTGTTTACTGATTGCATTCAACAGAGAAATTAGCCCTACACCGATAAGTAATACAACGACATACTGGTACAAGGGGATGCTGTCGCTATAGATAACGCCCCCAATAATGCCCCCGAGCACAAAGTTACCGATAAAATCTACTGGGGTCATCTGCGATAGCTGGGTCTTTCCCGACAGGTTCAGGTGGGTGATAACAATGACAAAGCCAATCACAAATTTGAGCAAAATATAGCCGTAGTACTCCATGCCCTCTTTCCTTTTAACCGATGTTGTTAATGCTATCAGCTACTTTATCCCAACGGATATAAATGCAGAAACACGAATAAAAAGGGCAGCCCCTGGGCTGCCCTTTTCGTTACTTCTGCTCCGCCGGTTCGTCCGGCGCGTCGAGCACCTCTTCTTCCTTGCGGAACAGGCTGATGACCTTGAACAGCAGGCTCAGGCCAATGCCGACGATGGTCGCCAGCGCCATGCCTTTCAGCTCCGCCGCGCCGATGTGCACCTTGGCGCCGCTCACGCCGATGATCAGGATCACCGAGGTCAGAATCAGGTTTTGCGCCTTGTTGTAATCCACTTTGGATTCGATCAGCACGCGAATGCCCGAGGCGCCGATCACGCCGTACAGCAGCAGGGAAACGCCGCCCATCACCGGCACCGGCACCGCCTGGATCGCCGCCGCCAGCTTGCCGATGCAGGACAGCAGGATAGCCAGCACCGCCGCGCCGCCGATCACCCAGGTGCTGTAGACCTTGGTGATGGCCATCACGCCGATGTTCTCGCCGTAGGTGGTGTTCGGCGTGGAACCGAAGAAGCCGGAGAACACCGTCGAGATACCGTTGGCGAACATCGAGCGGTGCAGCCCCGGATCGCGGATCAGGTCTTTTTTCACGATGTTGGCGGTCACCACCAGGTGGCCGACATGCTCGGCGATCACCACCAGCGCCGCCGGCAGAATGGTGAAGATGGCGAACCACTCAAAGCGCGGGGTGTAGAAGGTCGGCAGCGCGAACCAGTGCGCCTCGCGGATCGGGGTCAAATCCACCACGCCCATGAAGAACGACAGCGCATAGCCCACCAGCACGCCGATCAGGATCGGGATAATTGCCAGAAAACCGCGGAACAGCACCGAGCCGAGCACCGTGACCGCCAGCGTCACCAGCGAAATGGTGATGGTGGTCGAGTCGGCGCTGGTGCCTTCCGCCGGCAGCAGCCCCGCCATGTTGGCCGCCACGCCCGCCAGCTCCAGCCCGATGACGGCGACGATCGCCCCCATCGCCGCCGGCGGGAACATCACGTCCAGCCAGCCGGTGCCGGCCTTTTTCACGATCAGCGCCACCAGGCAGAACAGCACGCCGCACATGATGAAACCGCCCAACGCCACTTCGTAACCGAGCGGCAACAGCAGCAGCACCGGCGAGATAAACGCGAAGCTGGAACCGAGGTAGGCCGGGATTTTGCCTTTACAGATGAACAGATACAGCAGCGTGCCGATGCCGTTGAACAGCAGCACGGTCGCCGGGTTGATCTTGAACAGGATAGGCACCAGCACGGTGGCGCCGAACATGGCGAACAGGTGCTGGAAGCTGAGCGGAATGGTCTGGAGCAGCGGCGGGCGCTCGCTGACGCCGATGGCGCGACGGGTCATGTGTGCTTTTCCTCGGTTTATTGGTTTTATAGGTTTTAGTCAAAAAAAAGCCGACTCGTTAAGTCGGCTCAAATGTTTACTTAGTACCAAATATCTTGTCGCCCGCGTCGCCCAGGCCAGGCACGATGTAGCCCTTGTCGTTCAGGCACTGATCGATGGAGGCGGTGTACAGCTCAACGTCCGGGTGCGCTTTCTCCAGCGCGGCGATGCCTTCCGGCGCCGCCACCAGGACCAGCACCTTGATGCTGTGGCAGCCGGCTTTCTTCAGCAGATCGATAGTGGCGATCATCGAACCGCCGGTGGCCAGCATCGGGTCGACAACCAGCGCCATGCGCTCTTCGATGTTGGAAACCAATTTCTGGAAGTACGGCACCGGCTCCAGGGTTTCTTCGTCGCGGTAAACGCCCACCACGCTGATGCGCGCGCTCGGCACGTGCTCCAGCACCCCTTCCATCATGCCCAGGCCTGCGCGCAGGATCGGCACCACGGTAATCTTTTTCCCTTTGATCTGTTCCACTTCAACTGGCCCGCACCAGCCTTCGATGGTGACTTTTTCCGTCTCCAGATCGGCGGTCGCTTCATAGGTCAGTAAACTACCCACTTCTGAGGCCAGCTCACGGAAGCGTTTGGTGCTGATGTCATTTTCGCGCATCAGGCCAAGCTTGTGTTTTACCAGCGGGTGTTTCACCTCAACGATCTTCATCATTTTTCTCCTATTAAGGTGGTTGCGGCCAAAAAAATCGCGGGATTATACCTCCTTTTTTTCGCCGCGCCACCCACAATAGCCCGATCGGGATCAACAAAAGTTTGAATATCAGTATAGATGACGAAAAAGCGGAGCCGGTTCACAAGCCGCTCGCAAACGTTTGCCTGCGCTGTTAGAATTGCCGCGCCTTATTCCGGAATCAACATCGGAAGCACAGTTTTCAAACCGCAAATCGTCGTGGGGAATCGCGCAGTGACCGACAAAACCTCTCTCAGCTATAAAGACGCAGGTGTCGATATCGATGCAGGCAACGCATTGGTAGACCGCATCAAAGGTGTAGTTAAACAGACCCGTCGCCCGGAAGTGATGGGCGGTCTGGGCGGGTTTGGCGCCCTGTGTGCGTTGCCGCAGAAATACCGCGAGCCGGTGCTGGTTTCCGGTACCGACGGCGTGGGCACCAAGCTGCGTCTGGCGATGGATCTGAAACGCCACGACACCATCGGCATCGATCTGGTGGCGATGTGCGTCAACGATCTGGTGGTTCAGGGCGCTGAGCCGCTGTTCTTCCTCGACTACTACGCCACCGGCAAGCTGGACGTGGACACCGCGGCCAGCGTGATCACCGGCATCGCCGAAGGCTGCAAACAGTCCGGCTGTGCGCTGGTGGGCGGCGAAACCGCTGAAATGCCGGGCATGTACCACGGCGAAGACTACGACGTGGCCGGTTTCTGCGTCGGCGTGGTCGAAAAATCCGAGATCATCGACGGCAGCAAAGTACAGTCCGGCGACGCGCTGATCGCCCTGGGCGCTTCCGGCCCGCACTCCAACGGCTACTCGCTGGTGCGCAAAATCCTGGAAGTGAGCAACACCGATCCGACCGCCACCCAGCTGGAAGGCAAACCGCTGGCCGACCACCTGCTGGCGCCGACCAAGATTTACGTGAAGTCCGTGCTGGAGCTGATCGAGAAGGCGGACGTCCACGCCATCGCTCACCTCACCGGCGGCGGCTTCTGGGAAAACATTCCACGCGTGCTGCCGGAAGGCATGCAGGCGGTGATCGACGAAGCCAGCTGGCAGTGGCCGGCGGTGTTCACCTGGCTGCAGCAGGCCGGCAACGTCAGCCGTCATGAAATGTACCGCACGTTTAACTGCGGCGTAGGCATGGTCATCGCCCTGCCGGAAGCCGAAGTGGAAGCGGCCATCGCGCTGCTGACCGCGGCAGGTGAAAAAGCGTGGAAAATCGGTAAACTGACCGCCTCTTCCGACGAACAACAAGTGGTCATCAACTGATGAAAAAGATCGTGGTGTTGGTCTCCGGCCAGGGGAGCAATCTCCAGGCGCTGATTGACGCCTGCCAGCAGGGCCGCATCGCCGCCGAAATCGTGGCGGTGTTCAGCAACAAGGCGCAGGCTTACGGCCTGCAACGCGCCGAGGCGGCGGGTATCGCCGCCCAGGCGCTGGATGCCAAGGCTTACGCCGACCGCGCGGCGTTCGACGCCGCGTTGGCTGACGCCATCGACCAGTACCAGCCCGATCTGGTGGTGCTGGCCGGCTACATGCGCATCCTCAGCCCGCAGTTCGTGCAGCGCTATGCCGGCCGCATGCTGAACATCCACCCTTCCCTGCTGCCGAAATACCCGGGTCTGCATACCCACCGTCAGGCCATCGACAACGGCGACAGCGAACACGGCACCTCGGTGCACTTCGTGACCGAACAGCTCGACGGCGGCCCGGTGATTTTACAGGCCAAGGTGCCGATTTTCGCTGACGACGAAGAGGATGACGTGGTTGAGCGGGTGCAAACCCAGGAACACACGATCTATCCGCTGGTGGTGAGCTGGTTCGTGGACGGCCGCCTGGCGATGCGCGATGGCGCCGCCTGGCTGGACGGCGAACGCCTGCCTGAGCAAGGTCACGCCGCCGACTGATGCGCGCAGCCTGAACCTTGCCTAAACGGCGCCCACGCGGCGCCGTTTTTTTTCGCCTTCTTCCATTCTGTGAAGTTATACTTTGCACAATTTCACGGCACAGAGGAGCCCACATGTCCAGCACTGCCAGCGTCAGGTTACGCCCATTGGAACGGGACGATCTGTCGTTCGTCCACCAGATGGACAACAACGCCAGCGTTATGCGCTATTGGTTTGAAGAACCCTACGAAGCCTTTGTCGAGCTTTCCGATCTTTACGACAAACACATCCACGACCAGAGCGAGCGCCGCTTTATCATCGAGCACGAAGGCGCCAAGGTCGGCCTGGTGGAGCTGGTGGAGATCGATCACATCCACCGCCGCGCTGAGTTCCAGATCATCATCGATCCTGCCCACCAGGGCAAAGGCTACGCCAGCACCGCCGCCCGTCTGGCGATGGACTACGGCTTCTCGGTGCTGAACCTGTACAAGCTGTACCTGATCGTCGACAAGGAGAACCCGAAAGCGATCCACATCTACAGCAAGCTGGGCTTCAACGTGGAAGGCGAGCTGATCGACGAGTTCTTCGTCAACGGCGAATACCGCACCGTGCTGCGCATGTGCATCTTCCAGCCGCAATATCTGGCGAAGTTCAAAACGCCCAATGATAAGCCGCTGGTGAAGTGACGATCGGCAAGAAAAAGAGAAAACCCGCGCAGGCGGGTTTTTTATTGGAAAATAAGCGACTAGTATTAATGGATGCTATTTTATCGTCAGGAAATAGCCTGATGAATGCGGAAATAAATAACATTCAGCAGAGATAATTAATCGAATAATAATTCATGTTGATAGTAAGAGTTACCCTCTGCCTCTACAAAGGAAAAATGCCATGACAACCGTCTCAAACCTGCTGCTTTTTATCGGCCTGGCGATGCTCGCCATCGCCGCCGGTCTGAATACCTATAGCGGCTACGCGCCTGCAGATCCCAATAGCACCCCGCTGTTTTCCCCGCTCTGGTGGACGCGCTGGTTCCCGCTCTATGCCTCGGGGGCCGCGTTGCTGCTGGTGGGGGTAGTGTTGCGGGTTACGGGGCGGGGACGATAAAAACCCAATTTCATCGTAGATATTGCAGAACAAGTTATGCGGGAGACATATTATCAAAAAGAGCACTTTGTAACGCATCTGCACTCTAACAGAATCACTTATAACAACTGAGATGGAATAGATACAAGTTTAAAAAACTAAAAACCCGCAACAGCGGGCTTTTAGTAGTCAAACAATAATATTACGCACTATTTATAACAACAGCATCTAAGTCCAATCTTGATAGCCGTTTTCGTGAATCCAGACAAGGCCAGCGGGGCATGCATCAGATAAAAACCAGTATCCATTAAAAGCGCCATACTCCATCTCTTCAGGAGTATTAGGAAAACTGGCTCTAAATTTATCGACCTGCTCTTTCACTGTTCCCTTCAAGAACTCGCCCCCGTTGCCAAGTTTTACTATCCCCTCATTCATCAAATGCTCGATAAACCAGAGGAATAACTCTTTTTCCTCATAAAAAGAAAGGCAGATCTTACCTGATAGACTATCCGGATGAATATTTTCCCAAATAGTCACCATCGATGCTCCCACAAGAGCTTCCTTCCTATTTTCATATTGCTCTATTGTAAGCATATAGATCACCTATCTAAACTTGATTTCAAACTTGTTATCGGAGAGATTCGATAATTTGTTTATATCTTTATTCCCAATAATATCAATCGTCCACCGAGCTTTCGACTCTTGTGCACTTGTAGAATAGTTTCTCAGATTTATTATTTTCCCTTCAAACTTTGCATAGTACACAATACCTTTCGCGTTTCTCACCTCGTTAAGAGGGAGGCCTCCAGCAAGTGATTGCGCATAATCATAGATATCCTTATCGCTAAGTGATTCAGAAGCAAAAACTTTTGTTGTTCCTTTTCTATTACTCCCTCCATCGCCTAAAACTTGAGCTATGGACTTACCAAAAACAGTTACATTACCATCTGGCTGCGTTTTGTCGAAAAGTTTAACCAACTGGTTAGTGTTAACCTTCTGCATGTCCCGCAGATAATCTGCCGTTTTAGTCGACAAATTCGCCCCGGCTGCCGTTTCCCCTTTGATAAAATCGGCAACCGGCTGAGTGTTGAACGTTTTTGTTTTGTATAATTCATCGGAAGCGTTCACCAGCTGTCGGCTCAACTTCCTCACGCTGTCTTCGGTCTTACCCAAAATCAATGTGCTGCCGGTGGTTACGGCGCCAGTACCAATAATCGCCTCTGGTGCCACAATGTCTGCCGCATAAATACCGGCTTGGTTCAGGCAAAGCGCGGGGTTGGTTTTACAGCCGGCAATTGCCAATCGTGCAGCCAGAACCAATTCTGGCGCAGCTCCCACCAGCGTCATTCCCCCCGCAGTAAGTACCAGACCGCCGCCACCTACGGTCGCCACTATTGCGGCAGCTTCTCGGCGAGCCACAACACGTTTTGCCGCAGCAACATCACCTTTATCAGCGGCCAAAATGTCTTTCTGATTATCCAGCGCATACTGCATCAACATATGTTCGGTCATGTTGTAGCGATAAACCGACTGCGCGCTGTCTGCAGCACTGTAGGCGCCTTCCGGCGTATGCGTTGTCAACGCCCCGGTCAAAGCCCCGATTACTCGTGCCGTTTGCTCTTTTACTTCATTGCCGTTTAACGCTTCCTGCAGACGATAGAGCTGGCGTTCCTTTTCGTTGAGATTGGCCGGTTCGAACAGCGTGCTCTGCATCAGGACGCCGGCCAGCTCCGCCGCCAGCGCCCCGGCAGCAGCCCCTTTACCGTCGCCGCGCCCGATTTCCGCAGCGATGCCTGCCACAACCGCATGGCTGACTGACTTCCCGGCCGCACCCAGAACGTCGCCGTTATCCCCAATCAGGTTGGCGCCCTCGGCCTGAACCTGGCTGCCGATGTTCGCCAGCAGCGCATTGGTCAGGTTGTCCTTGAAGCTGCCGCCATTGATGGCGGTATTCAGGCTGGAGCTGATGACCGATTGCCCGGCCACCCGCTGCGCCACTTTGCTCCAGTCGCCGTTGCTCAGCTGCGGCAGTTTGACGTTATTTGGATTGAGCGGTTTGCCCGCCGCATCCTTGCTCCAGCCCATCGCGCTGTCGAAGCCGTTGAGCGCTCCGCCGATCGCCATCGCCGTGGCGGTCGCCCTGACGTTTTCATTGCTGCCCAGCGCCTGCAGCGTTTTCGACAGGTTGCCTTGATTCTCAACCAGCGCGACCGCCGCCTGGGAGGCCAGAGAAGACATCCCGGCCGTGACCGCGCCGCTGGTTACCACCCCGCCGCCCACGGCGCCGGAAACGCTGGAGGCCGCCGTGGCCGCCAGTGAACTGCCTGCGGTCACCGCCGCGGCCGCAATGGCGATCACCGCCGCCACCGCCGGGTTCAGGTGCTGGCTCTTGTAATCCCAGCTGTCGTAAGCGTCTTTGACCTTGCTCCACTGCACGTCGTTGCGCTTGTTCAGATCTTTGACCCAGGTGGTGCCCGGCGTATTGCCCAGGGCATCGATGGCGCTTTGCAGCGCCTGGCCGTTTTTCACCTTCACATCGGCGTTAACACCCTTGGCGGCCTCTACGGTCAAGGCGCCACCGGTATGGATGCTCGGCAGCACCCACTTATTGTCTTCGTACCCTTTATTGGCCTGCTTGATAAAGAAGCCTTTCGAATTGCTGACGGTCTGTTCGAAAGAGGTGTTTTTCACCGCGCGGAAGTTAACCTGTCCACGGGAGCTGGTCAGGCGCGCGTTTTGCCCGGCGGCGATTTTGCTGGCTTCATAGGTGCTGTCGTCGCGGCTCATCAGCGTGATATTGCCGGCGGCGGTAAACTCGGTAACCTTGTTGGTCACGTCATGGCGGGTCTGCTTAACCTCGGTTTTCTTGCCCCACCATTTGCGCTTGGTTTCCTTTTTCTCGTAGTGGCTGGACTCTTCCATCGCCTGGGCGTAGAGATAGCCGCCCTTGGCGGCGATATCCAAGGAACCGGTGCGAATCGCCAGTTCACGATTTCGAGCATCTTCCTGCTCTTTACGTTGTCTTTCCGCATCATGTTGGCGCTGTTTTGCTGCCAGAGCCACGTTAAGTTGATTTTCGGCATCATTTTTTTCTTTCGTCTGTTGTAGAGTCTGCTGCTGGGCCTGGTCAAATGCATGTTGGGATGCATTTAGCGCACTTTGCGCGTTATTTATCGCATTCTGGCGGTCTATTAAACGCTGACGAATCTTGTCATATTCTTCTATGGTCGCTTCTTTTATCGCGTTACCGACTTTGACGCCGTCTTGAGTCGGTGCAGTGACATCTCCCCATTGAAGGACATTATTAACAAACGCCCGGCCCCCTTCTCGTAATAACCGCTCGAGGTGTGCCTGATTATCAATCAATGCCGAAGCGTCAAAGTGAACGCCCCCTCCGCTATAAACCGGCACTGAAACGAACCGGGATGATGATGACGTAATTGGATGTGCGGCAGCATCAAATAACGACAAGGTATCAGGGTGCTGACGTGCGCTACCCAATGCGTGTTTACTTGCATTTAGTTGGTTTTCGGTCTTAGACCTATTATTTATCGTCTGTTCAAGTCGCTGCCTAGCCTCCTGAACCCGGCGTTCAGCCATTGAAAATGCAGAGTCAACCCCAGAAAGGTCAATAGAAATACCTATCTGTCCAAGTTGTCCCTTAGACAGGAGTTTGGTGGCCTGAAAGAGAATGCTGCCGCCGGAAATCACCGCCATAAGGCCGCCGGCATTCAGCTCGGTCCCTTGCTGGGTGCGAGTTTCGGTAAATTCGTTGCCACCTTCTCGGTAAGTGTGGTTTTGCACCGCCTCGAAGCGCATATCACCGCCGGAGGATAGCGTCATATTGGCGCCCGAAGTCAACCTGGCGCCGTAAGTCAGCAGTTGGTTATTCGCCGCCGCGGTCAGGTTTTTCCCGGCGCTGAGAGTAGTGACCACATGGCGGTCGTCTTTATTGTTGTCGTTGGCGGCATCAATGGCGGAATAGGCCAGATTCGATAACCATAGATTCTGCCCGGCCAGCAACGTGATGTTGCCGTTAGCGGAAAGCGCGCCGCCCTGGGTGCCGATGTCGCGAGCCGAGTTAATCAGCAAATTGCCGCCGGCGTGTACCCGGCTGCCCAGTTCAGGCGTGCGGGACACAGGGAAAAGCGCATTGAATCGGCCGTCAAGTTCACGGTAATTAAGATCGGCGTTATGGGCGGCTAACAGCGTAACGTCCTTGTCCGCATTAATCTTGGTGCCGCGTAGCGCCAGATAGCCACCGCTATTAAGCAGCACCGAACCCGTTGCCCTCATTTGGCCACTGGCCAACAGTTGGTTGAAATATTCTTGCCGTTTAGCCGGAGAAACCGGCCCCCCTAATAGCGGCCCCTCCAACAACGCGCTGTTTTTGACGATGGCAATGCTGCCGTTAGCCGTCATAGCGATATTGCGGCTTTGCGGCGCCAACAGCGTATTCAGCAACGTAATGGTGCTGCCAGCCGTGAGAGACAAATCGCGTGAAGCCTCAAGGCTGCCCAACCAGCGAGAGCCGTCAGGGCGGAAGTAATGAGGTTTCTCACTGGAATGTATTTTTATCTCACCGTTTTTGGCGTTTAACGTGACGTCCTGCCCTTTCAGCTCACTTTGCCATGCGTCGATAGCGTTGACTGCCGTCAGAGACAGTTCTTTTCCGGCGGCCAAAATGCCTTGCCCAAGAACAATCCGATCTTCGGCAATCGCGGTGATATTGCCGTCAGCACGAATTATGTCAGTATTGATGATATTCGCAGCATGCAGAAAAATGTTCTGCGCCTTTAAGGTTTCAGGACGTTGTAATGCTCTCACTTCATAGGGTTTATTTTCTTCTGGCGTTTGGTTTTTTATCTCTATTTTATCTTTGAAATCCGCCACCAAACTTTTTCCAGCACTTAAACTGATACGCTGTAAAACGTAGCCTACAGAATGCCAAGCTTGAACACTATCACCTCGGGTAAAGTAATTGGTTATACGTAACTCTTTTGCCGTTAATGGATTAAATGTCACTCCCCCATTTTCTTTATTGGCTTTTTCATCAGGAATATAGCGAATGTAATTCAATAACGTGCCTGTGGAAGTTTGCGTATTGACAAAGCGCTGACCCGTCAAAATAAGGTCTAAATTAGCACTCAACACACTGTTATTATTATCTAATTCATCTCCATAGATATAAAGGTGCTTACCAGAAGAGATCTCTGCAGGTGCTGAACTTCCCTCCACATCAAACCGAGTCTGCTGGTCGTTAACCAATACCCCCCGCTCAATATTGCTAAAATCCGCTTTTCCAAACCATTTTTCAGGTAATGGCGACGTCAACTCAGCGGTAATAATTACCGGATAATCACCGGTTTCTGCCATGACATTCGCCACTTGCATATTTTTATCAGTTGATGTCGGTATTAGCTTGGTTTTACTAATACTCTCGACATCTCTTTTATTGCGAACCTGTTCGGCACGTATCACCAAATCGCCGCTGTTGGTCAGGATTTTCGCCGAACGGTTCTCGACGGATTTAGCCTTGTTGCCCTGCGCATCCTTTTGGATCCACATATTTTTATTGGCGTGCAGCTTGGCATTTTCCCCGGCGTTGCGGATATGGTCGCCAAAGATACGCATATCGCCACTGGTGCTGGTTTGCCCGTCATTCACTAGCGTCGTTGCTGCCAGCGTGGCGTTGCCGTCCGCCTGCACGACAGCGCCTGGCGTAATGTGCAATTCCTTGGCGCTGACATTGAGGTCACCTTTGCTGTGCGTGGTGCCGTTAAGCACCAGGTTACCGTTAACGCTCAGCGTAATATCCCGCTGTTTGCTGGTGAGGTCTTTCAGGTTCACCCCCACCCCATCCTCATTGGCCACCAGGCGGATTTTGTTGGCGTACATGCCGCCCAGCGCCTTGGTATCCACCGCCAGCACAGGTTTTGCGCCTTCACCGGCGATCGGTTTGATGCTGCCGTCCTTGAAGCTAATGCGGTTGGCGCCTTGGGTCAGCGACAGATTTTGTGCGTTGATTTTGCCGTTCAGCTCGGTGGCGCGGCTGATGATATCGACATAGTCGGCGCCGCTGCCGTCCAGCCCTTTGCCGCCGATGGTGACGCCGCCTTTTTTCACCTCCAGCGCTTCCAGCGCGCCCTGCTTGTCGAACTGCGGTTTGCCGGTGGTCAGCGTCACGCCCGGCGCGTTGATAAAGCCGCAGCCGTCGCAGGTGATGCCATTCGGGTTGGCGATCATCACATTGGCCTTGTTGCCGAACACCTCGAGCTTGCCCTGCAGCTCGGAACGACTGCCGCCGATCACCTCGTTGATGATCAACTCCGCCGGTTTTCCCTTCAGGTAGGTGTTGCCCTGCGCGCTGTAGATCTCCACGCCCAGCTGCGTTTTGCCGCCGTGCGTGGCGTTATTCAATACGGCGCCCTGTGGCCCAACGTTGAAATCTTTATAGGTGTTGTGGGAGATGCCCGCACCGTTCGGCGTGGCGATATTCACCACCGGCACGTCACCCGGCTTGATAACCACCTGCGTATTGCCGTTGGCGGCGGTAATGCCGGCGGCGAACACCGGGTGCAACGGCTGGAAAGCCGTCAGGTAGATCAGCAAATAGCTGGCGCCGCGCGCCAGCGGATGATTGAGCTTATCCATATTCATTCCTTCGAAAGGATGTTGTTTTGAACGCCGAGGCGCTCCTGCTGTGTGCTGGCGTTATAACGTGACGGTGGCTTGCCAGTAGGCCACCCAACGATCCGGTTGCAGGCTGTCTGGGTGCGTCAACGGTTTACCGACGGTGATCGCCTGATTGAACCAGCGGCCGCTTAGCGTGGCGCCCAGCGCCGCACCAACGACGCTGCCGCCGTCTATCTGCCCGGCGCGCCCCTGCAGCCAGCCGGCGTCTAACGCGCCGGTCAAAGAAAGCGCCCCCAGCCCCGGCAACGTCCGCCATTGCCAGTTGAGTTCATTGCGCCAGTAGGCGCCGCGATTGCCGGTCAGGTACTGCTCTTTAAAGCCACGCACCGAGTATTGCCCGCCGATGGAAATGCGTTCCCCGGCATACAGGTTGTCTGCGCTGGTTTGCCCGTAGGCCGAGGTCAGGTAGTAGAGAGAGGGGGCGAGCGGATAGAAATAGCTGGCGCTGAGACCAAGCTTGCGGAACTCGTTGCGCGGCGCCCCGTTGCGCTCAGGATCGTCGGCGGTGGCGCCCAGCATGCGCAGCCCACGGCTTACCGTCGGGTTCAGCGTCATATAGCCGCCGCCCGCGACCGCACTGTAATTGAGGCCCAGGCTGGCAATGCTGAGCGTCGTGCTGCTGACGCCCAACCGTTCCCCCGCCAGCTTGTTTTCCGTGGTGCGCCGCGCCAGCCCGATATCGACGGCCAGCTTACGTTTGCCATCCCGCAGCAACGTGCGGTTGGCGCCCAAACGCTGGGTCTGGTTGTTGCCCTGATAGCGGTAAGCGGCGCCGTTGAACGGCACCTGCTGGAAAAAATCGTTCCAGGCATACTGGTAGCTGAACAGCCAATAGCCATAGGGTAAGGTGACGCTGCCGTTCAGGCTGCGGCTGCGATGATGCGGGCTGAAATCGTTATTGCGCGCTGCAGAAAGCGACCATTGATCGGCGAGACGCAGCGGATTTTCCAGCGAGAAGGCGGCGTTCATCTGCCCGGTGCCGGTGCTTCTCTGGCCGCTGTTATCGGCGCCGAAAGAGAAAGAGACCGGTGCGCGCGTGGCACCGCGCAGCAAAACCACTTTGGAAAAGCCGGGTTGCTCGCCAGGTTGAATATCGATAGTCACCTGTTGCGACGGCAGGCGGTTGAGCTGCTCCATGCCCTGCTCGATATCGCGCAGATTCAATACGTCACCAACCCGATCGGGAAACGCCATCTTCAACGCCAGCGTCTGCTCACCGTTTTGCGTGATGGACTCGATTCGCCCTTCGCTGGCGCTGACGGTCAACACGCCGCGGGAGATATCCTGCTCCTGCAGCCAGGCCTGCGAAGTGACATAGCCGCGTTGCAGATAAGCATTGGTGGTTTCGCGCACCAGACGGTTGATGTGTTCCAGCGTCAGGCAGCGCCCCTGATACGGGCGGGCCAGGCTTTCTTTTACCGACCAGGAAAGATGTTCGGCGCCCTGAAAAACGATCTGCCGCACCGGTTGGCAAACCGCCCCTGCGGCGGCCGGCTCAGGCAGCGGTAACGCCGGCAGTTCAACGTTATTTTGCAGCGCCTCGCGTTGCTGCTGGGCCTGTTCCAGCAACGTTTTCTGCTGTTGGGTAATGCTGTCGCGATCGGCAGGGCTGGTGATTTCCGCGCACCACGCCGAGCTGCAAAACGCTAATAATAGCGACCAGGCGCCAAGCCTCCATGCACACATTCAAACACATCCATTTACACTGATTTACACAGATTGGCGAATTATAAACAATTCGCTGGCTCCGTCCATGCAAATGAGAATTATTTTTATTAATGTAGCCAGTGAAAAGACGTGCTTGGCGTGTTAGCGAGAATAATCGGAGGAAACACAAAGACGGGAAAAGGGGCGCCGTATGCAACGCCCCCCAGAACTCATCCATACCGCCCGGTAATATAATCCTCGGTGCGGCGCTGGCGCGGCGACGTGAAAATGGCGTCGGTGTCGTTGTACTCCACCAGCCGGCCCTGATGAATAAAGGCGGTGTAGTCGGAGACGCGCGCCGCCTGCTGCATGTTGTGCGTCACCAGCACCACGCTGTAACGCTGCTTCAGCGCGGAAATCAGCTCTTCGATGGTCAGCGTGGAGATCGGATCGAGCGCCGAGGTCGGCTCGTCGAGCAGCAATACTTCCGGTTCGATGGCGATGGCGCGCGCGATCACCAGGCGCTGCTGCTGGCCGCTGGACAAGCGGAACGCATTTTCGCGCAGCCGGTCCTTCACCTCATGCCACAGCGCGGCGGCGCGCAGCGAACGCTCCACCGCTTCATCCAGCAAACGCCGGTCGCGCACACCCTGCAGCCGCAGGCCGTACACCACGTTTTCATAGATCGATTTCGGGAACGGGTTCGGCCGCTGGAACACCATGCCCACCCGCCGCCGCAGCGCCGCCACGTCGATCTGCGCGCCGGAGATCGCCGCGCCGTTCAGCTGCAGATCGCCCTCGATGCGGCAGTTGTCCACCAGATCGTTCATGCGGTTGAAACAGCGCAGCAGCGTCGATTTACCGCAGCCCGAAGGGCCGATCAGGGCCGTCACCCGGTGTTTCGGAATGCGCAGCGAAATATCGTGCAGCACCTGTTTGTCGCCATAAAACAGGTTCAGACCGTTGACCGCCAGCGCGGTCTGTTCATCGTCGAGATGCTGGACATCCAGCCGGGGCAAACTGCCTGGCGTCATCAAACCCATTACGCACTCCCCAAAAATAGCGTCATTGTTACTGCGACCATGCTCGGTACCGCTCCCTCAACGAATGGCGGATACCCATCGCCGCCAGATTCAAACTCACCACGATCGTCACCAGCAGGAAGGCGGTGGCGAACACCAGCGGCCGGGCCGCCTCTACGCTCGGGCTCTGGAATGCCATATCGTAGATCTGGAAGCTCAAATGCATAAACTTCCGTTCCAGGTGCAGATACGGGAAAATCTCGTCCACCGGCAGCACCGGCACCGATTTCACTACCCCCACCAGCATCAGCGGCGCGGTCTCCCCGGCGGCGCGCGCCACCGCCAGAATCAAGCCGGTCATCATCGCCGGCGCAGCCATCGGCAGCACGATGCGCCACAGCGTCTCGGCCCGGCTGGCGCCCAGCGCCATCGAGCCCTGCCGCAGCGAAGTGGGAATGCGCGACAGCCCTTCCTCGGTGGCGACGATCACCACCGGCAGCGTCAGCAGCGCCAGCGTCAGCGCCGCCCACAGCACGCCAGGCGTGCCGAAGGTCGGGTTAGGCAGGGATTCAGGGTAGAACAGCTGGTCGAGCGTGCCGCCTATCATATAAACGAAAAAGCCGAGGCCGAAGACGCCGTAGACGATCGAGGGCACGCCGGCCAGGTTGACCACCGCAATGCGGATCACCCGCGTCAGCAGATTGTTACCGGCATACTCGTGCAGATATACCGCCGCAATCACGCCAAACGGCATCACCACGATCGACATCAGGATCACCATCAACACCGTGCCGAAAATGGCCGGGAACACCCCGCCTTCGGTATTCGCCTCGCGCGGGCTGTCGGTGAGGAACTTCTTCACCTGCTCGCCCCAGTGCGTCAGTTTCTCGGTGGTGCTCATGGCGTTCGGGTACCAGGCATCGCGCACCTGGCTGAGCGGAATGGTCAACGTTTGGCCGTGCATGTCGCGCAGCAGCAGCGCATCGCGCTGGCGATCGCGATTCAGCCCCGCCAGGCGTTCGGACAGCAGCTGGTATTGCCGCTGCAACGCCAGCCGCTCGGCCTTGATGGCGTCCTGCGCGCGGGCGTCCAGCTTAGCGTCGCGCTGCAGGCGCTTTTCTCGCAGCCGCAGCGCGTCAAACTGCTGATTAATGCGCGCCATATCGCGGAATTGGATGTCGTGCGCCTGGCGCGAGAGCGCAGCGATTTGCGGCAGCCGCTGCTGCAACGCCTGCCCCAGATTGCGGCCGGTCAGCGGTTGCCCGTCTTCCAGCATGCCCGCCAGATAGCCGTAGGCGGTGCCGTGGCTGTTCCGCTCCAGCACCAGCAGGCTGCGCGGCGCGCTTTGGCTGCGGATGTCGCTGGCCAGCAGCGTGCGGAAATCCTGCCCCTCGCGCTCGCGGTTGCCGACCTTAATCAGATAACGTTCGACGCTCTGCGCCTCGCCCGGCGGCGCCACGCCCGCCTCCGTCAGCTGGCGACGTGAAATGCTTTGCTGTTGATACAGCTCGCCGATCACCGTCACCGCCCCGGCGCCGTTCTGATTCAGCTCGAACTGATAAACCGGGCTCGGCCAGAAATAGCGCATCCCCTGCCCGGCCAGCAGCAACAGAATGCCGACCAGCGCCAACAGGCTGACGGCCACCGAACCGGCGGTCAGCCATATCCACGGCGATCCGCTCTTCACCCAGTTCTTCATGGCGCCTCCTGATTCGGCGTGTAACGCTTGCGCAGCCGCAGGCGCACCGCCTCCGCCAGCGTGTTGAACACGAAGGTGAAGACAAACAGCACCAGTGCGGTCAAGAACAGCACGCGGTAATGGCTGCTGCCGGAGACCGCCTCCGGCATTTCAATGGCGATGTTGGCCGCCAGCGCCCGCAGCCCCTGGAACAGGCTACCGTCGATAATCGGCGTGTTGCCGGTGGCCATCAGCACGATCATGGTTTCCCCCACCGCACGGCCAAAGCCGATCATCAGCGCGGAGAAAATGCCGGCGCTGGCGGAAGGCAGCACCACCTTGACCACCGTCTGCCATTGGGTAGCGCCCAGCGCCAACGAACCCTGACTCAGGGTGGCCGGCACGCTGAACAGCGCGTCCTCCGCCAGCGAGAAGATGATCGGCACCAGCGCGAAGCCCATCGCCACGCCCACGACCAGCGCAATGCGCTGGTGGTAATTATCCCCCAGCCAGAAATGCAGCGGCTCACCGAACAGCACCACTTCCAGCCGCGGCCCCAGGCTGAGCGCCAGCCACACCGTCAACGCCAGCAGCGGCAACAGCAACAGCAGATCGACGCCCGGCCGGCAGCGCGGCATAAAGCGATGGGTCAACGCGCCGCACAGCAGCACCGCCGCCGCCAGCAACAGCGGCAACGCCAGCACCGCCAACAGATACTGCTCGATGATCGGCGCCAGCCAAATGCCGGCCACCAGCCCGATCACCACCGTCGGCAGCGCGCCCATCACTTCGATAGCCGGTTTGATCACCCGCCGTAGCCCCGGCGTCATAAAGTAAGCGGTATAGATGGCGCCGGCCAAGGCCAAGGGAATGGCGAACAGCATCGCGTAAGCCGCCGCCTTGAAGGTGCCGAAGATCACCGGCATCAGGCTGAATTTGGGTTGGTAGCTGTCTTCACCGGAGGTGGACTGCCAGACGTAGGCCGGCTGCGGGTAGTTTTCATACCACACCTTGCCCCACAGCGAACGCCAGGTGACGTCCGGATACGGGTTGTCGAGCGCATAGCGCTGCCAGCCCTGTGCACTCTCCAGCAGCAGACCATCGCCGCGCGGCGCGAACGCCATCTGCCGCACCTCGGCGCCCAAACGGGTATTCAGCAGCGGCTGCGGTTGAATAGTGGAGAATAACGAGAAGCCACCATCGGGCCGTAGGGTGGCGAACACCCGGCGATAGGGCTCCGCCACCGTCAGCTCTTGCCCGTCAGCGCCGTGGTCGAAATGCTGCACCGGCGTCAGGCGCCAGCGCTGCTCTTTTTCTACTTCGAACCACTCGCGCAGATTGCCGTCGGCGCCCTTGATCAGCAGCGCGCTGCCGCCGGGCAGCGCCGTCATCTGATACGGGGCGTGTTCGCCAAGGGTGCGCGTTTCACGCAGCTGCAGCTGTGCGCCGTCGATTTCATAACGCGCCAGCCGGTTGCCGGTCAGCAGGTAAAGCTGGCGGCCATCTGGCGTCAGCACCAGTTGTTCTGCGTCGTGCTCCAGCGGCCGCTCGCTGAACTGCGGCGGCCGGTCAGGGCTGAAACGGCCGAACACCAGCCGCCGATCGTCGGTCACCCCGGCCAGCAGATACTGCCCGCGATGCGCATCCGCCAGCGACAGCAGTTTCAGCGGCTTGCGCTGCGGATCCAGCGCCAACGGCTGTTGCCCAAGCGGGAACAGCCACTGCGGCCGGCCGTTTTCCGCCGTGGCGAAATCCGCGCGCGCCACCACCAGCCGGCCATCGGCCTGCGCCAGTGCGAACAGATCGCGCTCTCCGGCGGCCTGCGCGAGCAGTGCCGGTTTGGCCAGCAGCGTCTGCTGTGCCAGCGGCGTCTGTGGCTGGCCGTTCGGCGCCGGCGTCAGGCGATAAAATTGCCCCGCGCCCTGCGCGTCGATGCGGTAACCGACGCGCTGCTGCACGTCCATGCCCAGCGCCAGCGCCGGGGCCGACACCGCGATCGGCAGCGGCTGCGCCTGGCCGAGCGAGGCCGGTTTGAACAGCGGCAGCACTGCAAACAGCAGATAAACGAAGATCAGCATCAACGTCATCAGCACCATCAGCCCGCTGGCGGTCACTGCCGCCTGCACGCCACGGTCGATGCGCCCGCGCAGGCGATCTCGGGGATGTTGATTTGCCGTCGTCTGAGTCATGTGTCTCGCTGTCGCTGATGTAATCGGGCTTGCGCCGTAAGATAACCGGGCATCTTATGTCAGTTTTATGACGTTTGCATGACAAAGTTACCCACCCTAACCCAGGTTTTTTACGCTACAAACAGACAATATGAAGTTGATATATTGCTGAAAAATGACCACAAACACGCTTTATAATGCCAAAAATAAGCCTGCTAACCGTCATTTCATGCTAATCACTTCACTGCCGAACATCCCGCCTCGGCGAAAATTTATTGCCACCGAAAAACGCCGCGCGCCAACGCAGTGGATATGTTGGACTTTCCTGTCAATCTCTCGCAATAATGATGAAGGACACTAGAGCGGCATCCGGGCGCTGCGTCCCGGATCCTATTCTAAATTTGAACTGGAGTGGCAATGGGTCAGGAAAAGCTCTACATCGAAAAAGAACTAAGCTGGTTATCCTTTAATGAACGTGTGTTGCAGGAAGCCGCAGATAAGAGCAATCCCCTGATTGAACGTATGCGTTTTCTGGGCATTTACTCCAACAACCTCGACGAGTTCTATAAGGTCCGCTTCGCCGATCTCAAACGGCGTATCCTGATCAGCGAAGAGCAAGGCTCCGCCGGTTCCTCGCGCCATTTGCTGAAAAAGATCCAGGCCAAGGTGCTGAAAACCGATCAGGAGTTCGACGGCCTGTACAACGATCTGCTGCTGGAAATGGCGCGTAACCAGATCTTCCTGATCAACGAGCGCCAGGTGTCCGAGAACCAGCAAATCTGGCTGCGGCAATATTTCAAACAGCATCTGCGCCAGCACATCACACCGATCCTGATCAACCACGACACCAACCTGGTGCAGTTCCTGAAAGACGATTACACCTATCTGGCGGTGGAGATCATCCGCGGCGCGCGCATCGACTATGCGCTGCTGGAGATCCCGTCCGACAAGGTGCCGCGCTTCGTCAATCTGCCGCCGGAAGCGCCGCGCCGCCGTAAGCCGATGATCCTGCTGGACAACATTCTGCGTTACTGCCTGGACGATATCTTCAAGGGCTTCTTCGACTACGACGCGCTCAACGCCTACTCGATGAAAATGACCCGCGACGCGGAGTACGATCTGGTCACCGAAATGGAATCCAGCCTGCTGGAACTGATGTCCTCCAGCCTGAAACAGCGCCTGACCGCCGAGCCGGTGCGCTTCGTGTATCAGCGCGACATGCCGAACGAAATGGTGGAGCTGCTGCGCGGCAAGCTGGGCATCTCCAACTACGATTCGGTGATCGCCGGCGGCCGCTACCACAACTTCAAAGATTTCATCAGTTTCCCGAACGTCGGCAAAGCCAACCTGGTCAACAAGCCGCTGCCGCGCCTGCGCCACATCTGGTTCGACGGTTTCCGCAACGGCTTCGACGCCATTCGTGAAAAAGACGTGCTGCTCTACTACCCGTACCACACCTTCGAGCACGTGCTGGAGCTGCTGCGCCAGGCGTCGTTCGATCCGAGCGTGTTGGCGATCAAAATCAACATCTACCGAGTGGCGAAAGATTCGCGCATCATCGAATCGATGATCCACGCCGCGCACAACGGTAAAAAGGTCACGGTGGTGGTCGAGCTGCAGGCGCGCTTCGACGAAGAGGCCAACATTCACTGGGCGAAGCGCCTGACCGAAGCCGGCGTACACGTGATCTTCTCCGCGCCGGGCCTGAAAATCCACGCCAAGCTGTTCCTGATTTCACGCCGTGAAGGCGATGACATTGTGCGCTATGCTCATATCGGCACCGGCAACTTTAACGAAAAAACCGCGCGCATCTACACCGACTATTCGCTGTTGACCGCCGATTCACGCATCACCAACGAGGTGCGCCGGGTATTCAACTTTATCGAGAACCCCTACCGGCCGGTCACCTTCGACAACCTGATGGTGTCGCCGCAGAACTCGCGCCTGAAGCTGTATGAGCTGATCGACAACGAAATCGCCAACGCGCAGGCCGGGGAACAGGCCGGCATTATGTTGAAAATAAATAATCTGGTGGATAAAGGGCTGGTAGATCGGTTATATACCGCGTCCGGCGCCGGCGTGAAGATCCGCCTGCTGGTGCGGGGCATGTGTTCCCTGATTCCCAACCTGCCGGGGATCAGCGACAATATTCAGGTGATCAGCATCGTCGATCGCTTTTTGGAACACGATCGGGTTTACGTTTTCGACAATAAAGGTGACAAACGGGTGTATCTGTCCTCCGCCGACTGGATGACCCGCAACATAGATTACCGTATCGAAGTGGCGGTATCGCTGCTGGATCCGGCGCTGAAACAGCGCGTTCTGGATATTCTGGAGATCCTGTTCAGCGACACGGTCAAGGCCCGTTATGTGGATAAAGAACTGAGCAACCAGTACGTGCCGCGCGGCAACCGTCGCAAAGTGCGTGCCCAGGTGGCTATTTACGAGTACTTAAAAGCTCTGGAACAACCAGGACAGTAGGCCAGCAACTATGCCGCTAAAAAACACTGCAACGAACAAACCGCAGGAAATCGCCGCCATCGACCTCGGGTCGAACAGTTTCCACATGGTGATCGCCCGCGTCGTCAACGGCGCCTTACAGGTATTGGGCCGTTTAAAACAACGGGTGCATCTCGCCGACGGATTGGACAGCAACAACGTACTCAGTGAAGAGGCGATAGAACGCGGCCTGGCCTGCCTGGCGCTGTTTGCCGAACGGCTGCAGGGCTTCCCGGCGGATAACGTCACCATCGTTGGGACACACACCCTGCGCCAGGCGGTGAACGCCGAAGTATTCCTCAAGCGCGCCGCCAAAGTGATCCCCTACCCGATCGAAATCATCGCAGGTCAGGAAGAAGCGCGTCTGATCTTCATGGGCGTGGAACACACCCAGCCAGAGAAAGGCCGCAAGCTGGTGATCGACATCGGCGGCGGCTCCACCGAGCTGGTGATCGGCGAAGACTTCGAGCCGCTGCTGGCGGAAAGCCGCCGCATGGGCTGCGTCAGCTTCGCCCAGCTGTTCTTCCCGGGTGGCGAGATCAGCAAAAACAACTTCCGCCGCGCGCGGCTGGCGGCGGCGCAGAAGCTGGAAACGCTGGCCTGGCAGTACCGCATTCAAGGTTGGCAGTATGCGCTGGGCGCCTCGGGCACCATCAAGGCCGCCCACGAAGTGCTGGTGGCGATGGGAGAAAAAGACGGTCTCATCACCCTGGAACGTCTGGAAATGCTCACCGAACAGGTGCTGCAGTTCAAAAGCTTCGGCTCGCTGAGCCTGCCGGGGCTGTCGGAAGACCGCCAATCGGTATTCGTGCCGGGGCTGGCTATCCTGTGCGGCGTGTTCGATGCGCTGGCGATCCGCGATCTGCGCCTGTCCGACGGCGCGCTGCGCGAAGGCGTGCTGTATGAAATGGAAGGCCGTTTCCGCCACCAGGACATCCGCAGCCGCACCGCCAAGAGCCTGGCCGATCACTACAACATCGACCGCGAGCAGGCCAAACGGGTGCTGGAAACCACCGAGTTGCTCTACTCGCAGTGGATGGCGCAAAACACCAAGCTGGCGCATCCGCAGCTGGAGGCCCTGCTGAAATGGGCCGCCATGCTGCACGAGGTGGGGCTGAGCATCAACCACAGCGGCATGCACCGCCATTCGGCTTACATTCTGCAAAACTCCAACCTGCCTGGCTTCAACCAGGAACAGCAGCAGCTGCTGGCGGCGCTGGTACGCTTCCACCGCAAGGCGATCAAGCTGGAAGAGCTGCCGCGCCTTAACCTGTTCAAGAAGAAACACTACCTGCCGCTGATCCAGCTGCTGCGTCTGAGCACCCTGCTCAACAACCAGCGTCAGTCGACCACCACGCCGGAAACGCTGCGCCTGACCACCGACGACAACCACTGGACGCTGCGCTTCCCGGCCGGCTACCTGGCGCAGAACAACCTGGTGCAGCTGGATTTCGAACGCGAGCAGGCCTACTGGAACGACGTCGTCGGCTGGAAGCTGCTGATAGACGAAGAAGGCTCGCAAGACGAACAGCGCTCCGCCTGATCCCCCGCCCCCTGCCAGACAGGGGGTTTTCCTTTCCGCCTTCGCCCCGTCAACCTAAACGAAACCCTAATGCGCCGTGCCGCACGCCGGAAAAAAATGGACAACTTTTGTCATCAGCGCCTAAAATCCGGTTACAAATTCTCGAGCGAATAACACAGGACACCGGCATACCGGGTGATATATGCGCAAGAAAACCACCGGACAGATGACGAAGATAGTGTTGTTTATCAGCTTTATCATTTTAGTCGGCCGACTGCTGTACGCCGCCGTGGTGGCGGTGCCTCATCATCAGGAAAAAAAGCAGGCCGCTGCGCAAAACGCCGCCGAAGTCAGCGCGCCGCAACAGGACGCCACCTCTGAATAACCGCCGCGCCCCGTCCGTTTCATAAAAATGACTCCGGCACCCGCTATGCTCTATCTTTTAATGAGCCTGCGTCAGGAACGCCGAGCGCCCGTTAAGGAACACCATGTCAGCCGCAACCCATAACGTCAAAAAAGTCGCTGAACACCGCCAGCGCATTCTCACTCTGCTGTTGAACAATAAGGAATTGGTCGACGGCATTCTCGGCCGGCCAGGCGATGAACACGCTCTCAGCCAAAGCGAACGGCTGAACCAAACGGCGGAAATCACCGGCCTGTTGGACGATATGCACGCCGCCGACCTGGCGGACCTGCTGGAAGCATTGCCGCAGGACGAACGTATGGCGCTGTGGCGGCTGGTGGGCAACAGCAAGCGCGGCCAGACGCTGGTGGAAGTCGCCGAGCCAGTCTGGGACAGCCTGATCGAGGAAATGAGCGACAAAGACCTGCTCAAAGCGATCAAAACGCTGGACGTCGACGAACAGGCCTACCTGGCGCAATACCTGCCGCGTAACCTGATGGGCCGGTTGCTGACCTCGCTGGAGCCGGAGCAGCGCGCCCAGGTGCGCGAGATGAGCCAGTACGCCAAAGACAGCGTCGGCTGGATGATGGATTTCGAACTGGTGACGGTGCGGCCGGACGTCACGCTCGGCGCGGTGCATCGTTTCTTGCGCATGCGCAAAACCATTCCCGACGCCACCGATAAACTGTTCGTCACCGACCGCAAAAACACCCTGCTGGGCGAGCTGCCGCTGACCGCAGTGCTGCTGAACGATCCGGAGATCCCGGTGCGTGACGTGATGGACAGCGATCCCGCCACCTTTCAGCCCGAAGACAAGGCCGATGAAGCGGCCGGCGCGTTCGAACGTTACGACCTGATCAGCGCCCCGGTGGTTGACGCCAAGGGCAAACTGATGGGCCGCCTGACCATCGAAGAGATCGTCGACGCCGTCAACGAAGAGAGCGACACCAACCTGCGCCGCATGGGCGGTTTGAGCCCGGAAGAAGACGTGTTCGCCCCGGTCAGCAAGGCGGTCAAGACCCGCTGGGCCTGGCTGGCGATCAACCTCTGCACCGCGTTCGTCGCCTCGCGCGTGATTGGCCTGTTCGAACACACCATTTCCCAGCTGGTGGCGCTGGCGGCGCTGATGCCGATCGTCGCCGGCATCGGCGGCAACACCGGCAACCAAACCATCACCATGATTGTGCGCGCACTGGCGCTGCACCAGATTGAAGTCGGCAACATCTCGCGCCTGATGCTCAGGGAGCTGGGCGTCGCCATCATCAACGGCGTGGTGTGGGGCGGCATCATGGGCGTGATCACCTGGCTGCTGTACGGCGACGCGGCGATGGGCGGCGTGATGACGCTGGCGATGCTGCTCAACCTGCTGCTGGCGGCGCTGATGGGCGTGGTAATCCCGATGACCATGCTCAAACTGGGCCGCGATCCGGCGGTCGGCTCGAGCGTGCTCATCACCGCGCTGACCGACACCGGCGGCTTTTTCATCTTCCTCGGCCTCGCCACCCTGTTCCTGCTGTAATACGCCAAAAGCCGGCCTCGCGCCGGCTTTTTCGTCATTCTGCCGCCGGGCTGGCGTTAACGCAGTAAAGTCGGCCTTCCCGGTAGGTTTTCCTCTCGCGCTGTACTACCCTTTGCCAATAAATCGTCTTAATTCATCCACGTCATGAATCCAATCACTGACAGAGGCCATCGGTAAGGGTGTCTATGGAGATCAGCGCGCCGAACACGTTCGGCACCCACAAAGGCGTCATGCTGACGCATTCCCTGTTCGTGGCGTTGGCGACGTTTCTGCTCGCCTTGCTGAGCCTGTCGCTATCCAGCGAAGCCCGCCACTTCACGCCGTTGTGGTTCCCGACCGCCGCCGCGATCGCCGTGCTGTTCCGCCACGCCCCGCGCCACTGGGGCCTGCCGCTGCTGGCCAGCGGCCTCGGCATCGTGCTCGCCAGTTTCTTGCTGTTCGGCGTCAGCGCCACTCCCGTCAAGCTGGCCGCCATCAACCTGCTGGAAGCGGCGGTTTGCGCCCTGCTGCTGCGCCGCACACTGCCGGTGAACGATCCGCTGAGCGATCTGGGCTGCTGGCTGCGCTTTGTGGTGTGCGCGGTGATCTTCACCCCGCTGTTCAGCGCGCTGCTGGCCGCCGGGCTCTCGCCCACGCCGGATCAAACGTTCTGGCAATCGTTCGGCATCTGGTTCATCTCCGAAGCGATAGGGGTGCTGTCGCTGGCGCCGCTCGGCCTCACCTATCACCGCCGCACATTGGCAGTGCTGAACCCCTACCCGCTGCTGCTCACGCTGATGGGCTCCCTGGCCTTCAGCTACCTGGCGCTGACCTATCTGCCGTTCCCGTTCACCTTCGTCATCCTGCCGCTGCTGTGGGCCGCCATCGCGCTGCCGCGCTTCGAAGCCTTCGCCGTCTGTTTCTGCACCCTGCTGCTGATCACGGTGCTGATCTCGCTGGGCGTGCTGCACCTGCAGGCCTCTGCACACGTCTTCGGTGAGCTCGGCCTGTACTTGCCGATGCTGCTGATCCTGATCCCGGCGCACGCGATGGCGATGGTGATGCACACCTTCCGGGTGGAGAAACAGCACATCGTCGAGAGCGAGAGCCGGTTTCGCAGCGCGCTGGAGTATTCCGCCATCGGCATGGCGCTGGTGTCGCCGGAGGGCAAATGGCTACAGGTCAATCAGGCGCTGTGCAAACTGCTCGGCTATACGCCGGAAGGGCTGCATCGCCTGACGTTCCAGGCGATCACCCACCCGGACGACCTCAACGCCGATCTCAGCCAGCTGCACGATCTGCTCGACGGCCACATCAGCAGCTACACCATGGAGAAACGCTATATCCGCAGCGACGGCCAGACCGTTTGGGCGCTGTTGGCCGTCTCGCTGGTGCGCGACGCCGAAGGGCAACCGCTGTACTTCATCTCTCAGGTCGAGGACATCAGCGGCCTCAAACGCAGCGAGGCGGAGAACAACCGGCTGGTGGAGCGCATTACGCTGGCCAACCAGGTGGGCGGCGTCGGCATCTGGGAATGGGTGATGAACCAGGAAAACTTCACCTGGGATCAGCGTATGTTCGAACTCTACGATCTCAATCCCGACCAAACGCCGACGCTGGCGCTGTGGCGCAGCCTGCTGGTGCCGGAAGATCGCGAGCGCACCGATCGCGAACTGGCCGAGATCCTGGCGCAGCCGCGGCCGTTCATCATGGAATTTCGCATTACCACGCGCGCCGGCAAATTGCGCCATATTCGCGGCCAGGGCAACGTGATCCTCGACGACCTGGGCCAGCCGCTGCGCATGATCGGCACCAATATCGACATGACCGAGCTCAAGATCCTCGCCGAGGCGCTGCACGAAGAAAAAGAGCGCCTGCACATCACTCTCGACGCCATCGGCGAAGGGGTGATCTCCACCGACGGCCACCTCCGCATCACCTTTATGAACCCGGTGGCCGAGCAAATGTGCGGCTGGCCGCTCGACCTGGCGATCGACATGCCGGTCGCCGGCGTGGTGCGCCTGACCAACGGCAAAGACGGCCCGGAAATCGAAAACCTCACGCAATACCCGCGGCAATGGCCGGCGGACTATGCGCTGGTGCTGCACAGCCGTGACGGGCGTTATTTCGACGTGCAGCAGTCGGTCTCACCGCTGAAAACTCTCGACGGCGAAACCATGGGCGCAGTCATGGTGCTGCAGGACGTCACCGCCTCGCGCGAACTGATGAAAAAGCTCAGCTATAGCGCCTCACACGACGCGCTGACCGGGTTGCCGAACCGCACCCGCTTCGAGAAGCAGCTGAAGGCGGCGATCGCCGCCACCGGGGAACCGTCGCCGCCGCATTCGCTGGTATTCCTCGATCTGGATCGGTTCAAGGCGGTGAACGACACCGCCGGCCATGCGGCGGGCGATGCCTTGCTGCGCGACATCGCTCAGTTGATGCGCCACCAGCTGCGCAATAGCGACTGCCTGGCTCGGTTGGGTGGCGACGAGTTCGGTCTGATCCTGTTCGACTGCCGGCTGGAACAGGCCAAATCGCTGGTACAGCAGGTGGTCAACCAAATCAGCCAGCATCCGTTCTATTGGGAAGGAAAAATTTACCGCGTCGGCGCCAGCGCCGGCATCACGCGCATCAGCGGCGACGCCAAAAGCAGCGAACTGTTGGCGCAGGCCGACATCGCCTGCTACACCGCCAAACACCACGGGCGCGGCCAGGTTTATCTATACGAAACGCGGCAAAAACAGCTGCTGGAACGGCAGCATGAATTGCTGAACTCGCAGGAGGTACAGGCCATCATCAGCGAGGGGCAACTGCGGCTGCTGACCCACGCGGTCGCGCCGCCGGCGACGCCGCTGTCAGCCGCGTTCCACCAGGTGAAGCTGCAGGTGATGGCACCGGACGATCGGCCGCTGCCGCACGAGGCGTTCATCGCCGCCGCGCAGCTGTACGGCCTGATGCCGGATATCGACCGCTGGGCGGTGGCGCAGCTGCTGGTATCGTGCGCCGACGACATCAAGCGCAAGGGGCTGTCGCTCGCGTTGCCGCTGGCCACCGACAGCCTGCTGAGCACCGACTTCCAGCGCTACCTGACGGAAACGGTGCGCGCCTCCTCGCTGCCGCCGCAGGCACTGCTGTTTAGCGTCGATGAGGCTGCGGTGCTGGAACATGCCGCGCAGTGCCGGGCATTTCTCCGCGAGCTGCAGCAGCTGGGCTGCCGACTGATCGTCAACGGCTTTGGGCATAACATCAATGCCTTCGATGAGTTGGGCGATCAGAAGATAGACATCATTCGCATCGATGAACGCTTTATCACCAACCTGCACTGCAACCAGATGGATGAACTGATGGTCTCGATGCTCAACGGCGCGGCGCATCGGATCAAGGCGCAGACGCTCGCCGGGCCGGCCCACCAGCCGGTGACGCTGCAGGCGCTGCGCGATGTCGGCGTCGATCTGGCAGACGGCGACCAGGTGGCGCTGGAGCAGCCGTTGGCGGTTCTACTCAGCGACGGCTACTTCGGCATCCGCTAACGCCTTCCCTCGCCGGCGCCGTCTCCCGGGCGGCGCCGCACGTCTCGTCTTTCACATTATGTTAACCCATACGAGATTAGTGATATAAATAACACCTGAAGCTTAAACGATTAAGTAAGATGAAGCTCCCATGCGGACATCGACGTATCCGTTGATTTTCCTCGACATGTGATAGCTCAGGGATAAGGGACTATGGAAAAGAAATGGTTTTCCGCCAGGGAACTGATGGGGAAAGCAGGGTTGCCCTCGACCCCGCAAGGGGTCAATCTGATGGCCCGGCGCGAAGGCTGGGTCAGCCGCCGCCGCAGCGGCGTGCAGGGTAAAGCGCTGGAATACCATATCGACAGCCTGCCGTTCGGCGCGCGCAGCCTGTCGGCCTTGCGCGAGGCCGACCATCCGGACTACGACATCAAACGCCAGGATCCGGTTCGGGTCTGGATCGAATATTACTACCATCTGACGCCGGCCGAGCGGGAAAAGCTGCTGGCGTTCCTGATGCGCGAAGGCATGAGCCGCCTGCTGCAGCTAATCGACGCCCCCCGCTAGCCCGAAACCTTAATCCTCCCCTTCCGGCGCCCAACAGTCGTTATGCCACAGGTGCAGCGTGGCGTAAGAGCGCCACGGGCGCCAACGCTCGGCATAGCGTTCGATCTGGCGCGGCGTCATGCCGGGGAAACGCTGTTTGATCAGGTAATCGCCCGCCAGGAACACGTCCGGCCACGACCAGGCGCGCATGGCGATATAGCTGGCGGTCCAGCTGCCGATGCCCGGCAGCGCGGTCAGCGCCTTGATGCCCTGTTCAATATCCAGCACGTTATCGAGCTGCAGCCGTCCTTCGCCCAGTGCGCGGGCGATCTCGATCAGCGCCGCCGCACGCTTCACCTGCACCCCGAGCGGGCGCAGTTCTTCGGGCTGCAGCTGCGCCACCCGTTCTGCGGTGGGGAAGACATGGGTGATGCCCTCATGCGGCGTTGCCAGGGCTTCCCCCCAGCGTTCGGCCATCCGCCCGGCGAAGGTCGCCGCCATTTTCACGCTGACCAACTGGCCCAGCACCGCACGCGCCGCCTGCTCGAAACTGTTCACGCAGCCCGGCAGGCGCAATCCCGGCGCATCAGCCGCCAGCGAACCCAACGCCTCATTGATGCGATCCGGTGCGGCGTCCAGATCAAACAGCAAACGCACACGACGCAACACCTCCGTCGTCACCAGACTGAGCGCAGGCGCGATCTCGACCCTGACCCGGTTGCGCGCTTCTTCCGGCTGTACGCTGACCCAGCCGCAATACTCCGTGCCGGCCTGGCTGACGGCGATCGAGCGCAGGTAGCGGCGTCCCTCGACCCGCTCTACGCCCTGCACGGCGCGCGCCTGCAAGAAGTTCAGCATGCGATCCCAGTCATAGGGCGGCCGATAGCCCAGGTGGAACACCAGGCCGCTGGCGGCCGCCCGTTCACCACGCGCGCCGCCGCTGCGCAGCGCCGACGGGATCAGGCGGTAGCGCGCCTTGAACAGCTCGTTGAAACGCCGCAGGCTGCCGAAACCGGCGGCGAACGCCACCTCGCTGAGCGGCAGGTCGGTATCCGCCAACAGGCGCTTGGCCTGCAGCAGCCGGTGCGACTGCGCGTAATCGATCGGCGAAGCGCCAAACTGCTCGGCGAAGATACGCCGCAGGTGGCGATCGGAAATGCCGAGCCGCGCCGCCAGCGCTTCGCAACTGTGTTCGGACAGATAGCCCTGCTCGATGAGCTGCACCGCCACCTGCGCATAGCGGTTGCCCAGATCGATCAGCGCCAGACCGGGCGCCAGTTCCGGCCGGCATTTAAGGCAGGGGCGAAAGCCCGCCAGTTCGGCCGCCGCCGCGCTCGGATAGAAGGTGCAATTTTCCAGCTTTGGCGTGCGGGCGCTGCACACCGGGCGGCAATAAATGCCGGTGGAGGAGACGCCGACGAAAAAGCGGCCGTCGAATTTGCGGTCACGCGCGCGCAGCGCGTCGTACAACGCTTGCTGTTGAGTATTCATGGCAACGCTCGGGTTCGGTTTTTTCTGCATTATGAGGCTCGGCTGGCGCGCTGACGTGCGGAATTCGGACATTAAGTTAAGCATGCCGATGCCACGCCCGCTAAATTTTTCGACACTCGCGCATCGGCGCATTGCCCACCGGCCCCGTCTCGGGTAAAGTCGCCCCCCTTCATTGGCATGGGGATAAAAAAGAGATGTTTATTGGATTCGACTATGGGACAGCCAACTGTTCCGTCGCGGTGATGCGCGACCACGGCCCCGAGCTGCTGACGCTGGAAAACAACGAACCGTATCTGCCTTCGATGCTGTGCGCGCCGACCCGCGAAGCGGTGAGCGAATGCCTGCACCGCCATTGGCAGGTGCCGACCGGCAGCGAAGAAAACCAGCAGCTGCTGCGCCGCGCCATCAGTTACAACCGCGAAGAAGACATCCCGGTCAACGGCGACAGCGTGCTGTTCGGCCTGCAGGCGCTGGCGCACTACATGGAAGATCCGGAAGAAGTGTACTTCGTGCGCTCGCCGAAGTCCTTTCTCGGCGCCAACGGCCTGAAACCGCAGCAGATCGCGCTGTTCGAAGACCTGGTGTGCGCCATGATGTTCCACATCAAGCGCCAGGCGGAAAACGTGCTGCAGACCGGCATCGATCAGGCGGTGATCGGCCGGCCGATCAACTTCCAGGGCATCGGCGGCGACGAAGCCAACCGGCAGGCGCAGGGCATTTTGCAGCGCGCCGCCGAACGCGCCGGTTTCAAAGCCATTGAATTCCAGTTCGAGCCGGTGGCGGCCGGGCTGGACTTCGAGGCGACGCTGAGCGAAGAACAAACAGTGCTGGTAGTGGACATCGGCGGCGGCACCACCGACTGCTCGGTGCTGCTGATGGGGCCGCAGTGGCGCGACCGCGCCGATCGTCAGCAGAGCCTGCTGGGCCACAGCGGCTGCCGGGTCGGCGGTAACGATCTGGACATCATGCTGGCCTTCAAACAGCTGATGCCGCTGTTCGGCCTGGGCGGCGAAACCGGGAAAGGCATCGCCCTGCCAGCGCTGCCTTACTGGAACGCGGTGGCGACCAACGACGTGCCGGCGCAAAACGACTTCTACAGCGCCGCCAACGGCCGCGTGCTGCGCGATCTGATCCTCGACGCGGCGGAGCCGGAAAAGGTCAAACGCCTGCTGAAAGTGTACCAGCAGCGCCTGAGCTACCGACTGGTGCGCGCGGCCGAAGAGAGTAAGATAGCCCTGTCCGGCCAAACGGCCATCAGCGCGCCGCTCAGCTTCGTGCAGGCCGATCTGGCGGAGAGCATCAGTCAGGCTCAGCTCGCCGACGCCATCTCGCAGCCGTTGATGCGCATTCAGGAGCAGGTCAGCGCCGCGCTGGCCAGCAGCCAGACCGCACCGCAGGTGATCTACCTGACCGGCGGCAGCGCGCGCTCACCGCTGCTGCGCGCCGCGCTGCAACAGCAGTTGCCGGGCATTCCGATCGTCGGCGGCAACGACTTCGGCTCGGTCACCGCCGGGCTGGCGCGCTGGGCGCAAACGCTGTTCCGTTGACAGCCCAAGGGCGCGGTTCGCCGCGCCCTTGCTCATTGGAGGCTATGCATCATGTCAACCATCCTTACCCTCGACAGCACCAGGCTGCGGCTGCGCGCCTGGCGCGACGACGATCTGCCGGCCTTCGCCGCGCTTAACGCCGATCCGCAGGTGATGCGCTATTTCCCGGCGACGATGACGGCCGAGGAAAGCCACGCGCAGGCCGAACGCATCCGCGCCTTCATGCAACAACATGGCTGGGGGCTATGGGCGGTGGAAGTGAAAGGCGGCGCGCCTTTTATCGGTTTTGTCGGGCTGGCGCGGCCGGGCGACGATCTGCCTTGCTCCCCCTGCGTAGAGATTGGCTGGCGGCTGGCGGCGGCCCACTGGGGCAACGGCTACGCCGCTGAAGCGGCACGCGCTGTGCTGGCGTGCGCCTTCGACACGCTGCACTTGCCGGAAGTGGTGTCCTTCACCGCCGAAAATAACCAGCCGTCGCGCCGGGTAATGACGCGCATCGGTATGCAGTTTGACGGCGAAACCTTCCTGCACCCGCGCCTGCCGACGGGCCATCCGCTGCAAAAGCACGTCTTGTACCGGCTGAACCGGCAAACGTGGCGCGACCGCCACGGCGATTAATACAGCGTATCCTTCAGTCGCTGCGGCAACGCGCTGTCATACTCCTCACCGTCGAAGCGCGTTTGGCTCACCGCGGCCAAAATATGGCCGGGGCTGGGCAGCGCCGAACGTTCGAGGCGGCTGCCCTCTTCCCAGAGTCCCGAACGCAAGATCGCCCGGCTGCACTGGAAGAACACCGCCTCCACCCGAATCCGCAGCACCGAACGCGGCAGCTGATTGCGGTGGGCGAAGCGTTGCAGCACCGCCGGCGCCACCACGATCTCCGCCCGCCCGTTAATCCGCAGCGTTTCACCGATGCCGGGGATCAGCAACAGCAGCGCTACCCGGTTGTCGTGCAGGATATTGCGCAGGCTATCGATGCGGTTATTGCCGCGCCGGTCCGGCAGCAGCAAGGTTTTCTCGTCTTCGATATGGATAAAACCGGCCGGATCGCCGCGTGGTGAGACATCCATGCCGTCCGGCCCGACCGTTGAGAGCGCGGCAAACGGCGCCGCCTCGATAAACGGGCGGTACGCCGGGTGGATATAGCTGACTTCTTTAAAAACCGAGGGCGCGGCGGGTTTGCCGTACAGCTGTTCCAGCGTCGCGAGGTCGTTGATGGTATCACCAGACATTGCGGTTTCCTGAATGGGCCATGTTGACCCCTTCAGCATAGAGCAAAATCGCCGCCGGGTAACGCCCCCTACTCGGCGCTGGCGTCGTTCAGCGCCTGAATGTCGTCCGCATCCAGCGTCAGCTGGGTGGCGCTGACCAACTCATCCAGCTGCGGCAACGAGGTCGCGCTGACGATCGGCGCGGTGATGCTCGGGCGCGCTATCAGCCAGGCCAGCGAGACCTGCGCCGGGGAGCTGCCGTGCTTGCCCGCCACCTGATCCAGCGCCGCCAGAATGCGGAAGCCGCGCGGATTAAGGTAGCGTTCGACGATGCGATCGCCACGCTGGCTTTTGCCCTCGTCCGCTTTGCTGCGATATTTGCCGGTCAGGAAGCCGCTGGCCAGCGCGAAGAAATTGATCACCCCGAGGCCATGGCGCTGCGCCACACCTTCCAGCTCGGCTTCATACCCTTCACGCGCATACAGGTTGTACTCCGGCTGCAGGGTTTCATAACGCGCCAGCCCGTTGCTTTCGCTCACCCGCAGCGCTTCTTCCAGGCGATCCGCCTGATAGTTGGAGGCGCCGATCGCCCGCACCTTGCCGGCCTTGATCAGCGCATCGAACGCCGCCAGCGTCTCTTCCAACGGCGTATCGCGGTCATCATCGTGCGACTGATAAAGATCGATATAATCCGTTTGCAGGCGGCGCAGCGAATCTTCCACCGCCTGCTGAATATAGCGCGGCGACAGCCCCTGTTTGCCTTCGCCCATCGGTTTGCCCACCTTGGTGGCGATGATCACCTGGTCGCGCTTGCCGCTCTTCTTGAGCCATTCGCCGATGACGGTTTCCGATTCGCCGCCCCGGTTGCCCGGCGCCCAGCTGGAATAGACATCGGCGGTGTCGATAAAGTTGAGCTGATTGTCCACCAGCGCATCCAGCAGGCTGAAAGAGGTCGCTTGATCCGCCGTCCAGCCGAACACGTTGCCGCCGAAGGTCAACGCCGGCACCTGAATGCCCGAACGGCCCAGTTGTTTCTTGCTCATTATAAGGCTCCATGGGTTAAATGATTTGCTCGTTAATTATTAGCTCTGAATGCAGAAAGTCGTTAAAACACATTGGCTATAAGTTAAAAGCCAACGCTTATAAACATAGCAGGCAACAATCGTTAACTTATTCGGAAAATGCTGACGGTTCCTCCTTATTTCCTTCATTTTTATGCCGCTTTGGCTAGCTAAACTAGTATTCTGTAAGGAGTGCTATTTTTGTGGCAACGCGTGCCCGCACGCTTGTCCTTTGGAGAGAATTTTCGCCGCCATGAATGCAAAACCCCAACGTCGTTCCCTGATGCTGCGCCTGCTGGTTGTCGCCATCGTGGCCATTGCCGCCGTACTGATTTGGCGCCATTTCAATACCGCACCGCCGGCCGCTGAAACACCGGCGGCTGCCCGTCCTGCCGGTGGAGGCAAAGGGGCGGCCGGCGGCAAACGACGCGGCAATCTGTCGCCGGTTCAGGTGGCCACGGCCACGCAGCAATCGGTGCCAAGCTATCTGATCGGGCTGGGCACCGTCACCGCTGCCAATACCGTTACCGTCACCAGCCGGGTCGATGGCCAATTGATGACGCTGCACTTCACTGAAGGGCAACAGGTGAAAGCCGGCGATCTGCTGGCAGAGATCGATCCGCGGCCCTTCCAGGTGCAGCTGACGCAGGCGCAAGGGCAGCTGGCGAAAGACCAGGCAACGCTGGCCAACGCCCGGCGCGATCTGGCGCGCTATCAGCAACTGGTGAAAACCAACCTGGTTTCCCGCCAGGAGCTGGATACGCAGGCCTCACTGGTGCAGCAGACCGAAGGGTCAATCAAGGCCGATCAGGGCGCGGTGGACAGCGCTCAGCTGCAGCTGACCTACAGCAAAATCATCGCGCCGATCTCCGGTCGCGTGGGTCTCAAGCAGGTCGATATGGGCAACTACATCACCAGCGGCACCACGGCCATCGTGGTGATCACGCAAACGCACCCGATCGAGGTGGTGTTCACCCTGCCGGAAGGCAACATCAGCGAAATCATGAAGGCACAGAAAACAGGGCCGGTCAGCGTCGAAGCCTGGGGGCGCACCAACAAGACTCTGCTGGCGCAGGGCAACCTGCTCAGCCTGGACAACCAGATAGACACCACCACCGGCACCATCAAGCTGAAGGCGCAGTACGCCAACCAGGACGATGCGCTGTTTCCCAATCAGTTCGTCAATGCGCGGCTGAAAGTCGCCACGTTGCAAAACGCCATCGTGGTGCCGACCGCCGCGGTGCAAATGGGCAACGAAGGCAACTTCGTCTGGACGATGGACGATGAGAACAAGGTCAGCAAACGCCTGGTCACCATCGGCATTGAAGACAGCCAGAACGTGGTCATCGCCAGCGGCCTGAACGCCGGGCAGCGTGTGGTGACCGACGGCATCGATCAACTGACGGAGGGCATGAAGGTCGAGGTGGTGACGCCGCAGACCCCGGCGGCCGGCGGCAACGCCACACCGCACGCCAAGCGGGAGAAAGCCTGATGCAGGTGATGACGCCGAACCCCGGCGGCGGGCCGTCCCGTCTGTTTATCCTGCGCCCGGTCGCCACGACGCTGCTGATGGTGGCGATCCTGCTGGCGGGGATCATCGGCTACCGCGCGCTGCCGGTTTCCGCCCTGCCGGAGGTCGATTATCCGACCATTCAGGTGGTGACGCTGTACCCCGGCGCCAGCCCGGACGTGGTGACCTCTGCCATCACCGCGCCGCTGGAGCGCCAGTTCGGGCAAATGTCCGGCCTCAAACAGATGCTGTCGCAAAACTCCGGCGGCGCCTCGGTGATCACCCTGCAGTTCCAGCTGGCGCTGTCGCTGGATGTCGCCGAGCAGGAGGTGCAGGCGGCGATCAACTCCGCCACCAACCTGCTGCCGACCGATCTGCCCTACCCGCCGATCTACAGCAAGGTTAACCCCGCCGATCCGCCTATCCTGACGCTGGCCGTCACCTCCACCGCCATGCCGATGACGCAGGTGGAAGACATGGTGGAAACGCGCGTGGCGCAGAAGATTTCCCAGGTGACCGGCGTCGGCCTGGTTACCCTTTCCGGCGGCCAGCGCCCGGCGGTGCGCGTGAAGCTCAACGCGCCGGCGATGGCGGCCAACGGACTCGACAGCGAAACCGTGCGCACCGCCATCACGGCCGCCAACGTCAACTCCGCCAAAGGCAGTCTGGACGGCCCGACCCGCTCGGTCACCCTGTCCGCCAACGATCAGATGAAATCTGCCGATGAGTACCGGCGGCTGATCGTCGCCTACAAAAACGGCGCGCCGATCCGCCTGCAGGACATCGCCACCGTCGAACAGGGTGCGGAAAACACCCGGCTGGCGGCCTGGGCCAACAAGCAGCCGGCGATCGTGCTGAACATTCAGCGCCAGCCCGGCGTCAACGTCATCACCACCGCCGACAGCATTCGCGAAATGTTGCCGACGCTGATTAAAAGCCTGCCCAAGTCGGTCGACGTCAAGGTGCTGACCGACCGCACCACCACCATTCGCGCCTCGGTCAGCGACGTGCAGTTCGAGCTGCTGCTGGCGATCGCGCTGGTGGTGATGGTGATTTACGTGTTCCTGCGCAACGTGCCGGCAACCATTATCCCCAGCGTGGCGGTGCCGCTGTCGCTGGTCGGCACCTTCGCCGCCATGTACTTCCTCGGTTTCTCCATCAACAACCTGACGCTGATGGCGCTGACCATCGCCACCGGCTTCGTGGTGGACGACGCCATCGTGGTGATCGAGAACATCTCGCGCTACATCGAGAAAGGCGAAAAACCGCTCGACGCCGCGCTCAAAGGGGCCGGTGAAATCGGCTTCACCATCATCTCGCTGACCTTCTCGCTGGTGGCGGTGCTGATCCCGCTGCTGTTCATGGGCGACATCGTCGGCCGCCTGTTCCGCGAGTTCGCCGTGACGTTGGCGGTGGCGATTCTGATCTCCGCCGTGGTGTCGCTGACGCTGACGCCGATGATGTGCGCCCGCCTGTTGAGCCACGAGTCGCTGCACAAACAGAACCGTTTCTCCGCTGCCTCCGAGCGCTTCTTCGAACGCGTGATCGCCGGCTACGGCCGCTGGCTGAAAGTGGTGCTCGCCCACCAGTGGCTGACGCTGTGCGTGGCGTTGAGCACCCTGGCGATCACCGTGCTGCTCTATTTGTTCATCCCCAAGGGCTTTTTCCCGATCCAGGATAACGGCCTGATCCAGGGCACGCTGGAAGCGCCGCAGTCGGTATCGTTCAGCAAAATGGCGGCACTGCAACAGCAGGTCGCCGCGCAGGTGCTGCAAGATCCGGCGGTAGAGAGCCTGACCTCGTTTATCGGCGTCGACGGCACTAACGCCGCGCTCAACAGCGGCCGGCTGCAGATCAACCTGAAACCGTTGAGCGAACGCAGCGGCAGCCTGCAAAGCATCATCGACCGGATGCAGGAAAAAGCGGCGACGCTGCCCGGCCTGAAGCTCTACCTGCAGCCGGTGCAGGATCTGACCATCGATACCCAGGTCAGCCGCACGCAGTACCAGTTCACCCTGCAGGCGATGTCCCTCGAGCAGCTCAGCCAATGGGTGCCGCAGCTGGTCGACGAACTGCAACAGACGCCTGAACTGCAGGACGTCAGCAGCGACTGGCAGGATCAGGGGCTGGAGGCCTATATCAACGTCGATCGCGACTCGGCTTCGCGCCTCGGTATCCAGATGAGCGACGTGGACAGCGCGCTATACAACGCCTTCGGCCAGCGCCTGATCTCCACCATCTATACCCAGGCCAACCAGTACCGCGTGGTGCTGGAGCATGACGTGCAGGCGACGCCGGGGCTGGCGGCGCTGAACGACATCCGGCTGACCAGCAGCAGCGGCGCCGTGGTGCCGCTGAATACCATCGCCAAAATAGAACAGCGCAACGGGCCGCTGGCGATCAACCATCTCGATCAGTTCCCGTCGACCACGGTCTCCTTCAACGTGGCGGAGGGCTATTCGCTGGAAGAAGCGGTCAACGCCATCACCCAGGTCGAGAAGACCCTGGCGATGCCGAAAGACATCACCACCAAATTCCAGGGCGCGACCCTGGCCTTCCAGGCGGCGCTCGGCAGCACGCTGTGGCTGATCCTGGCGGCGGTGGTGGCGATGTATATCGTGCTGGGCGTGCTGTATGAAAGCTTCATTCATCCGGTGACCATCCTCTCCACCCTGCCGACCGCCGGGGTCGGCGCGCTGCTGGCGCTGATGCTGGCAGGCAGCGAACTGGACGTGATCGCCATCATCGGCATCATCCTGCTGATCGGCATCGTGAAGAAAAACGCCATCATGATGATCGACTTCGCCCTGGCCGCCGAACGCGAGCAGGGCATGAAGCCCTATGACGCCATCTATCAGGCCTGCCTGCTGCGTTTTAGGCCGATCCTGATGACCACGCTGGCCGCCCTGCTCGGCGCGCTGCCCCTGATGCTCAGCACCGGCGTCGGCGCGGAGCTGCGCCGGCCGCTCGGCATCTGCATGGTCGGCGGCCTGATCATGAGTCAGATGCTGACGCTGTTCACCACCCCGGTGATCTACCTGCTGTTCGATAAACTGGCGCGCAATACCCACGCCAAAAAAGACGAAGCGCGGGAGACACCGTGAAATTCTTCTCGCTGTTTATCTTCCGGCCGGTGGCCACCACCCTGCTGACGCTGGCGATTGCGCTGGCGGGCGCGTTGGGCTTCAGCCTGCTGCCCGTCGCGCCGCTGCCACAGGTGGACTACCCGGTAATCTCCGTCACCGCAACTTTGCCGGGCGCCGATCCGGAAACCATGGCGACCTCGGTCGCCACCCCGCTGGAGCGCGCGCTCAGCCGCATCGCCGGGGTTAACGAAATGACCTCGATGAGCTCGCTCGGCAGCACCCGCGTTGTCCTGCAGTTCGATCTCAGCCGCGACATCAACGGCGCCGCGCGCGACGTGCAGGCGGCGATCAACGCCGCACAAAGCCTGTTGCCTTCCGGCATGCCGAGCCGACCCACCTATCGGCAGATGAACCCGTCGGACGCGCCGATCATGATCCTGACGCTCACCTCCGACACCTACAGCCAGGGGCAACTTTACGACTTCGCCTCCACCCAGCTGGCGCAGAAGATCGCTCAAACCGAGGGCGTCGGCGACGTCACCGTCGGCGGCAGCTCGCTGCCTGCGGTGCGGGTGGAGCTGAACCCTTCCGCGCTGTTTAACCAGGGCGTCTCGCTGGACAGCGTGCGCCAGGCCATCAGCAACGCCAACCTGCGCACGCCGCTCGGCTCGACCGAAAGCCAGGACAAGCGCTGGCAGATCCAGAGCAACGACCAGATCAAGAAGGCCGAGGGCTACAAGCCGCTGATCGTGCATTACAACAACGGCTCCGCCGTCCGGCTGAGCGACGTCGCCAACGTCATCGACTCGGTGCAGGACGTGCGCAACGCCGGGATGACCAACGCCCAACCGGCGATCCTGCTGGTGGTCAGCCGTTCGCCGGACGCCAACATCATCGCCACCGTCGATCGCATCCGCGCCGAACTGCCCGATCTGCAGGCCAGCATTCCGGCCTCGATCAAGCTGAACATCGCGCAGGATCGTTCGCCGACCATTCGCGCCTCGCTGGCGGAAGTGGAGCAATCGCTGGTCATCGCCATCGCGCTGGTGATCCTGGTGGTGTTCGCCTTCCTGCGCTCCGGCCGCGCCACGCTGATCCCCGCCGTCGCGGTGCCGGTGTCGTTGATCGGCACCTTTGCCGCCATGTATCTGTGCGGCTTTAGCCTCAACAACCTGTCGCTGATGGCGCTGACCATCGCCACCGGCTTCGTGGTGGACGACGCCATCGTGGTGCTGGAAAACATTTCCCGCCACGTGGAAGCCGGCATCAAGCCGCTGCAGGCGGCGCTGCAAGGGATACGCGAGGTCGGCTTTACCGTGCTTTCGATGAGCATGTCGCTGGTGGCGGTGTTCATTCCGCTGCTGCTGATGGAGGGGCTGCCGGGGCGCCTGTTCCGCGAGTTCGCCGTTACCCTGTCGGTGTCTATCGGGCTGTCGCTGATCATCTCGCTGACGCTCACGCCAATGATGTGCGCCTACCTGCTGCGCCCGCAAACGGAACGTGCGCAGCAGCGCGTGCGCGGCTTCGGCAAGCTGTTGCTGAAACTGCAGCAGGGCTATGGCCGCTCGCTGCACTGGGTGCTCGATCATGCCCGCTGGGTGCTGGCGATCCTGCTGGCGACGGTAGCGCTGAACGTCTGGCTGTATATCAGCGTCCCGAAAACCTTCTTCCCGGAACAGGATACCGGCCGCCTGATGGGCTCCATTCAGGCCGATCAGAGCATCTCGTTCCAGGCGATGCGCCAAAAGCTGCAGGATTTCATGACCATCGTGCGCGACGATCCGGCGGTGGATAACGTCACCGGCTTTACCGGCGGCTCGCGCACCAACAGCGGCTCGATGTTCATCTCGCTCAAGCCGCTGTCCGAACGTAAGGACAGCGCGCAGCAGGTGATCGCCCGCCTGCGCACCAAGCTGGCAAAAGAGCCCGGCGCCAGTCTGTTCCTGATGGCGGTGCAAGATATCCGCGTCGGCGGCCGGCAGGCCAACGCCAGCTACCAGTACACGCTGCTGTCGGACGATTTGAGCGCCCTGCGCACCTGGGAACCGAAAATCCGCACCGCGCTGGCCGCCCTGCCGGAGCTGGCGGACGTCAACTCGGATCAGCAGGATAAAGGCTCGGAGATGGATCTGATTTACGATCGCGACACCATGTCCCGCCTCGGCATCTCGGTGTCCGACGCCAACAACCTGTTGAACAACGCCTTCGGTCAGCGCCAGATCTCGACCATCTATCAGCCGCTCAACCAATACAAGGTGGTGATGGAAGTGGCGCCGCCCTACACCCAGGACGTGAGTTCGCTGGACAAAATGTTCATCATCAACAGCGAAGGCAAGGCGATACCGCTCTCCTACTTCGCGCACTGGCAGCCGGCCAATACGCCGCTGGCGGTGAATCACCAGGGTCTGTCCGCCGCCTCCACCATCTCGTTCAACCTGCCGCTCGGTGTCAGCCTGGGAGACGCCACTGACGCCGTCACCCGCACCATGACCCAGCTCGGCGTGCCGCCCACGGTACGCGGCGCTTTCGCCGGCACCGCCCAAGTGTTCCAGGATACCCTGAAATCGCAGGTGATCCTGATCCTGGCGGCGATCGCCACGGTGTACATCGTGCTCGGCGTGCTGTACGAGAGCTATATCCATCCGCTGACCATCCTCTCCACGCTGCCTTCCGCGGGCGTGGGCGCGCTGCTGGCGCTCGAGCTGTTCGGCGCGCCGTTCAGCCTGATCGCGCTGATCGGCATCATGCTGTTGATCGGTATCGTGAAGAAAAACGCCATCATGATGGTCGACTTCGCGCTCGAAGCGCAGCGCAACGGCGGCATCAGCGCCCGCGAGGCGATTTTCCAGGCCAGCCTGCTGCGTTTCCGGCCGATCATGATGACCACGCTGGCGGCGTTGTTCGGCGCGCTGCCGCTGGTGCTGGCCAGCGGCGATGGCGCCGAACTGCGCCAGCCGCTCGGCATCACCATCGCCGGCGGTCTGGTGATGAGCCAGCTGCTGACGCTGTACACCACGCCGGTGGTCTATCTTTACTTCGACCGGCTGCAGGCGAAGTTCCGCCGCAGTAAGCAACTGGCCCCACTGCCCCATTAATGGCCGACCGATGCTGATGAAACACACCGCCACGGTACGCTGGCAACTCTGGATAGTGGCGTTCGGCTTCTTTATGCAGACGCTGGATACCACTATCGTCAACACCGCCCTGCCCTCGATGGCCGCCAGCCTGGGGGAGAACCCGCTGCGCATGCAGTCGGTGATCGTCTCCTATGTGCTGACGGTGGCGGTAACGCTGCCGGCCAGCGGCTGGCTGGCGGACAAGGTCGGCGTACAGCGGGTGTTTTTCAGCGCCATCGTGCTGTTCACCCTTGGCTCCATTCTCTGCGCCCGTTCGGAAACCCTGAACGAACTGATCGCCTCGCGTGTGCTTCAGGGCGTCGGCGGCGCGATGATGGTGCCGGTCGGCCGTCTGACGGTGATGAAGATCGTGCCGCGCGAACAGTACATGGCAGCGATGACCTTCGTGACGCTGCCGGGCCAGATCGGCCCGCTGATGGGGCCGGCGCTGGGCGGCTTTCTGGTGCAATACGCCAGCTGGCACTGGATTTTCCTGATCAATATTCCGGTAGGCATCGTGGGCGCCATCGCCACGCTGCTGCTGATGCCCAACTACCAAATGCAGACCCGACGCTTCGACGTCAGCGGCTTTATCCTGTTGGCGATCGGCATGGCGTCGCTGACGCTGGCGCTCGACGGCCACAAAGGCATGGGGCTGTCCGGCAGCGCCATCGCCGGCCTGGTGGCGCTGGGCGTAGCGGCGCTGTTGGGGTATGTTTGGCATGCCTACGGCAATAGCCGCGCCCTGTTCTCACTGCGGCTGTTGCGCACCCCGACTTACAAGATCGGGCTGCTGGCCAGCCTGCTGGGGCGCATCGGCAGCGGCATGCTGCCGTTCATGACGCCGCTGTTCCTGCAGGTGGGCATGGGTTTCACGCCGTTCCACGCCGGGCTGATGATGATCCCGATGATCATCGGCAGCATGGGCATGAAGCGCATCGTGGTGCAGGTGGTCAATCGCTTCGGCTACCGCAACGTGCTGGTGGCCGCCACGCTGCTGCTGGCGCTGGTCAGCCTGAGCTTCCTGCTGGTGGCGATGCTCGGCTGGCTGTGGCTGCTGCCGGTGGTGCTGTTCTTCCAGGGGATGGTCAACTCGCTGCGCTTCTCGGCGATGAACACCCTGACGCTGAAAGATCTGCCGGACCGGCTGGCCAGCAGCGGCAACAGCCTGCTGTCGATGGTCATGCAGCTGTCGATGAGCCTCGGCGTCAGCGTTGCCGGCATTTTGATCGGCAGCTTCGCCCATCACCAGGTGGTGGCCGACAGCCCGGCCATCCACAGCGCATTTATTTACAGCTACTGCTGTATGGCGTTGATTATCGCCCTGCCCGCGCTGGCCTTCGCGCGCGTGCCGGCCGATAGCGCGCCCAACCGCACGCTGACCAAAGAGCCGGGAACCGGCTCAACGAGGTTGCAATGAAGATAGGCATTACCGGGAAGCTGTTCCTGGCCATTTTCGCCGCCTGTATGCTGGTGTTAATCACCATGCATTGGGGGGTGCGCGTCAGCTTTGAGCGCGGCTTTATCGACTACATCAAGAGCAGTAACGAACAGCGCATCAACATGCTGAGCGAAGCGCTGGAGGAACAGTACAGCCACCACGGCAACTGGGTATTCCTGCGCAACAACGATCAGGTGGTCTACCAAATCATGCGTTCGTTCGAGCAGAACAGCGACAGCAGCCACAACCTGCCGCCCAAGGGTTGGCGCACCCAGTTTTGGGTGGTGGACAGCCAGTTCAATCGGCTGGTCGGGCATTCGGGTCCCTTGCCGAAAGAGGGACCTCGCCACCCGATCCGCTACAACAACGAGATCGTCGGCTGGGTGCTCACCACCCCGGTCGAGCGCCTGACGCGCAATACCGACATCAACTTCGATCGCCAGCAGCGGCGCACCAGCTGGATTATCGTCGCGCTCTCCACCCTGTTGGCGGCGGCGGTGACCTGGCTGCTGTCACGCGGCATGCTGGCCCCGGTCAAGCGCCTGGTGGCGGGCACCCACCGCCTGGCGGCGGGGGATTTCACCACCCGCGTGGCGGTCAGCAGCCAGGATGAACTGGGCCGGCTGGCGCACGACTTCAACCAGCTGGCCACCTCGCTGGAAAAAAACGAACAGATGCGCCGCGCCTTTATGGCCGACGTATCGCACGAGCTGCGCACGCCGCTGGCGGTGCTGCGCGGCGAGCTGGAGGCGCTGCAGGACGGCGTGCGCCAGCCGACGCCGGCAGCGCTCAGTTCTCTGCAGGCCGAGGTGTCTACCCTGACTAAACTGGTCGACGATCTGCACCAGCTGTCGCTTTCCGATCTCGGTGCGCTGGCCTATCGCAAATCGTCAGTGGACTGCGTGCACCTGCTGCAGATCGCCGTCGCCGCCTTCCGCGAACGCTTCCGCGCCAAAGGGCTGGAGATCGTTACGCAACTGCCGGCCCAGGCGCCGCTGTTCGGCGATCCCGATCGCCTGAACCAGCTGTTCAATAACCTGCTGGAAAACAGCCTGCGCTACACCGACGCCGGCGGCCGGCTGGAAATCAGCGCCGAGCTGCAGCCGGGGCGGCTGTTCCTCTACTGGCAGGACAGCGCACCGGGCATCAGCGATCAGCAGCTGACGCGCATTTTCGAACGTTTCTACCGGGCGGAAGGCTCGCGTAACCGTGCCAGCGGCGGTTCCGGGCTGGGGCTGGCAATCTGCCACAACATCGTGGAAGCCCACGACGGGAAAATCCGCGCCGAGCATTCGCCTTTAGGCGGCGTGCGCATTACAGTAGAATTTGCTACCCCGATAAAAAATAAGGCGCCCTGATGGACATTCAGAATCACCCCGTGCAGATCATGATTGTTGAAGATGAGCCCAAACTGGGCCAGCTGCTGGTGGATTATCTGCAGGCGGCGGGTTACGCCACCCGCTGGCTGACCAACGGCAACGAGGTGGTGCCGACCGTGCACCAGCATCCGCCGGCGCTGATCTTGCTCGACCTGATGTTGCCGGGTGCCGACGGTCTGACGGTGTGCCGCGAGCTGCGCCGCTTCAGCGACGTGCCTATCGTCATGGTGACGGCGAAAATCGAAGAGATCGATCGCCTGCTGGGGCTGGAGATCGGCGCCGACGATTACATCTGCAAACCCTACAGCCCGCGCGAAGTGGTGGCGCGAGTGAAAACCATCCTGCGCCGCAGCTATCGGCCGCAGGAGAGCGCGCGGGAAGATGACCTGCTGCACATCGATGAGCCGCGTTTCCAGGCCAGCTATCAGGGGCAGTTGCTGGATCTGACGCCGGCGGAATTCCGCCTGCTGAAAACGCTGGCCAGCCAGCCGGGCAACGTGTTTTCACGCGAGCAGCTGCTGAACAACCTGTATGACGACTACCGGGTGGTCACCGATCGCACCATCGACAGCCACATCAAAAACCTGCGCCGCAAGCTGGAACTGATCGACGGGGAAAAATCTTTTATCCGCTCGGTATACGGCGTGGGCTACCGCTGGGAGGCCGAGCCCTGCCGGCTGGTGAATGGGGTTTAGGGGGGAAATCAGCGCGTCCAGTCTTCGACCGCCAACCCGGGCACCATGGCAAATGCGCGATCGTTGGTCACCAGCGTCGCGCCACGGCTCTGCGCGTGAGCGGCGATCAGTTGATCCAGCGCGCCCATGATTTTGCCCTTTCTCTCCATGTTCGCGCGCATTTCACCGTAGCAGCGGGCGGCCTCGCTATCCCATGCATAGACCGTCACTGCGGCCAGAAAGGCCTCGACCATGCTTTGCAACGCCTTGTTCCGCCGTTTAGCCACACCGTAAAGCAGTTCCGCTTCCGTTACGCTGGAAATGCACACGGCAGAAGGCGGAAGCTTTTCCATGATGCTTAGCACCTGCGGATGCTGCCGAAACAGGTGGCTGACGGTATTGGTATCAAACATGTACATCGCCTACTCTTCCTCTGAGAAAGGATCGCGCTCTGCAACCCCTTGCTGACGATCTTCCGCGCCAAGAAACTCTTGCGGCACCGGCGTTTGGGCGATAATGCTCAGCAGCGGTGCCCAGCTGTCCGGCTTTGCCGGATATTTGGATAAAATCACGTTTCCCTCCCGATCGCGACGGATATACACACGATCCGTATCAAATTCAAATTCCACCGGTAACCTCACCGCCTGATTTCTACCGTTTTTAAACAGCTTGGCGATTCTTTCCATCTCGACACTCCACAGCAGGCATAGGCCAAAGCATATGCCTGCAGCGTTTCGATGCCAAGATCTATCGCTCACTTTTCACTCACCTTTACGTAGCGGGCAAACGGTAACGCGCAATGCTGCTCGATGAAACCACGTAATTGTCATTATGCGGCGCACTGCGCAATCACCACGCCTTCCCTTAGCTTCCCGTGCGGCGCCGGGCTGCTCGGATGAAAACTCCGCGCCGGCGCAAAAAAACTGCGCATTTTTTAGACTAAGCTGCTGTGAGGTTTAGCCGCCGATTTTCAAGCGATTGGCTACACTTACATCACGAATCGGAACCTACAGGAGAAGAACCATGGCAATCGGTCATTACGAGCTGAAAAAAGCAAAGAACGGACAGTACCACTTCAACCTGAAAGCCAGTAACGGCGAGATCATTCTGGCCAGCGAGATGTACGCCAGCAAAGCGTCGGCGGAGAACGGTATCGCTTCGGTGCAGACCAACTCGCCGCACGAAGCGCAGTTTGAACTGAAACACAGCACCAGCAATCAGCCCTATTTTGTGCTGAAGGCCAAGAACCATCAGGTGATCGGCGTCAGCGAAATGTACAGCTCCGAAAGCGCCGCCAAAAACGGTATCCAGTCGGTGATAAAAAACGGCCCGACCACCGATATCCGCGATTTGAGCGCCTGACCCCTCGTTTCGCCCGCGCGGTGGCCGCCATCGCGCGTTTCCCGTTTGACCGGGATCAATCTCCCTTGAATAAATCTGGTTAACTGCTGATTTCTTGCCGCGCTGCGGCTACAATCCCCCGCTTTTACTGCGCCATCTGGGGCGCGATATACCCACTGGCTTTCATACGGCAGCTAGGCGGCAAGTTCGTGAGTCTCCAGGAGCTTGGTCAACCAAGTGACTGGAGTGAGCGAATGCAGCCAACAACGCTGCAGTTCGAAAGACAGAGGTATACTGACCTGAAATCAGACCGAGACACACTATGTTTACACCGGAACTTCTCTCCCCGGCCGGAACGCTGAAAAACATGCGTTACGCCTTCGCCTATGGCGCCGATGCGGTTTACGCCGGCCAGCCGCGCTACAGCCTGCGGGTGCGCAACAACGAGTTCAACCACGAGAATCTGGCGCAGGGCATCAACGAAGCGCATGCGCTGGGCAAAAAATTCTACGTGGTGGTGAACATCGCCCCGCACAACGCCAAGCTGAAAACCTTCCTGCGCGATCTGAAGCCGGTTATCGATATGGGCCCGGATGCGCTGATCATGTCCGATCCCGGCCTTATCATGATGGTGCGCGAAGCCTTCCCGCAGATGGACATCCACCTGTCGGTGCAGGCCAACGCCGTTAACTGGGCGACGGTGAAGTTCTGGAAGCAAATGGGCCTGACCCGCGTGATCCTCTCGCGAGAACTGTCGCTGGAAGAGATCGCCGAGATCCGCGCCGAAGTGCCGGACATGGAGCTGGAGATCTTCGTCCACGGCGCGCTGTGCATGGCCTACTCCGGCCGCTGCCTGCTATCGGGCTACATCAACAAGCGCGATCCCAACCAAGGTACCTGCACCAACGCCTGCCGCTGGCAGTATAAGGCTGAAGAAGGCAAAGAGGACGACACCGGCAATATCGTGCACCTGCACGAGCCGATCCCGGTGCAAACCGTCGAGCCGACGCTGGGCATCGGCGCGCCGACTGACAAGGTGTTCATGCTGTCTGAAGCGCAAAAACCAGGCGAATATATGAGCGCCTTCGAAGACGAGCACGGCACCTATATCATGAACTCCAAGGATCTGCGCGCCATCCAGCACGTGGAGCGTCTGACGCAGCTCGGCGTGCACTCGCTGAAGATCGAAGGCCGCACCAAGTCCTTCTACTACTGCGCCCGCACCGCCCAGGTCTACCGTCGCGCCATCGACGACGCGGCCGCCGGCAAACCGTTCGATGCGACCCTGCTCACCACGCTGGAAGGCCTGGCACACCGCGGCTACACCGAAGGCTTCCTGCGCCGCCACGTGCACGAAGCGCAGCAGAATTACGACTACGGTTCCTCGCTCTCCGAACGCCAGCAGTTCGTCGGCGAATTCACCGGCGTGCGCCGTGATGGCTGGGCGGAAGTCGACGTGAAGAATAAGTTCGCACTCGGTGACAGCGTCGAAATGATGACGCCGGGCGGCAACGTGGTCTTCACCCTCGAAAGCATGCAAAATAAGAAAGGCGAGCCGATTGAGGTGGCGCCGGGCAACGGCCATATCGTTTATTTGCCGATCCCGCAGGATATCGATCTCAATTATGCGTTGCTGATCCGCAATTTGGCGGAAGAAAATAGCGTCGTGGCATAAAAACGAATCGCCGTCATTCGGCGGCGATTTTTAGCAAATATTAGAATTGGATCACATCAATGTGCGCGCAGCTTGGTTACTATCACGCTGCTTAAAACGAACAACGAAAATATTTGCATAGCAATACTAGGAACCACCTCCTTAGCCGGCCCAATCTCCCTTGGGCTGGCTTTTTCTTTATGGGTGCGCCTATTTTTTCGCTGTGCCTATTTCCATTATCTTTTCCCGTTATCCATTTAAATAAGAATAATAACGTCACATCGATATATAAATAACGCTACAGCGAATAATCCCTCCGTCATAAAAACTTCTCTTATTATCCTGCAAAATTCAGATAAATTCGTACCATCACCCTATTCACTGCGATGCGGGATATAAGCGGAATTAGCTGAATATTCTGATGGCCTGACGGCGGCAGCTGGTTTATCTTGAGGCATTCTTGGTTTTCCGCCGGAGGAGATCGGCAATGCCTCAACACTCACATGCAGCCGCCCTGCTTATTCTCAACGGCAAGGGCGCCGGCAACGAAGAACTGCGTCAGGCGGTCACACGGCTGCGCGAAGAGCAGGTAACGCTGCACGTACGCGTCACCTGGGAGCACGGCGACGCCGCGCGCTACGTCGCGGAAGCCGCACAGCTTGGCGTCGGCACCGTCGTCGCCGGCGGCGGTGACGGCACCATCAACGAAGTGGCCGCCGCGCTGGTGCAGCTGCCGGCGCATAACCGGCCGGCGCTGGGCATCCTGCCGCTCGGCACCGCCAACGATTTCGCCATGGCCTGCAATATTCCCCCGTCGCCGGAACAGGCGCTACAGCTGGCGATCAAGGGCCGCTCGGTGCCGATCGATCTGGCCAAGGTCAACGGCGAGCGCTACTTCATCAACATGGCCACCGGCGGCTTCGGCACCCGCATCACCACCGAAACGCCGGAGAAGCTGAAGGCGGCGTTGGGCGGCGTGTCCTACTTCGTTCACGGCTTGCTGCGCATGGATACGCTGCAGGCCGACCGCTGTGAAATCCGCGGGCCGAACTTCCACTGGGCCGGCGACGCGCTGGTGATCGGTATCGGCAACGGCAAACAGGCCGGCGGCGGCCAGGAACTGTGCCCCACAGCGCTGATCAACGACGGCCTGCTGCAGCTGCGCCTGCTGATCGCCGATGAGCTGCTGCCGGCGCTGGTCGCTGCCCTGTTCAACGACGAAGAGAGCAACAGCATCCTCAGCGCGGCGCTGCCGTGGCTCGAGATCGACGCGCCTCATGAGATCACCTTCAACCTCGACGGCGAACCGCTCAAAGGCCGTCATTTCCGCATCGAAGTGTTGCCGCAGGCCATCGAATGTCGCCTGCCGCCTAACTGCGCTCTGCTGGGCTAATTCTGTCGGGCGCAGCCGCTGCGCCCCGCATCTTCCCCCCGTTTATCTGCTTCCGCTCGCGATCAAATGTGATCCTCTCCGGCAAATCCATTAATTCATACTTGTATGGTAGTTAGTTCATGGCGTATTTTCGCGCTATCTCTCCGCAGCTACAGGATGTGAAGGTTATGAAAATCGTCAACGCCGAGGTGTTCGTCACCTGCCCGGGGCGCAATTTTGTCACGCTGAAGATCACCACCGATGAGGGCATCATCGGCCTCGGTGACGCCACGCTGAACGGGCGTGAATTGCCGGTGGCCTCTTACCTGAAAGATCATCTCTGCCCGCAGCTGATCGGCCGCGACGCACAGCGGATCGAAGACCTCTGGCAATTCTTCTACAAAGGCGCTTACTGGCGGCGCGGCCCGGTGACCATGTCGGCCATTTCTGCCGTCGACATGGCGCTGTGGGACATCAAGGCCAAGGCCGCCAACATGCCGCTGTATCAGTTGCTGGGCGGCGCATCGCGTTCGGGGGTGATGGTGTATTGCCACACTACCGGCCACTCGATCGACGAGGTGCTCGACGACTACGCCAAACATAAAGAGCAAGGCTTCAAGGCGATCCGCGTTCAATGCGGCGTGCCGGGCATGAAAACCACCTACGGCATGGCCAAGGGCAAAGGCCAGGCCTATGAGCCGGCCACCAAGGGTGACTGGCCGGAAGAACAGCTATGGTCGACGGAAAAATACCTCGATTTCACCCCCAAACTGTTCGACGCGGTGCGCAACAAGTTCGGCTTCAACGAGCATCTGCTGCACGACATGCACCATCGCCTGACGCCAATTGAAGCGGCGCGCTTCGGCAAAAGCGCCGAACCGTATCGCCTGTTCTGGATGGAAGATCCGACGCCGGCGGAAAATCAGGCCTGTTTCCGCCTGATCCGCCAGCATACCGTCACGCCGATCGCCGTCGGCGAGGTGTTCAACAGCATCTGGGACTGCAAACAGCTGATTGAAGAGCAGCTGATCGACTATATCCGCACCACCCTGACGCACGCGGGCGGTATTACCGGCATGCGGCGCATCGCCGACTTCGCCTCGCTGTATCAGGTGCGTACCGGCTCCCACGGCCCTTCCGATCTGTCGCCGATCTGCATGGCGGCGGCGCTGCATTTCGATCTGTGGGTGCCGAACTTCGGCGTGCAGGAATACATGGGCTATTCCGAGCAGATGCTCGAGGTGTTTCCGCACAGCTGGACGTTCGACGACGGCTATATGCATCCGGGCGATAAGCCGGGCATCGGCATCGAGTTCGATGAGAAGCTGGCGGCCCGTTACCCGTATGAACCGGCCTACCTGCCGGTCGCACGTCTGGAGGATGGCACCTTATGGAATTGGTAAACACCATGCGCAGCGTCGTGATCGAACAGCCCGGGCGCCTGGCGCTGCAGACGCGCGCGCTGCCGCAGCCGGCGGCCGGCGAGGTGCGGGTCAAGGTGAAATTCGCCGGCATCTGCGGCTCCGACGTCCACATCTATCACGGCCATAACCCGTTCGCCCGCTACCCACGGGTGATCGGCCACGAGTTCTTCGGCCTGATCGAGGCGCTGGGCGAAGGCGTCGATCCGGCCCGCCTCGGCGAACGCGTCTCGGTAGACCCGGTGGTGAGCTGCGGCCACTGCTATCCCTGTTCGGTCGGCCGCCCCAACGTCTGCACCTCGCTGCAGGTGATCGGCGTGCACCGCGACGGCGGCTTCAGCGACTACGCCTGCGTGCCGGCGCGCAACGCCTACCCGGTTCCACCCGCCATCAGCGATCGCCACGCCGCGATGATCGAACCGTTCAGCATCGCCGCCAACATCACCGCCCATCTGCAACCGCGCCCCGACGACATCGCGCTGATCTACGGCGCCGGGCCGATGGGGCTCACGGTGATCCAGACGCTGAAAGGCGTGTACGGCGTCAAGCAGGTGTGGGTCGTCGATCGCATCGCCGAGCGGTTGGACATGGCGCGCGCCAACGGTGCTGATGAAGTGTTCAACAACGCCGAGGCCGCATTGCCGCAGGCGCTCCAGCAGCGTGGCATTCAGCCGACGCTGATCGTCGATGCCGCCTGCCACCCCGCCATTTTACCGGAAGCGATCGCGCTGGCCTCGCCGGCGGCGCGCATCGGCATCATGGGCTTTTCCGGCGAGGCCTGCACCCTGACCCAGCAGGGCATCACCAGCAAGGAGCTGTCGATCTTCTCCTCGCGCCTGAACAGCGCGCGCTTCCCGCAGGTGATCGCCTGGATGGCGGACGGCAAGCTAGACCCGGAGCGGCTGCTCACCCACTGCGTGCCCGCCGACGACGTCGAACGGGCGATGCTGATGTTCGAGCGGGATCAGCGCACCTGCTGCAAGGTACTGCTGCAGTTCGAGTAACGTCACGGCAGCATCGGGGCATTGGGCGGCCCCCGCCGCCCGTGCAAACAACGAAGCATCACGATTAAAACGACACCCAGTGGAGTGCTTTATGTTTAAAAACCTGCGTTGGACCATCGTGTTCCTGCTGTTCATGGTCTACATGATCAACTACCTCGATCGCGTGGCGCTGTCGATCACCGTGCCGATGATCGAACAGGATCTGATGCTGAACGCCGAACAGTTCGGCCTGATCTTCGGCAGCTTCTTCTTCGGCTACGCCATCTTCAACTTCGTCGGCGGGCTGGCGGTCGACCGTTTCGGCCCGACGCTGGTGCTGGGCGTGGCGGTCGGTCTGTGGTCTCTCTTCTGCGGCATGACGGCGATCGCCACCGGTTTTTACTCGATGCTGATCCTACGCGTCCTGTTCGGCATGGCCGAAGGGCCGATCTGCGCCTCGGCCAACAAGATGATCAACGGCTGGTTCCCGAAGAAGCAGGCGGCGACCGCCATGGGCCTGCTCAGCGCAGGTTCGCCATTAGGCGGCGCGGTGGCCGGGCCGATCGTCGGCTATCTGGCGCTGGCGTTCGGCTGGCGGCCGGCGTTTATGATCATCTGCGCCATCGGCATCGTCTGGATGCTGGTGTGGTTCTTCGTGGTGGCGGATAACCCGGCGAAAAGCCAACGCGCCAGCGCCGAAGAACGGGCGCTGATCGCGCGGTTGAAACAGGAAAACCTCGGCGAGGAAAGCGCGCTGAGCGACGCCGCGCACGGGCTGGGTTACTACCTGAAGCAGCCGATCATTCTGGTCACCGCCTTCGCCTTCTTCTGCTACAACTACATTCTGTTCTTCTTCCTGAGCTGGTTCCCTTCGTATCTGGTGCAGGCGCACAACCTGAACATCAAAGAGATGAGCCTGACCACGATGATCCCGTGGATCGTCGGCTTCGTCGGGCTGGCACTCGGCGGCTATATTTCCGACAAAATCTTTAACATCACCGGCAAATTGCTGCTGTCGCGCAAGATCGTGCTGGTCACCAGCCTGCTGGCGGCGGCGGTGTGCGTGGCGTTGGCAGGTACCGTCAGCAGCGTGGTGCCGGCGGTGATGCTGATGTCGGTGTCGATCTTCTTCCTTTACATCACCGGCGCCCTCTACTGGGCGATCATCCAGGACGTGGTGCATAAATCCCGGGTCGGCGGCGCCAGCGGGTTCATTCATTTGATCGGCAGCGTCTCCGGCATCATCGGGCCGATCGTCACCGGCTACATCGTGCAGAACACCGGCAAATTCGACAGCGCCTTTATGCTGGCGGGCGGCGTCGCCGCGCTGGGCGCGCTGCTGGTGCTGCTGGTGATCAAGGCGCCGCGCGCAACGGCGGGCGTGCAAATCTTAAAACCCTAACGCCAGACGGGGCAGCTTCGCCCCTTTGCTTACCTCTCCAGGGACATTGAACATGAGACTTTCCGACCACAGCGGGCTGCCGGCCGCCGTTATCCGGCCCGGCTACGCACGTGAGCGCGTGAAACCGCGCATGGTGCATATCGGCTTCGGCGCGTTTCACCGCGCGCACCAGGCGATGTACGCCGACAGGCTGGCCAGCGAGCACGGCAGCGACTGGGGCTACTGCGAAATCAGCATGCAGCACGGCCGGCAAAAGATCGCCGATCTACGGCAACAGGACCTGCTGTTCTCGGTGGCGGAGATGGACGACGACGGCTGGCGGGGCCGGATCATCGGCGTGGTGCGCCAGGCGCTGCACCTGCAAACCGACGGGCTGGCGGCGGTGCTGGCGGCCCTGACGCAGCCTGAGCTCGCCATCGTCTCGCTGACCATCAGCGAAAAGGGCTATTGCCACCACCCCGCCAGCGGCCGGCTGATGGCGGAACACCCGGCGATCGCGCATGATATCGCCCACCCCGCACAGCCACAGTCGGCGCCGGGGCTGCTGCTGGCGGCGCTGCGCCTGCGCCGTGAACGCGGGCTGCCGCCCTTCGCCGTGATGTCCTGCGATAACATGCCGGCCAACGGCCGGGTCACGCGCCAGGTGCTGCTCGACCTGGCGCAGCGGCAGGATCCGACGCTGGCCGACTGGGTGCGTCAAGAGGTCGCCTTCCCTTCCACCATGGTGGATCGCATTGTGCCGGCAGTAACGCCGGAGACCCGCCGGCAGTTGCACGCCTGGCTGGGCGGCGTCGAGGATGAGGTCGGCGTGGCCTGCGAGCCGTTCAGCCAGTGGGTCATTGAGGACTGCTTTCCCCAGGGGCGACCGGCCTGGGAAAAGGTCGGCGCCGAGCTGGTGAGCGACGTGCTGCCGTATGAGGAGATGAAGCTGCGCATGCTGAACGGCAGCCATTCGTTCCTCGCCTACCTCGGCTATCTGGCCGGTTATCAGCACGTCGGCGACTGTATGCAGGATGCGGATTTTGTCCACGCCGCCCGTCACCTGATGCTGGCGGAACAGGCGCCGACCCTGCAGGTGCCGAACGTCGATTTGGCGCAGTATGCCGACTCGCTGCTGCAGCGTTACCGCAACCGCGCGCTGAAGCACCGCACCGCGCAGATCGCCATGGACGGCACGCAGAAGCTGCCCCAGCGGCTGCTGGACGCGATCCGCTGGCATCTGGCGCGCGGCAGCCGCTTCGACTGCCTGGCGCTGGGCGTCGCCGGCTGGATGCGCTACGTCGGCGGCCGCGATGAGCAAGGCGCGCCGATCAACATCAGCGATCCGCTGCGCGAGCGCCTCGCCGCGTTGGTCGCCGGCAGCGAGGAAGGCCGGCCCCGCGTCCTGGCGCTGCTGCAGCTCGACAGCGTCTTCGGCCAGGATCTGCCCGACTCGCCTGACTTCGTCCGCGCCGTCAGCCACGCTTATCATCAACTGCTGAGCCTGGGGGCCAAAGCCGCCGTCGCCGCTCTGCCGCTTACCGACCGGGAGGTTTCCGATGACCGTCACCACGCATAACGCCGTCAATACCGGCAATCAACCGCTGCTGCGGCGCGTCGCCAGCGCTTCGGCCATCGGCACCGCCGCCGAATATTATGATTTCTTCGCTTACGGCACCGCCGCGGTGCTGTTCTTCGGCCAGCTGTTTTTCCCCAGCGCCGATCCGCTGATCAGCACGCTGGCGGCCTTCGCCACCTACGCGGTCGGTTTCCTGGCGCGCCCGCTGGGCGGCATCGTGTTCGGCCACATCGGCGACAAGGTCGGCCGCAAGAAGGCACTGGTGATCACCATCCTGATCGTCGGCCTCGGCACCTTCTGCATCGGCCTGCTGCCCACCTATGAGCAGATCGGCATCTGGGCGCCGCTCGCGCTGATCTTTATCCGCGTGCTGCAGGGCTTCGGCGTCGGCGGCGAACAGGCCGGCGCGGTGCTGATGACCGCCGAATACGCACCGGCGCCGCGGCGCGGTTTCTACGCCAGTTGGGTACAGATCGGCGCGCCCGCCGGTTTCCTGCTGCCATCGGGGCTGTTCGCGCTGCTGACCGCCGTGCTGTCGCCGGCGCAGATGCTGGACTGGGGCTGGCGCATTCCGTTCCTGCTCAGCCTGCTGCTGGTGATCGTCGGGCTGTTTATTCGCCTGAAGATCGACGAGTCGCCGGTGTTTACCCAGATCCGCGCCACCAAGGCGGTGGAGAGCCGGCCAGTGGTGGAAGTAGCCCGCCGCTACCCCGGCCTTATCGGCAAAGGGGTGTGCGCCAAGCTGATTGAAGCCTGCGCCTTCGCCATGTTCACGGTGATCGTGCTGGCCTATGGCAAGGCCAACCACCTCAACGAAAGCATTCTGCTGGAGGCGATGATCGTGGCGGTGCTGCTGGAAATTTTCGCCATTCCGCTGATGGGCCGCCTCTCCGATCGGCTGGGGCGCAAACCGGTGTACATCGCCGGCGCGCTGCTGCAGGTGGTGTGCATCGTGCCGTTCTTTATGGCGATCAACCTCGATAGTTTCTGGGTGACGCAGATCGCCATGATCGTGGTGCTGACCTTCGGCCACAGCATGTGCTACGCGCCGCAGGCCTCCTACTTCCCGGAGCTGTTCCCCACCCGCGTGCGCTGCAGCGGCATCGCGCTGATCTGGCAGATAGGCTCGCTGATCGGCAGCGGCATTCTGGGGCTGCTGGCGGTGAAGATCCTGCAGGTGACCGGCGGCCACTACTACGGGCTGGCGGGTTACATGATGGTGCTGGGCGTGGTGTCGGCCATCGGCCTGAGCCTGATGCCGGAAACCGCGCCGGGGCGGCGCAAGCAGGAATATCAGGATTGGCATCACTGAGTTACCCTACCCGGCGGGTGGATTTATCCCCCCGCCCTCAACCAATAATCTGCTAGTATGGTGGCATTCGAACTCCAGCCAGATGCCTGATTGTCGCCATGTCTGAAACGTACAGTCTCACCAACAATGTCCCGGTCAACCAGCAGATCTATCGCTTCCTGCGCAAGGATATCGTCGACTGCACCATCCCCCCCGGCACCCTGTTGTCCGAGAAAGAGATTTCCACCCGCTTTTGCGTTTCGCGCCAGCCGGTGCGCGAAGCCTTTATCAAGCTGGCGGAGGCCGGCCTGGTGCAGATCCTGCCGCAGCGCGGCACCTTCGTGATGAAAATCTCCGCCAAGCGCGTGGCCGACGGGCGCTTTATTCGTCAGGCAGTGGAATGCGCCATCGTGCGCCGTGCGGCCGAGCGCGCCACCCCGGCGCAGCTGATGACGCTGGAGCATAACCTGCACCGCCAGGCGCTGGCGGCGCAGAATGGGCAGACGCGCGAGTTTCTGGCGCTGGACGATGAATTCCACCAGCTGCTGACCCAGTTCGCCGACTGCCCGCTGGCATGGGAGACCATCGAAACCATCAAGGCCACCATGGATCGGGTGCGTTTCCTCAGCCTGAGCGAAGTCTCGCCGCCGGAGAGCCTGATCAAGCAGCACTACCGCATCTACGAGGCGCTGAAAGCGCGCGATGCCGAGGCGGCGGAGCGCGCCATCCACGATCACCTGCAGGAGATGATCTACTCTATCACCCCGATCGCCCTGCAGAACACCGAGTGGTTCGAGATCGAATAATCAATCGCTTAGCGCGCCGGGGGCGATCGTCCCCGCGTATTTGGCCTCGCAAATGGCATTTCCTCTCAATCGCATCTATTGTTTGTCCTTGCCGGATCAAGTTCGGTAGTATCGCTTTACAGCTTCAATCACCGCTTTTTTACTTCGCCGGTGGTCAAAAACCCTTGCATTGCCGGTGTATGAAGAAGCTTAATCGGGAGTGAATCATGACTGATATTGTGCAGTTGCTAGGAAAGGAAGCGGAAGATCTGCTGCAACACCGCTGTACCACTATCCCCGCCGAGAATCTCTACCTGCCGGGCGCCGACTTCGTCGACCGCGTAATGATCGATAACAACCGTCCCAACAGCGTGCTGCGTTCGATGCAAACCCTGTTCAACCACGGCCGCCTGGCCGGCACCGGCTACCTGTCGATCCTGCCGGTCGATCAGGGCATCGAGCACTCCGCCGCCGCCTCGTTCGCCGCCAACCCGCTGTATTTCGATCCGAAGAACATCGTCGAGCTGGCGATTGAAGCCGGCTGTAACTGCGTCGCCTCCACTTACGGCGTGCTGGCGTCGGTATCGCGCCGCTACGCGCACAAGATCCCGTTCCTGGTCAAACTCAACCACAACGAAACGCTGAGCTACCCGACCCAGTACGACCAGACCCTGTACGCCAGCGTCGAGCAGGCATTCAACATGGGCGCGGTGGCGGTCGGCGCCACCATTTACTTCGGCTCCGAGCAGTCGCGCCGCCAGATCGAAGAGATCTCGATCGCCTTCGAGCGCGCGCATGAGCTGGGCATGGTCACCGTGTTGTGGGCCTATCTGCGTAACCCGGCGTTCACCAAGGACGGCGTGGACTACCACTCCAGCGCCGATCTGACCGGCCAGGCTAACCACATCGCCGCCACCATCGGCGCCGACATCGTCAAACAGAAAATGGCGGAAAACAACGGCGGCTACCGTGCGGTGAAATTCGGCTATACCGACGATCGCGTCTACAACAAACTGACCACCGATCACCCTATCGATCTGGTGCGCTACCAGCTGGCCAACTGCTACATGGGCCGCGCTGGACTGATCAACTCCGGCGGCGCCGCCGGTGAGAACGACCTGCAGGAATCGGTGCGCACCGCGGTGATCAACAAACGCGCCGGCGGCATGGGCCTGATCCTGGGGCGCAAGGCGTTCAAGAAATCGATGAAAGACGGCGTGGCGCTGATCAACGCCGTGCAAGACGCCTACCTGGACAAGAAGGTCACTATCGCCTGATGTGACGGACCGTCTGTCCCAAAGCCCGGCTCGCCGGGCTTTTTTGTGCCCGCTTTCTCCCCCTCCTGCCACAGAACTTCTCTTTCTTTCACTTTAAACTTTCAAAATAAAATATTTATCTTTCAAATTGTGATCTATTTAAAACAAATAACCCAACAAAGTGACTACTGTAAGGCCCATGGCGACAGAGCCGCCGTTCGCTCCAGGCCATATCAGTCCATTACAGGAGAACATAATGATTGAGCTAATCACCCACGGCGCCGAGTGGTTTATCGGCCTGTTTCAGAAAGGCGGTGAAGTGTTTGTCGGCATGGTGACCGGCATTTTACCTTTGTTGATCAGCCTGTTGGTAATCATGAACGCGCTGATCAAATTTGTTGGCCAGGAACGTATCGAACGATTGGCGCAGCGCTGCGCGGGCAACCCCGTCTCGCGTTATCTGCTGCTGCCGCTGATCGGCACCTTTGTCTTCTGCAACCCGATGACCCTCAGCCTGGGGCGCTTCATGCCGGAGAAATACAAGCCGAGCTACTACGCGGCGGCCTCCTACAGCTGCCACTCGATGAACGGCCTGTTCCCACACATCAACCCCGGCGAGCTGTTCGTTTACCTCGGCATCGCCAGCGGCCTGACCACCCTCGGCCTGCCGCTCGGCCCGCTGGCGGTGAGCTATTTCCTGGTGGGGCTGTTCACCAACTTCTTCCGCGGCTGGGTCACCGATCTGACCACCAGCCTGTTCGAACGCAAGATGGGCATCCGTCTGGATCGCCAGGTGCAACTTTAATTCGTGGAGTGCAGCATGAGTGCTTATATCCGTATTGAAAAAGGCGCCAGCGGCTGGGGTGGCCCCCTGGAGCTGCCGATAGAGCCCGGCAAGAAAGTGGTGTACATCACCGCCGGCACCCGGCCTTCGATCGTCGATCGCCTCAGCGAATTGACCGGCTGGCCGGCCGTCGACGGTTTCAAAGAGGGCGAGCCGCCGGCAGAAGAGATCGGCGTGGCGGTGATCGACTGCGGCGGCACCCTGCGCTGCGGCCTGTATCCGAAACGCCGCATTCCGACAGTCAACATCCACGCCACCGGCCAGTCCGGCCCGCTGGCGCAGTTTATCCTCGAAGACATCTATGTCTCCGGCGTGCGTGACCACAACATCAGCCGAATCGAAGCGGCAGATAGCCAACCCGCCGCCGCCGTTGCCGCGCCGCCCAAGGCGCGCGACTACGACACCAGCAAGAAGATCACCGAGCAAAGCGACGGGCTGCTGGCGAAGGTCGGCATGGGCATGGGATCGGTGGTGGCGGTGTTCTTCCAGGCCGGGCGCGACACCATCGACACCGTGCTGAAGACCATCCTGCCGTTTATGGCGTTCGTCTCGGCCTTGATCGGCATCATCATGGCCTCCGGCCTCGGGGACTTTATCGCTCACGGCCTGACGCCGCTGGCCAACAGCCCGATCGGCCTGGTGACGCTGGCGCTGATCTGCTCATTCCCGCTGCTGTCGCCGTTCCTCGGCCCCGGCGCGGTCATCGCCCAGGTGATCGGCGTACTGGTCGGGGTGCAGATCGGCCTCGGCCATATTCCGCCGCAGCTGGCGCTGCCCGCGCTGTTCGCCATCAACGCGCAGGCCGCCTGCGACTTCATTCCGGTCGGCCTGTCGCTGGCGGAAGCCAAGCAGGACACCGTGCGGGTCGGCGTGCCCTCGGTGCTGGTCGGCCGCTTCCTGACCGGCGCGCCGACGGTGTTGATCGCCTGGGCCGCCTCGGCCTTTATTTATCAATAATTTGATTCCCAGGGAGACGTTTATGCACACCATTTTTCATACCACCATCACGCAGATCGGCGGCTGCGCCCGCGACGCGTTGCTGGACAACATGCTGATCACCTTCCGTGAAGGCGCGCCGGCGGATATCGAAGAGTTCTGTTTCATCCACCGCCACGGCGCGACCGCCGGTGAGCTGCAGGTCGGCGGCGTGATGGAACTGGCGCAGCAGCGCTACGCCATCACCGCCGTCGGCAGCGTTGCCACGCAGAATCTGCGCGAGCTGGGCCACATCACCGTGCGCTTCGACGGCGAAGCCGAAGCCGAATTCCCCGGCTCGATCCACGTATCCGGCCCGACGCCGACCGATATCCCGTTGGGCAGCACGCTGTCATTTATCGCATAAGGAGTAGACCATGTCTGAAGTAGCTGTAGTGATTGGCGGCGGCCAAACGTTAGGCGCCTTTTTGTCCCACGGGCTGGCGCAGGCCGGTTATCGGGTGGCGGTGGCCGATCTGAACGCCGATAACGCCAATCTGGTGGCACAGCAGATCAACGAAGCGTTTGGCGCAGGCAGCGCCTGCGGTTTTCAGGCCGATGCCACCGACGAACAGAGCGTGATCGCGCTGGCGACGGCGGTTGACCGGGCATTCGGCCAGACCAACCTGCTGGTGTACAGCGCCGGCATCGCCAAGGCGGCGCCGATCACCGATTTCCCGCTGGGCGACTTCGATCGCTCGCTGCAGGTGAACCTGGTGGGTTATTTCCTCTGCGCCCGCGAATTCTCGCGCCTGATGATCCGTGACGGCATCGCCGGGCGCATCATTCAGATCAATTCCAAGTCCGGCAAGGTCGGCAGCAAGCACAACTCCGGCTACAGCGCCGCCAAGTTCGGCGGCGTGGGGCTGACGCAGTCGCTGGCGCTCGATCTGGCGGAGTACGGCATTACCGTGCATTCACTGATGCTTGGCAACCTTCTGAAGTCGCCGATGTTCCAGTCGCTGCTGCCGCAGTACGCGCAAAAACTGGGCATCGCGCCGGAACAGGTGGAGCAGTACTACATCGACAAGGTGCCGCTGAAACGCGGCTGCGACTACCAGGACGTGCTGAACACCCTGCTGTTCTACGCCAGCGACAAGGCCTCTTACTGCACCGGCCAGTCGATCAACATCACCGGCGGCCAGGTGATGTTCTGACGCCATCGACGCCCCCTTCCGCCGAAGGGGGCCTAAGGAGAATCCCATGACTCAAGCTCTGATCGCCTTCGCGCTGCTGGCCTGGCTGCTGCAAATCGCCTTCGGCTGGTGGCAACTGCAGCGCTTCAATCGCGCCTTCGACGGCCTGTGCCAACTGGGCGCCGTCGGCGTCGGCCGTTCCGGCGGCCGTTTCCGCCCGCGGGTGGTGCTGGCGCTGGCCTTCGATGCCGATCGGCGGGTGTGCGGCAGC
>NZ_VOSN01000011.1:97647-106907 GCF_020858655.1 Serratia montpellierensis
CTGCCTCGATTGCACGGTTTGCATCAGCGGGATTTGCGCCCGGATGTGATCTTCCCCGAGGATCGCGCATGCCAGTCTGCACTATCGTTAGCGATTGAACCCAAATCGTGATATTTTCACATTAAAAGGCATTACCTTTCATAGTGAATTATTCAGCGAGGGAAAATGCCCCACTCTTGTGAACGGGAATCGCGATGAAACCAAAGCAGCGGCAGGCCGCTATCCTTGAATATCTGCAGCGGCATGGCAAAACGGCAGTGGACGCCCTGGCCGAGCATTTCTCCACCACCGGCACCACCATCCGCAAGGATCTCACCCTGCTGGAAGAAGAAGGCGAGGTGATCCGCACCTACGGCGGCGTGGTGCTCAGCCGCGACGACGGCGATCAGCCGATCGACCGCAAAACCCATATCAATACCGAGAAAAAGCGCCACATCGCCAGCGCCGCCGTGGCGCTGATCGCCGACGGGGACTCGCTGATCTTCGACGCCGGCAGCACGGTGCTGCAGATGGTGCCGCACCTGGCGCAGTTCAATAACATCACGGTGATGACCAACAGCCTGACCATCGTCAACGCGCTGGTGGAGCTGGACAACGATCAGACCATCCTGATGCCCGGCGGCACCTACCGCAAAAAATCGGCCTCGTTCCACGGCAGCCTGGCCGAATCGGCGTTCCAGCAGTTCAGCTTCGACAAGCTGTTTATCGGCGCGGACGGCGTCGATCTCAACGCCGGCGTCACCACCTTCAACGAAGTGCATAACGTCAGCAAAGCGATGTGTGAAGCCGCCGGCCGCATTATTCTGTTGGTAGACTCCTCGAAATTCGGCCGCAAGAGCCCGAACGTGGTGTGCGAACTCAGCGCCGTCGACACGCTGATCACCGACCGAGACATCAACCCCGATTACCTCGCCGCCCTGCAGGCGAAAGGCATCAATATCCTTCTGGTAGGAGATCCCGATGAGTAACGCCAACGCCCTGCTCGCCTTCGCCCGCGAAACGCTGGAGATCGAGCTGACCGAAGCGCAACGCCTGCTGGCGCGCCTGGACGACAACTTCGTCTGCGCCTGCGAACTGCTGCTGAACTGCCGTGGCAAGGCGGTGATTTCCGGCATCGGCAAATCCGGCCATATCGGCAAGAAGATCGCCGCGTCGCTGGCCAGTACCGGCACGCCGTCGTTCTTCGTGCACCCTGCCGAGGCGCTGCACGGCGATCTCGGTATGATCGGCGCCGACGACGTGGTGGTGTTCATCTCCTACTCCGGTCGCGCCAAAGAGCTGGATCTGATCCTGCCACTGCTGGCGGAGAACGGCATTCCGGTGATCGCCGTCACCGGCGGCAAAGAGTCGCCGCTGGCGCTGGCCGCCGCCTGCGTGCTGGATATCGGCGTCGAGCGCGAAGCCTGCCCGATGGGGCTGGCGCCGACCTCCAGCGCGGTCAACACGCTGATGATGGGCGATGCCCTGGCGATGGCGCTGATGCGCCAGCGCGGTTTCAACGCGGAAGACTTCGCCCGCTCGCACCCGGGCGGCAGCCTGGGGGCGCGCCTGCTGAACCGCGTGCATCACCTGATGCGCACCGGCGATCGCCTGCCGCGCGTGAGCGAAAGCGCCAACGTAATGGAAGCGATGCTGGAGCTGAGCCGCACCGGGCTCGGGTTAGTGGCGGTCTGCGACGCGCAGCAGCGGGTGGTGGGCGTGTTCACCGACGGCGACCTGCGCCGCTGGCTGGTGAAGGGCAACAGCCTGCAGGATCCGCTCAGCCCGGCGATCACCCGCCCCGGCTATCGGCTGCCGGAGCAGTGGCGCGCCGGGGAGGCGCTGGAAGCGCTGCACGAACAGCACATCAGCGCGGCTCCGGTAGTCGATATGGACGGCGTGCTGGTGGGGGCGCTCAACCTGCACGATCTGCATCAGGCCGGCATCGGCTGATCAACGCCGGGGGCACCATCACCGGTGCCCCCGGTCAGATCATTTCCAGTCGGGATTGTTCTCGAACTGCTGCTTCAGCAGCGCTTTCATGTCGTCATTCGGCTTGCCGAGCCACTGGTACTTGGCATACTTCTTCGGATGATCGACGGCTTCCGGCCGATCTTCCACTTCCACCCGCACGCCCCAGGCCTGGGATTTGTCCGCGCTGAACGCCACGATCAAAAAGTTGTTGCCGCAGTCGTGCGGCTTGCACAGGTTGCCGACCAGATACTCTTTGCCCTTCCAGTTCAGATTCTGCGCCGGCGTAGAGGTGCCGACGCCCTTGCGCGCCCAGCCCGGCATCCGCGCCTGGCCTTTCACCATGTTTTGCCAGCTGGCCTGATACCCCGGCTGCTGAATCAAATCCGACGTGGTGACGATCTGCTGGGCAAAGCTGCCCGCGCTGAAGCTGAGCAGTGCGCCGAAGAGGGCGCAACGCAGCGCCTGGTGTCCCGTCATAGTCCTTCTCCCTAGGTTAAATCAGGTTTCGCCCGTCAAACCGGGCCTGAACTAGTCAGACCACGGTTGCGGCAAAAAGTTGACTCACCACCAGGCGTGAAAATGATGCACCGGCCCGATGCCGTGCCCCACTTCCAGCGTGTCCGCCTGTTGCAGCGCTTGTTGCAGGTAGTCCTTGGCGGCGGCCACCGTGGCCGCCCAATCGGCATGGCGCGGGCGCAGCGCCGCCAGCGCGGCCGAGAGCGTGCAACCTGTGCCGTGGGTATGGCGGGTGGCGACGCGCGGCGCGGTAAAGCGCTGCTCGCCTTCTGCGGTAAACAGCCAGTCCGGGCTCTCGCTTTCGCTCAGGTGGCCGCCCTTCATCAGCACCGCCCGGCAGCCCATCGCCAGCAGCGCCCGCCCCTGCTCGCGCATCTGCGCTTCATCTTCCGCCGGCGCGCACGCCAGCAGCGCCGCCGCTTCCGGCAGGTTCGGCGTAATGATCGATACCAGCGGCAACAGCTCGCGCCGGATAGACGCCACCGCCTCCGGCGCCAGCAACGGATCGCCGCTTTTCGCCAGCATCACGGTGTCCAACACCACGAATTCCGGACGGTAATGGCGCAGCCGTTCGGCTACCGCCTGCACGATGTCGGCGTTGGCCAGCATGCCGATCTTGACGCTGTCGATACGCACGTCGCTGAACACCGAGTCCAGCTGCGCGGCGACGAACGCCGGATCGATGTAATACACCGACTGTACGCCGCGGGTATTCTGCGCTACCAGCGCGGTGATCACCGAGGTGCCGTAGGCGCCAAGCGCCGAGAAAGCCTTCAAATCGGCCTGAATGCCGGCGCCGCCGCTGGGATCGGTGCCGGCGATGGTCAGGGCGTTAATGCGTTTCATCACAGATCCTCCCCACGCAGCTGATACAGGGCATCGAGAAACGCCGGCGTAAAGCTGCCCGGCCCGGCGGCCTGCCTGGCCGCGAGGCCACCGCAGTGAGACATCACTCGGCAGGCGGTCGCCACGTTATCCAGGCGATCGCCCGGCAGGGCGCAAAACGCCGCCGCCACCGCCGACAGCGCGCAGCCGGTGCCCACCACCCGCGTCATCAGCGGGGAACCGCCTTCGATCGCCCAGTCGCGCTGGCCGTCGGTGACGTAATCCACCGCGCCGGTGACCGCCACCACCGCGCCGCTGCGCTGCGCCAGCTCACGCGCGGCGGGCAATGCCGCCAGCGAATCGTCGCCGCTGTCCACGCCGCGGCCGCTGGCCAGCAACCCGCTGAGCGCCATGATTTCCGAGGCGTTGCCGCGTATCGCCGCCGGTTTCTCGTCCAGCAGCTGTTTGGCGAAGGCGGTGCGGTAGGAGAGCGCGCCGACCGCCACCGGATCCAGCGTCCAGGGCTTGCCGGCCTGATTGGCGGCGGCCACCGCCGCCCGCATCGATTCGGCGCGCAGCGCATTGAGGGTACCGACGTTGATCAGCAGGCCGTCGGCCAGCGCGCTGAACTGTGCCGCCTCTTGCGGCTCCACTACCATCGCCGGGGAAGCGCCGAGCGCCAGCAACACGTTGGCGGTCAGCGATTGCACCACTTCGTTGGTCAGGCAGTGGATCAGCGGAGGCCGCTGTTGGAATTGGGTCAGACAGGCCGCGGCGCGGGCGCCGGGTAGTGCATCAGGTCGAGCGATCATATTCCTCCCAACCGGCGTTCAAGAAGGCGGCGCCGGCTGGGCGGCCGTGACTTCCCTACGCTGGCATTATCCAGATCAGGTAATACGGGTATTTCTCAGCCTTCACGTAGAAGGGCACCCCGAGTCATGAAAATCAATAGGTTGTGATCAACGTTGCGTTAATCCCTGCAGGGGATCATGCCAGCGGCGGCGCGGACAAACAAGCGAATAAATAGGCTCAGCGGGCATACGCTGCACAATGCGCTATAGTGAGCACAAACCACCGGGAGATGCCATGCAGATAAGACCCTACCAAGAGACCGATCGCCCCTTCCTGCGCACGCTGTACCTGGCGTCGCGCAAGGCGGCGTTCGGCTGGCGCGATACCTCAAACTATCAGTTGGAAGATTTCGACGGCGCGACGCTGGGCGAAGCGATTTGGGTGGCGGAAGACGGCGGCACGCTGCTGGGATTCGTCTCCGTCTACCGCGAAGACAACTTCATTCATAACCTGTATGTCGATCCCCATCAGCCGCCGCGCGGCGTCGGCAGTGCGCTGCTGCAGGCGGCGGAAGCTACCTTCACCGCTACCGGCTCGCTGAAATGCCTGGTGAAGAATGAAAAGGCGCTGGCGTTCTACCGCAAACACGGCTGGCGCATCATCTCTACCGGCAACGACGGCGAAGAAGATTATTACCTGATGCATTCGCCGGCCCGCTAACGCCGCCTTTCCCGTCACAGAACTCATTAATGATAATGGATTTCATTATCATTTAAGCATACCCTTCCTTGTCTCTCTCAATGAACTTGGCAAGGAAGGTTATGCAATACCAAACGGATACACGCTTCCCCGATGCCGCGGCGGCGGACTACGATCGCCGCATTCTGACCCTGGTGCCCGGCTATCAGTTTGCCCAGGCGCTGCTGACGGCGACGCTCGCGCAGACGCTGCCGAATGACACCACGCTGTTGCTGGCCGGTTGCGGCACCGGCAGCGAACTGACGGCGCTGGCCGCCGCCAACGCCAGCTGGCGTTTCAGCGCCGTGGAACCCTCCGCCGGCATGCTGGCGGCCGCACGCGCCAAGGCCGAAGCAGCGGGTTATGCACAACGGGTGAGTTTCCAACCCACCTTGCTGCAACAAGCGCCGCAAACCCGCCACGATGCGGCGGTGTGCTCATTGGTGCTGCACTTTATCGCCGACGATGGCGCCAAACTGGATTTCCTGCAGCAGTTGGCGCAGCGCCTCTCCCCCGCCGCACCGCTGCTGCTGTTCGACTATCAACCGGATGGCCTGCCCGCCAGCCACTACCAACATTGGCTGCAAAGCGCCGGGCATTCGGCGGCGCAGGCGCAGGAGGTGATCGAACGCACCCGCCGCAACTGGCACCCGATGGCAGCGGCGCGCAGCCGTCTCCTCCTGGCGGAAAGCGGCTTCACCGCGCCTCAGCAGTTGTGCGGTGCGCTGGGCTTCCAGCTTTCACTGCTCCACCGCCGTCGCTGAGGGCGGCATCCCGCGCAGCGTCAGCCGCCAAAACAGCAACGCGCTCAGGCTGACGCCCGCCCCCAGCCAGCAGACGCCGCTCCAGCCCGCCCAGGCGTACATATGGGTGCCGGCAAAGGCGCCCAGCCCACTGCCGACGGCGTAAAACAGCATATAGCAGCCCACCAGCCGGCTGTGCGACTGCGGGTGCGCGCGGAAGATCATGCTCTGGTTCAGCACGTGGATCGCCTGGCCCGCCAGATCCAGCAGCACGATGCCCGCCACCAGCCAAACCAGGCCGCTGCCGAGCAAACCGAGCGGCAACCAGGCCAGCGTCAACAGCAGCAGACACACGCCGCTGGCCACTTGCCCCAATCCGCGATCCGCCAGATGCCCGGCGCGCACCGCCGCCAGTGCGCCCACCGCGCCGACCAGGCCGAACGCCCCCACCGCGGCATGGCTGAAGCTGAACGGCGCCTGGCTCAGCGGCAACACCAGCGAACTCCAAAAGAGGCTGAAAGCGCCAAACATCAGCAGCGCCAGCATGCCGCGAATTTGCAGCGTGCGCTCATGCAGCAACAGGGTCAGCATTGAACGCAGCAGCGCGGGATAACTCAGCGTACTGGGAGCGGTGCGCGGCGCAGGCAGCAGGCGCAACAGGATCGGCAGCAATACCAGCGTCACCCCGGCGGAGAAAAAATACACCGTGCGCCAGCCGCCAACGTCCGCCAGCGCACCGGACAATGTGCGCGCCAGCAGCAATCCCAGCACCACTCCGCCCTGCGCCGCACCAACCACCCGCCCGCGCTCCTGCGGCGCCGCCAGTGCCGCGGCAAAAGCGATCAGCCCCTGCGTCATGGCGGTGCCGAGTAGCCCCACCAGCAACATCCCTACCAGCAGCCCGGATGCGCTGTGCGCCCAGCCCACCAATAGCAGCGCGCCAATCAGCCCCAGTTGCTGCCACGCCAGCAACCGATGTCGGTTCAACCGATCCCCCAGCGGCACCACCAACAGCAGCGCCAGCGCGCAGCCCAACTGAGTCACGGAGATCACCATGCCGACCGCCGCCAGGCTGATGGAAAAATCACGGGCAATGGCGTCCAGCAACGGCTGCGCATAGTAAACGTTGGCCACGCTGAACGCGCTGGCACCGGCCAACAGCAGCACCAGGGATGCCGGCAGGCGCCCCAGCACCACACAGGGAGGATCCAGCAGTTTGTCGCTCATTGCACACCTCTATCTGGTTTCATTATTAAACCCAATGAACTTTAGGCGCAGAGGTTTTATAATGCAACCAGAATGTGCAGCTGGAGATAACCGCCGTGAAACGTAAAAGCCTGGAAGACGCGCCGTGCCCGGTGGCGCGCACGCTGGATGTGATTGGCGACTGGTGGTCGCTGCTGATCGTGCGCGACGCCTTCGACGGCGTCACCCGCTTCAGCGAATTTCAAAAAGGGCTGGGGATGGCGAAGAACATCCTTGCCACCCGCCTGCGCGCGCTGGTGACGCACGGCGTGCTGGAAATCGTGCCCGCCGCAGACGGCAGCGCCTATCAGGAATATGTACTGACCGAGAAAGGCCGCGCGCTGTTTCCGGTGATCGTCGGCCTGCGCCAGTGGGGGGAAGATCATCTGTTCGCCGAGGGAGAGGCGCACTCAATGCTGGTGGAAAGCGACAGCGGCCGCCCCGTCCCGCGCCTGACGCCGATCGGCAGCGCCGGGCAAACGCTCACCCCGCTCAATACCCGGGTGGTGAAGGTGGAGGAACGGTGATGAGAGTTAGTGGCGGTGCCCGCAGCTCACCCGCTGAAAAACCTGGCGGATAAAGAGCCATTCCAGACACCCGGCCAGCAGATAAACCGCGCCAAAAACGAGCGCACCAAACCATTCCGTATCGTTAAAATGGAAAAACCCACTGGCGTCAATCAGCCAAGCGGTTTGATTCTGGTTTAGCCTGGGTACAGGAAAAAGCTTTATTGTCAGCACAGCCAGCCCAACAACAGCCAATGCGTTAGCGAGCAACAGGGCAAGTTTTTTCATAGCCTTTCATTCTACAACCTAACGCAGTCCAACAAACTAAACCTAAGAACATGCGTTAATGGTTAACCCTCAGGTTGCCCCGTTCGTCGGAGACAACCATGAATGCGGCGGTAATCAAATGCGAACCTTCGGGTGTCTGTATATCGTAGGCGACGGAATAACACTTCCCTGGCCGAAAAGCATAGTCGAATACCGGCATGCACCTCCCCGGCTCAACGAAGAAAACGTCATTATCGATAGCTTTAATGAGCTTATCGCCTGATTCGCTATAAATCTGAACGAAGCGAATATTATCCCCCGCCTTCATAGAAGAAAGAATGTAGACATGGTTATCTTTGGCAGTGACGACGGCGGAGAAGCGCGGAGTCAGCTTATCGCCAGGCCCCGGACAGCCGACCAGGAAGCAGGCCGTGAATAGAACCACATATTTTTTCATGCTACCCATTCCTTATACGCGGCTCTGTATACCGCAGAGGCTCCCTATCGACTAATGCTCACTCATCGCTGTCTGAATTGTTTTATTATCCTAACCTGCTTAAAAAAAGAATCTATACCTTAACGTCTAACGTGAATCACGTCCGGAAGCCTTAACGATTCGCTTCGCAGCGTCATCCGGGTAATGTATAGTCCGCGTTTTACGGAGATCCCATGCTGACTAACTCATCCATTCGTCTGAACAAATACATTAGCGAGAGCGGTATCTGCTCACGCCGCGACGCCGATCGATACATCGAACAGGGCAACGTTTTCATCAACGGTAAACGCGCCACCGTGGGCGCTCAGGTATTTGCCGGCGATGTGGTGAAGGTTAACGGTCAGCTGATCGAACCGCGCAATGAAGAAGATCTGGTGCTGATCGCGCTGAACAAACCGGTCGGCATCGTCACCACCACCGAAGACGGCGAGCGCGACAACATCGCCGACTTCGTCAACCACAGCAAACGCATCTTCCCGATCGGCCGTTTGGACAAGGATTCGCAGGGGCTGATCTTTCTGACCAATCACGGTGACCTGGTCAACAAGATCCTGCGCGCCGGCAATAATCACGAGAAAGAGTATCTGGTGACGGTCAACAAGCCGGTGACCGACGAGTTTATTCGCGGCATGGGCGCCGGCGTGCCGATGCTGGGCACCGTGACCAAAAAGTGCAAGGTGAAGAAAGAAGCGCCGTTCGTGTTCCGCATCACGCTGGTGCAGGGGCTGAATCGCCAGATCCGCCGCATGTGCGAACACTTCGGCTACGAGGTCACCAAGCTGGAACGCACGCGCATCATGAACGTCGGCCTGAAAGGCTTGCCGCTGGGCGAATGGCGCGATCTGACCGATGACGAGCTGATCGAGCTGTTCAAGCTGATTGAAGGCTCCTCGTCCGAGGCCAAGCCGGCGAAGAAGGCCCCGGCCAAATCCGCCGCGGCGAAAAAACCGAGCGCCGGCGGCCCCAAAAGCGCCGACAAAGCCGCTGCACCGGCCGGCCGCAAGCGCTTTGCCCAGCCAGGGCGCAAGAAAAAAGGGCGTTAACCCCCGCTCGCGCTTCTCGCCAAGCCCGCCGTTGTGCGCAATGCTGATCAGTTAGCGTTTTTCTGCAGGCGTTAGTGACATTTTCGGTCGATAAAAGTGAGATGCCCCATGTGGCTCACGCACCTCGACCGAGCCA
>NZ_VOSN01000012.1:0-211 GCF_020858655.1 Serratia montpellierensis
GATTGTCTGATAAATTGTTAAAGAGCAGTGCCGAGAAACTCATCGGCGCGGGCTGCGTATATTACGCTTTTCGCCCTGATAGTCAAGCGTTTATTTCGCTTTCTTCTCGCTGACCCGGCGGCTTGTCAGTCGTTGTTCCCGGTCAGTGGAGGCGCATTATAGGGAGTTCTCGGCGGGCCGCAACCCCTAAATGCAAAAAACTTTTCAAGCG
>NZ_VOSN01000013.1:0-151342 GCF_020858655.1 Serratia montpellierensis
TCCGATAGGGCTGCGCGGCGGGTTGAACCTTTATAGATATGCTCCAAATCCTTTGGGATGGATAGATCCTCTAGGACTTAGTGGCTTAAATAGCCTTCAGCAACAAATTGATGAGATTCTATTGGAACATCTTCCTGCTATACAGAAGATAGATCCAAACGCAACCGTTGGATATAGAGGTAGTGCTGCAAGTGGAATAAGTAAGTCCCATGATCCTGCGATTGCTAGACCTATTAACATGAATGATTTCGATGTTGATGGATTTATTAAGTCGGATTACTTAGCGAGTTCACCTGAGTTTAGGAACAGACGCCGGGGCGCATCTAAGCTTGGGGGGATGAAATCAATAGAGGAGTCTATCGATTCGAAGTTAAGGCAGAAATTCCCAGGATTAAGAAATGAACCATTTGGGTTTAGAGTGTTCTACACCCATGAGTTAGATGATCTGGCTAGAAAAGGCGACGTCCAAAGAAGGTTAGGGCGTTCCGGATGTTCATGAAATGGAGAGTGGCTGTGAACGAGAATAGGCAATTAGGTATTTTATTATTGGAAGACATTCCATTTGATGTGCTGCTTATTAAGCTGGAAAGGGCGTTTGGTGTTTCACTTCCTTGTGAAGATGATAAGGGCCGCTATGTGGCAAAGGCAGAACTAGATGATTATAATATAGAGGTTATAGATAGAGTTGATAGATTAGGGGATGTTCTTTGTGATGATAATCATGTGATCGACGTGAAAATAAAATCTAATGATTTTTTTAATCCAGACTTTGAGAGAAAAATAAAAAAAATACTAAGAGATGGAGATGTGAAGTGGAAGGATGGAATTTGGACTAAGCTTCATAGGGATGAGGATTATAGAGTCGTCTATCCTGACTCTTAGTGTTCACGTTAACAATGTAACCATTTCTAAATCTGCGTTAGAGCCGACAGTTCTCAGTCGGTTCTAAATGTCTAGAGTGAAAAGTATCTAAAAGATCAGGTTTAATAATTTTGAAATATCCATCTGTACACATCGATAAATCACTTAATATTACGGTATCTAACATTATTGATTTTAACGCTAGGATCGTGTCGGGTGCTTCTATAGGTAATATCATTCTAAATGAAAATATTTCACTATATATTAATGAAATGTACTCCAGATTTAGCATTACAGTTAAAAAACACTTCCTACCTGACGGGAGTGAGCGAAAGTCATATACAGTCGATAATACCTTATCCGTCATAACTGATAAAGACGGTGTCATTTTGTCACTTGGATGTAATGCTCATTATCAAGGGAGCTACAATGGAATCATATTCCCCGGAATGGAAATAACAGATATAATCAAGCTGACGGTTTCACAGAAAATATACAATGGTTCAATTATTATTGATGATGACTTTGGCGTTTCGTTTATACTCCCACCTCCATATGATGAGATCGCCGATGCGATAAGCCATATTCCTAGTGGGTTGACAATAAACGAAATTTTCGTATCTGATTTTTCATTCTGGCGATAGCTTATGGAGTATGTGAGTAAGTTTAGTGAGCATGTGATTAAATTTGGGGTCAGTGATATAGTTGTCACTGGCTACATAGATTCGGATATGCCGCCGGTTTTTCACCCGATGTATGACAGGGTTTACTTTATATCTGGTGAGGCTATTTTTGAGGTTTACATCGGTAATGATGGGATTGTTTATTCACATTTAGTTGAAAACATCTCTCCGTGGTTTGAAGTAGATGTGGATGATCAATTTTCCATGATGTCAATCTATTCACAAGCTTTTAAAACTGAACGGGAAGTTAAAATAATTGCAGTGAATTATAGTGAAGAACCGTTCTCAGTGTTCATCGCCAGGTATAAAGATGGTGACAATGAAAATTCACTGTATTTAGAGCCGAAGAGTTTTTTTGGCTTTTTGATTTCATAGAAAAAACCATGGAATGATTAGGAGTTCAATGTGAGCAAGGAATTAAAGCTTGATGTTATGAATAATAAAAATGACTTGATTGAAGGGACTTTTTGCTACTCGCTTTTTGAGAGGTCGTTCTTTGATGAAAAGCTGTTAAGTGACTTAATAAATAATTCAGAGGCGTTTTTAAAAGAAAACGAATGTGATAAGGATGTTTTAAATTTGCTATCATGGATTGTCAATGGTGTTGATCAGTGTTTTACATCCCATAATGATGAAAATGACTATTATTTAATTGAAAACTACTCTGTGGCATTGGAAAATAGGTGGGTGTTTTTGTGGCGGTCAAAAATTGATAAAATAATTGGCGGGAATTAAAATGGACATCAAGAAAATACAAGAGAAATGGGAGCGTGGTCAGTTAATTGGAGTGGATCTCATTGCAAGTAAAAACAATACAGCAAGAGAGATAAATATTTACTCTGAAGAAAGTGATGGTTTCAAAAATACTTTTAATAAGGAGTATGGCATTTCATATGGGAGTGTTATTTCGTTAAGCTCACTCATTAAGAAATGTGATAATTTGTGGTCTGAAATTCAAATAAATAACAAGGTATTGCTTCCTGATGGTGACGTTTTATTTTGCGGGGAGGGCGAAATGGGGAGTGATGGTTTTATTGTCAGAGCAGATAAGTATAATAAATTGAAATGGTTCATGTACTCTACGACCTCTAACCCATTTTTTGATGTTATAAGGTTAAACGGTCGGCTGCATATAAAATCCACGTTGGGTTTTTATCTTGACTTCGGTATCGCTGACAATGATATTTTTCTGAGAAATAAATGAGTGATGTTTTTCTAATTGACATTATTAGTATTAAACCTAATAATCAATGAGTTTTTAATTTGATGGAGGTTACCAATGATTAACAAATCTAGTCTGGTTGATGGTATCCTTTTTCGAGATGAGAATGACTCGAATGAAACTGTAGTTTCCAATTTTTATACTTGGGTGGAAATGCTTAAAGCGATCATTGTTAAATATGCGCAAAAGTCTGAAAGTGACGCGGAGTTATTGGTTTTATCATCGAGCTTAGTGTGCAAGCCTATCAGAAGTTATACGGCTGTCTGTCTCAGGAGTCATGAAATTGAATATCATTGGGCAATGCGGATAGCTTATGGTGAACAGTATTGGCTGAAAGGCGTAGAATCCAAACAGCCTGATGGCTACTTTGACTGGGATGTGCAATACAGGAAAGAACATAACTTAGCAGAGGAAAGCTTTTTTTAGCAATTCATGAATCGCGACCCGATAGGCTCAAACATCCCTCCAAATGTCCAACGCCTTCCTTATCCTACATCCCCCAAAACTAAATACCCAATATGCCATTAATCAGGGTGCGGCAGTGCCCGCCGATCCAGGGTTCGCCGTCAATAAAGCGCACGCTCACGCGGCCATCTCGATTCAGTTGGGTGCCCTGGCGCACCTGGTAGCCCTGTGCGGTCTGGCCGCCGTCGGGAAAGCGGTTGGCCTTCAATAAGCGCGCCAGACAGGCGTTGGCGCTGCCGGTCACCGGATCTTCAATCAAGGCGCCGCATTCCACCATAAACGCGCGCATTTCGTAATCGGCCGGTTCGGTTGCGGAGCAGGGGCCATAGATCACCACGCCATCCACATCACACGCCGTTTGCAGCTGTTTAATCGTGGCCTGATCCGGCGTTACCGCCAGGCAGGATGGTGCGTCCGGCAGGCGCACCATCAGCCAGCGGATGCCCATCTCGACAATCACCGGCAGGGGGCCTCCTTCAATCACCGCGGGCCGTAAAGCGGCCATCAGCCGTTCTGTTTCCTCAGCCGCCATTGGGCGAAACTCAACTTCGGGCGCGGCGAACGCCAAGGTGCCTTCCGGCTGGATATTGACCGCCACCAGGCCGACGCCGCATTCCTGCATCACCGTTCCAGGCCGTTTAGGTGCCAATCCGGCTTCCAGCAGGGCGTGGGCGGTGCCCAGCGTCGGGTGGCCGGCGAAGGGCAGCTCTTTTTCGGTAGTGAAGATGCGCACCTTATAATCCGCCGCCGGGTGCGTCGGTTTAAGCACGAAGGTGGTTTCCGAAAGGTTGGTCCAACGGGCCAATGCCAGCATCTGCGCGTCGTTCAGCCCTTCGGCCTCCAGCACCACCGCCACGGGGTTGCCCTGCAGCGGCGTACGGGTAAACACGTCCACCTGTTTGTAGGCGCGGGGTGTCACATCATCACTTCTGAGCATTTGCCATCATCCATTATCAACAAAACCTGATGATAACGATATTCGCCAATGGCTTCAAAGGGTTGAGTTTTGTTTTGAGATACCCGCCCGCCGCCATTTCAGCGTCGGCTTGGCGAACATCACCAGGTTGCCCAGCAGGATCAGGCACAGGCCCAGCACGGCGTTGAAGTGCCACTGATAGCCTTCGTAGATCGTTGAGATGGTCAGCGCCACCAGCGGGAACAACAGGGTGCTGTAGGCCGCCGCGCCGGCGCCGATGCGGCCGAGCAGGCTGAAGTAAGCGGCGAAGGCGATCACCGATCCGAAGATCGCCAGGTACAGCAGGGAGCCGATATAGCGGCTGCTGTATTCCATCTGGAACGATGCGCCCTGCGCCCAGGCGATCAGCGCCATCAACAGCGCGCCGTAGGTCATGGCGTAGGTATTGGTGGAAAAGATATCCAGCCCGCGGCGCTGATGGCGCGTGCTGATCATGTTGCCCAGCGAGAAACCGTAGGTGCCGAGCGCACTCAGGCCGATGCCTTTAAGCAGCTCCGGCGCCATGCGGGTGGCGGCCAGATCTTGCCAGAACAGCGCCACGATGCCGGTCAACCCCAGCAGCGCCGCCGGCAGCAGGTTGGGGCTGGGGCGCTGGCGGAAAAACAGCAGGCTGTTAAGGGCGTTGAACAGCACCGCCATCGAGAAGATCACCGATTCCAGCCCGCTGCTGATATAAGCCGCCGCGTGGTAGAAGCAGAAGAAGTTGAAGCCGAATACGCAGCAGCCCTGCAGCACGCAGAACAGATGATCGCGCGGGGCGAGGCGGCGCAGGCGGCGCGTTAGCAACAGCACGGCGAACATCACCGCGGCGGCAATGGCGAAGCGGTAAGCGATCGAGACGGGAATGGCCACCGGCCCTTCCTGTTGCAGGGTGATCGCAATCCAGGTGGTGCCCCAAATCAGCACCACGGCGAGGTACAACAGCGCATTCATTCTATTTGTTACTCCGAAAAAACCGATGGCGCAGTATCCGCTTTGGCGCGCGGCGGCGCTTGCAGCGCTTTGCGCTCAGTTGCATATTCTTGCGCTTTTTTTGCCAAAAGCGCGGGGCGGCGGCTGGTATGCGGCGGCGCCACTCTTTACACTGTCGGCATGTCGAACAACGGGGCCGGCGATGTCCAACTATCAGGCGTTTGAAACACTGCGTGAGCACAAGGCGCGGCTGCACGGCAGCGTGCTGCTGGGCACCGGTGTGGAGCTGGCCGCCTGGTCCAACTGCAACGATCGCGTCACGCAGGAAAGCGCCGACCACCATACCCTGAGCCTGTACGTCGCCGACGGCTATGAGTGCTACCAGCAGGTGCCGGGCGGCTGGCGCAACGGCGGCGGGCCGGATCGGTTCTGCATCATGCCGCGCCAATACGCCTCCACCTGGGATGTGCGCAGCGATCTGTCGTTCGTGCACCTGTATTGCACCGATGGGCATCTGCGGCAGCTGGCGGAGCAGACCTGGGATCGCAGCCCGGCGGCGATCAACGTGGAGCAGCGCAGCTTCGGCGAAGATCCGCAGATCACGCTGCTGTACCGCCAGTTTTTGCTCAACTGCGATTGGCAGGACAGCGCCAATCTGCTGGCGCTCAGCAGCGCGTCGAACCTGCTGATGTCACACCTGATCCAGCGTTACAGCCAGCTGCAGTGGAAGCTGCCGCCGGTGCGCGGCGGCCTGGCTCCTGCGGTAGCCCGGCGGGTGCGGGAATATATCGCAAGCCACCTCGATCGGCCTTTGCTGTTGGCGGATCTGGCGGCGCAGGCCGGGTTGAGCGAATACCATTTCGCCCGCATGTTCAAGCACGCCACCGGCCTGGCGCCGCACCAGTTCGTGATGCGCGCCCGGCTGCAGCGGGCGGAACAGCTGTTGCGGCATAGCCAACAGCCGATCACCGAGATCGCGCTGGCGTGCGGCTTCAGTTCCGCCAGCCATTTCAGCAACCGCTTCAAGGCGGCCTATGGATTTGCTCCGCTGCAGGTGCGGCTGGGGCGCTAACCGAAAGGGAGTGCAGCATGGATCAACAGTTTGCCGGGCTGGGCGTGTTGTTTGTCGCCGGATTCGGGCCCATCACGCGTGAGAACGACGAGAGCAAGGCGTTTTATGTCGAGGCGCTGGGGCTGCCGCTCAAGCCGATGCCGGGCAACGAAACCTATCTGCTGTCGGAGCAAGGCGCGCTGGACGGGGTGAAGCATTTTGCCCTATGGCCGCTGGCGCAGGCGGCGCAGTCCTGCTTTGGCGACGATCGCTGGCCGGCGGATCTCGCGGTGCCGCAGGCATGGATCGAGTTTGACGTGGCCGACATGGCGGTAGCCACCCAGGGGCTGGTCGATCGCGGTTATCGGCTGTTGGTCGCCAATCGCGAAGAGCCGTGGGGGCAAAGCGTTACCCGTTTGCTTAGCCCGGAAGGCTTGCTGGTTGGCGTCACCCATACCCCCTGGCTGCGTTAAACGCCGTGCCGTTCGCCGTCTTTGCAGCGGCGGCGGCCTAAGAACAAATACGCATTAGCTTAAAGCGATCTGCGCTATAGACCTATCGAATCCCCGAGTTGTTTCCTTCCGTGAAAGCAGTAATCCCGTTCATTGCGTAAAAACCAAGGGCCAGAACGCGCTATTGCCATGCCATTTTACGGCGATTTTCCCCCGTCTTTTTTTGCCGCCAGGTGCCTGATGGGAATAGAGATTATTCTTATATTTCCGCCAACCCTTAAGAAATAATAATGATTCTCGTTTTCAACCACGGAAAGGAGAAGGAACGATGAAAACAGTGAAGCGAACGGGCATCGCGTTGGCGATAGCCCTGACTTTCCCCCTGGCATTGCCTGCCGCTACGGCGGCGCAACCCTCCCTGACAAACAGTAAGGCGGCGACGATGACGGAAAAACACGGGCAGTTCATTGCGGTCGGTAAAGTGGTGCAGGTGACCTTCGGCGATTTCGCCTTCAAGCTGGATTTTACCGATGACAAGACCATGACCTTCACCGGTATCGGCGAGGCGTCGCAGGGCATACCGATACGGTGCAGTACACCGCAGTGGAGATTCGGCCGAAGGTTTACATGGTTTATTGGCACGAACCGCAGTCCGGCGACAACGTGACGCATATCGAGGACTTTGAGCGCGGCGAGGTGTACACCAACATCGCCGCCAAGGACGGCAGCTTCACCCATCTGAAAGGGCAGCTGAAAATCGTAGGTCACTCAGGAAAATAAGGAGCAGTTATGAAAAAGGCATTGATCACCTGTGCGATCGTCGGCGGCTTGCTGGCGAGTTACCCGGCGCTGTCAACGGATCAGGCGGCGTCTTACAAATCGGCCGGCAAAGGCGGCTATCATCATGCCCAGCAGAAGCTGAAGGTGGTGGAGGATCTGTACGCGGGCTTCTTCAACCGTCACGACATCGGCGTGGCGCAGAGGCTGATTGTGGAAAACTACAAGCAGCATAACCCGTTCGTCGGCGACGGCATCAAGCCGTTCCTGGATTTCTTCAGCCAGACCTTTAAAGACAATCCGCAGTACAGCGCCAAAATATACCGCAGTGCGGTCAACGGCGATCTGGTCTACGTTCACGTCAAATACCAAAATAACCCGCAGGATCGCGGCACCGCCAGCGTGGATATTTATCGGGTGAACGATCAGGGGAAAATCACCGAGCATTGGGACGTCAATCAGGATGTGCCGGAAAAATCGGCCAACGACAATACCATGTTCTGATCCGCAAGGGCCGCTGCGGCGGCCCTCAACACGCCCGCAACACTTTATTTACTTACATAAATATTAAATGACCGCCGCGTCGAGTAGGCTACGGCCGCCTTTGGCAGTGGTGGAACGGTTGATGGGCGTCATTGTCCCACCACTGCTTGAGGCGTTTCCCCGCATTTCCCGTTATCCCGCGCGTTGACTCTCCACTTTTTTGAACTGACGGCGCAGCTGCAGCGCATTGCAAAGCACCAATACCGCCGTGACGGCGAACACCCAGCGGAACCCCATCATCGCCGAAATGCCCGATCCCAGCAGCGGGCCGACCACGTTGCCCAGGTACATGAAGGATTGGTTATAACCGAAGATGCGCCCGGTCACCTGATCGGAGGAATACCTCAGCAGCAATGCCTGCACCGCCGGCATCAGCGCGCCGTCGGCAAAACCCAGCAGGAAGCGCAGAATGCCCAGCTGTAATGGCGTATTGACCCAGGCCATCACGGCGAACAGGCCGGTGGTGAACAGCAGCGCGGCGATCAGGATGCGCGCGGTGCCGATGCGATCGCCGAGCCGCCCGAGGCGCGGCGCCGAGATCAGCGCCGCAATGCCAGGCACGGCGGCGATCATGCCGCTGACAAAGGCGATATTGCTGACGTCGCCCGACAGCTCGCGGATGAACAGCGTCAGGATCGGGCTGATGGACGAGTTAGCCAGCTGGATCATCAGGGTACAAACGAACAGCGTGACGATCAGCGTCGGATAGGGCAGCGAACGGAATACCGCCTTGCCGCTCAGCTGATCCGCTTTTTTCACCGTGATGCGCCGCTCTTTAATCAGGAACAGCGTCACCAGGAAGCTGACGAACATCAGCCCGGCGGTGACGAAAAACACCACCCGCAGCCCCAGATGATCGGCCATCAGCCCGCCCAAAAGCGGCCCGGCGATCACGCCGGAGATCTGCCCGGTAGAGAGCGTGCCCAGCGCCCAGCCGCTTTTATCGCGCGGCGCCTGCGAGGCGACCAGCGCCATGGCGTTGGGAATATAGCCGGACGTCAGCCCCATCAGGGCGCGCAGCGCGAACAGCTGCCAGACGTTGGTGGCCAGCCCCTGCAGCGCGATGACGATCGCCATGCCCAGCGAGGCGCGCAGCAGCATCAGCTTGCGGCCTTTGCGGTCGGCCAGGCTGCCCCACAGCGGCGAGACCACCGCCGAGACCAAAAAGGTGCCGCTGAACACCAGCCCGGACCACAGGCTGAGGGATTGGTGATCGCTGACGCCGAGCTGTTCGACGTACAGCGGCAGAAAAGGGAGGATTTGGCTCATCGCCAGCCCGGTGAAGAAACACCCGAGCCAGACCGAGATCAGATTGACTTTCCACGCTTCCATCGGCTTACCGTACCACGTTGAATAAGGAGGGATTTATTAAGCAAAATAATAATAACACTGCAAATTAATCGGCGAGGAGCAAATGCGTGAGCAAACGTAACCCTGCCGATGCAGTGTCTTTTTTGCTATATATTAATAGCTATATTATCATAGGTAACTAGGTTAAGCCAGAGCGGCGCGGTAGCCAGGAAGGGCACCGCGCGATCCGGCGGTGTGAAAGCAGGGATAAACTGAACGCTAGATGATGCCAATGAAAAAAGATCACCCTGAAGACGTGTCGCTGCTGCGCACGCAGTTAATGTCGCTGGTGCGCCGTTTGCGGCGCGAGTCGCGCAGCGACGAAAAATCCTGGGCCCAGCTAATGCTGTTGGGGGCTATCGATCGCCACGGCGGCGAGGCGACGCCGTCGCTGCTGGCGGAATCGGAGCGCATGCGTTCCTCTAACCTGGCGGCCGCGTTGCGTGAGCTGGAGGCCGACGGGCTGCTGGTGCGCACGCCGGATGCCGAAGACAAACGCCGGGTGCGGGTGCGCCTGACGTCCGCCGGGCTGGGCCTGCTGGAGCAAAGCCGCAGCCGGCGTGAGGCGTGGCTGTTGGCGGCGATGGAGAGCTGTTTAACGGAGCGGGAGCAGGCGCTGTTGATTGAGGCGGGGGCGTTGATGGCGCGGCTGGCGGCGGCGCCGTCAACGGACGCGGAATAATCGCTGGGCGGCCGGTGCGCCGCCCCCGCGGCGAGATTACGGCATCGGCCAATCGACCGGCATGGTGCTGACCACGTCCACGTAGCGATCCCAGGCCGATGACCAGAACTGGGTGAAGGCTTCCAGGGTAAGGTGGATGCCCATCAGGCCCATCACGAACCAGCAGGCGGTAAACAGGCCCAGGCTGCTGAACATGAACGCCATGCCGTTACGGCTGGTTTTACGGCAAACGACGTTTAACTGGCTGGCGAAGAACATCATCACGGCGCTCAGCAAATCCCAGCGCATCATGACTAAACCGGTGGCAATGGTACTCATCGAACTCGATCCTATGTAACAAAAAGCCGCATCCGGCAGGGCGCCGACAGGGAAATGCGGGGGGATAACGGGAATAATGTGATTTATATCACATTGTAGCATTGGGGCGAACGGCGGCTCAATGGGGATCGCGGTGAAAAAATCGCCGCCGGTAACATTCCAATATGCTGAAACAGTTATGCCATTTCATTAGCAACCTTTTCATGGGGCGTCGCGCCCGATAACGCTATGCTTGCCGGCTTTTCAGCTCCCTGATTTTGCGGGGAAATGTGACGCAAAAGGTACCGGCACTGCATGGCCCTGTTAAAAGAAACAATTCGCGACCACTCTGCGGAAGAAAGGCTGTTTATCCGCCGGGCAGGCGTGGCGCTGGCGCTGGTGGTGGTCTGCTTCGGCGTATTGATCGTCAACCTCTACCGGCTGCAAATCCGCCAGCACGGCTTTTACCAGACGCGCTCCAACCAGAATGACATCAAGATGCTGCCGATCGCCCCCAGCCGCGGGCTGATCTTCGATCGTAACGGTACTCCGCTGGTGCGAAACGTGACACTGTATCGCATCGAGATCACGCCCAGCAAAATCACCGACATGGCGGCGCTGCTGCAGGCGCTGACGCCGATCGTCGACCTGACGCCGGAGGACATCAGCGCGTTTCGCGATGACATGCACCACAACAGCCGTTACAAGCCGGTGACGCTAAAAACCGGGCTGAGCGACACCGAAGTGGCGCGCTTTGCCGTCAATCAATACCGTTTCGACGGGGTGACGATCGATACCTATCAACAGCGTGAATATCCTTACGGCGCCCAGCTGGCACACGTACTGGGCTATGTGTCGAAGATCAACGACAGCGATCTCAAACGCCTGGACAAGGCCGGGCTGAGCGAGAACTATGCCGCCGACCGCAACATCGGCAAACAGGGCATCGAGGCCTATTACGAGTCCGAACTGCACGGCACCACCGGCTATCAGGAGGTGGAGGTGGATAACCACGGGCGGGTGATCCGCCTGCTGAAGGAGCAGCCGCCGAAGGCCGGCAAGAACATCTACCTGACGCTGGATTTGCCGCTGCAGCAGTACATCGAATCGGTGCTGAAGGGGCAGCGCGCCGCGGTGGTGGTGGAAGATCCGCGCGACGGCGGCATCCTGGCGATGGTCTCCAGCCCCAGCTACGATCCCAATCCTTTCGTCAAAGGCATCGGCTATCAGGCCTATAAGACGCTGCTGACCAACCCGGATCTGCCGCTGATCAACCGCGTCACTCAGGGCTTGTACCCGCCGGCGTCGACGGTGAAGCCCTACATGGCCGTTTCTGCGCTGTTCGCCGGGGTGATCACGCCCACCACCACCTTTTTCGGCGCGCCGACCTGGACGCTGCCCGGCACCGAGCGCCGCTACCGTGACTGGCTGAAAACCGGCCACGGCATGCTCAACGTCACCAAAGCGATCGAGGAGTCCGCCGACACCTTCTTTTATCAGGTGGCGTATGAGATGGGCATCGATCGTATTCACCACTGGCTGAGCCAGTTCGGCTACGGCCAGTCCACCGGCATCGATCTGAACGAAGAGTACCGCGGCGTGCTGCCGAGCCGCGACTGGAAGCTGAAGGTGCACAAAAAAGGCTGGTATCAGGGGGATACGGTTTCGGTGGGCATCGGCCAGGGGTATTGGGTGGCGACGCCGATCCAGATGGTGAAAGCGCTGACCACGCTGATCAACAACGGCCAGGTGAAAACGCCGCACCTGCTGTATTCGCTGCAGCAGGGCAACCGGGTCACACGCTATCAGCCGCCGGCGCAAGCGGCGCAGATCGGCGATCCCCACTCGCCTTACTGGGGCATCGTGCGCAACGGCATGTACGGCATGGCCAACCTGCCGAACGGCACCGGTTACAAACTGTTCCACACCGCGCCGTATCAGATCGCCGCCAAATCCGGCACCTCGCAGGTGTTCAGCCTGAAGCAAAACCAGACTTACAACGCCAAAATGATCCCGGTGCGGCTGCGCGATCACATCTTCTATACGCTGTTCGCGCCTTACAAAACCCCCCGGGTGGCGATGGCGCTGATCCTGGAAAACGGCGGTGGCGACGGCGTGGTGGCGGGGCCGACCGCCCGCGCGATCCTCGACCATATTTTCGACCCGGCCAACGCGCCGCAGCCCGGCGATCCGGCGCAAAGTAAACCGCAGTTAAACGACAGTGCAGATGTGCAACGGTGATGCGGTTTGTTTTTACTTTCTTACAAACTGCAATCTCCTGACCATTTCCGGCAATGTAGACTGAAATAACACCATAAACCGAATAAAAACGCAGGGTTAACACAACAGTGGCGCCATCGACCAAAAAAAGCGGTAAAACCTATTCCACAGTTCGTTTCGGCTGGATTTGCGCCGGCATACTGGTCTGTTTTTTTCTGTTGGCGTTCAGAGTCGGCTACCTGCAGCTGCTGGAACACCAGCAGCTGGCGGATCAGGCAGACCAGCGCTCGATCCGCACCCAGGTGGTGCCGACCAACCGCGCCATGATCACCGATCGCAACAATGAGGCGCTGGCGGTCAGCGTGTCGTCCAAGGACATCGTGCTGGATCCAAAACACATTCTCGATACCCAGACCGACACCGGCAACGAACGTTGGCAGAGTATGGCCAACGTGCTGAAGATCCCGCTGGCGGACGTGCAGCATCTGATCCAGAGCAACGCGCACAAGCGTTTCGTCTATCTGGCGCGCAAGGTGGAGGATGACAACGCCGCCTACATCAGCAAACTGCACTTGACCGGCGTCAGCACCGAGCAGGATTTCAGCCGCTTTTATCCGATGGGCCAGGACGCCGCCGGGCTGATCGGCATCGTCGGCCAGGACAATCAGGGGCTGGAGGGCATCGAGCTGGGCTTCAACCCGCTGTTGCAGGGCAAAAACGGCCTGCGGGTCTACCAGAAGGACGGCAGCGGCGCGGTGATCGGTGTGCTAAAAAGCGTGGATCCGGTGCCGCCGCCGAACGTGACGCTCAGCATCGATAAATTTATCCAGTACGTGCTCTATGCGCAGATCCGCGACGGCGTGGTGGCCAACCAGGCCGACTCCGGCTGTGCGGTGCTGGTCAAGATCGACACCGGCGAGATCCTTGGCATGGCCAGCTACCCGTCGTTCAACCCGAACAACTATGGCAGCACCCCGGCGAAAGACATTCGCAACGTGTGCAGCAGCGACAGCTTCGAACCGGGCTCGACGGTGAAACCGGTGGTGGTGATGGTGGGGCTGGAGCATAAGCTGATCCGGCCCGATACGGTGCTGGACACCACGCCGTATCGGGTGAACGGTCACCTGATCAAAGACGTCGGCCACTGGTCGAAGTTGACCATCACCGGCGTACTGCAAAAATCGAGCGACATCGCGGTATCGCACATTGCGCTGGCGCTGCCGGCCACGGTGCTGCCGGCGGTCTACCGCAGCTTTGGCCTGGGGCGGCCGACCGAGCTTGGCATCGGCAATGAGAGCAGCGGCTATCTGCCGCAGCATCGCGAACGCTGGGCCGATATCGAACGCGCTACCTTCTCCTTCGGCTATGGGCTGCGCGTGACGCCGCTGCAGATGGCGCGCGAGTACGCCGCTATCGGTTCCTTCGGCATTTATCGGCCGCTGTCGATCACCAAGGTGACGCCGCCGGTGATGGGGCAACGTATTCTGCCGGCGGATACGGTACGATCCGTGGTGCATATGATGGAGAGCGACGCCTTGCCGGGCGGCAGCGGGGTGAGCGCCGCGGTGCCGGGCTATCGGCTGGCGATCAAAACCGGTACCGCCGAGAAAATGGGCCCGAGCGGCAAATACGACGGCGGCTACATCAACTACACCGCCGGCGTGGCGCCGGCCAGCGATCCGCAGGTGGCGCTGGTGGTGATGGTCAACAACCCGAAAGCCGGCAAGCACTTCGGCGGTTCGGTGGCCGGGCCGGTGTTCGGCAAGATCATGGCCCAGGTGCTGGAACACATGAATATTCTGCCGGATGCCCAGCCGCTTAACGTGGTGTCGTCGGTCAAGGGATGAGGGGGATTAGCGCGATTCCAGCAGGCGCTTCAGCGCCTGCAGATCGGCGTTGACCAGCCCGGCGTCGCGGGCGAACATCGCGTCGTCCATCTCCGGTTGGCGGAACAGGGTGAAGATCACCTCGGTGCCGTGCCGGTTGGCGAGCGTGCGCAGCGGCACGTAGACCACGCTGCCGTTCGGCAGCGTCACCCAATGATCCAGCACGCCGAAGGCATTCGGCGCGCTGAAGCGAATACGGAGTTTCCCCTGCGGGGTGTCTGCCACCCAGCCTTCATCTTCCTGCCGTAAACTGTTGGCCAGCCCTTTGGCCCACAAGGGGAAATTTTCCGGGCGGCTGAGAAAGGCGTACACCTCGTCACAGGGGCGGTTGATGGCGATATGCAGCGTTTGCGCGCTCAGCATTGTGGCTTCTCCGGTTGGCGGCGATACTTCAGTGTAGATCTCGCCGCACTCAGAAGTAGTAACCGATGTTCACGTTGGTACGAAAATACCATTTATTGCTGCCGGGGGATTGCGTGCCGGTCCAACCGGTGGCGTTTTCCACGCCGCCCCACGGGTTGGCATTCTGCGCCCAGGTCAGATCCACCCACAGCATCACCGGCATGGCGAAGACTTGCACCCCCAGCGTATTCATTTTGGAGTCGGAACCGCCGTGCCTGTCCTTCCAGAGCACGCTGTAATCGTTGTAGAACCGCAGCTTTTTCACCGGCCCCCAGGGCACGTCGACGTCGCGCGCCAGGTTGATGGCGGCGGTGGTGGCCTGCGACGGGATCAGATAGGCCGGCGTCAGGCCGTTGCCCCCCATAAGGATCACCGAATTGTTGGCCCCGGCCGGGCCTTTGGCGTCGTAACCGTAGCGGATCACCTGGCCGGACAGATGCCAGGGATCGTTATTCACCAGCGTATGTAAGCCTGCCGCCCAGAAGCTGCCGTTATCGCCGGTCGCCTGGTTGTAGAGCCGCGAGGCCGCCAGCGAACCGCCGAGCTCATTGTCCCAGCCGCCCTGGTGGAAAGCGCGCGTCAGCCGCAGGTTTACCTGATCGCGTTTTTCGTTGCGCTGCAGGTGCTGTGACGCATAGTTGGTGTTTTTCAGATCGTCGTAGCTGGCGACGTCGGGGGCGTAACGCACGCCGGTCGGCATCATGCGCGGGTAGTAGGCGGCGTCGAAGTCCCAATCGTCATGCTGGTATTGGTATTTGGCGCCCAGCCCGGTGTTGACGCCAAAGCCGAGGTAAAACGGAATGCCGTACGACCAGCCGAACTGCGGGTAGGGCATCAGGCCGAACGGTTTGAACGGCGCGCCGAGCTGCACGGCGGAGCGCTCAGACAGGCGGTAGCCGACATAGGCGCGGTCGATGGCGTATTTGCGCCGATCCTGAAACCAGAATCCGCTATCGAAAAACGCGTCGTTGACCTGGCCGGCGGCATCGATGCGAAAGGCGTCAAAGCGTAAATGCGGAGGATTCCGATAATTGCTGCTGTGCCAGTCTTCATAGCGATAATTGGCGCGCAGCGCGCCGCCGATATCAATATTCTTTTTATTATCCTCGCTTTGCCAATGAATATGCGGAAATGCCGGGCGGCTTTTTTTTACCGGCGCCGCGCTGGCGGCAGCATCGTTGGGCAATGCGGCGACGGTTGCATAACTCACTGGTGAAACAAGGAAAAAACAAAGCGTGATCTTGCGCATGCCTGGCCCCTGAAGAAAGTAGACTGTTTATTAAGGCGAGCGAGTTTCACCTGTGAACAGGGTGCTTACGCTCATCGGTTTTATATTTGAGACGATTTTATCGAGCGTTTCATATATTAAATTTAGTGCCGGTTAATATATGAGACTTTGTTTCTTTTTTAATGGGAAAACTATAAATCCGGTATTAAACAAGTCAAGAAATAAAAATGAGAGTTGACGGTCAATACCAATTATTGGGTTGTTTTGGTCGGCGGGAGCGGCACAGCAGGCTGAAATAGTAGTGTCATCAATGCCCGTTAGACTCGCGGCATCCTGCTATTACTGACAAAAAATCATGAACATAAAACTGACACTGGGCCGCAGGGTAAAACCTGTGGCGGCGCTGCCGCGCGCGTTTGGCTTCGGCAAGAGCATGGGCTTATTGAGTGGGGTAATTTGCGTTATTGCGCTATTTTCTCTGCTGCAATTGTTTTCCACCCTATTTATTTCCAATATTCTGCGCGACGCCAAGGTTAATCTGGTGACGGGCGATGCGCTGCATCGCCAGCAGGCGACGATGGATCGCGCCAGACTGTCGCTACTGACGGCCAGCGATACCCTGAACCGCGCGGGCATCTATTATCTGCAGGATAAAGCCACCGGCTCCGACGGCAGTTGGCACAGCCTGCTGGATGAGTCGTTGGCGGCGTTGCAGGCTTCAGAGCGGGCCTTCACCCAGTTTGAGCGCTTGAGCGCGGAGGCGCCCGAGGCGCCGGGCGCCCTGAAAGACAGCTACCGTCTGTTCTATGACGGCCTGAAAGAGCAGGCGCAAGGGCTGCAGGGCAGTAGCATCGATGCGTTTTTCGCCGTGCCGATCCAGGCATTTCAGGCGGATTTTAACGAGAAGTATCTCGCTTACCAGGCGCTGAACGAACGGCGTGGCGATGACGTCAACGTGCGGCAATTGGCGGCGCTGGAGCAGGCCAAGACCTTTGCGCTCGGCGCGCTGGCGGCGCTGGCGCTGATCGCCGTGGGGGTGTGGGTCGGCGTCTCTCGCTGGGTTATCGCACCGTTGCAGCGGGCAATCGCACACCTCAACGTGCTGGCCGCCGGCGATCTTTCGCGGCCGCTGCCGCCTGAACGGGCATTCAACCGCGAGATGCGTCAGCTGCAGGCCAGCATTGGCCATATGCAAAGCGGCTTGCAGCGTCTGGTGAGCGAGGTGCGCGATGCGGCGAGCGGGATCCTGAGCGGCGTCGGGCGGCTGGCGGACGGCAATCGCCAGTTGACGGCGCAGTCGGCGAAGCAGGACAGCGAATTGCAGTTGGCGACCGAGCACGTGCAGCAGCTGGCGGCGCGGGTGGAGGAAAACGGCCAATACGCGCAGCAGGCCAGCCAACGAACCGAACAGGCCCGGCAGTGCGCCGGCGCCGGTGAGCAGATGATGGCAACCGTCAATGTTTCGATGCAAGGGATCGTCAACCAATCGGCCGAGATGCGCGGTATCGTCGCGCTGATCGACAGCGTGGCGTTCCAGACCAATATTCTGGCGCTGAATGCGGCAATCGAGGCGGCGCACGCCGGCGTTCACGGCCGCGGCTTTGCCATCGTGGCCAAAGAGGTGGGGCTGTTGGCGCAAAAGAGCAGCCATTCGACGCGCGATATTCAGCAGTTGATCAACCGTTCGTTGCAGCAAATCGATCAAGGTTCGCAGGCGGTGGATCTACTGACGGGCAACCTGCGCCAGATTATCGATCTGGTGAACAAATGCAGTGCGCTGATGGGGGACATTTCCCTGGCATCGCTCAATCAGGGGGAAAGCATTCAGGACGTGACGGCGCGCATCTCGGCGCTGAATCAGGTGGCGCGGCAAACCGGCACGGTGGTGAACGCGGTGACCGAGGCTTCGCAGCTGTTGCAGGGCGAGTCGGAACGGTTGGAAAAAGCGATGGCGCGTTTCAGGCTGCCGGCGCAATAATTACTTCCGATGCAGATTAATGAATAATAAAGCTGCGCTTAACGTTATTTATTATTTTCGTGCCCTGAGAAAGTTCAGCGGTTAAATAAAAGTGCAGGCCGACGTTTATGGATTAAAAAAGCATCGGCCTGCAGCGATTATTTTTGACGGGATGATTAACGGCTGGTCTGGTGGCCGATAATGCCGCCGAGCGCTGCGCCGCCGAGGGTGCCCAGCGTGCTGCCGTCGGTCAGCACCGCGCCGCCGACGGCGCCCACGCCCGCGCCGATCGCCGTGTTGCGATCGCGATTGGACATATGCCCACATGCGGTAACGGAAAGCGTTGCCATCACCACCACCAACACACCTGCGGCACGTTTAATATTCATAATGAGTTCCTGGTAAATTGACTGATTAATGGATTAAAAATAATCCGATTAATCTGCCGGTAGAAGTTGGGATGAATGTATTCCTCCGTAAGAAAATCGAACAGGTAAAAATTCTTAATTTTGCGGCGGTGAAAAGCGATTGCTCGCCGAATGTGCGGCCGCCGGTAAAATCGTGGGTCTATACTGGAAAGACGCCTCGCGGGGTGCGGGGCGCACACTCTGGAGGCCGCCATGTCCGATCTCGTTTCCGCATCCGGCAAACCGGTGAAAATTCCCGGCCCGGATCACCCGATCACCTTGACCCGCCATCCGGCGCGGGTCGTCGTGCGTGCAGCCGGCCAAACCCTGGCCGACAGCCGCAACGTGCTCATCCTGCAGGAAGCCACCTATCCGCCGGTGTTTTACTTTCCGCGTGAGGACGTGAATAGGGCGCTGTTGCAGAAAAACGAGCACGTCAGCTACTGCCCTTATAAGGGCGACTGCAGTTATTTCTCCCTTGCGTTTAACGGCGAGCAGGGGGGCAATGTGGCCTGGAGCTATGAAATGCCCTATAACGCCGTGGTGGCGATCAAGGATCATCTGGCATTTTATCCCGATAAAGTGACGGAAATCCGCACCGAGGCCTGAGCCGCTGCCGCCTCCGGGCGGGGCGGGTTGACATTCTGCTTATCCCTACTCATTATGTGTATTACCGGAAATTGATACGCTTTCCTTATGTTTTAATCCGACATAAACGAAACTCTGAGCAGGTGCTAAGGTGTCTACCTCTACGCGATTTGCCGTTGCCATCCATATTCTGACCAACATCACGCTGTGTCGTGGCCAGACGGTGCGTTCCGAAGATATCGCGCGCAGCGTCAACACCAATCCGACGGTGGTGCGGCGTATCCTCGGCGCGCTGGCGGAGGCCGGGCTGACCTATTCACAGATGGGGCAAGGCGGCGGGGCGCTGCTGGCGCGGCCGGCGGAAGCGATCTCGTTGCTGGACGTGTATCGCGCGGTAGAGGATCAACCGTATTTCATGCTGCACCGTACCCGGCCTAACGATGCGTGCTATATCGGCCACGCGATTACCCCGGTGCTGGAGCAAGAGTTCGCGCGCGTCGGTCACGCGCTGGAAGCCAGCCTGGCGCAAACCAGCATCGCCGAAATGGCTGGGCAGGTCGAGCGGCGCGCAGGCTATCCTTTTGTCCCTTGTTCACCGCAATATCAAGCGGATACGCAATAAAAACCTACGCCAATTCCCGCTACGCGCAGAGCATTTTTTGCATTGCTTTAATGTAATTGTGTAAGTTACATTAGCTCGCATCAAGTGTGATGTAGCTCACGTTTTAGACTGCCTCCCCACGATACTCAACCGATTGGCCGGAAACCTTTTCTTCCGGCGCAGATTCGCTGTGCTTATAAACCAGGAGAGAACGATGTTAGAAATGATTGAAAGCTTGGCCACCGTGGTGGTCCTGGTGCCGGTAATGGTGGCCGTCTTGCTCGGCGCGATTTACGGCCTGGGTGAAGTGTTCAACGTCTTTTCCGCTATCGGCCGCAAAAACGGCTGATGGCACGCCAGGGGGCGGTTCTCGTCCTCCGGCTCCCCCGCATTTTCCTTCTCCAACATTGCTCCATCGCATAAATATTTCGCTAATCCCGAAAAAGTTGGGCGCTCAGCGTATCGATAAACACCCTGAGTTTCGGCGTCAGGTGTTTGCTGGAAGGCCACAGGACTTTAAAGCTGCCGCTGTGGTGACTATGCTCGCGCAATATCTGTTGTAATCGCCCCTGTTCCCGTGCGCGCTTCACTGCAAAATCCGGCAAACAGGCGATGCCCTGGCCGCTTTCCGCCAGGTAAATCAGGGTATCGACGGTGTTGCAGACCAGCCGGGTGTTGATCCCCTCGGCGAGCAGCTTTTCCCATCCGGCGATCGGCCAGGGTTCCACTTTGCCGGTCGAGGGAAATTTGTACAGCAGGCAGTCATGGCCTTGCAGTTCCGCCGGTTGATGCGGGATCCCCATCTGGCGCAAATAATCCGGCGAGGCCACCAGCTGCAGTTGAAACGTGCCCAGCTGGCGGCTCATCAGCCGTGAGTCCTCGGTCTCGCCGACGCGAACTACGGCATCAAAGCCTTCTTCGATGACATCGACCCGGCGGTCGGAAAAATCGGTTTCCAGCTCAATCTCCGGGTAACGCCGGACGAACTCCGCCAGTACCGGATTCAACAGGCCGCCCACTAACGGCAAACTGACGCGCAGCTTGCCGCGCGGCGCGCTGTGCGTATCGCTGATTTCCCGTTCCGCCGCCGCTAATTCCCCGAGAATACGCTGGCAGCGGAGCAGAAACAGCCGGCCTTCGGCGGTCAACGTCATGCTGCGCGTGCTGCGGTGGAACAGGCGTGCACCCAGCCGATTTTCCAGGCGGGCGATGCTTTTCCCCACCGCGGAGGCAGAAATGCCGAGCACGCGGCCGGCCTCAACGAAACTCAGCGTCTCCGCGGCCTGCACAAAGACGCTCACCCCAGACAGATTATCCATTGCTTGCCTCATTGCGGACGAAATTGTCCGCTATGAAAGGAAATCTAGCCTGTTTTTCCGTTAATCGCCACGCTCTATGCTCGGTGGCGACAGCATGGGCTGACTACCTGGAGCAATAAAGATGAGTGAATACGGATCCTCCGCCAACGCGATCGACGGAGCGATAGAGAAAGCCTTGCGCGAAAAACGATTGGTTGGCGCGGTCGTTTTGGTGGCGCAGGGCGGTGAGATCGTTTATCGACGTGCGGCGGGCATGGCAGATCGCGAAGCGGGCAAACCGATGGCGTGCAATACGCTGTTCAGGTTAGCTTCGGTGTCCAAACCGATCGTGTCCACGGCGGCGCTGGCGCTGATGGCGCGAGGAGACATGCGGTTGGACGATCCCGTTACCCGCTGGCTGCCGGATTTTCGTCCGCGGCTGGCGGACGGCACCGTCCCGTTGTTGACGCTGCGCCATTTGATGACCCACACCGCCGGGTTAAGCTACCGTTTTTTTCAGCCGGAAGGCGGATGCTACGCCCGATTGGGCGTCTCCGACGGGATGGATGAGGCGGCGCTCAGCCTGCCGGAAAATGTGCGGCGCATTGCCTCCGCGCCGTTGCTGGCACCGCCCGGCGCGGAGTGGCGTTATTCCATCGCCACCGATGTGTTGGGCGCGATTATTGAACGGGCGAGCGGCCTGCCGCTGGCGCAGGCGGTCAAAAAATGGGTGACCGGGCCGCTGGCGATGACGGATACCGATTTCCTGGCGGTGGACGCCGCGCGCCTGGCGGCCGCTTACGCTGATCATCCCGGCGAGCCACGCCGCCTGCGCCAGCCGGATCGTTTACCCTTCATCGACGGCAGCGCCGGTTTTCATCTGTCGCCGGCGCGTGCGCTGGATCCGCAGGCGTACGCCTCCGGCGGCGCCGGCATGGTCGGTTCGGCGGCGGATTTCCTGCGCCTGCTGGAAACGTTGCGCCAGGGAGGAAAGCCGGTACTGCCAACTGATTGGGTGACGGCGCTGACCACCAACCAAATCGGCGATCTGCCGATGCCGTTTTGGCCAGGGCGCGGCTTCGGCCTGGGCATCACCGTGCTGAAAGATCCCGTCGCTGCGCAAACGCCGGAGTCTGTGGGCAGCTGGCGGATGGGCGGCACCTATGGCCACTCGTGGTTCGTCGATCCTGCCCGGCAGCTCAGCGTGGTGGCATTTACCAACACGGCGCTGGAAGGAATGTCCGGCACCTTTGTCGGCGAGATTTGTCAGGCGGTTTATGCCGCCACGGGAGTGCCGTCATGGGCCTGATGCCACCGATTTTCTTCATCGCGCTGGGGCTGTTCGGCGTTTACTGCATCGAGTTCGGCGTGGTGGGTATTTTACCGCAGATCATCGCGCGCTATGGCATCTCCACGGCGCAGGCCGGCTGGCTGGTTGGGGTCTTCGCCCTGACCATTGCGCTGTTCGGGCCGCTGTTGGTGCTGCTGGCGTCGCGGTTAAATCGCAAACGCATGTTGTTGATCGCGTTGGCCGTATTTGCGGCAGCCAGCGCGCTGGCCGCTCAGGCGGACAGCTTTGCCATGCTGATGCTGCTGCGTATTTTGCCGGCGTTGTTTCATCCGATCTACTTTTCACTGGCCATGGTGGCGGCCGCGGCGCTTTATCCGCCGCATCTGGCCACCAAAGCAACCGCTTATGCGTTTATCGGCACCAGCATGGGAATGGTATTGGGCATACCGCTGACGCAATGGATCGCCGGGCAGTTCAGCTATGAGGCATCGTTCCGGTTTTGCGCGCTGGTCAACCTGCTGGCGGCGTTGGGATTGCTGTGGCGCTTGCCTGATGCGGCCGTGCAGCTTCTCAGCTACGGCAAGCAGTTGGCAATCCTGCGCAGCGGCACGCTGTGGTTGAATATCACTACCTGCGTGCTGATCTTTGCCGCCATGTTTGCCGTCTACGCTTACGCGGCCGAGTACCTCAGCCGTGAAGCCGGTATTGGCGACGCCGCCATCGGCTGGCTTCTGGTGGCGTTCGGTGTGGGCGGCGTCGCGGGCAACCTGTTGGCCGGCAAGGGGTTGAGCCGCCATCGCGCAGTGACGGTGCTGCTGCATCCGCTAGCCTTGATTGCGGCTTATGCGCTGCTGTATCGCTACGGCAGCGCGAATATCGGCGCGATGACGGCACTTTGTCTGTATTGGGGGGCGGCGCACACCAGCGGTTTGATCGTGACGCAGGTCTGGCTGACCTCCGAAGCGCCGCAGGCGCCGGCGTTCGCCACCGGGCTGTATATCGCCTTTATCAACCTGGGTGTGGCGGTGGGGTCGCTGGTGGGCGGTTGGTTTATCGCTGCCAGGGGGCTACAGGGCAGCCTGCTGTGTGGGGCCATGTTTGCCGCACTGGCGGCGATCGCGATCGCCGCCAGGCTGTGGCTGCAACGGCAGGCTACGCTTGCGTTGCGTCAATCATCGCCATCACCTGCCGAAACATCGCGCTTTCCGCATCGGCCAGCTCGTTGACCAGCGTAAAGTGATTGCAGTGGCGGTCGGCCAGCAGCTGGACGTCGAGACCGCGCGCCAGGCAGGCGTCATAATAGGCCTGCGTCTGGTTTTTGAAGCCTTGCGTTTCGCGGTGGCCGACGTCGAGCAGGATCTGCGGCGCATGCGCTTTCGCCGGCAGTAAAAACAGCGGGCTGAGGGTTTGCGCCTGTTCGGGCGTCAGGTGCAGCCAGTCGTTGATGTAGATATCGCACAGCGGGCGCAGATCGTAGAGGCCGCTCAACGCCAGCGCGCCTTTGATCGCATCGGGCGGCAGGCGATAGCGTTGCTGCCAGCCGTCGGCGATCAGCATGCCGCACAGGTGGCCGCCGGCCGAACTGCCGCTGACGAAAATGCGCGCCGGATCGATGCCGAAGGGCGCCCCGTGATGGTAGAGCCAAGCGACGGCGCTGCGCACCTCATGCACGATCTCCGCCAGCGTCGCTTCCGGCGCCAGCGTGTATTCCAGCGTGGCGACCGCCACGCCGCGACGGGCAAACGCGGCGGCCATCGAACAGGCTTCCTCTTTGCGCTGTGAATGCCAATAGCCGCCATGGATAAAGATCAGCAGCGGGGCGGGTTGTGCGCTGGCCGGGAACAGGTCGAGGCGCTCGGCGGCGCTCATGCCGTAGCGCAGATCGTAAATGCCCGGCGTCTGCGCCTTGGCGCGCTGGGCCAGCGCGGCGTATTCCACCATGCAGGCGTCAAAATCCTCCACCGAAGCGCGGGCGTTGTATTGCACGGCGCGTGCGCTCAGGTCTTCAAACGTCAGATCGATGTTCATGCGTTTCTCCGGATTGTTATGCGTTATGCCTTCATCATCGTCCCGCAGGCGAAAAGATGTTTGATCTCCGGTGCGCACAATTGCGGCTTCTCCATTGCTGTTATCTGCTGTATATTGCTGCTTTATGCTTTTTACTGCGGAATAAGCCCATGCACAAAGCGGCACGACAGCGCCATTTACTGGATTTGCTCAGCGAACGCGGGCAGGCGGCCGTGGCGGAATTGGCCGGCGCCATCGGCGTTTCGGTCGATACCGTACGCCGCGATCTGGCCGACCTCGAGCGGCAAGGGTTGGCGCAGAAACATCACGGCGGGGCGATCGCGCTCGAACCGTCCGGCATGCCACGCCAGGCGCGCGCGGCGCTGTTGCCGAAGATCAAGCAGCGGCTCGGTCGCGCGGTGGCCGCGCAGCTCCCGCCCGGCAGCACCCTGATGCTGGACGCGGGCAGTACGCTGTTGGCGGTGGCGCAGGCGTTGCGCGGCCCGGCGACGGTGATCACCGCTTCGCTGGATATCGCGCAGTGCTTGAGCGACAGGCCGGAGATCAACCTGATCCTGCTTGGCGGCCAATGGGATGCTCGCCAGCGGCTGTTCGCTGGCAGCGCCACCCTGGCGTTGCTGGCGCGCTACCGCGCAGACATCGCCTTGCTGGGCGCCTGCGCGGTGCATCCTCAGCTGGGACTGAGCGCCGGCGAAGAGGCCGATGCAGAGGTCAAACGCGCCATGCTGGCCAACAGCGGCGAGCGCTGGCTGGTGGCCGACCATATGAAACTGGACCGCTGCGAACCGCATCACGTTGCGGACCTGGCGCAGATCCAACGTCTGTTTACCGATCGCCCGTGGGACAACCTGGACGAACAATCATTGATTGAACTTTGTGTCGTCGCCGACGACCGCTAGAGGAGAACACTGATGAACGATACCGCACAACCGTTGCAGGTGGCGCTGATTGGCTACGGCTTTGTCGGCAAGGCGTTTCACGCGCCGCTGATTAACGCGGTGCCGGGGCTGGAACTGAGCGTGGTGGCTTCGCGCGATGCCGCCAAGGTGCATGCCGATCTGCCGCACGTGCAGGTGATCGCCGATCCGCTGGAGGCCATCCGCCGACCGGAGGTGGATTTGGTGGTGATCGCCTCGCCGAACGACACCCATGCGCCGCTGGCGCTGGCCGCGTTGGAGGCGGGCAAGCACGTGGTAGTGGATAAGCCGTTTACGCTGGATTTGGCGCAGGCGCGCACGCTGATTGCGGCGGCGGAAAAACACGGCCGTCTGCTGTCGGTATTCCAGAACCGCCGCTGGGACAGCGATTTCCTGGGCGTGAAGCAGGTGATCGAACAGGGGCTGATCGGCAAGGTGACGCACTTTGAGTCGCACATCGATCGTTACCGCCCAGAAGTGCGGGTGCGCTGGCGCGAGCAGAACCTGCCGGGCAGCGGGCTGTGGTTCGATCTGGGGCCGCACATGGTCGATCAGGCGCTGCAGCTGTTCGGCTTGCCACACAGCGTGCAGGCCAACATCGCCACGCTGCGCCCCAACGCGCAGATTAACGACTGGGCCCATGTGGTGCTGAACTACCCGACGCACCGCGTGATCCTGCACGGCAGCATGCTGGTGGCGGGCGGCGTCTCACGCTTTACCGTGCACGGCGAGAAAGGCAGCGTAGTCAAAGCGCGCGCCGACGGGCAGGAGAGCCAACTGCTGGCGGGCGTGACGCCGGGCTCGGCGGAGTGGGGCAAAGACGACGACGCGATGAGCCTGTTTATCGGCACGGAACCGGTGCGCACGCTGCCGACGCCGGATGGCGATCAGCGTCAATATTACGTCCAGGTGCGCGATGCGCTGCACGGCACCGGCAGTAATCCGGTTACCGCTTCGCAGGCGCTGGCGGTGATGGCGGTGCTGGAGGCGGCCACGCTGGCGGCGGAAACCGGTGTGACTCAGCCGTTGCCGCTTACCGAGGCGGAAATCGCCGCCTGGTAACGGCTCGCGTCAGATAAGGCGTCAGGCGCATGGATACAGTGCACACCGTGCGTCTTCCGCCATCCTACCCCCTGACATAGGCTAATCCTCAGTCTATGTCAGGAGTGTTTATCATGTTATCCCATCCTTCGCCGCAGGGCGTCCGCGGCATACTGGCCGCACTGTCTTTGAGCATGCTGTTGTCATCGCTCGGCATCAGCATCGCCAACGTCGGTTTACCGGTGCTCGCCACCGCATTCCATGCCTCGTTCCAGGCGGTGCAGTGGGTGCTGCTTTGCTATTTGCTGGCCGTCACCACCTGCATCATCGGCATCGGCCGTTTGGGCGACAGCCTTAATCGCCGCCGGCTGCTGTTGGCGGGCATTGCGCTGTTTACCGTCGCTTCGCTGGCTTGCGCGCTGGCCCCGCAGCTTTGGCTGTTGCTGGCGGCGCGTCTGGCGCAGGGGCTGGGGGGCGCGGTCATGATGTCGATCGCCATGGCGCTGGCGGGCGAGGTGCTGGGGACGGAAAAAATCGGCCGCGCGATGGGGCTGCTCGGCACCATGTCGGCGGTGGGCACCGCGCTGGGCCCGTCCTTGGGCGGCGCGCTGATCGCCGGCTTCGGCTGGCGGACGATATTTCTAATCAACCTGCCGCTGGGTCTGTTGGCGCTGTGGCTCGCCTGGCGATGCTTGCCGAATGGGCCGCGTGCGGCAACGCGCCGGGAACCGTTCGACCGTGCCGGCACGCTGTTGCTGGGCGGCGCATTGCTCTGCTATTCGCTGGCGATGACCCTCGGGCGCGGCGATTTCGGCGTGCTCAATCTGGTATTGATGCTGGGTGCTTTGTTGGCGGGGGCAATGTTTATCCGCACCGAGCGTCGCGCCGCCGCGCCGCTGTTGGCGCCGGCGATGTTCCGTCATCCGGCCCTGACGGCGGGGCTGGTGGCCAGTGCGCTGGTGATGACGGTGATGACCGCCACGCTGGTGGTCGGGCCGTTCTATCTGTCGCGTGCGCTGGGGTTAAGCGCCGCGCAGGTTGGGCTGGTGATGTCGGCGGGGCCGGCGGTGGCTATCCTGACCGGCATTCCGGCCGGCTATCTGGTGGATCGTTTTGGATCGCAGCGCATCGCCCAGCTTGGGCTGACGGCGGTGGCGGCCGGGGCGGCATTGCTGTCGCTGCTCAGCCGCGCCGGCGTGCTCGGCTATGTGGCGCCCATCGCACTGTTGACCGCCGGCTATGCATTGTTCCAGGTTGCCAACAACACGGCGTTGATGAAGGATCTGTTTCCCGAACGGCGCGGTTTGATCGCCGGAATGGTCAATCTGGCGCGCAATCTTGGGGCGATCACCGGCGCCTCGGCGATGGGGGCGCTGTTCTATCTGGCCTCGCAGCGGGTGGTGGGAACCGCCGCCGCCGCGGCTTACGGTATGCGCGTGACCTACGGGACGGCGGCGCTGTTGGCGTTGGCGGCGTTGCTCATCGCCTTCGGCGGCCGCCGACTGATGCTGCGTTACGATGCGCGTTGAACCGCGTAACGTTCTTGCACGAAACCGTTGTCTGATTGAGTGACGGCGAGCAGGCGCAGGCGCTGCTCCGGGGCATCGGCGCCGAACAAGGGAATGCCGGCGCCCAACAGCAGCGGCACGCGCGTGATAGTCAGCTCGTCGATCAACCCGGCCTGCAGGAAGCCCTGGACGGTCTGGCCGCCGTCGATATACAGGTGACGGCAGCCTTGCTCGGCCAGCTGCGCCACGATGGCCGCCGGTTCGCCAGTCATCCAGCGAACGTGCCCGGTATCCTGTTGTGCGGGCGGCTGCGTCGACAGCACCACCACCGGCAGTTCGCCATAGGGCCACTCGGGAAAGGCGCGAACTTTCTCGTAGGTATGGCGCCCCATCACCAATGCGTCGATATCGGCGATAAACGCCTCATAGCTAAGCCCGTTGAGCAACGACACCGCATACTCGGGGCGCAGCAGCCAGTCGATGTCGCCGTCCGGGCCGGCGATGAATCCGTCTACGCTGGTGGCGATGTAAACCGAACATTTCATCAGGCGAGATCTCCCCGGTAAACCACATGCACCTTGTTGCCGTCAGGATCGCGCAGGTAAGCGCCGAAATAGCCTTTGCCGTAGTGCGCGCGTTCGCCGGGTTCGCCTTCACTGCTGCCGCCCGCCAGCAGGCCGGCGGCGTAGGCGCGCTTGACCTCCAGCTCATCGGCGGCGAGAAAGGCCAGCATGCTGCCGTTGCCGGCGCTGGCGGGCTGCCTGTCGAAGGGTTGGTAGGCATAGAAACGCGGCAGCGTTTGGCCCGGCCGCACCCAGCAGCGGGCAGCGGGGCCGCCGTCCGGCGTCACTTCCCGCCGCTGTAATCCCAACGGCAACAAAATGGCGTCGTAGAAGGCGGCGGCGGCGTCCAGATCGCTGACGCCGACGGTAATATGGCTGAACATGACGCTTCCTTTCCGAAGAGAGATGAAAGCATAAAACAGTAGCAGCGATGGGGCTGAATGGACAGAGCGCAACGGAGGATTCGGATTAAGGACGCGCGCAGGGGGATCGCGCGCTTCACGGTGTGCGGGGCAGGCCGCCGCTCAATTGCTCTCTACGCGCGGGTTGGCGTGAGTCGGCTGGCTGGGATAGTCCACTTGATGCTTATGCAGGTAATCGCGAATCAGCTGGCGTACCACCTGGGAAGGGGTAACGTCCTGCTGCAGGCACAGGTCTTCCAGGGCTTTTTTCTTGTCCGGGTCAATCAGCACCGTTAGCCGCGCCGTTTTCTTTTCCATCAGGATCCTCCAGAGAATGATAACTGAATGATAATACCACGTGGGCGAAGCGGCCAGCCAGACCGCGTCGCCGCTCGTCTTTAGCGGAAATGCAGCCGCTCTATTTTGCGTGACAGGTAGCCGAGTTCGCAGTGGAACAGTTCACCGCTGCCGGCGGCCAGATTGCGCAGCGCGCTCAGCGGCAACGTCACCTGGGCTAGCGTGGCGTAAATAATCACGTTGCCGCTGGGCGCGACGCAAAACAGCACGGTGTTGAATACCCGGTGCAGGCTATGGTACAGCAGGCTGTTTTCGTCGGGCAGATCGTGGTAATTCAGCACCAGCCAGCCCCCGTCGTTCAGCCGCGCGGCGCAGTTTTCCAGGAAGGTCTGGCTGCCTTGTTGCGGATCCATGGCAAATGCCGAATAGAGATCGGAGAAGATCAGATCGTAGCGCGTCTCGGCAGGCGGGCGCACGAAGTCCATGGCATCGGCGGTGCGCAGGCTGATGGTGTCGGTGGCCGGCAGCGTAAAATAACGGCGTGCGACGGCGATCACCGCAGCGCGCAGCTCGACCACGTCCAGGCGCATCGCCGGATCGAGGGCGTGCAGCGCACGCAGCAGGCTGCCGCCACCCAGCCCCAGGATCAGCGCAGACGTCGGCGGCTGCCAGGCCACCGCCATCAGCATCGCTTTGATGTAGTTGTGGATCGGCTGCGCGGGGTTGCTGAGGCTCATCTTGCTCTGCTCGCAGATGCCGTCAAACCGCAGCGTGCGGTAGTCCTTGTGATCGGAAACGATGATTTCGCCCCAGGCGTCGGCTTCGCGGGCGATCACCTGGCCGCGCGGAGAGAAATCGAGGGTTCTGAGTAAGCTGTCAACCAGAGACATGGTCTTCGCAGGGCTCCTTTGGCAAGCGGCCTATTTACGGGCGCACATGAAATCGGCGGTGCAAATGCGTTGGCCGTCGATGCTGGCACGGCCGGTAAAGCGGGCGATCGCCCCGCGCCGGCGCACAAAGGCGACCTCCATCAGCACCTGGTCGCCGGGGCGGGCGGCGCGATAAAACCGCGCCCGCTGGATGGCGGCGAAATAGTAATGTTCCCCTTCGTTCAGCGCCCCGAGATAGTAATGGGCCAGCAGGCCGGTGCTTTGCGCCAGGGCTTCTACCAGCAGCACGCCGGGAAAACCGGCGAAGTGAGCGTGGCCGCTCCAGAACGTCGGCTCATTGGCGGTGATGTTCTTGATGGCGCTCAGCCGCCCTTCGGCAATGCAGGTGCCGGCGGGCAGCACGCGATCGACCAACAGGCAGGGATAACGATGAGGCAAAATCGCCTGAATATCGTTGAATTGCAGGGGGTGACCATTCAGTGGCATGGGGGCGCGTGATCCTGTCTGCGGCGAAACCGGTGCGATGGCCGGCGTTCAGTCCATGGTGAGTGTAATAACATTATAATAAAATTATCATCAGATGTGCCAGATGAAAGACATGACGGCGGAGAAACAGGCGAGGAATGGAGGGCAGGGAGGCACCCGATCCTGGCGATCGGGTGTGGTAGCGCGCTGTTAGTGCTTGGAACGGGTGACCTTGTCCAGATAGCCCATCACGAAAGCGGACAGCACGAAGGTGAGATGGATGATCACATACCACATCAGCTTGTTGTCCGGGACGTTCTTGGCGTCCATAAACACCCGCAGCAGGTGAATGGAGGAAATGGCGACGATAGACGCGGCGACTTTGTTTTTCAGCGAGGTGGCGTCCATTTTGCCCAGCCAGCTCAGTTTTTCTTTCCCTTCGGTGATATCCAGCTGCGAGACGAAGTTTTCATACCCGGAGAACATCACCATCACCAACAGACCGCCTACCAGCGCCATATCGACCAGCGACAGCAGGGTCAGGATCAGATCGGCTTCCGCGACAGAAAAAATGTTGGGCAGGACGTGCAGGATCTCCTGAAAAAATTTGATAGACAGGGCGACCAGGGCCAGTGAAAGGCCGAAATAAACCGGTGCGAGCAACCAGCGGGAGGCGTACATCGCGTTTTCTAGCAAGCGTTCCATCATAAAATTGTTGTAAATGCGTGACCAAAAGGGCGATCAGTATAACGCAGGTAGCCCAGGCGAAATCAACCGCTTGCCAATGGCTTGGAGAAATTTGCGAATGGACGTTCGCTTCGAACGGGTTCATGACAATGATATCGCATGGGGATAAACTGCCGCGGTCTCTTGCCTTGCTACCGTTTGGTCAATCGCTGCTCAAAACTAAGGATGGTTATATGGTCGACAATGCGTTTATCACGAGAACGCGAGCCGTTAATGGCTGCTTTTCCATGTTTTTGCTGATGTTCCTGATTACATTTATTCCGTTGTTCATAGAGAACAGAGCCGCCTTGATGCGACAAGGGCTATTGCTGCCGTTGCTGTACGGAATGGAATTTGTCGCTATCTTTTCGTTATACCTGCTTTTTTTCCGCCGTAGAGAAGGATTGGGCAAAGGCGAGGTTAAACGCAACGATTTTGCGCTGCTGCTGTTCGCGCTGTTGGTGATTCAGTTTATTTTCCCGCGTTTGATGGGCGTGGAAAAAACGGAAACCTGGGTGATGGAGCAGGTGGCATTGCCCGGCGAGATTTTGGCGCTCAATGCCGCTTTGTTGGTTTTCGTCGTCCCCGTCTATGAAGAGATCGTATTTCGCGGCTGTTTGTTTAACGCACTGATGTATTGGTTTAACGATAAGGTGCTTTGGGCCGCGTTAACGGTGTCTGTCATCTTTGCCGTTTTGCATACCCAGTACACCGATTGGCGCACATTAGCAGCCCTGGTGCTCATCTCGTTGGTGTTAACGGCCGCCAGGGTGAGATCCAAAGGGATCTATTTGCCCATTGGGCTGCATATGACCATGAATGGCGTCGTGATGGCGGCCAGCTATGCGTTAAATTGAAGCTGTGCTTGCCGCCGGATGTTCAGTGCCTGGCTTTTTTACCGTCGCTGTGGCCGAGAGAGCGATCGGGGAAGCTGTGATCGCGCAGCCGCTGCTTCAGTTGCGCCGCATCGGGGAAGCCGCCGTCAATTTTGCGATCCCAAATCATCACGCCATCGACGCTGATTTGATAGACCCCGCCGGTGCCCGGCATCAGGGTGACGGAGGCGAGATCGTCGCCGAAGGTATTGAGCAGCTCTTGCGCCATCCAGCCGGCGCGCAGCAGCCAGTTGCATTGTGAACAGTAGTGGATCGTCACTGCGGGGGCATTTTTCATCGATGATCGACCGGTAGTGGTAACGGCTCGCAATCAGCCTGATGGACCTGCAAGCGATGGTGGCGTTGTCTCGCCAAATAGTCAAGCGTCTGCTGAGGCCAGAACGACGAGGGGGCCGAGTGTGCGTCACGGCCGCTTGCTTCCGGCAAACCATTCAACCCCACGCAGCATGCCCGCCCAATAAAACCGGGGTAAAAACCAGGCTTTCAGCCACCAGGCCAGACGGCTGGGCTGGGTTGCGTCGAGCAGGGGAAACGTGGGCAGCAATTTACCGTCATAGCCAAACTCCGCCAGCACAACTTTGCCTTTCTCAACCGTCAATGGACAGGAGCCATAACCATCATAATGGGCAGTGAGAGGCGCGCCATGAATCAGCGCCGCGACGTTTTCCGCCACCACCACCACCTGCTTTCTGGCTGCCGCCAGGGTTTTGGCGTTTGGCGTTGAGCAACAGTCGCCTACCGCAAAAATATCCGGCCAATGCTTATGCTGCAGCGTCAATTTATCCACATCGCACCAGCCGGATCCTTCCGCGAGCCCGCTTTGCGAAATAAACGCCGGGGCCGATTGCGGCGGTACGACGTGGAGCATATCGAAGGGCAGGGTTAACTCGCGTTTTCCTTCTTCATTTGTCTCTACGGCAAATGTCGCTTGCCGATTCTTGCCATCAACGCGGATTAAATTATGATTGAAATTGACCTGTGCACGGTATTTTCCCAAATACTCGGTCAACGGGGGGATAAATTGTGGAATGCCGAAAACCGCCGTGCCCGCAAGGCAGAAATTGACGTTAATATTATTCAGGATGCCTTGGCGGCGCCAGTGATCGCATGACAAATACAAGGCTTTTTGCGGTGCGCCGGCGCATTTTATGGGTAGCGTCGGTTGAGAAAATATCGCCTGGCCGCCTTTCATTTCCCGGACCAGTTGCCAGGTATATTCGGCAAGGTCAAAGCGATAATTAGAGGTGACGCCGTTTAATCCCAGGGTTTCTTCAAGCCCCTCTATTTTATCCCAGCGTAAAATGAGGCCACACGCAACAATAAGAAAGTCATAGTTTATTTTCTGTCCTTGGCGGGTCTCGACGTATTTTTGACTGGGCTCAACCCTGACAACGCTATCCTGTACCCATGCGGTTCCTGAGGGCAGGACAGCGCGCAGGGAACGCCGCGTTTTATTGATATCAAAGAGCCCGCCGCCCACCAGGGTCCACGCCGGTTGATAATAATGACAGTCGTTGGGCTCCACGACCGTTATATCGATGCCTTTAACTCGCTTCCTTATGCTTGCCGCGATACCTATTCCGGATGAGCCGCCGCCAATAACAACGACGCTTTTCTGGGTATTTATTTTTTCTGGTTTCATGCAGGCCTCCTTTCATAAGAAAGTAGGGGGTTGTCGCCCAGATTAAAAGCGAATTCATAGAACTTGTGGTTATATAAAAAATCACATATTCCATTTTGCTATATGTAATAACCAATCGAAATAAGTTATTTGACATTGCTGGGTAACTGATCGTTAATAAATGGCATGAGCATCATTAAGGGATTAGCGCAGTGGATTTTTTCCATTTCAGTTTTTATATCGTGATGCTGTTAGTGGTCACCGGGGGAATTGTGGGATTCCTCCTGGCCCTGACCGGCGGCGGCGGATCAATCGTCTGCGTGCCGTTATTGCTGTATATGGTGAAAGTGCCGGATACGCATTTGATTATAGGAACCAGCGCCATGTCGGTAGCCATTAACGCGCTGATCAACCTGGCAGCGCACGCTGCCAAAGGCAACGTCAGGTGGCAGACCGGGCTTGTCGTTTCGCTGGTTGCTGTCATGGGCGCGCTGGCGGGATCTCAGATGGGAAAAATCACGGACGGGCACTACTTAACCCTGCCGTTCTCCGTGTTGATGCTGGTTGTCGCCGGATTGACGCTGAAAAGAAATCACCTTGCAGGGTCCCCCTTGCCGTCCCCCCATGTTGCCATTCATCCCGCCATCGTATGGCCCAGCATCCTGGCCCTGGGCGGGCTGGCGGGCTTTCTGGGCATCGGCGGCGGATTTTTGGTTGTGCCGGCGCTGGTCTGGTTTTTCCGCTTCTCGATGGTTGAAGCGGTAGCAACCTCACTGGTGGTCGTGGCGGCCATGGGGCTGTCGACCAGCGCCAGCTATGCCATGTCCGGAAAGGTCTCGATCGCGATTACGTGCTGGCTCATCGTCGGCGGTGTTCTGGGCGGCGTGGTGGGGGTAGCGCTCGCCGAGCGCCTGAAAAAACGCGAGGACATCATCAATGTGCTCTATGCCCTTATGCTCCTGGCGCTGGCCCTGTATATGTTATTTAAAAGCCTATGAAACGGAAGGAAAAAAACATGCACATCCGCACTTACCACCCTCAGCTCTCCTTTTCGGGCGCGCCTGAAGCGCGTGATTTCAAGGCGCTGTCTCAACAGGGCTACCGCCTTATCGTCAACAATCGGCCGGACGAAGAACCGGGGGAGTATCTTGACCATCAGCAAGAGAAAGCGTTGGCTGAACAAGAGGGGATGCGTTACGTCTATCTTCCTTATACGTTCGATACGCTGACCTGGGAGACCGTTTACACCTTCCAGTTTTTGCTGCGACAAGGCGAGAAGACTTTGGCGCACTGCAGAAGCGGGGCTCGCTCTGCCGGCCTTTCCCTGCTGTATGCGCTGCGCGAAGGTCAGATAGATGAAGCGCAATTTCGCCGCCAATGCGACGAATACGGCGCGGACGCCGATAAGGCGCTTGGCTGGTATGGCAAGCATCGGTCCGTGCGGGCCACTGCGGAGGTTCACGCGTTTTATGAGCCGGAAAGCGGCAGCCTGCAGTATGTGGTTGCCGATCCCGAGGCGCGCCGCTGTGCGATTATCGACCCGGTGCTGGATTTTGACCGCCGATCGGGCACGGTCTCGCATCAACAGGCCAACGATATTCTGAATTTTATCCGTCAGCGGGGGTGGGGTGTGGCCTGGGTGTTGGATACGCACCCGCACGCCGATCATTTTTCGGCCGCCACCTGGCTGGCGCAGAAAACCGGCGCCTTCATCGGCATCGGTGAAAAAATTACCGCCGTGCGGGAGATATGGGAAGAGATCTATAATTTAAAAGACCTGCCTGCCGCCAATACCGTCTGGGATGCGCTGTTTGCAGATGGGGACGTCTTTTTTATCGGCAACCTGCGCGCTGAAGTTTTACTGTCTCCCGGGCACACGCTGGCGTCCGTCACTTACTACATTGCGGATGCGGCGTTTATCCACGATACGTTTTTCATGCCGGACAGCGGCACGGCAAGGGCCGATTTCCCTGGCGGCAATGCGGAGGCCTTGTGGGATTCATTGCAGCGGATCTTGAGCCTGCCGGCGGATACCCGCCTGTTTACCGGCCATGATTACCGCCCGGCGGGGCGTGAGGCCCGCTGGGAAAGCACCGTGAGAGAGCAGCGCGAGAACAATCCCTGGGTGGTCAACATGGATAAATCCCGGTTTATTGCGCAAAGAACGCAGCGGGACGCGACGCTGCCGCACCCGGAACTCATGCTGATGGCGCTGCAGGTCAATATTCGCGGCGGCGTTCTGCCTGATTGCGAAGATGACGGGCAGCACTACCTCAAAATTCCTGTTAATCGATTCAAGGCATGAGTCAAACAGCAAAATTTCAGGCGGAATAGACAGAAATCATCGGCGCCGGCAGCAGGGGCGTGGTGTCAGCGGTTGGATGTTTGTTTTGCGGCGATCCGGTTGATGCCATACAGCAAAATAACGCAGACGCCGCTCACGAGCAGCGAACGCAACAAGCCACTCCCCCCCAGGGGTAGGCCCCAGCTATCCAGCGCCATAAAGAGCGCAACGGTAAGCAGTACCGCCAGTGGCGCGCTCCACCAGCGGAACTGTATTTTGGAGAACATGTGCAGTTGCCCCTTCATTTTGCGTTGGTGGTCCGATCGTGTCTCGTTGATGACACGTAGGCGACCTGACCCTTTTTTTTATCATCCGCCGCCGCCGGGGCGGCTGTCAATCCGAATGAGATCGCGCCGTCTGTTAATTGTTTTTTATGAAATAATCATGCTGATTCATATTTAATTATTTGTTTTTACACAAAACACGCGGCGCTTGCCCTCACTGAATACAGTCACTACATTAACAACTGTACTTCCCATTCTGCTAAGGAAAACACCATGAAAGCTGCCGTAGTGACGAAAAACCATACCGTAGACATTCAGGATAAAGTGCTGCGCCCGCTGAAGCACGGCGAGGCGGCGTTGAAAATGGAGTGTTGCGGGGTGTGCCACACCGACTTGCACGTGAAAAACGGCGATTTCGGCGAGGTGCCGGGCATTACGTTGGGGCATGAGGGTATCGGCGTGGTCTCCGCCGTCGGTGAGGGCGTCACCTCGTTAAAAGTGGGTGACCGCGCCAGCGTCGCCTGGTTTTACCAGGGCTGCGGCCATTGCGAATACTGCGTCAGTGGCAACGAAACCCTGTGCCGTTCGGTGAAGAACGCCGGCTACAGCGTTGACGGCGGCATGGCGGAAGAGTGCATCGTGGTGGCGGACTACGCGGTGAAAGTGCCGGACGGGCTCGATTCTTTCGCCGCCAGCAGCATCACCTGCGCCGGGGTTACCACCTACAAGGCGGTGAAAATTTCCGATATCAAGCCGGGGCAGTGGATCGCCATCTATGGTCTGGGCGGTCTAGGCAACCTGGCGTTGCAGTACGCCAAGAACGTGTTTAACGCCAAAGTGATCGCCATCGACGTCAACGATGGCCAATTGGAATTCGCCAAACAGATCGGCGCCGATCTGACCATCAACTCCAAAACGCAAAATGCGGAGGAGATCATTCAGCAGCAAACCGGCGGCGCTCACGCGGCGGTGGTGACGGCGGTGGCGAAAGCCGCCTTCAACTCGGCGGTCAATGCGGTGCGCGCCGGCGGTAAAGTGGTGGCGGTGGGGCTGCCGCCGGAGAGCATGGATCTGAGCATTCCGCGCCTGGTGCTGGACGGCATTCAGGTGGTGGGTTCGCTGGTGGGCACGCGCGAAGATCTGAAAGAGGCGTTCCAGTTCGCCGCCGAAGGCAAAGTGACGCCGAAAGTGACTAAACGACCATTGGGCGATATCAATGCCATCTTCGACGAGATGAAGGCGGGCACCATCCGCGGTCGCATGGTGATCGATCTCGGCATGGCGAAATAAGCATCGCTAAAAAAGGCCACCCGCGGGTGGCCTTCTTGTTGTTATGCCCGGTTCAGAACAGGCCCAGCGGTTTGGCGTCGTAGCTGACCAGCAGGTTTTTCACCTGCTGATAGTGCGACAGCGCCGCCTTGTGGGTTTCACGCCCGATACCGGAGTTCTTGTAGCCGCCGAACGCGGCGTGCGCCGGGTACAGGTGATAGCAGTTGGTCCACACGCGCCCGGCTTTGATCGCGCGGCCCATGCGATAGGCGCGATTGATGTCGCGGGTCCACAGCCCGGCGCCCAGCCCGAACTCGGTGTCGTTGGCCAGCGCCAGAGCCTCAGCCTCATCCTTGAAGGTGGTGACGCCAATCACCGGCCCGAAGATCTCCTCGCGGAAGAAACGCATGCTGTTATTGCCGGTAATCAACGTCGGCTGCAGGTAGAACCCGTTTTGCACTTCGTCGCCACGCTGGGCGGGTTCGCCACCCACCACGATTTTTCCTCCCTCGTTTTTAGCGATGTCGATGTAGGACAGGATCTTGTCATACTGCTGTTTTGACGCCTGGGCACCGATCATGGTCTCGGTATCGAAGGGATCGCCCTGGCGGATGGTGGCGATGCGTGCCAGCACTTTCTCCATAAACTGCGGGTAGATGGATTCCTGGATCAACGCGCGTGAAGGGCAGGTGCATACCTCACCCTGGTTGAAGAAGCCGAGCACCAGCCCCTCAACCGCCTTGTCGATAAACTCCGGCTCCGCCTGCATGATGTCTTCAAAATAGATGTTCGGCGATTTTCCGCCCAGCTCGACGGTGCTGGGGATGATGTTCTCTGCCGCACAGGCGAGGATGTGGCGGCCGACCGGTGTGGAACCGGTGAACGCGATCTTCTCGATGCGTTTGCTGCGCGCCAGCGCTTCGCCGGCCTCGGCGCCGAAGCCTTGCACCACGTTGAGCACGCCCGGCGGCAGCAGGTCGCCAATCTCTTCCATCAGCACGCTGATGCCGAGCGGGGTCTGCTCCGCCGGTTTCAGCACCACGCAGTTACCGCCCGCCAGCGCCGGCGCCAGTTTCCAGGCGGCCATCAGCAGCGGGAAGTTCCACGGAATGATCTGGCCGACTACGCCCAGCGGCTCATAGATATGGTAGGCCACGGTGTTCTGGTCTATCTCTGCCGCGGTGCCTTCCTGCGCGCGCAGGCAACCGGCGAAGTAGCGGAAATGGTCGACCGCCAGCGGCAGATCGGCATTCAGGGTTTCGCGGATCGGTTTGCCGTTGTCCCAGGTTTCGGTCAGCGCCAGCATCTCCAGCCGCGACTCGATGCGATCGGCGATCGCCAGCAGCACGTTGGAGCGCTCCTGCACGCTGGTTTTGCCCCAGGCGTCCGCCGCCGCATGCGCCGCGTCGAGCGCCAGTTCGATGTCTTTGGCGTCGGAACGCGGGAATTCGGCGATCGGCTGGCCGGTCACCGGCGAGGTGTTGGTGAAGTAGTTGCCGGATACCGGTTCGACGAATTTGCCGCCAATGTAGTTGCCATAGCGTTTGCGAAACGAGACCAGCGAGCCAGGCAAACCGGGGTGGACATATTTCATGTGAAGCACCTCTCTGCAGATGATAACCGGCGCTATTGCGCTGCGCCTGTGAGTGCGGCATGCCGCCGCAGCAGGGAGAAGCACGCCCCGTGCCAGATTGATGCATGGCGAAGGCGCTCGTTAAAAGATCTTACTTATTAGAGTGTTAAAAACGAATGTGGCTTGGCGAATCGAGCGACTCCACCGCCGGCGATGATTTTTTGTGTCCCGTGTCGCAACGCCTGGTACACATCTGTGATACATATTTGCAACACTCGCGAACGGGGGAGAAACGCATGTTGCCTGACGACCGCTTGCCCACTGAGGGCGCCAGTTTGTTGACCCACCCGCTGGCGGAATCCTGGCAGCGCAGCCGGGGCTACGGCCTGGCGCGCGCCGACCAGCATATCTCGTTCATCAAAGCCGGGTTGCTCGAAGAGCGGCGCAGCCGCAACGACTGGGTGCCGCAACGGGTGCAGCCGCTGATCGAGCAGCTGGGCGCGCAAATTACGCGCCAGCCCGCCATTGTGGTCATTGCCGACGCCGACGGGCTGGTGCTGGAAACCCGCGGCAACACCGATTTTCTGCATAAGGCATCGCGCTTTGCGCTGGCGCCGGGCAACCCGTGGGGAGAAGCGGAGCGGGGCACCAACGCCATCGGCACCGCGCTGGCGCTGGGCGCGTTCTGCGAAGTGCGCGGCGACCAGCATTATCTCAATCAAAATGCCGGATTGAACTGCACCGCCGCGCCGATCTACCGACCGGATGGCCACATTGCCGGGGTATTGGATCTTTCCGCACCCGCGCAGCGGCCGTATCGCGATGCACAGCGTCTGATCATGCAGGCGGTGCGACATATCGAACACCGCTGGGTCAGAAGTGCGATCGCCGATCGTCACTGGACGCTGCGCCTGCACGCCGACGCCGGGAGCCTGGGCAGCGCGCAGGAGCTGCTGCTGGTGTTTCACGACGAAGTGCTGGTCGCCGCCAATCGGCTGGCGATGCTGGAGTTCCAGCTTTCACCGGCCGCATTCGGCGCGGTTGAGTTCGCCCAGCTTTTCCCCGACCTGCTGCGACATCCCTCCGGCGCACCGCACCAGACGCTGGCCGGCAATCAACGGCATTATTATTCGCTGCTTGAGGCGCCGCAGCGCCGCGTCAGCGCCCTGCGTTCTGCACCGCCGGCGCAAAGACATGACGAGCAGCATCAGAAAGCGCTGCGCATTCTCAACGCCGGCCTTTCCCTGTGCGTGACCGGTGAAACCGGCTGCGGCAAGGAGCACTTCAGCCGACACCTGTTTCAAGAGAGCCGCTGGCGTAACGGCAACTTCGTGGCGATCAACTGCGCGGCGCTGCCTGAGCCGCTGATCGAGTCCGAGCTGTTCGGCTATGCCCCGGGGGCGTTTACCGGCGCCAACCCGAAAGGGTATATCGGCAAGATCCGCGAGGCGGACGGCGGCGTGCTGTTCCTCGATGAAATCGGCGACATGCCGGCGGGCCTGCAGACGCGGCTGCTGCGGGTGTTACAGGAAAAAACGGTCACGCCGCTCGGCAGCCGCAGCGCTTATCCGGTCGATTTCGCGCTGGTCTGCGCCACACACCACGATCTGCATCGGCAGGTACAGGCGGGGGCATTTCGCGAGGATTTGCTGTACCGCATACAGGAATACAGCCTGCGCATTCCGCCGCTCAGAGAGCGGGCGCAGCTGGAAGCCTTCATTTTGCAGCTGTGGCGAGAGCTGGGCGGCGAGCGGCGCGACATTCGCCTGCTGCCGGAGGCGCTGGCGATGCTGGCGCGCTACCCGTGGCCCGGCAATGTGCGGCAGCTGTTGAGTACGCTCAAGGTGCTGCTGGCGCTGGCGGACGATCATGCGGTGCTCACTCTGGACGATCTGCCGCAGTCCATCGCGGTGCTGGCGCCGCGCCAAGAGAATGCCGATACCGACCAGGAGGATCTGCAGGCGGCGATCGACACGGCGGGCGGCAATCTCAGCCGGGCGGCGAAGGCGCTCGGCGTTTCGCGCAGCACGCTGTACCGCAAGCTGGGAAGGCAGAAAGCGGTAGCGGAATGAAACGTCACGACCGATCATCAATAGCCGGCCCCTCGATGCGGGGCCGGTTCACGCCTTAGTCCCCCAGCCCCGGCGGGTTAATCTCGGAATGGGCGATCTTTTCGTCACTTTCCGCCCAGCGATCCAGCACCTGCAGATAGCTGCCGTTGGCGATGGCGCCGTTGATCGAAGCCTGCACCGCGTCCACCAGGCCGTTGCCTTTCTTCAGCGTGACGGCGATGTTGGCGGTCTTCGGCCAGCCGCCGGGCACGATGCCCACCAGCCGGGTCTTGCCGGTCAGCCGCGCCTGATAGGCGCCGGAGACGTTGGGGCCGAAGGTGGCGTCGGCGCGGCCGGACTGAATGGCCAGCGTGGAGGCGGCCTTGTCGGTGACGTACACCGGTTGCAGCGGCGCCAGTCCCTTGGCGCGGTTCTCCTTGTCCCAGGCCAGCAGCACCGCTTCCTGATTGGTGCCGGAATCGACGATGATCTTTTTGCCGGCGATATCCGGCGCGGTGTTGATCTGGATGATTTTACTGTCGGATTTGACGTAGAACCCCAGCGTATCCTGGCGATAGGTGGCGAAATCGAATTTGGTCTTGCGTTCATTGGTCACGGTGATGTTGTACACCGCGGCGTCATATTTGCCGGAGGCCACCCCCAGCGGCCAGTCTTCCCACGAGGTGGGCACCAGCTTGAGTTTCAACCCCAAACCGTCGGCCACCAGGCGCGCGATGTCCGCCTCGCTGCCGATCACCGTTTTATTGTCGCGCGCGTACAGGCCGAACGGCGGGCCGCTGCCCAGCAGGGAAATGGCCACCGTCAGCGTACCGGGCTCCACGAACTTGAAACCTGCGGGGATTTTGGCGACCGCCTCGGCGTTCTTCACCGTATGGATCGGGGTTTCGTTGGCGACGATATCCACCCCTGGCGCGGCAGCGGCGGAAAAACTCAGCAGCGCCGCCATCACTATCATCTTTTTGCTATCTATCATTATGTTAATTACCTTCATTATTAGAATTTTCACTGGGTCGTTGCACTATCTCTGAAGGCTAAAGGTCTGTGAACGAATAAAATTAACTATTCAATCTTGGAAAAATCATGATGCGCCGCCGGCGCTGAGACATCGAGGACGAACCATTCTGTGGGCGCCGTTCGGCGAACAACGGCCGTGAAGGCGGCGGCGCTCAACGCCGCCACTCGGTTTACGCCGGATGCGCGTGATTCTCGTTGCCGCCAATCGCCAGATAATCCGTGTAGATTTGCGGCGCGCCGGAGAACGACGCCAGTGTTTTCCACTCGTCGTACATCCGTTCGGTATCCTGATGCTCCGCCACGAACCTGAGCGCTTGCTCGGTTGAGACGTCGAGATCTGGATGGAATGCGTTGAGCGACGCCAGGCTTTCAATGATCAGCATCACCGCGTACTGGTCCAGGCGGTTGCCGCTCTGGCCCTTCAGCAGGTGAAACTTCCAGCCTGGGTAGTCTTGCACGCGGTGGATGTTGTCGGTGATGAATCGTTCAAACCGCTGGGGCGAGACACGCGCTTTGAGCGCCAGGTTATGAATGCCGACGACACGTTGAATGCGCTCCTGTCCCGGTTGGTAGCGGTAATTGGGGCCGGGAGGCAACGAACTGCGACTATTCTCCGCCACCAGGCTGTAACAGGTGTAAAGGGTCGGCAGTTCGGCGAAGGTCGCGAAGGTTTTCCACTCCTCAATCAGTGCAGCTGCCTCCGGGCGCTGCCGCCAAAAGGCGTGCGCCTCATCGGTCAGCTCGCCGTTGCCGTCGATATAGCGTGCGTAGGTGGCGGCGTCCTTAGCCTGATAAACCATCAGGTACTGATTTTCACGTTCGCCGCGCAGGCCGCGCAGCAGCGTCCATTGCCAGCCGGGGTAGGCTGGGATGGCGACGCCTTTGCGGCGAACGAAATCCTCAAAGCGATCCGAGGCGATGCCTCTTTTCAGGTTGATCCCCACGTAGTGCAGGGAGAAAACCGGCGTTGTTGATACATTCATTTAACGATCCTCGCAAATTGAATCAGTGAGATGAGCGCGTCACGGCTCTGGCGCTGATGCTGACCAGCACCAGGCAGATCAGCGTGCAACCGAAAGCCAAAGTCAGAGAGGTGTACTTGGCGATAAAACCGATCAGCGCCGGGCCGGTTAATAAACCGATATAACCGACCAGCGTTACGGCGGGAAACGCCTGGCCAGGCGGTACCTGCTTTTGATTGCCGACGGCGTTGAACAGAATGGGAACGATGTTGGCGATGCCCAGGCCGACCAGCATCAGCCCGACGAAGGCGGACCAGGCCAGAGGGACGCTGACGGTCAACAGCAATCCCGTTGCGGCGCACAGGCTGCCGAACAGCAGAGTGCGGTAGCGCCCGATGGTGCCGATCAGCCGGTCGCCACACAGTCGCCCGCAAGCCACGGCGACGGCATACAGCGTGAACCCCATCCCAGCCTGCGATTTGGCCACGCCGCGTTCGGCATGAAGGAATAACGCCGACCAGTCGAGCATCGCCCCCTCGGTCAGGAACACGAAGAAACAGAGCAGTGCGATAAACAGGATCTTACCGTGGGCCAGTGCCCACCGCGCGCTGCCCCGTCGCCGTTCGCCGATGCCGCCGTACGTGAGCAAGTCGCCGGCGACGATCGGCAACAGGATCGCGATGAGAATGGCGATCAGGCCGATGGCCAGGGCCGGGGCGAGGCCCGCCAGCAGCAACAGACTGACGCCGCCGGCGCCGGCAATGCCGCCAAGGCTGTAGAAGCCGTGAAAACCGGACATTTTCGCCTGGCCGCTCTCCCGCTCGACGATTATCGCCTGTGAGTTCATCGCCACATCCATGATGCCGTTGACGGCGCCAAATACCCCCAATGCCGCCCCCATCAGCAGCGGAGCATCGATTAACGCCAACAACGGCAAGTCGATGCACAGCAAGGCGCCTGCACCCAGCAACACGGTGCGGCACCCCAGCTTGGCGATCAGATAACCGGCGAAGGGCATGATCGCCATGGAGCCGGCGGCGAGGCAAAACAGCAGCAAACCGAGCGTGCCGTCATCGATGCCCAACCGTGCTTTTACGAAAGGGATCAGCGGCGCCCAGGCGGCCATGCCCAACCCGGCGAGGAAGAATATCGCTCGGGTGGCGATTTGCCGGCGATGATTCTCCGTGGCCTCACCGGTTAGCCAATGCAGCATCATGACGATCGGCTCTGTGCGACGGACAGATAGTCGGTATAAATTTGCGGCGAACCGGAAAATGACGCCAGTTGCTTCCACTCTTCATACATCTGTTTGGTGTCGCGATGCGCTTTGGCGAAGGTTGTCGCTTCGGCGGTGGCGATGTCGGGTTCCGGGTAGAACACGTCCAGCGCCGCCAGGCTGGCGATTTCCATCATGACCGCGTACTGGTCGAGCCGATTGCCGCGCTCTCCCTTGAGCAAATGAAACTTCCAGCCCGGATAATCTTCAATGCGATGGTGATTCTCGGCGATAAAACGTTCGAACTGCGCCGGCGTCACGCCCTCGCGCAGCGCCAGATTGTGGATGCCGATAATGCGTGCTTCGGGTGCCTCTCCGGGCCGTTCTTGAAAACGCGGGCCACTCGGCACGTCACTTCTTTCATTCTCCGCCAGCAGACGATAATCGCTGAACAGCGTCGGCAGCAGACTGTAGGTGCCCAGTTTTCGCCATTCGGCGAGGATTTCCTGCGCATCGGCATGCTGACGCCAGAATTCGTGCGCTTGCGCCGTTCTCTGTCCGGTAGCGGTAACGTAACGATCGCGCTGCTCGGGGCTGTCAATCTCGTACAGCATCAGGTATTGCCCGACGCGCTCGCCGCGCAGGCCGCGCAACAACGTCCAGCGCCAGCCGGGATAACAGGGGATATGTACGCCTTTTTCGCGGACAAAGGTTTCAAACTGTTGTTGCGTTACGCCGGCTTCGGTATCGATGCCGATGTAATAGAAGCTGAATACCGGTTTAGGTTTGGAGGCGGTTGTGGTCATCATTCACTCCTGATGGGGGAATTCTGCGGAAAATTGGGTATTGATAATGGCTTCAACCAGCGTGACGCCGATGGGCGTTAGCCTGACGCACGGGCCATCGACGGTGACCAACGCTTTATCCACCAAAGTTTTCAACGTGTGGTGGATGACCGGGTTAGCAAACAGACTGTTGCCGTCAAAGCGCCGTTTAAACACCCGATCGTCCACCGGCAGCAAGGTGGAGAGCGCCATTTTGAAAGCGTTCACTTCGCGCTGGATCGGAGAGAAACCGCGGCTTTCCTCGATGGGCAGCCGATCTTCGTTGAGCGCGTCCTTGTATTTCTTGTAACCGGTGAGGTTGATGGCTTCGGATCGCGTCGATTTGGAACTGCCGCCCAAACCGATCGCCACTTCCGGATACTGTTTGTCGAGATCGGTGATCAGCGCCTTCCACTTTTCCGGTTGTTGATCATTGCGGTGAAAGTACATGGTGGGGTGTTCGGTATAGCCGTCGTTCAGGTATCTTTCGACCAGTTCGCGCATTTGGTACTGCTTGCCCAATCCTGGGAAGCGCATGTTATTGACACTGATCAGCCCCTTTTTCTGCCACAGGCTTTCGCGTTCGCCCGAGACGCCGGTGCGATTTTTAATAAACTCATCCATGTGCAGCTTGGTGCAGACGACATGTGACAGATCCAGCGCAAGGGTCTTTTCCATGTCGTATTTTACGTCGTCCACGCTTTGCCCCAGCATGCCATAGATGAGATCCACGCTGACCCAATCGATGCCGAGTGCACGCGCATGATAAATGGTTTCCACGCATTCCTCGGCCGAATGCATGCGCCCGCAGGCGGTGATGATGTCATCATTGAAGGACTGGGTACCGAAGCTGATTTTGCTGAAGCCGAGCTCTTTCAACAGCGTCAGATAGGCTTTATTCAGGGTGCCTGGCTCTCCTTCGAAACGCAGGGTGGCGTTGGCGAAGTTAAAGTGGCTGTAGTAGAAGGCCATCATACGGCGTAGTTCCGGCTCCGGCAGCAGGGACGGCGTGCCGCCGAAGACGTTGAACTCGCCGATTTCCACCTCGGCCAGGCTGGGCACGCGCGCCAGCCACATTCGAGCCTCTTTGATATTGAAGTCGACCAAATCGCGGAATACCTCCTGAGAGGCGGGCGCCTTGGGATTGAGTATCACCGTGGGGTACTGGCAAAAATGGCAGCGATAGCGGCAGGTTGGGATATAGGCCCAGAGATGGATTTTGCCCGCCTGACGAATGTCGGCTTCCATGTCGGTAAAAAACGCGGACAGCGGATAGTCGACGATATCGCCGGGGAACACGTGACAGCCGAACGGATCCTTATGCACATACTCCAGAAAGGCCCGGTTTTGCGGTTGCGCCAGGAAAGCGTTCACCTGCGGCGTAGGGTAGTTTTCATCGATATCCAATAACGATTGCAAGGCTTCGTCATTCATCAGAAGACCCCTCCATTACCGAAATAGTTATGTGCTTCGCCGGACTCGCGGTCTTCACAGAAGTAATAAACAAAGCGGGGGAAATCATCGTCGTTGACCGCGTCGAAACAGGCCGGCAATGTGGGCGGGAAACCGATATCGTCACCGACGGCGCGGCGCATGACGGCAAACAGCGCATCGCGAAACTCAAGGTAGAGCCGATAGGCGGGGGTTTTGTAGGCATGAATTGGTTTGAAATCGATGATGCGCATCTCGTGTTTCAGTTCGTGAATGCGGCGGTAGAGGCGGTCGGCCAGCGGGCCGGAGAAGAAATCGCGCACTTCGCTGTTTTCCAACAGCAGATACGGGTTGAGCAGCACGGGCAGTAAGATATTCTTGGGCGTGTAGTCCTTGACCGAGTAATCCCAGGCCAGTTTCGCCTCCGCCGGTGTGGCGTCCGCCAGTACGGTTTTCTGCCGCTCAACGTCCGGCCGGACGTCTTTCATGATAATGATGCCGTCTTTGCCGTAGGCGATGCCGTTGATTACCTCGTCGAGGAGGGTGTCGACCCGACGGCTGTTGATCTCAACGTAAGCATGCCGGGCGTAAACCGGTTTGCCGCCGTAGGCGATAACCTTAATGCCGAAATCCCAGTCGTCGGACAGGTGCTCGACAAAACGACCGTTGTTGAGCTGATAGAAGATTTCAATGCCGCCTACCGCGTCATACAGGCTGCGCTCCACCCCGAACCCTTTGCCGTCGGGGAAGCCGCCGAACAGGGAGAATGAGAATTCGCGCAGACGCAGCGTTTTTTGGATCTCGCGGAACAGGTTGGGGCGTTGCTCAAAATCTACGGGGTTGTAGTAATAGTTGCAGGTGCCCAGGTCACCTTGTTGATCGAGCATGGTATTCACCAGTTCGTAAAGCCAAAATGTATCCACGGTGCAATCGGCATCGGCGGAAACGATATAGTGCTTGCGTTTTTTTCCCAGCCGGCTATCGCGGGCTTTGGATCGCAGCGACGCATAATCCATACCGCGTTTTCTGGCCGAAGAGACCCCCTGTACCTTCTCGTCGATAACAAGAATATCCATAACCGGATGTCTTTCACTAAAAGCATTTATTTTAGCGACGGAGTCATCGGTGGAGTTATTATCGACAATAATCAGCTCGTAAGTGTCGTGGGTGATTAATTCATTCTTGGTATTCTGATTGAATAGAGAAAGCAAAACCGCCTCGATACGGTCGCTTTCATTATAAACGGGCAGTACGACAGACACAAAAACAGTATCACGCATAAATCCTCCAGGGCTAATGAAAGTCCACAGTTAGAAATGGCTTGTCTGAAAGTGAAGTGTCACATCAAGTGATATCGACGTTTAACTAATATTTAAATATTCCATGACGTTGTTTGACAGTACTCGTTTTCCCAGCGTGAAATTGTTTTCCGCTACGCGTCTCATTTTTTCTTTGTTATTAATAAATTGATAGAGTTCGTCGACGAATTCGTCACTTGGCAAACCGTCGTGCAACTCAGAGATCGTCATGATAGGGGCTTCAAAGCCGTGCTGGCCATAGACCTCATGGTAATACTCGTAGCTGGTGGCGATATAGCAGCGCCGGCAGCTGACCGCTTCGCCAATGGGATTGCCGTAGCTGTCATAGTCATATGAGGTGAGAAAAGAGACCAAATCGCAGGAGTAATAGAGATCTTCTATGCAAAGCGCATCACTTTGCGAACGCATACTGGCATGGGGAAGCATGCCGACAAATTTGACGTAGGGGAGAACTTGCAGTTCCTGCGCCAATTTGGCGAGCTGCAAATAACATGATGGATCCTCATATTCATTGCCGGCGATCGCCAAATAGACGCGGCGAACGTTGTTGTTACGTATAAATAAAGCGTTAAGCCTGCTGACCAGTACAATATCTCGGTCTAATCTTTTCTGGGGGATTATACGGGTGGTTCTGGCAATGAGAATGTCATTTTCACTTATATTAATCTGCTTTCTGAAGTTTATCCTTTCGAGACTTTCCGAGAAATCATAGGTGTTTTTCTTTACCTCGACATGGACATCATGGTTGCACCAGGCCTCAAGCTTCTGCTTCAGATCGTGATTGAGCGTGACATAGGTAATGTATTTTGAAGCGATAGGTTTGATGGCGTGAGAATAAGGTGGGGGGCCGTATTTGAGCACCTTTTTTTCACTGTTCCACATCAGGTCATGATCGCGCCATATCACGAAACGTGTCAATTGATAGCGTCGGCCATAGTCTTCTATCGCAAGATACAGTGCCTTGGTATAGATAATGTTTTCCGGCAGCGTGCCGTTTTCCACCACCACATGGCTGATCGCAAGCGCTTCCCATTGGGCGATGAGGCGATCCGCAAGTTGCCGTGCCGCCAGCGCAATAGTGCGCAACAAGCCGGCTTTTTCTTCATCGTCAATGGGCGTTTTCTGGCCGATCAGCGCCGCGTGTGCGTAGTCCAGAAAGGCGGGGTGATAGTCCGGAATCGACGTGATGCCGTCCAGGCGGACAAGCGTAAAGACATCCCGGTAAATATCATGCTCATGTCTATAGGATTTATTAAAGTTTCCCTTATCAATCTTGATGTCGTATCCCAGATCAAGATATGACCGAAATCCACATGCTTGCAGTCGTTTGGCAATCTTCATTGCTTCTACCGTGATCCCTGAGACCGAGACGGCATCGAACGAAATGAACATTGCATTCTTCTCTTGCCTAGCGTGCATCGCAGAACCTCCTGCCATTGAGTAGTGCATTGATTTGGATTAACTATTTTTTAACAAGTCTCCGGTAACGTTCCCAATTGAGTGGAAAAAAAATCGCTTTGACGCTCTGGAATACACTCAAATCCGACAGAACGGAAGCTTAACCGTTCAAAAATGTAAAGATACGTTTATGCTTTGTGAGGGTTCTCACAAATATCTCGGTGCGGGAGTGGTGAAAAAACAGTGGGAAATATGGGGGCAAAGCCCCCGAATACAGAATAGGCGGTGCCTGGTTTAACGATTCGTTATACCGCCTTTGGCGGGTTGTCGTATCGCCTGCAGCATTTCGGGCACGCGCTGGGATTCCACCGCCCGGCTGAACAGAAAACCCTGGCCAATATGGAAACCGGCTTCGCACAGCGTTTGCCGCTGTTGCTCGGTTTCCACGCCCTCGGCGATGATATCGATCGACAGCTTCTGACCGAGGATGCCGATGCTTTCCACGATCGCCAGGATCGCCGGTTCGGTATTCATACGTTGAACGAAGTCGCAGTCCAGCTTAATGCAGTCCAGCGGATAATCCATGATATGGCTGAACGAGGAGTGGCCGGTGCCGAAGTCGTCCAGCGCGATGCGGATGCCCATCTCCTTGAGCATTTGCAACGCGCGCAGCACGTACTTCGAGCCGTGTTTGTTGAACGCGTGCTCGGTCACTTCCAGTTCGATCAGGTGGTGGGGAATGCTGAATTTCAGCAGGCGCTGCAGGAAAGTTTCGGCGTAGTTGTCGCGTAAAAACTCGATCGGCGACACGTTCAGCGAGATGGGCCGCACCGCCACGCCGGCCGCGCGCCAGCGGGCGATATCGGCGAAGACCTTCAGCTGCATGGCTTCGCTGATTTTGGTCGCCAGCTCGTAGTCGTTGAACGCCTCGCTCACCGTCGCCGGCAGCTGCACGCCGTTGATCGGGCAGTGCCAGCGCAGTAAGGCTTCAAAGCCGACGATGCTGCCGTCGATGAGGCTGACCTTCGGTTGGTAGCTGGGGCGGATGCAGTTGTCGCGCACGATCTGGCGCGCGTAGTTGAGCTGGCTGGCGCGGGCGCGCGCCTTGTCCATCATCTTACGGTCGAACATATAGACGCCGCCGCGGCCGCCGTCTTTCAGCTCATACAGCGCGGTATCGGCGCATTTCATCAGTTCCGAAGCGTCGCGGGCGTCTTTGGGATAGATGGCGCCACCGATGCTCATGCCGCAATGCAGCGTCTTGCCGCCGTGAGTGATCGGCGTCTCCAGCTGCAGCAGAAACTTGTTGGCGATGCGGAAAATATCCTGCTCGTTTTCGACGTCGCTGATCACGACGGCGAACTCATCGCCGCCGAGGCGAGAGACGAACGAGTGCGTATTCATGCAGATGCTGAGCCTTTTGCCCAAAACCCGCAGCAGATGATCGCCCGCCGCGTGGCCCAGCGTGTCGTTCACCAGCTTGAAGTGGTCAAGATCCAGCAGCATCAGCCCGAGCGACTTGTTACCGTGCAGGGCGCGCTTCATCTCTTGCTTCAGTTTCTTCTTGAATAAGCGCCGATTGGGCAGGCCGGTCAATTCGTCATATTCGCTGGCGAGCAACAGACGTTGTTCCATCACGCGTTGCGAAGTCACGTCACGCGAGACGCACAAGATCTCGGCCACGGTACCGCGTTCGTCGCTGACCGGCGTGAGAATGTTGTCCCAATGCTGTTTTTTACCCTGCGGCGTCACGCTCAATCCCGTGAAGCGCGCATTTTTTCCGGATCTGACGCTGCGCAGCGCCTTGCGGCCGCGGCGCCGGATCTCGGGTGACAGCAGGCCCAGCCAGGGCATGCCAAACTCTTTTTGCGCCGGATCAAGACCGAGCGCCAGGCTGCCGGAACGGTTCATGTGGCGCAGCGTGCCGTCGTGATTGATCACTTTGATGCAGTCGACGCTGGCGTCCAGCATGTCTTGCTGGATAGAGAGCGTCTGAACATTTTTCTGGCGCTGCAGCATTTGCGGATGGATGTCGGTCGCCGTGAGGTACCAGCTGGGCTCCAGCGCCATGCCGTCCTGCCGGGCGTTAAACGCCAGCATAAACCAACGGTAGGTGCCGCTGCGATCGCGCAGGCGTGCCTCGCCGGCGAACGAGGAGAGGGCCACGATCGCCTGGCGCCATTGCGCCGCCAGCCGCTCGCGATCGTCGGGGTGAAGGGCATCGAGCCAGTCAGCGGCGCCGTGCTCACCGGTCATTGCGCCGGTATAGTCGCGCCACTGTTTATTAAAGTAGCCGCCAAGGCGGTTGCCGAAGCAAATCAGACCGGGCAAGTCGTCTACGATTTCGCTATAGAGAGCAATCGGATTTTTGTTATTGGTTTGCTTGGGCAACAGGGTCATGCGGCCTTTCCTCGGAAAATTACCCATATTCTCGCTCTATAGCAGAGCTTCTTTCAATATAGTCTTGCCAATGAAATTGGGAATAGCCAGCGGGTGCGGCTAAAAATAAGCCCGCTAGCATGGAATACATCCAGCGTGAACGCATTAGGAATACTCCTGTTATTTATAAGCCCCCCTTATATTGCAGCGAAAAATAAGTGATCGGACCACGGCGTGTTGTTGTCGTGAAAATTAACCATTCTTGATGTTTCTATAGGGCTAAATGTTCAGTCGCCATGATGCTCTCCCGAACGCTCTTCAGCGTGTTCTATGCGGTAACGCTGACAAAAAACGCAGCCCAGACGGTGATAAACGCCATTTTATGCACGTTTAAGCAGCCGCCTGCGCCCCTTCCCAGTTGGCTTATCTGAAGATACATGATGTAAATCAAGAAATGTTTTGTTTCATCTGTTGACACTTTGCTTACGTATAAGATAGCCTCGCGAATGAAAATCATTAACAAAATTGGATGATTAAGCGAGATGCACCCACTGTCTGATTCTCGCGCTCCGGCCAGATGGCCGAGCCGCTCCGGCGTAACGGCGCCGATAAACGTACATTCGCCCCCTGTTTGCCTCTCAGCGCCATAGGTGCCAGGCGCGGCGGCATACTCTTGTCTGCCCGCACAAGTTTTCGTCACTCAGCATGTCTTCTCATGCGGCCCGTATCGGGTCTGCATGCGCTATCTGTTGTTTCACTATCAAGGGAGGTCGCAGGGCGGTTCAAACGTAAGTTTTCTTCTGGGTATAAATAAACATGGAGCGTAAAATGAAACTTAATAGAAAATTGAAGTTAGCGTATTGCGTTTTTCTGGGTTGTTATGGCTTATCCATTCATTCTTCTCTTGCCGCTTATCAGGATCCCGGTCGGTTGGGCGCGCCTGACAGTTGGAAAACCGCTGAGTTTAACCGCCAATGGGGGCTTGAGGCTATTTCCGCCGAATTTGCCTATGCCAGAGGGTATACTGGAAAAGGCATAACCATCGGCATTATCGACAACGCCATTCTTTCCCATTCTGAATTCGCCGGCAAACTGACGCGATTGGATAACGGCAGTTATAATTTCTCGTACGATAAACAAGACAATATGTCTTTCGGCGATCACGGTACCCATGTAGCCGGTATTGCCGCAGCGAAAAGAGACGGCGGCGGTATGCACGGCGTGGCTTTCGACGCGGATATTATCGGCACCAAATTGAATGACTACGGTAACCGCAACGGCCGTGAGGCGTTGATTCAGAGCGCGGCTCGCGTCATCAACAACAGCTGGGGGATTGCACCGGACATTCGCCTTGATGCCAAAGGCGATATCATTTGGTTGCCGAACGGCAGGCCGGACTACGTGGCATTCGTAAAAAGCGAAGTGATCGGCGAGATGATGCGCAACAAAGCCAGTGTGGAATGGGGTAGCGAACAGCCGGTGCCTACCGGCGCGCACAGCGCGATGCCAACGCTGCTGCGGGCGGCCCGGCACGGTAAGCTGATCGTCTTCTCGGCAGGCAATTACAACAACTACAATATTCCCGAAGCGCAAAAATCGCTGCCTTACGCCTTCCCGGACGTCTTGAACAATTACCTGATCGTGACCAACCTGAGCGACGAAAACACGTTAAGCGTCTCTTCGACGAGCTGCGGGCAAACGGCCAGTTACTGCGTTTCTGCACCGGGCTCCGATATTTACAGCACCGTCGGCCGGCTGGAGTCCAATACCGGCGGCGCCGTTAATCGCGAAGCCTATAATAAGGGCGAGCTTTCGCTTAATCCCGGCTACGGCAATAAATCCGGCACCTCAATGGCGGCGCCGCACGTTACCGGCGTTGCCGCCGTATTGATGCAACGCTTCCCTTATATGAGCGCCGATCAAATATCCGCGGTAATTAAAACTACCGCCACCGATTTGGGTGTTGCCGGTATTGATAATCTGTTTGGCTGGGGACGTGTCAATTTACGTGATGCGATCAACGGCCCGAAAATGTTTATTACCCAAGAGGATATCCCGCAGGAATATTATGTACCGGGCTCCTACAGTGAAAAACAGTTCGTGGTGAATATCCCCGGTCTGGGAAATATCGTCGAACCCGGTACCTCTGTTGAGCGGCGATGCACGTCGAGCGAATGCGACTTCGATTCGTGGAGTAACGACATCAGCGGGCACGGCGGCTTGACCAAAACGGGCGCCGGCACGCTGGCGTTGTTGGGTAATAACACCTATCGCGGTGATACCTGGGTGAAACAGGGCGTGTTGGCGATCAACGGTTCGGTGGCCTCCAACGTCTATATCGAAAATAGCGGCACCTTGTCCGGTGAGGGTACCGTAGGCGCCTTCAGGGCGGTTCGGGGCGGCAGCGTCGCGCCGGGTAACGGCATCGGCACGCTGCATGTGTTGCACGACGCCATTTTTGATCGCGGTTCGCAGTATAACGTGGAAGTGGCTGACAATGGCCGCAGCGACAAGATCGACGCACGACGCGCGTTTCTCAACGGCGGCAGCGTGAACGTCAGCCTGGAGCACAGCAAAAACCTGCTGTCGCAGAATGAGGCGCAAAGTTTGTTGGGCAACAAATACACCATCCTGACGACGACGGACGGCGTCAACGGCCGGTTCGAAAACGCCAACCCAGCGTATCCGTTTGTTAATGTGACGCTGGATTATCAGGGTAATGACGTCGGCCTTGGCATCACCCGCACCGCCGCCCGTTTTGACACCCTGGCCAGCACTGAGAACGAAAAAGCGGTGGCCCGCGCGGTGGAAACGCTCAACGCGACGGAGCCGGTCACGGAAACGGTGAAGCGCAGCGTGGCTGCCCCTACCGCTGAGGCGCTAAACGCACTGCAAAGTGATGAAGGCAAAGCGCAAGCCGATACCGAAGATGCGGGCGTCGTAACCGGCCATCCGGTGTATGAAAGCTTCCTCGGCTTCACGTCGGCCAGAGAGCTGCAACAGGCGACCCGCCAACTGTCCGGCCAGGTCCATGCGGATATGGCTTCCGCCCAGATTAACGAAAGCCGTTACCTACGCGATGCCGCCACCGAGCGCTTGCGCCAGGCGGAAGGCCGCCGTATCGCTTCCGATATCAAGGCGGATGATAATGGGGCCTGGGCGAAACTGCTGGGCAACTGGGGGCATGCTTCCGGCAACGATAATGCCACCGGTTACCAAACGTCCACCTACGGCGTGCTGTTGGGTTTGGATGGCGAGCTGTTTGACGACGGCCGGCTTGGGGTAATGACCGGGTATACCCGCACCTCGCTGGACGGTGGTTATCAGTCAGATGCGCACAGCGACAACTACCATTTGGGGCTGTATGGCGACAAACGCTTCGGTGCGTTGGCGCTGCGGGCGGGGGGCACCTATACCTGGCATCGTATCGATACCTCACGCTCGGTGAACTACGGCGCACAGTCGGATCGCGAGAAGGCCAGCTATAACGCGCGCACCGGCCAGCTGTTTATCGAAAGCGGTTACGATTGGAGCAACGATGTGGCCAATCTGGAGCCATTCGCCAACCTGGCGTACACCCACTATCGGAATGAGGGGATCAGCGAGCAAGGCGGGGCGGCGGCGCTGCGCGGCGATAAGCAAAGCCAGTCTGCCACCGCGTCAACGCTGGGCCTGCGGGCCGATACCCAATGGCAGGCCGATAGCGTGGCGATCGCGCTGCGCGGCGAACTGGGCTGGCAGCATCAATACGGCAAGCTGGAGCGCAAAACGCAGCTGATGTTCAAACGTACCGATGCGGCGTTCGACGTGAACAGCGTGCCGGTTTCCCGCGATGGGGCGATTCTGAAAGCGGGCGTCGATGTTGCGGTAAACAAAAACGCCGTCTTGTCCCTTGGCTACGGCGGGCAGTTATCGTCAAACCACCAGGATAACAGCGTCAACGCCGGTCTGACCTGGCGCTTCTGATCGCGGTTAGCGTGCTTCACCCTACTCAGCCTCCATCGCAACGATGGAGGTTTTTTATTGGGCGGGCGGCAAGCCGTCGACGATGGTAATCATGGCTTCCGCCACGTGGTGCCGCTGTTGTTTTGCCAACTGATAGGCCGGTGAATGGTAGCAAGCCAACGCGGTAGCGTAGTCGTCGAATTCGATCAGCACATGCTTTATGAACGCTGGGCCTTCGAGCGTTTGCGCCTGTTCGCCGCGGGCGAGAAAACGGGCGTTGAACTGGCGAAACGCCTGGGGCGCCAAATCCATATAATGCTGATATTGCTGCGGATCTCTTACGGTGACATGGGCAATCCAATACGCGGGCATTTCAGGACTCCTGCTGCAGAATGCGCTTGGCCAGTGCGGCAGCCTCGGTCAGATGTTCGATGACCTCTTGCCTGGCCTGCGCCGGGTTGTTTTGCTCGATGGCGTGATAGATCCGCGTCATGCGCTCGAAACCGGCCAGCTGACGCTCCGGGGTTTTCAAGGTCAGGGCGCGCAGGCGGCTGATGCGGCTATTCAGGCGTTGAACGATTTCCCAGGCGATGGCGTGATGGGCCACCTGGAAAATGGTTTCATAAAAAGCCTGCGACGCTTCAACGCGCTGAATATCGTCCTGCCCGGCCGAAGCCTGATTAATTGCAATTAATTTTTCATGCAGTTTCTTTTTATCTTCCGGCCCAGCGTTCAAGGCGCAGTCGTGAGCGGCATCCTGTTCAAGCAGCAGACGAATAGTATAAATCTGCTCGGCAATGTCCCAGGTCAAAATAGCGACAATCGGCCCTTTCTTGCCGAGCGTCTCAATGAGTCCCTCCGCTTCGAGATAACGGATCACCTCACGCACCACGCTGCGGCTGACGCCCAGCTCCTCGCACAGGCTGCGTTCCACCAAACGATCGCCGGCCTGAAAATACCCTGAGATAATCGCCTGCCTAATTTTCGCCAATGCCAATTCGCGCAAGGTGACCGGTGCATTCTCAATCTTCAATGATGCCTGAACCATAATTGTCTCTATTTTTTGTGGATCATCATTAATCCGGATAACGACGCGAATTCCCGTTTGCCCGGTACTATTAACATCTTTCCAACCCGCAAAGCAACGGCGGCCGATTTCGCGCCGCATCGCCAAAACGGTGAATGTTGCAGCAGCTCACAAAATCGAAAGATAGCCTAAAAAAACCGCTTTTCGTTGCCGATACCCGCTGGCTCAACGGGTTCGGCACCGGCACAGGTTGCCGAGTGGGGGCGGTCATGGCCGGCGTTTTGCCCTCCGTCAAAGCCCAAGTGAGTTTATTAATGCATTGATTAATAAATGTTATTTTCAATTTATTTTTGCCGTCCCATCGTAAAATAAGAATACCGTATTATGGTATACCAAACTTTGACATGCCAATCTGCCCGATGCTATACCCTCGAATCGTGACACATGGTTAACATTTGATTTACTTTTCGAGGTCCCTTATGCATCAAGACATTCGCAAGACCCTGGTCTCTACCGAAACGATCTACACCGACGGCGGCAAATCGGCGGGCAAACCGCTGGTGATGATCGCCGCCGCGGCGGTCATCAAAAACCCCTGGGCCAGACAAGGCTTTGTCGAGGATCTGGCGCCAAAGATTCGAGAAATGGCGCCGGTGCTGGGTGAGCTGCTGACCGGTTTGATCCTCAAGGAAGCCGGCTCCGGCGAGCGGGTGGAAGCCTTCGGCAAAAGCGCGGTGGTGGGGCTGGGCGGCGAGTTGGAACACGCCTCGGCGTTGATTCACACGCTGCATTTCGGCAACCACTACCGCTCGGCGGTCAACGGCAAAAGCTATCTGGCGTTCAACAATACCCGTGGGCCGGCCAACGCGCCGATTCTGATCCCGATGATGGGGAAAAACGACGAAGGCAGCCGTGAGCACTACCTGACATTCCAGTTCAACATCAACGACGCGCCTTTCGACGACGAGATCGTCATTGCACTGGGCGCGGCGCTGGGGGGGCGGCCGCATCACCGTATCGGCAACCGTTATTTGGATCTGAAAGAGTTGGGCCATGATCAGAACAATCCGGCAGCTGTCTGAGCCCGCTCTGCGGGTGGGGTATCTGGAGGCCGGGCATGGCGAGCCGCTGGTGTTGATCCACGGCGTAGGCATGAACGCGGAGGTCTGGTATCCCCAGCTCGATGCGCTTAGCGCGCGCTTTCGGGTCATCGCCGTCGATATGCCGGGCCACGGCGAAAGCGAAGGCTTCGCCCACGCCGCGACGCTGGAGGATTATGTGCGCTGGATGGCGGCCTTCTTAAACACCCTGGATGCGCCGAGCGTTGCGGTGGCGGGACACTCGATGGGGGCGTTGATCACCGCCGGTTTGGCGATCGATTATCCGGAGCGGGTTAATCGCGCCGTGGTGATGAGCGGCGTGTTTCAACGCACGCCCCAAGCCAGCGCCGCGGTCGCGCAACGCGCCAGCGCGTTGGCCAGCGGCCAGACGCAGCTCGACTCGCCGCTGAGCCGGTGGTTCGGCGCCGATCCTGTCGAACAGCATCTGCGCCGGCAGGTGGGCGGCTGGTTACAACAGGTGGACGTCACGGGCTATGCCCGCGCGTATCAGGCGTTTGCGACCGGCGATCGGGTGTATGCCCAACGTTGGCACCTTATCCGCTGCCCGGTGTTGGTATTGACCGGCGAGCACGACGCCAATTCCAGCCCGGAGATGGCGCGGCAAATGGCGCAGGCCGCCCCGAACGGGCGCGCGGTGATCATTGAGAACGCCAAACACATGGTCAGTTTGACCGATGCGCAACGCGTCAACGCGCTGATGCTCGATTTTCTGACCGCAGAGCAACCTTTGACTGTAGGAGCGGCAAATGGACGCGGATAAACGCAGGCAGTTGCGCGACGCTTTCGGCGCCTTTATGACCGGCGTCACCATTGTAACCTCGGTGGACAAGCAGGGGCGGCCGATTGGCTTCACCGCCAATTCGTTTTCGTCGGTATCGCTGGATCCGGCGCTGCTGTTGGTGAGCATCGATAAGCGTTCGGCGAATCTGGAGCACTTTACCCAGTGCAGCCATTTCGCCATCAATATTCTGGCGGAACGGCAAAAAGAGGCTTCAACCATTTTTGCGCAAAAGAACGAAGACCGCTTTGCGCTGATCGATTGGCGCTGGAGCGCGTCACGGGTGCCACTGATCGATAACAGTTCGGCGTGGTTCGACTGTTCGCTGCATCAGGTGGTGGACGCCGGCGACCATGCCATTCTGATCGGCAAGGTCGAAGGGTTCGAGTCCAACGCGACCGCCGGTCTGGGGTATTACCGCGGCGCATACTTCACGCCTTATCAAAACGCGCAGTCGCTGATTGGCGGGCCGCAGGTGGTGGTGAGCGCGCTGATCGAGTTTGAAGGGCACGCCGTGATGGTGCGGCAAAACGACGGCGGCTATCAGCTGCCGTCCAGCGCGGTGGAGAAACGCAGCGTCAGCGAAACGTTGGGGGATTTACTGCAGCAGTTGGGCATCAACGCCCATCCGGGTTTCGTCTATTCCGTCTACGACGACCGGCAGAAGTACCAGCAACACATCGTTTTTCTGTGCGCGCTGCCGACCGACACCGGCAGCTTGACCCCACAGCTGAGTGCGGCGGAATGGTTCGACATGCCGACGCTGGCGCGGCTGCCGATCAAGGATCCGGCGCTGCGGTCGATGCTGGGCCGGTTCGTCAAAGAAAACGCCGTAGGCAATTACGGTATCTATTATGGCGATGAGCACAACGGTGCCATCAAGCAATTCGCCGGTTGAGGCTGAACGGGAGAGTGTGATGAAACTGTCTTTATTCGTGCATATGGAACGAACGTTACCCGAAGAGTCGCAGGAAAAGCTCTACCAGGAGATGATCGAACTGTGTGAAATCGCCGATCGCGGCGGCATGCACGCCATCTGGACCGGTGAGCACCACGGCATGAATTTCACCATCGCGCCGAATCCGTTCATCAATCTGGCGGACATTGCCCGGCGCACTTCCAGGGTGCGGCTCGGCACCGGCACCATCATTGCACCGTTCAATCACCCGATCCGTCTGGCGGGCGAGGCGGCGATGACCGACATCATCACCGGCGGCAGGCTGGAGCTGGGTATCGCGCGCGGCGCCTATTCCTATGAATATGAACGGCTGATGCCTGGTTTGACCGCTTGGGATGCCGGGCAGCGCATGCGTGAGCTGATCCCGGCGGTAAAAAAACTCTGGCAGGGCGACTATGCCCATCAGGGGGAATACTGGTCGTTCCCGGCGACCACCTCCTCGCCGCTGCCGAAACAGCAGCCGCATCCGCCGATTTGGGTGGCGGCGCGCGATCCCAACAGCCACGAATTTGCGGTGCAAAACGGCTGCAACGTTCAGGTTACGCCGCTGCATCAGGGGGAAGAGGAGATCGTGCGGCTGGTGACCTGTTTCAACGAGGCGCGTGCGCGTTTCGCCGCCGAGCAGCCGCTGAAGATCATGCTGTTGCAGCATGGCTACGTGGCGGAAGACGAGGCGGACGCCCGTCTGGCGGCGGAAGAGCTCAACCGTTTCTACCATTACTTCGGCGCCTGGTTCAAGAACCAACGTCCGGTTCAGCAAGGATTGATTCAGCCGCTCAGCGACGAGGAGATTGCCGCCAATCCCTATTACTCCGCCGACATGATGCGCACCAACCTGGCTATCGGCACCGCCAATGAGGTCATTACGCGGCTGAAAAAATATGAGGCGCTGGGTTATGACGAGTTTGCGTTGTGGATCGACAGCGGCATGAGCTTTGCGCGTAAGAAGGCCTCTCTGGAGCGGTTCATTCGCTGCGTGATGCCGGAATTTCACTAACGGAGGCGCTAATGGAGTCGTTCGAACTTTATATTGATGGTCGGTTTGATGGCGGATCGGCGACCTTTGCCTCGCTCAATCCGGCGACCGGCGAACCCTGGGCGCAGGTGGCGGAAGCGCGCGCCCAGGATGTGGATCGCGCCGTTGCGGCGGCACACCGGGCGTTTCAGGGAGCCGAATGGCGCGACATGACCGCCGGCGCTCGCGGCAAGCTGTTGTTACGGCTGGCCGATTTGCTGGAGCAACACGCCCCCGAGCTGGCGCGGCTGGAGACGCTGGATACCGGCAAGATCATCCGTGAAACCCAGGCGCAGATCGCTTATGTAGCGGAATACTACCGGTACTACGCCGGCCTGGCCGATAAGATGGAAGGCAGCGTGCTGGCGATCGACAAACCCGATATGGAAACCTGGGTTCGACGTGAGCCGATCGGCGTGGTGGCGGCGATCGTGCCCTGGAACAGTCAGCTGTTTCTCGCGGCGGTGAAAATTGGCCCGGCGATCGCCGCCGGCTGCACCCTGGTGGTGAAAGCGGCGGAAACCGCGCCTGTGCCGCTGCTGGCGTTCGCCAAACTGATAGACCAGGCCGGCTTTCCACGCGGCGTGTGCAATGTGATCACCGGCTTTGCCGCCGAATGCGGTGCGGTGCTGACGGCGCATCCGCAGGTAGACCACATCGCCTTTACCGGCGGCGCGGAAACCGCGAGGCATATCGTTCGCGGCAGTGCGGAAAATCTCGCCAGCACCTCGCTGGAGCTGGGCGGAAAATCGCCGTTTATCGTCTTCGACGACGCGGATCTGACCAGCGCGGCGAATGCGCAGGTGGCGGCCATTTTCGCCGCGTCGGGTCAGAGCTGCGTAGCCGGTTCGCGCCTGCTGGTGGCGGAAAGCATCAAAGACGCGTTTTTGGCCCGGCTGACGGAGAGGGTGCGTAGTATCCGCATCGGGCCGCCGGATCGCCCGGACACTCAGTTCGGGCCGCTTTGCACCCGGCAGCAGCAAGCACGGATCGCCGCCATCGTCAGCCGCTCGCTGGAGCAGGGGGCGAAACTGGTGATTGGCCATGCGGCGATCGATTCACCGGGATTTTACTACCCGCCGACGATCGTCGATTGCAGCGCGCAACCCGACGCCGAGTGCGTGAAGCAAGAGCTGTTCGGCCCGGTGCTGTCGGTGTTGACCTTCAGGGACGAAGCGGAGGCCATCCAGCTTGCCAATGATTCAGCCTATGGCCTGGCGGCCGGCATTTTCACGCAGAACCTGACGCGCGCGCACCGGGTGACCCGTCGCCTGCGGGTGGGCGTGGTGTGGCTCAATACCTATCGAGCGGTATCGCCGCTGGCGCCGTTCGGCGGTTACGGCAAGTCGGGGTTTGGCCGCGAGGGCGGGATTGACGCCGCGCTGGAATACACCACCAGCAAGACGGTATGGCTGCGCACCAGTGACGATCCGATAGACGATCCCTTCGTCATGCGCTGAGCCAGCGCAATCAGGCGCGATCTCGGATCGCGCCCGGCAACCCAGTTTTCATCGTGTTAAAACCGGCGATCGCAATGTCGCCGGGGCAAACGCACGCTTTTTTCGACGTATTGGCACCCTACACGCTGTAAAAAATAATAATCCAGGTTAACCGGGGGATATATGAATTCTCAGCCAGAGCAGACCGCGTTTATTGAAGACAAGTCGATCGATTTTGTTCCCGCCGGGGAGCGTCATGGCCATGCCCGCAGCCTGTTCACCCTGTGGTTTTGCACCAACATTGCGCCGCTGGCGGTCGTGACCGGGGCCATCTCCACGCAGACGTTTCATCTCGATATTCTCTCGGCGCTGAGCGCGATTATCGCCGGCCACCTGTTCGGCGGCATTTTTCTGGCGCTGACCTCGGCCCAGGGGCCGCAGGTCGGGATACCGCAAATGGTGCAGAGTCGGGCGCAGTTCGGCCGCTATGGGTCGCTGTTGGTGATCGTGTTCGCCACGGTGATCTATCTGGGATTCTTCATTTCTAACATCACGCTCTCGGGCAAGGTCATCCATAACGTCATCCCGTCATTGAACATGGGCGCGGCGACGGTGATTGGCGCGGTGCTGGCGACGCTGATCGGGGTGGTGGGTTACCGTTTCATCCATAAGATCAACAAAATCGGCGCCTGGGTGATGGGCAGCGCGTTGATTCTCGGGCTGGTATTGATGTTTTCTCAACCGCTGCCGGCGGATTTTTGGCAGCGGGGATCGTTCAGCATTGCCGGTTGGTTCGCCACGTTCTGCATCGGCGCCGTCTGGCAAATCAGCTTCTCGCCCTACACGTCAGACTATTCGCGCTACCTGCCGGCGGAAGTCGGCATCGCCAAACCCTTCCTGTATACCTACTTCGGCGCCTGCAGCGGCACCATTTTGGCCTTTGTGTTCGGCATGGTGGCGGTCAATCTGGTCGCCGGCAGCGACGATGCCATGGAGGCGGTGCGTCAGGCGACGGGAGGGTTGGGGCCGGTGCTGATGGTGTTGTTTCTGATCAACATCATCTGCCATAACTCGATGAATTTGTACGGTGCGGTGCTCTCGTTGATTACCGCCGTACAAACCTTCTTGCCGCAGTGGATGCCGAATGCGCGTATACGCACGCTGTTCTCGACATTGATTCTGCTGGGATCGGTATGGGTGGCGTTGGTCGCCTCGGCCAACTTCGTTCATCTGTTCCTGAACCTGATCTTTGCCTTGATCTCGGTGTTGATCCCGTGGTGCATGATCAATCTGATCGATTTTTACCTGCTTAACCGCCAACGCTATGACATTTCGGCCATTTTCAGCGCTGACGGCGGGCGCTATGGCCTGCTTAACACCCGCGCGCTCGGCGTTTATTTCGGCGGTATTGCGGTGCAGGTGCCTTTCGTTGAGAACGCGTTCTTCTCCGGCCCCTATGCCAATCTGATCCCGGGCGCAGACATTTCCTGGGTGATCAGCATGGTGCTGACCGGTATCGCTTACCCATTGTGTTGCTCACGGCGGGCTAACTGGGCGGTGCAGTTATAATTCGCGTGTATCACTGGTCAGCATAAAGTCCGGTTTGAGTGATATGATAAAGTAATATTTAGAACAGGATGTTTCTAATTTTTTAATTTATTAAATTAGATAATAATCATATGAAATGGCTAAATGGATTTGGGCTAACTTATGATTGTTATATTAATGTTGCTGCTCATGGTGTTTTATATATCTCTAGCTTATGAGTTTAGAAGAATGAAAAAGCGGAGAATATATGCCTGGCATAAAAGGAAAAGAAAGAAGTCGGTTAAGCGATTAATCAACATGCTCTTATTTAAATAATTTTCCGGAGCAATCTTTACAGGGATAGCACGATGCTCTGAGAGATCTCTTTCCCTGATGATTGTTTGTCTTGCTGCGTTGATATCGCATCGGATTGGCACCGTCGCAATATCAGCCTGCGGGGAACAGCCGCTGCTGCCAATCCGTCAGTTGCGCCAGTGTCATGGGCTTGGCGGCAATGATTGCGCGATTTTCCAAGGCAATTTCCCGGGCACGCTGCAACGATTCGGTGCTGAGGTGCTGCAAGTTTTGTTGCGTCACCTGTTGTATTTGCGCCAGTTCACCCGCGCTAACGTGCGGCAGCTCATGACTCATCTGTAATAAGAATTCGTCGGTTAACTGCCGTAGCTGTTCAACGGTGAACGTCGGGGATTGCAGCGCGAACAGCAGGCCTTCGGCATCGGCGCAGCGGTGGAAGGCGCATTGCACCACGTAGCCCACGTTGCGATCCACGCGCAGCCGCTGAAAATAGCGCGGCGCGTAAAGCTGGGCCAGCACGCGCAGCGCCCAACGGCCTTCGGCTTCGCCGTTTGGCAGCGGGTAAAACTGCAGTAAGGCGCTTTCGGCGCCGCTTTCCGTCAGCGTGACGGGGCGCTGATGCTGATGTGTCGGCAGCGGCGGCTCCGCGGCCACGGAAAAGGGGAAGTCGTACAGCAGGTGCGACAGCTGCCGTTTTAACTCGCCATCGCCGCCGATCAAGGTGGCATGCCATTGCGCCGCTGCGGTTGGTGCACTGAGCGCCGCCGGCAATTGCGCTAACAGGCGGCGAATGGCGATATCGCTTTGTTCTTTCAGCTGCGTATGGCGCAGGTTCCTCGCCGCTTCGCTGAGGATAGCCTGCGGCAACGCCGCCAGCGCTCGGTTCACCTCGCTCAGCCCGTGGCAGAGCAGCGCGTGGCTGCCCGCCAGTTGCAGCAGCCACACGCCCTGGTGGCGTTCGAAGCTTAAATGACCCTCCCGATGCGCCAGCTCGGCCGCCCCGGCGCGCAGCGCCGCCTGTAAGCCGTAAGCCTGTTCATCACTAAAGGGGCTGGACGGCACCGGCCGCAGCAGCAGCACCGGCTGCGCTTCGCCGGGGAGCAGATGCCGCAGCGGCGCCAGGCCGGAAGGCAATCTCGGGCTTGGCAGCGCCGCCGAGGAGGAGAAAAAGTGGAAAGGTTCCGCTGCAGGCGTCAGCGCGGCGCCGGCGAAGGGGCCAAGCGCCAGCGGCAGCCCTTGAATTTCACGGGTTTCGCCGTCACCATCGGATCGCACTGCCAGGCGACGACGCGGCGCGCAAATCAGCGCCGCAATATGCCGCGGCCAATCGTCGTTCGGTTCCGCCGGCGGCAGCCCTAGCGCTCTGGCACGCAGCTGGTCAAGCGGCGTCAAGCGGTGGAAATCGCGATTTGCCAGGTGTTCGTAATGCGCAAGCTGAGCCGGTGCCAGCACCTGCAGCGCCCGTAGCCACGCCAGCAGCGCGCTTTCGATGTGGGCAGCTTCAGCGGCTGAACCGTGATTGACGGTAAAGATAAAACTCAGTAGGGCGTTGTTCTCACTGCAGCGCGAATAATCCAGCCGAACGGCGTCACACCACGCCTGCGCACGCAGCCGGGCCAGCAGCCCGCCGGGGGCTTCGTCCTGCAGCAGGCCCTCCAGCCGCCGCAACCAACCGCGTGAATGGGAACGCGGCAGGGCAAACACCAATCTCAGCTGCGGCGTGCCGGGAAGAGACAGGGTGTAATCTTCCGCAGCGGTCAGCGGCGGCAATGCCTCGTGTGGTGTGGCGCTGCCCGATGGCAAGCGGCTGCCGTAGCACTGGGCCAGCGCATGCAGCTGTACCAGCGACTGCGGGCCTTGCAGCCACAGCGTCATGTTTGGCGCGCGAAAATAGCGCTGGTGAAACTGCCGCAGCGCCTGCTGCAAGGCGGAAATGTCGTTGCCGAACGCGGCGCGGCTGCCGATATGAAAGCGGTGCATTGCGTCCAGGCCACCGAACATCTGCCGCTGTGCGGCTTCGCAGCGGGTTTCCACCTCGGCGCGCAGCAGGCGATATTCAGCGTCGATGACCTCAACCTCTTGTGCGATCGCCTCGGCCGCCAGCTGTGGAGCGGCGAGCATGTCGCTCAGCCGTGCCAACCCTTGCGCCAAATGTTCGGTGCCCACCTCGAAGAAGAATGCGGTTTGGGTGGCCTGGGTGGTGGCGTTCAGTCGGCCAGCCACCGACGGTACCCAGCCCATCAGGCCATCTTGCGCGCTGAAGTTCGCGCTGCCGCGAAACAACATATGCTCAAGCAGGTGCGCCAGGCCCGGCCAGGCGACGGGCGCCTGAAAACTGCCCGCTTCAATGCGCACCAGCGCGGCGGCGCCGGCGGCGGCAGGATCGCTTATCGCCTTGACGGCCAAGCCGTTGTCGAGCTGCCAAGAGGCGCCGGCGAGTGCCATCGTCAACCCTTGAAGATCAGACGGGAGTTGGTCTGATTGCGAAAACGCAGCTGATCGATACCGATCTGCGAACGGTTCGCCGCTTCCCGCGCCGCCAGAATGGTGCCGTGGTGCGGCGATTTGCCGCATACCGGATCGGCGTTGTCGGCGTTGCCGGTCAGCATGAACGCCTGACAGCGGCAGCCGCCGTAGTCTTGCTCTTTCTCCGAGCAGGAACGGCAGGGCTCCGGCATCCAGTCATAGCCGCGATAGCGGTTAAAACCGAACGAGTGGTACCAGATATGCTGCAAATCGTGCTCCAGCACCGACGGGAAGGCGATCGGTAACTGACGAGCGCTGTGACAGGGTAACGCCATGCCTTCCGGCGTCACGCTCATGAAGATGGCGCCCCAGCCGCCCATGCAGCCTTTAGGGCGCTCCTCGTAGTAGTCCGGCGTGACGAACAGCAGGTTGGCCAGCTTGCCCTCGGCGGCCATGCGTTCGCGGTAGCGTTTCACCACCGCTTCCGCGTCGGCGATCTGCTCGCGGGTCGGCAGCAGGCCCTCGCGGTTGAGGTGCGCCCAGCCGTAGAACTGGCAGGTCGCCAGCTCGACGTCGTCGGCGTCCAACTGGATCGCCAGTTCGATAATGCGGTCGATCTGGCCGATATTATGGCGATGCAGCACGAAGTTGAGCACCATCGGATAGCCGAGGGCCTTGACCGCCTTGGCCATGGCCAGCTTCTGCTGAAACGCCTTGGCAGAGCCCGCCAACGCGGCGTTCAGCGTTTCGTCGCTGGCCTGAAAGCTGATCTGGATATGGTCCAGCCCGGCGTCGGCGAAGGTCTGCAGCTTCTTCTCGGTCAGGCCGATGCCGGAAGTGATCAGGTTGGTGTAAAAGCCGAGATCGCGCGCGGCGGCGATCAGCTCGGGCAGGTCTTTACGCACCAGCGGCTCGCCGCCGGAAAAACCGAGCTGCACGCTGCCCATCGCCCGCGCCTGGCGAAACACCTCGATCCACTGCGCGGTGGTCAGTTCTTTTTCCTGCGCGGCAAAATCGAGCGGGTTGGAGCAATAGGGGCACTGCAGCGGGCAGCGGTAGGTCAGCTCCGCCAGCAGCCAGAGCGGCGGGTTCACCGCCGGCGCGCGTGCTTCAGTCACGGAAGGTCACCCATTTTTGTTCATAGGCGCGCTGGAAAAATTCCAGCACGTCATCTGCTAACCCCTCGGCGCCGGGGAAGCGGGCGTTCAGCTGCGCGATGATTCCGTTCAGCGTGGTGTGGCCGTCGACCAACTGCAAGATGGCGGCGGCGCTGTCGTTCAGCTTGGCCATGCCTTCCGGGTAGAGGATCACATGGCTGTTTTGCACCTGCTCCCATTGCAGGCGGTAGCCGCGGCGGAAGACGGGGGTGTGCTCAGGGTTCAGCGTCATTACACCAGCCTCTGGTTGTGCCAGACCCGCGCGGCGGTCACGCTGTGGTAAGGCGGGCGGTTCAGGGTATAGGCCATGCTCATGGTGTCCAGCATGCTCCACAGAATATCCAGCTTGAACTGCAGGATCTCCAGCATGCGCTGCTGCTTTTCAACGGTGTCGCAATAGTCCAGCGCCAACGCCAGGCCGTGTTCCACATCGCGGTTGGCCTGGCCGAGGCGGCTGCGGAAATAATCGTAACCGGCGGCGTCGATCCACGGGTAGTGCTGCGGCCAGCTGTCGAGGCGCGATTGGTGGATTTGCGGCGCGAACAGTTCGGTCAGCGAGCTGCAGGCCGCTTCCTGCCAGCAAGCGCGGCGAGCGAAATTGACATAGGCGTCCACCGCAAAACGCACGCCCGGCAGCACCAACTCTTCAGAGAGCAGGGTGTCGCGCTGCAGCCCGACGGCTTCGCCCAGGCGCAGCCAGGCTTCGATGCCGCCTTCGCTGCCGCCGTAGCCGTCGTGATCCAGGATACGCTGCACCCATTTGCGGCGGGTTTCCGGCTGTGGGCAGTTAGCCATGATCGCCGCGTCTTTGATCGGAATGCTGGTCTGGTAGTAGAACCGGTTGGCCACCCAGCCCTGGATCTGCTCGCGGGTCGCTTCGCCGTTGTGCATCGCGATGTGGTACGGGTGGTGGATATGGTAATAAGCGCCTTTGGCGCGCAGCGCCGCTTCAAACGCCTGTGGGTCAAGGGGGAGTGGTTGCGTCATGGCGGTTCCCTACAGTTCGATATTCATGCCGTCCCAGCTCACTTCAATGCCGGCGGCGGTCAGGCTTTGCCGCTCTACCGAGTCTTCATTGAGGATAGGGTTGGTATTGTTAATGTGGATCAGGATTTTGCGCCTGGCGGGCAAGGTGGCGAGCAGAGCCGCCAGCCCGTGTTCTTCCGCCAGCGCCAGATGCCCCATGTCCTTGCCGGTATTGCGGCCCACGCCGGCGTTGGCCAGTTCGTTGTCGCGCCACAGCGTGCCGTCGATCAGCAGGCAGTCCGCGCGGCGCAGCCACGGCATCAGCGCCTCGTCCGGCTCACCCAGGCCCGGTGCATACAGCAGCCCGACCCCGCGTGCGCTATCTTCGATAAACAGCGCCACGTTGTGGCCCGGCAACGGACGATCGCGATACGGCGAATAGGGCGGCGCGTTGCTGAGCAGCGGAATGGCGGTAAAGCGCACGGTCGGGCAGACCGCCGTGTGGAACGGCTCACCGGGCGTCACCGGGTGGTGAATCAGCCCGCCGTTCCAGTGGGAGAGGATGGGAAACACCGGGAAGCCGGTGCTGAGATCGTCATGTACTTCAGGCGTGCACCAGACGTGATGCGGACAGCCCTCACGCAAATTGAGTAAGCCCGCGCTGTGATCGATCTGGCTGTCGGTCAGCACGATCGCGCCGATACCGGTGCCGCGCAGCACGTCGGGATTATTCAATTCGGGCGAGGCCAACAGCTGATGGCAAATGTCCGGGGAAACGTTGCACAGCACCCAGTTTTTACCGTCATCATCACTGATGGCGATGGAAGACTGCGTGCGGCGCGTGGCGTTGATGCTGTGGTCGCGAACGCCCCGGCAGTTTTCGCAGTTGCAATTCCACTGGGGAAAGCCGCCGCCCGCCGCCGAGCCGAGAACTTTTATCTGCATGTCTAAACCAGAAAGAGAGGGAAAGAAATGCCCGCGCGAAAGGCGGGCAGACGGGCGATTAACGGTTGGAAATGTACAGCGTCACTTCCAGCCCCAGGCGCAGGTCAACAAACTCAGGTTTAGTCCAGGTAGTCATAGCGGTGCTCCTTAGCATGCATCGTAAAGTATCGAGACCAATGAGAAGCGTTCTCATTCGGCCGGCCCAATGTTGACGAAATGTGACGGAGATCGCAACCTTTAAAGCGTAACCGGGTTATTCACCCCAGGTGGCGGCGAGCACGTTCAGCCAGTTGCGCCAGGTCAGCTTCTCCAGCAGCCGGTTATCGAACCCGGCCTGTGCCAGCGCCTGCGTCAGCAGCGGCAGGCCGCCGACATCCGCCAACGGTTGCGGTACGTTGACCCCGTCAAAATCAGAGCCAAATCCCACGCGGTCTTCACCAAGTTTAGCGATCAAATACTCAACGTGTTTAACAATTTCTGTTAAGCCGGTTGTTGCACTGTCACGTTTGCCGTCCGCGCGCAGGAAGGCGGTACCGAAATTGACGCCGACCATCCCGCCGCTCTGGGCGATGGCGTCCAGCTGCGCGTCGGTCAGGTTGCGCGGCTGTCGGCAGAGGGCGTGGGCGTTGGAGTGGGTGGCGACCAGCGGCGCGCGGCTCAGCGCGGCGGTTTGCCAGAAGGTTTTCTCGTTCATGTGCGAGACGTCGATCATGATGCGGCGGCGGTTACAGGCGCGGATCAGCGCCTCGCCGGCCGGCGTCAGGCCGGGGCCGGTATCGGGTGAGCCGGGGAACGGCCCGCTGACGCCGGTGCCGAAGGCGTTCGGCAGATTCCAGAATGGCCCGATGCTGCGCACGCCCAGCCGGTAGAAGGCCTCCAGCTGTGTCAGCTCCGCATCGATCATGCCGGCGCCTTCAATATGCAGCACCGCGGCGATTTGCCGGTTGAGGCGGCACTGTTCTATTTCGGTGGCGGTGCGACAGATGCGCAGCTGCCCCTGAGAAGCCTGCTCCAGCTGCTGCAGGATGGCGATTTGCCGTTCGGCGATCGCCAGCGGATCGAAGGTGGCCTGCGCCTGGTCCTGCGTTTGGTTACGCATCTGGGCGATGTAGCTGACCGGGGGAATAAATACCGCGAACAGTCCGCCGAAAAATCCGCCGCGTCGCATACGGGCGAAATCGAGGTGGCCCGGCGTGACGCGGGAATAGAAGGCGGTGGCCGGATCGTCATCGTGCTGCAGCCACAGATTGAGCAGCAGATCATTATGGCCGTCGAACACCGGCCAGAGAGGGGGAAGCGTCATGGGCGTTTCACTGAGTCAGGCATCGTGAACGCTATGTTCTCCCATAGAGCGAGGGGGAACAACCCTCGCTCTATGGGGATTTTAAAGCCGAATCGACAGCTCGACGTCATCTGCGAACGGCGTGGAGAGATAGCCTGCCGCCGGGGCGCGCACCCGCGCCAGGTAATCCGGGCTGTCATCGGCGTTGTCGGCGACGATCAGCGCGCCGGGCCGCAGACGGCTCTCAAGCAAGTCGAGAATATCAGGGTAAAGTCCCTTGGCGCCGTCGAGCAGCAGCAGATCAACCGTGGCCGGCAGATCGTCGCGCAGCGTTTCCAGGGCGTCGCCCACCCGGATCTCCACCAGGTCGATGACGCCGCCTTCGGTCAGGTTGTTGCGCGCCTGCGCCGCTTTGCCCGGTTCAAACTCGCAGGTGATCAACCGGCCTCCGCCGTTATCGCGCAGCGCGGCGGCTAAGTGCAGGGTAGAAATGCCGAACGACGTACCGAATTCGACAATGTTTTGCGCCCGGCAACCGCGCGCCAGCATATACAGCAATGCGCCGGTTTCCGGCGACACGGCCAGCGGGAAATCCTTCAGGCGGTGGTAGAGTTCGCGGTACTCGGTTTTGCTCTGCATCAGCCGGCTTTGCTCTGCGTCCGGCACGTCGCGGAACAGGGCGGCAAGCGCCGGCGCGTGGCGGGATGCCTGCTGGAACAGGCTGCTTAGCAGCGGCGCTAAGGGGGCCGTGGTCAGGGTACTCATGGCAAATCTCCTGTCGTCAATGGAGCGCGTTAGCGCATGCCGCTATAATATGACGAACTATTCGCATTCCTCTATTCGCATTGGCCGCCCGCTATGACTGAACGCCGCAGTAAACAAATTTCCTCGAGAAAACAACCACAACAGGCGCGCTCCGCCGAACTGGTGTCCGCCATTCTGACCGCCGCTATTCAGGTTTTAGCGCAGGAGGGGGCGGCGCGTTTCACCACCGCCAGGGTGGCTGAACGCGCCGGCGTCAGCGTCGGGTCGCTTTATCAGTATTTCCCCAACAAGGCGGCGATCCTGTTTCGTTTGCAGAGCGAAGAATGGCGGCAGACCACCGATATGCTGAGTCGTATTTTGGTCAACCGCGAGAAAACGCCGGTCGAGCGTCTGCGGTTGCTGGTGCAGGCGTTTATCCGTTCGGAATGTGAAGAGGCGCAGATGCGCGTCGCGTTGAATGATGCGGCGCCGCTCTACAGAGATGCGCCGGAGGCACTGGCGGTGAAGGCAACCGGCAAGGATATCGTGCAGGTTTTCATGCGCGAAGCGTTGCCTGATGTGCCGCCGGTCGCTCGCCGGCTGGCGGGCGACCTGATCGTCGGCACGTTGGGAGCGGCGGGCAAGCAATTCTCCGAAACGCCGCGAACCGATACCGAGATCGCGTCTTATGCCGATGCGATGGCGGACATGTTCTGCGCGTATTTAGCCGATTTAAACGGGCGTGTGGCGCCGTAAGGTTCTTTGTGACATTGTCACCCACTGCGCGCAGTGCCTATACCCGTTGGCGACAAACGGCCAGCATCAGCTGCCGCAGCCAGCGGTGATCCGCCTCGGCGTCCAGGCGCGGGTGCCACATTTGCGAGACGGTAATGGGCGGCGTTTTCACCGGCAGCTCGAAGACGCGCAGCGGGCCGTCGGCCGGTTGAGCCTGCAGGAAGGAGGCGGGCAACAACGCCAGCAGGTTTGAGGCCTGCGCCACCGCCAGCGCGGCCGGAAAGCTCGGCACCACGGCGGCAATCTGGCGCGTCAGCCCCAGCTCCGCCAGCGCGGCATCTACCGGCCCGAGGATGCGCCCGCTGCGCGAGGCCACCACGTGGCGGCAGGCGGCGTATTCGGCGGCGCCGATCTCCGGCTGTTGCGCCAGCGGATGCGTGGTTCTCATCACCCCGACGAAGCGATCGCGAAACAGCGCCTGCAGGCGGATTTCCGGGCCCATGTCACCCAGCACGCCTATCTCCAGATCGACCAGCCCTTCACGCAGGGGGCGGTCGCTTTTCTCCGGCTTGGGCGCAAAGCGCAGCCGTACCCGCGGCGCCTGTTCGGCAGCGGCGGCGATCAGCGCCGGGCCGAAGGCCTCGACGAAGCCGTCGTTGGCGCGCAGCGTGAAGGTACGATCCAGCACGGCGGGATCCAATGTCCCCTGCGCCGGACGTAACACTGCGCGCGCTTCGAACGCCGCGTGCCGCGCCCGCTCGCGCAGCGTTTCGGCATAGGGCGTCAGCACCATGCGGCGTCCGGCGCGCACCAGCAGGGGATCGCCGGTCGCCGTACGCAGCCGGCTGAGGGTACGGCTCATCGCCGAGGCGCTTAAACCGAGACGTCGCGCCGCGCCGGCAACGCTGCCCGCCGTCAGCAGCGCGTCGAGCGCGATCAGCAGGTTGAAATCAGGGTCTGTCATGCGTGCGCATCCTGTGGTGCCGAACATGGGGGAAGGCGTTTGATGCAGTTTATGCGTACAAATGCTGCATCACTCGCCATGCATTATGCCTGAGCCTGTTTTCGGTGTGCCATGACTTACCGCTAAAAAACCGGAGGGGGACTGGCCCGTTTGCCGTCTGAACATGGCGATAAACGCGGACGGATCGCTATACCCCAAAGTAGAGGCGACATATTTGACGGCTTTCCCTTCCTGCAACAGCGTCATCGCCATGAGGGTTTTGCTTCTCAGCTTCCATTCATTGAAAGAGATGCCGGTAGCGGCGAGAAATCGCCGCGACAGCGTACGCTCGCTCAATCCCAGCATGCCCGACCATTGTATCAGGGTGTTGAGATCGTGCGGCGCGGCGCTCATCTTTTCCGTCATGATCTTGACAACGTCATCGCTGCCGAGCGGCAGGTAGCTGTCAAAACGCTCCGACAGCGCCAGCTGCTCAAGCAACGCGGTAACCAGCGTCTGATCCTGCGGCGTGTGCGGATAGCCGATACGCCTTTCTGAAAAATCGGCCAGCACCGCTTTGACGATCTTATTCAGCCGCAGGGTTTGCGGTTTGCCCGGTAAGGGTTGGCATAGCGGGGGGCTGACATGAAGAATGACATAGTCAATTGCACTCTTTGCGACGGATTCATGTTCAGTATTAACGGGGAGCCAAATAGCATATTCTGGTGTGGATAAATAAATATTGTTCTCAATATTTATTTCCGCCAACCCTTTCATGGAATACATCAGTTTTCCCCAGGGCAACGCTTGCAAAGGGAATTGCGTTCCTGCCGGCCAGGATTTATTTCTGAACCAAATCGATATTGGGGTTTCCCCGGTCAATTCTGACGGCTTCATGACGCCTTCCTGTTCGCTTATGGCTGCGCCTTCCTATTATAACAATAAGTTGTCTGATAATCGGCATTTCTATTCTATGGGGAAAGCTTACTCTGGGCAGGTCATTCCCCTGGATAAAGGTAACCCTATGTACGGCAAAATCATTGATCTTTCGGTGCCGCTGATGAGCGGGATCGCCTCCGATCCGGAAAGTTTTCTGCCGGAAATCGAGTATGTTGATAACCAGCGCGGAGCGTTGCAGCTGGCGGAATCATTCCCCGGTCTGGATCCCCGGGAGTTGCCGCGTCAGGAGGGCTGGGCGGTGGAGTTTGTCCGCATGAGCACCCATGCGGGGACGCATATGGACGCCCCTTATCACTACCATTCACATATGGATGACGGATCGGCGTCAAAAACCATTGATGAAATACCGTTGGAATGGTGTATCGGCCCTGGCGTCAAATTGGATTTTCGCCATTTTCCCGACGGTTATGTGGCCACTGCGCATGATATTGAGCGTGAATTAGCGAAGATCGGCCATCATATCACCGCCGGCGATATCGTCCTGGTCAACACGGCGGCCGGCGGGCGTTACGGCAGCGAAGATTTCATTCATCGCGGTTGCGGCATGGGCCGTGAAGCGACGCTGTATCTTACCGAGCGCGGCGTCAGGGTGGTCGGCACCGATGCCTGGAGCTGGGACGCGCCATTCAGCCATACGCGCACCAAATTTGAACAAAGCGGCGATGTTTCGCTTATTTGGGAAGGACATTATGCCGGCAGTCAATATCCTTATTGCCAGATTGAAAAACTGTGCAATCTTGAATTGCTGCCGCCCTGTGGATTTAACGTGATCAGCCTGCCGGTCAAGGTTTATAAGGCATCCGCCGGCTGGGCACGGCCGGTTGCAATTATCGATGAACGCGCAGGAGAATAAACGATGGCCAGAATAAAACTGCCGACGGTGAGTGAATTAACGGCTGAACAGCAGCAGCAATATGCCCGTTTCCCCGCCAACCTTACGCTGGGGCTGTTGAAAACCAGCTGTTCGGCGCAGGGATATCTGTCCCTGGGGGCTTCCTTTCCTGCCGGGCGACTGTGCGATAAAGATCGGGAAATGATCATATTAAGGGTTGGCGCGTTGAGCGGCAGCGCTTATGAACGCATGCAACACTACCCACTGGCGATCCTTGCGGGGTGGCACGATGACGACATCGAGAAAATAGAGCAGGGTGTGGGCATCGACGCCAGAGGGACGGCCATCTTGCATTTTGTCGATGAATGCGTGAAGCAGGTGAAGGTCTCTGCCGACACATTTAACGCGGTCCGGCGCTATTATGATGAGGTTCAACTGGCTGAACTGGCATTAATGATTGGGCACTACATGATGACGGCGCGCTTTTTGGAAACGCTGGAAATCGATCTGGACCTACAAGCCACATCCTGGGAGAACATGTCAACGGATTGAGTACGCGCACGGCGTGAGCGCGATAAAAAAGCCGATAACCTGAGGTTATCGGCTTTTAATGCGCAGTGGCAGAGGGTTACGCGGGCAGCTGCTGCGCGGTTTTCTCGACCAGCGCCAGCAACAGCTTGATGTCTTCCAGCGTCACGATCGGGTTCAGCAGCGTCATCTTCAGGCAGGTCACGCCATCGAACTCGGTCACGCCGACGTTGGCGCGGCCTGACTCCAGCAGGGCGTCACCGATACGCTGGTTGAACAGCGCGACGGCCGCGTCGCCGTTCGCCGCCAGCTGCGCCGGACGGTAGCGGAACAGCACGCTGGCCAGCTGCGGCTGCATCACCAGCTCCAGCGATTCCTGATCGGCGATGTAACGCGCCACCTGTTGCGCCAGCGTCACGCCATGATCGATGATCTCGGCGTATTGCTTCTGCCCCAGCGCTTCCAGCCCCATCCACAGCTTCAACGCATCGAAGCGGCGGGTGGTCTGCAGCGACTTGGACACCAGGTTCGGCACGCCTTGCGCTTCGTCGAACTCGGAGTTCAGGTAGGCCGCCTGATAGCGCATCAGCTCATAGTGGCGCTCGTCTTTCAGCAAGAAGGCGCCGCAGCTGATGGTCTGGAAGAACTGCTTGTGGAAGTCCAGGGTAATGGAGTCCACCAGTTCCAGGCCGTCCAGGTAGTCGCGGTACTGCTCGGAAAGCAGCAGCGCGCCGCCCCAGGCCGCATCCACGTGCACCCAAATCTGCTGCTCCGCCGCCAGCCGCGCGATGTCGCGCAGCGGGTCAATGGCACCGGCGTCGGTGGTGCCGGCGGTGGCGACAATCGCCATCACCTGCTCGCCGTTGGCCTTGGCCTGCGCCAGTTTTTCCGCCAAATCGTTCACGTCCATACGGGCGAAGCGATCGGTTTTCACCAGGGTGACGGACTGATAGCCGAGGCCCATCAGCGCCATGTTCTTCTGCACCGAGAAGTGGGCGTTTTCAGAACAGAACACCTTCAGCTTGCGCAGATCGCCCACCAGGCCGTTCTGCTGCACGGAGTGGCCCTGACGCGCGAAGAACGCATCGCGCGCCAGCATCAGCCCCATCAGGTTGCTCTGGGTGCCGCCGCTGGTGAACACCCCGGCGTCGCCGGGCTGGTAACCGACCTGGGCACGCAGCCACTCGATCAGTTTCATTTCGATCAGCGTGGCCGACGGGCTTTGGTCCCAGGAATCCATGCTCTGGTTGGTGGCGTTGATCAGTACTTCGGCGGCCTGGCTAATCACCAGGCTCGGGCAGTGCAGGTGCGCCACGCACTGCGGGTGGTGTACCGACAGGCTGTCTTTCAAAAAGTACTCGATAGCGCGCTCGATCGCCGCCTGGTTGCCCAGGCCTTGCGGAGTGAAGTCGAGCTTGATGCGCTCGCGCAGTTCGGCAACGCTTTTGCCCTGATACATCTCGGGCTGTTGCAGCCACTGCACAACGGCTTCACTGCTTTGCGCGATCGCCTGGCGATAAGCCTCGGCGCTGTGCGCCGAGGAAGCCAGAATCGGGTTTAACTTGGACATCGCGGTCATTCGCTCCAATCAGACTGGCTTGATGCCGGCGGCCAATAGCGCCTGCTCAAATTTATCCAGGAAAATACCCAGCTCATCGTTGGTGATCAGCAGGGAAGGCAGCAGACGCAGCACGCAGCCGTTGCGCCCGCCACGCTCCAGAATCAAACCGGATTCGAAGCATTTTTTCTGCAGCAGTGCGGACAGCTCGCCATCGGCCGGGTAACAGCCCATGTGATCCTGCGCTTCGTTCGGCTTGACGATCTCGATGCCGATCATCAGGCCCAGACCGCGGACGTGACCGATCACCGGATAACGTTTCTGCAGCTCGGCCAGTTTGCCTTTCAGCCATTCGCCCTGAGCGGCCACTTTGTCGGCGACCTTATGCTCTTTCAGGTATTGCAGGGTGGTCAGGCCGGTGGCCATCGCCAGCTGGTTGCCGCGGAAGGTGCCGGTGTGATGACCCGGCTCCCAGGCGTCAAACTCTTTCTTGATGCCCAGTACCGCGAGCGGCAAGCCGCCGCCGACCGCTTTCGACATCACGATGATGTCCGGCTCGATGCCCGCGTGTTCGAAGGCGAACAGCTTGCCCGTACGGGCGAAACCGGCCTGAACTTCGTCGATGATCAGCAGAATGCCATGCTCCTGCGTCACTTTGCGGATGCGCTGCAGCCACTCGGCCGGTGCCGGGTTAACGCCACCTTCGCCCTGAACGGCTTCCAGGATCACCGCCGCCGGTTTGCGCACGCCGCTTTCCACGTCGTTGATCAGGTTGTCGAAGTAGTAGGTCAGCGCCTTGACGCCGGCTTCGCCGCCGATGCCCAGCGGGCAGCGGTATTCATGCGGATAAGGCATGAACTGCACTTCCGGCATCATGCCGTTGATCGCTGCCTTCGGCGACAGGTTGCCGGTGACCGACAGCGCGCCGTGGGTCATGCCGTGATAACCGCCGGAGAAGCTGATCACGCCGGAACGGCCGGTGTGTTTTTTCGCCAGCTTCAGCGCGGCTTCCACCGCATCGGCACCGGATGGGCCGCAGAACTGCAGGCAATACGCTTTGCCTTCGCCCGGCAACAGAGAGAGCAGGTAATCGGAGAAACGATCTTTTAACGGGGTTGTGAGATCGAGAGTATGTAACGGCAAGCCGCTGGTAATGACATTTTGGATGCTTTGCAGGACGTCGGGGTGATTATGTCCAAGAGCCAACGTTCCTGCCCCGGCCAGGCAATCAAGATATTGATTATTCTCAACATCAGTGATCCAAACGCCCTGGGCTTTCGCAATTGCCAACGGCAATTTGCGCGGATAACTCCTAACATTCGACTCAAATTCGGCTTGGCGCGCCAAATAGGTTTCATTGTTTCCGTTTAATGAGTTTGCAACTAAAGTATCAATACGGACTTTATCCGTCATCATATCTCTCCTACAACCGAAGGTCTCAACACGCTCCGATTGAATTAATGAATTAGAAAAGTAACTGCCTTGTGAAAAGCGCGACCAATATATGGCTTTTTCGCCTGGGACTCAATAGCCGATTTTGTTTTGAATTGTTTAGTTTTTTCTTAGGCTCATCAATATGTTGTTGATTTATTGACCGTTGGTTTTGCCGGTAAAAAACAACATATCGTTAACATGGCACAAAAATCCTTTCCGTCGCCAACCTGCAGGCGGCTTTAATACGCTTATTAATAAGGTGAATTTCCGTTTAATAACATAAATAGGAATTAACGGCTTATTTTTATCTATTCACCACCTTAAGTCCTATAGCGTTTATATACACAAAATTTGTGATGAATATAAATGGCCAACCGTTAAAAGCGCAGCATCCAGATCGGTGATTTCTCTCAGATTTCACGTAGCGCGATCAAAAAAGCGCGATTTTTACGCAGCGCCGGCGCTGTTGCCGTTAACGTTGCCGTAGCCAGGCGTGGTAGCGCTGCAGGATGCGGCGGGTGCGCCACCGATCGACGATCAGCGTGAACAAGGGGGAGTAGCGCACGCTGCGCGTTCGACTGTCGCTCAGCGCGCGCATTCGGCGCTTGACCAACGCCATGCGGGCGAGCGATGCCATCGCTTTGCTGCGCCAGGTGACCGGCACGGGCAGCGCATGAGGGGCTTCGCCGGTTTGCCAGCGGTGCGGCAGATCGGGCACCTCCGCCATGGCGGTGGCCGGCATCGCCACCGCGACGCCGCTGTCCAGCACTCGCTGCGCCACCGACGGGCGGGCGATGCCGCCGGTGGTCATCACCGGCATGCGAGCCACCGCGGCAAGATCGCGGGCAAAGGTCAAAAAATACGCTTCGCGCGCCAGGGTGCGGCCGTCCGCCGTTTCGCCTTGCATCGCCGGGCTTTCGTAACTGCCGCCGGACAGTTCAATCAGGTCGACCGGCAGATCGTTCAGCATCAGCACTACCTGGTGGGCATCGTCTGATGAAAAACCGCCGCGCTGAAAGTCGGCAGAGTTCAGTTTGACCGCCACGCAAAAGCCCGGCGAGACGCGCTCGCGCACCGCACGCACCACCTCCAGCAGCAGGCGGGCGCGGTTCGCCAACTCGCCACCCCAACGATCGCTGCGCTGGTTGGTCAGCGGCGAGAGAAACTGGGAAATCAGGTAGCCGTGCGCCGCGTGGATCTCCACGCCGGTAAAACCGGCCTGTTCAGCAGCGTGCGCGCTGGTGGCGAAGCGGGCGATCACCTCGGCGATCTGCGCTTCATCCATCGCCTGCGGCTGGGCGAACAGTTTGCTGTGCTTGCCCATGGCCAGCGGGATGGCGGAGGGCGCCCACGCGTTGCCGCCCATGTTCGCCATCACCTGCCGGCCCGGGTGGTTAAGCTGCATCCACACCTGCGCGCCGCCCTGGCGCGCGGCCTTGGCCCAGGTTTCGAACGGGGCGAGCGGCGTGTCTTGTTCCAGCACCACGCCGCCGGGGCCGGTCATGGCGCGGCCGTCAATCATCACGTTGCCGGTGATGATCAAGCCGGCGCCGCCTTCGGCCCAATAGCGGTATAAGCGCCACAGCGCCGGGCCGGGCAGTTGGCCCGGGGCGGCCAGATTTTCTTCCATCGCCGCCTTGGCCAGACGGTTGGTCAGGCGGCTGCCGTTGGGCAACGTCAGTGGGGTAAACATCGGTTTTGCGCTCCTGTCATAAGGGGAATGGCGCTATAATAGGTTTAAAGTTAACTTTAAGGTCAATAGGGCATGAAGATCGGAGAATTGGCACAGCGGGCCGGCGTGGCCGCCTCGGCGATACGTTATTACGAGCAGCTGGGGTTGCTGCCGAAACCGGTGCGCGGTGTCAACGGCTATCGGGTATACAGCGATAGCGCGCTGGAGCGATTGCACCTGATCCAAATCGGTCAAAATCTGGGTTTTTCGCTGCAGGCGATCCAACGCGTGCTGGCGCTGCAGGGCAGCGCTTATCAGGATGGGTTGATACGTGGCGTCGATGAACGGCTGGCGGAGATCGAGCTGATGATGGCCACGCTGAATGAACAACGAGAAACCTTGCTGACGACCCGGCTGACCTTATTGGAGTCCGGTGTCGCCGGGCTGTGCCAAGCCAAGGGCGAAAAACAGGCCGACGCATCGTCGGCCCGACCGGCAAAGCTTAGCGGTGTTTAAAGGCGGAACGCCCGGCATACACCGCCGCGGCGCCCAATTGGTCTTCGATGCGCATCAGCTGATTGTATTTTTCGATCCGTTCGCCGCGGCTCGGTGCGCCGGTTTTCAGATGGCCGGCTCGCATCGCGACCGTCATATCGGCGATAAAGCTGTCGACGGTTTCGCCGCTGCGGTGTGAGATAAAGGTGCCCCAGCCGTTTGCCTGGCAAAGCTGCACGGCGGCGAAGGTTTCGCTCAGGGTACCGATCTGGTTCAGTTTGATCAGCGCCGCATTGGCCAACCGTTCATCAATCCCGCGCTGGATGTATTTCACGTTGGTGACGAACAGATCGTCGCCGACCAGCTCCACCTGGTCGCCCAGGGCGTCGCTCAGAATACGCCAGCCGGCCCAATCGTCCTCGGCCAAGCCGTCCTCAATCAGCACGATGGGGAAATCCTGCACCAGCCGTTGGTAATAGGCCGTCATCTGGGCTGCGTCCAACTCGAGGTTCTCGCTGCGCAGGCGATACTTGCCGTCGGCATAGAATTCGCTCGAGGCCGGATCCATGCAGATCGCGATATCTTCTCCCGGCCGGTAGCCGGCTTTCTCTATCGCCTGCACGATCAGCTCGAGCGGCTGGCGGTTTGAGGCGACCGCCGGCGCAAAACCGCCTTCGTCGCCGACGCCGACCGACAGGCCTTTTTCCAACAGGATTTGGCGCAGCGCCTGATAAACTTCACTGCCCCAGCGCACGGCCTCGCGCAGCGACGGCGCGCCCAGGGGAGCTATCATAAACTCCTGAAAGTCCGCCCCTTGCCAGCGGGCGTGCACGCCGCCGTTGATGATATTCATGCAGGGCACCGGCAGCAGGTTGGCGCCGATACCGCCCAGATAACGATACAGCGGCAGCTGCGACAATTGCGCCGCGAGGCGGGCGGCCGCCAGCGAAACGCCAAGCAGGGCGTTGGCCCCCAATCGGCTCTTGTTCTCGCTGCCGTCCAGCGCGATCAGCCGGCGGTCTATCTCCTCTTGTTGGCGCACATCCACCCCGCGCAGCGCCTCGTTGATCGCCGTTTTGACGCTGTGCACCGCCTCCAATACGCCTTTGCCGCCGAAACGGTGCGGATCGCCGTCGCGGTGTTCTACTGCCTCGCGTGAACCGGTGCTGGCGCCCGAAGGCACCGACGCCCGGGCCACGACGCCCGCCGCGCTCATTTCGACTTCGACGGTGGGGTTGCCGCGCGAATCCAGGATCTCTCTGGCGGTTACGCTTTCAATTTCATAGTTCATGGGGAGTCACCTCGTTCTAGGGAGTGGGGACGTGTTTTATCAGCACGTCGATGGACAAATGGTTGATGAATTCGAAGCCGAAGGAGGCAAAGACGCCAAACGGGCGGTTATGATGGCCGAGCAGCAACAGATCGACGCCTTCACGGGCAATCAGGGCTTCAACGTCTTTGAAGCGATGGATGCTGACGATTGCGCGCACCTCCAGGGGGATTGAGCAGTCTTCCACCAGGCGGCTGAGCATGGCTTTGGCAGCGATCACCTCGCTGGACTGGCGATCTTTGGTTTGTGCATCGCTGAGGTAGTCCAGCTCGGCATAGTCGGCGCTGATGTGCGCCACGGTAATGCGCGTATTCATCTGCTGATTGAGGCGTTCGGCATGGCGCAACAGCAGCCGGCCGTCGCGTTCATCCTGCACCAGCAGTAAAGCATGTTGATAGAGCGGCATGACTTATCTCCCTGCGTTAGCAATCTGTAGGGTTAACCACGGTAAAACCTCTTTTTTCCGGCTCGTCATACCGGGCAACGACACCTGCCGAATGGCGAGCACCTGGTTCGACGAGAAATACAGGGTGGAGCGGCGGCGGGTGATATCGGTCACCAGCAGCGCGGCCATCTCCAGACCGGCCTCCTGCTTAGCCTGCTCGAGCGCCTGTTGCAGCGCGGGCAACAGCGGATCGATATCGCTCATGGCCCGCACTTCTATCTGCGACAGCAGTAGCGAGACGCTATGGATGCGGTAATTCTTGGCGTCGCGCTGCAGCAACTGCGGGGCGGATTGCCCCGAAAGATCGGTTTTGGCAGCCAGCAGCCCGGCGGTGAAGGCGTCATAGTCAACGTGAGAGATTGCGCATAACCGCGCGACCGCCAACCGATCCTGTTCGGTGGTGGTCGGTGCGCTCAGCGCAACGGTATCGCTCAAAATCGCGCCCAGCAGCAGCGTGGCCTGGGCGGAAGAAAGCGGCATCGGCGTATCTGACGTCAGTATGGACAGGATCACGGTGGCGCAACAGCCAACGGCGCGGATCCAGACATCGGGAGGGTTGCGGGTGATCAAGGTGCCCAGCCGGTGATGATCGATAACGCCGACCACGTCGCTGTCGGGCAATGAGGCCGGGCCTTGTTCGATATCGGTAAAGTCGACCAGCCAGACTTTGCGATCACGGAGCTCGTCTGTCAGCAGTGCAGGCGCTTGCACGCCGGCGGCAGCCAGTATGTAACGGGTTTCCGGCGTCAGTTCGCCAAGGCGAAAAGCCACGGCCGGCTTGCCGAGGTGATTGAGCCAGTCCGCGACCACCAGCGCGCTGCAGATGCTGTCGCTGTCGGGATTTTTATGGCCGAAAACGGACAGGGGCATTTCCTGCTCGACGGCGTCGGGCTGAGGCGGAAAAGGGGTAAGACGTGAGATTTCATTCATAGCGACTCCTGACATACCTGCCTAAAAAATAAAGCGAAGTTGTATATCAGGCGTCATCATCCGGTTCGAGTGAACGCGGCGGTTGGGAAAGGTGGAACACCATCACCTTGTGAACGACTGTAGCGCAGCGCGGGGGTAAACGCAACGCCCGGCAAAGCTGGCGAGAATACGCAATCGGATTGATACTGAGTGAGTCTATGATGGACAAGGATATTTGCCGCTAACCGACGGAAACGCTGAACGGACTCACGCCGGCTTTGCCGGGGGCCGTGGGTGACACAATGGGAGACAACATGCTCGAACCCTGCTTCCCCGAAAACGAAGCCGAACGCCTGTCGGTATTGAATTCCCTGAACGTGCTGGATTCGAACTCGGTGGAAAAACTGGATCGCATCACGCGGTTGGCGGCGAAATACTTCGGCGTGACCATTGCGCTGGTGTCGCTGATCGACCGGGATCGCCAGTGGTTCTTATCGCGCTACGGTCTGGATGCCCGAGAAACGCCGCGCAATATCTCGTTTTGCGGCCATGCCATCTTGCAACGCGAAGCGCTGGTGGTGCCCGATACCGCCAAAGACCCGCGCTTTTTCGATAATCCGCTGGTGATCGGCGGGCCGAGGATCGGTTTTTACGTCGGGCAACCGCTGCTGTCGCTCGACGGCTTGCCGCTCGGCACCCTGTGCATTATCGACAGCCAGCCGCAGCCGTTTTCCCCGGAGCAGGTGGCCGATCTGCACGACTTCGCCGCCGTGGTGGAAGAGTACCTCCAGAGCATTGAACGCCACGTCTATACCGAAAACCTGAAGTCCAACCTGCAACGCTCGGAAGCCTTGTTCGAACAGACCTTCGCCCAGGCGGCGGTAGGGATGGCGTTGGTGTCGCTGCAGGGGTATTGGCTGCGGGTCAATCCGCGCATCTGCGAAATGCTGCACTATTCTGAGCACGAGCTGATGGATCGCACCTTTCAGGACATTACTTATCCGCTCGATCTCAACACCGATCTGGAAAAGCTGCAGCAACTGCTGAGAAACGAGATCAGCACTTACTCGCTGGAGAAACGCTATTTCCGCGCCGATGGTTCGATCGTCTGGGTGCAGCTGACGGTGGCGTTAAACCGGCTGCCTAACGGCAAACCGGATCATTTCATCTCGGTTATCGTCGATATCAGCGAGCGCAAGGCGGCGGAGGCCGATCTGTTCGCTCTGCAACACGAGCTGGAACAACGCGTCGAAATCCGCACGCGGGAGCTGAACGTGGTCGTCAAGAAACTCAACGAAGAGATTGAAACCCGGGTACTCGCCGAATATCAGCTCAGCACGGAGAAGGAACGCCTGCGGGCCATTACTGACAACATGCCGGCGTTGATCAGCCAAATCGACGGTAATGAACGCTACCTGTTCGCTAACAGCGCCTATAAAACCTGGTTTGGCCTGGAAGAAAGCCGCCTCAGAGGAATGACGGTGCGCGACTTTATGGGGGAGAACGTTTATCAGATAGCGAAACCGATGATAGACAGGGCGCTGGCGGGGGAAATGGTGAGCTTCGAAAATGAGCTCCAGACCCAGAAGGGGCTGCTGATGATCCACACCACGCTGGTACCGTGCGAAGCTCAGGGGTTTTATATTCTGTCCATGGACATTACCGAGTTGAAGCGCCTGCAGCAACGGCTGGAGTACGATGCCACGCACGACATGCTGACCGGATTGACCAACCGCCGCGCCTTCCTGCGTCGGTTGTCCGGCACGCTGCAGGCCTGTTGCGAACAGCGGCAAATGGCGCTGGTGTTCATCGATCTCGATGGTTTCAAAGCTCTCAATGACAGCTATGGTCATGACTTCGGCGATCTGATCCTCAAGACGTTCGCCAGGTTGCTCAGCGCCTGCGCCGGCGAGCGCCATAGCGTCTCGCGTCTGGCCGGTGACGAATTCACGGTGATCCTGTGGCCGTTGGCGGATCCGCAGCGCGAGGTCAGCGAATTTTGCGAAAACGTCTTGGCGCGGCTGGCCGATATTTCGCAGATCGGGCAGCAGACGGTGAGCCTATCCGCCAGCCTGGGAGCGGCGATTTCCTCACACACTGACGTGACGGAGGAGATGCTGTTGACCCGCGCCGACGGCGCGATGTATCAGGCGAAATCGGCCGGAAAGGGCACTTATGCCATCTGCGAGTTATGAGTGTGAAACGGTGACCGTCTCAGGGTAAGCTGTTTTCTTCTTTCCTATGGGCAGAACTCCGGACTTATTGCATGGCGTCTAATCATCAACACAAAGACTGGCTGGAATTGCGGCGCGATGACGAAACCGGCATCGAGAGCGTCAATGCCCACTTTCAGGGGCATGCCTACGATCCCCACGATCATGACGAAATGCTGGTGGGCGTGACGCAGCAGGGTTTACAGCGTTTCAACTGCCATCGTTCATTGCATACCAGCCGGCCGGGACGCGCCATGCTGATCGAGCCGGGCGCGGTGCACGATGGCCATGCGCCGCAGGCCGAAGGGTTTACCTATGCCATGCTTTATCTGCCGCAGCATTGGGTTTCCGACGCGATGAACCGCCGCGGATTAGGGGACGCTTCAGTGCTGGAAGGCGCTTTCCACAGCACGTTGACCGACGATCCGATGCTGGCCACCGCGATACAACAGGCCTTTTTTGCGTTGCATCAGGGGGAAGGCCGGCTGGCGCGCGATCAAAGCCTGGACCAACTGCTGACGCTTTTGGCGCGGCATATTCGCGTCAGGCCGGCTTCCCAAAGCGATGATGCTTTGATTGTGATGAATCGCTTACGGGACTACTTGCACGAGCACATGGCGGGTAATCCCAGCCTGGATGAACTTGCGCTTCAGTGCGGTCTGGACCGCTTCCGCCTGACTCGCCAGTTCACCCGGGCTTTCGGCCAGTCGCCGCATGCTTATCTGGTCCGGCTGAGGCTGCGGGCCGCACGCTTGTTGTTGGCGCAGGGGGACGAGCCGGCGCAGGTCGCGATGCAGGTGGGCTTTGCCGATCAGAGCCACTTGGGCCGCTGGTTCCAGCGCGCCTACCGTTTATCGCCGGCGGCCTATCAACGTCAGTGCACAAACGTTCTATACCGCTGATTCACTCATCGCCGATGATGCGCTTTTAACAGCACAACGGAGTAGAGCGGAACATGTTTGATACCAAGATAGCGTTTATCGTACGCGACGATCTGCAAACCTGGCAGCGGCTGAATGTGGTGGCCTTTCTGGCGACGGGCATCGCCGCCGCTGCCCCGGAAATCATCGGCGAGCGTTACGTGGATGCGCAAGGCAGACGCTACGGCGGCATTTCAGGGCAACCGATGCTGATTTTTGCCTCGGACCTGCCGGGCCTGCAACATGTGCATCGCAAAGGGCTGGAGCGGGAATTGACGTTGATCCCCTATGTGCACGCCATGTTCGCGACCGGGCACGATGAAGCCAACCGGCAGGTTTTTCTCGCAGAAGACGCGGACAATCTGGATTTGGTCGGTCTGGCGCTGCGCGGACCGAAGAAAGCGGTGGATAAGGCGATAAAAGGCCTGGCGCTCCATGCCTGAGAATGTCTTTGCCTGGTTTACCGAGTGAACGCACGAAACGCTCGAGCATGTCCCGGAGGGTGACGCGTTTCCGATACGGTGCTTACGCCTGGAACGTCTGCAGCCAGGCGACGAACTTTCTCACGACCTCATCGTCCCGATCGCGCAGCAGCAGGGAATAAACGCCGGTTCGGATAGTCAACGCCGGGAAAGGCGACACCAGCCGGCCGGACGACAGATGTTTGGCGCAGAACAGGTAAGGCACGACGGCCAGCCCCAGGCCGTCCTCGGCCGCCTGAATGGCGGCGAAGGTATGGTCGAGCGTCAGCGGCGGCGGCGAGGCGTCCAGCGCCGTCGGGTAGGCATTCAGCCAGCTGTGCCATAAATCCTCACGGGCGCGGATGCGGATGGCGGTATGCCCGGCCAGCTTGCCGGGCGCACTGACCGGCATGGCGTGCAAATAGCTCTGGTTGCAGACCAGCAGGTTTTCCTCCTGCAGAAAAGGGATCGCTTTCAGCCCGGAGAAGTGCGCGGGATCGCGCCGGATCGCCAGATCAAACGGCGTATTGCGATCGACGGCCCCTGTGCTGGTGGTGATATCAATCGCGACCTCCGGATGAATCTCATTGAACGCCGCCAGCTTCGGCATCAGCCAGTGCATGGTGAACGTCGGCAGGCTGTGTACCACCAGCCGCTGCCGGCCGGCGCTTGCTTTCAGTGCGCTTTCCGCCGAAAACAATTCGCTTATCACTCGGGACGCGGTGCGGGAAAAATTCTCGCCGGCCAGCGTCAGCCGCACGGACTTGTGTCCGCGATAAAACAGTTTGAGCCCCAGCTGTTCTTCCAGGCTGCGGATGTGGCGGCTGACCGCGCCGGTGGTGAGAAACAGCTCATCCGCAGCGGCGCTGAAGCTGCCAAGACGGGCGGCGGCTTCAAAAGCGGACAGGTGCGGCAGGGAGTGAATTTTTTTCATAGGTTGAGTCTAGCTCAACCAAATGAGCGCGAAAAGATCGTTTGTCAGTCGTTGATTTTTCTCACTATTATCACGCATCTTTCCCGGTTTGCCGAGTGTGCCATGCAGCCATTTCCCCCTTCTAGCGCCCGTGTTAGTCGAGTCATCCTCATCCATCGATGGGCAGGGAGACGGCCCTGAGATGCGAGCTTTCTTTCTGCTTTGCGTGAGCCGAGCCGGCCTCTGCCTGGGCACCATGATGTTCGCCGGTGCACTGCCGACCATCAGAAGCGAGTGGCAGCTCGACGCCGCCTCCGCCGGTACGGTGCAGACGGTGTTCAGCCTGACCAACGCCCTGGCGTTGCTGGTGGCTTCCTGGTGGTGTGATTCACTGGGCGCGCGCCGGGTTTATCTGCTGTTTTCCTGGCTGGGCGCCGGTGCGCTGATGCTGTTCGCCGTGTTTGCCCATTCGTATATCGGCGCGTTGATGTTGATGGCCTTCGTCGGCCTGACGCAGGGCGGCGCCTATACGCCGGCGCTGCTGTTAGCGATGGGGATGAACGGCCCGTCCCGACGCGGTTATGCCATTGGCATGATGCTGGCGGCCAGTTCGTTAGGGTATTTCCTGTCGGTTTTTATCGCCGGTTGGAGCGCTATGCGCTGGGGCGCCAGCGTGGCGTTTTCCCTGTGCGCCGCCGGTGCGCTACTGGGGGCGCTGGCGGGGTCGTTGGCCCTGGTCGGTTATCGGGAACCGCAAACGCGCACGCTGGGGAGGAAGACGAAACGTGAAAGCTATGTTATCACCTATGCGACCCTGCTGTTACTGATCGGGTATATTGCCCACAGCTGGGAACTGCTCGGTAACTGGGCCTGGGCGCCCAGCCTGGTCAGCGAGGCATTGAGCGGTTTCGCTCTGGGTCCGCTCAGCGCCGGATTGATCGTCGCGGCGGCGATCCACCTGGCCGGCATGATCGCCACGCTGATTGTCGGCACCGTTTCCGACTATTTCAATCGCGCCTCGGTGCTGACGTTTATGGGCGCCGCCGGCGCGTTGGGATCGCTGCTGATGGGGTGGTCGGCGAACTGGGGGCCGGGCTGGACGCTGCTGGCCGTCAGCATCGGCAGTTTCTTTATTCTCGGCGACTCCGGCGTGCTGTCGGCCGCGATGGCGGACAACGTGCCGCCGCAACAGCTCGGCAGCGTGATGGGCTGGCGATCGCTGCTGGGATTCGGCATCGGTTCGTTCGCCCCTTTATCCTTTGGCGTCGTGATGGATACCACCCAGAGCTGGGGCGCGTCTTATGCCGTATTGGCCTGCGGCGGCGGGGTAGCCTGTCTGGCGGCAGGGTTGCTTTGGCGACAACACGTTAAATGAGGTACGGACATCATTAAATGAATGGAACATCATCATGCATGGTTATCGTGGGCGCCGGGATTGTTGGGGCATCGGTCGCCTATCATCTCGCGCGCCAGGGGCAGCACGTTATCGTGGTTGAGCAGGCGCATCCCGCGGCGGGGGCCACAGGCAGCTCGTTTGGCTGGATCAGCGAAGGCGCTCCCGATGCGTTTCTGCGGCGCGAGATCGTCGCTGACTGGATGCGCCTGGCGCAGGAGATCCCGGATCTCTGGGTGAATTGGTCCGGCGCGCTCAGCTATGGCCAGGCGCCGGCGACGCAAAACCCCGACAATCGGCTTTTGCCCTCCGCCGAGATGGCCGCGCTGGAACCGGGGCTCAGGCAGCCCGATAGCCAAGCCTATTTTGCGGCGCGCGACGGCGCCGTCGATCCGCAAGACGTGACACAGCGGTTGCTCGAATGCGTTAGCGCGTGGGGTGGGGAGTTGCTCCTGGGGCGAACCGTCACCGGTTTTTTGCGTGAAGAGGGGCAGATAATCGGCATCGTTACCGAGGAAGGCGCGATTGCCGCCGATCGGGTGGTGCTCGCCTGCGGCACGGGGATCTCTGTGCTGCTGGACGGCAGCGGATTCTCGCTGCCGATCGAGGCGTCGCCGGCCATTTTGTTACGCTATCACGCGGCGGCTCAGGTGGTGAACACGCTGATTGCGGGCGACGACATCGAAGTGCGCCATGCGCGAAATGGCGATCTGCTGGCGGCGGAGGATTTCCCGCCGGAGGGGGACGTTAAACGGGTGGAAAACGACGCGCAATCGGCGATTAAAAACCGCCTGCCGGATACGGCGCCCTTGCAACTGCAGGCGTGTTCGGTGGGGATGCGCCCCCGGCCGCGCGACGGTTATCCCATCATCGGGCCGCTGGGCGCCACCTGCCTCTATGTGGCGGTGATGCATCCGGCCGTGATGTGCGCGCCGACGCTTGGCCGGTTGGTCGGCGACGAGCTGCTGCATGGCGTCAATCCCGCCATTCCGCACGCTTATCGCCCGGCGCGATTTATAGACGACGAGAAGTGAATATACGCTCAACCTTGCAGCGGTTTTTTGCGCCGTCGGCGAGGCTCTTATATATTTAGTAGCATGCCTGAGGCAGGTTAGGCATGAAACGGCGGTCGGTCGGGCCGCTGCAAGTACGACAGTTAATCCGTTCGCCAAGAGGCTGCGAGCCTGTGCTTTCGGTAGGGACAGCCGCCAATCGTTTACGGCGACCGAGGGCAGTGCAGCTACTCACAGGTCACGAGGACACTTACCATGCATAAGAGAACACTGGCGTCACTGCATTACGAAAACATGCCTTACGATGGGGTGCGCTTTCATATTTTGAAACGGGAGACGCCTGGCCATACGGCGTTGTTGAAGCTGGATGCGGGCAGCCGACAACCGGCGCGTTTTCATCCGGGATGGGTAAAACTGATGGTGCTGAGCGGTGAACTGAAGGTTGACGATCAGACGCTGCAACCTCATGAGATGTTGATCATTCCTGCCAATACCGCCTATACGGTACAGGCCATAACGGAAGTGATTTGCCTGGCGATTTCCGAGCTGGACGGCGCCGAACTGGCCCGTTGAGGTGATAACAAGAATGGATAGCGGAGAGCCTAGGCGCTCTCCCTATCCTCCCTTCAGCATTGAGCCGCCCCCCAGGCTGAGCTGGATGCTGGTTATGCGTACACCTCCTGATTCATTCCACCGCGCTTTCCCTTTCCATCACTTTCGGCATCGTCGCCCCCGCAACGTTGCCGCCATTGTGTAGCGCATGCACAACGTCATCGCCCCGTTACCACGCAGAACGATGAAATTTGGGTGTAATAGTGAGTTTCTTCGCATAAGGCCCCTGGTGTGGCTTGCGAGAACGTCACTATATGGAGGATCATGCGGTCCCTCTATCAAATAAAAGACATTCGCGTTATCAAAAGGGACAAACGATCATGGGATTCGACGTCGACAACGCCGAAACGAAACGCATCGACCTCAGCAGCCACGAAAACTCCGCCTTCGAGGTGACGGGGCTGGTGAAACACTATCCGGCGGGCTTTGTCATTCCTTATCACTCGCATAAACGCTGCCATTTGCTCTATTCGCAACAGGGCGTTATGGCGGTCGAGGCGAGCTGCGGGCGCTGGATCGTGCCGCCTACCACCGCAGTCTGGCTGCGGCCGGGGGTCGAACATCAGTTGGTCATGCAGAGCAACATTTGCGTTTACGGGATTTTTGTCGATGAATTCACCGCCGCGCGGTTGCCGTTGCGCGACGGCGTCTTGCAGGTATCACCGCTGCTGCGCGAGCTGATCGCCCAGTTGGCGACGCTGGCGCCCGAGGGAGAGGAGTCCACACGCCACGCGCTGCTCAGGGCGTTGTTCCTCGAGGAGCTGAGCCTGCAGCCGCAGCTGGCGCTGCATCTCCCTTGGCCGATGGAAGCGAGAATGGCTGACATTTGCCGGCAGTTGGTCATCACGCCGGCCGACGATCGCGGCATTGAGGTCTGGGCGGATTCATTGTCGATCAGCGCGAAAACCTTCCAGCGTCACTTCACTCAACAAACCGGCATCACCTTTGGTCAGTGGAAACAGCGTCTACGGCTGTTGTCGTCCATCCCGCTGCTGCTGGCGGGCAACTCGATCATTCACGCCGCCTTCGAAAGCGGGTATGAGAGCCACAGCGCCTATTCGGTGGCGTTCAAAAAACTGTTTGGCGTTTCGCCTTCGCGCTTTACGCTATAGCCTTATTGCATAGCGCGCTTCTCCTATAGATTGAAGCAACCTAATGACGTATAAAGCAAAGCAGTCAACCTCCGAGGCCGCTTCCCGTGATAAAAATTGTCGTGTATCTGATTATCGCCGTGACGATCGCCATTATTGCGGCAAGAGTCATCTTTCGTTTGCCGGATATTTCGCAGCGTCTGCCGCAGGCGGCATTGCCGGCGGATCCTACCGCGCTATTGCCGGCGCGGGCCGCCGAACAGATGGCGGCACATCCCGGCCTGAGCGGCGTGGTACCGCTGGTCAGCGGCCACGATGCGTTCGCCAGCCGTCTGGCGCTGGCGCGGATGGCGGAAAGGTCGATCGATGCCCAGTACTATATCTGGCATAACGACACCTCCGGGCAGATCCTGCTGAAAACCCTGTATGATGCGGCGCAACGTGGGGTGCGCGTGCGGCTGTTGCTGGACGATAACGGCGTCGCCATGGATGAGACGCTGGCGGCGCTGAACGCCCAGGAAAACGTCGAGATCCGTCTGTTCAACCCGTCAACCGTGCGTACGCCGAAGCTGGCCGGCTACGCCTTTGACTTTATGCGCATGAACCGGCGCATGCATAACAAGTCTTACATCGTCGACGGCGCCGTGGCGATCATCGGCGGCCGCAACATTGGCGACGAATATTTCCAGGTCGGCGATGAAAACTATTTCCTCGATCTCGACGTGCTGAGCGTCGGCAACGTGGTGGAGGAGACCGCCGAGGTCTTCGATCGCTACTGGAACAGCGCCTCGGTGTTCGGCGTTGAGCAGATTATCCGGGGCAAAGGCCATCTTTCCGCCTTCCTGACGCAGGCCACCGCCACCGAAAGCAGCGATCGGGCTCGCAAACTGGCGGTACAGCTGGAAACCAGCGCGGTGCGCTTTCGCGATGGCGCCGTGCAACCGGAATTCACCCAGGTAGAGCTGGTGGCCGACGATCCGGCGAAAGGACTGGGCAAGGCTTCGCGCGATCGTTTGATGGTGACGCAGCTGGGCAAGATCATCGGCGGCGTTAGCCGGCAATTGGATCTGGTCTCCGCTTATTTCGTGCCGGGGCGAGAAGGGGCGACTTTCTTTGAATCGCTTGCCAAACAGGGGAAGTCCATTCGCGTGCTGACCAATGCGATGAACACCACCGACGTGCTGGTGGTGCATGCGGGCTACGCCAAATACCGGCGTGAGCTGCTGCAGGCGGGCGTCGAGCTGTTCGAGCTGAAGCTGCGCGCCGGTCAACCGACCGGGCGCAAGGAACTCAAGCCGCTGGGACTGTCCGGCGCGGCGCTGCACGCGAAAACCTTCGCCATTGACGATAAACGGGTATTTATCGGGTCGTTCAATTTCGATCCGCGCTCGGCGCACCTGAACTGCGAAATGGGCTTCTTGATCGACAGCCCGACGCTGGCGGCCGACACCCGCCAACTGTTTGATGGCCCGCTCGAATACGCCGCCTATCGGCCGGTATTGACGCCCGAAGGCAACATGGTATGGAACGAAGCCTTCGAAGACGGTCACACCGAGGTGCACCAGCAGGAACCCGGCGCCGGCTGGGTAAAACGCATCGTTCTCACCGTGGCCGGCTGGCTGCCTATCGAGTGGATGCTGTAACGCCGGCGAATGCCGCCGCCACTCGATAACCCAAACGTGGCGAAAGTGATCGCCACGCTCGGAGAGATTTACACGCCGAAGTGACAGGACGGACCCCGCCACGTTAACTCCGGCGATATGCGGTGGCTAAGCCTGACTAGCGCCCCTCCCGAGTTGCGGCTAACAAGGCTTGTAACGAGGGCGCTTCGATCAGATTCTCGATACAGGCCATCAGCCGTCGCGCGTTATTCCTCAATCCATGATTCGGCGACTGCTCACAACAGCGAAGAAATTTATCCCGAATATCCTGCATATCCGCCGGGTTCTCCGGCCAGCCGCGGCCGAATTCGGCTTCGAGCCGCAGCGTATCACCTTGTTCCGGCGTGATATGAAGTTCGAAGCGGTCAAACCGTTCAAAGGCGTGTTGTTCATGAACCTCGATACGCTGCGCTAGCGCAACGACCGTAGGTTCTGTCGCGAAGGCCGCACTGAATTCGAGAGCGCTGGCTTGGCCGCGCAGCAGCGCGTTAGCGATGATGTAACGCGCGCTGAATTGCGCATCGATTTCGGCCGTTTTCTGCGGCTCGTATGGCGCACCGCACACCATGCGCATGGTCGGTGATGCATGCAGCGTGATCTTCGCTCGTTCGGGATCGGGCAATTGCCGGTGTGGCCCGTCGTTCAAGAGCGTTTCTGTCAACGCCAGCAGAATGCTGCAATGTGGGTATAGCTTGAAGCAGGTCGCTTCTTCCCCCAGAAAGGCAATGCCCAATTGGTGGGTCAGCATCCCCAGATCGGGTTCGCCCGGCGCATAGAGATTGAAAAAACCGTTCTCGCCGCTCAGGACGCGTTTGGGGCCGCTTATCCCCGCCTGAGCCATCAAAACGGCTTCCAGCGCATGGCGCGCCACCAATCCCTGGCTGATGCGCACCGCCAGCGTCTTGTCCTGATAGTGTTGGAAGGTGCCGATGCCGAAATCGAACGCCAGACCTATGGCGTCGGCGAAAGCTTGTTGATCCAGGCGCAGCAAGCGGGCGGCGATCGCTGCGCCTGAAAACAGGCCAAGGATATTTGAGTCGAATCCGCGGTAGAAAAAGCCGTTCGCCTGCGCAGCAAGGTTGATGCGTTGTGCGAAGTCCTGGCCGACGGCCAATGCCGCCAACATATCCAATCCGGAAGCGCCCGACAGTTCCGCCGCAGCCAGCGCGACTGGAATATCCGAAGAGCTGGGATGCCAGCCGGGGGAGAGAACGTCGCAATAGTCGAGCGCGCGGGCTCGCACGGCGTTGACGAACGCCGCCTGCGGCGCGGCGAGGCGTTCTTCACTGCCGATAATGCTGGCCTCGGCGTTGCCGCTCCAGCGTCTGGCCAGCGAGAGCGCCGCGTCGACGCCGCTTTGGTCATAACCTGCGGCGAGACAGCCAAGATTATCCATCAGTCGTTTGCATTGGAATGCCAGGACAGCGGGGGGAACCATGCACGCATCTATCTGTGAGGCGAAAGCGATCAATTCCTCGATCGGGTCGACCGATAATTTTGTCATGTTTATTCCTCGTTCAGTCGTTCAGCGGACTTGCTCAGCAGGGCGTTTTCAGCCTGTGAATGCAGACGGAAACGCGGATGCAGCATGATCAGCAGCCATACGGTCATCGCGATGCTGAGCAATCCGGCCCAAAACATAGCGATCCCGAAACCGTCGGCGAAGGCGCTGTGCGTCAGATCTTGCAGGCGATTAGCGCCCACCGCGTCCACGGCCGTCTGCTGTTGCTCTATCACCGCTACCCGGGCGATTTCGGCAGCCTGTTCCACCCCCTGAGTGTGCAATGCCGCTGTTAAAGTCGTGACCGCTTGCATGCTCATCAATGTGCCCAGCAGCGCGATGCCCAGCGTCATGCCGGTTTGTCGCAGCGCGTTCATCGTTGCCGATGCCATCCCAGATCGTTGCGGCGCGACGGTGCGCATCACCAGCGCGCTGGTCGCCGGCATCGACAACCCCATGCCGAAGCCGAGTAGCGCCAAATACAGCGCCACCAGGGGGTAAGACGAGTCGGCGTGCAGCTGCGTCAGCAACAGCAGGGCAATGCCCATCAGACCATAGCCGGCGATCATCAGCGAGTTCACACTCAGTTTGGCGGACAGGCGGCCAAAACCCGAAGCGGCCAGCGCCATGGCGAGAAACTCCGGTGCCATGCGCCAACCGGTGTCCGCGGGGCTCCAACCCTGAGCCTGTTGCAGAAATAACGAGACGAAGAAGACGCTGCTGTAAGCGGAGAATCCAAGCACGAAAGAGGCGAAGTTGTAGCCGGTAAAGTCGGCGTGACGAAATAGACTCAGTTGCAGCAAGGGGCGTTTGACCCGGGTTTCCACCCAGAGAAACAGCGCAAACAGCACCAGGGCGGCGTACAGCGGAAGGCGCGACTGCACGCTGTGCCAGCCGAACTCACCGGCGGCAATCAGCCCATAGGTCAGCGCGCCGAGCCACAAGATGCTCAGCCCTTGCCCTAGCGGATCGAGCGCAGCGTGTTCCGGATGCGAGCTCTCTCTCAATCCCCAACCGCCCAATACCAGCGCGACGATCCCGACCGGAATGTTGATCCAGAAAATGCCCGGCCAACCAGTGGTGTGTACCAGCAGGCCGCCCAAAACCGGGCCGATCACCAACGAAAGCGCATTAACCGAGGACCAAATGCCGATCGCGCGGGTCCGCAGCTGTTCTTCCGGAAACGCGTGGGTCAGCAGGGACAGCGCACCCGGGATGACGGCTGCACCGGCGATACCCTGGATCACTCGACCGGTCAGCAGCATGCCGAGGCTGGTCGCGAATGCGCAAACGATCGAACCAACGGTAAACAGGGCGACGCCGAAGAGCCAAATGCGTTTACGGCCAAACCTGTCGCCCAGCGGGCCGGACGAAAGGATTAACGCGGAGAGACATAGGGCATAAGCGTCAACGACCCACTGCAAGCCCGACATGTCGGTTTGCAGTGATTCCAGCATCGTGGGCAGTGCCACATTGACGATGCTGATATCGAGCGACGCCATAAATGTACCCAGACAGATGGCGGCAACGAGCGAAATCCTGCGCATACCGGACATAGAGGGGCTCCTTATTGAGAGAGGGTGATAGTGAAAACTATTCTCACATTATATTATGACTGACCGTCGGTCAATGGAGTGTGAATATTGATTTCACTGCGCTAGGTCGGCTGGTCAATGGCAACAACATTGGTTACGATGGCCGCTGGATCCACACTGGACGTTGATATGAAGACAAAAGAAAAGATGAAAGAAACACAGCCTCGAACCAAACCGGCAGAAGTGCGCCTGGATGAATTGATGGATGCGGCACAGAAGCTGTTTATCGAAAAAGGATTTGAAGCGACCACCATCAGCGATATTGTCCGTGACGCCAACGTCGCCAAAGGGACGTTCTACCACTATTTTCCGTCCAAAAACGAAATGTTGTCCGCTTTACGTATACGGTTCACTAATCACTTTATCGAGAAAATTCAGCTGGCTATCGATGAATGTGCACAAGATGACTGGTTGGCGCGCCTAAGAGCCTGGTGTGATGCCGGCGTGGCGACCTATTTTGAAGGGATGGAATTGCACGATGCGCTGTATCACGATCATCATTATCATACCCGGGGCAATCAGGATCGTGATGCCGTGCTGGAACAGATCCTGACGATTTTAAACGATGGCGCCGCGGCGGGCGCCTGGAGTCTGGATAATCCGCACTTGACCGCCATCCTGATGTATCACGGCATGCACGGCGCCGTGGATGACGTCATGGTCAATCCCAACGCCGATCGTCAAGGACTGGGGGCGGCGCTGGCGCAGGAGTTCATGCGTTTGCTGGGGTGTCGCTGATCGTTCACGGCTCCGCATCGAGCGATACCCAGTAACCGGGCTGATACGGAATGGGAAGAAAACGCGCGAAAAGCTCCGCAAATGTCGCTTCGGGATCGACGCCGGCGAACAGCGACGGATGAAACCAGGTGGCCAGCCGCTCGATAGCGACGAAATTAAAGGGATGATCGTAAAACGGGTGCCAGATGGCATACGCTTTTCCGCTCTTTGCCGCGGCCAGGGTGCGATAAGCCGGGCGTCGCATCAATTTTTCCAGGCGCGTTTTTGCCAGCGCCAAATCTGCGCCGGGGCCAAGGTTGACCCAGTCACCGCTAGGTGAATAATGACTCCAGTTGCTGCCGGTCACAACGATTTTATCGGGCCGGGAAGCGATCACCGTTTCCTGGCTCAGTGAACCGTAAACGCCGTGGATATGCCTCTGGGCCAAGTTGAATCCGCCTGCGATATTCACCATTTCACCGTAGTTGCCATTTCCCCAAGACAGACAACAATCGTCGTACAACCCGGCGGCGCGCTCCATCATTACGCGTGGGCGCGGCGGAGACCGTTTTGCCAGCGTATCGAGGATCGTATCGAGATGTCGCTGACGGAAGCGAATCAAGCTGTCTGCGCTTTGCGGATTATCAAACAGCTGTCCCATGATGGCGATGCTTCTGGCGCTGTTGTTCATCAGGCCGATACTCATATCGACAAATACCACGGGGATATTGGCCGCCGTGAGCTTAGCCATCAAACCGCTCGCTTCCAGCGCCGAGCGAGTATTCGCATTGAGCAACATGACTTCGGGCCGCAAGGCGATCAACCTTTCCAGATCGAATTGCATCTGCTGCACCCCGGCGAAGGTCGGCAACTGCGCCAACTCTGGAAAATGACGCAGATACAGCCGATAGCTATCCAGGTCGGCGGTGCGAAAATTGTCTCGCCAGCCCACCAGTCTTTCCATCGGCGCGCGGGGATTAAGCGCCGCAACGGTATAAAACAGATTGCCTTCCGCCAGGAAAATACGCCGCAGGGGATAACGTAAGGTCACCGTTCGCCCGACGATATCGGTCACGGTCTGCGTATCGGCCTGCGCGCGCAGAGATCGCAACGGCGAGGAAAGCGTCAGCAAAGTGGCGACCTGCAGAAAACGCCGTCTGCGCATCAGAAATACCAACTTATCGAACCGGTGACGCTGCGTTCGATGCCGATGCTGCAGTAAGGCGCACTGGTGCAACTGGCGACATAAGATTTGTTGGTCAGGTTGTTGATGGTCAACCCCAATTCGAGGTTATACAGGCGCGGGTCCCAGGCACCCGGCGTATAGCGAACGGTCATATCGCCGAGCCAAACGGCAGGCACTTTAAAGGTGTTGGCGCCATCTCCCCAGCTGGCCCCCAGGTAGCGAGCGCCGCCGCCGATCAGCAGCCCCTGCAGCGGCCCTTTAGTAAAGCGATAGTCCAGCCACATTGAGCCGGTTTGCGCCGGAACACCGACCGGATGTCGCCCCAGGGTGTTATCGTTGGCTTGAGTCACGACGTTGTTGACCCAGGCATAGGACAGCATCAGGTTAAGGCTATCGGTCAGCGCCGCACGCGATTCCAGCTCCACGCCGCGAGAACGTACTTCACCAGTCTGGGTGTAATAGCTGGGATTGAGGGGATCGATGGTGTTCACATCGCGCTGCGTTAGTTGGTAGACCGCCAGGCTGGTCATCATTGCGCTGCCGGGCGGCTGCAGTTTCAATCCCATCTCATACTGAGTGGAATGGGTGGGTTTGAACGGTGAGCCCTGAGCGTCGGTGCCGGTCAGCGGATCGAAGGCGGTAGAGACGCTGGCCCACGGCGCCAGGCCGCTGTCGAACGGGTGGCTCAATCCGGCACGATAGCTCCAGGCGGCGTCATTGGTTTGCGTTTGGGTATGGACCAGATTGTCACTGGTACGCATACGCGACCAGTCATGACGGCCGCCCAACAGCAAATGCCATCCGCGCCAGCTGGCTTCGTCCTGCCCGTATAAACCGGTGCGGTGAAAACGTTGCGTTGTCGACGTGCGTGAAACCGGAACAGGATCGAATGAAGGGCGGTATTGACCGGACCAAGGATCGAACGTCACGGTTTGCGATCCCCACCAGTCTTTATCCAGTTTACCGGTCTGGTAGTCGATGCCGACCAACCCTTGGTGGGCGATGGCGCCGGTAGCGAATTTCACCTCGGCCTGGTTATCCATCACGATGCTGTCCGCCTGACTCGGGGAATCTTGGTAGACCGCCGTCAAAAGGCGGTTGTCCGGCGTGATGGCGCGGGTAAAATCGCGTCGCACCGCAGAGTCTACATGGGAATAGCGCAGGTTTTGCTTTAATCGCCAGCGATCGTTCAACTGCACTTCAAACAGTGAGGTCACATCATATTGCGTGCGGCTTGAGTTCTCGTGCGCCGGATCGCTGTAATTTTTATCGGTATCTATCTTGCCGCGCGCGTTGGGCAACAGCCCCAGAACCTGGGCGGGCAAGGTGTTGTAATAGCCCGACTCGGGTTCACGCAAATAGTGAGTCAGCACGGTCCAGCGCGTGCGTTCGTTGGGCTGCCAGGTGATGGCGGGCGCCAGATAGAGACGCTTCTGCCGGGTATCTTCTATCTGCGAGCCGCGCGTGGCTGCCAGGCCATCGAAACGATACAACCACTGTTCGTCATCGGTCAGTGCGCCGGTGGCATCGAGACTGAGGGAACGCGTACGGTCGTTGCCGACATCCAATTTAAGCTGATTCGACTCGGTAGCGGAAGGCCGCCGGGAAATCATATTGATTACGCCTCCGGCACCGCCCTGGCCGTATAACGAGGAGGAGGGGCCATGCAAGACTTCGACGCTTTGCAACCCCCAGGTTTCAATCTGTGGCCCCCAAATGCCGGTATTGCCGATGACGCGTAAACCATCCAGATAGTAGTCCGCCTCAAAGCCGCGCATTCTGGCGAAGTCCACGCCGCTGGAAAATGCACCGAAGCGTTCTACGGCAACGCCGGCGCTGTAGCGCAGCGCCTGACTGACCGTATCGGCTGATTGCACGTCCATTTGCTGTCGATTGACCACCGAGACGAATTGCGGCACGTCGACCAGCGCCGAACGGGTTTTGGTTGCCACCTCCGCTTGTTGGGCCGCGTAGCCCTGTGGAACGTTGCCCGAGGACGAACCGTCAGCTACCACCCATATCGACTCTTCGCCTGCCGCCAGAGTCAGGCAAGGCACCATGCCCAAAAAAAACGGGCATAGATAAGCGTGCCGCAAGTTTAATTCGTTGAATTTATTCAAAAATAATCCCTCTTCAAGTAAGAGTCTCGCTGTGGGGCGGGAGCCTGGCCATCTCAGGCAAGCGTTAAAATACCCATTGACCGACTGACGGTCAATATGAATAATTATCAATACCATTTAACGATTGGATAACATTATGAAGACTCTGGATGATTTATTGGCGCTGTTAGCGGAGGTGGGCGTACCTGAAGACGTACTGCAAGCGGCGGATGGCAGCTGGCAACTGCGCCAGGATTTAGCGCTCAGTTCGGCGGAAACCGTGGCGTTGCAGGCTCTGTTGAAGGCCCGCCGCGTCGATGCGCCCTCGCTGTGGGGAGGACAAGACTATTCATTAGATCAGCTTATTTCTGAAATGTTATAAGCAACTATGAAAAAAACATTGTTTATAACCTTATGTTTAAAAACAAATTTACGACAAAATGGCCCGCATGAAACATAAGATATACAAATAATTAACCCCAAAGTAATTGACTGACGGTCGGTCGTAGTGTTTGATGGCGACCAGAAAATGAAGTGTTTTTGAGTCCATTTTGCTTTTCATTGTGAGCCAATACAGAAGTAACGGCGCCGCCTGACCGAGGTGCCGAAAGCTGTTTGTTTAACGAATTGTGATTGAGAAAGATAACAGTCAAACAGTGAGTTAACTCATTATGGAGTCGCTATGGTTAGTGTTGGGGATTCAATCAATCAACGTTTATTAAAGGCCCTTCAACAACATGGACAGCGCCCGGCGCTTTTTGAACGCGGGGAGATTTACAGTTACGACTGGCTGAACGGTGCGGTCGCTTCAGCCGCCTTGAAGTTGCGCCAATTAGGCGTGCAAAAAGGCGATCGGATCGCGTATCAATTGCGCAATACCCGTGAAGCGGTTGTCGTCATGCTCTCTTCGTTGATGCTCGGTGCGATCCCGGTGCCGATATTACCTTCTTATCGTGAAAAAGAGCTAAGGCACATTCTGCATCTGACCGCGCCGAAAGTATTTGCCTTGCAGCGCGGTTCTCGTCGCTATAACCCACTTGCCGCTCTGCAGACGCTGTTGACGGAAGGTCTCAATATCGATGTGATACTGGTCGAAGATTACGACGACGCCGGGCACGATACTCGCTACCTGAACTTACAACAGTTCTGTTCACCCCTGGTGCCTTCGCCGCCACTTCACGCCGTCACCATGACGCCGTCGGATACCGCCGTCATGTTGCTTTCGAGCGGCACCACCGGTTTGCCCAAGGCGATCGCCCGCAAGAATGGCGGTTACAGTTATATGATCGAATGCGGCTGTGACGTGTTTGCTCTGGACAGCCAGTCGGTCTATTTCGCTGCGATGCCGGTTTCACATGGATTCGTCATCAATTGCCCCGGCATACTGGGTACGCTTTCTCGCGGCGGCGCTGTGGCGCTCGCCGATGCGCCCTCGGCGGAAACGGCGTTGGACGCGATCGAGCGATGCGGCGTGACGCATACCACGCTGGTGCCTGCGCTGCTGTCGCAATGGAGCGAACTGCAGCAAAAAACGCCGCGCAACCTGGCAACGTTGTGGCATGTCCAGGTGGGAGGGGCCAGAGTGACGCCAGAGCTGGCGGCCTCCTCGTCCCGCAGTCTCGGCATTACCCTGCAGCAATGTTATGGCATGAGCGAAGGGCTACTGTGTTTTAACGCGGTTGACGATGACGATGCGGTGCGGTTCAGCTCTCAGGGTCGGCCTTTGAGTCCCTATGATGAAGTGCTGATCGTCGATGAAAATGGCTGTTCTTTGCCCGTGGGTAAATCAGGTGAACTGATCACCCGCGGCCCTTATACGCTCACCGAATACTACCAAAATCCCCAGGCGAATCTTGCCGCATTTACCGCTGACGGTTTTTACCGCACCGGCGATCTGGCGCATGTCGATGCCGCAGGCAATATTTTCATCGATGGGCGCGTCAACGATTCGATTAACCGCGGGGGAGAAAAATTCAGTCCGAACGAGATAGAAGAACTGGCAGAACAACATCCTGCCGTGGTGCGAGCCGCTTGCGTGGGCATGGCGGACGATCTGTACGGTGAGGTGCCGTGTCTGTTTGTCACCAGTACGGATGACACGCTGACCCTCAGCGCATTGCGCCGTTTCTTTGAGAAAGAAGGGCTGGCGGCGTTCAAGGCACCGGAAAAATTGATCGTCATCGACGCCATCCCCATGAAAGGCATCGGCAAGATAGATCGCCTGTCGCTGCGCGATATGCTGCGCCAGGAGCAGTCCGTCAGAAACACGGCGGGGTTGAACTCATGACGCAATTGCGCACTTCTCTCGGCTGCGCGGTGAGACTCAGCCGCCCGCGCAGTTCGCCGGTCACCAAACAATTGGTGGTCTTTCCGCATGCCGGCGGCGGCGTTGCGTTCTACCAGCACTGGCGAGAGCTGCTGCCGGACGAGGTGGATCTGTTCATCATGCAATATCCCGGCCGGGAAGAAGCGCAAGACGCGCCGGCCTGGGAAACGGCCCAGTACGCCATTGCGCGCTGCGTCGATGCGCTGCATGCCTCGCTGGGCATCGCGCCGGCGGTGATTTTCGGTCACAGCATGGGCAAGCAGCGTGCCCTGCAGGTTGCCGCGGCGCTGCAAACGTCGCGGTTTCGCATCGACACCGTTTTGTCGGCCCAGCGCGCGCCGTCAGAACTGAAATTACTCCAGCAGGAAAGCCAGCGACAAGAAGTGTTGGACCACATCCTGGCATTCAGTGAAAGCAGCGGCGCGTTGACGCTGGATGCGCTCACTCGCCCGCTTGTCACCCGATTGATACAGCAAGACCTACGGCTGCTGGGCGAACTCAGCGCAGAACCGTTGCCCGGCCTGCAGCCGCGCATTTGGGGCGGCGACGACGACCCGTTGGTTAGCCGCTCCGCGCTGTCGCAGTGGAAAAAAGAACTCCCTGGCAGCCAGGTTCAACTCCTTACGGGCGATCACTTTTATTTCATGCAGGATACCGCTGCATTTCTCCGCCGGCTGCTTCAGTAAAGCTGGCTTATTTGTCAACCTATGGCTTTAAAGGAACCTCTGATGAATTTTGAGCTGTTTAACCCACAGGATTGCGCACCGGATACGGAGAAAGCCTTTACTCTGTTCCCCCAGTTGAAAAAATTCTATGCGGCGTTAGGTAACACCCCGCTGGTTGAAGTGCCCTCGCCAAAGGGGAAGGCGTCGATTTACGCCAAGTTCGAGTTTGAAAATCCGTTTGGCTCGGTGAAGGATCGCACCGCATTCGGCCTGTTTTGCGATGCCATCAATCAACACGATTTCGCCGCCGGCGAATTGAAATTGCTCGATTCCTCGGGGGGCAATATGGCGAAAGCGCTGGCTAAGCTCGGCAACATGTGCGGGATAGCGGTGCAGGTGGTGATCCCGGATTCATCCCCGCAACCGTTGATCGACACGCTGAAGGGGGACAACGCCGTCGTTACCCTGGTCGATCGCAATCAGTTCCTGCTCGGCGTCATTGCACGCAGCCAGCAGATTGCGCATGAAGATGGGAGTTGGACGCTGTTATCCCAGCATCTCAACCTGGTTAATACCGCCGTACATCAGCATGCGACAGGCGCGGAGATCCGTCGGCAGTTGAACGGCGAGCGTGTCGATGGTTGGGTGTCCGCGGTAGGGACTGGAGGCACACTGTCTGGCGTTGCGGCGGCGCTACGTCAGGATAACCCACAGCTGATCGTGTGGGGCAGCACGCCGCGCGAACTGCCTTACGGTACGTTGTCCGCCCCGAACGGAGAACCGAAGTTCGCCGGTGCCGGCGGGTTGGGATTTGGTTTTCGCCAGCCTTTCATCAGTAAGCTGATGCAACAAGAACCGCCTTTCAATCCGGTTTCTTATCGGGAAGCACTCAGTGCGATGCATGAGTTCCATCAACTGACCGGCGTCAAAATCGGTTCCTCCTCCGCCGCCAACTGGAAAACGGCCTGTAAGCTGGCTGAAACGTTGAGTGCAGCTCAACGCATTGTCACGCTTTTTGCCGACGCGGGTTCCGATATCGACCGAGAAAAAGGGCGTGAGTGGTTCAAACAATCTGAAGCCTTATCGGTTTAACAACACCTCAAAGGAATATTTTATGGAAATTATACAGGGCAATAATAATGTATTGTCTGAGTTAATTACGCTTGGCGATTATGTTCGGGAATTAATCGGTTCCGGCAAAAGCACTGCGGAAATTGAACGTGTTCTGGCATCGAAAGACGGCTATAAAAATGTCACGATCCTTTCCGTTATAGAAATGGCCAATATTACCTTCAAAGCGAAAACGAACAATGCGCCTAACGTGGGTGATGCCAATTCACACACTGACCTGCTGGTGGATCAGCAAGGGCGTGATATCGGCACGATGAAGGGCCAGGGGTGGAAAATCGCGTCACTGTCTGACGACAGCGTGATTTCCTGGTATCACGAAACCGCTGAAACGCCGCTGGGACGGATCGAAACCGCCGGCATTTGGAACTCCAGCGCCATTTGGGCAGGACAATGGCAATCGCTGTTCGCTGCCGGCGTTAGCGGGGATGTCATGGGGAAAATCGGCGTTCGTCAGCTTTATCAGGATATTCCGAGAGAAAAATATCTGACGCTGATCGTTCTGTTGCCGTTGGATCAGATTAAAAGTTTAATTAAAAAATAATTCTACCAAACACACACAATATCCATTGCGAGGGATAGGTATGCACACGTCAGTACACTGGGATGTCATTATTATCGGTGCCGGCCCCATAGGGCTGGCCGCCGCGTGGAATTATGCGCGTGAACATCAGGATCATAAAATTTTGGTGCTGGAGCAATATGCGCTATTTACGCAATTAGCGGGTACCAGCGGGGAGGAACGCCATTGGCGTTTGCAATACTCGGAATTGGAAATATTCCGCCTTACCCTGGAAGCCGACAAATTATGGCGGCAGTTGGAACAACAGGCGGACAGAAAACTGATCCACCGTATTGGCAGCCTGTGGTTCGGCGATGCAGATGTCTGGACCAATGAGGGGCAGATCCGTCAAACCATGCTGTCGATGGATGAGATGAGATTGCCCTATGAACGTCTGACGATGCGCGAAATCGAACGGCGCTACGGTTTTACCGGGCTGGACAGCAACTATGAAGGGTTCTTGCAGCAAGACGGCGGGGTAATCGATGTTAAAGGTACCCTGACGTCGCTTTATTCTCTGGCTAGCGAGGCCGGCGTGGAATTCCAGTTCCAACAATGCGTGAAGGCCGTGGAGCCGGATGCGCGGGGGGCAACGGTGCTGACGGCGCAGCATCGCTATCGCGCCCGTAAGGTGCTGGTCGCTGGCGGGCCGGGCAGCAAGAAGCTGCTGCGCCAGCTGGATATCGATCTTGCGCTTTCCACCTATGAGATGGCTTGCATCAGCATGCTGCGCAGTCAGCGTCTGGGGGCCAACGATCCCTTCTGGTTTGCTTTCCAACCGCCGGTGGAGAGCGACAGTAACCTGTTTTACGGTTTCCCGCCCAATCCGTGGTCAGTCAATGGATTTGACCGACTGGGGACCGATTTTGAAGTGGATCCGATCACCGAGGCCAATGCGCCGAGCTATCGGGCCAACCCGCAACACGTTGAGCGAGCGCTGGAGTTTGCCCGGCGGCATATGCCGTTCCTCGAGCCGGACAAACAACATTCCGCCGCGAGCTGCCTGGCGGTGTTGCCTACCGATCCGGCGCGTCAATTCTATCTCGACAGCGCCAAGGGCCGCTGCCACGGCGGCGAGCATCTGGTGGTGTCGGCAGGCGGATGGGCATTCAAGTTTACCCCTCTGATGGGGCAAATTTGCGCCGATCTGCTGGCGGAACGAGAACCTCGGTGGGACATCAGCGCATTGCGCTTCTAATCGGAGAACCTCTATGCAGCAGGTGAACAGCAATGACCGGGATATCGCCTTGGTGGGCATGGCCTGCCGCTTCCCGGGCGCCGAGGACGTGGAAAGCTGGTGGCATAACTTGATCAACGGCGTCGAATCGCTGGTTCGCGTCGACAACGAGCAACTTGACTCGGCCGACGCGGGCTATATTCCCGTCGCCGCACCGGTAGCCGGCGACATATCCCGCTTCGACGCGGGATTCTTCGGCCTGAGTGCGCGCGAAGCGCTGCTGATGGATCCCCAGCATCGGCTCTTTTTAGAGTGCGCCTGGCACGCTCTGGAAAACGCCGGGGTAACGCCGGGTGAGCTTGACGATACGGGCTTGTTTGCCGGCTGTAGCAGTTCCGATTATTTACGTCAGGCACAGGGCTCTGCGTTGCTCGACAAACTCAACCCTTCGCCGTTCGAGCGGCAAATCGCGAGCGATAAAGATTACCTCACCAGCCGAGTGGCCTGGCACCTAGGCATCGGGGGGCCGGTGTGTAATGTACAGGCTGCTTGTGCCACTTCGCTGGTGGCGGTTTACGAAGCGGTTCACGCGTTGCGCAGTGGCCGTTGCAATATGGCTATGGCCGGCGCTTGTACCCTCAGGCTCCCGCAACATGAAGGATATTTCGCGCAGCAAGGCATGGTGTTTTCCACCGATGGGCACTGTCGGCCGTTTTCTGCAGATGCCAGCGGCACGGTGTTCGGCAGCGGCGTCGGCATTGTCGTGCTGAAACGGCTGTCTGACGCACAGGCGGCCGGTGACGACATCATTGCGGTGATCAAAGGCGTAGCGATGAACAATGACGGCGCGCGCAAAGTCAGTTTTACCACCACCAGTTTGCACGGCCAGCAACGCCTGCTGCGCCAAGCTATGGACGATGCCCGCCTGGCACCGGAAGATTTTCGCGCCGTCGAAGCGCACGGCACGGGAACGTTGGCCGGGGATCCCATCGAATTTGAGGCGCTAAACGGCGTTTTCCGCGAGCGGACGACGCACCGGGCTTTCTGCGCCATCGGTGCAGTCAAGGCTAACGTCGGGCACCTGGAAACCTGCGCCGGCATAGCGGGACTGATCAAGGCCGCGCTGCAAATCAAACACGGTTGGCTCACGCCGCAGATCAACTTTGACTCGCCGAACCCGGAAATGGCGTTGGCGGATAGCCCGTTTGAGTTTCTCTGTTCCGCTCAACGTTGGGATCGCGACGATCCACGCAACGCCATCGGCGTTAGCGCCTTCGGCATCGGCGGTACCAATGCGCATGTCGTGCTGGCAAGGCCGCCGAAAACGCCTCAAATGCGGGCGGCGATAGCGCCGTTGGCGACTGTCGTGCCGATCAGTGCGCAATCGGAGCAGGCCTGGCATCGCTTGGTCAAACGTTATCAACAGCGGCCATGCGGCGAGAACGACGAACGCCTGGCCTGGAGCGCACAAAGTGGAAGAAAGTCGCTGCGTTATCGCGGCACTCTGCATATCGGCGAGCAGGGCGTGTTGAGCATGAAAGAAAGCATGGTGGATACGGGAAAAGGGCGTTTGTCGGTGGTTTTCCAATTTCCCGGGCAGGGAAGCCAGTTTATCGGTATGGCCAGCGAACTGATGGCGCAGGATGCGACATTCAAAACGCTGATGAATGACAAGCTGCAGATATTGCAAACGCAGGCTGCACTGGATCTCTCCCCGTTGTTTACCGGCCAGGCGGCCCCCGAAACAATTAACAACACGGCCTTGACGCAGCCGGCCCTGATCGCCGTCGAGATCGCCGTGGCCGAACTGTTGAAACATTACGGCGTCGAGCCGGATTGGGTCGTGGGGCACAGTTTGGGTGAGATTGCCGCCGCCTGGGCCGCCGGTGTGTTCTCGGCGCAAGACGCGTTGGTGTTCGCCGCCCGGCGCGGGCATCTGATGGCCGGGCTGCAGCCTGGTGCGATGCTGGCGGTAGAACTGAGCGCTCAGCAAGCCCAACCCTGGCTTGGCGATCGGCTGTCTCTGGCGGCGGAAAACAGTGAGAACGGCTGCGTGCTTTCTGGCCCGGTGGCGGCGATTCGCGCCTGCGAAGGACAGATGCGGGACAGAGGAGTACGTTGCAAGGTGCTGAGCGTTTCGCACGCGTTCCACTCGGCGTTGATGGATCCCATTCTTGATGAACTGGCCAGCATTGCGCCGCCGCCGCGTGAGTCGACGTCAAAGGTCCGCTACGTCTCCGCATTGCTGGCGACCGAAGTCGCTCCCGCGGCGCTCGATGCCCGCTATTGGTCACGCCATGCCCGTGAACCGGTGGATTATCACCGCGCCTTGCAACACCTACCGCGGCGCGGAAAAACGCTTTTCATCGAAGTAGGGCCGGGATCGACACTCACGGCGCTGGTCGCGCAGCTAAAATCCGCCGGCACCGTAACGGCGGTGCGCACCTTGCCGCGCCGCGACGAAGCCCAGAGCGAAACCGCCGTGTGGATCCAGGCGCTGCAAAAAATCTGGCGTGCCAGCGTCAACGTTAACTGGCGCCGCCTGTGGCAACAGCCTCCTTCCCGCATTGCATTGCCAATGTATCCCTTCGATCCGGCGCAATGGTGGTTGGGCGAGCGAGATATGCAGGGGCCGGAAGCAGGGCGAACATCGACGACGGCGGATAAACCCGATCCGCAGATGGCGCGCATCTGGCGCATTTGGGGCGACGTGACCGGCGTGAACCCTGACTCCAACCACTGCGACTTTTTTGACGCCGGCGGGCAATCGCTGATGGCATTGCGGCTGATGGCCTTGTTGGAACAAGAGTTTGGCCGGTCGGTAGGCATGGCCGATTTCCTTAAGCGGCCAACGCCGTGGGGCATAAAACAACAGTTAGACCAGGCTGGAGCATTCGAGCAAGAATCCCATTAAAACAGGATGGCAAATTATGTCAGTTAACAATGAATTGCTGAATACGCACAACCAATATCAGGTAGAAACGATCGTAATCGATGACGACACGTCATTCACTCTGGCTTACTCGTCGCAGATCAAGCTGCTGCCGGCCAATGGCGGGATCCGCTGGCGCAACTATGCGTCCCGCCAGCAGCAGGAAGAAGAGGCGATCATGCTGGCGCAGCGCATGTCGCTGAAGCATGGATTGTACAATACCGGTTTCAGCGGTGGCAAAATCGTGGTGAACAGCAAGCGTTCTCCCCAAGAACAACCGGCGGTGCTTGAAGCGATCGGCGACCTGCTCAATCGCTATGGCGGCACCATGTTTACGGGATGCGATATCAATACTGGCAATCGAGAGATGGACTATTTGCGGCAGTTTACGCCATGGATCCTGAATGCCATGGACAGCCCGCAAGTCGACACGTCGGTGGCGACGGGCTACGGCGTCTGGAGCTCGATGAAAAAGGTGTTGACGCTGCGGCTCAATCATTTGCCGCGGGCCCGCATTGCTATTCACGGCATGGGTAAAGTCGGGGCGGAAGTGGCGAAACAAAGCCTGCTGTTCGGTTGCGAAGTGACGGCGTATGACATCAATCCTGCGGCGCAGTTCCCGCCTGGGGTCCGCCGCGTCAGTGAAGACGAACTCTGGGCGCAATCCAGCGAGGTGCTTTGCATCGCGTCCTTGTCCAACATATTAAATGCGCAGAACGTTGAACAACTGAATACGCGTTGGGTGATTAGCAGCGCCAATTCGCCGTTCAGTACGCCGCAGGCAGAACAGCGGCTGCTGGCGCGCGGCATCCACTATCTGCCGGACTATGTCAGTAATGCCGGCGCGGTGATCTGCGACAGCATCGAAATGGCGTTCACCGACCGGTATAACCAAATGAATCAGGAACAGGTCAATGCCTATGTGCATTCCGTGATTGGCGCCAAGACCGAGGAGTTGCTGCAGCGTGCTCAACTGCTCAATTGCGATGTCGGGCAATTGTTGCAACCGATCAAATCCGCCGCCATGGTGGCGTAACAATGGGCCGGGAAGCCTGCGCTTTCCCGGCCTTAGCTGTTTAACGGGCATAAATTCATGATCATCGTAAAAGACGCTTTGCGGAGCAAAGTGGAAACCGAGTCACAGGGGCACCGCACCGTGCTGTATACAGCAAGTGGTCAACCCAGTTATATGCATGTGATCTCTCGCTTTACGCTGCAAGAGGTCACATCAGGGTTAGGAGAGGCGGTTCATCCTGCCTTTATCGTCAACGGCCAACTTAAAGACGCCTTTTTTTATGGCTGTTATCCGGGAACTCTGGTCGATGGAGAACTGGTCAGCCAACCCGATACGGCTCCGGCGAGCTGGCACGATCTGGCCACATTTCGTCGGGCGGTGGCGCGCAACGGCGCCGGATGGCATATTGGCACCAATGCGGAATGGGCCGCGCTGATGTTCTGGTGCCGCCATCAAGGATGGCCGGAGTTGGGCAATACCGAGAGTGGCCGGTCGCATCACGATCGCCGTCAGTATGGTAAACGATGCGACGGCGGTGCCGTGGGCGATGGACAGGGCGATCCGACAACCTTTACCGCATCCGGCCCGGGAGCCTGGTATCACGACGGTACGCCGTACGGCATCGGCGATCTGTGCGGTAATTTGTGGGAATGGCAGCACGGGCTGAAATTGGTCGCGGGGGAAATTCTGCTCTTGCCGGATAATGACGCCGCGATGCCAATGACCGACGATGAAGACGAACGCTGGCGCGCGGTCGACCTGGCGACAGGGGCATGGGTGCTGCCCGGCAGTGGAGGGACGGCTAAATTCGATGCAGTCGCACCCATTCGTACAGGCAATGCCGGCGCGCCGCTTATTACCGACTCTATTCAGCATTTTAACGGCGATCCGCAGGATAACGGATATCCGCCTGGATTGATGGACGATGCGTTCGATCGTATTCGCATGGCAAGCGGGGCACCGTTACCGGATGTGTTGAAAATTCTTGGCATTGTCCCTCATCACCGGTGTGCGGACGGCGATCAGGTTTATCTGCGTAATTACGGTGAACGCATTCTGATGCGCGGCGGTGCCTGGTATTCCGGCGCCGCCGCCGGACTGAGGACGCTGTGCCTGAGCCATGGTGCGGGGCACGCTAGTGCTACGGTCGGCGCCCGGCCGGTATGGTGTTTGTAAGCTGTTGGCGATGCACTGGCCTGCGCAGCGGCCGTAGCCGCCGCGCAGGGGGTTATTGGCTGATCGTCTGCTGCAGCGCCTGAACGGAAGAGGCGATGCCGGCATCGACCGACATGGTCAGGTCTTCCATTTCCAGCGACACCCAGTCGTTGTAGCCCATCATGCGCACCACCGAGAAGAACTCCTTCCACCACTGCAGATCCCGGCCGCAGCCGACGGCGACATAGTTCCAGGCGCGGCCGGCCACGTCGTCGATCGGTTTGGTCTCCAGCAGCCCGTTAACCTCGACGACGCCGCGCTCAAGGCGCACGTCTTTGCCGTGCACATGGTGAATGGCGGGCCCAAGGGCGCGGGCCACCGCGATGGGATCTGCGCCCATCCAGATCAGGTGGCTGGGATCGAGGTTCAGGCCCACCATCGGGCCAACGGCCGCGCGCAGCCGGAACAGCGTTTCCGGGTTCCACACCAGCATGGCGCTGAAGTTTTCCAGCGCAAAGCGCTCGACGCCGCACGCTTTGGCCCGGGTGACCAGCGCCTGCCAATAGGGGATCGCCACTTCATTCCATTGATAGTCCAAACAGTTTTTCACCGTCGGCGGCCAGCTGACGGTATAGGTGATCCAGTTGGGGATGGTGTCATGCGGGCTGGCCGGGGGCAGGCCGCTCATCATGACGATCTTTTTCACCCCCAACAGGCCGGCCAGCTCCAGCGTATTGTCGGTTTGCCGCAGATGACGCTGCCCCAGCTCGCCCGGATCGAGCGGATTGCCGGAGACATTGAGCGCGGCGATCTCCATGCCGCGGCTGGCCAGGGCCTGCTGCAGCTGCCGGCGTTTGGCCGGGTTGGCCAGCAGATCGTCGGTATCCAGATGGGGCGCCGGAGACCAGCCGCCGGTGGTCATTTCCACGCCGCGCACCCCCAGCTCCAGCAACCGATCCAGCATCGGCTCGAAGGACAAATGGCCCAGGCTGTCGGTACAGAATGAAAGTTTCATGGTGTTTTCCTTATAGGTAATTGACCCAGGTGGCGCCGTTGTCGGCGGAGCGAACGCAGTTTTCAATCCAGCGTACGCCTTCCAATCCGGCGTCGATATCCGGGTAGATCAGCGTGGCCAGCGCTTGCCGATCGCCGCGCTGGCTGGCGCTGATGGCGATGGCGAACTTGAGGTAGATATTGGCCCAGGATTCGGCCAGGCCTTCGGTATGCAGCGCGCCGAGCCGCTCTTCGGCCAGCGCGCTGTCGTACAGATAGGGCATACCGTGGTGCAGCGTTTGGTTGGGCCGCCCCTGGATCTCATAGCGCAATTCGCCGGGCGTGGAATCGCTCCACTGCAAGCTGGCGAGCGAACCCACCACGCGGATGCTTTGGCTGTCCATTGCGCCCGCATTGACGGCGGAGGCCCACATGCGGCCGACGGCGCCGTTTTCGTAGTGCATGAGCACCATGGCGTTGTCTTCCAGCGGGGCGCGGGAAGGAATAAAGCTCTGGCGATCGCACAGCAGGGAAGCAATCTTCATGTCGGGCATCACCAGCTGCGAGATGTAGAAGGTGTGGGTGGAGATGTCGCCCAGCACAAAAGAGGGGCCGGCGATTTTCGGATCGACACGCCACTTTTGCGCTTCGAACGTGTCCGCGCTTTCGTTGGCATTGAAGCCGTGGGTGTACTGCAATTCGACCATGCGTATTTCGCCGATGTCGCCGTTCGCGATCATGGCGCGCATCTGCATTAGCAGCGGATGGCCGGAGAAGCCGTAGGTTACGCCGACGATCAGCCCTTTCTCCGCCGCCAGCGCCTTGATTTCTCTCGCCTCCGCCGTGGTGAAGAACAGCGGCTTTTCGCAGATGACATGCAGGCCGGCATTCAGCGCGGCGCGCGTGATTTCATAGTGGGTGCCGTTGGGGGTGGCGATGGTCACCACCTCAACGCCATCTTCGCGGTTAGCTTCTTGCTCCAGCAGCTGTTGATAGCCGTCATAGCAGCGTTCGGCGGGCACGCCGAGATTGACGCCAAACTCACGTCCGCGCGCCGCGTCGATATCAAAGGCGCCGGCAACCAGCCGATAGGCGGTGTTGTCGCGCAGTGCGCCGGAACGGTGCTTGTAGCCCACCTGGCTGAGGCGGCCGCCGCCGATCATCGCCCAACGCAGCGGGCGAGGGATGCTTCTTTCACCATTTAACATGCTGACTCCTGATACTGTGGCTTTACACTCGGGTGCAAAATGGGTTGAAAAAGAGAGTGGCAACGGCTTATTTCTGGTTCATCTGTGCGAATTGCGGGTAGTTTTCTCGCATCACGGTGGCGTAGGGTATCCAGTTATAGGGCTCGGTTTTGGCGTGATCCAACATCGCTCGGGTCACCTGCACCGCGCCGATCGCCTGGGCTTTGGCATCCTGGAAAATGGTCACCGCCAGGTCGCCGTTTTTGATAAATTGCAGGCCGTCGGGCGTGCCATCGATACCGGCAACCAGCACGCCATTCTTTTTGGCCTGCTTCAGCGCCATGATCGCGCCGATGGCCATCTCATCGTTGTTGGCGGCGATCGCATCGTTCGGCGTGCCGTTCAGCAACCAGCCGGAAACCACGTCGACCGCTTCGTTGCGCTGCCATTTGGCGGTCTGTTTCTCTACCACTTTCAGGTCTTTGTGTTTGGCGATCACCGCTTCTACCGCACGGGTACGTTCGCGGGTTTCTTCGTTGGATAGGGCACCCATCAGGATCGCCACGTTGCCGCGGTAATTCATTTTTTTCGCCAGGGCCTCCATCTGCAGGCGGCCGCTGAGCGCCGAATCGGAGCCGACGTAGGCCGTCGCGCCGCTAAGCGGCACTTCGGGCTTGCGGTTGACGAAGATAAGGGGGATCGCGGCGCGTTGGGCAGCCGTTATCATCGGCTGGACGCCTTGCGTATCGACCGGGTTGAGGATAATGGCATCCACGCCCTGATTAATCAGATCGTCTACCTGCTGCACCTGCAGGGCAACATCGCCCTTGGCATCGACGAACTGGCCTTGCAGCTGCTGCGCAGCCAGTTCTCGTGCCATTTGGCTGCGCAGGATGGAGACGAAGTTGAGATCGAAGTTGGCCAGCGCCACGCCGACCTGGTAGGTCTTGGCCTGGGCGGTCACGACAAACAGCGAGCAGGCTAACATCAACAGCAGTCTGGTTTTTTTCATTACGATATCCTGTTGAGAAAAGAGGCGTTGTAGGCAAAAAGCGAATTTGCAACCGGGTGCAAAGCAGGAGACAAAACCGCGATGAGTCTCTGAATGCCACCGTGAATGTCGGCCATGAAGAAAATTTGGTCAACAGGGGAAAGGTGAAAACAGCGCGGACGATCACAAACTCTTTACCTTTTGCACCCGGTTGCATAACAAATTGCAATCGGGTGCAAAAACGGGACATAATCGCAGCAGGCATACCGGCAGGCGCTTAGGGGATCTGAGCGAGCAGGGTATAGTGTGACTTCACCGAAGCAGGGATCGACGCAACCATGACGAAACACCACAAAGCCACCGCCAGCGACGTCGCCGAAAAGGCCGGCGTCTCTAAATGGACGGTATCGCGCGCCTTTACGCCCGGCGCGTCGATCTCAGACAACGCGCGTGAAAGCGTACTGGCGGCGGCGGCCGAGCTGGGCTATCGGCCCAATCTGCTGGCGCGCAGCCTGTCGCAAAAACGCACGCACATCATAGGCGTAGCCATCGACGAGATGAAGAACCCGCATTCGATGATGATGCTCGATATGGTCACCAAACAGCTGCAAACACGCGGCTATATGGCGCTGCTGCTGAACATCACCGCCGGGGAAAACTACCGGGCGGTAATGGCGATGGCCGACCAGCTGCAGGTCGATGGCATTTTGTTCCTGGCGACGGTGTTAACCCAAGAGTGGGCGGCGATTGCGCAAGATCTGCATCAGATCCCGCTGGTGCAGGTGTGCCGCAATACGGAAAGCGAACACATTGATGTGGTGAACATAGACGGTTACCGCGCCGGCGAAGAGATCGCCACGCTGCTGATAGAGCAAGGTCATCGGCGCTTTGGCTACATGAAGGGGCCGGATACGCAAAGCAGCCATTTACTGCGTATGGAAGGCTACCGCGACAAGCTGCTCGCTGCCGGTTTTCAGCTGGATAGGGTACTCACTGCCGGCCACTACGATCGCCAGCGCGGTTTTCAGTTGATGAGCGAATACCTGCAGGCCACGCCGGAAAGCGAGCGGGTTGCGGCGCTGTTCTGCGAGAACGACGTGCTGGCCTTGGGGGCGCTCGAAGCCATCAGGCAAACGGCGCCATCGTCAGCCATGGCCGTGGTAGGTTTCGACGATATCGACGAAGCCGGCTCTGCCAATTGGGCGCTGACCAGCTACAACCAACGCATTGACCGGTTAGTCGAGGAGGCCTTGAATCGCCTGATCGACAATCGCACCACGGCAGACGGCGCCTGGCGGCATGGAGAGTTGCGGGTTCGGCGGTCGCATGTGAAGCAAGACAGAATTCAGATCGCTGATTGAGCTCATGGCGGATAACATTTCCGCCATGCAAAAATTATGGCGTTTCATCTGGCACTGAGATAAGCCAGGGTGTAGCTGAGCCATTTTTTATGGCTTCAATATAATTTTCTGCCAAAATCTGATTTTTTGCAGATATTTCACAGAACATTACCAGCTGGCCGAATAGTTCAGTGTCATCATTGATTTCATCAGGGATTGCTTCCGGAACGAATGTAACTGCGCGTTTAGACAACGTTCGCACGGTGAATTTTTTGCCAATGACAGGTAGGTCATCAAACGCATTAACACCTATCTCAAGTGAATTTAGAGAGGGTGAGTAGACGGCATACCAAGATTTTTTATAGCAAAAAGTACCACCTTTGAATTCTGGCATTTCTTTGAAATCAATTGGGTTTTCCGTTTTTATTCGCTTTATGGCAGCTAATATATACTTTTTCGTTGAGTATACATCCTTGATTAAGATGGCAACACATAAAGAAAAAAAGCCTGCTGCAATAAAAGAAAATATGGCAATCAGAATGCTAGTGCCAGAAAGGTCTGAATTTAACAAGAAAATTATAACAATGCCGATAACTAGAGAGGAGGCTATATTTATCAACCCATCTTTGCTTTTTATTTCCTTCTTGAACTTCACAATGAAATAAATTAATGCAACAAAGACTAAACCATAAAAAAAGAGTAGTGACCGATCGGGCATGATTCCATTCGCCAAAAAATTGATATTACGTTTAATTTATAGTAATGGTTTAAAATAAGCAATATCAGGTTTGATTTTCAACCGTTATGGCAGGAGTCACATCAACTCAAATCTGAACCTGTGTGAGTCTCTTGTCTCCAGATTTCACGTAGCGCGATCAAAAAGGAGGGCATTTTGACCTGTTTTACAGAGTTGCTGAATCTATTCCAGACGTTTGAAGTTGAACTGCATCGGCCAACGGTGCGCCGCGATCCGCAGCGCGTCGCGGCATTACTGCATGATGACTTTGAAGAAATTGGTCGTTCAGGGCTGCGTTATGACAAACGCCAAACCGTTGCGGCGCTGGAAATGGAAACTGAACATTCGCAGATTTTTGCCGAAGGTTTTAAGCTGGCGCAAATCAGTGAAGGTGCCGTATTGCTGACGTATAAAAGTTTTCAGCGTGATGCGCAGGGCTGCGTCGTTCGTTGCACCGAACGCTCATCGATTTGGCTCCTGACGGAAAAGGCGGGTTGGCAGATGCGCTTTCATCAAGGCACGCCGACTAAGGGCTAAACTGAGATGGGTTGACAGATGGGCTTAAAACATAAAAAAGGATGTCAGCCTGATAAGCCTTGAAGGTGAGGTGAGAAAGGACGGGCAGGATAACCCCGGTGCGTACCCAGTAATTCTATTTAACATAATATACATTATGCGCACCTGGGTGGTGATATGTGGATTCTGCCGTCCAGGCCTGATCATGGGCTTTCTCCTGCGGCCAGCCATGCCAGCGCAAGCTGCTCATGCCGCTGAACAAATTCGTTTTTCTAATGCCGTTCTCGCCGCGCAGCGTAGATCTCATGTCATGCATCTTTTCATTCAAACCATCTAACGCCGCCAGGCTTTCACCTCCAGCAAGATATCAATCGTTGGTTTGGCTGCCAGCGCCGGCACTGCTGATGAATTGCCGTTAACATGCCGGCCAGTATGCGCTCTGCCATTTCCCGCTCCAGTAATGATGACCGGACATGATTTTCGATGGCGCATACCTGCCTGTATTGGCCAAAAATCCCCTGCTTTTTTGATCGCGCTACGTGAAATCTGACAAAGCGTGGCGGCTACGATACTGCAGATTTCACCCAAACGCGTCATTTAAACGGGCAGTATTTGCACGCTAGATGCGCATTGGCATCCGCTTTCTTCGCTTGCGGCACGTATCACGGCGTTGGCTATACTGAATGGGAATATTCTTCCAAGCTCCTGGAGCCTCCCCATGTTTGACCATGTGAAATTTGGCGTCAGCGACTTTGCCTTCAGCAAAGCGTTTTTCCTCAATGCGCTGGCGCCGCTGGGCGTAAAAATCGTTGCCGAAGGTGAACCCGACTATGGCGTTGAGCTGTGCCCCCGATTGGGGTAACGTGTCATTATGCCTGTTTCAGACCGATGAAAAACCGGCGCATCTGCACCTGGCATTTGCCGCAAGCAGCCGTGAACAGGTCGATGCGTTCTATCACGCCGCGCTAAATGCCGGCGGCATAGACAATGGCGCGCCCGGTTTACGGCCCAATTACCATGCCCACTACTATGCGGCGTTTGTGATCGCCCCGGATGGGCACAATATCGAGGCGGTTTGCCATCACCCGATGGATTAGTGATTTTCCCTGTTAAAACAGTCTATTAATTAAGAATTGATACAATCTATTTAACATAACGTAATTGTGACGCGGTCACCTGTAGTTACCCTGTCACGTCAATCCACTCTGCTCCTGTGATGCTGGCCAGCCGCAGTGGCGCAATTCTCACGCCTGAGTTATCGCTGCCGCCTGCCGGGAGCACTTCACCGTAGCTGCACAGGCTGCGGTCGCAGTAAATTCTCACCGTTTCCGGTGCGGCAAAGGGGCAAACGCCGCCGGGTGGATAGCCGGTCAGCGCCTCCACCTCCTCTGCCGGCAGCATACGCGCCTTTACGCCGAAGAATTGTTTGTACTTCTTGTTGTCGATTCTGGCGGTTCCCGCCATCACCAACAGCACCACGCCGTCGTTCACGCGAAACGACAGCGTCTTGGCGATCTGCCCGCTCTCCACCCCAAAGGCTTCCGCCGCCAGCGCCACAGTAGCGGTATTCTTTGCCAGCACCGTCACCGCCGTTTCCGGTGCGTGCTCGGCCAGAAATCGCTGAACGCGCTCTATACTCATGCCCTTCCTCCTGATGTTGCTAAGCCATTGATAATGCCGCAGTGATGGCTTCGGTTTTAACACCGCATGCTAAAAATGAGAATCAAAATTGTTCAAATCGGTAAATCTGAACAAAGCTTTAAGGGGCCAATGCCCTTTTTACCTATCATTTTTCATGGAGATACCTGCATGACCACGCAAACGACAGCAAGGCCCTCGGCGGCCGCAGTGGCCGTCTATGAATGGCTCAACCCGATACCCTATGGATTTTTCACCGCGGCGCTGATCTTCGACATCATCTATGCCTGCACGGCGAACATTCAGTGGGTCAATGGTGCCGGCTGGCTGATCGCCATTGGCCTGGTTTTTGCCATTATTCCCCGGCTGATTAACCTGGTGCAGGTGTGGTTCGGCAGCGGCCGGCGGCAGGGTTCATCGGTCAAACTCCATTTCTGGTTGAATCTGATCGCCATCGTTTTCGCCATCATCAACGCTTTCGTGCATAGCCGGGATGCGTACGCCGTGGTGCCGGAAGGCCTGGTGCTATCTGCCATCGTGGTCGCGCTGCTGAGCGTGGCTAATGTTCTGCTGGCCCTTGCCACCCGTGCAAAATAAGGAGGTTTTCATGAAGCTATCATCCCTGGCGCTCACTCTTGCTGCCGTTTTGGCGGTGGCCGGCTGCGATAACAGCGCCGTCATTTCGCCGGAACAACAAATGGGCCCGGATCCGACATTACCGCCGGCGCAAAACTTTCTGATCCCGCCGATGCAGGTGCCTAAGGGCGTGGGTTGGCAACAGAACCAGATGCCGAAAGTGGCCGAAGGATTGAAAATCGACAAGGTGGCGGACGGTTTGCTGCATCCGCGCCAGCTGCTTACCCTGCCCAACGGCGATGTGTTGGTGGTGGAAGCCAACGGCCCGGGCACCGAAGCGGTCAGCACGACCAAGCAGCTGATCGCCGGGCTGGTGAAAGGCCAATCCGGTAAAGGCGGCAAAGGCGGCAACCGCATCACCCTGCTGCGCCCAACTGCCGACGGCGGCTGGGAAAAGCATATCTTCCTCGAGGGGCTCGATTCCCCGTTCGGCGTCCAGTTGATTGGCAACACCCTGTACGTGGCCAACACCGGCAATATCATGCAGTACGCCTATCAGCCGGGCGAAACGCGCATCAGCGATCCGGGTAAAGAGCTGGCCGATCTGCCGGACACCATCAACCACCACTGGACCAAGGCCCTGCTGGCTAGCCCGGACGGCAAAAAGCTGTATGTCGGCGTCGGCTCCAACAGCAACATCACCGAGAATGGCCTGGCCGTAGAGTACCGGCGCGCCGCGGTACTGGAAGTGGACACCGCCTCTGGTGCCAGCCGCATCTTCGCCAGCGGCCTGCGTAATCCGACCGGGCTGCAGTGGGAACCGCACAGCGGCAAGCTGTGGGCCATCGTCAACGAGCGTGACGAGATCGGCGCCGATCTGGTGCCTGACTATCTGACCTCGGTGCAGGACGGCGGCTTCTACGGCTGGCCTTACAGCTATTTCGGCCAGCACGTCGATCGTCGGGTGCAGCCAGCGCGGCCGGATCGGGTGGCGAAAGCCATCAAGCCGGACTACGCCCTGAGCTCCCACGTCGCGCCGCTGGGGCTGCTGTTCTATACCGCAAGCGCACTGCCGGCCGAGTATCGCGGCGGCGCCTTTGTCAGCGAACACGGCAGCTGGGATCGCTCGCCGCTGAACGGCTACCGGGTCAGCTACGTGGCGTTCGAGCAAGGCAAGCCGGTCGGCAAACTGAAAGCGGTGGTGACCGGATTTGTCTCCGACGACGAGAAAGAACTCTATGGCGCACCGGTAGGGTTAGCGATTGACACGTCCGGCGCCCTGCTGATTGCGGATGACGTGGGTAACACCGTTTGGCGCGTCAGCGCTAAATAACGTTAACGGGCAGGTTCCGATGAACCTGCTCGTGACATTGTCACTCAACGGCTTGCGCCAGCCAGACTGTTCTTCCCCCGCAGGCGGGATCTTCCACCACATGATCCACCACGCGGAAGCCATTCTCCTGCAGCAAGCGCGTGTACTCCTCCGGCGCCAGGCTGGCGTGAAACAGCGGCTGGCCTTCGAAGCTGCCAATCGCCACGCCGTCTGCAGGGCCGCTGGTGAACATCAGTGCGGCATGCTGCCCGGCATGATGTCTGAACAGCGGAAACATGCGGCGCTGATCGTCGCGCGCCAGATGGAAGAAGCTGTCCCAGGCCAGCAGGCCGTCGAACTTCGCCGCTAAATCCAGCTGGCGCATATCCATTTGCCGCCATTCCTGCTGCGGAAAACGCTGCCGGCAGCGCGCGATCATCGCCTGCGCACCGTCGATGCCGGTCACCCTATGCCCCTGTTCGATAAAATAGGTGGCAATCGGCACGCCATTGCCGCAGCCAAGATCCAGCAGCCGCGCATTGGCCGGGGTGAGCTGCAAAAAGCGGTCGAGCCACGGCCGTTCAAACAGCGTGGTGGGTCTGAGACGCTCCCAGGTGGCGGCATGTTCGTCATAAAGCGGGATAATGGTGCTCGCCAGTTTTTCCGTCATTAATATTGTCCCCGTCACGTTATTGGCGCAAAAAAAATAGCCCTTGGTCAGAATTAAAGCGCTTATCCGATAATATATTCATCAACAGACCGTTGACCAGAAATAAAAGGTTTTAACATTTCGACATAAACCAGTACAATTCCCTACCCTGTGTTAACCCTTTTTTTAGGTTGATTGTGTCGTTAATTCAGCGCTCTGCATCGCGACATCGGGCTGCCGCCTGGTTAGGGATGTTTGCCATTCTGATGTTGTTCATTGCACCGGTGGTCTCGCGATCCCTGGAGCATGTACGCGCCGGAAGTGCTGGAACGACCGCCATGGCGGATTGCGGCATGGCGATGCCGATGCATCACGGGATGCATTCGCCGCCGCCTGAGCCTGAAAAAGCCTCACAGCCGCTGATGCAGCACGGCGGCGGCCACCACAACATGGCGATGATGATGGACGACAGCGCCTGCGGCTACTGCGTGCTGTTGCTGCACGCGCCGCTGCTGGACGTGAGCCACGCCCCGCTGTTCTGGTCTCAGTCGCTGGCTTCACGCCCGCCGCCGATTCACTATCTCGTTCCCCTGTTTGCCCACGTCGTTCACACAGAATTACAGCCGCGCGCGCCCCCCGTCTCTTTCCTCTGATTTAACAATAAGCCCATTGCCGTTCTCTGTATTGCCGTTGATTGCTTCAACCCGGCGGAATTAATTCGCCCAACGATTAATCACCGAGACGACATTATTAATCCGGTTATTTCCACGCTGATGGAATTAACCCCCGTATTTTCCGATGGTGATTTTCGCCAGGCCGCCCCACGCCTGAATAATCCCTCGGCCAAGAACGGAAAAGAGTTAGCTTAAGGAAAGATGATGTTTAAACCGACTTATAAAAAGAACGCCGTTACCCGCGCCATCACCGCCGCCATGCCGCTGTTCCTGCTGGCCGGCCACGCGGCACAGGCGCATCAGCACCCTACCGACGCACAGGTTAATGATGGCGACGTGATCACCGTCACCGCGCCGCTCTACTCTCCGTTGACCATCGTCACCTCGCCGAAAACCCCACGCCAGCCGGTGCCGGCCAGCGATGGCTCGGACTACCTGAAAACCATCCCCGGCTTTTCGCAGATCCGCAACGGCGGCACCAACGGCGATCCGGTGTTTCGCGGCATGTTCGGCTCGCGGTTGAAAATCCTCACCGACGGTTCGGAAATGCTGGGTGCCTGCCCATCGCGGATGGATGCGCCGACCTCTTATATCTCGCCGGAAAGCTTCGATCTGTTGACCATCACCAAAGGGCCGCAGACGGTGCTGTGGGGGCCGGGATCGTCGGCGGGCACGGTGCGTTTCGAGCGTGAACGGCCGCGCTTCGACAAGCCGGGCATCAAGGGCACTGCCAGCGTGCTGACCGGCTCCAACGGCCGCTGGGACGAGAATATCGACGCCAGCCTCGGCGCCGAACAAGGCTACCTGCGGGTGATGGCCAACAAATCCCGTTCCAACGACTATCAGGACGGAACGAATACGCGCGTGCCATCGCGCTGGGACAAGTGGAACGGCGATCTGGCGCTCGGCTGGACGCCGGACAATGACACGCTGCTGGAAGTGACTATGGGCCGCGGCAACGGCGAAGCGCGCTATGCCGGCCGCAGCATGGACGGTTCGCAGTTCAAACGCGAAAGCCTGGGCATGCGGGTGGAAAAATCCAATATCGGCGAGGTGCTGGATAAGCTGGAAGCGCAGGTCTACTACAACTACGCCAACCACGTGATGGACAACGTCACCCTACGCTCGCCGGGCAGCGGTGGCATGGGTGGCCACGGTGGCCATGGCGGTATGAGCATGGGCGGCCACGGCGGGCATATGATGTCCTCCGGCATGACGATGCAGCTCGATCGCCGCACCGTCGGCGGCCGCGTGATGGGCACCTGGCAGTGGCAGGACGTGAAGCTTGAAAGCGGCCTGGACACCCAAACCAACACTCACCGCAGCATGAGCCGCGGCAGCTGGGAAAAAGACGCCCAGTTCAACAGCTACGGTGCCTTCAGTGAGCTAACCTGGTCCACCAGCGAGCAGGATAAACTGATCGGCGGCGCGCGTCTCGATCGCACCCTGGTGGAGAATTTCCGCAGCGGCAGCGATGGGGAGCGTTCAGACACCCTGCCGAGCGGCTTTATGCGTCTTGAGCATACGCTGGCCGACCTGCCGCTGATGCTGTATGCCGGCGTCGGTTATACCGAGCGCTTCCCGGATTATTGGGAGTTGTTCTCGCCGAAGCTAGGCCCGAACGGCAGCAAGGATCCGTTCTCCAGCGTCAAGAGCGAGAAAACCACGCAGCTCGACATCGGCGCGCAGTACAACGGCAAGCGCTTCAACGGCTGGGTCTCCGCTTATGTGGGCCGCGTCGATGATTTCATCCTGTTCAAATACGATCCGCACAATGCGCGCCTCAGCCAGGCCGATAACGTCAACGCCAACATCATGGGCGGTGAAATGGGCATGGGTTACCAGCTGAGCGAGCACTGGAAAACCGACGCCAGCCTGGCCTACTCCTGGGGCAAAAACACCAGCGACGGCCGGCCGCTGCCGCAGATCCCACCGCTGGAGGCGCGTCTGGGGCTCACCTATGAGTACGGCGACTGGAGCGGCACCGGGCTGTGGCGTTTGGTCAGCAGCCAACACCGCGTGGCGATCAACGAAGGCAACGTGGTAGGCAAAGACTTTGCCGAAAGCGCCGGCTTCGGCGTGCTCTCCGCCAACGCTGCCTACAAGGTGAATAAAAACGTCAAGCTGAGCGCCGGTCTGGATAACATCCTGAACAAGACCTACAGCGAGCACCTCAACCTGGCGGGCAACAGCGCCTTCGGGTATTCGGCCAACAGCGCGGTGAATGAACCGGGCCGCACCCTTTGGGCCAAGGTTAACGTCACCTTCTAAACCGTCCACCGGGCGATGGGCAACCGTCGCCCGGTCAGGCGATATGCGATCCGGTTCTTAGGATATGAGTTTTAAGTTTTTCCCATTCGGTTGAGCGGCGATTACTATCACTCTCAACGTAATCAAGGATCCGGAGGGAATATGCAAAAACTCACTCGTTTTCTGGCCCTGCTCGGCGAGCTGATGATTGAAAAAGCCGAAGACGCCGCACCGCAGGCAGCTCAGCCTGACGATCGCGACGACGCGTTGCCACCACGCCTCGAACGTGGGGTTCCGCTGGCCGACCGCTTCCTGTTCATGTAATTCCCCCCACTGTCTTTTTGTCCGGCACGTTCCGGTATTTCATTATCGGACGCCTGCGTCTATCTTCTTTCGATGGTTCCAGCCGATTCATCATAGGAGATAGCAACGCAATGAAGATCAGAACGGTAACCCCGCAAGACGCTGAAGCCCTGACGCAGTTATTGAATGACGTGATCGGCGCCGGCGGCACGACGGCGATAGAAACGCCCCTCACCCCCGCCGAATTCAGCGAATGGTTCATCAGCGGCAGCAATGCGCTGAGCTGCCAGGTCGCGGAGGTGGATGGGCTGTTGGTGGGCTTCCAGGCGCTGAGCGCAGATGATGCCCTGCCGCCCGATACCGCAGATATTGCCACCTTTTCCCGCCTGTCGCCTAAGGTGCGTGGCGTCGGCAGTGCGCTGTTCCCTGCCACATTAGCGGCGGCGAAGTCGCACGGTTTCAAGCACATCAACGCCACCATTCGGGCGGATAACGTCGGCGGCCTCGCCTACTACCACAAAATGGGCTTTCGCGATTACGAGCGTTTGCCGCAGGTGCCGCTCAGCGATGGCACGCCGATCGACAGAATCAAAAAGCGCTTCTCCCTTTAACCCGTTAATCCGCTCACACTGAACGCACGATATGTTCGCGCAGCCACCGGTGAGCGGGATCCCGATGCGATCGCTCGTGCCACAGCATGGTCATTTCAAACCCCGGCACCGCCAGCGGCGGCTCAAGCTGTTGCAATAAAGGCTGGTTGCGCACCAGCCGCTCCGGCAGCATCGCTACCAAATCGGATTGCGTCAGCACCGAGATCACGAAGAGAAAATGCGGCACGGAAAGCACCACGCGCCGCGTCAGCCCCACCTCCGCCAGCGCCCGGTCGGTCATGCCATAGAACCCGCCGCCGTCCGGCGAGACCATCACCTGCTCCAATTGGCAAAATTGCGCCAGCGTCAGGTTTCCATGCAGTTTGGGATGGCCGACCCTGCCCACCAGCACATAGCGTTCACTGAACAGCGTGCGCTGACGCAGACCGGGCGGCGCCCCTTCGCGGGTGTGAAACGCCAGATCGATCTCCCCCTGTTCCGCCCGTTTGGCGAGGCGCGCCGGGGCGATCTCCAGCACCGCCAGCCGGGTGCCGGGCGCCGCCGTGCGTAAACCGTTCAGCGCCGGCAACACGATGGTGGATTCGCCGTAGTCAAAGGCGGCCACGCGCCAGGTATCGGTCGCCACGGCGGGATCGAACGGCGTCGCCGGCGTCACCGCCAACTCGAGCGCCGCCAGCGCCTGACGCAGGGGTTCCCGCAGCTGCTCCGCTCTGGCGGTCGGGCGCATACCGCGCGGGCCGGGCAACAGCAGCGGATCGTCAAAGATCGCCCGCAGTTTGGCAAGATGCACGCTGACCGCAGGCTGAGAGAAATTGAGCCGCTGCGCCGCCCGCGTGACGTTGTGCTCTGCCAGCAGCGCGTCGAGCGTCACCAGCAGGTTGAGATCCAGCCGCCTTAAATTATTCATGGTTATACCTGGGATAACGGTAATTCATTTCTAATATACCGACTAACGCCCTACTCTGCAGCTCTCAGACCAAGGAGAGTTGTTATGAATGTGCTGATTGTTTACGCCCACCCAGAGCCGCAGTCGCTGACCGGCTCACTGAAAAACTTCGCCGTTGATCGCCTGACGCAGGCCGGCCATCAGGTACAGGTGTCCGATCTGTATGCCATGAAATGGAAAGCGGCGCTTGACGCCGACGACAGCCTGGAAGGCGCATCAGGGCCCCGTTTCGATCCTTCGCTGGATTCGCAGCGCGCGTTTGCTAACGGCGTGCAGAGCGCCGATATCGAACGGGAGCAGCAAAAATTGCGTTGGGCGGACGTGGTGCTGCTGCAGTTTCCACTGTGGTGGTTCTCGATGCCGGCGATTCTGAAAGGCTGGTTCGAGCGTGTCTATGCCTATGGTTTTGCCTACGGCGTCGGTGAGCATTCCGACACCCATTGGGGCGACCGTTACGGCGAGGGGACGCTGGCGGGCAAACGGGCGATGCTGATCGTCAGCGCCGGCGGCTGGGAGTCCCATTACGCCCCGCGCGGCATCAACGGACCGATCGACGATATCCTGTTTCCGATCCAGCACGGCATGCTGCATTACCCAGGCTTCGAGGTGCTGCCGCCGTTTGTCACCTACCGCGCCGGAAAGACCGACGAGACGCGCTTCGCCGCCCTGTGCGAGCAGCTCGGGCAGCGGCTGGATAATCTGTGGCACACCGAGCCCATTCCGTTTCGGCGACAGAACGCCGGTGACTACCTGATCCCGCAGCTGACGCTGAAAGCGCATCTCGCGCCGGGGCAGGACGGTTTCGGCGTTCACATCGAGTAGCCGGAGGCGCACGCCCTGGCGCATCCGGGGCGCGGCGTTAATTCAGGGCGGCGAGAAATGCCTGGTAGCCCTGTGCGCTGCTGTCCAGCTCATGCTGCTGAACCTGTTCTGCCACCCCGTCCGAAGCGGCCTCCTTGCCGTAAAAGGCGAAGAACGAGGCATAGTCGGCCCGCACGTATCCGGCGGTGACTTCAAACGGCCGGAAGATTTCCTCCAGCGAGTAGCGATAGCGCCCGTCGCGCGCATAGTCTTCTGCACGCACCCCCGCCGTCACCGCCAGCGCCAGCTTCTTGTTTTGCATCTTGTAGCCGCTGCGGGAACCGTAGGCCCAGCCGTAGGTGAGCACGTCATCCAGCCATTTTTTCAGCAGCGGCGGGCTGCTGAACCAGAAAATCGGGAATTGCAGCACGATGTTGTCATGCGCTTCAATCAGCTGTTGTTCCCTCGCGACGTCGATCCGCCAGTCCGGATAGGCCTGATGCAATTCATGCACCGTATACCGCTCCGGATAGCGCCGCAGTTCTTCCAGCCAACGTTTGTTGACCACCGAGTTCGCCATATCGGGATGGGCCACGACCACCAAGGTTTTCATACTGATTTCTCCAGTCAGGTGTTTCGACGCATCTTAGGGTATGCTGACAGAATGTAAAATACGCACACTCACGACACATACTTACCCTGGAGAAAGTATAAAATGACCGCCGAATCCCGCTGCAGCCCAACGGGCATCAGCCTCGAAGACACCGGCTATGGCTACACCCTGTCGGTGATCAACGGCAAATATAAAATGATTATTCTCTACTGGCTGGCGCTGTATAAGCCGGTATTGCGGTTCAACGAACTGCAGCGTTGCATCGGCACCATTTCGTATAAAACGCTGAGTTCGACGCTGAAAGAGCTGGAAAAAGACCGCCTGGTGGTGAGAAAGGAGTATCCGCAGATCCCGCCCAAGGTGGAGTACAGCCTGTCCGAGCGCGGACGTTCGCTGATCCCGGTGATCGACATGATGTGTAACTGGGGAGAACAGCACCGGCCGGAGCAGCCGGTGCCCTGAGGGGTTAGTTGTCCGCCGCCGCTGAGGTTGCCGGAGCGGGATCATCGTGCTCGACCAACGTGTCCGCCGGCCGGCACTGGCGCAGCGTCCGTACGCTGAAGGCCACCAGCACGCCCAACAAGGCGGCGAACGCGCCAAACGACAGCACGCTCATCAACGGGGTAAATACCCTGCCCAGCACGCCGAGCCCCAGCGCGCCGATCGAATCACCGGTCACGTCCTGCGCGGTACCCAGGCTGTTCACCCGCCCCAGCAGATGATCCGGCGTGTTGCTCTGGATCAGCATGAACTGCAGAAGTGAGGCGATAGCGTTGGCGTAGCCGTAGCACACCAGCGCCAGCAGCGCCGGCGCCAGGTGGCTGAACAGCCCCAGTGACGCGATGGCGGTGAACGCGACGATAGCGGCGACCAGGATCAGCACGCCGGGTCGAGAGAAACGCCCCACCCAGCCGCTGGTCAACGCGCCCAGCATCGCACCGAGCGGCACCACGGAGTACATCAGGCCAATTGAGGACGCGCCGACGTGGTAAGCGTCCTGCGCCAGCGCCGGAAACAGCACCCTGACGGCGCCGACGATGCTCATCAGCATCCCCAGCAGCACCACCGAACCCACCACTTTATTGCGCCAGACAAACTGGAAGCCGCTGGCGAGCGCGCGCAGCGGATGTTCCGGCTCCTGCTGCTGCGGCAACAGCGTCGGCAAGCGCACCAGCGGGACCAGGGTGCCCAGCGTCCCTGCCGCCGCGACGGCAAACGCCAGCCCCACGCCGCCGAACACGATGATAATCCCGCCCAGCGCCGGTGCGAGGATCGCGCCGATGCGCACCGTCACCATGCTCAAGGCCCCCGCCGCCGCCAGGTTTTCGCGCCCGACCAGCAGCGGGATCACGGCCATCAGCGCCGTCATGCCCAGCGCGCCGAAGAAGCCGTCCCAGGCCGCCAACAGGTAGAGCGCCCACAGCGACGGGGCCGGGGCGAAGGCGTTCAGACTCAGGGCGACAAAGCCCAGCCCGCAGGTGCCGCGCGCAAACAGGATCAGCTTGCGGCGATCGTAGCGATCGGCGAGCACGCCGCCCAGCATCAGGCCGATAAACATGCCTACCCCGTCCAACGCCACCGCCACGCCCACCTGCAACGTGGAGCCGGTCATCGCCTGGATCTGAATCGGCACCCCCACCGCCAGCATGCCGAGGGAAAACACCGACAGCATGCGGGCGCAGAAAATCGCGCGGAAATGCGCATTGCTTCTCAGCAAACTGAAATCAAGAAAAAAAGAAGGTCTGGCCATAGTGTCCTGCATATCATGTTTTAGTACGGGCCGGGACGCACGCCCCGGCCCGGTTGCGTTATACCAACCCGTATTGCCGCGTCAGGAGCGAATGCAACAGCGGCCCAAGCGTCTCCAGCGAGGCCGGCGACAGAATGTCCGCGTGTTCGCAGCGCTGATGATGGCAGATCAATCCATCCAGATACGGCGCCCACACGGCGTCGATATCCATCTCCGGCGGCAGCGTCTGGTCGGCGACAAACAGCGTTGCCGTGCCGTGGAAGCGCCGGCTGCGCGCCTGAGACAGAATGCGCACCGCGTCGCGGTAGTTGGCGACGATGCTGTCGAACATCGCCGCCTTCTCCGCCATCAGCGCCGGATCGCCATGATCTTCCGCCATAAACTCGGCCTGTTCCTGCGCCACCTCTTTCTGCGCGTCTTCCTCGCTGGGGCCGGTCCAATCCTGACCTTCCGGCGGATAGGTATCCAGCATGCCGAGGAATGCCACCTCTTCGCCCTGCTGCTGCAGGCGCGCGGCCATCGAGTGCGCCAGCGTGCCGCCGAGCGAGTAGCCGAGCAGGTAGTAAGGCCCCTGCGGCTGCAGGCGGCGCAGATGGGCGAGATGACGATCGACCATCTGCTCGATATCCTCGCAGGTGGCGATAGCGCCATCCGGTCTTGGCGACTGCAGGCCGATGATCGGGTAGTTCCCCGGCAGATAACGGCTCAGCCCCGAGTACTGCCAGGCGAAACCGGAAGCCGGATGCAGGCAGAACAGCGCCGGGCCTTGACCGGCCCGCAGCTGCAGGCATTCGCCGACGCCACGGCTCTCGGCCGAGTTGGCGGCCTGCGCGTCATCGAGCAGGTGCGCCATCTTCTCCAGGCTGCGGGCGAACATGATCTGCCCGACGCTCAACGGCCGCGGGACGCGCCGGCGCAGCTCTGCCGCCAGACGCATCGCCAGCAGCGAATGGCCGCCCAGCGCGAAGAAGTCGTCGTCGGCATACACCGTCTCGCGCCCCAGCAGTTCCCCGAACAGCGCCGCCAGTAGGCGCTCGCTGTCGCTCTGCGGCGCACGCCCGGCTTGCAGGGCCAGCTGCGGCCGTGGCAACGCTTTGCGATCCAGTTTGCCGCTGGCGCTGAGCGGGAAGCTGTCGGTCATGACATAGCTGACCGGCATCATGTGCGCCGGCAAACGTGCCTCCAGCGCCTGATGCAGCACGGCAGTATCCAGCGTCACGCCCGGTTGGGCGATCAGCCAGGCGACCAGCTGCCGCATATCGGCGCCGCCCAGCCCCGTCGCGCCCTCGCCCAGTTCGATGGCGTGCACCGCCGCTTGCGCTACTCCCGGCTGTGCCAGCAGCGCCTGTTCGATTTCGCCCAGCTCGATACGCTGGCCACGGATCTTCAGCTGATCGTCGCTGCGTCCCAAATACTCGACGCTGCCGTCTTCCAGCCAGCGGGCGATATCACCGGTGCGATACATGCGCGCCCCGTTGCCGGAGGGATCGGCGACAAACCGCTGTGCCGTCAACCCCGGCCGATGCAGATAGCCATCGGCCAGCTGAATGCCGCGCAGGTAGAGATCGCCGGCGCAGCCGACGGGTACCGGCCGCAGCATGGCGTCGAGAATGCTCAGTTGGGTGTTCCAGACCGGTTTGCCGATCGGCACGCCGGCGCCGTTCACCGCCGCCAATGCCGCGCCGGACGCCGGTTGATAGGTGACATCGACCGCCGCCTCCGTCGGGCCATACAGGTTGTGCAGCGGCGCCGTGACCAACGCTTGATAGCGGGAAGCCAGTTCGCACGACAGCGCTTCGCCGCTGCAGAACACGCGTTTCAGGCTGGCGGCGGCGCGCTGTGGCGCCCGTTCGTTCAAGGCCTCCACCCAGATAGCCAACATGGACGGAACGAAATGCAGCGTGGTCACGCCATAGTCGTCGATCAACGTCGTCAGCGCCTGCGGATCGCGGTGCGCCTCCGGCGGCGCCATCACCAGGCGCGCGCCGACCATCAGCGGCCAGAAGAATTCCCAGACGGAAACGTCGAAGCTGCACGGCGTTTTCTGCAATACCACATCCTGCGCATCGAGCGCATACTCGTGCTGCATCCAGAACAGGCGGTTGACGATCGCCCGGTGGTTCACCACCACGCCTTTCGGCCGCCCGGTAGAGCCTGAGGTATACAGCACATAGGCGGGATAATCGCCGTTCCCCGCCGGTGGGCGCGGCGCCGGTTCGCGCCCGCTGTCATCCAGCGCATCGAACAGCAGCGTCGGCGCCAGCGCGGCGAAGCGGGCGTCCAACGCGCTTTCGGTGATAATCAGCCGCGGTTTGGCGTCCTCCACCATGTAGCCCAGCCGCTCGTCCGGGTAGCCGGTGTCCAGCGGCAACCAGGCGGCGCCGGTCTGCACAATCGCCGTCAGCGCCAGGCTGAGGCGCACGGAGCGTGGCAACGCCACCGCGACGATATCGCCCGGCTGAATGCCGGCCGCCGTCAGCCGCTCGGCCAACAGCGCGGCCTGGCGCTGCATGTCACGGTAGCTGAGGCTGTGCCCGGCATCCTGCAGCGCGATGCGTTCCGGCGTGCGCCGCGCTTGATCGGCGATCGCCTGATGCAAGGTGGTGTCCGCCACCGCCTGCCCGGTGCGGTTGACCGCCGCGATCAGCGCCTGCTCCTGCGGGGTTTGCAACTGCCAGCGCGGCAGCGGCCGATCCGGTTGGGCGATCCACTGTTGCAGCAGCGCCATCAGCCGCGCGGCGAAGCGCTCAGGCTGCGGCACCGAGGCGCGGTACTCCATCAGCAGACGCAGACGTTCGCCCGGTAGCACCAGCAGCGTCAGCGGATAGTGGGTATAGCCTTTGTTGCGGATGGCGTCGCAGCGCAGCGCCCCTGCGCCGCCCAGCAGGGCGTCGTTGTCCGGGTAGTTTTCTACCACCAACAACGTATCGAACAGCGTGCCCGCCCCGGCCAGGTGCTGGATCTCCCCCAACCCCAAATCGTCGTGCTCCAGCAGTTCAATCTGCCGGTGCTGCAGTTCGGTCAACTGATCCGTCAACGAACGGTCATGCTGCAGACGAACCCGCACCGGCAGCGTGTTGCTGAACAGGCCAACATGCTCCTCAACCCCTTCTATCTGGCCAAAGCGGCCGGAAACCGGCGAGCCGAACACCACATCCTGATGGCCGCAACAGCTGGCCAGCTGCAGCGCCCAAATGCCCTGCATCACGGTATTGAGCGTCAACCCGCGTTCGCGGCACAGAGTCAGCAAACGCTTCTCCTCGGCCGGCGGCAGCGTCATTTCCAGCTCATGCACGCGATCGTCCTGCGTTTCACCGAACAGCAACGTCGGGCGCACATCCTGCAGCGTCTCGCGCCAGAGGCGGCGTGAGGCTTCGGCATCGCGCGCGGCCAGGCGGCACACGATATCGGCGTAGTTCGAACGCAGCGGCGGCAGCGCCTGCTCGCCTTCACGCAAGGCCAGCATCAGATCGTTGAGCACCACCGGCGTCGACCAGCCGTCGACGATCAGGTGGTGCGCGTTAAGGAACAACGTGTAGCGTTCGCTATCGCCGTGTTTGACCCGCAGCGCATGCAACATTGCGCCCGGCTGGTTGAACAGATCGCGCTGCAGTTCCTGCTGCTCCAATTGATTCAGCGCCTGCGCTTCTTGTTCGGCGGACAGCGGCGGCAGCCTGTGGCTGTCCAGCGGCCAATGGCTTTCCTGCGGTATCAGCTGCAGCGGTTCGCCTTCGCGGTTGAATCGGGCGGCCAGCTGCGGATGGCGGCGGATCACCGCATCCAGCGCCTGCTGAAGGTGATGCGCGTCCAATTCTCCGCAGAGACTCAGGCGCGTCAGCGAGTTATAGCTGCCGCCCTGCTGCGCCGTCTGTGCATGGAACAGCAGGCCGTGTTGCAACGGCAACAGCGGCAGCGCTGCGGTTAACGGCCCATACGCCCGTTCCCAGGCGCGCACCGTCTCATCGTCAACGTTCGGCTGGGCGATCTCGGCCGCTACCAACGTCGCCGCCGCGCGATCGGGATGCCGTTCGGCAAATTCGCACAGTGCACGCACCGCTTGCTCGATGCCGCTGTGCAGCTGCGTAATGTCGCTCTCGCTGAAAATCCCCTCCAGCCAGCTCCAGTTGATCGCCAGGCACGCGCCGTTGCGCCGCTCTTCGACAAAGATATTCACCTCCAGGCCATACGACAGCGCCTGCTGCGCATCCTGCGCCACGGCGAAGGCGTCGCGGAAGCGGGTTTGGCTGCGTTGCGGCGCCCAGTTCCCCTCGTCCTGGCTGAAGCGCCCGAGGTAGTTGAACAAGATCTCCGGCGCATTGCGCTGCGCCAGCGCCGCCAGTTCGTCACGCTGCGGGTGCAGATAACGCAGCTGGCCGTAACCGACGCCGCGATCGGCCACCGCACGCGTCGCCCGTTTCACCGCACGCACGGCCTCATTGTGTTCGGCGTCATGCAGTTCGATGCACAGCGGATACTCCGCCGTCAGCCAGCCGACGGTGCGGGCCAGATCGAGGCCGTCGTCCAGTTCGGCGCGGCCGTGCGACTCCAGAGAGAAACGCAGCGAAGCGGCCTGGAAACGGCGGCGGCAGGCCTGAGCCAGCGCGCACAGCATGATCTCTTCAACCTGCGCGCGGTATCCCTGCGGCAAGGTGCCGAGCAGCGCGGCGGTCAGCCGGCTGTCGATCAGCGTACGCCGTTCGCTCACCGAGGCGATGCGATCGGTCTGCGGATCCAGCGCGCGCCGCCCCAAACGCGGCACCTCGTCCGCCAGCATCTGCCGCCAGAACGGCAGCTCGGCTTCGCGGCGTTCGACGTCGGCCCGTAAACGCGCTGACCACTCATAGAGCGAGGTTTCTTCCGGCGGCAGCGTGATCGGCTGCCCCTGCATGGCGCCGTCGGCCACTTGACGCAGTTCGTCGAGCAGGATGCGCCAGGAAACGCCGTCGACCACCAGGTGGTGGATCGCCAGCACCAGCCCCAGGCTCTGCCCGTCACGCTGCAACAGGATGGCCTGCATCATGGCGCCGGCCGCCGGATCGAGAAGGTCAAGTGCGGCATCAAATGCCTGTTCCGCCGCTAATTCCAGCTCACCGGACACGGTATTAACCTGCATCAGTTCACCGGCGGCGGCAGTTTCAACCACCAACTGACCGTCGCGGATCCTCGCGCCCAACGCCGGGTGTGCCGTGCGCAGTTGTTCCAACGCATCACGCAGCTGTTGCGGCTGCAGCTCGGCAGGTACGCGCAGGAAAACGCCGTGCGCGAAGCGGCGATGCATATCGCCCGTCTCGGCAAACCAGTGCAGGATCGGCAGCCCGTCGATCGGGCCTTGCTGCACGCTGCGTGCAGCCTGAGAGTCTACGACCAGCGGCTGCATCGCCTGCGCCATGCGTGCGGGGGTGTGCAGCGCGAAGATCTCGCGCGGCCGCAGCAGATAGCCTTTGCGCCGCAGGGCGGTGCCCAACCCCATCGCCGAGATGCTGTCGCCGCCAAGCGCGAAGAAATCGTCGTCGGCGCCGACGCGCTCCATCCCCAGCAGCTGCGCCATGGCGCCGCAAATCAGCCTTTCCTGTTCGGTGGCCGGCTCGCGAATGCTTTGCGCCAGCGTTTCCTGCGGTTTGGGCAGCGCCTGACGGTCAATCTTGCCGTTGACGTTAAGCGGCAGCTCCGGCATCACCACCAGGATTGCCGGCACCATATAATCCGGCAGACGCTGCGCCAATTGCCCCAGCAGCTCGCTTTGCAACGTTGGCGAAGCGCGACGCGCGTCATCCTGCACCGAGCAGTAACCGATCAAACGATAGGTGGCGCCGATCGGCTCGGCGATCACCACCGCCCGCCCCACGTCCGGCAAGGCGGCCAAGGCGCTTTCCACCTCACCCAGCTCGACGCGGAAGCCGCGCACCTTGATTTGGTGATCGGTACGGCCAATGAATACCAGCTGACCCTCCGCGCTCCAGCGCATCAGATCGCCGCTGCGGTACATCACCTCGCCTTCGGCGAACGGGTTGGCGACAAAGCGCGCCGCCGTCAGATCCGGGCGCCGCAGGTAACCGCGCGCGATGCCTTTGCCGGAAATGTACAGCTCGCCCGCCGCGCCGATCGGCACCGGCTGCAGGCGGCTGTCGAGCAGCCAGACGGCGGTATTGGCGAGGGGGCGACCGATCACCGGCTGATCGGCGGCCGTGACCGGCGCGCCGAGGGTATCGACGGTATATTCGGACGGGCCGTAATAGTTGTGGATCTCCACCTCCGGATGCTGCTGCATCAGGTTCCACAGCGTCGGCGTCGCCGCCTCACCGCCGATCATCACGAACGACGGCAGCGGGAACTGCCCCTTCAGCAGGCCGCAGTCCACCAGTTGCGAGAAGAATGACGGCGTGATGTCCAGCAGATCGATCGGCGTCTGTTGGGTTTGTTCCAGCAGCGCCCAGGGGTCGCGGCGCAGCTCCTCGTCGAAGATAACCAGTTCGCTGCCCATCATCATGCAGAACAGCGGTTCCCAGGAGGAGTCGAAAGAAAACGAGGCGGTATGGCCGGCGCGCAAGCGGCGCGCGTGGCGAGCCTGGAATTTTTCGATCGCCGGGCCGAACAGAGAGGCCTGGTGCGACAGGAACAGGTTCAGCAGCCCGCGATGCGTGGACATGACGCCCTTGGGTTTGCCGGTCGAGCCGGAGGTGTAAATCATGTAGGCGAGATGCGCCTCGCTCAGCGGCATGCGCCGCTCGTCGTCCGTTATCGGCGTGGCCTCGGCAGCCGCGCAGCGCGCCAGGCACGCGGCGTCGTCCAGGCACAATACCTGTGGCAGGTCCGGCATGTTGGTCAGCGTGGCGCGGTGGGTCAGCAACATTACCGGCCGCGCGTCGTCGCACATCAGCGCCAAACGTTCACGCGGATAGTCCAGATCGAGCGGCATATAGGCCGCGCCGCTGGCCAATACGCCGAACAGCGCGACCAGCGTGTCCACCGAGCGCGGAATGCCGATGGCCACCACGTCTTCGGCGCCGATGCCGCTGTCGATCAGCACTCGCCCCAGCTGCATCACCCGTTCGGAGAGCTGCCGGTAGCTGAGACGCACATCGCCGCAGGCCACCGCTAACGCCTCGGGCTGGTGCTCAACCTGGCGCTGGAACGCGTCCATGATTGACACCATGCCCGTTGGCGGCGTCAGATCGGCGCCGCGCCCCCAGGCCGCGAGTTGCTTTAGCTCCCCTTCGCCGATCAGCGCCAGTTGACCGTTCGGCTGGTGTGGCTGTCGCGCCAACTGCTGCAGCCAATGGCCGATGCGCTCCGCGTGATGATGCAAGCTGCGCGGCGAGTATTTGGCCGGGTTGGCCACCAAAGACAGCGTCAGCACGCCGTTGCGAAAGCCGATCTCAAACTCCAGGTCATCAACCGGCCCCATCGCCAGCGTATGGGTAACGGCCGCCTGGCCGTCGAACGACAAGGCGCTGTGGTAGACCTTGACGTTGACCACTGGGCCATAGAGTTCCTGATGACCGCCGACCAGGCCGAGATCGCGTTTGATCTGCTCCGCCTCATAGCGTTGATGGCGGCGCGCCTGCTTGATCTCCGCCACGACGGCCTGGCAGACGTCCGCCAGCGACAGTTCCGGCGTCACGTTCAGCAGCAGCGGCAGCACGTTGACCACCGGGCCGACCGCCGCCAGCGCCTGCGACCCCATCCGGCGCATGAAAGGAAAACCGACTGAAAAACGGGTTTCACCGCTCATGCGCGCCAGATACATCGCCAGCGCCGCCGTGACGATGTCGGCCGGTTGCAGCGCCTGCAGCACGTCGTCGCGCAGCGCTTCGTCAAACAGTGACTCCGGCAGCACCAGCACCTGTTTGAGCGGCCGGGCGCCCGGTTCAACCTCCCGGCTTTCCGTCGATAATGACAGCGGCGACGGCAGTTCGTGCAGATGCTGGCGCCAGAATTCGGCCGCCCGCTGGCGTGCGGCGGACGTTTGCCATTGCTGAAACTCTTCCACCACCTTGCCGAACGGGGTAAACGGCGAAGCCGCGGGCGACAGCCCGTGGCGCAGCGCGCGATAGATATCGGCGATCCGGCGGGTGATGGCCTCGAAACTGAAGCCGTCCAGGGTCAGATGATGAAAGCGCTGGTACCAGAACCAGCGATCGGCGCCGACACGGATCACCACATGCCGATAGAGCGGCCGCTCGCCGTCCGCGGGCAGATCCTGCGCCAGATCGTTATTCATCAGCGCCAGCGCCGCCTGTTCGGCATCTGGGCGCGCGCTGAAATCAAACCACTCCGGCGCCTGTACGCGTGCGGGGTCCGCATTAAGCGGTAAACGTTGCATTGGCTGGCCGTCCTGCGCCTCAAAAAACCGCGCCTGAACCGTATCCGCTTCCGCCAGCCCCTGGCGAATCGCGCGTTCCAGCGCCGAACGATCGATAGCGCCGTGCAATTCGGTGTAGTGCGCCACGGCGAAGCTGTTGCGGCGCAGCGCGATTTGGTCGGCAATCCAGATCCCCGGTTGCGCCGCAACCAGCGGATACTCCCGATACTCGACTTGAGTATCCGGCAAAGAAAGCGTTTCTGACATGGTGTCTGTCCTTTTCCTCAAACGGAATGTATCGATGTGGCTGCCTGGCGATTAACGCGCCGCATCCGCCGCTTTCAGCGCCGCCGGCCGCATGTCCTGCCAGTGCGTTTCGATGTAGTCGATGCATTCACCGCGCGACGCCGGCCCCATCAACACGCGCCATCCCGGCGGCGTATCGGCAAACTGCGGCCACAGCGAATACTGTTGCTGCTCGTTGACCAATACGGAGAAACGGAGATTTTCGTCATCGAACGGGTTTTGTTGTTCCTGAGTCATTTGCCTTACCTGTCTGTCAAAATGTGTGGGTTATTCCATCCCGGAAAGCAGTTGGCGCACGCCGTCCAGCAGACCGCCGCGCCAGCAGAGCGCATCGTGCCCGCCGGAAAACACGCGGTAATCGACGCGGTGCCCGGCCGCCGTCAGCGCCTGATGCATCTGGCGATTGACGAATTCGATGTCCGCCTCCCGATCGCCGGCTTGCTGAATTACGGTGAGCGTGGCTGCCGCTGCGCTGCGCTGCCGAACCTGGCGTATCAGCCAGCCTTCCTCCAGTTCGTGGCGTTTTTCGAATTGGGTAACGAATTGCACCGTAGGCCACCAGAAGGAGCCGGACTGGCTCAGCACGTGGCCGAAGCGCTCTGGCCAGTGCAAACCGGCATATAACGCCGCCAGCCCGCCGTAGCTCTGGCCGGCGACGACGGTGCGCGCCCCTTCCTCGCTGAACGGTTCGCGCCGCTGCGCCTGCGGCAATAGTTCGTCGATCACCGCCTGCCAGAATGCGGCGTTGCAAGGCAGCTCGTTTTCCCGGTGTTCGCCGTCGATCGCATCGATCAGCAGCCAACATGCAGGCGGCAGGTGCCCTTTTGCGGTTTCGTGCTCGATCACCGGCAACAGCGCGTGCCTTTCGACCCAGTTTTGGCCATCGAGCAGCAGCACCAGCGGGCGATTCGCTTTCACCCCCGCGTCGCCGCTGGCATACAGCCAGACGCGCCGCTGCGTGCCGAGCCGTTCGCTCTGCCACTGGAAAAGCTGCAGCCGCGCCTCCTCCAGCGGCCGATCGGCGGCCTGCCAGGCGCTTTGATCGTCGGCATCCGGCCCTTGCGCCAGAGAGATGGGCCGCGGGCGATGAGACGGCCCCAGCGATATACGATTCAGCGGATCGGCGATGGCCAACGGGAACAGCGATACCCACCAGGTACGCTGTTGGCGATCGCGCAACGTTTCGTCGTCGCTGAAGATGGGGGGAAGATCCCGGTCGGTAATGGGGATCAGGCTGTAGCTGCCGCGCCAGCGGCGATCGATAACGGCCGCGCCGTACCAAACGTCGGTGCCGGGGAGCCGGGTCAGGCTGCTGGGGGACGTGCTGTGGTGATCGGTAATGCCGTTGATATCGGCGTAAACGCGGCATATCGGCGAGTGCCGTTCATCGCCGGCGGGATCGCGCCACAGCCAGGTCATTTTGACGTGGCTGTCATCGTGCGGTTCGACCACGGGTGTGCCGTGAGCGGCAACCTTCTGCCACCACGCGGATTGCCCCGCCGTCTCTTCACGCAGCCATTGAGCCGCCAATCCCTCACGGTCGTTGTCTGGCCTCTTTTCCGGCAAAAACTCCATAGCGCCCCTTACATAACAAGAATGTCTTTTACAAAACCTGACAATCGTATTGATACTCATTATCATTTTCAATACTATTTGTCGGATTTTTACCGTCGTGCAAACACGACGTCTCCGCGCCGACGGGTGAAGACCGCTTGCCGGCATTTCGGGGTTTATCAGGGTGGCATGACACACAAAAGCAGGTATTCAGGAGAGATAATGAAGATTAAAAACAAAGGGATAGCAAACGGAAGTGCGGAGGCGATGTCCGCCAAGCGTCTGTTGCTGGGATCGGCGCTGGCCTTATTGCCCTTGGCGCAACACGCGTCTGCGGCAGCGGACGAAACGATTTTGGTGACCGCCGACGCGCAAAACAGCGTGACCGCACCGGTCAAAGGGATCGTCGCCAAAGAGAGCGCTGCCGGCACCAAAACCGCCACCCCTCTGCGCAAGACGCCGCAGTCCATCTCGGTGGTCACGCGCGAGCAGATGAACGATCAGGAGCCGGCGTCGGTCGCCGACGCGCTGAACTACACCAGCGGGGTGATCACCACCTACCGCGGCAACTCCAACCGCAATGACGAAGTGATCAGCCGCGGCTTCCGCTATGCACCCAAGCTGCTCGACGGTCTGCACTTTGGCCTCTCGAGCCAAAATGGCGGCGCCGGGCAGATCGATCCCTGGTTGCTGGAGCGCGTGGAGATGGTGCACGGCCCGGCCGGCGTGCTGTACGGCCAGGTCAGCCCCGGCGGCGTGGTGGTGATGACCAGCAAGCGTCCTACCGCCCAGAGCATTCACGAGGTGAAATTCAGCACCGGCAACCGCCATCTGGCGGAAACGGCGTTTGATTTTGGCGGTAAGCTTAACGACGACAACACCCTGTTCTACCGCCTGAACGGTATCGCCAGAACCGAACATGAGTTTGTCAAAGACAGCAAGCAGCAACGGGTGGCCATCGCCCCGGCCTTCACCTGGCTGCCGAACGAAGACACCAGCTTTACGCTGTTGACCAGCTACCAGAACGATCCGAAAGCCGGATCGCGCAACTTCCTGCCGCGCGCCGGCACGCTGTTCCCGACCAGCGCGGGCTATGTACCCTATGACTTCAACATCAGCGAGCCCAGCTTCAACAAGTCGCGGCGCGAACAGGCGTCGATCGGCTACAGCCTCGAGCATAACTTCAGCGATGCGCTGTCGTTTACCCAGAACCTGCGCTTCACTCACCGTGATGAAGACTATAAATATCTGGTTTATAACGTAAATTCGAAGGTCAACGACCACACCGTCACCCGCATGGCGCAGCATGAATCGCAGATGACCAACGAGTTTGGCGTGGATAACCAGCTGAAGGGTCTGTTCGACACCGGCGAGGTGAAGCACACGGTGCTGGGCGGGTTGGATTACCGCTACAGCCATATCGATTCGAAGATGTATCGCGATCGCGGTAACGATTACCCGATCGACTGGGCCAACCCGGTTCGCCCCAGCATCGATGGCAGCACGTTGGCGCTGGTTTCCAGCGATTTGAAGACGCTGAATCAGGTCGGGGTGTATCTGCAGGACCAGTTGGAGTGGAATAACTGGAACCTGCTGCTGTCCGGCCGTCAGGACTGGTCGCAGGTCAACACTCGCGATCGCACCAGCGGCGGCAAAGAGCAGACCTACAACGATGCCCAATTTACCGGCCGCGCAGGCCTGCTCTACGCCTTCGACAACGGCATTTCACCGTATGTCAGCTACAGCACCTCGTTCGATCCTAACCTGTACCCAAGTGCCGCGGGCGCCGATCCGCTCAAGCCGACCACCGGCAAGCAAACCGAGGTGGGCGTGAAGTACCAGATCCCGGGCGGCAATACCCTGCTGACCCTTTCCTGGTTCGACATTACCCAGCGCAATGTGGCGTCTTATAACCGTCTCACCTCCGCCTACGAGCAGATCGGTGAGGTGAAATCCAAAGGGATTGAGGCGGAAGTGCACGCTCAGCCGACGCCGGAGATCACGCTGACCGCCGCTTATACCTACACCGACGTAGTGACCAAAGACTCCAACTCGGCGGACGAAATTGGCCACAGCCCGGCGGGTATCCCGCGCCACGCGGCCTCCGCCTGGGGCAGCTATAGCGTCCTGAGCGGTGCGCTGAACGGCCTGACCGTCGGCAGCGGCGTGCGTTACATCGGCGATGCGCCGGCCGACGCCACCGGCCAGTACGACGTGCCGACTACACGCTGTATGATGCCATGGTGAAATATGACCTCGGCCAGGCCTCGTCGGCGCTGCGCGGTGCAGCGCTCCAGCTTAACGTGCAGAACCTGACGGATAAGAAATACGTTTCATCGTGCAGCGGCGAGTACGCCTGCTTCTACGGCAGCGGCCGCAGCATCATCGCTTCGGTCAACTACCGCTGGTAACAAGAATGGGCGGCCAGCGCCGCCCATTTCTCCCACCTTTCCCGCTGCCTACTCCTGCTTCAATTCCCGCAAGTGCTTGTACACCGTGGCACGCCCCATCGACAGCACGTTGGCGATGTAGTCCGCTGCGCTTTTGGCTTTGAACGCCCCCTGATGATAGAGATCGCTGACCAGCCGGCGTTTCTGTTCGCGGCTCAACGCACCGAGCGCGGCGTTCTCGCGCCGCAGCCAGTCGTGCAGGAAAGTGTTGATCTTCTCCTGCCAGTCATCTTTGAACAGCTCTTGCGGCTGTGGCTGCAGCCGCGTGACCGACAGGAACATGTCCAGCGCGTTGCGGGCGTCCTCGAACATCGCGGTGCTCAGGTTGATGCACAACAGATAGCTGGGCTTGCCCTGCTCGTCGCGCGCGGCGATGCTCACCGAACGCATCTTTTTGCCGTCCCAGTTCAGCTTCTCATAGGGGCCGGTCACGTTGGCGCCGCCATCAAGTTCGACGCCTTCCAGCCCGGCATCGTCGCCCGGCTTGCGCTTCGACAGGTTGTTCGCCAGATAGGCTATTTTGTTGGTACTCAGATCGTGGATCACCACTTCCGCATTCGGGAAAAACAGCGCCGCGATCCCGTCGGCGACCGACCGCAAAAGTTCGAGTTGAGAAGAAGAGTTCGGCACGCTGGGGTGTCTCCGTATGGCCCGGTTTGGTTGGCTGTTCAGCCGCTTAGCATACCGCAGTTGCCGCCGCTTGCCGAGTGGACGGGCGGCAAGCGGCGCATCCTTCGCCGATGGCTACGCTGGTAATGCCCCCCTTTGTTGACTTCACAGGGTATCGTTGCCCGTGGCCGCTCGCGGCGAAAAAAACGCCGGGCTCAATATGACCAGGTTATTGTCACTGCCCTATTCCCACACCGTTTATGCCATTTAAAATCCACATCAGGTTAATGGCATTAATAACCTGCCGATCTTAATGGTTTATTTTCACGACAGAACAAATTAATTAACACGCGCGTTTTTGTAAGGTTATTCTTATGCAAATAATAGGGTTTTCATGGCGGCCAATACCGATTCAGACTATTCCTAATTATTTCCTCTGAACAGCGGGAATAAATTGAAATTGCAGTACTGCAATAAGGATGCAGCTTAATTCGAGTTGTATAAGCAATTTAATTTAAAGGACTTTTTATTATGGCTTATGAATCCAAGGCGGCCTGTTCCGCCAACAGCTACATTATTGAAATCTCGAGCTTTAAACTGCCAACCTCGCTCAGCCCGGAAGCCTTTGCCGCGCTGGACAAACGCGTGGAAGAGGAGTTTGTCTCAAACCAAAGCGGGTTCATTTCGCGTGACTCAGGCATCAGCGTAGACAATGAGCCTCGCTGGGTGAACATTGTGAAATGGGAAACGCTGTTGGACGCGGATGAAAACATTTACCAATTTACACAGGCTTCCGCACCGGCATCCGTCAAAGAATATCTGGCGAGCATCGGCGCGGAACCGGTGGAATTAAAACGCTATCAGCACACCGGCCCGTAATGCGTGCTGGGTGACCACGCCCAATCGGCAAAGCCTTCTTTAAAGCCGATTCGCAAAACCTGAACGGGTGGCCGCTTGCGGTCACCCGTCCGTTTCAGGTGAGCACATTTGTCAGCCCTTGCCTCGAGGGCCGTAACACATTAAAACAGCCTCGGATTATGCTTCTCTTTGCGCGATAAAAACACGGCCGCAGGCGGCGTTTTAACAGGTTTTTAACGCTGCCGAGAGGAAACGCCATTGTCAACATAGCAGTTAAATAAAATGAAACTTTTTGATCACATTCAAGCTTCTGAAAAATAGATATAAAGGTGTTTTATGCGTTTTATATGCATAAAGTATGCATGTTCACGCTCACTGCCGAATAAAAGTAATTAACTATTCATTTGCCCCCGACAGGCGGCGAAAAACCGTCCGCTGGCCCGATGAGCGGGGGGCTAACAACCGGCATAATTAGTGGTAAATTAAGCGTCGCAAAGTGTTATGCGCTTGCTAATCCACGGTTAAACGAAATAAATACCTCTAATATATAAAGGTTGGTTATGGAAAAGCTATCCTACGCTTCAGACAGCAGCACCACCGCTTGGGCTACATATCTGCAACAAATCGATCGCGTCGCCCCTTACCTCGGCGAGCTGTCACGCTGGGTTGATACGCTGCGTCACCCTAAGCGCGCTTTGATTGTTGATATCCCGCTGCAGATGGACGATGGCACCATCCGTCACTTCGAAGGTTTCCGCGTACAGCACAACCTGTCGCGTGGGCCGGGCAAAGGCGGTATCCGCTTCCACCCTGACGTCGATCTGAACGAAGTGATGGCCCTGTCCGCCTGGATGACCATCAAGTGTGCCGCGGTCAACCTGCCGTACGGCGGCGCCAAGGGCGGCATCCGCGTCGACCCGTTCAAACTGTCTGAAGGTGAACTGGAGCGACTGACCCGCCGCTACACCAGCGAAATCGGCTTCATTATCGGGCCACAGAAAGACATTCCTGCGCCGGACGTCGGCACCAACGCCAAAGTGATGGCCTGGATGATGGACACCTACTCCATGAACCACGGCACCACCATCACCGGCGTGGTCACCGGCAAGCCGATCCACCTCGGCGGCTCCCTGGGCCGTGAGAAAGCGACCGGCCGCGGCGTGTTCGTGACCGGCAGCGAAGTGGCCAAGCGCCTGGGCGTGCAGATCGAAGGCGCCAAAGTGGCGGTACAAGGCTTCGGTAACGTGGGCAGCGAAGCGGCTCGCCTGTTCGTTGGCGTCGGCGCGCGCGTCGTCACCATCCAGGACCACTCCGCCACCCTGTTCAACGCCAACGGCATCGATCTGGCTGCGCTGACCGAATACCAGGCCAAGCACAAACAGATCGCCGGCTTCCCGGGCGCCAGCGAGATCGAAAGCGAAGCGTTCTGGTCGGTTGACATGGACATCCTGATCCCAGCGGCGCTGGAAGGCCAGATTACCCGTCAGCGCGCCGAAATCCTCAGCGCCAAGCTGGTGCTGGAAGGGGCTAACGGCCCAACCTTCCCAGAGGCTGACGACATTCTGCGCTCCCGTAACATCACCGTGGTTCCGGACGTTATCTGTAACGCCGGCGGCGTAACGGTCAGTTACTTCGAGTGGGTGCAGGATATGGCGAGCTACTTCTGGAGCGAGTCCGAGATCAACGAGCGTATGGACAAGATCATGACCGACGCCATGGTCCACGTCTGGAACAAGGCGGCCGAGAAAGAGTGCAGCCTGCGCACCGCCGCTTATATCGTGGCCTGTGAGCGCATCCTGACCGCACGTAAAGAGCGCGGCATCTACCCAGGTTGATGCCCGTATCCCGGCCTGCCCCGGCAGGCCGGATTTTCCTCAGCGCAAACAGCGTTTCAACACCTTACCGGTGCTGGTCATCGGCAAGCGCTCGACAAACTCGACGATACGCGGATATTTGAACGCCGCCAGCCGCTCCCGGCTCCAGGCGATCAGCGTTTCCTCCTCGATGGGCTCCTCCGTTTCTTTCAATACCACCACCGCTTTGATCTCTTCGCCCAGCGACGGATGCTCGACGCCGATCACCGCCACCAACGAGACCGCCGGATGACGAATCAGCGCCTCTTCAATCTCGCGCGGATAGACGTTGAACCCGCCGCGGATGATCATATCCTTGGCCCGATCGACGATGAAATAGAAGCCGTCGGCGTCGCGGCGCGCCAGGTCCCCGGTGCGAAACCAACCGTTTTCCAGCACGTCCGCCGTCGCCTCGGGGCGGTTCAGATAGCCTTTCATGATGTTGTAACCGCGTACCGCGATCTCCCCCACCTGATCGACTCCGTCGATCGGCTGCCCGGTGACGTCGAGCAAGCGCACCTCCACGCCCCAGATCGGTTGGCCGATGGAACCAGGTTTGGTCACGCGGTGCGGATGGTTAAAGGTGGCGACCGGGCTGGTCTCCGACAGCCCATATCCTTCGAGAATGTTGACGCCGAAGCGGCGCGAAAAATCCTCCAGGATCTGCACCGGCAAACTGGCACCGCCGGAGACCGCCATACGCAGCGTGCTGCGCAAGCGCTCGATATCCGTGTGCTCATCCAGCGCATTCAACAGCGCCCAATACATGGTCGGCACCCCGGCGAAGAAGGTGATGCCGTGCCGCTGCATCAGCGCGATGGCCTGGTGCGGCGTCGAAGCGCTCGACCAGCACCAGGGTAGCGGCGGCGGAAAACCCGGCATTCATCTGCACCGTCGAGCCGAACGTATGGAACAGCGGCAGGGTCATCAAATGGCGATCGGGCTCCGTCTCTGAGCCGTCGAACAGCCGTACCGATCCCAGCGCGTTGAGCACCAGGTTGGCGTGGGTCAACTCCGCGCCTTTGGCCCGGCCGGTGGTGCCGCTGGTGTAGAGCACCACCGCCGTGTCGTTTTCGAGCGTCGCGGCCGAAGCGAATTCGGTAGCCTGCTCGGCTATCGCCGCGCTGAAACGTTCCCCCTCAAGCGGTAGCCGATCGCCGATGATAAACACCTCACGGCATTGCTCCGCCTTCGCCGCCGCCCGCAGCGCCTCTTCCCCCAATGGCAGGCCGCTGCTGCCCTCGAAACAGAACAGCGCCACCGCCGCTGAATCCGCCAGGTAGTAGTCGAACTCTGCGCTTTTAAGCAGAATATTGAGCGGCACCACCACCGCGCCGCTTTTGAGAATGCCGTAATAGATAGCCGGAAACTCCGGCCGATTTGGGCAGGCCAGCGCCACCCGTTCGCCGGGCTGCACGCCGCGCGCGACCAGCAAATTCGCCACCCGGTTGGCCATTTCGTTCAGCGCCCGATAGCTGAGTGGGATATCGTCCTGTATCACCGCCGGCCGTTCCGGCCAGGTGCGCGCACTCTCTTCAAGCAAGGTAGCCAGATTCAGCATCGGGGATCCTCCCTGGGAATGAGCGGCGAGAAAAGCGCCGCAGTATCACGAGTATAGATAGGCGCTTTGCGGTTCGCATTCCCTGGAGCGCTGGGCTATACCTTAGGCAGTCCCTATCCCGCAGGAGTTGTGATCATGAGCAAGAAAAAGATCCTGATGCTGGTCGGCGACTACGCCGAAGATTACGAAACCATGGTGCCGTTTCAGGCATTGCAGATGATTGGCCATTGGGTGGATGCCGTGTGCCCCGGTAAAACCGTCGGTGACTACATTCAGACCGCGATCCACGACTTTGACGGCGCGCAAACCTACAGCGAGAAGCCCGGGCACCGTTTCACCCTGAACGCCGACTTTACCGCCGCCAAAGAAGAACACTACGACGCGCTCTTGATCCCCGGCGGCCGTGCGCCGGAATACCTGCGCCTGAACCCCGAGGTGATCGCGCTGGTACAGGCGTTTGACGCCGCGAAAAAACCGATCGCCGCCGTTTGCCACGGCCCGCAGCTGCTGGCAGCGGCCGGAGTATTGAAAGGCCGCACCTGCAGCGCCTACCCGGCCTGCGCGCCGGAGGTGCGGCTCGGCGGCGGCCATTATGCGGAGATCGGCATCGATCAGGCGCACGTCGACGGCAATCTGGTCACCGCCCCGGCCTGGCCGGCGCACCCGCAGTGGCTGGCGAAGTTCGCCGAGGTATTGGAGCAGTAATGCGGCGCTAGCGGAGCTGCTCGATCAGGAAGTGGATGTCGTACAGCCAGCGTTTGGCGCGCGCGGAGCGCACCAGCATCGACACGCACAGCGGCCGGGGGTGCTCTTTGCAGGCGGAGGGAGAAAACCAGCGCCCGGTGTTGGCCGGCGGCTGGAAATACAGCTCGTGGTTATAGTTGCCGCTGTCGACGCCGAAGGTATCGAAGTAGCGGCGCATCAGCGTATTGGAATCGCTGAACGACAGGTGAAGCGCGGTGTTGATCTCGGTTTCCGGGGTGATGGCCACGCCCTTCTTCAACCGCCCTGGCGTGTTGAATGCGGCGATAAGCGCGATGACCTGTTGCTGAATGTCTTCTGCCATGACGACCTCGAGCCGATATGAATAAAAGATGAATGCGGTTCTCTGTCTGACTCTGCTCACCGCAGCGAGTTCTGGCCGCCGGCCGGGTTTTCTGTTTCTTTACACTTTCCATAAAAAAACCGCGCGCAGCCAAATGCCTGGCGCGCGCGGTCGACGGTTAGCGGCTGAGCGTCGCCTTATCGGCGATGACGCCGTCCCCCTGCCGCTCGGCGGCAACGCCGCCGCCCAACACTTTATACAGGGTGGCCTGATTGTCGTACGCGGTCTGCTGCGCGGCGATCAGCGCCTGCTGCGCCGTGTACAGCGTGCGCTGCGCGTCCAGCAAGGTCAGATAACTGTCCACGCCCTGGCGGTAACGCAGCTCGGCCAGGCGATAATATTGCTGTGCCGCCGCCACATAGCCGGTTTGCGCCGCCAGCTGTTCCTGCAGCGTGGCTTTGCGCGCCAGCGCGTCGGCGGTTTCCTGAAATGCCGTCTGCACCGCTTTCTCATAGGTGGCGACATACAGGTCTTTCTGCGCCTGGGTATAGTTGAGCTGAGCCGTGTTATAGCCGCCGCTGAAGATCGGCAGGCTGATGCTCGGTGCGAACGACCAGACGCCGGCGCCGTGGCTGAACAACGAGGAGAGTTCACCGCTGCCCACGCCGCCGCTGGCGGTCAGGCTGATCGACGGGAAGAACGCCGCCCGCGCCGAGCCGACATTGGCGTTGGCGGATTTCAGGTTATGCTCGGCCTGCAGCACGTCCGGCCGCTTCAGCAACACGTGCGAAGAAACGCCGGCCGGCAGATCGCGCATGATCCCGCCCAGCGCCTCGATACCGCTCGGCAGCAGGTTTTCCGGCACGCTTTGCCCTACCGCCAAATCCAGCGCGTTTTTCGCCTGCGCGGCGCTGGTCGCGTAGCTGGCGGCGTCCGATCGCGCTTGCTGGTAGACGGTTTCCGCCGACGCCACGTCAACCAGCGACGCAATCCCGTGCTGCTGATTGTTGCGCGTGACATCCAGCGACCGTTTGGCGCTGGCCATCGTCTGCTGCGCCACCGCCAGATTGCTGCGCTCCGCCGCCACCGCCACCCAGTCGGTGACGATATCGGCGATCAGCGTCAGGCGGGTGCTTTTCGCCGCCTCCGAGTTCGCCAAATAGGTTTCGAACGCCGCGCGCGACAGGCTGGCGTTCTTGCCGAACAGATCCAACTCGAATGCGCTGACGCCGGCCGCGGCTTCGTAGCTTTGGCTCAGCGCGGTGGCGTTGCCGCTGCCGGTCAGCGCCCGCCCGCGGCTGCCGTCGGCGGTGGCATTGATTGTCGGGAACAGCGCCGAACGCTGCTCGCCGTACAGGGCGCGCGCCGACGCGATATTGGCGATCGCCTCGCGCAGATCGCGGCTGCTGTTCAGCCCCAGCGCCACCACCTGGCGCAGCCGGGCGTCCTGGACATAGTCGCGCCAGACGACGTCCGGGTAGCTCAGCGCCTGGTTACCGCCGGCCTCGCCCTGCGGCAGGTTGGCGGGCACCGGCGCCGCCGGGCGCTGGTAGTGCGGATCCAGCGACAGACAGCCGGTCAGCAGCAGCGGTAAAGTTAACATCATGACTCGTTGCAACACGTTATTCTCCTGCCTGTGACGGCGGGTTGGCGGGCCGGCGGGTAAACATGCGGCGCACCAACACATAAAACAGCGGGACGAAAAAGATGGCCAATGCGGTGGCGGTGATCGTACCGCCGATAATGCCGGTGCCGATGGCGATTCGGCTGTTGGCGCCGGCGCCGCTGGATACCGCCAGCGGCAGCACCCCGGCAGTGAACGCCAGCGAGGTCATCAGGATCGGCCGCAGGCGCATACGGGCCGCGTGGACCGCCGCGCCAATCAGCGTTTCGCCCCGCTGGTGCATTTCCTCGGCGAACTCGACGATCAAAATGGCGTTCTTTGCCGACAGGCCGATGATGGTGAGCAACGCCACCTGGAAGTAGATGTCGTTTTCCAGCCCGCGCAGCATGATCGCCAGCAGCGAGCCCACCACACCCATCGGCACCACCAACATCACCGCGAATGGAATCGACCAGCTCTCATACAGCGCCGCCAGGCACAGGAACACCACGATGAGCGAAATGGCGTACAGCGACGACGCCTGGCCGCTGGTCAGCCGTTCCTGATAGGACAGCCCGCTCCAGGAATAGCTGCTGCCGGCGGAGTATTTCGCCGCCAGTTTCTCCATCTCGCTCATTGCCGTACCGGAGCTGACGCCGGCGGCGCCCTGCCCGGTGATCTCGAACGACGACAGCCCGTTATAGCGCGACAGGTTTTCCGGGCCGTAGATCCAGTGCGAAGACGCAAAGGCGGAGAACGGTGTCATGCTGCTGTCGCCCGCCGCGTTGGTGCCGCGCACAAACCATTTGTCGAGATCTTCCGGCTTGGCGCGATACTCTACGTCGCCCTGCATATAGACCTTTTTCACTCGGTTGCGGTCGATAAAGTCGTTGACGTAGGTGCTGCCGAACGCGCTGCTGAGTGTGCTGTTGACGTCGCCGGCGCTCAAGCCGAGCGCCTGCAGCTTGCCGTTGTCAATCTCCACCTGCAGCTGTGGGGTGTCCGGCAAGGAGTTGGCGCGCACCGCCAGCAATGCCGGATTGTTGCCGGCGGCGGCGACGATCTGGTCGCGCATCGCCTGTAGCTCGGCGCGGGTGGTCGCTCCTTTGGCCTGCAGCTCGAAGGTGAAGCCGTCGGACTGGCCGAAGCCGTCGATCGCCGGTGGGCTCATGGAGAAGACCTGGGCGTCGCGCAGCGAGGCGAAGTGCGCCATGGCGCGTTTGGCGATGGCGTCGGCGGTGTTCTCGCTGCCGCTGCGCTGGCTCCAGTCTTTGAGGCTGACGAACGCCATGCCGGCGTTTTGCCCGCTGCCGCTGAAGCCGAAACCGTTGATGGTGAAAATGGTGCTGACGTTAGCCTTTTCCTGGTCGAGGAAATAGGCGGTCACCGCCTCGCTCACCGCCGAGGTGCGCGCGTTGGTGGCGCCCGCCGGCAAGGTGTACTGCACCATCACCGTGCCTTGATCCTCGTTGGGCAGAAAGCCGGTCGGCAAACGCAGGTACATCACGGCGGCGGCGATCAACAGCAGGCCGTACAGCAGCAGATAGCGCGTCGGCCGGTGGATCACTGCGCCGACCTTGTCGGCGTACTTCTCCTGCAGCCGGTCATAGCCGCGGTTGAATTTGCCCAGTAAGCCTTTATCGGTCTGCGCATCGTGCGCCGGTTTCAGCAGCGTGGCGCACAAGGCCGGCGCCAGCGTCAACGCCAGCACCACCGACAGCACCATCGAGGAGACGACGGTGATTGAAAACTGGCGATAGATCACGCCGGTGGAGCCGCCGAAGAACGCCATCGGCAGAAACACCGCCGACAGCACCAGCGCGATGCCGACCAGCGCGCCGGTGATTTCACGCATCGATTTCTCCGTCGCCTCGCGCGGCGGCAGCTTATCCTCCCGCATCACGCGTTCGACGTTTTCCACCACCAC
>NZ_VOSN01000013.1:151352-314164 GCF_020858655.1 Serratia montpellierensis
ACAGCCCGATCGCCAACACCATACCGAACAGCGTCAGGGTATTGATCGAATAGCCGAACGCCGCCAGCACGCCGAAGGTGCCCAGCAATACCACCGGCACGGTGATGGTCGGGATCAGCGTGGTGCGCAGGTTTTGCAGGAACACGAACATCACCACCACCACTAATACCACCGCTTCGAACAGCGTTTTCACCACCTCCTCGATCGAGATGTTGATAAAGTCGGTGCTGTCTTTCGGGTAGGCCACCTTGTAGCCCTGCGGCATCGCGCTTTGGTATTCCGCCACCTTGGCCTTAACCAGCTTGGCGGTATTGAGGGCGTTGGCGCCCGCCGCCAGCTTGACCGCGATCCCCGCCGCCGGGTGGCCGTTGAGGTGCGCGCTGGCGGAGTAGTCCTCGTTGCCCAGCTCAATTCGCGCCACGTCGCCCAACCGCACCAGCGCGCCGCTGCTGTCGCTTTTCAGGATGATATTGCGAAACTGTTCCGGCGTTTGCAGCCGCGACTGCGCCTTTACCGTGGCGGTCAGCTGCTGATCGGCGGCGGCCGGCAGATCGCCTACCTTGCCGGCGGACACCTGGGTGTTTTGCGCTTCGATCGCCGTCTGCACGTCGGAAGGCATCAGCGCATAGCTCGCCAGCTTGGTCGGATCCAGCCAGATGCGCATCGCATATTCCGAGCCGAACACCTGCACGTCCCCCACGCCCTCGATGCGCGACAGCGGATCCTGCAGGTTGCTGACCAGATAGTCGGAGATATCGGCCATCGTCGCCTTGTCGCTTTCGTCATACAGCCCGACGATCAACAGGAAGCTGCTCTGGGATTTCTTGACCGTCACGCCCTGCGCGGTGACCGCGCTCGGCAAACGGCTTTCCGCCTGCTGCACCTTGTTTTGCACCTGCACCTGAGCGATATCCGGATCGGTGCCCTGATCAAAGGTGACGTTGATGCTGACCGAGCCGCTGGAGCTGCTGGTCGAAGAAAAATACAGCAGGCCGTCCAGGCCGGTGAGCTGCTGCTCAATCACCTGCGTGACGCTGTTTTCCAGCGTTTCCGCGTCCGCGCCCGGGTAGGTGGCGGAGATGGAAATCTGCGGCGGTGAGACGTCCGGGTACTGCGAGACGGGCAACGAATTGATCGACATCAGGCCGCACAGCATGATGATGATGGCGATCACCCAAGCGAATACCGGCCGCCGGATAAAGAACTGCGCCATATCACTGCTCCCCGCGTTGGTTTTTGTCGACCGAAACCTCAACCGGCTTCACCGCGGCGCCGATCGTGACCTTGCTGGTGCCTTCGACGATCAGGCGATCGCCTTCGTTCAGCCCGCTGCCGATCAGCCAATTACTGCCCACCACCCGTTCGGCGCTGACGGTGCGCTGCGCCACGTTGTTTTGCTCGTCCACCACCAACGCGGTGGCTTCCCCTTTGGCGTTGCGGGTGATGCCCTGCTGCGGTGCCAGAATGGCTTTGGGATCGACGCCGTTATCCACCGTGGCGTGGACATACATGCCGGGCAACAGCTCATGTTCGGGGTTGGGGAACACCGCGCGCAGCGTGACCGAACCGGTGGCCTCATCCACCGCGACCTCGGTCAGCTCCAGCTTGCCGGCGTGGGCATAAGACGTACCGTCCTCCAGCTTGATGGCGACCGGCGTGACCGCGCCGCGCTGTAACGCCGCCTGCTGGCGTCGCAGTTTAAGCAGCTGCGCGCTGGACTGGGTCAGATCGACATAGATCGGGTCGAGCGCGCGGATGGTGGCCAGCGCATCGGTTTGGCTGGCGGTGACCAACGCGCCCGGCGTCACGGATGAGATACCGATGCGCCCGGCGATCGGCGCCCGCACCTGGGTATAGGCGAGGTTGATACGCGCCGTCTCCAGCGCCGCCTGATACTGGGCCACCGACGCCACGGCCGCCAGATAGGCGGCTTTGGCATCGTCCGCATCCTGCTGAGAAACGCCGTTCTCTTTCACCAGCGCCGCATAGCGCTGCGATTTGAGCCGGGTGGATTGCACCGTGGCCTGGGCGTTTTTCAGCTGGGCGGCGGCCTGATCGTAGCTGGCCTGATAGCTGGCGGGATCAATTTGATACAGCACTTGCCCGGCCTTCACCTCCGCCCCCTCGGTGAACAGCCGCTGTTTGATGATGCCGTCAACCTGCGGCCGCACGTCGGAAGTCATGGTGGCGTTGACCCGGCCGGTCAGCTCGCTGCTCAGGGTCACTGACTGGCCGCGCAGCGTGACGACGCCGACCTCCAGCTCACCGCCTGCACCCGTCGGCGCAGCGGCGTTTTGCCCATCGCAGGCGGCCAGCAACAGCGACAGCCCAAGCACCAAAAGCGTTTTTCTCTGCATTGCAATACGATCCCATTGAGAATGACTATTCTCAATATATCGAATGCCGACATTCGCTTCTGAAAGGGTTGCGTAAGGATTCGGTAAAAGTCCGTCGGGAAGAACCGGTCGGAGCGGCCGGCGTCGGGATTATTTGTGCCGCAGCGGCACGTCTTTCAAGAGCCAGGTCAGCGCAAAAGCCAGCGCCATCACCCCGGCGGCAATTTGATACACCGAATGGATCGCCCCGCCGAAGGCCTGCAGGTAATCCTGCTGCAGTGCCGCCGGCAAATGGTGCACCGCTTCTGCGCCGAGCGCGCGCGGCAGCTGCGCGCCTTCCGGCAACAGCGCCGCCAAACGGGTGTGCAACACCTGCGTGAAAATCGCCCCGAACACCGCCACGCCTATCGAACCGCCGATAGAGCGGAACAGCGTAGCGCTGGACGTCGCGACCCCGATATGTCGGGGCTCCACGCTGTTTTGCGCCGCCAAAATCATCACTTGCATCACCATGCCCAGCCCCAATCCCAGCAGGCAAAGGTACAGATACAGTTGCTGTACCGGCGTGTTATTGGTCAGAGTGCCGAGCAGCGTCATCGCCCCCAGCGCGCACAGGGTACCGACGATCGGGAACAGGCGATATTTACCGCGCTTGCTGATGATCCGCCCGCTGATGATCGAGCTGACCATAATACCGCCCATCAGCGGCAGCAGCTGCATCCCGGCCTGCGATGGCGTCGAGCCTTTCACCACCTGCAGATACAGCGGCAGGAAAGTCACGGAGCCGAACAGCGACATGCCGACGATAAAGCCGATCAGGCCGCACAGCACGAAGGTGCGGTTGCGAAACAGCCCGAGGGGAATGATCGGTTCACCGGCCAGCCGTTCCTCATAGATAAAGCCGCCCAGCGACACCAGGCCAAAGGCCAGAATGCACCACAGCTGGCCGTCCGACCAGGCCATTACCGTGCCGCCCTGGCTGGTGAACAGGATGATGCAGGTGAGCGCCATCGCCAGGTAACCGGCGCCGAGGAAGTCGATTTCATGTCGCACTCGATTAACCTGCGACTGAAACACCGCGCCAATCACCAACAGGGCGAACAGGCCCAGCGGCAGATTGATGTAGAAAATCCAGCGCCAGGAAAAATGCTGCACCAGTAAGCCGCCGATCAACGGCCCCACCACCGTGGCCAGGCCGAATACCCCACCGAACAGCCCCTGATAACGGCCGCGTTCCGCCGGCGGGATCACGTCGCCGACCACCGCCAGAGTGACCACCAACAGCCCGCCGCCGCCCAATCCTTGCAGCGCGCGCATCAGAATCAGCTGCGTCATGTTTTGCGCCAGCCCACACAGTACCGACCCAAGCAAAAACAGCACAATAGCGATTTGCAGCACAATCTTGCGGCCGAAGAGATCGCCGAATTTGCCGTACAGCGGCACCACGATAGTGGAAGACAGCAGATAGGCAGTCACCACCCAGGACAGTTTCTCAAGCCCACCAAACTCGCCGACGATGGTCGGCAGCGCGGTGGAGACAATAGTTTGATCCAGCGCCGCCAGCAGCATCACCAGCAGCAACGCGGAAAACAGCAACGGGAGCGAAGGCGCCTTGGCAGGCGCCCCGCCGTGATCGGGCCGGATTGTCGGGTTTTCAATCGCCATCGAAGTCAGTTCACTTGTAATTAATTAATCGCATAATTAATATATGAGTCATCCTTTTCTCCGGTCAATGGATCTCATCGCGATGACAGCACGAAACGTTCAAACTCCCGCCAAGCCTCGCCGTCCCGGCCGGCCGAGCGGCGGCGCCAAAGGGGTGGACAAACGCGAGCATTTGCTTGATACCGCGCTGAACCTGTTTGCCCGCCAGGGGATCGTAGACACCTCATTGAATGCCATTGCGCGCGAGGCAAACGTGACCCCGGCCATGCTGCACTACTACTTTCATAACCGGGAACAGCTGCTGGACGTGCTGATCGAAGAGCGCTTTCTGCCGGTGCGCAAGATGGCCGGCGAAGTGTTCGACGCCAACGCGGACGATCCCGTCACCGCCTTCACCCAGCTGGCGCAACGCTTTATCGACATCGCGTTGGAACACCCTTGGTTCGCCCCGCTGTGGCTGCGGGAGGTCATGAGTGAAAGTGGCGTATTGAAACAGAGAATGGATGAACGATTCGGTAATGAACGCCATCAGATCGCGCTGCAAGCCATCGCACGCTGGCAGGTGCAGGGTAAACTCAATCCCGATCTCGAGCCTGCCCTGCTGTTCTTTACGCTGTTCGGCATCACGCTGCTGCCGCTGGCCACCGCGCCCAAATGGCGGCGCGAACGGGATAAAGGCCAGCTAAACGCCGAAGATATCGCCCGCCACGCCGTCGCCCTGCTGCGCTCCGGCATCGGCCCGGCGCGTTAACTCACCGGCACTGGGGGTTTAACCAGTCTAAACACCGTTTTGGTGTGCCAATAATAGTCGATCGCCGCCGCGATATTCGGCATCCAACCGTCTGGTTCATAGGGCACGAAGCCGGAAAAACCCAGCCGGCGGGCAGAGACCTGGAACCCCGCGGCGGAGAAAATGCGCGCATAGTCGTCCAGCGAGCGATCCTGCACCACGGTATGCGTCTGCTCAGCCACCCTTTCGCGCCATTGCGGCCACAGCGGGTTGTCGGTGTGGCAACCGGTCACCGCATAGTAAACGCCGCCCGGCTTCAGCGCCCGCAGCATATCGGCGGCATGTTGCGCGATATCTTCGATCAGGTAGATGACTTCATGGCTGAAGGCGATATCGAAGTGGTTCTCATAACCCGTCAACCGCGTGTCGGTCTGATAAACGATCGGCAGGTTTCCTTTCAGGCGGTTGGCGTGTTCGACGGACTGGCGGGCGATATCGACGCCGATCCCTTCACGAAATGGCCGGATTTGGTGCAACAGGCGCAGAAAACCGCCCTGATTGCAGCCGAAGTCCAGCACCCTGACGCCGGACAGTTCATGTTCCGGCACCAGGCCCAGCAGATGCCGCCAGATGGGCGCATGGCCTTCGGCCATGGCCTGTTCTGCGAGCGGATCGCGATACCAGGTGGGAATACTCAAGGGTGAGTCGGTCATTATGGCCTCCTTATGTTTCCACTCAGCCAACCACACCCTATGGCGGCAAACAACCGCATGCGCATTTTTCGAACATTCAATGGCCTGGCTTGCCATGCACCGGCAGTTGGCTGGTCACGCAGTGAATGCCGCCGCCGCCGCCGGCGATGGCGTCGATCTCCAGTTGCACCACCTTGCGCTGCGGATAGAGCGTCGTCAGCAGCTCAAGCGCCGCCTTATCCGCCTGCGGGTCGCCAAATTCAGGGGCGATCACCGCGCCGTTGATGACGAAATAGTTGATGTAGCCCGCCGCGAAATCGGGATTGCGGCGGCTGAATCGGCTTTCGCGCGGTGCCAGCGGCGGCGAAAGCGTATGCACCTGCAGCCGGCGGCCGTCGGCGTCGGTCGCTGCCTTGAGGATCGCCAGATGCGCCTGGGTAACCGCATGATCATAAGAGGCCGGATCGGTATCCAGGTTGGCCACCACGACGCCCGGCCGCACGAAACGGGCGTAAAAGTCGACGTGGGCATCGGTGATGTCCCGGCCTTTAATGCCCGGCAGCCAGATAATTTTGCGCAGGCCGAGCATCGCCTTCAGCTCCTGCTCAACCCGCTCCCGGCTCCAGCCGGGGTTGCGGTTCGCGTTCACCCAGCTGCTCTCGGTCATGATGCCGGTGCCGTGCCCATCCACTTCGATGCCGCCGCCTTCGCCTACCAGCGCGCTGCGGCGCGGTTGAGCAACGCCGTATCGCCTGGCGGCAAACCCTGCCAGACGCGCATCGCTGGCATGCTGCTGCTTATCGCCCCAGCCGTTGAAGTTGAAATCCACCGCGCCCAGTTCACCGGCGGCATTGACGACGAAATTGGCGCCGATGTCGCGCATCCAGATGTCATCCAGCTCGGTGACGACATAGCTGACGTTGTGACTGCCGCAGGTGGCCTCGGCCAATTGCCGTTCGCGCTCGCGGCAAAATACCGTCAACGGCTGAAATTCAGCGATGGCGCGGGCGATGCGCCCCTGGGCTGCCTGCACGTCCGCGGTGAACCCGCCCCAAATCGCGCGCTGCGCGCCGAAAGCGAGAAATGCCCGCTGCTGCGGTTCCCCTTCGTCGGGCATCCGCCAGGCCGGATTAAGCTCAGCTTTCGCGTGACCGCGTAATGGAATGCCCAATGATGCCGTCAAGCTCACACCGGCCACCGCCGAAAGCTGCTTGATAAAGGTGCGACGCGTTGACATAAATAACCTCTTTTAATTAATTTAAATTCAAACGGTTAGCCGAATTATTTGCGTTCCGGCACTTGAATCTCATGCTAGTCTTCCCCTGCCACCGCGACAAACGATATATTTAGCGGATATCTGATTAGACAGGCTTATCGATAATGTTAAAACACTGGCCCCCCTTGAGCGCCCTGCGCGGTTTCGAAGCGGCAGCGCGCCTGGGCAGTTTTCATCAGGCTGCCGAAGAGCTGCACCTCACCCAGTCGGCCATCAGCCAGCAGATCCGCAGCCTCGAAGCGTTTCTGGAACAGCCGCTGTTCTTCCGCACCGGCCGCAGCGTAGTGCTGACCGACGCCGGCCACGATCTGTTCAGCACCGCACAGGTGATGCTGCAACAGCTGGCCGTCGGCATTCGCCGTTTGGATCAGTACCGCAAACCCAACCAACTGATCGTTAACACCACCCCGGCCTTTGCCCGCCACTGGCTAACGCCGCGGCTGGGCGACTTCAATCGGCAGCACCCGCAGGTCGACCTGTGGCTGTTCACCAGCTTTGAACCGCCGGATATGGCGACGGACAGCATCGATCTGGCGATCCGCGACGATCTCAGCGCGCAGGCAGACTGCACCTTCAAGGTTCTCTGCACCGACCGACTCTATCCCGCCTGCCACCCGAGTCTGTTGGCGTTGGCGGCGGAGCAGCGCGTGACCCTGCACGGCGAACGGGAGATGGACTGGAGCCACTGGACGGTGGCGGGCGGCGCGCACGTCGGCCAGCGCGACAGCGGGCTGAACTTCTCCGATCCCGGTCTGCTGCTGGACGCTGCCTGCAATGGCCTTGGCATCGCGTTGGTCAGCCAACTGCTGGCGCAGCACGCGCACGACGCCGGGCTGCTGCAACCGTTAACCGAGCAACGCGTGCGCGGCGCCAACTGGGCGTGGCTGCTGCACCGCGACAGCGAACACAACCCGCTCGCCCGGCACTTTTGCCAATGGCTGCAGTCGGCGCTGCCCGCCGGCGCATAACGCGCCACGTCACGCTTCACGACTCTGGTCAGGCGGCCCCGCCTGACCGCTGCTACCTTCAATAAAGCGCCGCAATAGCCCGAAGAAAATGCGCTAACCTGCTGTTTCAAAATAATTAGTTGAATTCACCTGATAATTGAACATCGCTAAAAGGATCTTCTATGTCTGCCGGTTTATTGAAAACGATAGCTCTGAGCGTAGCCCTGGCCTGCACCGTTCCCGCCGCCTTTGCCGCCGATCTGACCGCCGGCGCGGTCGCCGCTCCGGATCAGTATGGCGCAAAAGTCGCCGCGCACATTCTGCAGGCCGGCGGCAACGCGGTTGATGCGGCGGTCGCCACCGCCTTTACCCTGGCGGTCACCTACCCTGAAGCCGGCAATATCGGCGGCGGCGGCTTTATGACGCTGTACGTCGACGGCAAGCCCTATTTTCTCGACTACCGCGAAGTGGCCCCCAAGGCCGCCGGCAAAACCCTATACCTGAACGAGAAAGGTGAAGTGATCGAAAATCTCAGCCTGGTGGGCAGCCGCGCCGCCGGCGTGCCGGGCACCGTGCTGGGGTTGTGGGAAGCCCATAAACGCTTCGGCAAACTGCCGTGGGCCGAGCTGCTGACGCCGGCGATCGGCTACGCCCGGCAAGGTTTCACCGTGGCGGATCAGCAGTATCAGTACCGTGAAGACGCCAACAAGCTGTTCGCCGGCAAAACCAACTTTGGCGACTATTTCGGCGCCATGAAGCCCGGCACGGTGTTCAAACAGCCGGAGCTGGCTGCCACCCTTGAGCGCATCGCCCAATCGGGCGCCGACGATTTTTATCACGGCGAAACCGCCCGCCTGCTGGTGGCGCAAATGCAGCGTGATAACGGGCTGATCGGCGCGGCGGATTTGGCCGACTATCGGGTGAAATGGCGTGAACCGATGCGCATCAGCTGGCGCGGCAACACCGTGTATACCGCCCCGCTGCCCAGCTCCGGCGGCATTGCGCTGGCGCAACTGCTGGGGATCAAAGAAGATCGCGCCGCCGACTTCAAGGGCGTGCCGCTGAACTCGGCGCGCTATATCCACCTGCTGGCGGAAATCGAAAAACGCGTGTTCGCCGATCGCGCCGACTACCTCGGCGATCCTGATTTCACTAACGTGCCAGAAGCGCAGCTGATCGCCCCCGACTACCTGCAAAAACGCGCCGCCGAGATCAACCCGACGGCGATCTCGCCGACCGAACGGGTGCGACCGGGGCTGGAAACCCACCAAACCACCCACTTCTCGATCGTCGATGCCGCCGGCAACGCGGTCAGCAACACCTATACGCTCAACTGGGACTTCGGCAGCGGTGTGGTGGTCAAAGGCGCCGGCTTCCTGCTCAACGACGAGATGGACGATTTCAGCGCCAAACCCGGCGTCGCCAACGCCTTCGGCGTGGTGGGCAGCGACGCCAATGCCATCGAGCCGGGCAAACGCATGCTCTCCTCGATGAGCCCGACCATCATCACGCGCGACGGCGAGGTCAGCCTGGTGATCGGCACGCCGGGCGGATCGCGCATCTTCACGTCGATCTTCCAGGTGATCAACAATCTCTACGATTACCATCTGCCGCTGGCGCAGGCGGTGGCCGCCCAGCGCGTACACCATCAGCTGTTACCGAAGGACACCCTCTATTATGACAGCTTTGCGCCGCTGACCGGCAAACCGGCGGACGAGCTGAAAGCCATGGGCTACACCCTCGAAGACCAGGGCTGGAACATGGGGGATATACAGGCTATCCGCATCGATGGCCGCACACCGGAAACCGCGTCCGATCCGCGCGGCCGCGGCGTTGGCCTGGTGGTGAAAAAGTAACGCGTCGGCGGCCCGCCTATTCCATGTGTATCTAATGAGCATGGAATAGGTCATTTATCTATGATGCTATACAATAAAAATCTCATCAGAGATATTATGACGATAATTTTGACGACAGTTCATGGAAAAACAACGACGTTTATCCTCAATAAATGCCTAAAAAACATATAATAATGGCAAAACTCTGGGCACTTCACCTCTTTGCTCTATGTCATGATAACTAAGGACAGATTAATGAAATTATTAATGCCATGCATGGCATGTTTCCAAGAGCTTGGCCATCCTACAAATGAATTAACTACGTTTGAATTTCGCGATGACGGGCGATACGAAACATGTTGTACACGTGGACATAAGTCGGTAACCGTATTGCAACAGCAGAAATTCGAAATCCTTTTTGATATCGGTGCAAACCAATTTTGGATGGCTATTACCGAGAAGCTGTATCGTCTTTTACGTCAAGCTTGGAGCGCTTTTATGAGTTTTGTATAAAAGTTCTCTGTAAAAAGAGAAACATTGAAAACGATGTTTTCTCAATTGTATGGAAACAGGTTTCTAACCAATCCGAACGGCAACTCGGTGCTTTTCTGTTTCTTTGGGCGAGCGAGTTTGGTGAGTTGCCGCAACTCTTATCCAGTAAGGATACAGGTTTTAGGAATAGCGTTATTCATAAAGGAAAAATCCCCACAAAGGAAGAGGCGCTTGAATATGGCGGGACCGTACTGGCTATCATCCGTCCAAAGATCGCTCAACTTAAATTACAGTGTGAGGAAGAAATAGAAAGAGTCACATTTGAATATATCCAGAGCTGCTCAAAGTTAGTGGAAGGACAAGTGCAAGGAGGAAAAATGTGCGCAAATACCATTGTTAGCCTCACAGCAGGCGAAGAAAAACACAATACTCAGACGTTAGAAGATGCTTTGGCTGAAATTTTGGTATGGCGACAAATGGTGGCATTAACTAAAGGCATAACAAAAATGTAAGCGCCGCGCCTACTACCCGGAAGCCAACGTGCTGGTGCCGCTGCATTACATCGATGAGGAGAGCGGCACGCCTTCGTACAAATCGGTGCTAATCCGCGTGAAGTTGAGATCCAAAGAGGTGCGCGCGGTTAAGATCGCTTGGTAGGAACGCTTTGGCCCCCACAGGCATCTGATTGGGGGCCATTTTTATCCGACTACGGGGCAGCGGCTTATTTGCCGTTGGCCAATTCGCCGTACACCACCTGGCCGCGGAAACCGCGCCGCACCTGCTGGAACAGCTCGCGGAACGCCGGGTAATCCTGTGCTTGGCACAGCGCCTCCTTGCCGCGAATGGCGTTCACCTGCAGGCGGTGATTGACGATCACCTGCTGCCCGTCGCGCCGCCATGCTACGCGATAGTCGCCCGCCGCATTGCGGAACTGCCTGTCTTGCGGAATGGCGATGATCGGCACGTTGGCCGGCAGCTGCAGACGGTAGGTTTCGTCGTAGCGCTGCGCGCTGCAGTAGAACGGCGTTTCGTTGTCCGGTGCCGCCGTGGTGGTATACAGCGTGCGGAACGATTTGCCACCGGGCGGATTAGGCAGCGTCATGCCGCCCACCACGCCGAAATCGACGTAGTCGTCCGCCTTGAAGCGGAAGCGGTAACCGAACTGTTTTTTGAGATCCAGCGGATCGCTGTTCATCGCCACTTCGCCGCTGCCGTCGATACCGGAGGCGGACATGATCGACGCTTCGGCCTGCGCCCGGTTCTGCCGGTTGATCTGCGAGAAATAGCCCCGCAGGTCAATTTCTTCCACTTCGCTCAGCCGACGCTCGGTTTGCCCGTGCAGATTGCCCGCTTTGTCAAACACGAAATCGACGCTCAGCGCGCTCTTGACCGGCTGCTCATCGCTGCCCGGCGTGCGCGCCAGCTTGGCGTCGCGCGTCAGCAGCACCGGCGCCCCCAGATCGCCTTGCGGCAGTTGCCCGAACCGCGCCCAGGGATTGGTGGAGTCCAGGTACAGTTTGAACTCCGGCACATAGGTGATAGCGTGATTAAAGCGGCTGAGCAGCGGCACTTTAGGCAGCAACGGGCCTTCATCCATACCGATCAGCACCGGTGAGCTTTCAATACCCTTGGCAGCGAGCAGCGCCTCCAGGATCACCACGTGGTCCTTACAGTCGCCGTAGTGGTTGTCGAGAATGCTCTGCGCCGAATTCGGCTCCAGCCCACCGTTGCCCAGGTACACCGCCACGTAGCGAATGTTTTGCGCCACCCAGCGGTAGAGGGCCTCTGCCTGCTCGCGCCGATCGCTGATACCGGCGGTGATGTTGTCTGCCAGTGCCTGGATGCCCGGCGTCACCTTCGCCGCCGCACCGGCCTTCAGCTGATAGGCCTTGGCCAACTGCGGCCACTCGCGATAGGTGCTCGCCATGATGGTCGGGCTGAAGGTCCAGCTGTCCGCTGCCCAGTTTTGTGATTTCATCGGCGCGCTGCGCGAATAATGCCAGCGCCAGTGCGCTTGGCCGTTGCGGATCTGCGGCTTGTCCCCGCCTTCCATGCCACGCGTGAAGATATGCATCGGCAGCTTGGCCGGTGCCTGCAGGGTCACTTCGGCGTCGTCGAACTGATCGAAAACGCTGAACGTCTCCCACAGGCCGAAATAGTCGGGGAAATACGGCGTGTTTTGCGTGCGGCGCAGCTCATACACCACCCGCGAGCCCGGCGCCAGGTTGGAGAACACGATGACGCGCACTTTGCGGTCGGCATACAGCGGGGCCGTGGCGCTGGAGTAACTCTCCTGGGTATAGATGCGATCGGGCGCCACGTCGTGGCGCTGGCCGTCGGCGGTCAGCGTGTAGGCGGCGACCACCTCCAGCGTTTCCATTTTTTCGCTGTAGCTCAGGCGGATCTGGCTGAATTTTTCGACCGCCGCCTTGGTTTTCAGCAGCACTTCGTAGCTTTCCGTCTTCACGTTGGTGGCGTTGGCGTTGACGCGGTAATCCGCGCGATAGCGCACGAAGCTGAAATCGTTGTTGGCCGTGTCGTTCTGGCCCTGATCCGCCGCGACGGGCGGTGTAGCGGCCAACACGGTGGCCGGGTGCGTTGCCGTCAAACCGGCGAATAACAGCAGGGAAGGAATAGCGATTTTCATCTTCGGTCCTTGAAGGGCAATAAACGGCGACGCCGGGCTACGCGCCCGTCCCGGCGTCAAAACAGGCGGGCACACTAATATAATTGAGAATCATTTTCAATAAACGGACCTTCAACGCCCGGGTTAACCCTGTTCTATCAGCATCACGGCGGTGGTCTCCGGCTCCAGCGCTTCGAAAACATGCTCGCGATCGGCGGAGTAGCTAATGTAATCGCCGGCGCTCAGCTCCAGCGGCTGATCCGCCGGCCCGAGGCGCGCTCGCCCGCTGCTGATGATCACATGCTCGACGGTGCCGGGGGGATGCGGCCGGGAAAGTTTGACTTCGCCGGGCTGCACCCGCAGCCGGTAAATGTCGCGCTGCGCGCCCGGCGGGCAGGTGGCCAACAGCGTGGCGGCGTAGTTGCCCTGCTCCGACAGCGCCGGCGTTCCTTCATGGGCGCGGATCACTTGCACCTGCCTGCTCGGCTGTGAAATTAGCCGGCTGACCGGCACGTCCAACGCCATCGCCAACGCCCACAGCGTTTCCAGGCTGGGATTGCCGCTGCCGGCTTCGAGCTGCGACAGCGTGGACTTGGCGATGCCCGCGCGCTTCGCCAGCTCGGTCACCGACAGGTTCAACCGCTCCCGCTCGCGGCGGATCGCCGCCGACAGCAGGCCGATCGGCGTGATGTTCTGCATTCGGTTATCGCTCATCGTTCGCTATACCATTCATTTGTTCGGCTTGACGAACGACTGTGTGCGCGTTCATCATAATGTTCGATTGTTCATTTTAATGATTAAGCCGCTTCACCACAAGTACGGTCAGGCAGCGAGGGAAACGACATGAAAACGACAACGCGCGGCGCAGTGCAAATGATCCTCGCCATGACCATCTCCGGCACCGTGGGGTGGCCGGTACTCGTTTTAGGGCAGCCGCCTGCGACGGTGGTGTTTTGGCGCTGCGCGTTCGGCGCGCTGGCCATGCTGGCGACCTGCGCCGCACTCGGTCAGTTGAAACAAGGCGCGATCAACCGCCGCCAGCTGGCTTTCGCCATTCTGGGGGGCATCGCGCTGGTGCTCAACTGGACGCTGCTGTTTGCCGCCTATAAGCATGCCTCGATCGCTGTCGCCACCGTGACCTACCACGTTCAGCCGTTCATATTGGTGGTGCTGGGGGCGCTGCTGTTCGGCGAAAAACTGACGGCTGATCGGTTGGGCTGGCTTCTGCTGGCATTCGCGGGGATGGTGTTGATCGTCGCCGGCCGGCAAAGCGGCGGCAGCGGCGATGACTACCTGCTCGGCGTGGTATTGGCGCTCGGTGCGGCCCTGATGTACGCCATTGCGGCGGCGATCGTCAAACGGCTGGCCGCGTTGCCGCCGCAGCTCATCGTGTTGATTCAGCTGACCGTTGGCACGTTGGCGCTGGCGCCGTTCGCCGGCCTGGCCACGCCGCCTGCGGCCCCCCTCGACTGGCTGCTGCTGGCGACCCTCGGCTTGGTGCATACCGGTTTGATGTCCACGTTGTTATATGGCGCCATTCAGAAGATCCCCACGGCCCTGGTCGGCGCCCTGTCGTTCATCTACCCGGCGGTGGCGATCGTGGTGGACTGGGCGGTGTTCGGCCACCGCCTCAGCCTGCTGCAATTGCTGGGCACGCTGGCAATCCTGGGTGCCGCGGCGGGCATGATGTTTTATAAACGCCCATTCAACCTCAGCAGCAGCCGAACCTGCCGCCGTGAGACAGAAAAATAAGTGGGCATAAACGAATGCCAACGTCTTTTTTGTCTAACCTTATTATTGATGCTGCCACTCAGTCTATTTAATCCATTCTAATTATTAAGCATGAAAATAATTAGATTATTTACCTTGCGTGTGGAGAAATATCAATATGAGCAATACCGGTGAGACATTAATCAATGCCATCGTCAGCAATCCTTTCCTGATGGCAATAAATAATTGTCCTGGCGTTCCCGCCCAAATGAGCCGGGCCGTTTATGGCAAAACACAAGACGATAGCGGAGCCGGAACCGCGATCGAAAATAACCGTGATATGCAAAAAAATATCAATACTGCGCTGGGGTTCTCTGGGGCGAACTCGGAAACCGCCGTTTGGCATTTCATGATTGGCCCTCCCGTACACCATTTTGTGGTGATCCCCTGGTACCAACATACGGCGCCGCACGGACGAGTCTACACCGTATTTATGGCCTACGAGAACCGGTACTCGGTTGGCGGTTATGTTCAGCATACGCCGCCGGCGCCTTCTGCGGTGAAAGGCTACCGTACCCTGTGGAGCGTGACCGATCTCGGGCAGATGTTTAGCGATTTGTTGACCAGTGGCACGGCGTGGCAAGCCTATTTCGGTGCGGTGGGCGCAGCGCAGGCCAATAAAATAACCTATTGGAAATATAAGGTAACGTCATTAGATTCCGCCGTCGCCAACGTCAACAAATATCGCTAATCCCACTCGGCGAGCAAGCTATGCACAATAAGACATTCGCCTTGCGTCCGGCGCGGTGTTATTTATTTAAACCGTGTAGGGTAGAAGGAGTGTTCTATGTGGCATCACCGCCTGCAACGGCGCATCCGTTTCAGCTACTGGAACGAACTGTGCGTCACAAAAAAATAAGGGAAGGCGCAAGCCTTCCCTTTTGTCATTCACCGCTCAGATCAGAAACGGTCGGTTTTCACCACGTCGTCGAACGGCAGTTTGCCGATGCGCGGATAAGGCTGCCCCGCCGCCTTGCCAATGGCGACCATCAGCGCGATCTGATAATGCGCCGGTTTGTTGATAATCTCGCCCACGGCGTCGAAATCAAACCCGTCCATCGGGCAAGAGTCGTAGCCCTGCGCCTTGGCCGCCAGCATCAGCGTCTGAGCGAAGATGCCGCTGCTGCGCATCACTTCGTCGCGCTGCACCTGCGGCTTACCGCGATAATACTGATCGACGGCCGGGATCATGAACTGCTGTACCGGCTCGGCCGCCTCGGCCCAGACGTTTTTTACCTGTGACTCCCAGCTCGACAGATCGCCGCACAGCACGACCAGCATCGACGCGTCGGTCACCTGCGCCTGCCCCCACGCCGCCTCGCGAATTTTCTCGCGCTGGGCGCGATCTTCGATCAGCAGCGGGCGCCAGTGCTGCAGGTTAAACGCGCTGGGTGCGCCCTGCAGCGCAATGTTCAACAGCGCTTTTTTTTCTTCTAGCGTCATCACGTGCTGCGTATCGAACTGTTTGGTGGCGCGGCGTTGGCGGATCGCGTCTAACGTATTCATTTTACTGCCTCTGTCCATGTGAAAAGTTCTATTGTCGCCAACGCGGCGCGGCTGTCCAGCCCCCGGCGGCTATTTCTGCGCGGTTTCGGCGCGCAAACGGCCGATCTGCGCCGTCAAATCAGGCCACGGCGCCTGACCGGCGTAGTGCTGCCGCAGGTAGTTGAGCAGGATGGCAATCTGCGCGTCATTCAGGTTATGACGAAAGCCCGGCATATAGCCCAGCTCTGCGTTAGCCGGCCGCTGTATGCCATCCAGCACCACGCGAATGGCATTGTCCGGCGCGTCGGCGAACAGGTTGGTGTTCAGCGCCAGAGACGGCCGCACCCCCGCCATCTGCGCGCCTTTTTCCTGCGCATGGCAAGCCATGCAGGCGCCGGAAAACAGCCGCGCCCCTTCCGAACTCAGAGGCTCCACCTGCCGTTCCGCCTGAACGTTTAACGTGGCCGCCGTCGCGCCCGCCGCCGTTTCAGGATGATAGCTGCGCAGATAGACGGCGATCGCCTGCAGATCGGCCTGCGGCAAGCGTGACAGCCCTTCTTCGATCACCGGCGCCATCGGGCCGGCGGCGACGCCATGGTTGGCCGAGTAGCCGGTACGCATGAAATCAGTCAGATCCTGCTGCGTCCAATCGAGCGGCGCGGGCGAGCGGCCGGTCAACGCGGGCGCCGTCCAGCCTTCCGCCACGCCGCCGGCCAGGTGCTCGTCACCGGTTTTCTCGCCGAACAGCACGTTGCGCGGCGAATGGCAGGCGCTGCAGTGGCCCAGCCCTTCGACCAGGTACGCGCCGCGGTTCCAGTCGGCGCTCTGGGCCGCCTCGTCCTGCATCGCGCCCGGCGTCAGGAACAGCAGATTCCAGGCAAAGATGCCCTGGCGAATATTGAACGGAAAGTGCAGATCGGTGGCCGGCGGCCGGTACTTGACCGCCGGCTGCGACATCAGGTAGGCGTACAACGCCTGCAGATCGTCGTCGCGAGTGCGGGTAAAGGCGGTGTAGGGAAACGCCGGGTAGAGATAACGGCCCTGGCGATCGACGCCATGGCGCATGGCGCGTTCGAACGCCGCGTAACTCCAGCTACCGATGCCGGTTTCCACGTCCGGCGTGATGTTGGTGGTGTAAATGGTGCCGAAGGGGATCTCCATCGCCAGCCCGCCGGTGTTGCGCTCGCCGCCCGCACGGGTGTGGCACACGGCGCAGTCGCCGAGATCGGCCAGCGTTTTGCCGCGCGCGATCTGCGCCTCGCTGAAACTGTGGGTCGCATCGGCGGCGAGCGGCGCGATTTCCGGCTGCCAACTGGCGACAACGCCAGCCACCACAACGGCGAGCACTGTGAAGCCACCCCACCCGACGATTTTTTTCATCTTACTCATCTTTGCTGTCCTTGTTCGTTACGGGGGGTTAATGGCCGGCCTGAGCGCGCAGCGCGGCAAGCACCCGCGCCGGTGTGAACGGCACCTCGCGCAGGCGCACGCCAAGCGCGTCAAACAGCGCATTGCCGATCGCCGCCGCACTCGGCACCGAGGCAGACTCTCCGGCACCCATCGGCGCTTCGTTCGGGCGATCGATCAGCTGGATATCGATCTGCGGCAATTCGTCGAAGCGCAGGATCGGATAGCCGCCCCAGTCCAGTGACGTCACCCCCGTCTCGTTGAAGGTCACAAACTCTTTCAGCACCCGGCTGGCGGACTGGATAATGTTGCCGTGCACCTGATGGCGCACCCCGGCCGGGTTGATCATGCGGCCACAGTCATGCGCCACGAAGATTTTATCGAGCGTGATCTGACCGGAGCGGCGGTTGACGCTGAGATCGCACACCCAGGCCGCCCAGGCGGCGCCGAATCCGGGGAATTTGCTGTGGAAATAGCGCGCGTAGGCGAAGCCGCGGCCGCTCACCACTTCGGCGCCGGCGGCGCGCGCCCGGTGCGCCGGGCCGTCTTGCCAGTTCGCCTGCCGTTTCAAGGCCTCAATCAAGGCCACCGCACGCGGATCGTTCAGGTAACGCAGGCGAAACGCGATCGGGTCCTCGCCGGCACGCCAGGCAAGCTCATCGATCCAGGACTCATGGGCGAACACGTTGGGCAACGCTGAAACGCCGCGCATCCACGAAGCCCGCACGATCGGCGCGGCGTCCTGGCAGATCACCCGCATGTGCGGATACGCGTATTGCGGAATGGCGGTGCGATCGCCCATTTGTTGCACGTCGGCCCGGTTGGCCACCTTCCCGGTCAACACCAGCGGCAAGGTCACCGCATTGTTGGAGGGATAGCTGGTTTTCAATTCGTAGGCCGCCACCCGGTTTTGCGTGTCAAGGCCGCCGCGCACCCGGATCAGCTGGCCGGTGCCCTTCGGTTCCCAGCCGGACTCCTGTTCGCGCATCAGCTGCACCCGCACCGGGCGGCCGGTGGCCCGCGCCAGCAGTGCCGCGTCCGCCGAGACGTCGTCGGCGCAGTTGCGGCCATAGCAGCCGGAGGCTTCCATGCGGGTGATGTGCACCTGACCAGGCGGCAGCTCGAGCAGCGTGGCGATGTCTTTGCGCAGATCGTGTGGGTTTTGCGTGCCGGACCACACCTGCGCCCGCCCGTCTTTGACCTCCGCTACCGCGCAGGAAGGGCCGATCGAGGCGTGCTGATGGTAGGGCCAGACATAGTCGGCCTGCACGTCGGTATGCAGCGCCGCCAGCGCGGCGTCCGTGCCCGCGTCGTCGCGCAGCACGCGGTCGGTTTTCGGATTGGCTTCCAGCGCGGTGGGCAGCGCTTCCGGCGACAGATCCGGCAATCCGGCCCAGGGTTTCCAGGTGGTTTTCAGTTGGCGCATGGCGGCGATCGCCTGCTCCTCGCGCTCGGCCACGATGCCGATGAAATCGTTGATCACCACCAGTTTCACGATGCCCGGCAGGTGCGCGATCGAATTTTCATCCACCGACAGCAGGCCACCGCCCAACGGCGCGCTGCTGTCGGCGCCAACGTAAGGCGGCCGCACCACCCGGCCATGGAGCATGCCGGGCAAGCGCAGGTCGTGCACGTAGGTCAGCCCACCGCTCACTTTGGCCGGAATGTCGACCCGGGCAACGGCGCGGCCGACGTAGCGATTCTGGTGTTCGCTGTTCAACTGAACGTTTTTATCCAGCATCACGTGCAGATTCTGCCCACTCGCCAGCTGCGCATAGCTCAGTGAGCGCCCCGGGTTTTTGGTCACAAATACCTGCCCCGCCGCCGCCGTCAGCTGTTCGGCCGGCAGTTCGAAGGCTTTGGCCGCCAACGCCGTCAGCATGTACCGCACCTGCGCCGCCGCCTGTCGCAGCGGCACCGACGTCACCTGAATGGTGGCGCTGGCGATAGTCGGCCCCTGATCCGGCGTACGTTGCGTATCGCCAAGGATCATCGTGACTTGCTCGAACGGCACGCAAATTTCATCGGCGACGATCTGCGCCAGCGCGGTGCGAATGCCGGTACCCAGATCGACGTGGCCGTTGAAGGCCGTCACCCGGCCGTCTGCGGTGAGGCTGATAAAGCTGTCCACCCGATCCAGCGGCAGATCGGCAGGCGATGCAACCGCCTCGGCGGCGAAGGCGATGTAACCAACAAGCAAGGAAAGCAGGATCACCACTGAACAGATCAGGGTGACGATGTGCACCAGCCCGCCGACCAGCGTGCGTTTTTCCAGGTGCGTGCCCTGCTGCTCCAGGCGGCGGCGAATGCGCTGGCCGCGCAGCGGCGCCGCCAGCAGCACCATGCCGATCAACCCCGCCACCAGGCCGTTGCCGAAGATGGTGGTGGCCAATGAAGCGCTGACGACGTTGTTGATCAGTTCCACGGTGCCGAACGCCAGCGCCAGACCGGCCAGCAGCGGCGAGAAGTAACGCAGCCCGGCGGCCACTTCATTGTCCAGCGACGCCAAACGCCACGACGGACGATTCAGCGACAGCGCCGCACGCCCCAGCCCGGCGATCAGCGCGCAGAAAATCCCCAGACGGTTAAAGCCTTCGGCGAAGTCTTCCAGCATCACCGGCAGCGGCTGCACACGAATAAAGACGTAATACAGCAGATTCAGCGCGATAGAGGTAGTGAATACCGTCACCGCCACGGTGATGATCGCCATAAAGCTGCGGCGCAGGCGCCCGTCCGGCAGGAAGCGAATGCTGACCCAGGCGAGGAAACGCTCGGACAAATAGCGCCCCCAGGACCAGACGAGCACCGCCAGCGCCAGCAATGCCAGCGTACCGTAACGCCATTCGTCCTGCCAACTGGCGTCCCAGGCTGCTTTCATCTCGGCATTAAACTGATCCAGCCGCTGGACGTCATCCGCTGACGGCTGCACCACCGGCGTCCAGAATTTGACGCCGAGAATGCTGCCGGTATTCAGCGCCAGCTGGGTTTTAAACGCCACCCGGCGCAGATCGCTGATCTGTTGCCCCAGATCGAAGGTGCTGGTCTTGATGGCCTGCGCGCGTTTTACCGCATCGTCCAACTGTTTTTTACTGTTGTTCAGCGCATTGCGCTGCTGGGCGACGGCCGGGGTTTCCGGCAGCGCGCCGGCCGCCGGGGCCGGCCCCAGCACGTCCAGCTGCGCCTGCAGTTTTTCCTGCAGCGGCTGCAGATCGGCGGACAATTTATCCATGCTGGCGACCAAGTCGTCGGTCGCCAGCCGCAGCTTGCTGAGCTGGGTGTCGGTGGTGGCTTTGGAAACCAGCTGCTTCATGCTGTCCAACTGCTTTTGCGCGGCTTTCAGCTGCGTGGCGGGATCGGGCGCGCTTTCGGCGGCGGGATCATCCTGGGTGGCGGCGACGGCGCCGAGTGGCGTCAGCTGCAAACCCAACAGCAATAACAACAACAGCAGGAACGGACGGGGCTTTAACATAAATTCAGTGCTCAGCATCATTATCTGATAGACAGACGAACAGGCGGCGGATGAACCGTCGCTTAACCATAAACGCTAATTATAATAGCTGCTTAATGTCGGCCGAAATACAGTAATTATTCCCATTGTGTGCCACGCGTCCGTACCCTCCTTAGCCTACTGATTATTCAGGCGCTTTTACACTGGCGGCGCGGCACAAAGCGCTCTATACTCCTGCCACCGATTAACCTGCAACCAATAAAAGGAGACTTACTATGCTGACGTGTGAATGTGTTGTTCACTCACACTTCTTTGGTAATCGTCGCCGCTCAAGCATTACCGGTATCGTGCTGCGATAACCCAGCTTGAGCGAAGCTTACTAAAATTCAGGATCTTCCCTCCGGCTTACCGGGTTGTCGTCAGCGATGTTTGACGATAGGCATTGTCATGCCTGTAACTCTTGAGTAAGCAATGAGCACATTACTGTCTGCACAATCTGTCGGTTACGACAACGCGTTCGGCGTCCTGCTGAGCGAGATTTCCTTCAGCCTGAAAAAAGGCGATCGCATCGGTTTGATCGGCGACAACGGCTGCGGCAAAAGTACCCTGCTGCAAATTCTCAGCGGCTCCCTGCCCATCCACAGCGGAACGGTGACATTGTCACATCAATGTCTGATGGCGCGCATCGAACAGCACCTGCCGCCTGAGCTGCACGCCAGCACCCTGCTGGATGCGGTACTGGCGCAGTTGCCCGCGGGCCAACACCTCAGCGAACGCTGGCGCTGTGAAGCGCTGCTTGTCGAGTTGGGGTTTGAGCCGGCGAGCTGGGCGTTGACCGCCGGCACCCTCAGCGGCGGCCAACATACCCGCCTGCTGCTGGCGCGCGCGCTGATCCGCCAGCCCGATCTGCTGCTGCTCGACGAGCCCAGCAACCACCTGGACCTGCCCACGCTGCTGTGGCTGGAACAGTTCTTACGCAGCTGGAGCGGCAGCTTCGTGCTGGTATCGCACGATCGCTATCTGCTCGATCAGGTGACCAACTGCACCTGGATCCTGCGCGACAAAACGCTGCAGTTCTTCCGTTTGCCCTGCTCCGCTGCGCGCGCCGCACTGGCGGAACAGGATGCTGCGGACGAGCATCGGCGCCAGGCAGAGCAAAAGGAGATCGACCGGGTGGAAAAAAGCGCCAAACGCCTGGCGACCTGGGGCAAGGTCTATGACAACGAAGACCTGGCGCGCAAAGCCAAGCAAATGGAGAAGCGCGTCGATCGGTTGAAGGAAGAACAAACCACCCTGACCGCCGGCAGCCCGTGGCGGCTGCGCTTACAGGGAGAGGCGCTGGACGCCGATCGCCTGCTGGCGCTGCCGCACTGGGCCGTGCGCCCGGCGCCGGATGCGCCGGTGCTGTTCAGCCTGGAACATCTGCGCGTGAAAAGCGGCGATCGCATCGCCATCGTCGGGCGCAATGGCTGCGGCAAATCGTCGCTGCTGCGCTTGCTGTGGCGCGAGTATCAGCAACAAACGCAGCGCCCGGCGCTGTTCCATCCGCGCGTGCGCATCGGCTATTACGATCAGAGCCTGCAACAGCTACGCGATGAGGACACGTTGAGCGAAGCGCTGGCACAGTTTGCGCCGCTGACCGAGGAACAGCGGAAAATGGCGCTGATCGGCGCCGGTTTTCCTTACCTGCGCCACCATCAGCAGATCCGTTCGCTGAGCGGTGGCGAGCGTTCGCGGCTGCTGTTCGTCGGCCTGACGCTGGCCAACCATTCGCTGCTGTTGCTGGACGAGCCCACCAACCACCTGGACATGGCAGGCAAAGAAGAGCTGGCGGAAACGCTGCGCCAGTTCGCCGGCGCCATCATGTTGGTCACCCATGACCGGATGCTGATCGAACAGAGCTGCAACCGCTTTTGGCTGATCGACCAGCAAAAACTGGAGGAGTGGCACGATCTGGCGCCGGTGTATCAGCGCCTGGCGGGCGAAGCACCGGCGCTACCGATGGCGGGCAAGGCCGATGCAGACGCCCCGACGCCGGACGAGCGCTTGGAAGGCGAAGAAGCGCTGCTGACCGCCCTGTTTGCCCTCGAAAACAAACTGGAGGACGACCTGGCGCGCAAGCCGAAGCACCAGAAACCGGAGCTTCAGGCGCGCTGGCGCCGCGAGATTGCCGACATCACCGCCCGGTTGAATCTGGGCTAACCTTGACAGGCCGCCCTCCGGCGGCCTGTTTTTTGACGGAGTGCGACATGGCATTTTCCCTTGAGCAGGCCTCACTCGCGCAGCGGCCGCTGCTGGCGGCCATGCTGTCTGATTGCCTGCGCGAGCTGGGCGTCGATGGGGATTACCCCTATTTGCCGCTCTACTGGCGCGAGGCCGGCCGCTACCCCTATTTGATGTTGAGCGATCGGCAAACCGCCGGGTTCGCGTTGGTCAGGCGTCTCGATAGCGCCACCGTCGAAATGGCGGAGTTCTACATCAAGCCCGAATGGCGACGCAACGGGATGGGGCAACGGGCTGCCCGCGCCTTGTTCGCGCGGCATCCCGGCGGTTGGTCGCTGTCGGTCAGCCAGGATAATCCGCGTGGGCTGGCGTTTTGGCGCTCGGTAGTACCGGCCGGGGCCATGACTCAACCACTTTCGGCCCCCGATGCCATGATGCAGCTGCGCTTTTCATCCCCGCCGCCCTGAGCGACACATTACCTTCATCCTTTTATGGCAGGGTAAGCTGATTCGTTTTTTGCTATCGAGCCTGCCATGACTTCACTTTCCCCACGGGACATCGAGGCGCGCTACCGCTTCGCGCGTGAGATTGCCCGCGCCGCCGCCGATCTCGCTTTCAGCTTTTATCAACGGCGGCAAAGCCTGGCGGTCGACTTTAAACAGGGGCTGCAGGACGTGGTCAGCGAAGCCGACCGCCGCGTCGAAGCGCTGATCCGCCGCATGATCAATCGCCGGTTTCCCCAGGATGGCTTTCTCGGCGAAGAGAGCGGCAGCAGCGGCGAGCACGCCGCCTGCGTTTGGGTCGTCGATCCTATCGATGGCACCGCCTGCTTCCTGAACGGATTGCATACCTGGTGTATCGCGATAGGCGTGGTAATTGACGGCGAGCCGACGATCGGCGTGGTCTACGATCCCAACCACCGCGAGATGTTCCGCGCCTGCCGCGGCCACGGCGCCTTCCTCAACGGGGAACCGATAGGCGTGCATGCCGGGCGCAGCGTTGCGGATGGCGTGATGGGCGTCGGGATATCACCGCGCGCCTCGGCGGCGGAATTCAGCGGCTTTCTCTGTCGCCTGCTGCAGGCGGGAGGAATGTTTGTGCGCAGCGGCTCCGGCGCGTTGATGACCGCCCAGGTGGCCGCCGGTCGGCTGCTGGGCTATTACGAACCGCACATGAATGCCTGGGACAGCCTGCCTGGCTGGGTGCTGACGCGCGAAGCCGGCGGCATGGCGAATGACTTTATGCACCATGACGGGCTGCGGCGCGGCAACCCGCTGCTGCTGGCCAACGCGGCGCTCTATCCGCAGTTGGCCGAGCTGATTCAAATGCCGGGCTTGATCGGCTCGACGTGCCCTATCGCGCGCGTGATGGCCGGATAAAGCGAGCGCAGCCGGCGCTCGACCCGATCGACCGCATCGTGCGCCGCGGCGATGGTGACCGCCGGCGACACCCGGCAGTGGAAATTGACGATGATGCCCCCGTCGGTCTTGCGCGCGCGGACGTTATGTACGTCTTGCACGCTCTCTCCCTGCTCCAGCGCCGACTGCAAGATCCGCCGAATATTCGCCAGCTCCGTCGCATCGACATCTTCGCTGGTCAGCCAATGCGGCGTCTGCGGCTCCAGGTGCGTCTCTATCTCGGTGTCTTCACCGATCGCCTGACGCAGGATCCCCTCTATCTCCGTGGCGATGTCATGCGCCTGCGCCACGCTGGCGTTGGCCGGCACCGCCAAATCCATGCCGATCGCCATACGCGTCGGCAGCTGCTGCAAGGTCACATTCTGCACCTGCGCGCCGTGGTTGGCGGCAATCGCCCGAATGCGGGTCGCCATGTCCTCATCGCTGCGGGTCTGTGGCACCGCGATGACGGTGAATTCCGCCCTGGCGTATTGCTCCCGCAGTCGCTCAACAATTTCTCGCTTCAGCGCGTCGATGCGTTCCAGCGGCAAGGTGCGGCACACCGCCACCGTGATTTCGACGAACAGCACCGCGCCGGCGTTGCGTATGCGCACGCTGTCGCAGGCCAACACCGCCGGAAAACGCGCCAGCGTGGCACGGATCGCCTCGGTCGCCCCGGCGGGCGCGGCATCCATCAGCGAGTCGAAGGAGCGTTTACCCAGTTTGATCGCAGCGATAAAGATAAAGCCGGCGACGATCAGCGCGGCGATGGCGTCCGCGCGGCCAAAGCCCAGCAGCACAAACACCATGCCCAGCAGCACCACGCCGGACGAAAGCATATCGGAGAAGAAATGCAGCGCATCCGCTTCCAGCGCCGCGCTGTCGGTCGCTTTGGCGACGCGGTTGAGCGCCCGCACGCGGAAGAAATCGACGCAGATGGAAATCAGCAACACCGCAATCACCACCGGTGCGGCGACGATCTCATGCGGCTGCCCGAGCAGGCTGCTGCCCGCCTCATAAACGATCCAGCCGGCGGCACCCAGCAACAGCAGCACCTCGAACAGCGCCGCCAGGTTTTCCACCTTGCCGTGGCCGAAATGGTGATCGTCATCGGCGGGCTTATCGCTGATGCGCACCGCCAGCCAGGTGATACTGGTGGCGATAAAGTCGGTAAAAGAGTGGATACCTTCGGATATCAGGCCAATACTGCCGGTGAAAATGCCGGCGACGAACTTGCCCGTAGCCAGTAACCCGCTGGCGATCATCGAGTTTCTGGCTACGGCCTGTTTTTCATTTTGCATGATGCTGCTCACATTCGGACGGTGATTTATTTTTTTACTTTAGAGGATAATTGCCAGACAAAGGCGATCAGCAGCATACTGCCAGAAAATGTCAGCATGAGGCTAGTAAGAAAATTGGATTTCCCGGTGGAATAAAAATAAATCTCATTAACGCCTACCGAGATCATTAAAATGGCGTAGAGCAATCCCAGAATAAGAATCGTCATTATTATCAACTCCCGTATCAGGCTGCGCGTTCAGCGCGCCGCTAAATCCTCCCCATAATAAATAGCGGTTACGGGGAGGATGCATCTAGGCGGATCTTTAGCGTTCATCAATCATCCCATTTGGTGCTCATATAGGCCGCCAACAGACCCAGTGAGCTGATCATTGCCAGGAATCCCATAAAAATAGTCATGTTTCCCATTATTTTGTCCTCAGGTTAAATGTTATCGATAAAAGCCCCTTGCGTTAAATATCGGGGTTGGTCGGTATCCATGGTTTTTTAACGTCCTCCTCTTTGTTGTCACACTCCCGCCCTGTTTAGAGCGGGAACCGTTTAAATCCCCAAAACGTACTGGGCGATTTTGAAATAAATAATCAGACCGGTACCGTCGATAAAGGTGGCGATAAACGGCGCCGACACCACCGCCGGATCGATGCCGAGCCGTTTCAACAGCATCGGAATGATCGACGACACAATCGCGCTCCACACGGTGATCGCCACCAGCGACAGGCTGACCACCAATGTCACCTCCATGCCGACGCCCATGATCCAGGCGCGCACCCAGGCCGCCAGACCGATGGTGACGGCGATCAGCAGCGAGGTCGTGACCTCTTTACGGATCACCGCGCCCAGGTTGCGCAGGCTGACCTCGCCCAGCGCCATGGCGCGCACCAGCGTCGAGGTGATCTGGGTGCCGCTGTTGCCGCCGGTGCCGATCAGCAGCGGGATGAAGAACGCCAGCGCAATCGCCGCTTCGAGCTGGTCTTCAAACGCCTTCAGCACGTTGCCGGTATAGGCTTCGGCGACGAACAGCATCAGCAGCCACACCGAGCGTTTGCGCCACAGCGCCCACGGGCTGGTCTCCAGGTAAGGCTTATCCAGCGGCAGGCTCGCGCCCTGGCGCTGTGCATCCTCGGTATTTTCATCCTCGACCAGCCGGGCAATTTCGCGTTCACCCAGTACGCCGACCAGCGTGTTGTTCGCCACGACCGGCACTACGTCCAGGCCACCTTTGCCGAGCAGATGCGCCACGTCGTTGCGATCGTCGTCGGGTGAAACCTGAAAATAGCTGTGATCCATCATCACGCCGACCGCTTTATCCTCGTCGTCGCACTGCAGCAGTTTTTTCACCGACAGCGTGCCGCGCAGATGATAATCGTCCGCGGTAATAAATACCCGGGTGGGAATTTCGTCCGTTTTTAGCTGTGAAAGTAAATATTCCCGGGCATGCGTGACCGTCATCGTCGCGGGAACAGTAATAAAATCGGCGTTCATATAGCCGGCGATCGAGGTCTCGTCGAGAGTTTCAGTCGCGCTCAGCGCCGGAGAAGAATAATGTTGATGTGACTTGATCATTTTGTCAGTCCCTATTTCTGTTTTGAACTTCAACAGCGAATCGCATAGGGGCGTAACCACAGAGGGAGTGCAGACTGCCTATCTCCGCGTCCAGGTTTTAGCACTATACAACGTATCCGAATTGTTGCTCGGAAGTTACTTTGGGCTGAACCTTAATCCGATAAAGCCTGTCTTAACCTTGGGCATCTCTCGATGTCGTCAGATCAGTAACCTGTGTTTGTATAGGAGCCTCGCCAAACGAGATACTGCATATAAACTACCGGCGCAGTATAGGCGTTGTTTTATCCGGCAGGAAGAAAAGATTGCCCGTCGTTTATGGAGTATTTAGGATAATGTTATTAAACACGAATCTATAAAAACGGCTGATATAAATCAGCCGTTTTTATATTCTCAGTGCTCGAGAAGATAGACGTTTTTATCGTACAAGGCACCTTGAGGGGTAAAGTCGATCCCCTTCACGTAGGGTTTAATGAGCGTGGCGTTGGCCTCGTAGTACACCGGCGCCACCGGCGTATCGGCGGCCAGCACCGCCTCGGCCTGCTGGAAGTATTGCTGCACCTGCTGCGGCGTCTGCGCCGCCGTTGCCTGATGCAGAATGCGGTCGTAGTCCGGGTTATGGTATTTAGGGCTGTTTTCGCTGCTGTCGGAACGGAACACGTTCAGGAAGGTGGAGGGATCATTGTAATCCGCCAGCCAGCGGGTAAAGGCCACGCCATATTGCCCGCGGTTGATATTATCCAGCGTCACTTTACGCTCCTGGCTTTGCAAAGTGGCCTCTACCCCGAGGTTCTTTTTCCACATGGCGGCGGCGGCGATGACGATCTTCTTGATGGTGGCGTCGTTGCTGTACAGCACGGTAAAGCGCAGCGGGTTCTCGGCGTTGAAACCGGCCTGCGCCAGCAGTTGCTTCGCCTGGGCGTGCCGCTGTTCCGGCGTCCAGCCAGCCGCAGCGCCGGGCTGCAGGCTATAGCCGCCCGCCCCCGTTGGGGTAAAGGTCCAGGCCGGCTGTTGGCCGTAGCCCAGCACCTTGCCGGCGATAATGTCTTTGTCCAGCGCCAGATTCAGCGCCTGGCGCACCCGCAGGTCGTTAAACGGCGCCTGGCGGTTGTTGAAGGCGAAATAACTGGTGGAGAGCAGCGGATAGGTCACCAGCTGTTGCTCGCCGAGCGTTTTTTTCAGCTGCTGATACAGCTCCGGCGGCGTGGTATACCCCAACTCAACCTCGCCGGCGCGAAAACGCGCCACCTCCGGGAAACCCTGTATCGGTAAGAACGTCACTTTGTTGAGCACGGTGTTGGCGTTGTCCCAATACTGCGGATTGCGTTCCACCACCACTTTTTCGTTCACCACCCACTGGCTGAGACGGAATGCGCCGTTGCCGACAAAATGCGCCGGTTGAGTCCAGTTTTTGCCGTACTGCTCCACCACCTTGCGGTTAACCGGCAAGACCGGAAAATGCACCAGCTGCTTGAGCAGGTAGGAGTTGGGCTCCGACAGCGTCACCTGCAGGGTGTTCGCGTCCAGCGCCTTGACGCCCAGCTCGCTCGGCGGTTTGCTGCCGGCGTTGATCGCCGCCGCATTCAGCACGTAGGCCGATGCCAGATAGCTGCCGTACGGCGACGCGGTTTTCGGATCGGTGAGGCGCCGCCAGCTGTAGACGAAATCGTCGGCGGTCACCGTATCGCCGTTCGACCATTTGGCCTGCGGCCGCAGATGGAAGGTCCAGACGTTGCCCTGATGCTCCCACGTCTGCGCCAGCGCCGGGATCGCTTCGCCGTCTTTCCCGACGCGCAGCAAACCTTCGAACAAATCGTTGAAGATATAGAACTCCACATTGCTCTCGGCCAGGTTCGGATCCAGCGTCGCCGGTTCATACCCGTTGGCGCGCACCAATTCCTGTACCGGCGCCAGTTTAGCGCCCGCCGGCACCTCGGCCGCCTGAGCTGTCGTCGCGTTAAAAGCCAGGAGGATTAAACAAGCCAGTTTCTTGCCATTAAATGAATATTTCACGTCGATATCCCTGATTAGTGTTTTATCGCGTTCAATATGCAATGTGGTAGTGGAATAAATTAAATCATTAATCGCTATGAGTCATAACCAAAAGCGGTGTTGAATTTCTTTCATTATCAATGGAATAGTGGTGGTAACTGGCGAAAGCAAGCGGGAGGACGCGGCGGCCGGCATCGCCGAACAGGAACGTCGCGAACCGGCGGTGAGTAGTGTTTATTCGCCACACCGGCCCGACAGGCTCGCCCATCGCCGCAAACAGCCCGCTGTGGCAAGTTCATCCCGGTCTGGAAATCGACGCGGGAACCGACTGGTTCATCGATAAAACTCACCCCAGCTGTTTTTACCAGACTGATCTGGCGGAGCGGCTCAAACAAGCCGGCATCGGTCGGCTGGTGATTTCGGGAATGAAAACGCAATACTGCGTAGACACCACGTGTCGGCGCGGCGCGGAATTGGGGTTTGACATGGTACTGGCCGCCGATGCCCATAGCTGTTCAGACACGGCGGAACTCGGTGCCGAAGCCATTATCCGTCACCATAACCAGACCCTGTCGGGGCCATTCGTGACGCTGGCGTTGGCGGAAGAGGTGAAATTCTAAAACGCGGGCGACTTACCTGTCAGGCCGGGCTTCCACCCGGCCTTTTCAACGGCAAGTCTTGTCGCGGCGTGGCTTTTTCGGCGCCAGCAGATAATCCACTACGCTTTCGTCGACGCAGCTGTCGATGCCGTTCAGCGCCAGCGTATGCCCGTCGCGTTCGCGGGTGATCAGCGGGCTTTTAAAGGCGGCGGCCATCACCTGGGCGTTGCGGTACGGCGTGGTCGGATCGTAGCGCTGGGCGACGAACAGCAGCGGCGGCAACGCGGCGGACGCCACCGGCGTGTGCGGGCGATCCTTGCCTCGGTACGGCCACAGATCGCACATTTCCAGCGGATACTCGTGCAACGGCAGATAGTGAGCGTACAAAGCGGCGGTATTGATCTCCTGCCGCTGTCTGCGCAACAGCAGCGGATCGGCCGTCGGGTTGGCGACGTCGGCGCAGGTAATGACGCTCAGGGCGTCATCGGCATCCGGTGAGTAGCTTTCGTCGATCAGATCGGAAACCTGCTGCCCGGCGATGCCGGCATCGAGCTGACGCAGCACGGTCGCCAGCTCATGCCAGCGCTCCGGCCACAACAGCAGCGAACGCGTGACCGTCAGCACGTCGTCGGCGGAGATTTCATAACCCGCCGCGGTGACGAACGGCTGCTCATGCAGCTTACGCAGCAAAGCATGGTAGCGTTGTAGCGCCTGATTGGCGCCGCCGCCCAACTGGCAGCTGTCGGTTTTGCCGCAGTAGGCGGCGAAGCGCAGGAAGCTTTGCTGAAAACCTCGCTCCTGGTTCATGCGCTGGGTGAAATCGTCTTCCGCCAGGTCCACCACCCCGTCCAGCACCAGCGCGCGCGTTTTCTTCGGGAAGCGTTCGGCATACAGCGCCGCTACCTTGGTGCCGTAAGAGTACGCCACCGCCGTCAGCCCCGGCTCGCCCAGCGCGTGGCGGATCGCGTTCAGATCGTTGACCGCCTCGTCGGTGCCGATGTGTTGCAGCACGTCCGCTCCGGTCTGTTTGATGCAGGCGGCAATCAGGGTGCGCGTCTGGCTCTCCGCACCGGCCACATCGTTGTCGTCCGGCGTCGGGGTTTCGTCGCCTTCGGCCACCTGACAGGAGATTTTCGGCGTCGATTGGCCGACGCCGCGCGGATCGTAACCGATGATGTCGTAGGATTTACGCAATCTGGCGACGTGCGCGTCGTTGCCCAAATAAGGATTGATGCCCGGCAGCCCCGGCCCACCGCTGATCATCACCACGCTGCCCTTTTTCGGCCCGGTGGCGGGCAGCAGGGTCAGCGCCAAACGCACGGTCTGTTCGCCCGCCTGCGCCGCATGAGCGGGCGGCGTGGCATAGGCTAACGGCACCTCGAGGTAACCGCAGCGCAGGCCCGGCGGCGGCGCCTCATCGAACCAGCGCTGAAAACCGCTGTTGAGACAAGATTGCCAACGAACGCCGTTTTCGGCCGTCGCGCCGTGAGCCGCAGGCTTGGCCTGGGCGGGCAACGTGGCGGTCGCGGCGAGCAGCGCCAGAATACGCAGTACTGACATGGGGAGTCCTTTCAACTCAACGAATCGGTCAAAGGTTAACGATACCCGGTTAAACAGCTAGCCAATAGAACACAAAAAACCGCGCGGGTGAAGCCGTCACCGTACGCCCGGCAAGACATTTCTTTGCTCGGATTGCTCTTATAACGCACAGAATGCTGCAAAAAGTGCCGTTCACCTGCTAGGCTTAGGATTCGTTAACCCACAAGGACCAGGAGAGTTGCATGTTTGGAAAAGCGGAAGACAAAGCCAATGAAGCCGCAGGCGCGGTACAAGAAGCGTTCGGCAAAGCCGTTGATTCACCGGAGCATCAGGTGCGCGGCGCGGCGCGCAAATACGCCTCTCAGGCCAGCTATGCCGCCCGAGACGCGGCGGATAGCGTAAGAACCCAGGTGGAAGCCAACCCGCTGGCCGGCGTGGCCGTTGCGGCAGCGGTCGGCATCGTTTTCGGCTTCTTGCTGGGACGCAAATAAGCGGCGAATGCGCCGCTCGACAACAGGCCCGTTAAGGGCCTTTTTTATCGCCCTTTCTCTACCGGCGCCGTTATGCGCGCAAACTTTCATCTATCACAACCATCGCTTAAAAAAACCAACGCCTTCAACTACGATTAGTTTGTGACCAGAGCGAGGCTCTGCGATCCGACGGATAACCCTATGAGGATTATCATCATTATCCATGCTGTTTAAGCCGCTCTCCTTCACGCGGCTAAGAAAGGTTGATTATGGCTCGCACCACCCCTATCGAACGTTACCGCAATATCGGCATCTCCGCGCATATCGATGCCGGCAAGACCACCACCACCGAGCGGATTCTGTTTTACACCGGGGTCAGCCACAAGCTGGGTGAAGTGCATGACGGCGCGGCGACCATGGACTGGATGGCGCAGGAACAGGAGCGCGGCATCACCATCACCTCGGCGGCCACCACCTGCTTCTGGAACGGCATGCAGCATAATTATCCGCAGCACCGCATCAATATTATCGACACCCCCGGGCACGTCGATTTCACCATTGAAGTGGAGCGTTCGATGCGCGTGCTGGACGGCGCCGTGATGGTCTATGACTCGGTGGGCGGCGTGCAGCCGCAGTCGGAAACCGTCTGGCGCCAGGCCAACAAGTACAAAGTGCCGCGGCTGGCGTTCGTCAACAAAATGGACCGCATCGGCGCAGACTTTTTCCGCGTGCGCAAAATGATGATCGAGCGCCTGAAAGCCAACCCGGTGCCGATCGTTATCCCTATCGGCGCCGAAGACCACTTCAGCGGCGTGGTGGATCTGGTGCGGATGAAAGCCATTCTGTGGGACGAGGCCTCGCAGGGCATGAACTTCAGTTTCGAAGAGATCCCGGCTGAGCTGCGCGATTCAGCGCAGGAGTGGCGTGAAAACATGATTGAAGCCGCCGCCGAAGCCTCGGAAGAACTGATGGAGAAATACCTCAACCAGGTGCCGCTGAGCGAAGAGGAGATCGTCCACGGGCTGCGGGTGCGCACCGTCGCCGGCGAAATCCAGCCGATGCTGTGCGGCTCTGCGTTCCGCAACAAAGGGGTGCAGCGCATGCTGGATGCGGTGATTGAACTGATGCCCTCGCCGCTCGACGTGCCGCCGATGGAGGGCCACGGTGAACACGATGAAATCATCACCCGCAAAGCCGACGATAATGAAAAATTCTCGGCGCTGGCGTTCAAGCTGATGACCGATCCGTTTGTCGGCCAGCTGACCTTCGTGCGCGTCTATTCCGGGGTGCTGGCCAAAGGCAGCAGCGTTTACAACCCGATCAAGGGCAAAAAGGAACGCATCGGCCGCATCGTGCAGATGCACGCCAACGATCGTAAGGACATCGACGAACTGCACGCCGGCGATATCGCCGCCTGCGTCGGCCTGAAGGACGTCACCACCGGCGATACGCTGTGCGATCCTGGCGCCATCATCACGCTGGAACGCATGACCTTCCCCGAACCGGTGATCGCCCAGGCGATCGAGCCGAAGACCAAGGGCGACCAGGAGAAAATGGGCATCGCGCTGCAGCGCCTTTCGTCGGAAGATCCGTCGTTCCGCGTGCGCACCGATGAAGAATCCGGCCAGACCATTATCTACGGCATGGGCGAACTGCACCTCGAGATCATCGTCGATCGCATGCGCCGCGAGTTCGGGGTGGAGACCACCACCGGCAAACCGCAGGTGTCTTACCGCGAAACCATCCGCAAACGGGTAACCGATGTGGAAGGCAAGTTCGTGCGCCAGTCCGGCGGTAAAGGGCAATACGGGCACGTGGTACTGACCGTCGAACCCAACGAACCCGGCAAAGGCTTCGAATTCTTCGATGAGATCAAGGGCGGCGTCATTCCGGGCGAATTTATCCCGGCGGTGAAAAAAGGCGTGCTCGAGGCGCTGAACAACGGGGTGCTGGCCGGTTATCAGGTGGTGGACGTCAAGGTGCACCTGACCTTCGGTTCTTACCATGATGTCGACTCGTCGGAACAGGCGTTCCGCATGGCGGCGATCTTCGGCTTCAAGGAAGCCTGCCGCCTGGCGGATCCGGTGATCCTTGAACCGATCATGTCGGTGGAGGTGGAAACGCCGGAAGATTACGCCGGCAACGTGATGGGCGACCTCTCCTCACGCCGCGGTCTGGTGCAGGGCATGGAAGAGATCCCGGGCGGCGGCGGCAAGGAAATTCGCGCCAAGGTGCCGCTGTCCGAGATGTTCGGCTACTCGACGACCCTGCGATCGATGTCGCAGGGCCGCGCCACCTACACCATGGAGTTCAGCCACTACGCCGAAGCGCCGCGCAACGTGGCCGAAGAGATCATTCACCACAGCAAGCGTTAACCCCCGCGCCCGCCTTCGCGGCGGGCGTCACCCCTGTTTGTCCTCCAGCGCCACCACCACCGGCTGCGGCTTGATACGCATGGCGTACACCACGCCGGCGATCAGGCAGACGATGCCGGCCAATGTCAGCAGCGGCGGCCAGGCCTGGCGCAGCAGAAAGGTATAGGCCAACCCCGCCAGAATTTCGAACACGATAAGCGGCCCCACCAACACCGTCGGCAGCCGCTGGCTGGCTTCGTTCCAGCACAGCGCCCCCAGCCAGGAGCAGAACACGCCGATAACCAGCATCAGTGGGATAAATACCTCGGGGCGCGGGCCGAACGGCAAGGCAAACGCCGGTTCGCTCAGCGCCAATTGGCCGCAGACCGCCAGATAGCCCAGCAGCGCCAGCGGCAGCGTCACCAGCCCCTGCGCCGTGGCCCAGGTGGCCGGCCGCTGCGTCGGGTTCTCCCGCAGCCAACGCGAATTGCGCAGCGGGAACCAGGTCCAGCACGCCACCGCCAACACCGCCAGCCCAAGGCCGCTGAGATAGCGCCAGCCGTCGATCGGCACCGCATTGCCGCGCAGTTCGGCGATGTTTACGCACGCTAACCCGCAGACGATCAGCAGCAGCGCCGGCGCCAGCTTGCTCCAGGCCAGCCGCCCGTCGTGCCTGCCGTAAAACAGATTGGCGCAGATGGCGATCACCACCGGCAAGGTGCCGATGATCATGGTCGATACCGGTGCGCCGGTACGCTGAATGGCGCTGGCCAGGCACAGGTAGTACAGCAGATTGCCGATGGCCGTCAGTTTGAGCGCTTCCAGCCAATCCTGGCGCCGCAGCTTGCGCAGGCGGCGGCGATCGAACCACGCCAGCGGCAAGGTGATCAGCCCGAAGGCCAGATAGCGCCCGGTGGACTGCAGCGCGGCGGGATAATCCGGCACCAGCAGCGGACCGACGAAAATCAGTCCCCACATCAGCCCGGCGGCCAGGGCAAACACAACGCCAATGAACATAACGACTCCGACAAACGGCCGGCGCGGCCAACCCGCCCGACAAGACAGCGGCAGAGTAACGAAACGCGGGGAGGAATTATTGTAGCAGGTTGCTGTTTTAGCCCAATTTCACCTGTTTCTGGAAACGCACTGGCGTGACGCCGTAACGATTGGCGAAGGCGCGCGTCAGGTGCGCCTGATCGGTCAGCCCCGCCGCCGCCGCCACCTGTGCGGCGGGCATGCCGCGCTCCAGCATGCGTTTGGCCTGCGACAGCCGGATCGCCATCAGCATCTGCTGCGGCGAAACGTGATATTCGGCCTTGAACTTGCGCAGGAAATGGTACGGGCTGAGCGACACCAGCTCGGCCAGTTGGCTGAGGGTCACGTCCTCGGCGAAGTTATCGTGCAGGTAGCTTTTCACCACCTCGAAACGGTGCGCCGCTTCGGCTTTTTCCCGCTGCCCGGTGCGGATGTGCGGGTGCAACAGCTCGACCGCCTCCAGCAGCAGGCCGTCGAGCGTGAGCGGATCGTCGGTTTGCCACAGCGTGGCGAGAATGGCGGACAGGCGCTGCGCCGCCCGCGGATCGTGGCGCACCGCATCGGTGAACCACTGGCTCCGATCGCCGGACAGCTGCTCCAGCGCCTCGGGCGCCAGATAGAGCATGCGGTAACACCAGCCGCCCGGCGTTTCGGCTTCGCCGGTATGCAGTTCGTCCGGGTTCATCAGCACCAGCGCACCCGGCGCCGCCAGGTGCTGCGCCCCGCGATAGCGAAAACGCTCCGCCCCGGTATCAACGGTGCCGATGGCGAAGGCGTCGTGGGTATGCGGCTCGAAGGCATAGCGCTCGATGTGCGCCTGATAGAGTTCGACGCCCGGCAGATGTGACAAATGCCGGAACTGTGCGCAATCCTTCTCGAACGGAAACTGTTGTGGTACCCCTTGCACCCGACCTCCTCGTCCGTGCTGACAATCTGCTCAGCATAGCCAAAACATCGCCGGTTGAGTAGCCGCCCTGGCGCTTTCGTGCCCCTCGCCTGGACGATCGCCGCCATTCGGCGTAGGGTTAAGGTCCCTGTCCCTTTCAGGCGCGCCGCATCGCGAAGCTCATCGGCCCCTGACACTCCGCAAACAAGAGGCAACAATGTATCCGGATACTCAACTGTATATCGATGGACAATGGCGCAACGCACTGGCCGGGAAAACCCTGCCGGTCACCAACCCCGCCACCGACGAGATAATCGGTCAAGTGGCGCACGCCGCCACAGAGGATCTCGATCTGGCGCTGGCCGCCACCGAGCGCGGATTTAACGTCTGGCGCGACACCGCCGCGCACCAGCGCGCCAATCTGATGCGCAAAGCCGCGGCGCTGCTGCGCGAACGCGCCAATGCCATCGCCGCCGTCATGACGCAGGAACAGGGCAAACCTGTGGCGCAGGCCAAAGTCGAAATTCTCAACGCCGCCGACGTCATCGACTGGTTCGCCGGCGAAGCCACCCGCACCTACGGGCAGATCATTCCGTCCCGCGCCCGCGATGTACAGCAGCAAACCCTCAAGCTGCCGGTTGGCCCGGTGGCCGCCTTCACGCCGTGGAACTTCCCGATCAACCAGATCGTGCGCAAGCTGTCCGCCGCGCTGGCGGCGGGGTGTTCCATCATCGTCAAAGGCCCGGAAGAAACGCCGGCCTCGCCGGCTGAGCTGATCAAAGCCTTCGCCGACGCCGGGATCCCGGCCGGGGTGATCGCGCTGGTGTACGGCACCCCGGCGGAAATCTCGGAATACCTGATCCCGCATCCGACCATTCGCAAGATCTCCTTCACCGGCTCCACCCGCGTGGGCAAGCATTTGGCGGCGCTGGCCGGCCAGCACATGAAAAAGGCCACCATGGAGCTGGGCGGCCACGCGCCGGTGCTGATCTTCGACGACGCCGATCTCGACGCGGCGGCCAAAGAGCTGGCGCAGTCCAAGTTCCGCAACGCCGGCCAGGTCTGTATCGCCCCGACCCGCTTCCTGATCCAGCAAGGCGTTTATGAAGCCTTCGTGGAGAAATTCACCGCCGCCGTGCGTGAGCTCAAGCTCGGCAACGGGCTGGAAGACGGCGTGACCATGGGGCCGATGGTGCTGGGCCGCAGCGTCGACAATATCGAGGCGCTGGTGCAGGATGCCGTCGCCCACGGGGCAAAAGCCTGCACCGGCGGCAAGCGCGTGGCGGGCAAAGGCAACTTCTTCGAGCCGACGGTGCTGCGCGACGTGCCGCTGAGCGCGCGCGCGATGTCGGAAGAGCCGTTTGGCCCGGTCGCCCTGCTGCGCCCGTTCGCCACCTATGACGAGGCGATCGCCGAAGCCAACCGTCTGCCGTACGGCCTGGCCGCCTACGCTTACAGCCGCAACATCGCCACCGTCAATGCTCTGGGGCGCGACGTGGAGAGCGGCATGCTGAGCATCAACCACATCGGTTTCGGCCTGCCGGAAACGCCGTTTGGCGGCGTGAAAGACTCCGGTCACGGCACCGAAGGCGGCAGCGAAGCGATCGAGTCCTACCTGGAAACCCGCTTCGTCACCGTCGCCGGCCGTTAATCGCGCGTCGGATGAATCGCCAAAAGCCCCGCAGTGCGGGGCTTTTTTTTACTCGCCGGCCAGCTCGAACAGCCGCCGCGCCGCCGGGGTCAGCCCCAGCATGTGAATGCAGGCATGCACCATGCCCGGCAGCCGTTCGCAACGTACCGACACGCCCGCCTCACGCAGCCGCTGCGCATACTGTTCGGCCTCATCGCGCAGCGGATCGTATTCGCAGCTCAGGATGGTGGCCGGCGGTAACCCGCGCAGCGTGGCGGCATGCAGCGGTTCGGCGCCAGGATCGCGCCGCTGGGCCAGATATTGCTGCCAACAAAACACCATCGCGTCGCGCGTCAGAAAGTGCCCCTCGGCAAATTCGCAATAGCTCGTCGTCGCCATCTCGCGGCTGAGCGCCGGGTACAGCAGCAGCTGGCGCTCGATGTGCGGGCCGCCGCGATCCCGCGCCAACAGCGCGACCGCCGCCGCCAGATTGCCCCCGGCGCTGTCGCCGCCCACCGCCAGGCGCTGCGCGTCGATCCCCAACTGCGGCGCCCGTTGCGCCACCCAGCGGAGCGCCTGATAGACATCTTCCAGCGGCTGTGGGAACGGATATTCCGGCGCCAGGCGGTAGTCGACCGACAGGATCACCCGGCCGGTGGCGTTGGCCAGTGCCTGACAGGGCCGATCGTACAGCGCCAGCGAACCGAGGCACCAGCCGCCGCCGTGGGCGAACAGCATCGCCGGCTGCGCGTTCGCGCGGTTTACCCCCGCCGGTAGATAAGTGCGCAGCGCAATTCTGTGTCCATCGGCGGCGACTACCGTATAGTCCCTGACGCCGCCGCTCGCTTCCTCCTCGCCCTGCAGCCGGCGTAAACCGGTTTCCGTGGCCGCACGCATTTCCGCCAGCGACGCGGGGGGCAGCGCATCGGCCGACGCCGTCAAAAAGGCAGCGATGCGTTCATCGAGCGGCATGGGGTTCTCCTGCCAGGAACGGCGTAATCAGGGCAATAAATTCCTCATGGCACTCCTCGGTGATGAAATGCCCGCAGCCGGCGACCGTTTCGCCCCGCAGATCGTGCGCATTGCCCCGCAGCGTCGTCAGCGGCGCGTCGCCGGTGGCGTGCTCCGCCCCTACCGTCAACACTGGCATCGTCAAGGGCGTGGCGGCGCGCAGCCGGTTCTGCCGCACGGTCTCCGGGATCGCCCGGTAATAGTCGAATCCGGCGCGCAGGCCGCCCGGCGCCGAATAGGCGGCGATATACACCTCTGCCGCCACCCGATCGCGCCGATAGGACCAGCGGTTGAAGATATAGCCAAGATACTCCCGCTCACGCCCCTGGGTCAGGGTCTCCGGTAAATCCGCCAGTTGGTTGAACATGAAATGCCACAGGAAGATGTTCTCCTCCGGCGCGACGAAAATCGGCGGCGGCGGCGCCAGCCCGGGGATCACCGCCTCCGTCAGCACCAGACGCTCCACCGCCTGCGGGAAATCGCTCGCCATGGCGTAGCCGATCCACATACCGATGTCGTGGCCAACCAGTTGGTAACGTTCATGGCCCAGCTGCGCCATCATTGCGTGCAGCGCCGCACCGACGCTGCCGGTGTCGTAGCCGCCAGCGGGCTTGTCAGAATCGCCGATGCCCGGCGGATCGACGGCGATCGCCTGAAAACCGGCCGCCGCCAGTGCTTGCATCACATGGCGCCAGGTGTACCAAGTTTGCGGCCAGCCGGGGATCAGCAGCACCGGCCGCCCTTCACCGGCCACCACGCAGTGAAGGCGCCGGCCGTTGACCTGGAGATAGACGTGTTCCGCCGCGAGATCCGCCAACGGGATCTCGTTCTGTCGATATTGCATGGGGTGACTCCCTTAAGGATTGGGCTCAGCGAATGCCGAGCAAGGCGTTGATCTGCTGCGGGTTGACCGGTGCGCCGGCGAAGTCGTCGAACACTTTGTCGGTGACGCGGATAATGCGATCGCGAATGAAGGCTGCACCTTCGCGCGCGCCGTCCTGCGGGTTTTTCAGGCAACATTCCCACTCCAATGCCGCCCAGCCCGAATAGCCGTACTGCGTCAGGCGCGAAAAGATGCCGTTGAAATCAACCTGGCCGTCGCCCAGCGAGCGGAAGCGGCCGGCGCGATCGACCCAGGATTGATAGCCGCCGTAAATGCCCTGGCGACCGGTCGGATTAAACTCGGCGTCCTTGACGTGGAACATGCCGATAACCTCTTTATAGATATCGATAAACTCCAGATAGTTGAGCTGCTGCAGCACCATATGGCTCGGATCGAACAGCACCCGGCAGCGCGGATGATGGCCGACGCGCTCAAGAAACATCTCGAACGTCACGCCGTCGTGCAGATCCTCACTCGGGTGAATTTCATAACACAGGTTGATGCCCTGCTCGTCGCAGGCGTTAAGCACCGGCAGCCAGCGTTTGGCGAGTTCGTCGAACGCGGTGTCGATCAATCCTTCCGGGCGCTGTGGGAACGGGAACAGATAGGGCCAGGCCAGCGAACCGGAAAAGGTGCCCAGCTCGCTGAGCCCGAGCCGCGCCGACGCCTTCACCGCCAGCAGCATTTGCTGCCGCGCCCACTCGCCGCGCGCCTGCGGATTGCCCTGCAGCGCCGGCGGCGCGAAGCTGTCAAACAGCGCATCGTAAGCCGGGTGTACCGCCATCAGCTGGCCGAAGATATGGCTGGTCAATTCGCTGACCACCAACCCCTGCTCCGCCAACATGCCGGTCAGATCGTCGCAGTAGGTTTGGCTTTCCGCGGCGGTGGCCACGTCAAATAAACGCCGATCCCAGGCCGGGATCTGCAAGGCGGTAAAACCGGTTTGCGCCGCCCACTCGGCGATGGCCGGCAGGCTGTTGAACGGCGCTGTCTCATCGCTGAACTGCGCGAGATGCAGGCTTGGACCTTTGAGGGTTTTCATCGTAAACTCCTATTGGTTGTCGATTGACAAACAATAGAAGCAAGGCGCGATGACCGCAAGCGAAATTTATAAAGACATTGGTATTCCCGCCGATTTAAGCGATCCTATGTCGCTGAATGGCAGGTAAATTGGAGCAGAGAATGGCTGGCAGACCGCGCGAGTTCGACCGCGAACAGGCGCTCTTGAAGGCGCGAAACTTATTTTGGCGACAGGGTTACGAAGGCACCTCGATGTCGGATCTGGTGGCAGAATTGGGCATTGCTTCCGCGCGCATCTACAAGGCGTTCGGCTCCAAAGAGCAGCTGTTCCGCGAGGCAATCGCCAGTTACGAAACCGAGGAAGGCGGCTTCGCCGATCGCGCCTTCGCACAGGAAAGCGGCATTCGCCCGGCGATCCAACGTATGCTGGAAGATGCCGTGCGGCTCTACAGCCGGCCGGATCTGCCGCAGGGCTGCATGGTGGTCTCCTCCGCCGCCAGCGTCAGTGCGGAAAACGAGGGGCTCAAAACCTGGCTGGCAGAGCATCGGTTGCAGCGTACCCAGCAGATCGTCGAACGTCTGCGGCAGGCGGTGCAAGCCGGCGAACTGCCGGCCGGCACCGACGCCGACAGCCTGGGGGACTTTTTCGCCGTCTTCCTGCACGGCCTGTCGATTCAGGCGCGTGACGGCGTCACTGAAACACGACTATTGGCGGCGGTGAACGTGGCGCTCACCGCCCTGGGAGGAAGCGCTTAGTCGCAAGCCAGGCTCCCTTGATCTTCGGGCAGATCGACAATCACCAGCGTGCCTTCGCTGCCCGGCAACACGCGATGCGGCACGCCGGCCGCAGCCTGATATAGCTGACCGGCCCGCACCACCACCACTTCCCCCGCCACCTGCAGCCGCAGGTGGCCGCTGATTACCAGCAATCCTTCGCTGTAATCATGCACTTCATCCGCAATGCTGCGCGCGTCCATGCGCAGCACTTTGATATTGGCCGCACCGACACGGCCCAGCACGGTAGAACGCCAGGCCTCAGGCAGTTCGGCCGCCTGCAGGTTTAAATCGAACAGCATCGGAATTCCTCTGGTGCATGAAAAACGCACTCTAGCCTGATTCTGCGCCGCAGGGAAAGACGCTTTGGTTGCAGGTTATGACCGTTGGTTCTGAGGCGAAACGCGCCGGATGAAGGCTTAAGGCAGCCGCGCCGCGGCCTCCCGATCGGCGATAATCAGCAGATCCGGATGCAGCATCAAAACGCTGGCGGGAACTCCGGCCTCTACCGGCCCGCTGACAATGCGCCGTAAAATGTCTGCTTTGTGTGAACCGTTGACGAGCAGCACCAGTTTTTTGGCGGCCATCACGCTCGCAGGCCCCAGGGTGACGTAATGATCGGGCAGATATTCAGCGCGGCCGCCCACCTCTTTGAGCAAAATGTCTGCCATATCCGGCCTGGCGGAAACCGGCACCCGGCAGGTGCGGTCTGAGAAGGCGGTGGTACCCGGCAGATTGCCGCAGAAATGCCCGTCCGCCCCGACGCCCATCACGATCGCATCCAGCCCGCCATCCTCGGCGATGCGCCGATCGTGCTGGAGGTAGTTGTCCGAATTCAAGACGTGCAGTTGCCGCTCGGGGATCGCCGCTGGGCCGAAGAACATGCGATGCAGATTCTCCATGGTGACGCCGTAGCCCGGTCGGCCGGCGTAAGGAATTTCATCGAAATTATAGTAATGCGCGTTGGCGAATTCCGCGTGGCCCTTGACGCGCGGAGCCAACAATTCATACATCCGTTTGGGCGTCGAGCCGGCGGTGATAGCCAGATTGACGCGCTGTGGGCGCAGCATATAACTCAACAACAGGCTGGCGGCCAGCTCACTCATTTCCTGGTAGTCATTAGCGACAACAAGTTTCATTCCCTTCTCCTTTTTACAAAAAAAAACCTAACCGCCCATCCCGCCATGTTTGATGCGGGGGAGAAGTTAGGTTTTGCCTGATCGCGTCAGTAACAATCCGTTTCTTGTCAGGTTATGGCGGCCAAGAATGAAATGCAATCCGCGTTGTGTGAGGCCTGCCACAATTGCGGCGATGCCTTTTTCGCTTTCTAGACCGGCACCCGGCGGCTGATCTCCACCACCTGATCGCTGGGCAGGTAATAATAATCCGTGACGTGCATGCCGTTGCGCACCATCAGCGCGAACAGGTTGCGCTGCCAGGCCGGCAACCGGTCGTTTGCCTCGCGGCGCACTACGGTTTCATGGCCGAGATAGTAAGTCGCCTCGTCGAAGTTCAGGCCGCATTTTTGCGCCTCGACGTGCTGCAGCAGCTGCGGGATATTCGGCCGCTCCATAAAGCCGTAACTGGCCACGCCGCACCAAAACCCCGGCGCCAGTTCGCGCATCACCAGACGCTCGGCATTCGATACCCGCGGTTCATTGACAATGGCTATGGTCAGCGCCAGCACGTTGGCGTGCAGCGAACCGTTGCGTTTGACGTGCCATTTCATTACCGGCGGCGTGCCCTGCAGGCTGCGGGTGAGAAAGACCGCGGTGCCCGGCACGCGCGGTACGGATTCACGCTGGATTTTCGCCAGGAAATCCGCTATCGGCACCGTCGTCTCGCCGAGGGTGCGCACGGCCGCCAGCACCCCGCGATGCCAGATCAGCATCACGGTATAGACCGCGGCGGCCAGCAGCAGCGGGATGTAACCGCCCTGCAATACCTTGGTCAGGTTGGCCGTCAGGAAGCTCAGATCGACCACGAAGAAACACCCCGCCACCAACAGGCTGGCGACCAATCCCCAGCGCCACACCTCGCGCATCGCCACGAACAGCAAGCCGGTGGTCATGATCATGGTCAGCGAGACGGCGATGCCGTAGGCGGCAGCCAGATTGTCCGAGGATTTGAAGAACACCGTCAGGAACAGCGTCACCACCATCAGCAGCCAATTGATGGCGCCGATGTAGATCTGCCCATAGCTTTCCTCAGTGGTTTGTTTAACCCGCAGCCGCGGCAGCCACCCCAGCTGGATCGCCTGGCGGGTCATCGAAAACGCGCCGCTGATGATCGCCTGGCTGGCGATGATCGTCGCCAGCGTGGCCAGGATCACCAGTGGGATCAGCAAAGCCGGCGGGCATAGACGGAAAAAGATGTTCTGCGTGACGTCGGCGCCGCTCAGGATCAGCGCAGCCTGGCCGGCGTAGTTAAGCAACAGGCTGGGAAAAACGATGCCGAACCAGGCCAGCCAAATCGGCCGTTTGCCGAAATGCCCCATGTCGGCGTACAGCGCTTCGGCACCGGTGACGCACAGAAACACGCCGCCCAGCACCAGGAAGCTGGTCAGTCCGTTGGAGAACAGGAAATGAATGCCGTACAGCGGGTTCAGCGCCAGCAGCACCGCCGGATGCTGGATGATGCCCCACACGCCCAATGCGGCGATCGACAGGAACCACAGCGCCATGATCGGCCCGAACACGCGGCCGATGCGCGCGGTGCCCAGTGGCTGAATGGCGAACAGGCTGAGTAAAATCACCACCGCCGCCGGCAGAATATAGGGCTGCGACGCCGGCAGCACGATGTTCAACCCCTCGAGGGCGGAGAGCACCGAGATGGCCGGCGTGATGGCGCCGTCACCGTAGATCAACGCTGCACCGAACAGGCCGGCGAACAACACCAGCGGCCGGGATTTTCGTCTGCTGACCAGCAGCGACATCAGCGCCATGATGCCGCCCTCGCCCCGGTTGCCGATGCGCATGGCGAACATGGCATATTTGAGCGAAGTGACAATCACCAGCGTCCAGAAAATTAGCGACAGCAGGCCAAGGATCACCGGCGCAGAAGGCGCATCGCCGGAGAGAAACAGCACGGTTTTCAGGGTGTACAACGGGCTGGTGCCGATATCGCCGAACACCACGCCCAATGCGCCCAACGCCAACGGCGTCAAGCCGGTCTTGTTCGAGGTTTCCGTATCATTGCCGACAGACATCTGCTTGCTCCTTAGCCTTGCACAGTGAGTTGGAATTATTGTCACTTTATTGCCGCCGCGCCACTCGCTCGGCAGCGATAAGCATAACTTAACCGTCATCTTCACGGGTTACAGTATCGCCCGTTTGCGGCACAGAAACCGCCGCCGGTGAGCAACGGTTTAGAATCGCCCGCGCCGGATGGTCTATAGTCCTTATGCGCTTGTCACTTTCTTGTTTGCGCCCGCCGTGGGAGAAGTGAAATGAACGTCCGGCTCAACACCCATGTTTCCGCCCGGCGCCTGCTGCCCAACGGCTGGGACGTCATCGCCTTTCCGCTGATCATCGGCCTGATCGCCATGATGGCCATCGGCCTGCACCAAACCCTGCAGCCGATCGTCACGCTGAAAACGCAGGCGATATCGCTCGATCCTGCCAACCTGCCGGAATACGCCCTGCGCACCACGCTGCGCATGCTGGTGGCCATGGCGGCCTCGCTGGCGTTTTCGCTGGCCTACGGCACCCTGGCGGCCAAGAGCCGGCGCGCCGAAAAGGTGCTGGTGCCAATCCTCGACATCCTGCAGTCGGTGCCGGTACTCGGCTACATCTCCTTCACCGTCACCTTTTTCATCGCGCTGTTCCCCGGCCGGGTGCTGGGGGTCGAGCTGGCGGCGATGTTCGCCATCTTCACCAGCCAGGCGTGGAATATGACCTTCAGCTTCTACCAGTCGCTGCGCACCGTGCCGCGCGATCTGCAAGAAGTGGCGCGCGGGTTTCACCTCAGCCCGTGGCAGCGTTTCTGGAAGCTGGATGCGCCATTCGCCATGCCGGGGCTGATTTGGAACATGATGATGTCGATGTCCGGCGGCTGGTTCTTTATCGTGGCGTCGGAAGCGATCACCGTCGGCAACAACACCTTTACGCTGCCGGGCATCGGCGCTTATCTTGCGCAGGCGATCCTCAGCAAGGATCTGCCTGCGATCGGCTGGGTGCTGCTCACCATGACGGTGGTGATCCTGGCCTACGATCAGCTGCTGTTCCGGCCATTGGTGGCATGGGCGGACAAATTCCGCATGGAAACCACCCGCTCGGCGAGCGCCCCGACCTCCTGGCTGTTGAACCTGATGCGCCGCACGCGCCTGATCCACCTGCTGCTGACCCCGCTGGGCGTGCTGCTGGCCAAAACCGCGCGCCTGAAACTGAGCCTGCCCGCCCGCTCGCCGCGCCACGGCAATAGCGCCCAACGGCGGCGACGTTCACGCGTGATCGATCGGTGTTGGAGCGCCATCGTCATCCTGCTGACGCTGGCGATCGCCTGGCGCGTCATTCTCTATGTGCAGACCGGCGTGACGCTCAATGACGTGGGCCATGTGATGGTGCTTGGGCTGATCACGCTGCTGCGCGTGACGGTGCTGATCGCCCTGTCGTCGCTGATCTGGGTGCCGCTCGGGGTACTGATCGGCCTGCGCCCGACGCTGGCCGGGAAAATCCAGCCGATCGCCCAGTTTCTGGCCGCGTTCCCGGCCAACCTGCTGTTCCCGGTGTTCGTCATCACCATCGTCCACTTCCGGCTGAACCCCGATGTCTGGCTGTCGCCGCTGATCGTGTTGGGCACCCAGTGGTACATTCTGTTCAACGTGGTGGCCGGTGCCACCGCGTTGCCCAACGACTACCGCGAGGCCGCCGCCAATTTTCACATTCGCGGTTGGCAATGGTGGCGCCAGGTGATGCTGCCGGGCATCTTCCCCTATTACATCACCGGCGCCATCACCGCGTCGGGCGGCGCCTGGAACGCCAGCATCGTGGCGGAGTTCGTGCAATGGGGCAGCACCCAGGTGAAGGCGCATGGGCTGGGCGCCTACATCGCCGAAACCACCGCCGCCGGCGATTTCCCCAAGATCATTTTGGGCATCGCCGTGATGTCTCTGTTCGTCACGCTGTTCAACCGTCTGCTGTGGCGGCCGCTTTACGCCTACGCCGAATCCCGCTTCCGCATCGATTAAGGAGCCGTTCAGATGTCAGAACTTCACCCAACGCAGGCGACGCACTCGCCCGGCGAGGAAATTTTAGCGGTCAACGCGGTCAGCCATGGCTATGACAAGGCACACGGCGAGCTGCTGATCCTCGACGGGGTCAATCTGTCGCTGCGGTCGGGCGAGATCGTCGGGTTGTTGGGCCGTTCCGGTTCGGGTAAATCGACGCTGCTGCGCATCATCGCCGGCCTGGTCACCCCTACCGCCGGGGTGGTGAACTATCTGGGGCAGCCGTTGCACGGCCCCGCCAAAGGCGTCGCCATGGTGTTTCAAACCTTCGCGCTGTTCCCCTGGCTGACAGTGCTGCAAAACGTCGAGGCCGGGCTCGAGGCGCTGGGCGTCGCCCCTGCCGAACGGCGTGAACGGGCGCTGGCGGCCATCGATCTGATCGGCCTGGACGGCTTCGAAAACGCCTACCCGCGTGAGCTTTCCGGCGGCATGCGCCAGCGCGTAGGCTTTGCCCGGGCGCTGGTGGTGGATCCGACGCTGCTGCTGATGGATGAGCCGTTCTCGGCGCTGGACGTCTTGACCGCCGAAACGCTGCGTACCGACCTGTTGGATCTGTGGACCGAGGGGCGAATGCCGATCAAGTCAGTGCTGATCGTCACGCACAACATCGAGGAAGCGGTCTTCATGTGCGATCGCATCCTGCTGCTTTCGTCCAACCCCGGCCGGGTGATCGCCGAAATCAAGGTGCCGTTCAGCCACCCGCGCAACCGGCTGGATCCACAGTTCCGCCGCCTGGTAGACGACGTGTACGCCAAGATGACCGCCCGCCCGACTGACGGCACCGCCAAGAAAGGGCTGAAGCTCGGAACGTGGCTGCCGCACGTTTCCACCAACCTGATCGCCGGCCTGATCGAAACGCTGGCCGCCGCGCCCTATTTCGGCCGCGCCGACATGCCGGAGATCGCCCTCTCGCTGCACCTGGAGGTTGATGAGCTGTTCCCCATTGCCGAAGTGCTGCAGTCGCTGGGCTTCGCCGACGTGCGCGAAGGCGACATCTTCCTGACGCCGCCGGCGCGCGCCTTCGCCGACGGCGACGTTCAGGCGCGCAAAGTGCTGTTCGCGGAACATCTGCTACGCTATGTGCCGCTGGCCGCGCTGATCAAAAACGTGTTGGACGAACGGCCGGGGCACCGCGCGCCGCGCGTGCGTTTCGAGCAAGAGCTGGAGGATTCCCTGTCGGACAGCGCCGCCAAAGAGACGCTGGATACGGTAATCAACTGGGGCCGTTACGCCGAGATCTTCTCCTACAACGATCAAACGGCGTTTTTCAGCCTGGAGGACGTCGAATTCTAAGCGAGCCTGCGCCCATCGGCTTCGCGGCGCAGCCACTGCCGCAGGTTTTCGCCTTCCTGCGACAGTTCGCTATCCAGACGAGCACACAGGTAATAATCACGGCCGTCGTCGATCGGCAGATCGAACATTTTGATCAACTCGCCGCTCTCAAGATACTGGGCAATTAACGGCTCGCGCATCAAGGCACACCCCAATCCCGCCTGCACCGCCGCCAGCGTCAACAATCCGTCTTCAAACATCGGCCCGATGCTGCGCAGCGGGCGTTTAACGCCGGCCAGCTGAAACCATTGCATCCAGGTATTGCGCTCCTCGTCGTGCAGCAGCGGCAGCGTCGCCAGCTGATCCGGCGTATCCAGCAAACCGTGCAGTTTACTGAATGCCCGGCTGCACACCGGCACCATTTGGCCAGACATCAGCTTTTCGCTGCGATAACCGGTCCACTGCCCAACCCCGAAGCGGATCGACAGATCGGCGGCGTCGCTCAGGTAATTGCGGTGGTTGGCGTAAACCACATTGATGTCGATATCCGGATTTTCGCGCAAAAAGCCACGCAGCCGCGGAATGAACCAGCCCATGCCGAACAGCGGGATCAGGCTGATGGTGACCTGCCGCGATGCGGACTGCTCGCGCACGTGTTCGGTCGCCTGGCGCAGCACGTTAAACGCCGAGCGGATCGAGCGGTAATATTCTCGCCCCTCGCTGCGCAGCACCAGATGACGCCCCTGCCTTTCGGTCAACGGCATCTGCAAGAATGCCTCCAGCGTTTTCAGCTGATGGCTGACCGCCGAAGGCGAAATCATCAGCTCCTTTGCCGCTGCGCTGATGCTGCCCAGGCGCGCGATGGCCTCGAACGCGCGCACGGCGCGCAGCGGCGGATCGTTCGGCAACGTCGGCAGCGGCTCTTCGTACTGTTCTGTTTTTTTCATATATCGATTGTTTTATGGAAAATCTGGAAGAAGGATTTATTTAATATACATAAAAATCAAAGCATTAAAATCACTCGTTTTTTGTATAAGAAAGTATTTTTCCGTATTTTACAATTTTTTTAAATTCTCTACTGTGAGCCTCCTGACTCATTATCTCCGGACTCTCCCTATGGATACGCTGGTACAGCAAACCGTCAACGGTTTGATGCTCGGCAGCATCTATGCGCTGATCGCGCTCGGCTACACCATGGTGTACGGCATCCTGCGCATCATCAACTTCGCGCACGGCGACGTGCTGATGGTCGGGGCGCTCAGCGCGCTGTCGGCGATCGGCGTGTTGCAGCATCATTTCCCCGCGTTACCGCCCTACGCCACGCTGCTGCTGGCGGCCCTGTTCGCCATGGCCGTCTGCGCCATCACCTCGATGGCGATCGAACGTCTGGCCTATCGCCGGTTGCGTACTGCACCGCGCCTGGCCCCGCTGATCAGCGGCATCGGCGTCTCGCTGCTGCTGCAAACCCTGGCGATGCTGATCTGGTCACGCAATCCCCTGATGTTTCCACAGCTGTTGCCGATGACGCCCATCGCCCTGACCGCAGGCAGCGCCGAACATGCACCGGCGGTGATCACCGGCACGGCGATCGTCACGCTGGTGGTGGCCGTGGCGGTCATGGCCGGCCTCTGGCTGCTGGTCGAACACAGCCGTTTCGGCCGCGCCATGCGCGCCACGGCGGAAAACCCGCAGGTCGCCGGCCTGATGGGCATCAGTCCTGACCGCATCATCGTTCTGACCTTTGCGCTCGGCGGCGCGCTGGCGGCGGTGGCCGGCATCATGATGGCCAGCAATTACGGCAACGCCGGTTTCTCAATGGGCTTTTTGCCCGGCATCAAGGCGTTTACCGCCGCCGTGCTCGGCGGCATCGGCAACCTGCGCGGGGCGATGCTCGGCGGATTGCTGCTGGGGCTGTTCGAGTCGCTGGGGACCGGCTATCTCGGCGAGCTGACCGGCGGCGTATTCGGCAGCAACTACCAGGATGTGTTCGCGTTTCTGGTGCTGATTGCCGTACTGGTCTTCCGCCCCTCCGGGCTGTTGGGCGAACGCATTGCCACACGCGCATAAGGACATCACGATGACCGTTTTAACTTCCACGCTTCCCCTGGCCACGCCGCGGCGCGCCAGGCTGGGGCTGACGCTGTTCATTCTCGCCCTGATGCTGGCGCCCTGGGTAGCGGGCGCCGCCGGCGGCAACTACTGGGTGCGCGTCGTCGACTTCGCCCTGCTGTATCTGATGCTGGCGCTCGGGCTGAACATCGTGGTGGGCATGACCGGATTGCTGGACATGGGCTTTATCGCTTTTTACGCCGTTGGCGCCTATCTGGCCGCGCTGCTGTCGTCACCGCATCTGACGCAACAGTTCCCGCTGCTGCTGCAGTGGTTCCCCGACGGGCTGCACCTGTCGATGCTGTGGCTGATCCCGCTGGCGGCGCTGCTGGCGGCGGCGTGCGGCATCCTGCTTGGCGCGCCGACGCTGCGGCTGCGCGGCGACTATCTGGCGATCGTCACGCTCGGTTTCGGCGAGATCGTGCGCATTCTGATGCGTAACCTCGATCGCCCGGTCAACCTCACCAACGGCCCTAAAGGCATTTCCGGCATCGACCCGGTCAGCCTGTTCGGCCTGAAGTTCTCCGGCATGCATGAGTGGTTCGGCGTGCGTTTCTCCGGGCTGTATCTCTACTACTACCTGTTCGCCGCGCTGCTGCTGGCGATCCTGTTTATCAGCCTGCGGCTGCAAAACTCGCGCATTGGCCGCGCGTGGACGGCGATCCGTGAAGACGAGGACGCCGCCCGGGCGATGGGCATCAACACTCGCAACTTCAAGCTGCTGGCCTTCGCCATCGGTGCCACCTTCGGCGGCGTGGCCGGCGCGCTGTTCGCTGCGTTTCAGGGCTTCGTATCGCCGGAATCGTTCACCCTGCAAGAATCGATCGCCGTACTGGCGATGGTGGTGCTCGGCGGCATGGGGCACATCCCCGGCGTGATCCTGGGCGCGCTGCTGTTGGCCGCCCTGCCGGAGCTGCTGCGCAGCAGCATGGGGCCGCTGCAGCAGGCGCTGTTCGGCCAGGTGCTGATCGATCCGGAAATTATCCGCCAACTGTTTTACGGCCTGGCGCTGATCCTGGTGATGCTGTATCGCCCGGCGGGCCTGTGGCCGGCCCGCCACCTAAGAGGGAACGCCGCATGACGCCGCTGCTCGCTTTACACCACGTCAGCAAACGCTTCGGCGGCCTGACGGCGGTGGATGACGTCAGCATGAGCATCCGCCAGGGGGAAATCTACGGCCTGATCGGGCCGAATGGCGCCGGTAAAACCACCTGCTTCAATCTGATCACCGGCCTGTACCGTGCCGACGAGGGCGAATTTCGCCTGTCGGGCCAGCGCTACAGGCCCCAGGCGATCGATAAAGTGGCGCAGGCCGGCATCGCCCGCACCTTCCAGAACCTGCGGCTGTTCAACGAAATGAGCGTGCTGGAAAACGTGATGGTCGGCTGTCACGTACGCACCCGCAACGGTCTGTGGGCGGCGATCGCCCGCCACCGCCGCGCCAGGGAGGAGGAACAGGCGGTGCGCGACAAGGCCCATACGCTGCTGGAGTATGTCGGCATCGGCCAATTCGCCCATTACCGCGCCGGCGATCTCGCCTACGGTCACCAGCGCCGCCTGGAGATCGCCCGCGCGCTGGCGACCGAGCCCCGGCTGCTGGCGCTGGACGAACCGGCGGCCGGCATGAACGCCGGAGAAAAAGTGGCGCTACGCGAGCTGCTGCTGCGCATCCGAGACAGCGGCAAAACGCTGCTGTTGATCGAACACGACGTCAAACTGGTCATGGGCCTGTGCGATCGTCTGACGGTGCTGGACTACGGCAAAGCGATTGCCGAAGGCGAACCGGCGCAGGTTCGGCGTGAACCGGCGGTCATTCAGGCCTATCTGGGAGGCGGCGCGCATGTCTGAAGCCTTGCTGAGCGTTAAACGACTCAAAGTGTCTTATGGCGGCATTCATGCGGTCAAAGGCATCGATTTTACGGTGAACGCCGGCGAACAGGTCACGCTGATCGGCGCCAATGGCGCAGGCAAGACCTCCAGCCTGCGGGCGCTGATCGGCCTGCAGCCGTTCGAGGGCGACATCCTGTTCGACGGCCGTTCGATTCGCGGCGTACCGCCGCACCGCTTGCTGCAACAGGGGCTGGTGATGGTGCCGGAAGGGCGTGGCATTTTCACCCGCCTGACGGTGCGAGAAAACCTGCAGCTGGGCGCCTATGCGCGCCGTGACGCATCGGCGGTACGGCACGATTTCGAACGGGTGTGCGCCACCTTCCCCCGGCTGAACGAGCGCCTGCATCAACCGGCCGGGCTGCTTTCGGGCGGCGAACAACAGATGGTGGCAATGGGCCGCGCGCTGCTCAGCCGCCCGCGCCTGTTGATATTGGACGAACCGTCGATGGGGCTGGCGCCGATTGTGGTGGAGGCCATTTTTTCGGTCATCAAACAGTTAGCTCGTGACGGCGTCACGCTATTGCTGGTCGAGCAAAACGCCCGCCTGGCGCTGGAGTCTACCGATCGCGCCTATGTGTTGGACAGCGGCAGCCTGAGCCACAGCGGCCGCTCCGCCGACATGCTGGACGATGAAAAAATCAAACAGATCTATTTGGGTGAATAACCGTTGTTACCTTAACCGCACCAGGAGTATGACATGCAGCAGAACTTTCGCATCAAACCGTTGGCGCTGGCCGCCGTGACGATCATCCTGAGCCTCCCGGCGCTGGCGGATGACACCGTGTTGATCGGCCTGGCCGGGCCGCTGACCGGCCCTTCTGCACGCATCGGCAAAGATCTTGAAAACGGCGCGCGCCTGGCGATCGCCGACGCCAACGCGCAAAAACCAACGCTGAACGGTAAACCGGTCACCTTCAAATTACTGTCGGAGGACGATCAGTCCGATCCGCGCACCGCCGTGGCCGTGGCGCAGCGTTTGGTCGACGAAGGCGTCGCCGGCGTGGTCGGCCACTGGAACACCGGCACCAGCATCCCGGCGGCACGCATCTACCACGACGCCGGCATCGCTCAGGTGGCGCCGGTGGCGACCGGTCACGGCTACACGCAGCAAGGCTTTGACACCAGTTTCCGCGTGATGGGCCACGACGACGACGGCGGCAACTACGCCGGGCAATATGCGGTGAAAACGCTGAAAGCCCAGCGCATCGCGGTAATCGACGATCGCACCGCCTTCGGCCAGGGCCTGGCGGATGAGTTCATCAAATCGCTGCAGGCCCAGGGCGTGCAGCCGGTCACCCGCGAGTATGTCGACGACAAGACCGTCGATTTCAGCGCCGTGCTGACCACCGTGCGCAGCAAAAACGCCGATCTGATCTTCTTCGGCGGCGTGGACTCCCAGGCGGCGCCGCTGGCGCGCAAACTGAAACAGCTGGGCATGAGCGCGCAGCTGATGGGCGCCGGCGGCTTTGTCAGCCAGACCTTCCTGACGCTGGCGCAGCGGGAAGGCGAAGGCGTGGTGGCGCTGGAGCCAGGGCTGCCGCTGGAACAGATGCCGGGCGGCAAGGCGTTTGAACAAGCCTACCGCGATCGTTACCACACCCACATCGAACTGCATGCGCCCTTCGCCTACGACGCCACCCGGGTGCTGATCGCCGCCATCGAACAGGCCGGCTCGGCCGATCCGGCCGATTATCTGCCGACACTGCGCGCCATACATTACCAGGGCGTGACCGGCGCCATCGCCTTCGATGCGCAAGGCAACCTGCAGCAGCCGAGCTTCACCCTGTACCGGGTGGTCGACGGCAAATGGCAGCCGCAAACCGTGTTGGGCGGCGCCAAACCACAATAAATCAAGAGGAGCAAGGCGATGAGCTGTGCAAATAACGAATTGGGCATTTTGGCCCGCAGAAAGATCGAAGCGGAGATCATCAAACCGATCTACCAGATCCTGGTGCGTGAAATCGGCAAGGTGCGCGCTCAGGCGGTGATCGGCGAAGCCATCGAGAATGCCGCCATCGCAGCGGGCAAACAGTTCGCCGCCCAGGAGCCGAACGGCGCGGATCTGCGCAGCTTCGCCGCCTTACAGTACCTGTGGGAAAAAGACGATGCGCTGCGCGTCGAGGTGATCAACCAGGACGAACAGCACTTCGACTATAACGTCACCCGCTGCCGCTACGCCGAGATGTATCACGAGATGGGGCTGGGGGAAATCGGCCACCTGCTCTCCTGCGCGCGCGACAGCCAGTTCATTGTCGGTTATGCCCCGGAGGTCGAGCTGCAGCGCAGCCAAACCATCATGTCCGGCGCCCCCTGCTGCGATTTCCGCTACACCGCCAAAACACCGGGAGAAGAATAATGACGTATCGGGTCAACGGCGAGCGCCTGTGGCAAAGCCTGCACGCGATGGCGCAGTTCGGCGCCATCGCCGAAAACGGCGTCACCCGCTTGGCGCTCAGCGAAGAGGATCGGCAGGCGCGCGACCAGCTGCGCCTCTGGGCGCTGGAGGCCGGTTGCAGCGTGCGCGTCGATCGGATGGGCAACATGTTCCTGCGCCGTGAAGGCTCCCGGCCCGAGCTGGCGCCGGTGGTTACCGGTTCTCACGGCGACTCGCAGCCCCGCGGTGGCCGTTTCGACGGCATCTACGGCGTGCTGGCCGGATTGGAGGTTATTCGCACGCTTAACGATCGGCAGATCGTCACCGAACGCGCAATTGAAGTGATCAACTGGACCAACGAAGAAGGCGCACGCTTCGCGCCGGCGATGATCGCCTCCGGCGTGTTCGCCGGGGTCTTCGACCTGGAGTACGGCCTGTCGCGCCGCGACGAACATGGCGTCAGCCTCGGCGACGCGCTGGAGCGCATCGGTTACGCCGGTGAGCATCCGGTGGGCGGCATGCCGATCCACGCCGCCTTCGAGCTGCACATCGAACAAGGGCCGATTCTGGAAGCGGAACACCTCGACATCGGCGTCGTGACCGCCGCACAAGGGCAGCGCTGGTACGAGCTGGAAGTCGTCGGCTTCAGCGCCCATGCCGGCACCACGCCGATGGATCGCCGCCGCGACGCCCTGTTGGGCTTTACGGAGCTGGTGACGGCGGTCAACCGCATCGGTTGGGATTTCGCGCCCGACGCGCGCGCCACGGTGGGCATGGCGCACATCACCCCCAATTCACGCAACGTGGTGCCGGGCCGGGTCTTTTTCAGCGTCGAATTCCGCCATCCTGAGGAGGCTACACTGGAGCAAATGGAGCAGCGCCTGCTGGCGGCGGTCGCCCACGTCAACGACGGCGGCCTGACCGCTCGCGCCGAGCGCATCTTTCAGTATCCTCCGATCGCTTTCGATCGGGGCTGCATCGACAGCGTACGCCACGCCGCGCAAGCATTGGGCTATCGCCATCGCGACATGATTTCCGGCGCCGGCCACGATGCCTGTTACCTTAACCGCGTCGCCCCGACCGCCATGATTTTCATCCCCTGCGTGGACGGCATCAGCCACAATGAACGGGAAGACATCACCCCCGCCTGGGCCGCCGCCGGTGCCGACGTGTTGCTGAACGCGCTGCTGACGCACGCCGGCGCCTGATCCTCGCCCCGGTTTTTCGCCGGGGCAAAAAATATTCAACAAAACGGTTGAATATTAGCCTGCCTGTTCTATATTCAACCATATGGTTGAATTATCTTCCTCACAGCTGGACGCCATTTTTCATGCGCTGGCCGACCCGACCCGCCGCTCGATGTTACGCGCGCTGGCCGGCGGTGAACGCAGCATCGGCGAACTGGCCGCGCCGCTGCAGATGTCGTTCGCCGGCGCCTCCAAGCACGTGAAAGCACTGGAACATGCGGGCCTGGTGCAACGCACCGTGCAAGGAAGAAACCATATCTGCCGGCTCGAACCCGAGCCTATGGCGCAGGCCATGCAATGGCTGCAAACCTATGAACATTTCTGGACTGAACGGCTGGATGCGCTCGAACAGGCGCTGCTGCAGCCCGAACAGCTTCCTCCCAAGGAGTGAACCATGAATGATTACGGCATGATTATCGAACCCGGCACGCTGCGCATCCAGCGGCTGCTGCCCGGCCCCATCGAGCGGGTGTGGGCTTACCTGACCGAATCCGACAAGCGCGCCACCTGGCTGGCGGCCGGCGCCATGAAGTTGGAAAACGGCGCGCCGCTGGCGCTGGAGTTTCGCAACTCCGATCTGGCGGGCGAGCACGAACCACCGCCGGCCAAGTACAAACAGCACGGCGGCTGCGTCAGCAACCGCGGCCACATCACCTGCCTGTTCCCGCCGCGTCTGCTGAGCTTTACCTGGGCCGAACAGGATCAGGGCCGCCCTTCCGAGGTGACTTTCGAACTGACGGAACAGGGAAACGCGGTACTGCTGACGGTGACCCACCGGCGCTTGGCCAACCGCGACGAGATGCTCAGCGTCGCCGGCGGCTGGCACACCCATCTGGATATCCTGCTGGATCGCCTGCACGATCGGGCGCCGCAGCCGTTCTGGAGCACCCATGCCCGGCTGGAAGAAGAGTACCGCGCCCGCCTGTAATTACGTCTCGTCCCTGCGTCTGAACGCCAGATAACCGGCGATCAGCGTAAAACTGCCGACCAGCAACACCAGCAGGATAAAACCGTGGTGATTGCTGGCCAGCGGGATCCCCCCTACGTTCATGCCGAAGAAACCGGCGACGATATTGATCGGCAGCGCCAGCACGGTGATCACCGTCAGCGTATAGAGCGTGCGGTTGTTCTGCTCCATCAGCTTGGCGCCCAGCTCCTCCTGCAGCAGCCGGATGCGTTCGGTCAAACTGGCCAGATCGTTCAACACCACGGTGAACTCTTCGGTAAACTGCCGCAGATCCTGCACCACCTCGCGGCTCAGCCAGGTCGGCGGCCGGTTCAACAGGCGAAATAGCGCGGCCGGCTCCGGCGCCAGCAGACGCTGAAAGCGCAATAACATGCGGCGCATGCGCCCCAGCTCGGCGCGGTTGCGTTTGACGCGGCTGGTCAACAAGCGGTCCTCAATGGTATCGACATACTGGTTGGCCTGCCGCACCACCTGCTCCAGTACGTCTTCCTGCTCTTCCAGCAGGTGCGCCAGCAGTTCGGTGGACGAGGCCAGCTGCAGCACCGTCAGGCGGCCGAGCAGCCGTTCAATCAATCGCACCGGTTTGTGACGCACCGTGACCACCAGCCCACGGCAGCAATAGAGCCACAGCGTCGCCGTCTCCGGGTTGCTGTCCTCGGGGTGGAAAATCACGTCGTTGAGTACGGCGAACAGATCGTCGCCCTGGCGCTCGATGCGCGTGGTGTGGGAGCCGTGGCGAATCTCGTGAAAGAAAAAATCGGAAATGGCGAAATGGTTTTTCAGCCACTTCTCCGCCGCCGCGTGGTTGAGATTGAGGTGCAGCCAGATAAAACCGTCGCCGGGCGGCAACGCCTGGTAGGCCTGGCAAACCTGCTGCGAGTTCAGGCGCGCCGGCGGCTCACCGGAACGAAACGCATAGCCGTAGATCAGCCCGGTCACTTCATCATCGAAATCCAGCTTGTGCATCTTTTCCGCTAACCGTTGCACCATAACGCCTTACCCTGCCTCTCGCCGTTAACCCAGATCGTCCCCGCAGTTATAGCAATCTTTATCTATCGGCGTTAATGATTTTCAGCGTTCCCGATGATTAATATTTTCGTCATAAAAACGTCATCGTCATTCAACATCGTTTTCATCCCTTGCCCGCTCAGCGACCGCACAATGGCAACATGAATATAAAGACTGGTACCCTCCATCACGCAAGACATATTTATTTAAGGAACACGACCAATAAGGAGATAACGACAATGAATACGTTTATTACAGGCGGATGGAGCCAGTCTCTGGCTAGCCAGCCCCTCAAAGAGTTCGATGTCATGATGTATGGCATGATCACCAACCTTGATGGATTGACCACGGGCACATCAGCGCATCCAGGATGGAGCCCGGAAAAGCAAAACAAACCCGATACTCTCCCCGGTTTTAAAGGAAAGACGCTCTGGGTTTATGGCGGTGGCGGGTGCTCCCCACAGCAAAAGCCGACAAATGAGGATGAAGTGTTGAGGATCGTCAAAGCCACGGTAGATCGGGGCTGGGACGGTGTCGATTTTGATGACGAATGCAACATGAACACCGAACTCGTCATCGAAACCATGAAACGACTAAAAGAGGCCCGTAAAGAGACCAGCTTGGGTTTTATTGCCGGCTATTCGTACAATCATCCCAATACGGAAAATGGTAAAAAGCTCAACGAGAAAGTCAGAAAAATCATTCTGTCAGGCCAGTGCGATCGCTTTATTCATTACTGCTATGCCGCAGCGATGTGGAGCAATGACGATATTCTCGCTAATGTCATCCCGGCATTAAAACAATCGTTGGCCAACGGCGCCGAGAATAAAAAATGCATTTTGGCCCTGACGACGCGGGGATTGACCGACTGGAATTTAAATTACTTTATCGATCAGGTTCTGGATTTTAATCTTGGCGGATTGTTTATTTGGAATTACGCCAATCTGATGGATCAACATGATAAAATCATCAAAGACAGGCTAGGCAATTAACACACCCCGCTTGCCATCGCCTATCAAGAGACCGCCAAAACGGCCACTTGATAGGCATGCAGACGTTACTCAATAAAACCCAGTTTAAACTGCGCCTTGCCCGCCAGCGAGGTCAGTTCAGGCTCCTCCGGATAGGTCGCCAGAAGCGGGAAAAAGACTGCGCCGCCGATAATGCTGCGGCTTTTTGAATCTGCCGGGCGCAGGCCCCAGATATTCTGGTACGTCATCGGGACATTCTGGCCGTTAATGGTCGCGTTGCCGATATACAGCATGATATGGCCCGGAATGTAGACCAGCGTGGTGAACGGTTTGCCATGTTCCTTGAGATAGCGCAGCCGTTCATCCGTGCTCGCTTGACTGAGATCGATCACCCGGCTTGCCGCCTGTATCTGCGCGGCGGAATTCCTGGGAAGAAACACCCCGAAAGGCATCAACAGGCTGCGCAGTTCGGCCGAGCAGTCATTATTGAAGTTATAATTCCCCCAGCCGTAGGGCCTGCCGCTCATCGAACGCATCAACGTGGCAAGATGGTCTGGCGTCATTTTCCACGGCATGGCGGTAAACACCTCCTCCGCTACACCGATCCGGCGAATCTGCGCGCGGCCATCCTCCCGGCGTACCGGCACGGCAACCTTAAAAACACCCTGCCGGTGACGGTAAAATGGCAGAATCGTGCCGTGGCGCGCCGTAAAATAAAACAGTTCCCCTTCTTGTACAGATACTGGCTGCTGAATGAATGCTCCCAAATTTTTCCCTGCCAGCGCCAGCCATTCGCTGACAAACCGCCGATCCGCCGCCGCGATATCTTCGCTATGCACCCAGCCGATCACCGTAGGCGATATGACGTAGTTCCAGCGTTTATCGCGGCTTTCCGCCACAACGTATACCGGTGTTCCGGGGCGGATAGAAGAGTCCTGCAAATTATCAAAGGGATAACCTTGCCCTGCCAGACGCGGATCGTCATAAGCCGGATCGTCTGTCGGCAAGATCCTGACCAGCGTTTCCCTAATCGCAATACCCCTGGCCGAAGAATGATAAGCCTTGTCAATGCCGACAGACGCATTATTCCTGACCTGCTGTTTCCAGCGGTCAGCGTGAGTTCTGAAGTTTTCACCCCAGGAGACACTTTCATTGCCAAGATATTTATCCATGGCGGCATCACGGTGGCTTTCCGCTTCACGGCTCAAGACGGAAGCGATGTAATGCGGATTCCAGGGGGATGCATCATTCGGCCCCATGCCAAAATAGTGGGATTTGAGGGCAGAAAAATGACGTTGCTGGGCGGCAGGATCCAGCACGGCAACCTGCCGCTGTGGGCCGGGAGGCAGCCATTTATCGACAGACTGCGAATAATTGTCCAACGGAAAAAGCGACTTGGTTGGATCGATAGGGGCAGACGCCGTGGCGTCGTGAGGTGGCTGTCTGACCGGCCCGCTGTGGCAGGCCGACAGCAACAGCAAGAGAGTCAGGCACAGCGGTTTTATTCCATTAAGCATGTGTTATCCACTCCGTGACAGGTTAAAGTCCGTTCTTTATCCTGAAGAGAAATCATACTAATTGATACTTAATCACATCGGCGATTGATTTCCCGTTGAAGAAGACAAAGCCGGTGGCATAGCAAGCGCCAATGGGATTTCCTGCCGCCGCGCAGAACGCGACCTTCCTCGCTGCCCCGCGCCACCAAATCTGCTACCCTGCGGCTTGGTTTTTTTGACAGGAGTCTTCCATGCGTCAACGCATCATTGTCTGCCCGCTGATTGAAAACGAGAACGCCTTCCTACTGTGTAAAATGACCGCGCACAAGGGCGTGTTCCCCGGCCAGTGGGCGCTGTCCGGCGGCGGCGTCGAGCCGGGTGAACAGATAGAACAGGCGCTGCGGCGCGAAGTGCGCGAAGAGCTGGGCACCGCGCTGATCCTCGACAGCATCACGCCCTGGACCTTCCGCGACGACGTGCGTATCAAAACCTACGCCGACGGCAGCCAGGAGCAAATCTACATGATTTACCTGATTTTCGACTGCCATGCCGCCAACCGCGACGTGACGATCAACGACGAGTTTGACGACTACGCCTGGGTGCCGCGCGAGCGCTTGGCGGACTACGATCTGAACGAGGCCACCCGCTTCACGCTGCGGCAAAAGGGATTGTTGTAACAGTTTGAGCGATTATCGCCCTATTTCCTTCACATTTGCCGGGCAGACTCTTTTGATATTTTTTAATCACTTAGGGTCATTATTGCCGTCGCTATGCTTTTATCTCACGCTTTTCTCCGTCTGCCCGCCCGGCGCTTCGGCGCCGCTCTTCTGTTCAGCCTGCTATTCGTGTTGGCGCCCGTCCATGCTGCCCCGCCGCCGTTGGTGTTGAATGCCAAATCGGTGCTGGTCGTCAATCAGCGTACCGGAAAAACGCTTTATCAAAAGCAGCCGAACCGTGTGCTGCCGATCGCCTCGATCACCAAGCTGATGACCGCCATGGTCGCCCTGGACAGCAAACGCCCGATGGGCGGCAAGCTCAAAGTCACCGCCGCCGATCGCGATCTGCTGAAGAAAACCCATTCGCGCCTGACCATCGGCTCGGTACTCAGCCGCCGCGACATGCTGCACATCGCCCTGATGTCTTCGGAGAACCGCGCCGCTGCGGCGCTGAGCCGCAGCTATCCCGGCGGGCGCAAGGCCTTCGTGGCGAAAATGAACCAGAAAGCGCGCGCCATCGGCATGAAACGCAGCCGCTTCTACGATCCGACCGGGCTGACGCCGCGCAATGTGGCGACCGCCAACGACCTGCTGAAGATGGTCAATCACGCCTATCGCTATCAGTCGATCCGCCACTTCAGCACCGACAAGCAGCAGATCGTGCGCCCTGGCCGCGGCCAGCTGGTCTACCGCAGCTCCAATGGCTTAATCAATAACCCGGCCTGGCAGATTCAGCTGCAGAAAACCGGCTTTACCGACGAGGCCGGCCACTGCCTGGTGATGCGCACCACCATCAAAGGGCAGCCGGTGGTGATGATCCTGCTCGGCGCGCAGCCGCGCTACGGCCACTACCGTGACGCCATTCGTCTGAAGGCCTGGCTCGAGGGATAACATCGCAGCGCTTTACCGTTATGCGCATATCCAAATTCGTTTTGGATCAATGGAATATCCTATCGCCAATCAGTATTAAGGCGCACGCCGCCCGCATGGTATTTGTCAGGTATATCTGATGAGGAAAGGAGCGGGAAAAATGGCTTATGCCTTGAGCATATTGGAAAAGAGTCCGATCGCCGACGGAGAAAGCGCCGCCCAGGCGCTGGCGCGCACGCTGCATCTGGCGCAACAGGCGGAACGCTGGGGCTATCGGCGTTTCTGGCTGGCTGAGCACCACAACACGCCGCAGCTCGCCTGCCCGTCGCCGGAAATATTGATCGGCTACCTGCTCGGCCAGACGTCGCGCATTCGCATCGGCTCCGGCGGCGTGATGCTGCAACACTACAGCGCCTACAAGGTGGCCGAAAACTTTAACCTGCTGGCGGCGCTGGCGCCGGGGCGCGTCGATCTCGGGGTGGGCAAAGCGCCCGGCGGGCTGCCGCTCGCCACCCAGGCGCTGCAGGCCGCCCATGACCGACAAAACAAACCGGCATTCCCGCAGCAGCTGTCGCAGCTGACCGCCTACCTGAACGACGACGCCGAACCGGGCCTGAGCGCCACACCGCTGCCGCCGCACGCCGCCCAGCGTTTTCTGCTCGGCGCCAGTAAAGAGAGCGCGACGCTGGCGGCTGAATCCGGCTGGGCCTTCGTGTTTGCCGCGCACCTGAACGGCAATCCGCAAGATATCCGCGAGGCGCTGGCGCACTACACCGCACTGAGCGGCGGCCGCAAGGCGCTGCTGGCGGTGGCCGCGATCGTGGCCCCAAGCGCGGGACAGGCTGAGGCGCTGGCGGCCGATATTCGACAATACCGCGTGCACGTGGCCGGTGAGCAGAGCGTGACCGTCGGCAGTCTGGCGCAGGCAGAGAGCTTCGTGCAGCAGGCCGGCGCCACCGACTACCGCATCGAGCCGCGGGAAAGCCATATCCTGCTCGGCACCGCGCGGCAGGTGCATCAACAGCTGGCGCAGCTGCAGCAGCGGTACGGCGTGGACGAGTTCATCATCGACACGCCGATCGGCGAACCGATCGCCCGGCTCACCTCACTGCAGCTGCTGGCGGAGGAGAGCCTGACGCCGGCCTAGTTAATCGCCGCACTGGCCCGCATGGCGTCGGCCAGATCCTGCGCCAGCGGCGCCAACTGCGCCGGCATGACGTTAGCCAGGCTGACGCGGAGCGCCGGGCCACACTTCAGGCGGAAAGGTTCCCCCCCTTGCACCAACCATCCCCGCTGCGCCATCAGCTGCGCGGCGGCGGTTTCTGACTGCACCGGCAACCACAGGTGCAGCCCTTCACCCACCGCCAGCGCCGTGTGGTTCAATGCGTTGAGACGCCGCACCAGCTCATCACGCCTGGCCTGATACGCCTGCTGCGCCCGCTGCAATTGCCCTTCCTGCAACGCCTGTTCCCACAGTCTGGCGGCAATCTGCTGCAAGATATGGCTGACCCAGCGCTCGCTGATGTACTGATCGGCGCGCATCGCCTGCAGCAATGTCGGGCAGCCGCTGGCCAGCGCGATGCGCAGATCCGGGCTGAGAAACTTGCTGAGCGACAGCACGTACAAACCGCGATCGCCGTCGAACGGCAGATGCAGCGGCTGCTGCGACAGCGGCCCCCAGAAGTCGTCGACGATCGCCAGACACTGCGGGTTGTCGCGCAGAAAACCTCGCCACTGCTGCGCACGCTGCGCGGATAGCGAGGCGCCGGTCGGATTATGGGCACGCGGCGTCAGGATCACCGCCCCGGCCACCCCGCTTTCCGGCAACCGACAGCCCTGTTCATCCACCGCCAGCGGCAGCGGCCGCAGACGCAGGTGGCGCAGCAGCGTCAATAGCGGCGGCCAGCAGGGATCTTCCACCCACACCGCCGCCCCCGGCTGGGCATGACTGCGCAGCGCCTTTTCCATCGCGTCCAGCGCGCCGGAGAACACCGCAGGTTCCCCCAAGGTAACGCCCTGGCGGCCGAGCCACTCACGCCCCAGGCTGGTCAAGACCGGCAGATCGCCGCTGATGTCATAGCCGTTTTGTTGCGGAAACACCTCCGCCGCGCCCAGCGCCAACGCCGGCAACAGGGCGGCATCCAGGTTGCCGCTGGCCAGATCGCACATCCCCGCCGGCACCTGACGCGGCGTATAGGCCGCACTCACCGCCGCCAGCGGCGGCTCCAGCACCACCGTTCCCGCCCGCCCACGCGTCGCCACCAGACCGGCATCGCGCAATCGGGCGTATGCGCTGGCGACGGTATTTGGGTTGACCTCCAGCTCCGCCGCCAGCTGGCGTACCGGCGGCAACAGCTCGCCCGGCCGCAGCGCGCCGTCTTTGATGCGCGCGACGATCTGCTCGGCTATCTGGACAGCGCCGCCACCTTTTGCATACAATGAATTCATACATAAATCCTTTTGTACTAGTTCAAATAAGATTAGCAGCTTCTGCGGCCAAAAGTAAGGGGTTCCATGGATAAACATTACGTGCTCGACATTCAGTATGCAGGAAAAGCCTTTGCCCGCCTGCAGCTGTTCACCCCCTGGGCAGCCGATCAGCTGGAGCAGGCGTGCGCGCTGTTCCCGTCCGCGCAGGGTTATCAGGTCCAGCTCAGCCAGGTCAGCGAACGCCGCATCATCTACCAGAGCGGCGCGCAGGGCATCACCGTGCTGGGCGAATCGCTGGCGCTGGCCCCTTTCACTCACGCGAGCGAGGTTAAACAATGAAAAAAGCCGTCGCCATTCGGCACGTCAATTTTGAAAATCTGGGCATCCTCGGTTCCCTGCTCTCGCTGCGCGGCTATCAGATCGACTATTACGATGCCGGTCGCGATGATATTCGTGCTATCAATAATGAAGAGACCGATCTGTTGGTGGTACTCGGTGGGCCGATCAGCGCCGCCCAGCACTTTTCCGGTGAGCAGCGCTATGATTTTCTCGACCATGAATTGGCGCTGGTCAAACAGCGCCTGGCGCAGCGGCGGCCGACCCTCGGGGTGTGTCTCGGAGCACAGGTGATCGCTCAGGCGCTGGGCGCTGAGGTTATCTCGCTCGGCGTGAAAGAGATAGGCTTCGCCCCGCTGACCATGCCGGCGATGGAAGAGGATTCGGTGCTGGCGCCGCTGGCCGACACGCCGGTTCTGCATTGGCACGGGGATATGTTCATGATCCCGGACGGCGCCCGTTGTCTCGCCGGCACGGCGCTTTGCCCGCATCAGGCCTTCGACTATCAGGGTTTCGCACTCGGCCTGCAGTTCCATCTGGAGGCGGATCATCGCGATATCGAACGCTGGCTGATTGGCCATGCCTGCGAGCTGGAACTGGCCGGCATCGCGCCTCAGACCCTGCGTGAACAGGCGGCGCGCCACGGTGCACCGCTGGAACAGCGTGCGCGCCAGGTGTTCGCACGCTGGCTGGATAACAACGAACCAAGGATGTAACTCATGCAACAAGCTTCCCCCTTGCGGTCACCGTCCATCGATGTGATCAGCATTCAATCTCAGGTGGTCTACGGCAGCGTCGGCAACGGCATCGCCTACCGCGCCCTGCTGAAAAAGGGGCTGGAAGCGCTGCAGGTGCCCAGCGTGCTGTTCGGCTGCCCGCCCTATTACGGCAAACCGCACGGCGGCGTCATCTCTGGCGAGTGGTTCGGCGGCTTTCTCGACGATCTGATCGCCCGCGGCGTGATGAAACGCACCCGGGCGGTGATCGTCGGTTACCTGGGCGACGTGATGCAGTGCCATATTCTGGCCAACTGGCTGCAGCGGGTGCGCGCCCTCAATCCGCAGATAAAGATCTATATCGATCCGGTGATGGGCGACTACGGTGAAGGGATCTATGTGGATGAGCGCATCGTCAACTGCTATCGCTCGCCGTTCCTGCGGCTGGCCAACGGCCTGACGCCGAACGGTTTCGAACTGGAGCAGCTGTGCGGGCGCGCTCTGAGCAGCCGAGAGCAGACGCAACACGCTGCGCAGGCGCTGTTGAACGACACCACTGAATGGGTGCTGGTCACCAGCGCGCCGGGCGTGGCGCAACACCAAGACGAAGTCGGCTTAATGCTGGTCACCCGGCAGGAAGCGCAGTGCTTTACCCATCCGAAGGTCAAATCGGCGGTCAAAGGCACCGGCGATCTGTTCACCGCACTGCTGGTGAGCCATCTGCTGCACGGCGCCGCACTCGACGCGGCAGTGATTGCCGCCGGCGGCGAAGTGTGCGACGTCCTGGCCGAAGCGGCGCATTTCGGTTGGGAAGAGATCGGCAGCCTGCGGGCGTTAAAGCCGTAAGGCCGGTGGAGAGTCAGGGGCAGCGTGCCGCCCCTGATAACTATCAGCGTTTTTTCTTTTTGTTGAAATCCAGCTCGAAGGCGAACACCGCGCTCTGGATTTTGCGCTCCATCGCCAGCCCCAGCTTGAGGAAGCGGCATGACAGGCGCGAGAAGTGTACCACCTGGTCGTTGTCGTCAGTTTCCTGATCGTCGTTGACCACCACCAGCTCCATGTTGACCTTAAAGCTGCCGTAGCTGCCCAGATCCAGCTCCGCTTTCTTGAACTGCAAGCCCGGCTGGAAGAAATCCGGCAGCGGGCCGTCGAAGCGCAAACCGACGCCGCCGGCGGACAGATCGTGGATCCGCAGCTCATAAGGCGTACCGTCCGGGTATTCGCCGGTGCAGAAAAATTGGCGCCAGTGCGGCGTAGTGATGCGGAATTGGCGACGGCGCTGTATATAGACCAGCTCCTGCGGCAAACGGGTCGAGCAGGCCTGGACGCCCTGATGTTCGGTCAGCTCCGCCTGGCCGACGGAAAACTAGATTTTAGCGTCGTGGCTTTCAATCACGATGGTGCAGGCGCCGTCGATGGCGCTCGAGGCTTCCTCACCGCTAAACACGATATTGTCCGGCCCGACGCTCAATAACAGACTTTGAAACCGGTGCTGCTGATTTTCTACGCGCAGCGGCGTGCGTTGTTTGCAAATTTCACGCAGAATCGCCAGAACTTCAAAACGCTCCCGTTTGATAAACAGTCCGTTATCGCTGTGCTCCACACGTCTCTCCTGACTTTTTTTCTAATGACGTCTTACGTATTCCTTACGGTTATCATCTCTGGGAATATTCCTAAAGTCAAATTTGCCAGCGTTGCCAGGCCTGCGGCAACAGGCGTGCGAAACGTTTCGCCCACGCCTGCTGCCCGCGTTCATCGGCGATCAGATCCTGGCGAATTTCGATGCCGACGTAAGGCAAACCGCGGCGTTCCGCATGAACCGGCAACGTGTAATCGGTGGCGTCCGTCATCGCATAAGGTTCGTTAATACCCACCTGCAAATCCCCTTCTTCGCGCAGCAGTTCGGCCAGCAGATGGGCAAATTCCGGGTAGCGATTAAACAGCAGCCCCACCTGCCAGGGGCGCGATGCCCCTTTAAACACCGGCGTAAAGCTGTGCATGGCGATCACCGCCGTCGGCAATTCACGCAGTTGGCATTGCCCCAGATGATCGTCGATGGCGTGGTGATACGGCAAAAACACCTCGCGTTCGCGCGCCAGCGCGTGCTCGGCGTCGATACCGATATTGCCGGGGATTGGCGTCAGTTCGGACAAAGGCGGGATCGAGCTGGCGATGCCAGGCGCCCGGTTGCAGTCGATCACCAGCCGTGAGTAACGCTGATGAATCAGCGTGGCGTCCAACTGGCGGCTCAGATGGCGCGACACGCTCAGCGCGCCGATATCCCAACCGATGTGGCGTTCGATCTCCCCCGGCGGCAAACCGAGATCGCCGAGGGATCGCGGTATCGTCTTGCCGGCGTGATCGCACAGCAGCAAAAATGGCGCCTTGCCATGCGGGATTTCAACGGCGGCGGCAGGCGGTTCATCGGCGGACAATAGCGGCGGGATAAACGAGTGAGGCATGACAGGCTCCGGCGGTGGAAAGCAAAACGGTTATCGTAACGCCATCCCGTCGCCGGCCCCAAGGTCGTACTTAGATCAAAAAGGCATGAGTCAGACGCCGATCATGCCGTCTCGGCTGGCTGTGGCTGGTGCACCGCGATATAACGCTGATAGCGCGACGGCTTGAGCCGCGTGGTATCCACCAGCACCAGCCCATCGATGCAGTTGTTGAACGCCGGATCGGTGCCGAAGTCGATAAACTGCACCCCACCCGGTTCGCACAGCTCGGTGTACTGTTTGTACAGCGTCGGGATCGAGCAGCCGATGTTGCTGAGCAGGCTCTTTAACCGCACCAGGTCTTCCTGGTAGTTGTCCCCGGCAAACTGCGCCAGCACCTGCGGCAGCGACGCCGGATAAGGCCGACGCGACTGTGCGAAGGCGTGATCCGGCGAGAAATAAAGCCGGTAGAAGGCAATCAGCAAATCGCGCGCCGCCAGCGGCATGCCGCCGGAGATCGACACCGGGCCGAACAGATAGCGGTACTGCGGGTATTTCGACAGATAGGCGCCGATGCCCAGCCACAAATAGTCCAGCCCGCGTTTGCCCCAATAGGCCGGCTGAATGAAGCTGCGCCCCAGCTCGATGCCCTGCGCCAGGATCGGTTCCATATCGCGGTCGTAGTGGAACAGGCTGTTGCTGTAGATGCTTTCCAGCCCTTTGCGTTCGATTTGTTCGGCGGTGGGGATAAAACGGTAGGCGCCGACGATCTCCAGCTCCTCCTCATCCCACAGCACCAGGTGGTAGTAATCGTCGTCGTAGCTGTCCAGATCGCGGCGGCGGCCGGAACCTTCCCCCACCGCGCGGAAAGCGATCTCGCGCAGGCGCCCCAGCTCACGCAGGATCGGCGTGCGTGCTTCATCGTGGCGACGATAGAGGTAGATGGTTTTGCCGTCCGGCGTGACCCCCAGCCGTTCGCAGTTCGCCAACGCCTTTTTCAGCTCCAGACGCTCTTCCGGCAGCGCGATCGGCGATTCGCTGGCGAACAGCCCCGGCTTACCCTGGCCCAGGCGATAGACGTGGCGGCGAAAACGCTCCGCCAGATCCTTGGCGCTGGTGTGGCCGTCGTGCCAGTTGGCGAACGGCACGCGGCCGCCGACACGGATCTTGATGCGCCCGCCCCGCTGCTGGAACATTTCGCGCACCAGCAGCAGCGTCGACAGCGGACGGTAGACCAGCGACGTAAAGTAGAACAGGTTGCTGTTGCGCGCGCTGATATGAATAGGCACGATCGGCGCGCGCGCCTTGGCGGCCAGACGCAGAAAACCGGTATGCCAGTGGCCGTCGCGGATGCCTTTCGGGCTCATGCGCGACACTTCGCCGGCCGGGAACAGGATCAGCGCGCCCTGATTGTCCAACTGCTGCTGCATGCCTTCAATCTGTTTGCGGCTGGTCTTATAAGCGACGTTATCCACCGGCACGAACAGGTTGCGCAGCGGCTCGATGTAGGTCAGCAGCTGGCTGGCCACCACTTTCACATCCGGACGTACCGCCGCGACGGCACGCAGCAGCACCAGGCCGTCGAGCGACCCGATCGGGTGATTGGCCACGAGCACCACCGGCCCCTGGCTCGGGATATTTTCCAGATCGCCGTCCACCAGCTCGCAGCTGAGGTTGAAGTAGTCCACCACCTGCTCGATCAGATCGAGCCCTTTCAGGTGGGGATAGTCGGCGGCGAACTGTTTGAATTCTTTTTCGAAGAGAAGGGTTCTTAGCAGGCTGCGCTGCCAGGCAGGGGTATTGCGGTGTGGAAATGCATCTTGCAACAGAGAATCCAGGCTGAACATCGCGTTATCTCCTGACGTAGTCGCTGCAAACTTAAGCCAGAGCCGTGACTCTGACGTGTCAGTTACATGACAATAAAATGAATCCATCGACTATCAGGTATAGCAAAGTAATGGCGATTTGGGAGCGAAAGACGCATTTTCGCCCCCATTTGACCTCACCTCGGGGCCAGCAACGCTTCAATGCGGCGGTTTACCGCTTCTCGCAGGCGCAACAGCGGCTCGGCCTGGTGCGGATAACGCTTGAAGGTGATGCGCATGCCCAGTTCGCGTTCGATCAGCCCCTCCACCGTCGCCCTGTCGGTCAAACTCTCCAACAGCTGCAGCGCGCGCATATCCTGCAGCCCCTGGTGCAGCACCCGCAGACGCAGCGACTCCACCGGCTGCAGATCCTCGCCCGGATAGACCACGAACGGGTCGCCGGAAGGAAACGCATGGCCGCTGTCGGTCACGGCATAAGGGTTGATGCGTTCGCGCGAATGGGCGCTGTTATAGAAGTTGAATCCCCAATGCAGGAAGCCGGCGATGCGATACAGATACAGCTGCACACCCAATATGCGATTGCGCGCCGAAGGCTGGGCGAAGAACCGGTTGGCGACCTCGGTCTTCTGCACGCAACAATAATAAGCCCACAGGCCAGGCACCCGGTGTTCGATAAAGGGCTCGATATGATCGGTGGCGGCGACCGGGGTCTCCACCAGGCCTTGCTGATAGAAAGCGAAATCCGACAGCGCGTCGAAGGTGCGGAAGCCGTCCAGCAGCGGCCGCAGCGCGGCGCTGGCGCGCCGGTAGGCCGCCAGGTTGTCCAGCGTCGGCTCATCGGAAACATGGAACCACACCTGCCGTTCCAGCCCCCGTTCGCGGAACCAGGCGGTCAACGCCGGCAGCAGCGCCTGCAGGAAACGCTGATACGCCTCGCCCTGCGCATCGGTGTGCCAGCCGAAAAGCGGTCGCGCCTCGCCCTGCTCCTCCACCACGATCTTCGGCGCATGCGCCGCGCCCCATTGGGTAAACAGCGGCGCGATTTCGAAGTGCTCGATGCCCTCTTCCTGCGCCAACGCCACCCACTGCGCCAGGCGGCTGAAATCGAAGCCATACCCCTGCGCCGAACGCGTCACCCCGACCAGCTGCACCGTGGTGCGTTCGCCGCCGACGGCGGTATCCAGCGGTGGCGTAAACAGCGGCGTCAGCAGCATATTGACGCCGGCATGCACCGCGCAGCGCACAAAGTTGCGCACCGCGCGCCAGTAATCCGGGCTGAACACCGCCAGGCGATAGTAATCCGCCAGGCAGTCGGTATGCAGCCACTCGGTATGCAACAGCGTTTGCGGCGGCAACGCCGCCGGCACCAGATGCAGCGTCAGCGTGGCCTCGGCCAGCGCTTCTCCGGTTTGCGCATCCAGCAGCCGCAGGGTCAACGGAAAGTCGCCGGCCAGCTGTGCGTCGGCCGGCGGCGTCAGGGTCAGCCACAGGCTGCCATAATAGCGGCAGGCGGCGAAAAAACGCCGTTGCGGCAGCGGTATCAGCGGATCGGGAAATAACCCCGGCTCGGTCGTCAGGTAATTCTCGTCGGTCTCGCGATAACAGGGAAAACCGCTCGGCACCGATTGCACCTGGCGCACGCTGATATACTCCGCCAGCGGCCCGTCGAGTTGATAACACAACTCATGGCGGGTTTCGTTACCCGGCGTTTGCAAACAGTACACCGCCTGCCAGGAAAGCACCTCGTTATTTAACCCGCTCAGCCGTTCCTCCACGGAAATAGGTGGCACGCTGTGGCGATGAAATACTTTCTCCAGGCAATGGGTAAATACCAGAGACAGGCGCATGATGTTCGGCCCTCTTTATTTTTAATGAATAAACACGGTGAAATTCAGGCTAGCGCCTTTTATCGCCACAGACAATAGCCGGTAATAAAAATCGTTCCCACGCCCTTCTTTGACTACCGCAAGCCGATTTTTTTGTTTATTTACATCACAAAAATGAAAGAAGCTGATGCTTGCACAATAAAAATGTTTTTAATCCCCATTATGGTGCAGGGGTTATCAGTTATTCCTATGCCTGCGAGGGCCGCTAAATGCCGCGACAGCAGGGAGAAAGCCCATCAATACGTTAACGAAATGTGAACAAACCTACCTTTCACTTGGCCGTGAAAGCCTTTCGATTTTAACAACAACGAAACATTCACGCCCCATTTTTGGGCGTCCGGGGGTGTATTGACACATTGAAAGTTAAGGGATAGAAAGAATTTACGTTGCGAAAAACGTTATTCGTCGCTCACCGAGGGGAAAGCAATGTCACCGATAAAAAATACCGGCCGCCTGCTGGCGCACTCTATTCTTGCCAGCGCATTATTATTACCCACCCTGCTCCACGCCGCAGATAAAATAACATTGCGCTATGCCGTTTGGGACAGAAACCAATTACCCGCCGAACAGGAGATCGCCAAACGCTTTGAACAAGCCAATCCGGATATAAAAATAGAAATAGAATTAACGCCCTCTGCACAATATTTCGTTAAATTGGATTCCGCTGCTGCCGGCGGCGTGGCGCCGGATATATTCTGGATCAATATGCCTTATTTTGTGCAATATGCCAAAAACGGCATTATGGAGCCGCTGGTGCCTTATATTAAGGACAGCGGCCCTTAAGCTGGATGACGTGGTCGCCAGCTCGGTGAAAGCCTACCAATATGACGGCCAACAGATGGCCATTCCGCGCGACGTCGACTCCATCGCCGTGTGGTACAACAAAAAACTGTTCGATCAGGCCGGCGTCAGCTACCCCACCAGCGACTGGAGCTGGGACGATCTGAAAAACAAAGCCACCGCCCTGAAAAGCGGGCTGAAAGGCGCCGCCTTCCCGCTGGTGATGGATCTCAGCATCGACGGCCAGGACAGCTACATGAACCTGCTGTTCCAAAACGGCAATCACATCGTGCCGAAAGACGGCCAGCCCACCGACATTGCCAACGACAAATCCATCTGGGTCTACCAGCAGCTGCAGGGCATGATGAAAGACGGCCTGATGCCGAGCGCCCAGCAGATGAGCGAAGTCAAAACCGAGAACATCTTCCAGTCCAACCGCGCCGCGATGGTCTATGCCGGCTCCTGGCTGGCGGCACCGTTCGCCAATAACCCGCTGATCAACGACCACATCGGCGTGGTGATGATGCCGAAAATTGAACGCCAGTCCGGCGTGGCGCACAGCCTGGCCTTCGCCATGTCGGCCAAAAGCGCCCATAAGCAGGCCGCCTGGAAATATATCGCCTTCATGAGCAGCGAAGCCTCGCAGGCGGAGCTGGCCAAGGTGGTGATCCCGGCCAACAAGACGGCGGCCAAGGTCTGGGCGCAGCAGATTCAGAAAGTCGACGTTTCGCCTTATATCCAGACCCTTGAAGTGACCCAAGCTTACCCCACCGCCGGCACCAATACGCCGAAGTGGCAGAACATGTGGATAGCCAGCCTGAAGAAGATCTTTATGGGCGCGGACGCTAAGCAGGAAATGGACAAATCGGTCAAGAAGATCGCGCGCGTCATGGAGCAGTAATCGCCCCACCGCGGCGCGCTGCCCCGAGCGCGCGCCGCGGTGGACCCACGCTGAACGTCATAGGTGAGGAATGGCAACATGTCGCTGGCAGAAACGGCTACGGTCACCCTGAAACCATCCCGGCGCACCGCCCGCCCCGCGCTCAATCGGCTCGAACGCGCCGAACGCTTCTGGGGCTGGGTGATGATCCTGCCGCTGTTGTTGGGGGTGACGGTGTTTTACCTGATCCCCTTTTTGCAAAACATTTTTTACAGCTTTACCGATCTGAACCAGTTCATGCGCTGGAGCAGCATCAGCGTCGATAACTATCTCAACCTGTTCGAAGACGACGACTTCTACACCGCCGCCGCCAACACCTTGTTCTACGTGGTGGTGTGCGTGCCGATCAGCCTGAGCCTGTCGCTGCTGCTGGCGATCGGCCTCAATCAGAACATCCGTGGCAAAGGCCTGCTGCGCACCCTGCTGTTCCTGCCGGCGGTCACCATGCCTGCGGCGGTGGCCATGGTGTGGCAATGGCTGTTCAACAAGGACTTCGGCCTGATCAACCAGGCGCTGGGCCTGCTGCACATTGCGCCGGTCGCCTGGCTGTCCGATCCGGACGTGGTGCGCATCAGCGTGTCCATCATCATCATCTGGTCGTCGCTGGCGCTGAAGATCATCATTTTGCTGGCCGGGCTGCAGAGCATTCCGCGCCAGCTGTACGAGGCGGCGGATATCGACGGCATCGGCACCCTGCGGCGCTTCTTCTGCATCACGCTGCCGATGATGGTGCCGACGCTGTTCTTCGTGTCGGTGATGAGCTTTATCGAGATCCTGCAAATCTTCGACGTGGTGTTCCTGATGTTCGACCGCGCGCTGGTGGAAAACGACGTGATGACCGTCACCAACCTGTTCTACAAGTACGCGTTTTACCTGCAGGAAAAAGGCTACGCCTCCGCCATCACCGTGGTGCTGTTCGCCGTCACGCTGGTGATAACCCTGATTCAAATGGCGATCGGCAAGCGCCTGAAAGTCAGCTGAGGAGCTGCACATGAACGCAAGCAAGAAAACGCTGGTGTACCTGTTTATGGGGCTGGCGGCGCTGGCCTCGGTCGTACCCTTTATCTGGATGCTGGTGACCTCGTTGAAAACTCAGGCCGAGAGCATTCAGATCCCGCTGACGCTGCTGCCGGCGCACCCCAGCCTGCAGGCCTACGGCCGGGTGATGCACGAAATCCCGTTCGCCGGTTTTTATCTCAACTCGCTGCTGGCGACCTTCTTCACCGTCACTCTGCAGATGGCGATCGCCACCCTGGCCGCCTATGGCTTCTCGCGCCTGCATTTTCGCGGCCGCGACGCGGTGTTCCTGGTGTGCGTGTCGATCCTGATGGTGCCCGGCCAGGCGTTTCTGATCCCGCAATTCCTGGTGGTCCAGAAGCTGGGGCTGGTCAACAGCATCACCGGGTTGGTGCTGCCGGGCATTTTCAGCGTCTACGCCACCTTCCTGCTGCGCCAGTTCTTTCTGGCGGTGCCGAAGGAGATGGAAGAAGCGGCCTTGATCGACGGCTACAGCTACTTCGCCATCTTCTGGCGCATCATGCTGCCGCTGATCCGGCCGGGCATTATCGCCTGCGTCATCATCAACGGCCTGTGGAGCTGGAACAACCTGATGTGGCCGCTGATCGTCAATACCACCACCGAGAAGCTGACGCTGCCGGTTGGCCTCGCCTCGCTCTCCAGCCGCGCCGGGGTGGAATACCCGTTGCTGATGGCCGGGGCGCTGATGGCGGTGATCCCGATGCTGATGCTGTTCATTATTTTCCAACGCTATTTCATCCAGGGCATCGCCAGCGCCGGGGTGAAAGGCTAACGCGCAGACAAGGTAAACGACATGGCCGGAATTCAGTTAAACAGCGTTAAAAAAGTCTACCCCAACGGTTTCCACGCGCTGCACGGCGTCAACCTGGAAATTGAGGACGGGGAATTTATGGTGTTCGTCGGCCCGTCCGGCTGCGCCAAATCCACCCTGCTGCGGATGATCGCCGGACTGGAGAGCGTCAGCGAGGGGCAGATCCTGATCCACGATCGCTGCGTCAACGACAGCATGCCGAAGGATCGCGGCGTCGCCATGGTGTTCCAGAACTATGCGCTGTACCCGCACATGACGGTGTACAAGAACATGGCGTTCGGCCTGATCGGCAAAGAGAGCAAGGCCGAGATCGACCGCCGGGTGCGCGACGCGGCGGAAAAACTGGAGATCACCAACCTGCTGCAGCGCAAGCCGGGCCAGCTCTCCGGCGGCCAGTGCCAGCGGGTGGCGGTCGGCCGCGCCATCGTGCGCAAGCCCAAGGTGTTCCTGTTCGATGAGCCGCTGTCCAACCTCGACGCCAAGCTGCGGGTGTCGATGCGCGTGCAGCTGATCGAACTGCACAATCAGCTGAAGCAGGAAGGCGCCGCCGCCACCATGGTGTACGTCACCCACGATCAGGTCGAAGCGATGACCATGGGCGATCGCATTTGCGTAATGAACCGCGGCGCCATCATGCAGGTGGATAAACCGATCAACCTGTACCACCACCCCGCCAACCGTTTCGTCGCCGAGTTTATCGGCAGCCCGTCGATGAATTTGCACGATCTGGCGATCGTGCGCGACGACCAAACGGTGCGACTGCGCATCGGCCTGCAGCACCAGCTCGATCTGCCGGCGGCGCTGCAACGGCAGTTGGCGGACTACCCGCATGCGCGGGTGTGTCTCGGCATCCGGCCGGAGTCCCTGCGGCTGTGCGCACCCGGTAGCGCCAACTGTTTCCCGGCGCAGATCGTCACCATCGAGCGCATGGGCAACGAAGAGTTGCTGCACTGCGAACTGGCCGACCTGCGCTTCGTGTTGCGCATGGCGTCGCTGCCGGACTGGGAGCCGCGCCTCGGCGAAAGCATTCATCTGGCATTCGATCTGACGCGCGCGCATTTGTTCGACGAGCTCAGCGGCCAAAACCTCAAATAACAACAGCGGAGTATCAGCAATGTCGTCAACACAACCCAACAACGTTGCCCAGCGCCCGGTGCGGGTGCTGGTGGTCGGCGCCGGTGCGCGCGGTGAAATCTACTCGCGCTATGCGCTGGCGCACCCCGATTTGATGCAGGTGGTGGCGGTGGCGGAACCGCGCGATGCCTACCGCGAGCCGTTCGTGGCGCAGCATGCCATCGCGCCGGGAAACGTCTTCACCGACTGGCGCCAGGCCGCCGACGCCGGCAAGCTGGCCGACGCGGTGCTGATCTGCACTCAGGATCAGATGCACCTGGAGCCGGCGCTGGCCTTCGCCCGTCAGGGCTACGCCATGCTGCTGGAAAAACCGCTGTCGCCGGACGCCGACGAGTGCCGGGCCATCGTCGCCGAGGTCGTGCGCCAAAAGCTGATCTTCTCGGTCGGCCACGTGCTGCGCTATACCCGCTATACCCAAAAGCTCAAACAGCTGCTGCGCGACGGCGCGATCGGCGACATCGTCAGCCTGCAACACCTGGAGCCGGTCGGCTACTGGCATCAGGCGCACTCCTTCGTGCGCGGCAACTGGCGCAACGATAGGCAGGCCGCGTTTATGCTGCTGCAGAAATCCTGCCACGACATCGATTGGATCCGCTACGTGATGGAGCAGCCCTGCGAACAGGTCAGCTCCTTCGGCAACTTGCGCCACTTCCGCCGGGAAAACCAACCGGCCGGCGCGGCGGACAACTGCCTGGATTGCGCGGTGGAGGCGTCCTGCCCCTATTCCGCCAAACGCATCTATCTGGGCGACGACCACAAGGCCACGCCCGGCTTTCTGCGGGTGCTGACGCCGGAACCCGACCAGACGACGCTGCGGGCGGCGCTGCGCGACGGGCCCTACGGCCGCTGCGTTTACCGCTGCGACAATAACGTGGTCGACCATCAAGTGGTCAACATGCAGTTCGCCGGCGGCCGCACTGCGTCGTTCACCATGACGGCCTTCACTCGCCACGAAGATCGCCACACCCGCATTTTCGGCAGCCGCGGCTGCCTGGAAGGCGACGGCCGCCATATCCGCATCACCTCGTTCCTCGACGACGGCGAAACGCATTACGACACCGACGCCGGCCAGGATCTGCACGCCATGGCCGGCCACGGCGGCGGCGACTACTACCTGATGCAGCACTTTATCGCGGCCATTCGCGCCAACGATCCGAGCCAGGTGCTGGCCGGCCCGGCCGAAGCGCTGGAGAGCCACCTGATGGTGTTCGCCGCCGAACGCGCACGCCGTGAAGCGGCGGTGATCGCTCTGAACGGAGCCTGAAGCATGGCCACAACAGAGATGCGTTACGGCTTCGACATCGGCGGCACCAAGATTGAAATGGCCGCTTACGATCGCCGACTCAATCAGGTGCTGATCCAGCGGGTGCGCACCCCTACCAGCGATTACGGCGAATTCGTGGCCTGCATCACCGGGCTGGTCGAGCAGGCAGATCGCGAGCTGCACACACGCGGCAGCATTGGCATCGGCCTGCCGGGGATCACCGATCCCGTCAGCCGCCGCCAGCTGGCGGTCAACGTGCCCTGCCTGACCGGGCATTGCCTAGCGGATGATTTGACGCAGGCGCTGGCGCGGCCGATCGCCATCGAGAATGATTGCCGCTGTTTCGCGCTGTCGGAAGCCAGTACGCCGCAAACCGCACACCTGCCGCTGGTGTTCGGCGCCATCATCGGCACCGGCGCCGGCGGTGGCCTGGTGGTGAACCGGCAACTGCACAAGGGGCGCAACGGACTGGCAGGCGAATGGGGCCATATGCCGATCTCGGCCCAGCTGGCGCAGCGTTACGATCTGCCGCTGTTCCGCTGCAACTGCGGGTTGACCGGCTGTTTTGAACGCTACGTCTCCGGCAGCGGGCTGCTGGCGCTGAGCCGCCATTTTGCCCATCCGGCCGCCGACGTGCCGGCGCTGGTCGCCAGCTACCGCGCGGGGAATGCGCACGCACAGTGGCTAATGACCGTGTACGTCGACATCCTGGCCAGCGCGCTGGCCGGTTTGCAACTGCTGTTGGACGTTGATGCCTTCGTGCTGGGCGGTGGCTTGTCCAACGTCGGCGAGCTGTATCCGCTGTTGCCGACGGCAATGCGGCGCTGGCTGCTGCCGGGCGTGGAACCGGCAGCGGTATTCCCGCCGGTGCACGGTGACAGCAGCGGCGTGCGCGGCGCGGCGCTATTACAAACGGCGGCATAAAAAAACAGTGAAAGCCCGGCGGTTGTCGAATGATCGCTGCGGCTTTCGCCGTCGCGGGGCCGAATGAGGTCATAGCGAGAATTGTCGACTGAAAAATAACGAATTTGCCGTTTTCACTTTGCGTTAATACCGCTTTCGGTTGGCATTAAACTGAAAGCAAAATTAAATATAAACACCTGATAGATATAGATATTTTAAAATTAATCGATTGCATTTCAGTGTTTCGTTTGCTGTAATTCGCCACGAACAACTGAAAGCGCTCCGGTCGGTCTCGCTGCGGCTTATTAAGCCGCGGTCGGGCACGGCTACAGGTAAATCAGGAGTCTGCGTTAATGATCAATACCGCAAAACGCCGGGAATTAATTATCGACCAGCTGTGCCGCGAGGGCACGGTGCGCGTGGAGCAGCTCAGCCAGCAGTTTTCGGTGTCCAGCGTCACCATCCGCAGCGATCTGCGCCAGTTGGAAAAGCACGGCTGCGCGGTACGCGCTTACGGCGGCGCCATGTTGAACAAACAGTTCGCCTTCGACCGCCCGCTGCAGGACAAGGGCCGTATCAATCGCGACGTGAAACACGCCATCGCCTGCGCGGCGGCGGCGCTGATCGAAGACGGCGACGCGGTCATCCTCGACTCCGGCTCCACCACCAGCCAGATGGCGCCGCAGCTGGCGGGCAAAAAGGATCTGGTGGTAATGACCAACGCGCTGAACATCGCCTTCGAGCTGGCCAACAACGAGCAGATCGATCTGATGGTGGTCGGGGGCAGCGTGCGCCGCAAGGCCTGGTCGCTGTACGGCCCCGCCGCCGAACAGCAACTGCGCCAGTACCGGTTCGACAAGCTGTTTCTCGGCGTCGACGGTTTCGATCTCGCGAGCGGCATCACCACGCCGGATCCGGGCGAAGCGCAGCTGAACCGCGTGATGTGCGAGGTGGCGCGTGAAGTGATCGCCATCGCCGACGCCAGCAAATTTGGCCGCACCAGTTTTTGCATGATCCGCGAAATCGGCCAGATCCACCGCCTGGTCACCGACAGCCGCATTCCGGAGCACTACCTGCAGGCGCTGCACCATTTAGGGATCGACGTGATTATCGCCGACCGTTAACCGAGGCTTTTTAAGGAGCTGTCATCATGAACGCGTATTTCTCTTACGAGGCGGATTGGCTGAAGCAGCGCAACGCCTGGCACACCGCCGCCGAGATTTGGCAACAGCCGGACCTGTGGGCGATGCTGCACCGGCAGCTGCAGGATCAACAAGCGCAGTGGCAGCCGTTCCTGGCGCCGCTGCTGGCCGATCCGCGCCTGCAGATCGTGCTGTGCGGCGCCGGCAGTTCGGCGTTCGCCGGCCGCGCCCTGGCGCCCTGGCTGCGCGAACGCACCGGCCGCGACGTGGTGGCCTACGGCACCACCGATATCGTCGCCAACCCGCGGCAGTATCTCGACCCTGAGCGGCCGACGCTGCTGGTTTCCTTCGCCCGTTCGGGCAACAGCCCGGAAAGCGTGGCGACGGTGGAGTTGGCCGACCAACTGCTGCCGGAAAGCTATCACCTGATGCTGGTGTGCAACCCGGACAGCCGGCTGGCGCAGTACGCGCATCGGCGTGACAACGTCTGTTCGCTGGTGATGCCGCAAGGCTCCAACGATCAGAGCTTCGCCATGACCTCCAGCTTCAGCTGCATGATGCTGAGCGCCGCGCTGCTGCTCGGCCCAACGTCGCTCGAGGCCGCCCAGGCACCGCTGAGTGCCATGGTACAGCGCTGCCGAGAACTGCGTGAAACGCTGCAGGCGCAGGTGAAAGCGCTGGCCGCCAGCGGCTTCCGCCGCTACATCACCCTCGGCGGCAGCTGCTTTATCGGCCTCGCCGAAGAGGCCTCGCTCAAGATGCTGGAGCTGACCGCCGGCCGCATCGTTACACGCTACGACTCGCCGCTCGGCCTGCGCCACGGCCCGAAATTCATGGTCGACGGCCAGACGTTGGTGGTGCTGATGTTCTCCCACGACGACTACGCCCGCCAGTATGACCGCGATCTGTGGAACGAGCTGCAGCGCGACGGGCTGGCGATGCAGTTGGTCGGATTGACCGGCGAACGCCAACCTCTGTCCGACGCCCTGCTGCATATTCACGATGCGGCTGACGATATCTGGCTGCTGTTCCCGTATCTGCTGTTCACCCAGATGCTGGCCTTCGAGAGTTCACTGGCGCTGGGGCTGACCCCGGACAACCCTTGCCCGACCGGCGAGGTCAACCGGGTGGTGAAAGGCGTGACGATTTACCGTTTTCCCTCCCCTGAGTTGTAAGGAGATCCCATGTATCTGATAGCCAATCGAGAAATGCTGCTCAAGGCACAGCGCCAGGGTTACGCCGTTCCGGCGTTTAACGTCCACAATCTGGAAACCGTGCAGGTGGTGGCGGAGACCGCCGCCGAGCTGCGCTCACCGGTGATCATGGCCGGCACGCCCGGCACCTTCAGCTACGCCGGCACCGACTACCTGATCGGCATTTGCCAATCGGCCGCGCACCGCTACGATTTGCCGCTGGCGCTGCATCTGGATCATCACGAAGAGCTGGACGACATCGAGCACAAGGTGAAAAGCGGTATCCGCTCGGTGATGATCGACGGTTCCCATCTGCCGTTCGAGCAGAACATCGCCAAGGTGGCTGCCGCAGTGGCCCTGTGCCACCGCTACGGCGCCAGCGTGGAGGCGGAGCTGGGCCGCCTGGGCGGGCAGGAAGACGATCTGATCGTCGATACCGCGGACAGCTTCTATACCGACCCGATGGCGGCACGCGAGTTTGTCGCCGCCACCGGCATCGATTCGCTGGCGGTGGCGATCGGTTCCGCCCACGGCCTGTATCACGGCGAGCCGAAGCTGGACTTTGAGCGCCTGGCGCTGATCCGCGAACAGGTGGACGTGCCCCTGGTGCTGCACGGCGCCTCCGGCATTCCGGAAGCGATGGTCAAGCGCGCGATTTCGCTCGGCGTCTGCAAGGTCAACGTCGCCACCGAATTGAAAATCGCCTTCGCCGATGCGGTGAAAAGCTACTTTTCACAGCACCCGGATGCTAACGATCCGCGCAAATACATCGTCCCCGGCAAGCTGGCGATGAAAGAAGTGGTAGCGGAAAAGATCCGCATCTGCGGCAGCAGCGGCATGCTGTAATCCCGCGCTCGCCCCCGGAGACGGCAACGGCTCAACGGGGGCGAAAACTGCCCGCCACTCCCGACTTTCCTGAGAGAACGATCACAGCCTTTTACCCCACCCGCGCCGGAAATCATTAACTGGCCTTCACTATGATCCAAATCATGGTTTTACTCATCCTACCTCCCTATTATCAAATTCATTGGATGCAGGCAGTAGGATTCTTGCCCATTCGTTTTTTATTTCGCCAGACGAAATAGCTTATTTGATGAAAGCAAGCACGCTTGTTTTTTAATTGGCAGTGTTTTTACTCTGAGAGGAACAGCGTATGAACCATTACTTAGCCGTATTAAGCGCATTGGTCATTCTGCCCTTCGCTCTGCAAGCAAAACCGCTTTCCGGCAGCCAGGTTGCCTCTGGCGTCGTGCGTTTTACCGGCACCATTACCACGCCGGCCTGCACCATCAAACACCAAAACGACCAGCTCATCTCAAACTGCTTCGGTAAAGTGACGGAAAACCGGAATGGTTATATTTCAACGCCGTTAAAAGAGATGCCAAAAGAATTAGTCTCTACCGTCACCAGCGAAATAGTGAATAACGACCCACATTTAAAACGCGTAACCATCAACTATAAGTAACCCCAAAGCGTTAATGCTTGATGAAATAATAAACAAGACATAACTTGTATCGGTAACTTATAAATTTAATTTATAGATTTAACGAACAATGACGATCTGCCTTACCGTGCGCCGGCTATTCGGGCAACCCTGCGGTTGCCCATCAGCATGTCCGAAATCCGCCATCGTCTCCCTCCGTTTCATGCGATAATCGCTTTACTAAACCGAGGAGTGATCCAGATGCAGACTTTTTTGATTGATCGTACCGCTACGCCGGTGGGAGAACTGGTGCTGATTGCCGATGAACAGGGGCGCCTGCGGGCGATTGACTGGACCGATCACGAAGCGCGCCTGATGAAGCTGCTGAATACCCACTACCGCGCCGATCGCTTCACCCTGCGCGAACAGCGCGATCCCAGCGGGCTGACCGACGCCATGCAACGCTATTTCGCCGGGGAACTGGGCATTATCGATCGGTTGCCGGTGATGACCGCCGGCACCGAGTTCCAACGAACCGTGTGGCAACAGCTGCGCCAAATCCCCTGCGGCAAGATCCTGACCTACGGCCAACTGGCGCAACGCATCGGCCGTCCGACCGCCTCGCGCGCGGTCGGCATGGCCAACGGTTCAAATCCGATCAGCATCGTGGTGCCCTGCCACCGGGTGATCGGTTCACAGGGCGCGCTGACCGGCTATGCCGGCGGCGTACAGCGCAAACAGTGGCTGCTGCAGCACGAAGGCTACCTGCCGCAGGATCTGCTCTCGCGCTAACGCGGCACATAGTCAGGCGGTACGCCCTCCGCCGGGGCGGCGGGATAGTAGTCCGGCGGCACCGGCGATGAGGTGGCCTCACCATAACCGTAGGCCACCGGCACCTTGTTGCCTTTGGCGTACATGCACTGCGTATACACGGTATCGTAGCGGTCTTGCAGGTCATCGCTGCTGCGCCAGGCTGAGTTATTGGCCATCGCGCTGCCGACCAGCAACCCGCCGCCCGCGCCGATCAGCGCGCCGGGGCCGGCATGACCGGATGCCGCGCCGATCAACGCCCCGGCCGCCGCGCCGACGGCCGTTCCCGCCACCGCCGTCCCCGTCGCCGAATTGGCCGCCGTTTGCGCGCCGCCGCCGAGGCTGTTTTGCGCATAGCCGCGGCATATGGCCTCATCGCGATTGAATTGTTCGTAACTTTTCCCCGTACCGGGTAGCGCAGTGACCCCCGGCCCGGAAGGCGCAGAGACGCAGCCGGCCAACAGCCCGGCCAGCGCCACTAGCGGGAAAGCAAAAGAGTGTCTCATCACGCACCGCCTTTAATCACCGGGAGAACGGACCGTCTGGCACCACTTTCATCCAACCGTCGGGACAACGCGGTACCTGCGGGTAATAGCCCGCCGGACGGCGGCAGTAGTAGGCGTAGCTCGGCGGCTTTTCAATATAGGTCTGCGGCGGCGGCGGTGTGACATACACCACCGGTGGCGGCGGATAATAGAGCGGCGGCGGCCCCCAGGGCACGCCGATCACCACGCGCGGCCCACCATAGTAATAGCCATGCCGGTAGTAGCCGTGGCCGTAATAGCCGTGGGCGAAGGCGGCGGCGCTGGCCGTCATCAACACCCCGGCAACCGCCATCAACAATATGCTCTTTTTCATCATCCACTCCCAAACAGGATTGTTCAGCTGCCTTTCTGACCTTCAGCTTAACGCCGACGCCGCGCGGCTTTGCGGTGAGGATTCAGATGAATGCGACAAGCTTTCGCCAGCAGATGTGTCAAAGGATGATTGATTCACGTCGCTAAAATTTGCCGATGCACGCCGCAAAGGCCGCTCGCGGCGATTGCCCGGCTCGCGCCGCCGCGAAGACAATCGCACGTTGCCCATAAGTGCCAAATAAATCTAGCGACTTCAGCGCAATACAGAATAATCGGCGGCATGTGTGCGCAAAATTCGCACACAATACCCCTATTCATGCTAATGCCACCCTTATCAGCTGCAGCAAAAGATGTTAAAATTGACTCATATCAATTATTGAATGAGCGTAATCTATGATCCCGGAAAAACGCGTGATTCGTCGTATCCAGTCTGGTGGTTGTGCGATCCATTGCCAGGACTGCAGCATCAGCCAGCTGTGCATTCCTTTCACCCTTAATGCTCACGAGCTGGACCAGCTCGACAACATTATCGAGAGGAAAAAGCCCATCCAGAAAGGCCAGACCCTGTTCAAGGCCGGCGACGAGCTGAAATCGCTGTACGCGATCCGTTCCGGGACCATCAAAAGCTACACCATCACCGAGCAAGGCGACGAGCAAATCACCGGTTTCCACCTGGCGGGTGACCTGGTGGGCTTCGATGCCATCGGCGGCCTGAAGCACCCGAGCTTCGCCCAGGCGCTGGAAACCTCGATGGTGTGCGAGATCCCGTTCGAGACCCTCGACGATCTGTCCGGCAAAATGCCTAACCTGCGTCAGCAGATCATGCGGCTGATGAGCGGCGAGATCAAAGGCGATCAGGACATGATCCTGCTACTGTCGAAGAAAAACGCCGAAGAGCGCCTGGCGGCGTTCGTTTACAACCTGTCGCGCCGCTTCGCGGAGCGCGGTTTCTCACCACGCGAGTTCCGTTTGACCATGACCCGCGGCGACATCGGCAACTACCTCGGCCTGACGGTGGAAACCATCAGCCGTCTGCTGGGCCGCTTCCAGAAAAGCGAAATCCTCAGCGTGAAAGGCAAATACATCACCATCGAAAACGCCGACGCCCTGTCGGTGCTGGCCGGCACGCCGCGCATCAACGTGACCGTCAACGCCTGATCCCCCTGCCGGATCAACATTTCCCCGAAATTGTTGATCCGGCACGCTTCTGTTGTTGTTCTGTTTTTCAATGTTGGGTTACTCTGTAAATTAACAGACTGTTGATTTCAGCTGTAAGGAGGCCCTATGGCGAAGTATCAGAATCTTCTGGTGGCTATTGACCCCAATCAGGACGATCAGCCGGCATTGCGCCGCGCCGTGTACCTGGTAAAACGGAACGGCGGGCGCATCAAAGCCTTCCTGCCCATTTATGACTTCTCTTACGAAATGACGACCCTGCTCTCTCCGGATGAAAGAACGGCGATGCGGCAAGGTGTGATCAGCCAACGCGCCGCCTGGATCAACGAGCAGTGTCGTTTCTATCTCAACGACGGCGTGCCGATCGAAATCAAAGTGGTCTGGCATAACCGTCCCTTCGAAGCCATTATTCAGGAAGTGCTGTCCGGCCAACATGACCTGCTGCTGAAAATGGCGCACCAGCATGACCGGCTGGAATCGGTGATCTTCACTCCCACCGACTGGCACCTGCTGCGCAAATGCCCTTGCCCGGTATGGATGGTGAAAGACCAGCCTTGGCCGGAAGGCGGCAAAGCGCTGGTGGCGGTCAACCTGGCCAGCGAAGAACCCTATCACGACCCGCTCAATATCAAACTGGTGCAAGAAACCGTTGAACTGGCAGAAAACGTCAACCAGACCGAGGTTCACCTGGTTGGGGCCTACCCCGTTACCCCGATCAACATTGCCATCGAATTGCCCGACTTTGACCCAAGCGTCTACAATGACGCCATTCGCGGCCAGCACCTGATCGCCATGAAGGCGCTGCGACAGAAATTCTGCATTAAGGAAGAGTTCACCCACGTAGAAAAAGGCCTGCCGGAGGAGGTGATCCCCGATCTGGCCGAACACCTGCAGGCCGGCGTGGTGGTTCTGGGCACGTTGGGCCGCACCGGCATTTCAGCGGCCTTTATCGGCAACACTGCGGAACATGTGATCGACCATCTGAAATGCGATCTGCTGGTGATTAAACCGGAAAACTTCAACTGCCCGATCGAGGCGGATGAAGACGATGAGCACGACGACGAAGATTAGCCTTCACGCATAAAAAAACGGGCCGCTAATAAGCGGCCCGTTTTTTTTTTTTTTGGTTGCTCAACTACTTCTGCAACGCCCGCAGAATCGCCTCCACGCTGTCTTTGGCATCGCCAAACAGCATTTGGGTATTCTCCTTGAAGAACAGTGGGTTCTGCACGCCGGCGTAGCCGGTGTTCATCGAGCGTTTGAATGCGATCACGTTCTGCGCCTTCCACACTTCCAATACCGGCATGCCGGCGATCGGGCTGCGCGGATCTTCCAGTGCCGCCGGGTTCACCGTGTCGTTGGCGCCGATCACCAGCACGGTGTCGGTATCCGGGAAATCTTCGTTGATTTCATCCATCTCCAGCACCACATCGTACGGCACTTTAGCCTCCGCCAGCAGCACGTTCATGTGGCCCGGCAAACGCCCCGCGACCGGGTGAATGCCGAAGCGCACCTTCACGCCGCGCGCCCGCAGTTTCTCGGTGATTTCCGCTACCGGATATTGCGCCTGCGCCACCGCCATGCCGTAACCCGGGGTGATGATCACCGAGGTGGAGTTCTTCAGCTGCTCGGCCACCTCTTCCGCCGTGGTTTCACGGTATTCTCCCATCTCTTCGGCATCGCCGGTAGACGAACCGTCACTGCCGAAACCGCCGGCGATCACGCTGATAAACGAGCGGTTCATTGCCTTACACATAATGTAAGACAGGATCGCCCCCGACGAGCCCACCAGCGCGCCGGTGACGATCAGCAGATCGTTGCTCAGCATGAAGCCCGCCGCGGCCGCCGCCCACCCCGAATAGGAGTTGAGCATCGACACCACCACCGGCATGTCGGCGCCGCCGATCGAAGCCACCAGATGCCAGCCGAACGCCAGTGCGATCGCCGTCATCAGCAGCAGCGTCACCACCTGCCAGCCCACGCTGTCGGCGCGCACGAACGCGACCAGCAGCAGGAACGAGATCACCAGCGCCGCCAGATTCAGCTTGTGGCGGTTCGGCAGCATCAGCGGCTTGGAAGAGATGATGCCGCGCAGCTTACCGAAGGCGACGATCGACCCGGTGAAAGTCACCGCACCGATAAAGATGCCGAGGAACACTTCGGTCAGATGGATATTCGCCATCACCGGTTCCATCGGCGCGCCGTGATCCAGGTAGCTGTTGAAACCGACCAGCACCGCAGCCAGGCCAACGAAGCTGTGCAGCACCGCCACCAGCTCCGGCATTTCGGTCATCTCGACCTTCTTGGCCAGATAGACGCCGATCGAGCCGCCGATGATCATGGCAATGATGATCCAGCCGACGTTGCCGGAATCCGGCCCCAGAATGGTGGCGATCAGCGCGATCGCCATACCGGCGACGCCGAACAGGTTGCCCTGCTTCGACGTTTCATGACGCGACAGGCCCGCCAGGCTGAAAATAAACAAAATAGCGGCAACAATGTATGCAGCTGTAACCAATCCTCCAGACATTTGCTACCCCTTAGTTCTTGCGGAACATCTTCAGCATGCGCTGAGTGACGGTGAACCCACCGAAAATATTGATGCTGGCGATCAGCACGGCGATAAAGGAGAGGAAACTCACCCAGCCGCCATGGCCGATCTGCAACAGCGCACCGACCACGATAATCCCTGAGATCGCGTTGGTGACCGACATCAACGGGGTATGCAGCGCATGGCTGACGTTCCAGACCACGTAGTAACCGACCACGCAGGCCAGCGCGAACACGGTAAAGTGCGACAGGAACTCTTTCGGCGCCGCGTCCGCCAGCCAGCCGAACAGCAGGATCGCCAGGGCCATCAGGCCGTACTTCAGCCACGGTGAGGTCGGCTTGGCTTCGGGTTTGGCCACCGGTGCGGCGGCAGGCGCCGCTTTCGGCTGGGCGGAGACCTGGATCGGCGGCGCCGGCCAGGTGACTTCACCGCTGCGCACTACGGTAACGCCGCGGATCACCGTATCGTCGAAATCGATATCGATCTCGCCGTTTTTCTCTTTCGACAGCAGCTTCAGCAGGTTGACCAGATTGGTGCCGTACAGCTGCGAAGATTGGGTCGGCAAGCGGCTCGGCAGGTCGGTATAGCCGATGATTTTCACGCCGTTGTCGGTCACGGTAATGGTGTCCGCCACGGTCAGCTCGCAGTTGCCGCCGGTTTGCGCCGCCAGATCGACGATCACGCTGCCCGGCTTCATCGACGCCACCATCTCTTTGGTGATGAGCTTCGGCGCCGGTTTACCCGGGATCAGTGCGGTGGTGACGATGATATCGACCTCTGCCGCCTGCGCGGCGAAAAGCGCCATCTCGGCCTTGATAAAGGCTTCGGACATCACTTTGGCGTAGCCGTCGCCGCTGCCCGCTTCCTCTTCAAAATCCAGCTCGAGGAATTCCGCGCCCATGCTCTGCACCTGCTCTTTCACTTCCGGGCGGGTGTCGAAGGCGCGCACGATGGCACCGAGGCTGCCCGCGGCGCCGATCGCCGCCAGGCCGGCCACGCCGGCACCGATGATCATCACCTTGGCCGGCGGCACTTTGCCAGCGGCGGTGATCTGGCCGGTGAAGAAGCGGCCAAACTCATGCGCCGCTTCGACGATCGCGCGGTAGCCGGCGATGTTGGCCATCGAGCTCAGCGCATCCATCGACTGGGCGCGCGAGATGCGCGGCACCGAGTCCATCGCCAGCGCGGTGACGTTGCGCGCCGCCAGCTTGGCCATCAATTCGGGGTTTTGTGCCGGCCAGATAAAGCTGACCAGCGTGCTGCCTTCGCGCATCAAGGCGATCTCGTCGTCTTGCGGCGCGTTGACTTTCAGGATCAGATCCGACTGCCACACTTCGCTTTCGTCGACCAGCGCCGCACCGGCGGCTTCGTAGGCGACGTCCTCAAAACTGGCCAGTTTGCCCGCCCCGCGTTCAATCGCGACGGTAAAACCCAGCTTCAGCAGTTGTTCCACCGTTTTCGGCGTGGCTGCGACCCGGGCTTCATTGGCCAACCGCTCTCTTGGTACACCAATACGCATAATGTTCCCTTCTCACCTGTCTTGGATGATGTTTATTATTTTCCTGCCCATAGCACGGCGCCAGCGGCGAGCCAGGCGTTAACTTGCCCGCACTGATTTCAGACGCCAACTATAACCTACTGAAAATAAGGTCGATGATCCATAATTGCTTACGCATTCAGCTCTGTTTTTACATAAAAACGCCGCGCGTAATATGACAAATCGCAATTTACTGTGAAAAAACCCATACAGAACAGCGTATTCTGCGTGGCAAGAGGTTTACGCCCGGCGTAACGAATTATTGCCACGCGCGGCGGAAAAGCATAAAAGTTATCATTTTGTGAATAATTAACATTAATGACACCAAGGCCGTTATTATGGAAACTTATGACGGTGGCGCCATCCGTGCGACCCGCGTCACCGTCACCGATTTGTCGCACGGGATAACATAAAATGCTGAGACAGTTTTCAGAATTACATGTAATAATCGACGGCTGAATTACACTTAAACAGTTCAGTACGTTATAAACGTTAATGCGCTAGGCGAAAGGATTTTTTATGAAGCTGAAGACCACGATCATCGCGTCAGCCTTGTTATCACTCACCGCGCTGTCTGCTCATGCGGCGCAAGAGTTAACTCCTGAGAAAGCAGCGGCGCTGAAGCCGTTTGATCGCATCACGATTACCGGCCGCTTCAATGCCATCAATGAAGCCGTCGACGCCGTATCCCGCCGTGCAGACAAACTGGGTGCCGATTCCTTCTATATCCAGGACAGCAACAACAGCAACAACGGCGGCAACTGGCGCGTCACCGCAGACCTTTATCATAAAGATGCGCCAGAAGTGAGCAAAACACCAAAATACCGCGTATTTAACGGCGTGAACGAACTGCCTAAAGAGGAAGCCTATCTGCTGGAGCCTTACGATACCGTGAGCGTCAGCGGTTTCTACCGCAGCCAGCCGGACATCAACGACGCCATCTCCAAAGAAGCGAAGAAAAAAGGCGCTGCATCCTTCTTCATCGTGCGCCAGGTTGACGCCAACTCCGGCGGTAACCAGTTCGTCACCGCCTACATCTATAAGGCCGATGCGCCAAAACGCCGCGTGCAGAGCCCGGATGCCATTCCGGCCGATTCTGACGCCGGCCGCGCCGCGCTGGCCGCCGGTGGCGCCGCTGCCGCGAAAGTCGAAATCCCTGGCGTCGCGTCTTCCGGTTCGCCAAGCCGCGACGTAGGCCGTTTCTTCGAAACCCAGTCCTCTACCGGCCAACGCTATACCGTCACGCTGCCTAACGGCACCAAGATCCAGGAAGTGAACAACGTGACCGCCGCGCAGATGGTGCCGTTCGATTCCGTCACCTTCACCGGCCACTTCAACAGCATGACCGATGTCTCCACCGAAGTGGCGAAACGCGCGGCCGAGAAAGGCGCCAAGTACTACCACGTTACCCGTCAGTGGCAGAACAAGAGCGGCGGCAACCTGACCGTCAGCGCCGATCTGTTCAAATAAAACCCTCTTTTCGGTTTACCATTGGGCAGCCCTTGAGCTGCCCGTTTTTATTGCCGCTTTTTTCATCGCACGTTGAATAGTTTTTTGTAAATTCCGCATATTCAATCATTGCATCTCTAATCATCCCTCCGTAAAATTTGCGCCAATTTTTAGGGCTATTGTCTATTCGCGCAGTGGTTGTTAATACATTGTTGCCGCCAAGCAGTTCCCTTCCAGTTGTTTATTCTGCGTTCAGGATCCGTCATTGGAAAAAAAACTCGGTCTTACCGCGCTAACCGCTTTGGTGCTCAGCTCGATGCTGGGCGCCGGCGTGTTCAGTCTGCCGCAAAACATGGCGCAGGTCGCCAGCCCCGCCGCGTTGCTGCTGGGTTGGGGGATCACCGGCGTCGGCATTCTGTTTTTGGCCTTCGCCATGCTGCTGCTTACGCGCCTGCGCCCGGATTTGGACGGCGGCATCTTCACCTACGCCAAAGAGGGATTCGGCGAACTGATGGGGTTCTGCTCCGCCTGGGGTTACTGGCTGTGCGCCGTTATCGCCAACGTTTCGTATCTGGTGATCGTGTTCGCGGCGCTGAGTATTTTCACCGATCGCGGCGGCAACGTGATTCTCGGTGACGGCAATACCTGGCAGGCGCTGATCGCCGAATCCGCCCTGCTGTGGATCGTGCATGCGCTGGTGCTGCGGGGCGTACAAACCGCGGCCAGCATCAATCTGGCCGCCACCCTGGCCAAGCTGCTGCCGCTGGGGATGTTCGCCGTTTTGGCGGCGATCGCCTTCAAAATGGACGTGTTCACGCTGGATTTCAAGGGTATCGCCCTCGGCAAGCCGGTGTGGGAACAGGTCAAGGACACTATGCTGATCACCCTGTGGGTGTTTATCGGCGTGGAAGGCGCCGTGGTGGTTTCCGCCCGCGCCCGCAATAAAAAAGACGTGGGCCGCGCCACCATGCTGGCGGTGCTGTCGGCGCTGGCGGTGTACCTGATGGTCACGCTGCTGTCGCTGGGCGTGGTGCCGCGCAGCGAATTGGCCGACATGCGCAACCCGTCGATGGCGGTACTGATGGTGGAACTGATCGGCCCGTGGGGGGACGTGATCATCGCCGCCGGTCTGATCATTTCCGTCTGCGGCGCCTACCTGAGCTGGACCATCATGGCGGCGGAAGTGCCGCTGCTGGCCGCACAGCACGGCGCGTTTCCGCGCGTGTTCGGCAAGCAGAATCGCCATCACGCCCCAGCATCTTCGCTGTGGCTGACCAACATCGCGGTGCAGCTGGCGCTGGTACTGATCTGGTTGACCGGCAGCAACTACAACTCGCTGTTGACCATCGCATCAGAAATGATCCTGGTGCCTTACTTCCTGGTCGGCGCATTTCTGTTTAAGGTGGCATACCGCCGCCGCGACAAACGCTTGATCTTTGCCGCAACCGGCGCCTGCGTCTATGGCCTGTGGCTGCTGTACGCTTCCGGGCTGATGCACCTGCTGATGTCGGTGCTGCTATATGCGCCGGGCCTGTTGGTGTTCATGTACGCCCGCCATGGCCATCGGGATATCAATCTGCTGAATCGCCTGGAAAAAGGCAGTATCTTCTTGCTGCTGGTGGCCACGCTGCCTGCCGGCTGGTTTATGTTGCACTAAAATAGCCTGCTAATGCGGCTGCCCGTCAGCCGCATTTCGTTACCCCTCTTTCCCCTTTTTTACCTCTCCCCCCCGCGGTTGATCGGTCAATTGCCACGCTTGCGATTTCAAATGCAATTAATTATCATTATCATTTATAGCATCACCGGCAGGACGTGGATGAGGCCTCCGATGGGAAACATCAGGAGGTCTTGTTAGGACAGACTGAAAATGGAAGGCATTTCATGGCTGAAAAACTGCTGCACGCATTACCCTTGTTTGCCGCCTGGGAAACGTCGATCGCCGAAGGCAACACGGCGTTCAATCAGCAACGCGATCGCCTGGCAATGACGCACTATCAGCAGGCGCTGGAACTCGCTCAGGCGATCCTCGCCGAGAAACCCTGGCTGAATGCGGACTATGCCGCCAGATTTGAAGCGCTGAATATTTTCGAATCAGCCCTTGCCGCGCTGATCGTCACGTTCAACAACATGACCCATCTACGCCTGCGGCAAAAGCCCCTGCGCGGCGTTGAGCCGCACGTGCATCAGGCCCGGCTCGCCATTGAGCAAGTGATGGACGATACCTCGCTGTGCGAACAGATGCAGCAGATCGCCGAACGGCACCTGCTGCGTTTCCGAATAGAGACGCTGCAGGTGCTGCGCGAACATAAACTGCCGGAAACCGGCGTCTGCGCACCTGCGGCAAACCATTCCGCCACCGTGCATTAACAACGACATCACGACCTGAGGGGTAATCTGCCAATGAATGAATTGAATGACGACATGAAGAAAATGCTGGCCAAACAGCTGCCTGTGCAGGCAACCAGCAGCCCGGATGGCGTGCCCGATATCGGCCCCAAGCGTTCTCTGCGCCTTTATGATGACCGTACCCTGATTTACAACGAAAATACCGGTGGCCAGACGCTGCAAAATATCAGGGAAGGATCGAAAATGGCCGTTGTGGTCATCGATCGCGAGGCGCTGGACGGTTACCGCTTCATCGGCACGCCCGAACTGTTTCTGGCGGGCAAACCGTTTGACGAGGCGCTGGCATTTGCAGAAAAAAATGGAATGAAACCGCCGAAATACGCGGTGCTTATTCATATAGACAGTATTTATACCCTGCGCTCCGGTCCTAATGCCGGGACCCGACTTTAGACGGCAAGCGTTGCGCGGCATGGGGTTTCACGTTCATGGTTAGGCCATCGCGGTCAGTCAATTGCCTAACCATGAACGGGCGGCCGGGTCGATGCACCCGGTCAGCTTTTAGGGGGAATGGTGACGGTCATGCGCTCACCCACCAGGGCAATCGCGATGCCTTCCGCGCACTCTTTCTGAATGGCCGCCAGCTGTTGCGCCTCCAGCGCATAGGGCAACTGAATATCAAATACCGTCAGGCCCTGCTGCTGCGCCAGGTCAATCAGGCGCACGATATTGGTTTCATCGCTAACCTGCGTTGACACCACCTGCAGCGCCAGCTCTTTCAACTGCTCTTTGCGCGTTTGTGACGTGGTCACGCGCGATTTCAACACCATGCCGAAGATCGGCATCACACCATAAATAGCATCAACAAAGCGCCAGTGCTTCCTGCACGATGCGGACAGAAAATCCATGTAGTCGAAACAGATTTTCTCACTGCGCGCGATGGATGCAAGGTGATTGCTGTTCATCCCCTCATTCCTCTCATGGCCAGTGTTAACCCGTGGTCTTTCAAGCCGCCGCCGGGCGACAACCTGAAATGCATTGGGGATCTTACATCCAGAAATGGATAATCATGCGAAGCTTTAACGACTTTCCGCCGTATAATGGCATAATTCCCCTATTGTTTGCCAGTCTGTCCAGGAGCTTTAATCAATGGAACACCCCAACTCTGCCCCGGTGCTGATTACCGGCGGCGCGCGGCGCATCGGGCTGGCGCTCGCCAAAGCGTTTCTCGAGCGCGGCGTTCCCGTCATCATCGCCTATCGCAGCGAATATCCGGCGATGGCCGAGTTGAAAGCCTTGGGCGCCTGCTGCATTCAGGGCGATTTTTCCACGCACGAAGGCATCTACCGTTTCGCCGATCGGGTACGGCAAGTGGCACCCAAACTGCGCGCGGTGATACACAATGCCAGCGCCTGGCAAGCCGAGTCGCCGGAGGTGCCGCCGGAGCAGGTAATGGCGGCGATGCTGCAAATTCACGTCTATACGCCCTATTTGCTCAACCAGCTGCTCGAATCCTGCCTGACCGGCCAGGGCCAGGCAGGCGCGGACATTATCCATCTGACCGACTACGTGGTGGAAAAAGGCAGCGACAAACACATCGCCTACGCCGCCAGCAAGGCCGCGCTGGACAATATGACCCGATCGTTCGCCCGTAAGCTGGCGCCAGAGGTCAAGGTCAACGCCATCGCGCCGGCGCTGATCATCTTCAATGCGGGCGACGATGAAGCCTATCGCCAACAGGCGCTGGCGAAGTCGCTGATGAAGGTCGCGCCGGGCGAGAGCGAGGTGGTCAATCTGGTGAACTATCTGCTGGAAAGCCGCTACGTGACCGGCCGCACCCACGGCGTCGACGGCGGGCGGCCGCTGCGCTGACGCAAAGATCCGCATGGCGCATCCTCGCAGGCCGCGCTATGCTGAAATCCGCTTTTCTTATTAAAACACGGGCATATGCATAAAATTGTTTTTGTGGAAGACGATCCTGAAGTCGGCAAACTGATCGCCGCCTATCTGGGCAAACACGACATCGAGGTGCTGATCGAGCCGCGCGGCGACAGCGCGCAGGCGCGCATCGAGCGCGAGCAACCCGATTTGGTGCTGCTGGACATCATGCTGCCCGGCAAAGACGGCATGACGCTGTGCCGCGATCTGCGCCCCACCTTCCCCGGCCCGATCGTGCTGCTCACCTCGCTCGACAGCGACATGAACCATATCCTGTCGCTGGAGATGGGCGCCAACGACTATATCCTGAAAACCACGCCGCCGGCGGTGTTGCTGGCGCGCCTGCGTTTGCACCTGCGCCAACACAGCCAGCAGCCGAAAGAAGAGTCGGTTCAGCCGCTCACCCAGCACAACGCGCTGCATTTTGGGCTGCTGTGCATCGATCCGGTCAACCGCCAGGTCACGCTGGGCGAAGAAACGGTCACTCTGTCCACCTCGGATTTCGATCTGCTGTGGGAGCTGGCGACCCACGCCGGACAGATCATGGATCGCGAGGCGTTGCTGAAAAACCTGCGCGGCGTGAGTTACGACGGCATGGATCGCAGCATCGACGTGGCAATCTCGCGCCTGCGCCGCAAACTGTACGACAATGCGCTGGAGCCGTTCCGCATCAAGACCGTGCGCAATAAAGGTTATCTGTTCGCCCCTAACGCCTGGGCATCGGTGCAACAATGAGAAAACTTTTCGTCCAGTTCTTCCTGTTGCTGTTCGTCTGTTTTCTGGTGATGGCGATGCTGGTCGGCCTGGTGTACAAGGTGACCGCCGAGCGCGCCGGCCGCCAGTCGATGGACGATTTGATGAAAAGCTCGCTGTACCTGATGCGCAGCGAGCTGCGCGAAATCCCGCTGAAGGACTGGAACAAGACCATCGCCACGCTGGATTTCAACCTGTCGTTCAAACTGCATATCGAGCCGCTCGGTAAACAGGAACTGAGCGAAGATCTGAAAAAGCGGCTGCGGCTGGGGGAGATCATCGCCCTCGACGATCAATACACCTTTATGCAGCGCATTCCGCGCAGCCACTATGTGTTGGTGGTCGGCCCGATTCCTTATCTGTTCTATCTGCACCAGATGCGCCTGCTGGATCTGGTGTTGCTGGTGTTTATCGGCATGTCGCTGGCGCTGCCGGTGTTTCTGTGGATGCGGCCGCACTGGCAAGACCTGCTCAAGCTGGAAAACGCCGCCCAGCGCCTCGGCGCCGGTCATCTGGATGAGCGTACCCACTTTGACCCCACCTCCAGCCTGAGCCGGCTTGGCGTGGCGTTCAACCAGATGGCCGACAACGTCAACACCCTGATCGCCAGTAAGAAACAGCTGATCGACGGCATCGCCCACGAGCTGCGGACGCCGCTGGTGCGCCTGCGTTATCGGCTCGAAATGAGCGATAACCTGTCCGACAGCGAGCAGCAGGCGCTGAACCGCGATATCGGCCAGTTGGAGTCGCTGATCGACGAGCTGCTGACCTACGCCCGTCTGGACCGTCCGCAGGTTGCGTTAAACATTGAACCCATCGATCTGCCAAAGTGGCTCGAGGACAAGGTCGACGATATCCGTCTTATTCATCAGGAACGCGACATCCAGCTCGATATCCCGCACGTCGGCGACTTCGGCGGCGTCGATCTGCGCCTGATGGAACGCGTGCTCGACAACCTGGTCAACAACGCGTTGCGCTATTCCGAGCAGCGCCTGCGCGTGGGCCTGTGGTTTGACGGCGACCTCGCCTGCTTGCAGGTCGAGGATGACGGGCCGGGCATCCCGCCGGAAGAGCGCGAACGGGTGTTCGAACCTTTCGTCCGCCTCGATCCCAGCCGCGATCGCGCCACCGGTGGCTGCGGGCTGGGGCTGGCCATTGTCCATTCCATCGCCGTCGCCTACCAGGGACAGGTGTTCGTCGAAGGCAGTTCGCTCGGCGGCGCCAGCTTCCGTTTCTGCTGGCCGGTGAAGCCGACATTCAGTTTAAAAGCCGATCTGGCGTAATACCGCCGGACCCTTCTCATTGGAGCCGAATAATAATGACATCTGCACATTCCAACACTTCTGCTTACGATCACCTGCGCGCTCTGTTCAGCCGGCTGTCGCGTTTCGGCCACCTGTCCGCCATCGCCGGTTGGGACATGCAGACCATGATGCCGCCGGGCGGCAGCAAGGCGCGTTCCGAAGCGCTGGCCGAGCTGAGCGTGCTGCAGCACCAGATTTTAACGGCGGAAAGCACCGGTGCGCTGTTGGATCGCGCGCAGCAAGAGACGCTGGACGAGCTCGACCGCGCCAATCTGCGCGAAATGCGCCGCCAATATGAGGACGCGGTGCTGCTGCCGGCGTCGCTGGTCGAGGCCAAATCGCTGGCCGGCGCGCGCTGCGAACACGCCTGGCGCGCCCAGCGCCCGGCCAACGACTGGGACGGCTTCGCCGAGAACCTGCGCGAAGTGGTCAAACTCAGCCGGGAAGAGGCGCAGATCCGCGCACAGGCGGCCGGCACCAGCCGTTACGACGCCCTGCTCAACCTGTATGAGCCGGGCATGCGCAGCAGTGACCTCGACCGCATCTTCGGCGATCTGAAGACCTGGCTGCCGGACCTGTTGCAGCGCGTGGTGGCCAAACAGGCCAATGAACCTTGCCAGACGCCGCAAGGCCCGTTCAATGTAGACACCCAGCGCCACCTGAGCCTCAGCGTGATGAAACTGCTCGGTTTCAACTTCGACAACGGCCGCGTCGACGTCAGCGCTCACCCATTCTGCGGCGGCGTGCCGGAAGATGTGCGCATCACCACGCGTTACAACGAGAAGGAGTTTTTGACCGCGCTGCTGGGCATCGTGCACGAGACCGGCCACGCCCGCTACGAGCAGAACCTGCCGCGCGATCTGCTCGGCCAGCCGGTCGCGCTGGCCCGCTCAACCGCCATCCACGAATCGCAGAGCCTGCTGTTCGAAATGCAGCTGGCGCGCGGCAATGAATTCCTGAAAATCTTGCGTCCGCTGGTCACCGCGCAGTTTGGCGAACAGCCGGCGCTGGAAGAAGCCAACTTCATTCGCCTCAACCAGCGCGTTAAACCGGGCCTGATCCGCGTCGACGCCGACGAGGTGAGCTATCCTGCCCACGTCATCCTGCGCTACGAAATTGAAAAAGCGTTGATCGAAGGCGAGGTCGAAGTGGAAGACATTCCGGCCTTGTGGAATGAAAAGATGCACGCTTACCTCGGCCTCGACACCATCGGTAATTATCGCAACGGCTGCATGCAGGATATCCACTGGACCGACGGCGCGTTCGGCTACTTCCCGACGTACACCCTCGGCGCAATGTACGCCGCGCAGCTGTTCCACAGCGTGCGCCAGGCCCTGCCTTCGCTGAGCGAGGATATCGCCGCCGGCAATCTGCAGCCGCTGTTCCACTGGCTGCAGCACAACATCTGGCGCCACGGTAGCCGCTTCCCGACCGAGACGCTGATCGCCAACGCGACCGGCGAAGCGCTCAATCCACGCTACTTCCGTCAGCATTTGGAAAACCGCTACCTGTAATCTCTCCTGGCGCGGCCCTGCCGCGCCCTTTTCCCGCCTGCAAGACCGAATAATGCTTCATAACGCAGGTTCTGTGCCGGCAACGCCTTGGCTACAGAGTGGCGGGTGGCCACTCACCATAAGTATGTTGTAACTAAAATAGTAAAAACGCCGGCGTTCCGGCCTCTCATCCCAGTGCGTGACGGGCGATCATCGCCGCCAGCTGCGGCCTCAACGGGGCCGGCAGGTCATGCCCCATGCCCGGCATAATATGCAATTTGGCGTTGACGACCGCGCGGGCGATCGCCACTCCGCCCGCCTTACGCACCAGCCGATCGCGATCGCCGTGAATGACCAGCGTCGGTGCAGCGATGCGCCGGCTGTAACGACGCAGATCGCCGCTGCCGAGCAACGCGGAAAGTTGCCGCTGCATGCCTGCCGGATCCACGCCCCGCTTCAGCAGCCGCTTCACCAACGCATCCAATTCCGCCTCTTCCGGCGGGTAAAACCGGGTGCCGAGCGCACGCAGGAAGGCTTTCATACCTTCATGGCGCTGCTGCGGCGTCAAATCGGCCGCGGGCCGGCGCACCAACAGCCACAGCAGCGAAGGCGCCGGCGGCGGTAACAGTGGCTGATTGGTGCTGGAGAACAAGATACATAATGAAGCGACGCGCTGCGGATAGTCGGCGGCCAGCACCTGGGCGATCATCCCCCCCATCGAGGCGCCCAGTACGTGAGCCTGCGGGATGCGCAGGTGATCGAGCAGATGCGCCGCGTCCGTTGCCATGTCCGCCAGGGTATAAGGCACCGCCGTTTGCCAACCGAGCTGGGCGCGCAGCATCAGTAGCCACAGCGGCTGCGCGCGCTGCGCCTGCGTTTTGCCGGAAAGACCGACGTCGCGGTTGTCATAACGGATCACCCGAAACCCCTTGGCCACCAGGGCGCGGCAGAAATCGTCAGGCCACAACAGAAGCTGCGCGCCGATGCCCATGATGAGCAGCAGCGGCGGGTGCGTCTCATCGCCCCAGTCCTCATAGGCCAGCGGCACCTCGCCCTGTTCCGTCACGCCACAGCGAATCGTTATCTCTTTCATTTTAAATCCCTTTTATCGCGCCTGGCGGTCATTATAGCAGCAATCCCCTTTGCCGCCGCCGCCCTGTACATTAGGTTACAAGCCGAAACCAATCACTCACGGAAAGCCGGGCGCCATTTGCCTACTATCATTTCAACGGCCCCGCAGTGGGGTTGATACCCAAAAGTCATGTTGAGGATTCTGCGATGAAAAAAGTATTAGCTCTGGTTGTTGCCGCTGCAATGGGTCTGTCTTCCGTGGCTTTCGCTGCCGAAGCTGCCACCACCGCACCTGCGGCTACCGCAACCACCGCCACCGCTGCGCCGGCTAAAGCTCAGGTGAAACACCACGGCAAGAAAGCCCCGGTTCAGAAAGCTCAGGCGGCCAAAAAGCATCACAAAAAAGCCGGTAAGAAAGCCCCGGCTCAAAAAGCCCAGGCGGCTAAAAAGCACCACAAGAAAGCCAGCCACAAAAAAGCGTAATGACGTGAGGGTCCCCTCACCGCTTCAGGCTTGACGTGTACGACACCCGGTTCGCCGGGTGTTTTTTCATCGGGGGGTTCTCATTGATGCTGCGCCGCTACCTGTTCGAGATCGTTCTGACCGCCCTGATCCTTTGTGGACTGATCGCCGTCTTTTTTTACCTGTAGCCTGCCGCGTCGCCGGCGGGAAATTATTGAAAAATCAATTATTGCCCATCCACATGGCTGCTAAATCAGTCTATAGTTAGCATTCAGTGTGTTTATGGATGATCCGTATTTGTCAGGCAAGAGATCTATGCGCATATCCGTTTTACCGTTGCTGTGCTTACTCCCACTCATCGCTGCTCAGGCGGCACGCGCCGACGGCCCGTCCAAGGCCGAGCAAACGCGTCTGTTTTTCGGCAAAGATGAACGAATCAAGGTCACGGATACCGCCGCCCAACCGTGGCAGGCCATTGGCCAGATCGAAACCGCCAGCGGCAATCTGTGTACCGCCACGCTGATCTCCCCGCACCTGGCGTTAACCGCCGGCCACTGCGTGCTGGCACCGCCCGGGCAACTGGATAAGGCCATCGCCCTGCGCTTTGTGGCAGGCGATAAATCCTGGCAGTATCAAACCGGCAATATCGAGACCCTGGTCGACAGCAAGCTGGGCAAAAAGCTGAAGCCGGACGGCGATGGCTGGATCGTGCCGCCCGCCGCTGCCGCCTATGACTTTGCGCTGATCCGTCTGAAAGACAAAAAGCCGCTGCCGATCGCCCCGCTGCCGCTGTGGCAAGGCGACAGCAAGGCGCTGACTCAGGCCCTGAAACAGGCCAAACGGCTGATAACCCAAGCGGGTTACCCGGAAGATCATCTGGATGACCTTTACAGCCACCAAAACTGCAAGGTCACCGGCTGGGCCCAGCAAGGCGTACTGTCACACCAGTGCGATACCCTGCCCGGCGACAGCGGTTCACCGCTGCTGTTGAAAACCGCCGACGGCTGGCAGCTGATCGCCATCCAAAGTTCGGCGCCGGCGGCGAAAGATCGCTATCGCGCCGATAACCGCGCCCTGGCGGTGCCCGGCATCCGCGAAGCGCTGGACGCCCTGGCCGCAGGCAAATAATCCTCTCGCAGCGGCGCATTATGCGCCGTTGTGCTTTATCAGCCCCCTTGCATATAGCGCCGCGGCGTGGTGCCGGTGAACTGACGGAAAAAGGCGATAAACGCGCTGTCGCTGGAAAACCCCAACCGCTGCGCCACCGCGCTGACCGACGGCAACGCCGCCAGCAGCTCGATTGCGCGCATCAGACGCCACTGCTGGCACCACTGCTGATAGCTCAGGCCGGTTTCTCGCTGAAACAGCCGCGTTAGCGTTTTAGCGTGCAGATTCAAGCGCTGCGCCAACGCCGCCAACGCTGGTAACTCGTCGCTCTCCGGCAGCGTGGCCAGCCAGGCGGCAAGACGCCTGTCCTGCGGCAGCCGCAGTTGGGTCTTCTCTCGCTGCGCCCCGCCCAGCTCATTGATCAACACCGCCAGCAAATCGCGCGCCTGGGGCTGCGCCAACGCATAGTCCAGCGGCCAGTGCGCGATGCGCTCGACGATCGCCGCCAACAGCGGGTTCACCGCCAGCACCGCAGCCTGTGGCGGCATGACGGCCGTCAGCGCCGGATCGAAATACAGCGAGCGATAAGCGACGCGGCCGCGCAGCTGCACCCGATGCGCAATGCCGCCCGGTATCCAGACGCTGCGCGTCGGCGGCAAAATCAACCACTGCTGCGCCAACGTGACCGTCATGCACCCCTGCGGCGCATACAGCAGCTGCGAACGCTGATGCCAATGCAGCCCGGAGTCGTGCTCCGCCAGTTCGGCCGCGATGCCAAGCACCGGTGCCGGCAGCCGATCCGGGTCGAACGGGTGATGCTGTTGAATCAGCGCCATCGGATTGTCCTATATCTGTTGTTTTTTGTCCTAATGATTGTAATCGAACAAAACGCCGCTCCCTATACTGGCCGCCTTAACTTTTAGGGAGAATGGGCATCATGCAACGCTTATCTTTACCGCTGCTCGTCACCGCCATCATGACGCCGCAGATCCTGGAAACGCTGTACAGCCCGGCGCTTACCGCCATCCGCAGCGATTTCGGTATCAGCGCCGCGCAGGCCGGGCAGACGTTATCCATCTATTTCTTCGCCTTCGCCCTCGGCGTCGCCTTTTGGGGCGTCTTCTGCGATCGCTTCGGCCGCCGTCCGGCGATGCTGGCCGGCCTGGCGCTCTATCTGGTCGGCGCCGGCATTGCGCTGCTGAGCGGCAGTTTCACGCTGTTGCTGGCCGCCCGTGCGCTGATCGCCTTCGGCGCCGCGGTCGGTTCAATCGTCACGCAAACCATGCTGCGTGATGTCTATCAAGGCCCGGCGCTGGGGCGCATGTTCGCGCTGGTCGGCATCGCGCTCTCCATCAGCCCGCTGCTGGGGATGTTTGCCGGCGGCGCGCTGGTCGCCTGGGGCGGCAGCGCTGCGATCTTCATCGCACAGGCAGCCTGGGCGCTGGCGCTGCTGCTGTGGAGCTACGGCACGTTGCCGGAAACGCGGCAGCGGCAGATCGCAACGGACGCCGCACCGGGCATTGCCCTGACGACGATGCTGCGCGATCGGCACATCTGGTGTTCGGCACTGTTGGTCGCCAGCTTCAATATCATGGTGTTCAGCTACTTCAGCCTGGCGCCATTCATGTTCGAAAGGCTGGGATTGAGCAGCCAACAGTTTGGCTACTCGGGCGTGATGCTGGCACTGGGCAGCCTGGCGGGGGCGCTATTAAACCGCCACCTGCTGGCGCGCGGCGTCAGCGCCAAACGTCAGATCCTGCTGGGGGGATTGCTGGCGGTAGCCAGCGGCGTGGCACTGTTCTGGTGGCAACACAGCCTGTGGATGCTGCTTCCCTGTGGGCTGGTGATGCTGGTGTTCGGGTTGGCTATCCCGAATGTGCTGAGCCAGGCGCTGACCCGCTACCGGCAGCAACTCGGCACCGCCGGTGCGTTATTTGGGCTGCTGTACTACCTGCTGATCGGTCTGGGGCTGACGATCGCGGCGCGCGGGCAGGATTTGGCCGCCACGCTGCTGCTGTGCGGCCTGTTGAGCCTGTGGTGCGCCGGCCGCTTGCCGGCCGGCGCGCCTGAGCTTAGCCCGAAAGCTGCTCGATAGTTTGCAGAATGCGCTTGTCGGAGATCGGGTAAGGCGTGCCCAGCTGCTGTGCGAACAGGCTGACGCGCAGCTCTTCGATCATCCAGCGCACCGCTTTTACCTCTTCCTCCTGCTGTCGCTTCGGCGGCAGCTTGTTCAGCCACTGCTGCCAGGCCTGCTGCACCTGCTCCACCCGCAACATCTGCGCGCGGTCGCGGTGCGGATCGATAGCCAATTTTTCCAATCGGCGCTCGATCGCCTGCAGGTAACGCAGCGTATCCGGCAGGCGTTTCCACCCGTTGCCGGTCACGAAGCCGCGGTAGACCAGCCCGCCGAGCTGGGTCTTGATGTCCGACAGCGCCAGCGCCAACGACATGTCCACCCGGCCCTTCAGCCGTTTGTTGATGTTGAAGACCGCCGTCAGGATCTGCTCAACCTGCTTGGCCACCTCAACGACCGTGTCGTTCAGCTCGGCGCGGATCTGCTCCTGCAACCGTGCAAAGTCTTCCTCTTGCCAGACCGGGCCGCCGTGTTCGGCGATCAGCTTGTCAATGCCGCACGAAATGCAATCGTCGATCAGCTCCAGCACCTTGCCGTACGGGTTGAAATAGAGCCCCAGCTTGGCCTTGTTCGGCAGCTTTTCATGCAGGTATTTGATCGGCGAAGGAATATTCAATAGCAGCAGGCGGCGCGTGCCCTGCCACATCGCCTGTTGCTGCTCGCTTTCGCTGTCGAACAGGCGGATCGCCACGCTGTCCTTTTCATCCACCAGCGCCGGGTAAGCCTTCATCGAATAGCCGCCGCGCTTCTGCTCGTAAAACGCCGGCAGTTGGCCAAAGCTCCAGACATGCAGATTGCTCTGCTCCAGCCCGTCGTCGGCCACCGCCGACAGCGTTTCCTGCACCTTCTCTTTCAGCTGCAGGCGCAACGCGGCCAGGTCTTTGCCTTCGCGCAGCGTCTGGTTTTTCTCGCCCACCACGCGGAAAGTCATCTTCAGATGATCGGGCACCTGATCCCACTGCCAGTCATCACGTGACACGGTCACGCCGGTCATGCGCCGCAGTTCGCGCTCCAGGGCGTCCAGCAGCGGCAATTCCAGCGCCGTTACGCGGCCAAGGAACGCCTCGGCGTAGTTCGGTGCCGGCACGAAGTTGCGACGCACCGGCTTCGGCAGCGACTTGATCAGCGCAATCACCAGCTCGCGGCGGATGCCCGGGATCTGCCATTCAAAGCCCTGCTCCTCCACCTGATTGAGGATCGGCAGCGGAATGTGCACCGTCACCCCGTCGGCGTCGGTGCCCGGTTCGAACTGGTAGCTCAGCCGCAGCTTGAGGTTGCCCTGATGCCAGAAGTTCGGGTAGTCGAGCGCGCTGATCTTGTTGGCGCCGTCCTTGATCAGCATCTCTTTTTCGAAGTTCAGCAAGTCCGGCTGCTGTTTGGCCGCGTTCTTCCACCAGCTGTCGAAATGACGGCCGGAAACCACGTCGTTGGGGATGCGGCGATCGTAGAAGCCGAACAGCGTTTCGTCGTCCACCAGAATGTCGCGGCGGCGCGATTTATGCTCCAGCTCCTCCACTTCGGCGCGCAGCTTTTGGTTTTCGCGGAAGAAGGCGTGGCGCGTCTGCCAGTCGCCCTCCACCAGCGCATGGCGAATAAACAGCTCGCGGCACAGCAACGGATCGATGGAGCCGTAGTTGACCTGGCGCGCCGCAACGATCGGCAGACCGAACAGCGTGACCTTTTCGCTGGCCATCACCGCGCCCTGCGACTTCGACCAGTGCGGCTCGCTGTAGCTGTGTTTCACCAGGTGCTGAGCCAGCGGCTCGATCCATTCCGGTTCGATGCGGGCGGCGATGCGTCCCCACAGGCGGCTGGTTTCCACCAGTTCGGCCACCATGGTCCACTTCGGCGGCTTCTTGAACAGGCCGGAGCCGGGGAAGATCGAGAAGCGGGCGTTGCGCGCGCCGGTAAATTCCTGCTTGTCCGCATCCTTCTGGCCAATGTGCGACAGCAAGCCGGTCAGCAGCGCGGTGTGCACGCTGCGGTAGTCGGAAGGCGTGCTGTTGATCGGCAGCCCCAGCTCTTTCACCACCTGGCGCAGCTGGGTATAGATATCCTGCCACTCGCGCACCCGCAGGTAGTTGAGGAAATCGTTGCGGCACAGCCGGCGGAACTGGCTGGAGGAGTTCGCCTTTTGCTGCTCCTGCAGATAATCCCACAGGTTGACGAACGCCAGGAAATCCGAGTCTTTGTCGGCGAAGCGGCGGTGTTTCTCATCCGAGGCCTGCTGCTTGTCCATCGGGCGCTCACGCGGATCCTGAATCGACAGCGCGGCGGTGATGATCATCACCTCGCGCACGCTGCCGCTCTTCTGCGCTTCCAGCACCATACGCGCCAGACGCGGGTCGATAGGCAACTGCGCCAGCTGCCGGCCCTGCGGCGTCAGCTGATAGTGGCCGTTGTCGGCGGTAGCGATCGCCCCCAGCTCTTCCAACAGGCGCACGCCATCCTGAATATTGCGCTTGTCCGGCGCCTCGACGAACGGAAACGCGGCGATGTCACCCAGCCCCAGCGAGGTCATCTGCAAAATGACCGACGCCAGGTTGGTGCGCAGAATTTCCGGATCGGTAAACGCCGGCCGCGAGAGGAAATCCTGCTCGGAGTACAGACGGATGCACACCCCTTCCGAGACGCGGCCGCAGCGCCCTTTACGCTGGTTGGCGGAGGCCTGCGACACCGGTTCGATCGGCAGGCGCTGCACCTTGGTGCGGAAGCTGTAGCGGCTGATGCGCGCGGTGCCCGGATCGATGACGTACTTGATGCCCGGCACCGTCAGCGAGGTTTCCGCCACGTTGGTGGCCAGCACGATGCGGCGGCCGTGGTGCGACTGGAACACCCGGTTCTGCTCGCTGTTCGACAGGCGCGCGTACAGCGGCAGCACCTCGGTATGCGGCAGATTGAGGCGGTTCAGGGCGTCGGCGGTATCGCGGATCTCGCGCTCGCCACTCATGAAGATCAGAATGTCGCCCGGCCCTTCGCGCCCAAGTTCGTCCACCGCATCGAAAATCGCCTGCAGCTGGTCGCGATCGGTATCGTCACCGTCGTCGACCACCGGGCGGTAGCGCACCTCCACCGGGTAAGTGCGGCCGGAAACCTCGATGATTGGCGCATTGTTGAAATGGCGCGAGAAGCGCTGCGGATCAATGGTCGCCGAGGTGATGATCACCTTGAGATCCGGGCGCTTCGGCAACAGTTCGCGCAGGTAGCCGAGAATAAAGTCGATGTTGAGGCTGCGCTCGTGCGCTTCATCGATGATCAGCGTGTCGTACTGCATCAGCAGGCGGTCCTGCTGAATTTCAGCCAGCAAAATACCGTCGGTCATCAGTTTGACCAGGGTATTTTCTCCCACCTGATCGTTGAAGCGCACCTTGTAGCCGACGCTGCCGCCGAGCGAGGTTTCCAGCTCGTCGGCAATACGGTTGGCGACGGTGCGCGCCGCCAGACGGCGCGGCTGGGTATGGCCGATCAGCCCTTTCACCCCACGCCCCAACTCCAGGCAAATCTTCGGCAACTGGGTGGTTTTCCCCGAGCCGGTCTCCCCGGCGACGATCACCACCTGGTGATCGCGAATGGCGTTTAAAATGTCCTGCTTTTTTTGGCTGACCGGCAGGCTTTCCGGATAGGTAATGCGCGGACAAGACGCGGCGCGCGCCTGAACTTTTTGCCGCGCCGCCGCGATGTCGCTTTCCACTTCGGCGGCAACCGCCAGCTGGGCATCGGGATTTTTGATTTTTCGTGCGCCCTGTAGGCGACGACGCAGGCGTTGTTGATCGCGGAGCATCAGCTCGCCCAGTTGGGCCGGCAGTGCCTCGAGCGGAGATTTCACGTTCGGTGTTCCTTGTTTCTTCGCCGCCAAGGCCAGGCTTGGCAACGGTTTAATGTTTTTTTAGCGATTTTTTTGCTTTAGCCGCACAGCCTATCACAAACGGCTTTCTCCCCCTACTTCCGCGAGTAAAGCGTCGTCATGTCATTCAATAAAATTGAACGGAGATCTCGAAATATTGCGCTATCACTGTGGGGGGAATGTGAATAGCATGTACTTCATGCAAGGGACGCTGAGTCCTGATGTCACTGTCACAACGTAAGGAATTATCGATGAGCAACGTATTGGTTCTGAAATCAAGCATCCTGGCGACCTACTCTCAGTCTAACCAACTGGCCGATTTCTTCGTAGAGCAATGGAGCAACGCCCACAGTGGCGATACCATCACCATTCGCGATCTGGCCGCGCAGCCAATCCCGGTCCTGGATGGCGAACTGGTTGGCGCGCTGCGCCCTTCCGATGCTCCGTTGACCCCGCGTCAAAAAGAAGCGCTGGCCCTGTCGGACGAACTGATCGCCGAGCTGCAGGCCAATGATGTCATCGTGATTGCCGCACCGATGTACAACTTCAACATTCCGACCCAGCTGAAAAACTATTTCGACCTGGTTGCCCGCGCCGGCGTGACCTTCCGCTATACCGAAAACGGTCCGGAAGGCCTGGTGAAAAACAAACGCGCCGTGATCCTGACCAGCCGCGGCGGCATCCATAAAGGCACCCCGACCGACCTGGTAGAACCTTACCTGCGTCTGTTCCTGGGCTTCATCGGCATCACCGATGTGGAGTTTGTCTTCGCGGAAGGCATCGCCTACGGCCCGGAAGTGGCGACCAAAGCACAGGAAGACGCCAAGGCGGCCCTGTCTCAGGTGGTTGCTGCCTAAGACCCTGCGCAGGCGCGCCGAGCCCCTGCCGGACAAAAGGCAAGTCCTGTCAAACCTGCACTACCCTCATAATAATCATCTATCCGTATCATTTAGCGCGCCAGACGGCGCGCTTTTTTTATTTCTTCAGCCACTGGCCGTTGATACCGCGCACATACTCGCCGCTCTGCGCCCGCGTCACCAGCTTCTGCCCGGCCATGCGCGCCACTTCATCGACGGCGATATGGTTGCCGTCCGCCACTTCCTGATATTTATCGGCGCGGCCGGCGTTGATGCGCTTCACCAGCGCCAGCGTTTCCGCATCCTGCTTCACCGGCGCGATATAACCGCTCAGGGTTTCACCCACCCGCCCTTGCTGCTTCGCCTCATCCAGCGTCAACGCCATCGCCATGCCGCTGAACAACCAGGCGGCACCGACCAGCCACAAATAACGTTTTTTCATGTCGGCTCCTAGAACAGACCGCTTTGGGTTTTCAGCAGGTTTTCGACGTCCTTATCTACCTTGATATGAATTTCATGCTCGATCTTGACGTTCATATTGATGGTGATCGGATCCTTCGGCGTCGCCACCTCGATGCGCGGCACGCAGCCGCTCAGCAGCGAAACGCACAGCACCGCTGCCAGCGTCGACACACTCATGATTTTCATTGTTGTTCCCCAGGTTGTGAGAGGGCCTGCTCCAGCCACTCCTGTAAATTGTCGCCGAAGCGCAAACTGCGCCACAGCTGAAACACGTTTTCCTGATGGCGATAGTTCAGGATCACCTCGCGCTTGGCGCTCTTCTGCGGGTTGATGCCGTCGATGCGCGCGCTCAGCGTCAGCTCGCCCAGGTTATCGAGATCGACCCGGGCGTGCGAACGGTTGATTTCCATATAGCGCAGCCAGTCGATCGCCGCGCCGGTTGCCAGGTTGTTGCTGCCGATGGCGTCGGCCATGTCTTTGTCCAGCCGCAGCGTCAGGGTGCCGGCGTTGGCGATCCAGCCGTTTTGCACCAGCCATTTCGGGTGGTTCAGGAACAGCGGCAGCTCGCCGTCGACCCGGCCGGACATGGCGAATTGCTTCGGTTTCAGGGCGGTGAACAGCGCGCTGAGATCGACCTTGTCCAGCTTCAACACCGCGGCGTCATGCTGCGGCAACCGCAGCGCCGACAGGCTGATATGCCCGTTGAGCATGTCCACGCCGACGTTGCTCAACGTCAGCGGCTGCCCTTCGCTGTAAGGATAGGTGCCCTGCAGATCGGCGGAAATGTTCTGCATTTCAAACAGGTTGGTAAAGGACTTGATGCGCAGCGATATCGGCTGTTTAGCCCCCAGTTGCCACTGATGCTGCTTGAACCGGTACGACAGGATGAAATCCAGGCCGCTCATTTCGCCGTCCTTCAGCCACATGCCGCCATTTTTCACCACCCAGTGGCCGCCGGCCTCAAATCCTTGTTCGCGGGCGGCGGAAAACGCCGACTGCGCGTAAAACTCGCCGTCGCGCAGCGTGAGATTGAGATCCGGTGCCAGCAGCGGCTGGAAGACCTTCAGCGACTGTTTCGGCCACCAGGCTTCGCCGCGCAGGCGCTCGCCGTCCCAGCGGCCGCGCAGCGCGATCGGCCCGATCTGCTGCGCCTGCAGTTTGCCCTGCAGCTGGAAACTGTCCGGCGAACGGCCGTTCACCTGCAGCGCCAGCACCGGCGTCGGCAGATGGCCACCGTCGCTGAAGCTGACCTTATCCGCCGCCAGCTGGAATTCGCCGTTGAGCTGCGGGCTTTGTTCATCACGCTGCCAGCGCAGCGGTTGGTTGAGGCTCAGGCGCGGCGCGGCGACCGTCACCAGACCGTACTTCAATTTGTCGAAGCCGGTGGAGAGCTTGTCGAGCACCAGCTCGCTGTCCTGCCAGCGGCCGCTGCCGGCGACGTCCCAGGCGGCCTGCAGCGGCGGCAACCGGCCGTTGCCCCAGTAACGCCACTGCCAGTCACCCTTATCCGGCCAGAAATCCTGCGCCTGGCCGTCCAGGTGCAGCTTGAAGCGCCCCCAATAACTGTCGCTGGCGCTCAAAATCGCCTGCAGGTGGCCGGTGATACCGGCGGCCGTCACCTTCACGCCGGCCAACGGTAAACGCGCCTCTTCCAGCGTCATTTCCGGCGTCACCTTGCCCCACAGGCGCAGCAGCGAACCGGGCTGCAGCACCAGCGTCGGGTTGAGAATGCTGCCGCCGAGCACGCCCGGGATCGACGCGGTGGTGGAGAAGTCGGCCAGATTGGCCTGGCCGGTCAGTTGGAAACGCAAATCGCTGTCGGTCAACCCCACCTTGCCCGGCCCGAGGGTAAGCACCGCATTGCCCTTGCCGTTGTGACCGGCGGTGATCACGTTCAGCCGCGCGCTGATCTCCGCTTCATCCAGCCCTTTGCTCCAGTCGTGCAGCGCGATGCTCAGGCCGCCGTTCAACGGCTGCCCGCTGTATGGCCAACGCCACTCGCCCTGCTTGATGCTGACCCGCTGCGGGGTCACTTCCCACGGAAGCACCGCCAGCGGCCGGTCGTCGCCTTTTTCGCTCACCGTCAACACGCCCTGCTGCTGTTGCCAGCGCATGTCCAGCAACACAGGCTTTTCCAGATAGGCGGTCTGCATTTCCCCCTGCAGCGCGCCCTGCGTCGGCAGGCTGGCCAGATCCAGAGGAATGGTTATCTTGCCGGCGAGGTGCAGCGGTTGCGCGCTGTTGGGCGGGACGACGGTCAGGCTATGCAACGTCAGCTGCTGTTTTTCATCCAGCTGCGCCTCGGCACTGAGATTCGGCCCCTGATAATACAGGCGTTGCCCGTCGGAACCGGAAGAAAGCTGCAGCTTGCCGGCATAGCGCTGCCAGGGAATGAGCGTCAGGTCATTAATGGTGAGGTCCAACGGCGGCAGCTGTTGCTGCAGTTGATCGAGCGCCAGCGGCGCGCTGTTGGCGTCGCCGCCCGGCAGTTTTGACAAACAGGCGCTATCGACGCTGACCTTGTCGCTCAAGAGCTGCCAGCGGCCCTGGCGATAAGCCAACCGTGTCGGACCGACGTTGGCCAGCAGGCAATCTTGCGCGGTGAAACGCGCCCCCGCCAACGCCAGGCCGCCCTGGCGCCAATGCAACTTACCCTGCAACTCCAGCCGGCTTCCCGCCGGCAACCAATGCGATAACACCCCCGGCAGCCAGCGCGGCAAGGTTTGCCACAACGCCAGCAACAGGATTGCGCAACCCGCCACCGTCCCTATGAATACTTTTAATCGCCTGGTCATTAAATGATTGCTTCGTTCCTGAGTTAGGCATTCGTTAAGTCTATGCCTGAATTGACAATAATGATGGCACGAATTTGAGATAGGGTGAAGCTGAGTGCGGTCACGGAGGCGATTTGCACCTTTTTGGCGCAAACGTATGCGGGGTTGTAGATTTTCGTTACATATACATCACATAAATGGGACAGTTTTCAGACTTTTGTTATTGTCGTTACCATTGATGATTAATAGTCTTGCAAGCATTCTAATAAAAGTTTAGCTGCTAGCTAACTGTGTACTAGAGAAGCCATTCCCCACACCCCCGTGGGGATTTTTTTGTCGCGAATTTCAAATCACGGCCTCAATAAAAGCCTGTACTATGCGGCTGTCGCTCGCTTTACGCCAGATAGCGTAAATATCGCTGCGCATTTCATTCCCGCACTCGATATACGCAACCTCCCGCTGTCGCGCCAGGCTTTCAGGGACAAACGCATACCCCAACCCCGCGCTTACGCAGGCGAATATCACGTCATAGCATTCCACCTCCAGCAGCGCGGCGGGGATGACTTGCTGCTTCTGCAGCCAGGCGTCCACCAGATGGCGATAGTGGCATTGCCGCGAATAGACATAGAGATCGCTTTTTGCCAACAACGCCGGCTGATACGCCCCGCCAATGAAGACCAAACGCTCCTGAAAAGCACGCCGGCTCTGCAGCTGCGGATGTTCTATCGGCCCATCTGAAAACACCACGTCCAGAGTCCCTTTTTGCAATTGAAACTCCAGATCCAGCGAATAGCCCTGCACCACACTCAGTTGAACGCGGCGGTTCTGCGCACGGTAATGCGCCAACTTTTGCGGCAGATGATGACTCAAGGCGATATCCAGCGCGCCAAGCTTCAGTTCACCCTGCACCGGATCCTGTTCAAGCTGCGCGCGCGCCCGCTCTTCGATAGCCAAAAAGCGCTTGGCCTTATGGTAAAGCGCCCGGCCTTCCGGCGTAAGCGACAACCGATTGCGCTCACGATCGAATAGCGTAACGCCACACGCCGTTTCCAACTCTTTTAATTTCTTGGTCACGTTAGAGGGCACGCAAAACAGCCTCTCCGCCGCTGCCGTGAGACTCTCCGACTCAACCACCATGCAAAAGGTGGCTAACTGGGCACGTTTAAACATATCAAGCCTTCACCAAAAGTGAATTATTCACGAACTTTATTTCACTTTTAGTCAGCCATCAAGCCCGTAAAATCCTCGCTGTCAGCACAATGCTGTCCCCTGGAAATTCCAGTTTCATTACCGACCGAGGAAATAAACCATGATCACGCTCAACGTCTTTTTTCAGGTCAACCCGGCCAAGCGACCTGAGTTTCTCAGCCTGCTCACTACCATGGTGCAGGAATCCAATAAAGAAACCGGCTGCTATTTTTACCAGCTTTGGCAATGCCAGAACGATGAAAACAGCTACGCGCTGATCGAAAACTGGGACGATAAGGCGGCGCTTTCGGCACACCAGAAAACACCGCATTGGATCGCCTTTAACGATGCCGTCAACGGGTATTTAACCCATGACTACGATGAGCATCATTACACGGAAATCGCTCGCTAACATTGCGTGAACCGGCCCAATACGGGCCGGTTTCATCCCCCCTGTCTGATCGAACAAACCCCACGCTGGACAAACTGCTAACCAATTGTCGAATTTACTAAAATCTGTTAAATTGATCACAAAATCACGGTGGAGAAACCACGATGAAATTGGCGATATACAGTACCAAACAGTATGACCGTAAATATCTCGAACTGGTGAATCAGCAATTTGGCTATGAGCTGGAATTCTTCGACTTTTTACTCAGCAAAAAAACCGCCAAAACGGCCGCCGGTTGCAAGGCGGTGTGCATCTTCGTCAACGACGACGCCAGCCGTGAAGTGCTCGAAGAGCTGGCGGCGCTCGGCGTTGAAATCCTCGCCCTGCGCTGCGCCGGTTTTAATAATGTCGATCTGAACGCCGCTAACGCACTGGGCATCAAGGTCGTGCGCGTGCCGGCCTATTCCCCGGAAGCCGTGGCGGAACACGCCGTCGGCATGATGATGTGCCTGAACCGCCGTATTCACCGCGCTTATCAACGCACCCGCGATGCCAACTTCTCTTTGGAAGGGCTGATCGGCTTTAACATGCATAACCGCACCGCAGGGGTGATCGGCACCGGTAAAATCGGCGTGGCGACGATGCGTATTCTGAAAGGCTTCGGCATGAAGCTGCTGGCTTACGATCCCTTCCCCAGCGAACAGGCACTGGAACTGGGGGCGGAGTATGTCGATCTGAAAACGCTGTACGCGCAGTCCGACGTGATCACCCTGCACTGCCCGCTGACGCCGGAAAACCATCATCTGCTGAATGCCGATGCCTTCGCGATGATGAAAAACGGGGTAATGGTGATCAACACCAGCCGCGGCGCGCTGATCGACTCCACCGCCGCCATCGACGCACTGAAGCAACAGAAAATCGGCGCGCTGGGGATGGACGTCTACGAGAACGAACGCGACCTGTTCTTTGAAGACAAGTCTAACGACGTGATTCAGGATGACGTGTTCCGCCGCCTGTCGGCCTGCCACAACGTGCTGTTCACCGGTCATCAGGCTTTCCTGACCGAAGAGGCGCTGACCAGCATTTCGCAAACCACGCTGCAGAACATCAGCCAGTTGGATCGCGGCGAAACCTGTCCGAATCAGTTGCACGCCTGACGTGATCTCAGGGCGCCCACGAGGCGCCCTGTTTCTTTGAGAGAACGACGATGAGAAAAACCACGGTAGCCGCCTTTGCAGCGCTGGTTCTAGGGGGATGCAGCATGAAACCACACACGGCCGTCACGCCCGGCGATCTGTTGCATCACAACTTCGTGTTGCAGAGCGTAGATGGCGAAACGGTGAAATCACCGGTGGGCGGCGGCCTGCTCAATCTGGAGTTCGGCGAGAACCTGCATGTCTCCGGCGCGATGTGCAACCGTTTCTTCGGCGAGGGGCAATTACGCGACGGCATGCTGACGGTGAAACCGTTGGCCTCGACGCGCAAGCTGTGCCCTGATGAGCAGCGCAACCGCTGGGATCGGGTGATTGGCACCGTGCTCGAAAACGGCGCCAACGTGACGCTAAACGCACAGCAGCTGACGCTCAACGGCAGCGGCCACACGCTGGTTTATACCCTGCGCGACTGGGTGTATTGATCCTGCTCGCCAGGCCGGGTGCCGCGGGCTTACCCGGCGCAGCTGCCCAGGCCCAGCGTGCGTTCCTCACACTGTTTGCCGTTCGGCATCTGGCACATGCGCAGCGCTTCACCGTTCAGGTTGTGCGCGATGGTGGTGACGCCGCCGACCGCCGCGCAACCGGCGCTGGTCTGCAACGTATTGATTCTGGCACTGTTAGCCTGCTGTACTGGCTCTTCGTTATTGCTGCTGCAGGCGGCTAAAAGCAGCACGGCGCTGGCAAGCAGCCATTTTGATGTCGTCATTATCCCACTCCTGAACCCGGAACTGCGCTGTGTAAAATCGCCATTGCTGATAACGCGCGTCACTTGGCGGACACGTTTCGCTATCTTTGATGCAAACTTGTTTAATCTAGCTCGATATATAAATAATGAAAATATATTCCGGTCATTATTTGTGGTTTTTTTGCGCCGGCCGGACATTTATTTTGTTTGCAGAATATTTCCGCCCCTATTGCGAGGCGTTAAACGTGACGGCGCCACCCGCTGCCCGGCCCCGGCCGCATGCGGAAAGTGATAACGTCACTGCTGCTGCCGAGGAAGTTTCCTCCCGCGAAATCGGTCTTAATTATCTTCGCGTGCTTTCAGTGAGACGGCGCATTTTTTGCTACCGGAGAGGATGATATTTGCGACTATGCTGGCGGCGCTAAGTAATTAGCATTCCACTATTTTCAGTGAATGATGGCTGAATTCTTCAACCGGCGCGACTTACGGTCACGCCGGCCTTTTTTCACATTAAAATAACACTCAGTGCACCGAGGCTTTGGACAGTAAATTAATCACCAGCACGCCGGCAATAATTAATCCCATGCCGACGATCGCCGGCCAATCCAATTTTTGCTGATAAACAAATACCGCCGCGATCGACACCAGCACGATGCCCATGCCCGACCAAATCGCATACACGATACCCAAGGGCATGCTCTTGACCACCATCGACAGCCCCCAAAATGCCACGCCGTAGCCCAGCACCACCAGCAGCGACGGCCACAGGCGGGTAAAGCCCTCGGAGGCTTTTAACATGGTGGTGGCGATCACTTCCGCGACAATCGCCATCGTCAAATACACAAATGCGCTCATGATTTTCTTCTGTCAGTTTACCGATGCGCAATTATGACGCGCCGGCAATAAATTGTCTTTAAACGGCGAAAACAATTTATTGCCGTCGCCCCCAATCGACGAGGAAATACGCCCTTGACGATTTATCACCCGCCACACAAACACGATAAAGCCACGTTCAAACCCTCTGTTAGACTTTTTTCCATTACTGCGAAAGTGCGCTTTCGCGGCTTTGTGAGCAATGAAAAGGTAACGTCGATGATAACTACAGATGGTAATAACGCAGTCGCTTCCGTGGCCTATCGCACCAACGAAGTGATTGCCATCTACCCTATCACGCCGAGTTCCACCATGGCGGAACAGGCGGATGCCTGGTCCGGCGATGGTCGGCAAAACATCTGGGGCGACATCCCCCGGGTGGTGGAAATGCAGTCGGAAGGCGGCGCGATCGCCACCGTGCACGGCGCCTTGCAAACCGGTGCGCTCTCGACCTCGTTCACTTCATCGCAGGGTCTGCTGCTGATGATCCCGACGCTGTACAAGCTGGCCGGCGAGCTGACGCCGTTCGTGCTGCATGTCGCCGCGCGCACCGTGGCCACGCACGCGCTGTCTATCTTCGGCGATCACTCGGACGTGATGGCGGTGCGCCAGACCGGCTGCGCCATGCTGTGTGCCGGCAACGTGCAGGAGGCGCAGGACTTCGCGCTGATCTCGCAGACCGCCACCCTCAACGCGCGCGTGCCGTTTATCCATTTCTTCGACGGCTTCCGCACCTCGCATGAAATCAACAAGATCGTGCCGCTCAGCGACGATACGCTGCGGCAAATGTTGCCGCAGGCGGCGATCGACGCTCACCGCAGCCGAGCGCTGTCGCCGGATCATCCGGTGGTGCGCGGCACTTCCGCCAACCCGGACACCTATTTCCAGTCGCGCGAAGCCACCAACCCGTGGTATGACGCTACCGGCCAGCACGTGATCGACGCAATGGAGGGCTTCGCCGCCCTTACCGGCCGCCACTATCGGCCATTCGACTATTACGGCCACCCGCAGGCCGAGCGCGTGGTGGTGGTGATGGGTTCCGCCGCCGGCACCTGCGAAGAGGTGATTGACACCTTGCTGACCCGCGGCGAGAAAGTCGGCGTGCTGAAGGTGCGGCTGTTCCGACCGTTCTCCGCCAAATACCTGCTCGACGCCCTGCCGGACAGCGTGCGCAGCGTCGCGGTGCTCGATCGCACCAAAGAACCGGGCGCGCTGGCCGAACCGCTGTATCTGGACGTGATGACCGCGTTGGCGGAAGCCTACAGCCGGGGTGAACGCGCCACGCTGCCGCGGGTGATCGGCGGCCGTTACGGCCTGTCGTCGAAAGAGTTCGGCCCGGACTGCGCGCTGGCGGTGTTCCGCGAGCTGGCCCAGCCGCAGCCGCGCCCGCGCTTTACCGTCGGCATCTTCGATGATGTCACCGGGCTTTCGCTGCCGCTGAGCGACGAAATCCTGCCGCAGCGCGCCTCGCTGGAAGCGCTGTTCTACGGTTTGGGCAGCGACGGCTCGGTCTCGGCCACCAAGAACAACATCAAAATCATCGGCAACGCCACGCCGCTATATGCCCAGGGCTATTTCGTCTATGACTCCAAAAAGGCCGGCGGCCTGACGGTGTCGCACCTGCGCGTCAGCGAGCAGCCGATCAATTCGGCCTACCTGGTCAGCCACGCAGACTTCGTCGGCTGCCACCAGCTGCAGTTTATCGATAAGTACCAGATGGTCGAACGCCTGAAGCCCGGCGGCACCTTCCTGCTCAATACCCCTTACGGCGCCGACGAGGTCTGGTCGCGCCTGCCGCAGGAGGTTCAGGCGCTGTTGCACCAGCGCCAGGCGCGTTTCTATATCATCAACGCCGCCAAGCTGGCGCGCGAATGCCGGCTCGGCGCGCGCATCAACACCGTAATGCAGATGGCGTTCTTCCACCTGACGCAGATCCTGCCGAGCGACGTGGCGCTGCAACAGCTGCAGGATGCCATCGCCCGCAGCTACAGCAGCAAGGGCCAGGAGATCGTTGAGCGCAACTGGCAAGCGCTGGGCGCCACCCGTGGCGCACTGACCGAAATTCCACTGCAGCCGATCGACGACAGCAGCCCAATGCGCCCGCCGGTGGTTTCGGACGCCGCGCCGGACTTCGTCAAAACCGTTACCGCCGCGATGCTGGCCGGGCTGGGCGATGCGCTGCCGGTTTCCGCCTTCCCGCCGGACGGCACCTGGCCGGTGGGCACCACCCAGTGGGAAAAGCGCAACATCGCCGAAGAGATCCCGGTCTGGCAGCCCGATCTGTGCACCCAGTGCAACCACTGCGTCGCCGCTTGCCCGCACTCCGCCATTCGCGCCAAAGTGGTTCAGCCGGCGGAGATGGCACACGCCCCCGCTTCCCTGCAATCTCTGGATGTCAAATCACGCGATATGCGCGGCCAGAAATACGTACTGCAAGTGGCGCCGGAAGATTGCACCGGCTGTAACCTGTGTGTCGAGGTCTGCCCGGCGAAAGATCGCCAGAACCCAGAGATCAAGGCCATCAACATGGCTTCGCGCCTCGATAATCTGACGGCGGAAAAAGACAACTACGACTTCTTCCTGCAACTGCCGGAAATCGATACGGCGCAGCTGGAGCGTATCGACATTCGCACCTCGCAGCTGATCACGCCGCTGTTCGAATACTCTGGTGCCTGCTCCGGCTGCGGCGAAACGCCGTACATCAAGCTGCTAACCCAGCTCTATGGCGACCGTTTGCTGATCGCCAACGCCACCGGCTGTTCCTCGATCTACGGCGGCAATCTGCCGACCACGCCTTACACCACCAACGCCGAAGGGCGCGGGCCGGCGTGGGCCAACTCGCTGTTCGAAGACAACGCCGAATTCGGCCTGGGCTTCCGTCTGACGGTCGATCAACATCGCGCACGGGTGCTGCGCCTGCTGAATTCGCTGGCGCCGCAGCTGCCGGAGCAGTTGGTCAATGCCTTGCAGATGGAAGATGTGGCGCCAGAGCCGCGCCGTAAGCAAATCGCCGAACTGCGCACGCTGCTGGCGAGTATTGGAGGTGAAGACGCACGCCAGCTGGCGGCCGACGCCGATTACCTGGTCGATAAATCCATCTGGCTGATCGGCGGGGACGGCTGGGCCTACGACATCGGCTTCGGCGGTTTGGATCACGTCCTCAGCCTGACGGAGAACGTCAACGTGCTGGTGCTCGACACCCAATGCTACTCCAACACCGGCGGCCAGCAGTCGAAAGCCACACCGCTCGGCGCGGTGACCAAATTCGGCGAACACGGCAAGCGCAAGGCGCGCAAAGATTTGGGCGTCAGCATGATGATGTACGGCCATGTCTACGTCGCGCAGATCTCGCTGGGGGCGCAGCTTAACCAAACGGTGAAAGCGATTCAGGAGGCCGAGGCCTATCCGGGGCCGTCGCTGATCATCGCCTACAGCCCGTGCGAAGAGCACGGCTACGATCTGGCGCTCAGCCACGATCAGATGAAACAGCTGACCGCCACCGGCTTCTGGCCGCTGTACCGCTTCGATCCGCGTCGCAGCGCCGAGGGCAAGGCCGCATTGGCGCTGGATTCGCGGCCGCCAAACAGCAACCTGTCGGAAACGCTGCTGAAAGAACAGCGTTTCCGCCGCCTGAACGCGCAGCAGCCGGAGGTGGCCAGCGCGCTGTATCAGGCCGCCGAGAAAGAGCTGAAGGAGAAATACGATTTCCTCAGCCTGCTGGCCGGCAAGGCGGAAAAGTCCGCCGCTGAGTAACCCCCTCAGGGCGCGAGTGATTCGCGCCCTGTTTTTCACATACCGTTTGAATCAGCGATGGGCCTCAATGTTCAAGGGTTTCACACTTAACGAGCCGCGTTTTTTTCTTTTATCCATTGCGCCATGACGCGTGTCGAGAACGGCTTATCCGTTTTAATCTCCGCTAAAGCGCAAACCTTGTCTTTGAATGTGGCGCCCAGCGAAAATAATTTCCCGTCATAGTAACAATAAAGTGCATCTCCCTTATCCTTGCCATCAAGACGCTCTTTTTGCTCTCGCGGTACCAGTACGACGGTTTCGGTCGGTTCGCTCAGACCAACAGGCATCGTGTCAAACGCCAGTGCGTTTTCTGCGTAAGCAAAAAACGATGCGCAAAGTCCAACAACAGTGATTCCTTTCATGCTCTCTGTGCCTCTCGGTGTAAGTTCTGACTGAGATGAGACCTGCACCGCGAAACAACGTTCCCTCGAAGCCGTCGTTCAAATGACGGCGAATGCTGTGAGCCGAAAAACCTGCTGGTATTCATCGCCACAATCCGTACCATACAGACCTCGCGTCGGGTGCGTGGCTGCTGGATGATGAATAATGATCAAAATCGGCCGGTTGAATGGTAAACTCGCGGTCTACAACGCCATGCCCCTAGTGCCCCCTATTGAGAATGAGCACGATTTAAATGTCAGAAAAGCAATCCGTTAGCCAAAAAGAGCAGTACAACCTGAATAAATTGCAAAAGCGCCTGCGCCGCAACGTGGGCGAAGCGATCGCCGATTTCAATATGATTGAAGAAGGCGACCGCATCATGGTCTGCCTGTCCGGCGGTAAAGACAGCTACACCATGCTGGAGATCCTGCGCAACCTGCAGCAGAGCGCGCCGATCAACTTCTCGCTGATCGCGGTGAACCTCGATCAGAAACAGCCCGGCTTCCCGGAGCATATTCTGCCCGCCTACCTGGAAAGCCTGGGGGTGGAATACAAGATCGTCGAAGAGAACACCTACAGCATCGTCAAAGACAAGATCCCGGAAGGCAAGACCACCTGTTCACTGTGCTCGCGCCTGCGCCGCGGCATTCTGTACCGCACCGCCACCGAACTGGGTGCCACCAAGATCGCGCTGGGCCATCACCGCGATGACATTCTGCAGACGCTGTTCCTCAACATGTTCTACGGCGGCAAGATGAAAGGCATGCCGCCCAAACTGATGAGCGACGACGGCAAGCACGTGGTTATTCGCCCACTGGCCTATTGCCGCGAGAAAGACATCGAGCGTTTCTCGATCGCCAAAGCCTTCCCGATTATTCCATGTAACCTGTGCGGCTCGCAGCCTAATCTGCAACGCCAGGTGATCGGCGATATGCTGCGTGACTGGGACAAACGTTACCCAGGCCGATTGGAAACCATGTTCAGCGCCATGCAAAACGTGGTGCCTTCGCACCTTAGCGATATCAATCTTTTCGATTTCAAGGGCATTCACCACGGTAGCGCCGTGGTGGACGGCGGCGATTTGGCCTTCGATCGTGAAGACATTCCGATGCAGCCGGTCGGTTGGCAACCGGAAGACTCGGACGACGCAGCACCTGTGCCAGAGCGTTTGAGCGTGCTGGAAATCAAATAAGCCCCTCGCCGCTTGCCCTCTGCAAGCGGCGACATTCCCCTCACTCGACGATCTCGATCCTGTTCACAGTTTGCGCAAAATTTACTGGGCGATGCCGTTTTTACCCTATACTGTTTATTTATACAGTTATATGGAGATCGCGCAATGAATATCACCCCCTGTCTGTCTCACGTCTCGCTAGGCTCCAACGATTTCGCTGCCGCCGCGGCTTTTTACGATCGCACGCTGGCCGCCTTGGGTTGCCGACGCGTGCTGGAACATCCCGGCGCCATCGGGTATGGCCGCGACTACCCCGAGTTTTGGCTGCAGGTGCCGATCGACGGTCAATCCGCCTCACCCGGCAACGGTACGCACGTCGGTTTTTTCGCCACCAGCAAGCAACAGGTGGATGAATTCCATCGCCAGGCGCTGCTGGCCGGCGCCGTCGATGAAGGCGCGCCCGGTTCGCGGCCGCACTATGGTGAGGCCTATTACGGCTGTTTTGTCCGTGATTTGGATGGGCACAAGATTGAAGCCAGCTTCTGGGATGAAAGCGCGGCCTGAGGATGAGAGAAAACCGCATAAAAAAATGCCGGTGATTAAACCGGCATTGTACGAATCAAATGTGCTATGCAGTAATTCAAAAATAAGAAAGTAAGACAATTATGGAGCGCAACGCCCATCGCTTGACGTTGCATTCACCTGCGAGAGAGATCATGCCCCATTTCCCCCGGCTAAATGTTGATATTGCTCAATGTTAACCGGGTTTTCATCATTTTTGCCTACAGCCAGCGGCTGCGCTTCAACCACCAGGCGACGCCAAGCACCAGCCCGACCAACATCAGGCAAAATGCCGCAAAACCGAGAGGATTGCCGCCGCCCGGAATGCCGCCAAGGTTGACCCCGAACAACCCGGTCAGGAAGGTGGTCGGGAGAAATACCATCGCCAACAATGACATGGTGTAAGTGCGGCGGTTCATCGCATCCGCCATCACCGTGGTGATCTCATCGGACAAGATGGCAGTGCGCGCGATGCTGCCGTCCAGATCGTCCAATCCCCGCCCCAGACGATCCGCGATGTCCTGCATGCGGCGGCGATCGTCATCGCTCATCCACGGCAAGCGGTCGCTGGCCAGCCGAGCGAAGACGTCACGCTGCGGCGCCATGTAACGACGCAGCACGATCAGCTGCTTACGGATCAACGCCAGCTGGCCGCGCTCCGGCACCTGTTGCTCCAGCAAAGCGTCCTCCAGATCGATAATCTTGTCGTGCAGATCCTCGATGAATTCGCTGGTGTGATCGGTCAACGCATCAGAAATTTCCACCAGCCAACTGCCGCTGTTGGTCGGCCCCGCGCCGCTTTGCAGATCGTTCACCACCTGATCGATGGAATACACCTTGCGGTGCCGGGTGGAGATAATCAGTTTATCGGTGATGTACACACGGATGGTGACCAGCTGATCCGGCCGGGAATTGGCGTTGAAGTTGATGCTGCGCAGGGTAATCATGGTGCCTTCACCCTGGCGGCTGACGCGCGGCCGCGAGCTTTCGCCGGAGAGCGCTTCGCGCACCGAATCTGGCAGCAGCGGCGTAGTGCTCAACCATTCGGCGCTGGCCGGGTGCGCATAATCGAGATGCAGCCAGCACGGCGCGTCACAGGTGATCTTGTCATCCTGCTCAATCGGCGTTACGCCCCCCTTGCCGTCCAGCTGATAAGCGTAAACCGCATCGGCGACCTGCAGCTCGCTCCCCTCAATCACATCCATTCATTTATCCCCTCAGTCTTGCTTATGTTGCAGAGTCTAGCGTTAACACCTTGGAGATCAAAGGCCAAGCTGTAACGGCAGTTTTCACCAGGGGCTAAAAGCCTGCTCTATACTTCAGGCGAAGGAACACCTGAGGAGACGTGAAGAGCAACGATGATGGAAAGTGCAAACGCAGAACATTGTTCAGCTAACCGGGTGACTCTGCGTCGCCTGCTCTGCAGCGCAGTCGCGGCAATGCTGTTCACCAGCCAACCGCTGCACGCGGAGCCGATGCTGGAGCACATCGCCACCCCGTTTCGCGTCGCGACGGCGGCGGGCGATGTGACTTACTTTGTCGCCCATGAGCACAGCGCCCAGCCGCGTACCGCACTGGTGGTGATGCACGGCCACCCACGCGATGCCGCTAAAACGTTGCAAGCGGCGATCAGCGCAGCCCAGGCTGCGGGAGCGGGAGGCAAAACCCTGCTCGTCGCCCCGCTGTTCCAGGTGCCGGAGAAACTTGCCGCTCGCTGCCATTCCGCCGGTTTGCCCCAGCCGCAAGACGGTGACGCTCTGTGGCGCTGCGGCTCCTGGATCGAAGGCGATTTGGATAATAGCGGGAAAACCGGCTCGTTCAATGCCATGGATAACCTGCTGGCCGATCTGAAACGGCGCTGGCCATCGCTGCAGTCGATAACCGTGGCCGGTTTTTCCGCCGGTGCTCAGTTCGTGCAGCATTATGTCGGCTTTGCCCATCCGCCAAACGCAGTGCGTCTGCGCTATGTGGTGGCCGACCCCGGCAGCTGGCTCTACTTTGATAATCTGCGCCCCCAGCCAGCAAACGGGGGGAGCTGCGGCAGTGAAACAACCTGCCGCTTCCGTTGGCAGACGCTGAACGCCGGCCAGTGTCCACGGGCCAGCCAGTGGAAATACGGCCTGGAAGCGCTTCCCGCTCACCTGCAGCGCACGGCCGATGCCGCTCGTCAGCGCTATGCCGCCGCTGATATCACCTACCTGGCCGCCGCCGAGGATACCGGCACCGCGCCGGGCGCCTACTATCGGATACTCGACAAATCCTGCGCCGCCCAGCTGCAGGGCCCCTATCGATTGCAGCGAGCCTTGGCCTATGCCGACTATGACCGGCGTTACCTGGCGCCGGATAAGCCGCATCGGTTAACGATCGTTCCCGGCTGCGGGCACAACGTCGCCTGCGTCTTTCCCGCCCCGGCGGCCAGGCGGGCGCTTTTCCCGATTAATGCAGACTAATAATAACGGTAATGAAATAAACCATTGCCGATAAATCAGGCAATATCGCCGATAAAGCACTGGTAATGCCGTTATTATTATTACTTAACATATTGCTATCACTTTTAATTCAAAATGATAATAATAAATCAACATAAAGCTGTTTCAGCGCAAATTTTAGGGGCATATACTTTTCTCACTACGAGGAGGTAGTTATGTTACGCGACCATTTAAAAATAAACGCCAGCGATACGCTGGAAAAAATCAGCAATATCCATTTGCAAAACCAGGGGCAGGAAGAGATCAGTGAATTCGTGGTAAAAAACGCCGCCGGTCTGCAGATTGGCACGGTCTCGGTCCACGATCGTTTCAGCACTCGCCGCTCTTATCCCACCAGCTATCGCATCACCCAAACCGACATGAGCGGCCGTGTGGTGGTGGATGCCATGCGGGACTGTCTATAAGCGTAACCACTATCGGAAATAACGAAAAATAATGTGATGATGGCGACCCTGTTTATTATTAAACGGGGTTTGTCGCGTGAAAAAATTAATTACCCTCGTCGTTTTTCCATCGATAAAATAAAGCCCCCGCATTATAGGCGGGGGCGATACATAAATCGACTCAGTGTTTGATGATATACATCGTCTGGCTGTAGGCCACGTCTTCCGGATTGGTGATCGGGTAGCCTTTTACCCACGGTTTAATCAGGCGGCCGTTGGTGTATTGGTAGATCGGCGCGATCGGCGCCTGATCGGCAATGATTTGCTCCATCTTGTTATAATCGGCGGTCACCGCCGCCGGATTGGTTTCCCGCCCTGCCTGCGCCAGCAGCTTGTCGTAGTCCGCACTCTTGAACTTGGCGATGTTGCCGCTGTGGGTCGAGGTCAGCAGCGACAGGAAGGTCGACGCCTCGTTATAGTCACCCACCCAGGAGGCGCGGATCACGTCGAAATTACCGGTATTGCGGCTGTCGATATAGGTTTTCCACTCCTGGTTTTGCAGCTTGACGTCAATGCCGAGCTTTTTCTTCCACATTGAGGCCACGGCAATGGCGATCTTCTGGTGGCTTTCCGAAGTGTTATACAACAGCGTCAGCTTCAGCGGGTTATTCGGGCCGTAACCGGCCGCCTGCAGCAACGCCTTGGCCTGCGCATCCAGCTCCGCCTGCGATTGCTGTTGCAGCAAACTCGCCTCCGGTTTGAACCCGGCAGTCACGTCCGGCGTGAAGTGATAGGCCGGTTTTTCGCCGGTGCCCAGCACTTTTTCCGCGATAATCTTGCGATCGATGGCGTAGGACAAGGCCTGGCGCACCCGCACGTCGTTGGTCGGCGCGCGCTGGGTGTTGAACGCGTAGTAATAGGTGCCGAGCTGATCCGGCGTGTACACCTGCCCCGGAATATCTTTCAGCAGCTTCTGATACATGTTTTTCGGGAAGGATTCGGTGATGTCGATATCGCCCGCCAGGTAACGCTTGGTGGCGTTGGATTCCTGATTGATCGGCACGAAGGTCACTTTGGTCAGCACGGTTTGCGCATGATCCCAGTAATGATCGTTAGGCGTCAGCACCAGCTTCTCGTTCACCACCCGCTCCTGCAGTTTGAACGCGCCGTTGCCCACCAGATTGCCGACCTTGGTCCAGTCGTTGCCGTATTTTTCCACCACCGCCTTATTCACCGGGAACAGGCTGAAGTTAGCCGTCAGGCTGACGAAGTACGGCACCGGCTTGTCCAGCTGCACTTTAAGCGTATAGTCGTCCGGCGCCGACACGCCCAAGCGATCGGCCGGCAGTTTGCCGCTGATGATCTGCTCGGCGTTCTGGATCCCCGCTAACTGCGCGAACCAGGCGAACGGCGACAGGTTTTTCGGCTCGACCAGCCGCTGCCAGCTGTAGACGAAATCCTTTGCCGTGACAGGGTCACCATTTGACCACCGCGCATCTTTGCGCAGATGGAAAATATAAGTCTGATTGTCGCTGGTCTGCCAGCGCGTGGCGACGCCGGGGATCACTTTCCCGTTGGCATCCTGATTGACCAGCCCTTCGAACAGATCGCGCGCCAGCTGCGCCTCCGGCAAGCCTACCGCTTTAATCGGATCGAGCGAGGCCGGTTCGTCTTTAATGTGGCGCACGATCTCCTGTTTGGCCGCCAGCGCGGTGCCCGGGGGAACCTGCGCCGCCATGGCGCTGCTCATACAGGCGCCGATCGCCGCCGCGCAAAGCGCCAAACGAAAACCCCGTTGCATTTTTCTTCCTGTCATTATGATTTGCCCCCGTTAACCATCTGAATTTTTTATCATATAGCACAAGATCCGTCCGGCCTAGCGCTCACGGCCGAGAAGTTGCAAAAAGTGCGATTCAGGCAATAAAAAACCCGTGCGGCGCAGGGCGGCACGGGCGGTGTTTGCAGCGGCGACCGTCAGTCGTACAGATGGATGCTGTTGATGCGGTAGCTGAACTCTTCGCCCTCTTCTTCATCGAACACGGTGAAAAAGCCTTTCTCAGCCAGCGGACGGGCCGAAATATCGGTTTTTTGCAGCTGACGCGCGTCGGCGTCGTCATAGCCGTAGTCGAGGTAGAAGACATCTTTTTGGTAATCGATATGCAGGGTGAACGGATAGTTCGATTCGTCCCCGCGCCCGTCGTCATTTTTCACCACGCCGAACCATTCCCCCTGACGGATCTGGTTTTCAGCATCCACGCCGCACAGCAGCGTGATGGTGTCATTTTCATTTTCGCTATAGCTGGCGATGATTCTGGCTACTGGCATGTTAAATCCTCTTGCGGGTGATTGGCTTAGCTCTGCCGTTAGTATAACAACAGCGTCAGGCCAGGTGCGGTTTAATTGGCGTTTTCACCGCCGCGGCGTCACAGATTGCGCAAACGTCGCACAATTGCGATGGGAAAGATGCCTCAAAGCGTAATACACTGAATAAAATGACAATGACTCTCGACCTTTAATCCAGGGACAACACCATGACCGAACATCGACCACGCAGTGAACGTGGCCAGTTGGCCATCGCAGGAGAAAACTACGGCAGCTCGCTGCTGGGCGCGCCGCTGCTCTATTTCCCGGCAGCGGTCAGCGGCCCGGAGACCGGGCTTATCATCGCCGGCACCCACGGCGATGAGAGCGCCGCCATCGTGACCCTGTCCTGCGCGCTGCGCAGCATCGCCCCCGAGCAGTTGCGTCATCACGTGGTGCTGGCGGTCAACCCCGACGGCTGTCAGCTGGGGCTGCGCGCCAATGCCAACGGCGTCGATCTGAATCGCAACTTCCCGGCCGCCAACTGGCGCTCCGGCGATACCGTCTACCGCTGGAACAGCGCGGCGCCGGTGCGCGACGTCAAGCTCTCCACCGGTGGGCGCCCCGGTTCCGAACCGGAAACCCAGGCGCTGTGTCATCTGATCCATCGTCTGAAGCCGCACTGGGTGGTGTCGTTCCACGAACCGCTGGCCTGCATCGAAGATCCCGCCAGCTCGCGGCTCGGCGTTTGGCTGTCGCACAAGTTCGAACTGCCGCTGGTGACCAGCGTCGGCTATGAAACGCCCGGTTCGTTCGGCAGCTGGTGCGCAGATCTGTCGCTGCCGTGCATCACCGCCGAATTCCCGCCGATCTCCGCCGATGCCGCCAGCGAGCGCTACATCGACGCGATGACCGAGCTACTGACCTACCCGAATTAATCCCTACGGGGCGATATCGACGATCGCCCCGCATTCGAACGCCAGACCCGGTTCGACGTCCCGCGCCAGCCAGGTCGGGCCGTCCAGATCGACGAAGCGCGCCGCCGGCGCCAGCGGCAAGGCAGCGGATATCGCCCGCGACGTGCACAACATGCAGCCGAGCATGATGGCGAACCCTTGTTCGCGCGCGGCCTGCGCCAGCGCCAGCGCCTCGGTCAAGCCACCGGTTTTGTCCAGTTTGATATTGACCATCTGATAGCGTTGCGCCAGCCGCGGCAGATCGGCGCGGGTGTGGCAGCTCTCATCGGCGCAGATCGGCAGCGGATGAATAAAATGTTCCAGCGCGGCGTCATCACCGGCCGGCAGCGGCTGCTCCAGCATCGCCACGCCGAGATCGGCCAGCAGCTGGCAGCGCGCCGCCAGCCCTTCCGCCTGCCAGGACTCATTGGCGTCGACGATCAGCGTCGCCTGCGGTACCGCGGCGCGGATCGCCACCAATCGTTCGCTGATATAGTGATCGTCGAGTTTGATCTTCAACAGCGTGGCGCCCTGCTGCTCCAGTTCACGCGCGGCGAAGGCCATCGCTTCCGGCGTGCCAATGCTGACGGTCTGCGCCATACGGATATGCGCCGGGGCCGTCACGCCGCTGCGCTGCCACAGGCTCTGCCCGTGCAGGCGGCACTCCAGATCCCACAGCGCCGAATCCAGCGCGTTGCGGGCGGCGCCCGCTGGCATCTGCACCAGCAGCTGTTCGCGGGTCATGCCTTGTGCGATCGCCGGCGCCATCTCTGCCAGCTGTGCCATCACCGATTCCTCGCTCTCGCCGTAACGCGGGTACGGCGTGCATTCACCGGTGCCGCGCACGCCCTGCTGTTCGATTTCGACCACCACCACCCGGGCTTCGGTGCGGCTGCCGCGCGCAATCACGAAGGCGGTATGCAGCGGCCAGGCTTCCGGGTAAAAACGCATGTCTCTCATAACGGCTCCTGAGCGAAAACTGCGCATTCAGCCAGGCTGATGCGCCGGTGATGTTTTATAGAACAGCCTAATATATACAACTATTTAGCAAACTTTGATATCCAATCCGCCCCGGTTGTCATAAACTGGCGCCAGGGTGTGAACCTGATGTTAAATGCCGTTGCCGACGCGCCGTTTCATCAGGTTCATACCCTTTGTATAAACACCTGTAAAAGGAATCTAGCAATGACTCAGACAGTACATTTTCAAGGCAATCCGGTCAGCGTAGCAGGCAAACTGCCACAGCAGGGCGAACAGGCCAAGGCCTTCTCGCTGGTTGCCAAAGACCTGTCAGACGTGGCGCTGAGCAGCTTCGCGGGTAAACGCAAAGTCCTGAACATCTTCCCAAGTATCGATACCGGCGTCTGCGCGACGTCGGTGCGTAAATTCAACCAGCTGGCCAGCGGCCTGGATAACACCGTGGTGCTGTGCATCTCCGCCGATCTGCCGTTCGCGCAGTCTCGCTTCTGCGGCGCGGAAGGCCTGAGCAACGTGGTTACCCTGTCTACCCTGCGCGGCGCCGAGTTCAAGCAGGCGTACGGCGTCGAAATCGCCGAAGGCCCGTTGGCAGGCCTGACCGCGCGTGCGGTCGTGGTGCTGGATGGCCAGGACAACGTGCTGTACAGCGAGCTGGTGAACGAAATCACCACCGAGCCGGACTACGACGCGGCGCTGGCTGCGCTGAAATAACAAAGCCGGCGAACGCCGGCTTTGGATACCCATTAAAGGCGCCGCAAGGCGCCTTTTTTATTCCTCGCCCTCAACGCCGCCTTTGCGGCTGCTCAGGCCATACTCGCGCAGCTTGTTGGCGATGGCAGTATGGGAAACGCCCAGGCGCTTCGCCAGCTTGCGGGTGCTGGGATAGGTGCGATACAGGCGCGTCAGCACCGAGCGCTCGAAACGCTTGCTGATGTCGTCCAGCGAGCCGTCCAGCACCTCGTCGCCCAGCGACATCTCCACCTCGAACTCCGGCAACACGATATCCTGCGGCCGCAGTTCGTAGCCTTCAGTTTGCGTCAGCGCGCGGTAGATGGCGTTTTTCAGCTGGCGCACGTTGCCCGGCCAGCCGTATTTGCTGAGGAAACTGCCCAGATCGCTCGCCAGCTTGGGCCGCGCTACGCCCTGTTCATCGGCGAAGCGCGCCACGAACAGCTCGGTCAGCGGCATGATGTCCTGCGGACGTTCGCGCAGCGGCGGGATGGAGATGGTCAGTACGTTGAGGCGATAATAGAGATCTTCGCGGAATTCGCCGCGCTGCACCAGCTCGGTAAGGTTTTTCTGGGTGGCGCAGATCACGCGCACGTCGACGTGCACCTCATGCTCTTCGCCAACGCGGCGGAACGTGCCGTCGTTGAGGAAACGCAGCAGTTTGGTCTGCATGCGCGGCGACATTTCGCCGATCTCATCCAGCAGCACCGAACCGCCGTTGGCCTGCTCGAAGAAGCCCTTCTTGCCTTCCAGCGCGTTGGGATAAGCGCCCGGCGCATGGCCGAACAGTTCGCTCTCCACCACGTCATCCGGCAGCGCGGCGCAGTTCAGCGCCAGGAACGGCTGTTTGCCGCGCGGGCTGCGCAAATGGCAGGCGCGGGCCAGAATATCCTTGCCGGTGCCGGTATCGCCGACGATCAGCAGCGGCGCATCGAGCATCGCCAGCTTGCGCGCCTGCTCCAGCACGTGACGCATCTTGGCGCTCACCGCCACGATGTGGTCGAATTCGGTATCGTCGTTCACCGACAGATTTTGCAGCTGGCGGCCCATGCGCGCGGTGGACTTCAGCATCACCACCGCGCCGACCGCGGCCGCCTGCTGCTGTTCGTCTTCCAGATAGATAGGCGTGATGTCCATCAGGAAGTCCTGGCTGCGGATCACCACCCGCTCGGAGTGCGGCGCCGTATGCTCGCTCTCCAGCCAGCGGCTGAAGTTATAGCCGCCGATCAGCGCTCCGGCAGTCTGGTTGCGGATCTTGTCTTCATTCAGGCTGAACAGCGCCTGCGCCGCCGGGTTGGCCAGCTCGACCTTGCCCTTCATGTCGATAGAGAACACCGGTTCCGGCATCGATTCCAGCAGCGCGCGCAGCGCGCGATGTTCGCGTTCGGAAGGCATAAAGCTGACGGTGCGCACGTCGGTCACGCCGGCGATGCGGCGGATCTCCGCCATCAGGGCGCGGAAAGTATCGAAATCCAGCTGGGAGAAATTGAGGTAAATGCGGCCGATGGGATCGATCTCGATGCCACGTAAGTCAATGCTGCGCGATACCAAAAGATCGAGTAATTCTCGAGTGAGACCGAGGCGGTCTTCGCAAAATACTTCCAAACGCATCAGTGTTGGCCTTATCTCTGCAGGTGCGGGGATCGTTGACGATGATGATACTCCCTCGCACCGGGCGGTAGAAGCGATCTGTCAGCAAAAGTTGACAGAACTCTGATTTATTGCCGTGGTTGCTGATTTTAAACGCAAGCGGATAACAGCATCGGCGTCATTTTAGCCTACAAACAGAGAGTTATCACAACCAGAATTAATTTTGCAGAGATTTATCACGCACTCACAGGGGGATCGACTGTCGTCAAGTCTCGATTACGTCCGGCGTCAGCGCCGTTGAGAAAACGGCGCTCCTGAGAGCGCCGTCGTGGGGGTTATTTGGCCTTGCCGTCGCTCTTTTTCAGCGTGTCTTTCAACTGGCCGATCAGTTGGCTGCGGAAATCGCCAAGCTTCGGCTTTTCCCCCTCCAGCCACGGCAGCGGGCGGCACAGTTCCATCGCCTTGATGCCCAGCCGCGCGGTCAATAACCCGGCGCCGATGCCCTGCGCCGCACGCGCCGACAGCCGCGCCGCCAAATCCTGCGACATCCAGTCCATGCCCACTTCACGCACCAGTTCAGAGGCGCCGGCGAAGGCGATGTTCAACAGCACCAGACGGAACAGACGAATGCGGCTGAAGTACCCCAATTCGATGCCGTACAGCGCCGCGATGCGGTTAATCAAACGGATGTTGCGCCAGGCGATAAACGCCATGTCCACCAGCGCCAACGGACTGACGGCTATCATCAGCGTCGATTCGGCGGCGGAGCGGCTGATTTCGCGCCGCGCCTGGTTGTCGAGCACTGGCTGCACCAGTTTGGCGTACAGCTCCACCACTTCACGGTCATTTTGGGTTTCATGCAGCGAGGCCTGCCAGCGCTGCAACGCCGGATGTCCCTGATCCAGCCCGGCCTGACGCGCCAGCTTCTCGCAGAATTCGCGCCCTTGCCCCAGCCCGTGGCTGTGCAGCAGCTCGCGCGCCACGTCGCGCTCTTCCGCGCGCTGGCGCAGCCGATACAAACGCCGCCATTCGGTGACCACCGAACCGACGCCGGCGAACACGATCAGGCCGCCGGCCACGCCGCCGCCCATGGCGATCCAGTCCTGCTGCACCCAGGCGGTATGCACCCACTGCACGCCCTGCGCCACCACGCTGACGCCGAACAGCGCCAGCCCGGCGGTGACCATTTTGCGCCACAGGCTGCGTTTAGGTTTCAGCGCGGCATTAATGATGCCTTCGGCGCGCCCTTCTTCCTCTTCCTGCTGCAGCTCCGGCGCCGCCGGAAAGAAGCTTTCTGCCTGTTCGGCATCGAAAGCGACGCCGGCGCGCAACGCCGGCTCCTGCGGCGGCTGCAGCGGCTCGTCAAAATCGATACGCGGTTTGATCGGCTCGCTCATCGCAATTTGTCTCCCAATAAAAACTCCATCACTGCATCCAGGCGGATGTGCGGCAACGGGCTGTCCACGCTCATGGCGCGCGGACGAAACTCATCGAAGCGGAACCCCTGGTTCTGCCAGAACGCCGGCCCCGGCAGGCGGGCGGGCACTTCGCCGGGGAACACCGTCAGCGGCGCGCCGTCGCTCAGGCGGTTGCCCTTCAATGCCGGAATGCGTTGCCCCTGGTGATCGACGATGCCGCTCTCGGTCGCCTGCACCGAGGCCAGGCCAACGCAATCCATGCTGATGCCCTCGAACGCCGCGTTCTGCCACGCCTCTTGCACCAGCTGCTGCAGCAATGACACCAGATTGGCGTGCTGATCGGCGGTGATATGGTCCGCCTTGGTGGCGGCGAACATCAGTTTGTCGATGGTCGGCGAGAACAAGCGGCGAAACAGCGTGCGTTTGCCGTAATGGAAGCTCTGCATCAGTTGGGTCAGCGCCAGACGCATGTCGTTGAACGCCTGCGGGCCGCTGTTGAGCGGCTGCAGGCAGTCGACCAGCACGATTTGCCGATCGAAACGGACAAAATGCTCTTTGTAGAAGTTTTTGACGATCGACTGGCAGTAGTAGTTGAAGCGAGCGCGCAACATGCCGATGTTGGTGTGTTTGTCGGCCTGCGCCAGCTTCGATTCGCCGATCGCGGCCACGTCGGGCCAGGGGAAAAATTGCAGCGCCGGCGCGCCAGCCATGTCGCCCGGCAGCACGAAACGCCCCGGCTGAATGAAGTGCAGCCCTTCGCTTTTGCAACGCAACAGATAATCGGTGTAGGCCTGGGCGATCGCCGCCAGCCGGTTTTCGTCGGCCGGGGCCAGCGGATCGCACGCCTTGCACAGCTCAAGCCAGGGCTTGGCCCATTCGGCGCGTTCGCCCTGCAGCAGCCCGGTCATCTGGCGCGACCAGGCCAGGTAATCCTGTTCGAGCATCGGCAGATCCAGCAACCATTCGCCCGGATAATCGACGATCTCCAGGTACAGCGTGGAGGTGTCTTTGAAGTGCCGCAGCAGCGAGTCGTTGGAGCGGTAACGCAGCGCCAGCCGGATTTCGCTGACGCCGCGCGTCGGCGTCGGCCAGGCCGGCGGCGTGCCGTACAGCTGCGCCAGCCCTTCGTCATAGGTGAAACGCTGGATGCCGAGATCGCGTTGCGGGATGCGTTTGACGCCCAGCAGGCGCTCTTCGCGCACCGGTGAAAACAGCGGCATGCGCGCGCCGCTGTGCACATGCAGCAGTTGGTTGACGAAGGCGGTGATAAAGGCGGTTTTTCCGCTGCGGCTCAGGCCGGTCACCGCCAGGCGCAGATGGCGATCCATTCCGCGGTTGACCAGCGAGGTTAACTCATTTTGCAGTCGTTTCATTGCTCTCCTTGACGTAACGCCCGAATGCCTTGTTCAGGCCTTTACGGAACAGCGGTTCCAGCACCAGCGCCAGCACGACGCGCACCGGTTTGCGGCCGACGGTTTTCAGCAGCCAGCCGGCGGCGCCCGCCGGGCCATAGTTCAATAACGCTATGATGATGACTTTAGCCAATGTCTTCAACATTGCCGCCGCTCCTCGTTTAAATCCACCCGTTCTGGCGGTGTTTGCAACATCGATTTTATTCATGACAATGCCCTCCGGCACAAGAGATTAAGGTTACATTCAACGGGATAACGGCGGCGAAGATGCCCGGCCTGCGCAGGCCGGGTATCGCAAGAAGGGTTACAGCTTGCGGAAACGGCTCTGTACGCCGAAGGTATCGGACGTCACGTAGCGCTCGACCTGACGCAGCTGCTGCTCGCCGCTGCCCAACTCATACTCCAGCTGATCGAGCAGCTGGCGCGGCGTCTTCTGATGCTCGCCTTCGAAACGGCTGGCCGGCGCTTCATCCAACACGAACACCAGCGCGATATAGGCCACCAGCGTGAAGAAGAACAGCCCGAAGAACAGCGACAGCACCACCATCACGCGGATCAGTCGCACCGGTACGTCGAAATAGTGCGCCAAACCGGCGCAGACGCCTTTCACCATGCCTTCTTCGGGAACGCGATAAAGCTTTTTACTGCCCAGCGTCGTGCTCATCAGGACTGTCTCCAGTTCGGGTGTTCCGCATCGAGGATCTCTTCCAGCGCCTGAATGCGTTCACGCATGCGTTTGGCGTCTTCCGCCAGCTGCGCCAGGCGCTGCATTTCTTGCTGACTCAGCTGGATGCCGGTCTGCTGCCGATTGCTGTAATGCAGCCAAAGCCAAATCGGCGCGACAAACAGCACGAAAATTGTCAGCGGAATGGCAAGTAATAAAGCACTCATTGTTATTCCTTCTTATCGGGTCCTGGATAGGCGGCCACCTCCGGCGTGTGGCCGCGGTTCGCCTTACTCTGAGCGGTTCATTTTAGCTTTCAGCGCCGCCAGTTGCTCACTGATGGCGTCGTCGGCTTTCAGCTCGGCAAACTCTTGGTCCAGCGACTTCTTTTTACCGATGCTGATGCTTTCCGCTTCGGCTTCCATGTGGTCAATGCGGCGCTCGAACTGTTCGAAACGCGCCATCGCCTCATCCAGCTTGCCGCTGTCGAGCTGGCGGCGCACTTCGCGCGAAGAAGACGCGGCCTGATGACGCAGCGCCAGCGCCTGCTGCCGCGCGCGGGTTTCGGTCAGCTTGTTTTCCAGCTCACCGATTTCGCTCTTCATGCGCGCCAGCGTTTCTTCTACGGTCGCCACTTCCTGCGTCAGCGTGACGATCAGATCGGCCACCTTTTGTTTTTCGATCAGCGCCGCACGGGCCAAGTCTTCTTTATCTTTGCGCAGCGCCAGTTCGGCTTTTTCCTGCCAGTCACTGACCTGGTTTTCACCCTGCTCGATGCGACGCAGCAACTGCTTTTTCTCCGCCAGCGCACGCGCCGACGTAGAGCGAACTTCAACCAACGTGTCTTCCATCTCTTGGATCATCAACCGCACCAGCTTCTGCGGATCTTCCGCCTTGTCCAGCAGGGTGTTGATGTTGGCGTTCACGATGTCGGCAAAACGAGAAAAAATACCCATAATTCACTTCCTCTTGGTTCTGATGGCGTCTGAAGCGCCGCGTTAAGTCGTACAGCTTGCCCAAAGATATAATCAAAACCCGTGCCAACTTTTATTTCATTGAAAAACAACAACTCTTTATTTTTGACTCTCTGCGCGCTTGCTGTAGAGTGATTATTTTCACCAAACATTGGCGAATTTCATCATGAACGAACAGCCAGAGAATTTGTTGGGCGAGGCAAACGCCTTTGTCGAAGTCTTGGAGCAAGTCTCCCAGGTTGCCAAGCTGAACAAGCCGGTGCTGGTGATCGGCGAGCGCGGCACCGGCAAGGAGCTGATCGCCCACCGCCTGCACTACCTCTCCAACCGCTGGCAAGGGCCGTTCATCTCGCTTAACTGCGCGGCGCTGAATGAAAACCTGCTGGATTCCGAGCTGTTTGGCCACGAGGCCGGCGCGTTTACCGGTGCGCAGAAACGCCATCTGGGGCGCTTCGAGCGCGCCGACGGCGGCACGCTGTTCCTCGATGAGCTGGCGACCGCACCGATGCTGGTGCAGGAGAAATTGCTGCGGGTGATCGAATACGGTCAGTTGGAGCGCGTGGGCGGCAGCCAGCCGCTGCGGGTGGATGTGCGCCTGGTGTGCGCCACCAACGACGATCTGCCGGCGCTGGCGGCGGCGGGCAAGTTCCGCGCCGATCTGCTGGATCGGCTGGCGTTCGACGTGGTGCAGCTGCCGCCGCTGCGCCAACGCCGGCCCGATATCATGCTGCTGGCCGAGCATTTCGCCATCCAAATGTGCCGCGAGCTGGGGCTGCCGCTGTTTCCCGGCTTTACCGAGCATGCAAGGCGAACGTTGCTCGAGTATGGCTGGCCGGGCAACGTGCGCGAACTGAAAAACGTGGTGGAGCGCTCGGTTTATCGCCACGGGGACAGCGACAGCCCGCTGGACGACATCGTCATCAACCCGTTTGCGCCGCGTGAGGCTGCGCCGGTTGCGTCCGCCCCTGAAGACGCCGGTGCGTTACCGGCGCTGCCGCTGGATTTGAAACACTGGCAGCTCGAGCAGGAGAAAGTCTTGATCGAAGCGGCGCTGCAGCAGGGGCGCTTCAATCAGCGCAAGGCGGCGCAGCTGCTGGGGCTCACCTATCACCAGCTGCGCGGTATGCTGAAAAAGCATGCGCTGCTGCAAAGCGGCGAGCAAGATGAGGATTAGCAACGCAGGGATTGGATGCCGGTCTTTCCCGGCCGTCAGCTATTAACCCCAGATTGAGGGATGTGGCCTGAGAACGGCCGCCTGCAGATGTCGGCCTTTCCCGACGGTCACTTCTATCTGCGGATAGCCCGCCGATGAATCACCTTTATGCAAGATCACAGCGGTATTTTTCCTGCCCGGTAAATGACGCCGAGCGACAACGCGACGCAGACCAGAAAGGCATAGCGCAGACCGACAGTTTCGGATAAGAACCCGATTAACGGCGGCCCGATCAGCGTACCCAGAAAGCCGATGGTCAGCACCGCCGCGATGGCGGCGCTTGGCGCCATGGAAGAAGACCTTGCGGCCGCCCCCGCAACCAGCGGAATAATGGCGCAAATGCCAAGCCCTACCAGAAAAAAACCGATTATCGACGTCACTAAACCCGGTAACCAGGTCGTCAGCGTCATGCCGGTGAACGCCAGCATCCCGCCCCACTGCAACGTTCTTCTCACTCCGATCCACGAACCGGTTCAACATGAGCCGGCCGATCGTCATGGCAGCCATAAATACCGTAAAACCCAGGCCGATGTATTTTCGATCGACCGAGACGACATCCTGAAAATAAACGACGCTCCAGTCATACATGATGCCCTCACAAGCCATTGAGCAGAAAACGATCAGGCCATAGTTGAACAGAGAGCGGTCCGGGATGGCGAAAACGCGCCCGGTCTGTTCCAGCTCCGGTTTGTCGAACAATGCCCGCCGACACAGCAAGACGGACATCAGAGCCACCGCCGCTATGCCCGCAAAGTGCAGCGGCAAGGCGACATCCCGACCGATCATTAACGCCCCGATCCCTGCGCCGACGAACCACGCCACGCCCCATATGCCGTGAAAGAACGGCAACCTCGTTTTACCGCTGACCGCCTCGGCGATACTGGCCTGCATGTTGTTCGAAACATTGACTGCGCTGTAAGCGAACCCGGAGAAAAACAGCAACGCCGCCAGTTGAGGGACCGTCGCGGCGAAGGGCACCAGCAACAAAAGCGTGGCGTTGCTCAGAATAGCCGCGACACCGACCACCCTGCTGCCGAGTTTGGCGATCGCCCATCCCGATATCGGCAGCGACACGACCACTCCGGCCGACATAGCGAACAGGACGGTGCCGAATACGCCGTCAGACAACGCGAGCCCTCCCTTGATCGTCGCCATCCTTGAACTCAAACTGCCGAAACACAGCCCCAGTATGAAAAACATGCTGGATATCGCCAGGTTTTTTTCTTTCATCATCGACATCATGGGCGCCCCCTTATCCGATTAGCGGCCTGGTCAGGCAAAGGCATCAATACCGGTCAGCGATGCCGAAAGCGCCCACAGACGCTGCGCCTGTTCCGGGTCGATCGCGTATTCCTTCACGCCGACCAGCGCCTGACTGTCGTGGGCGGCGATGCCGGCAATATCGCCATCCTCACAGTAGAGGCCCCCCAATCCCTGCAACTGCGGTGAGGTGGCGGCCCACACCTGTGTAGCAGCCCCTTGTTGAGGCGTTTTGAGGGCATCGGGATCGGCCGGATTGCCGTCTTCGTCCATCCAGCCCAGGGCTATCATCTCTGCTCTCGATATGTGCCGCTGCAGCGGCGTGGCGATGCTGCCCGGATGCAGGCTAAATGCGCGGATCCCCCGCGAGCGGCCCAGAAGATCCAACCGGACGGCGAACAGGGCATTCGCCGTCTTCGACTGACCGTACGCCAGCCACTTGTCGTAACCGCGTTCGAACTGCACATCCTCCCAGCGGATCGCCGAATGGTGATGCCCGGCAGAGGAGACGGTGACCACCCGCCCGCCATCGGCAATGCTCGGCCACAGCAAATTGGTCAGCGCATAATGGCCGAGATGGTTGGTGGCGAACTGCCTTTCCCAACCGTGCCCCACCCGCGCCTCTGGGCATGCCATCACCCCGGCGTTGTTGATGACGATATCCGCCCGTAGACTCGATGCGGTAAAGTCTGCGGCGAAACGACGCACGCTGTTCAAATCGGCGAGATCGAGTTCGGCGATCTCGACGCCGGCGCTCTGCCCTAACACCGCTTTGGCTGCCGCCGGTGCCCGGCAAGCGACGATGACCCGTGCGCCGGCGTCGGCCAGCGCCAGCGTCGTCTCCAGACCGAGGCCTGAATGGCCACCGGTGACGATGGCCAACGTGCCTGACAGATCCTGGCCCGCGAGCACCTCGCCGGCGGTCGTTTTGGGCCCGAATCCTGACTTGATGGGGGTTTGTTGGGTAATCACAGGCATTCTCCTCACGGTTAACAGTGGCCGGCCAAACGCAGCCGGCGCGTCGATGAGAAGGAGTATGAAATTCCGTCACGGGACTGTGAATGCATGAAACTCCGAACTTCTGTCGAGATCGTCCAGGTTACGCGGCAAAAAAAGAAGAGAGCGGATCATGGCGGCTAGCCGGACGAGGTTTCCGGTCTGAGACAGACAAAAAAAAGCCAGCACCCGAGCTGGCTTAAAAAACACTGGAAGCAATGTGAGCAATGTCGTGCCTTCCACATCAGAGCCGCAAACTGTGGCCTTCCGTGAACTGCCAGGCGATGATAATAGTTATCAGTATCGTCTGTAAAGCACTTTGTTGAGAATTTTTCTCATTACCACACGAAGATTGCGCAATTACCACTCAGGGAACGGGTCTGCCATGTCCAGCCAATAGTCCACGCCGGCGGCCATTTCATCGTCGCTCAGCAGGCAGTCGTCCAGCAGACGCGTGATCGCCGCCTGCTGCAAATGCTGGCCGATAAACACCAGCTCCTGGCGCATGTCGCCGAACGGCTCCACCCATTTCTCCTGAATATGCGCCCGCGTTTCGGGATCCTGCGGCCAGTTGTCTTGCGGGATGGCGCGCCAAAAGGTGCCCGCGAGGCCGTAGTGGGCGATGCCCCCTGCCTGGCTCCACTGCCCGGCCTGCCGCGGCCGCGTTGCCAACCAGAAAAAGCCCTTCGACCGCAGCAGTTTGCCGCCGCCCCAGTCGCCGTTGATCACGCGGTAAAACTTGTCCGGCGCAAACGGCCGCCGCGCCTGATAGACGAAGCTGCTGATGCCGTAGTTTTCCGTTTCCGGCACGTGTTCGCCGCGCAGCTCTTTCAGCCAGCCGGGCGCCTGCTGCGCCTTTTCAAAGCTGAAGCTGCCGGTATTCAGCACCGCCTCCAGCGGCAGTTTGCCCGGCGCGATCGGCACAATGCGGGCGTCGGGGTTCAGGCTGCCCAGCAGCGCCATCACTTCGCCCTGCTGGGTTGGCGTCAACAGATCGGTCTTGCTGACCAGGATCACGTCGCAGAATTCAATTTGCTCAATCAGCAGATCCGCCACGCTGCGCAGATCGTCCTCGCCCAGGCTTTGACCGGCCTCCTGCAGGCTTTGTGCCTGCTGGTACTGCTGGATGAAATTCACCCCGTCGACCACCGTCACCAGGGTATCCAGCCGGGCGAACTGCGACAGGCTTTCCCCTTCTTCATCTTCGAAGGTAAAGGTTTCCGCCACCGGCAGTGGCTCGGAGATGCCGCTCGATTCGATCAGCAGATAATCGAAACGCCCGTCCTGAGCAAGCTCGCGCACCGACACCAGCAGATCTTCGCGTAGCGTGCAGCAGATGCAGCCGTTGCTCATCTCCACCAGCTTCTCCTGCTGGCGATCGAGGCGCACTTCATTCTCCACCAGCGCGGCGTCGATGTTCACCTCGCTCATGTCATTGACAATCACCGCCACGCGCATGCCCTGCCGGTTGTTCAGAATGTGGTTCAGCACCGTGGTCTTGCCGGCACCGAGAAAGCCGGAAAGCACCGTCACGGGAAGTTGTTTCATGGGAGCCTCATTAAAATTCATTGCGTAATGCCTGATAACCGCGCACCAGCTCGACGTTGGTGGCGGCCACTTCTTCTGAAAACTGCAGCGCACCGCGATCGACCTGGCGATAGCGCGACAGGTCGCTGTCCGGCCCCACGCGCTCGGTCGAGGGGATATAGCGGTTTTCCGGCAGCGTCACGCCGTCCACCACCGCGTTGTAACGCACCACGCAGCCGGACTGGATGTGGCAGTTGAACAGCACGCTGTTGAAACCGATAAACACCCGATCGTCGATGCGACATGGGCCGTGGACGATGGCGCGGTGGGCGATCGAGCTGTAACGGCCGATAGTCACCGCTGCCCCACTCTTGGAGTGGATCACCACGCCGTCCTGAATATTGGAATGCGAGCCGATGACGATCGGCTCCATGTCGCCGGCGGCGTTCAACTCGTCGGCGCGGATCACCGCATACGGACCGACGTAGACGAAATCTTCGACGATCACCCGGCCGCAAATAATGGCGGTGGGATCGATGTAGGCCAGCGGCGAGACCTGCGGCAGATGCCCGCTGGGATTTTTACGCAGCATGATTCTCTCCCCGCCAGCTCAGCTCCGCCACCGCATTGTGGGCATGCAGGCTCTCCTGATGCTCGACGCGCAGCGAGAAAGCGCGGTAATCGCACTGGCTGCGCAGCATGCGATACAGACGCCGTGCCGCATCTTCACAAAACATCAGGTTCTGACCGTTGGCCAGCGCGAAGGCCTGCTCGTCACGGCGTTTCACCAGCGTTTGTACTGGCGTGCCCAGCGCGTGTTCGATGCGGTCGATCAATTTCACCGGTTCGAACGCCCGTTCATTCTCGGGCGTCACGGTGATCCAGGCCCAGCTGCGCTGGCTGTGGGGGGTAGCCGGCATCCCCTGTTCCAGCAACCACTCGCTCACCTGCCGCTGGCTGACCCGCTCCGCCGCCTGTTCGAAATCAAACTGGAACTGTTGTTGCGCCAGTTGGCGGCTGAGCGCCGCAGAACTCGGGCAGGTAGAGGAATAAGGTACGCCGACGGTCAGCGCCAGCGTCAGCGTGTCCGTCAGGGTGGCCTCGATGCGCAGCGGGTAAGCCTTCCAGCCGCGCTGCGGCGACAGCAACGCCGCGCGCGACAACAGCAGCTCGCCGCTGAGCGTCAGGCTGGCGCGATCGCTGTGTTCCGGCTGTGAATCCAGAAAGGCTTGCAGCGTTCGGCCGATGCGCTGCGGCGTCAGCTCGCCCTGCGTCAATTCGTCCAGCGCCAGATACAGGCGCGACATGTGAATACCGCGTTCGCCCGCCGCTTCGGCGCGCAGGTTGATGCCGGCGTCGACTTTGGCCATCAGTGGCTTGCCGGCCAGTTCCAGCGGCAGTGCGATCCCTTGCATCCCGACCCAATCGAGCCCGACATCACTCATTTCGCCGCGCCATGCCTGAGCATCCGGCAGCGAACGGCGTGGTGGAAGTGCAACTTCGTTCATACATCCCCTTGCGTTATTGTGACTTTGCCGGGGAACGGTAACATGATTTTGTTATGTTATAACATATCAAATAAGATTTTTTTCACGCCGTTGAGCGGCCTGATTAATCAAGTCGCAGAAAACTCAGCGATTTTGCTCAATGGATTGGGCTGCTGGTCAGAGTGCGATACACTAATGCTATTGCTGATTAACCCATGAGCCTCTATGCGTGGTTTACCCCTTTGGATAGTGTCGTTGTGCCTGACGGGCTCTGCCCTGGCCGCGACAACACCGCCCGCACCCACCGCGGCGCCGCTGCCGGACATTCGCCAGAGCGGCTTTGTCTATTGCGTCAGCGGCATACTCAATACCTTTAACCCGCAAATGGCCAGCAGCGGCCTGACGGTGGATACCCTGGCCGCCCAGCTGTACGATCGCCTGCTCGATGTCGATCCGTACACCTACCGGCTGATCCCCGAACTGGCGCAAAGCTGGGAAGTGCTGGACAACGGCGCTACCTACCGCTTCCACCTGCGCAAGGACGTCCCGTTCCAGACCACCGCCTGGTTTACGCCCACCCGCAAGATGAACGCCGACGACGTGGTGTTCAGCTTCGCGCGCGTATTCGACCAAAAACACCCGTATCACGACGTCAACGGCGGCGAATACCCCTATTTCGACAGCCTGCAGTTCGGCGATTCGGTGCAGAGCGTGAGAAAGCTCGACGACTACACGGTGGAGATCCGCCTACAGTCGCCGGACGCCTCGTTCCTGTGGCACCTGGCGACCCACTACGCGCCGGTGCTGTCCGCCGAATACGCCGACACGCTGACGCGCGAAGGCCATCAGGAGTTGATCGACCGCGAGCCGGTCGGCAGCGGCCCGTTCCTGCTCAACGAATACCGCTCGGGGCAATATATTCGCCTGGCGCGCAACGCCGCCTACTGGAAAGGCCTGCCGCGCATGCCGCAGGTGGTGATCGATCTGGGCGCCGGCGGCACCGGTCGCCTCTCCAAGCTGTTGACCGGCGAGTGCGACGTCCTGGCCTATCCGGCGGCCAGCCAGCTGTCTATCTTGCGCGACGATCCGCGCCTGCGCCTGACGCTGCGCCCGGGGATGAACATCGCCTACCTGGCGTTCAACACCCGCAAACCGCCGCTCGACAACCTCAATGTGCGCCAGGCGATCTCGCTGGCGATCAACAACCAGCGGTTGATGCAGTCGATCTATTACGGCACGGCGGAAACCGCTGCTTCGATCCTGCCGCGCGCCTCCTGGGCCTATGACAACGACGCGCACGTTACCGAATACGATCCGGCCAAATCGCGCGAAATGCTGCGGCAGGCCGGCGTCGGCCAGCTGAACCTGAAGCTGTGGGTACCGACCGCCTCGCAATCTTACAACCCGAGCCCGCTGAAGACCGCCGAGCTGATCCAGGCCGATCTTGGCCAGGTGGGCATCAACGTCACCATCGTGCCGGTAGAGGGCCGCTTCCAGGAGGCGCGCCTGATGGAAATGAACCACGATCTGACCCTGACCGGCTGGGCCACCGACAGCAACGACCCGGACAGCTTCTTCCGACCGCTGCTGAGCTGCGCGGCAATCCGTTCGCAAACCAACTATGCTCACTGGTGTGACCCGGGCTTTGACGAGGTGCTGCAGAACGCCCTGTTGTCGCAGCAGCTGTCTCAGCGCATCGACAACTACCGCAAGGCGCAGAAAATCCTCGAGCAGCAACTGCCGGTGCTGCCGCTGGCCTCTTCTTTGCGTCTGCAGGCCTACCGCTACGACATCAAGGGATTGGTGCTGAGCCCGTTCGGCAACGCCTCGTTCGCCGGGGTGTACCGTGAATCCGCGCCGGAGGTGAACAAGTGATTATCTTTACCCTGCGCCGCATTCTGCTGCTGCTGATCACGCTGTTCTTCCTGACGCTGGTCAGCTTCAGCCTGAGCTATTTCACGCCGCGCGCGCCGCTGAACGGCGCCGCCCTGTTGGATGCCTATCAGTTCTACTTTGTCAGCCTGCTCCATTGGGACTTCGGCGTCTCCAGCATCAACGGCCAGGCGATCAGCGAACAACTGCGCGAAGTGTTCCCGGCCACCATGGAGCTATGCCTGCTGGCGTTCGCCCTGGCGCTGTTTATCGGCATTCCGCTGGGCATCATCGCCGGCGTGCTGCGCGGCAAGTGGCAGGACACCGCCATCAGCACCTTCGCGCTGTTGGGCTTCTCGATGCCGGTGTTCTGGCTGGCGCTGCTGCTGATGCTGTTCTTCTCGCTGCACCTGGGCTGGCTGCCGGTTTCCGGCCGTTTCGACCTGCTGTATCAGGTGAAGCCGATCACCGGTTTCGCGCTGATCGACGCCTGGCTGTCGGACTCGCCGTACCGCGCCGAGATGATCGGCAGCGCCCTGCGCCACATGATCCTGCCGATCGCCGCGCTGGCGGTGGCGCCCACCACCGAAGTGGTGCGCCTGATGCGCATCAGCACCGACGATGTGCTGAGTCAAAACTACATCAAGGCCGCCGCCACCCGCGGCCTGTCGCGCTTTACCATCATTCGCCGCCACGTGTTGCACAATGCGCTGCCGCCAATCGTGCCCAAGCTGGGGCTGCAGTTCTCCACCATGCTCACGCTGGCGATGATCACCGAAGTGGTGTTCAGCTGGCCGGGCCTCGGCCGGTGGCTGATCAACGCCATTCGCCAACAGGACTATGCGGCGATCTCCGCCGGCGTCATGGTGGTTGGCACGCTGGTGATCACCATTAACGTCCTGGCCGACATTCTGGGTGCGGCAACCAACCCGCTGAAACATAAGGAATGGTATGCCCTTCGATAACGTATACCGCGAGAAAAAGATGCCGAGTCCGCTGCGCTACACCTGGCGGATTTTCTACGGCGACGCGCTGGCGATGATCGGTTTTTACGGGGTGATCGCCCTGCTGCTGCTGTCGCTGTTCGGCAGCCTGCTGGCGCCCTACGCGCTGGATCAACAGTTCCTCGGCTATCAGCTGCTGCCGCCGTCCTGGTCACGCTACGGCAACGTGTCGTTCTTTCTCGGCACCGACGATCTCGGCCGCGACATCCTCAGCCGTCTGTTGACCGGCACCGCCGCCACCTTTGGCTCGGCGCTGGCGGTGACGCTGGCCGCGGCGTTCTGCGGGGTGATCCTCGGCGTGTTCGCCGGCGTCACCCACGGGCTGCGCTCGGCGGTGCTCAACCACATTCTCGATACCCTGCTGTCGATTCCCTCGCTGCTGCTGGCGATCGTGGTGGTGGCGTTTATCGGCCCCAAACTTGAACACGCCATGCTGGCGGTATGGCTCGCCTTGCTGCCGCGCATGGTGCGCACCATCTACAGCGCGGTGCACGACGAGCTGGAAAAAGAATACGTGGTGGCGGCGCGGCTCGACGGCGCTTCCACGCTGCAGATCCTGTGGTACGCAGTGATGCCGAACATTGCGGCGGTGCTGGTGACCGAGTTCACCCGCGCGCTGTCGATGGCCATTTTGGATATCGCCGCGCTCGGCTTCCTCGATCTCGGCGCGCAGCTGCCTTCGCCGGAATGGGGAGCGATGCTCGGCGATTCGCTCGAGCTGGTGTACGTCGCGCCCTGGACGGTGATGCTGCCCGGCGCGGCCATCCTCGTCAGCGTGCTGCTGGTTAACCTGTTAGGCGACGGTATGCGCCGCGCAATCAATGCCGGGGTGGAATAATGCCGTTACTCGATATCCGCAATCTGACGATTGAATTTATGACCGCCGAAGGGCCGGTCAAGGCGGTCGATCGCGTCAGCATGACGCTGACCGAGGGCGAGGTGCGCGGCCTGGTGGGTGAATCGGGCTCAGGCAAGAGCCTGATCGCCAAAGCCATCTGCGGGGTAACCAAAGACAACTGGCGCGTCACCGCCGATCGTTTTCGCTTCGACGACATCGATCTGCTACAGCTGAGTCCGCGCGAGCGGCGCAGGCTGGTGGGCCACAACGTTTCGATGATCTTCCAGGAGCCTCAGTCCTGTCTGGATCCTTCCGAAAGCATCGGCCGCCAGCTGGCGCAGGCCATCCCGGGCTGGACCTACAAGGGCCGCTGGTGGCAGCGCTTCAACTGGCGCAAACGCCGCGCCATCGAACTGCTGCACCGCGTCGGCATCAAGGATCACGACGACATCATGGGCAGCTTCCCGTACGAGCTGACCGAGGGCGAGTGCCAGAAGGTGATGATCGCCATCGCGCTGGCCAACCAGCCGCGCCTGCTGATCGCCGATGAGCCGACCAACGCCATGGAGCCGACCACCCAGGCGCAGATTTTCCGCCTGTTGGCGCGTCTCAATCAGAACAACAACACCACCATTTTGCTGATCAGCCACGATTTGCAGATGATGAGCAAGTGGGCCGACCGGGTGAACGTCTTGTACTGCGGGCAAACGGTGGAAAGCGCCCAGTGCGAAGAGTTGCTGGCGGCGCCGCACCATCCTTACACCCAGGCGTTGATCCGCGCCATGCCAGACTTCGGCCGCTCGCTGCCGCACAAGAGCCGGTTGAACACGCTGCCGGGCGCCATTCCTTCGCTGGAACACCTGCCGATCGGCTGCCGTCTGGGGCCGCGCTGCCCTTACGCGCAGAAGAAGTGCATCGAAACGCCGCGCCTGCGTCCGGTCAAAAACCACTTCTTCGCCTGCCACTTCCCGCTGAACATGGAGGAGCAATAACATGGAAACGCTGTTGGAAGTGCGCAACCTGAGCAAAACCTACCGCTACCGCACCGGGCTGTTCCGCCGCCAGCACGTCGAGGCGGTGAAATCGGTCAGCTTTACCCTGCGCGAAGGCCAGACGCTGGCGGTGATCGGCGAGAACGGCTCCGGCAAATCCACGCTGGCGAAGATGCTCTCCGGCATGGTGGAACCGACCGCCGGCGAACTGCTGATCGACGATCACCCGCTGGAATTCGGCGATTATCGCTACCGCAGCCAGCGCATTCGCATGATTTTTCAGGATCCGAGCACCTCGCTCAACCCACGCCAGCGCATCGGCCAGCTGCTTGACGCGCCGCTGCGGCTGAACACCAGTCTGGAGCCCGCCGAGCGCGAGCAGCGCATCAACCAGACGCTGCGCCAGGTCGGCATGCTGCCGGATCACGCCTTCTACTATCCGCACATGCTGGCTTCCGGGCAGAAACAGCGCGTCGCGCTGGCCCGTGCGTTGATCCTGCAGCCGAAAGTGATCGTCGCCGATGAGGCGCTGGCCTCGCTGGACATGTCGATGCGCTCGCAAATCATCAACCTGATGCTGGAGCTGCAAGAAAAGCACGGTATTTCCTATATCTATGTCACCCAACACCTCGGCATGATGAAGCATATCAGCGACCAGGTGCTGGTGATGCACGAAGGGGAAATCGTCGAACGCGGCAGCACCGCCGAGGTGTTGGCGGCGCCGCTGCACGAATTGACCAAGCGCCTTATCGCCAGCCACTTCGGCGAGGCGCTGACCGCCGACGCCTGGCGACGCGACGGCGGCCGTTTTTGAGCCCCATCCTGGCCGGCAACACACCCGCTGCGGCGGGTTTTTTATTGCCGTACACGCCTGCCGTTTAGCAAGAAAGCGCACATACAAATTACATTCTTGTTATATATCCTTATATTTTATTCCTTTCAGTTATTGATTAGTCCGTAACATTATTTTATCTCGCCAGGGCGATCGGTGAGGATATCCCCTACGTTGCGCTTCTCATACGACAGGATATCGCACTGATGAACAGCATTCGCCATCGCCGCCTCACGCAGTTTCTGCTCACCCTGGCAGCCGGTTTCTCTGTTTACGGCCACGCCCTGTGCTGTGATGAGCTGCGCTAAATCCGCCTTTCGCCCCACCTGCGGGCATGTTGCCTCTTTGTCCAGCCGCCGCTGCCGTACGCAGCGGTGGCTGCTGATCATGATTAAGGATTGACCCTATGGAACGACTCCGTCGACAACATAACGCCCAGTGGTATCACGAAACCCAAAGCAGCGTGAGGGGTGATACGCCTTTGGAGCCGCAGGCGGCCACCCTGCGCGATCGTTTTTTGCTGGGGCTGGGTGCCTTCGCCGATGAAGCGTTAAACAGTGCGCTCAGCGCCCGCTCCGGAGTGTTCAGCGCCTCGTTGGCCGGTTACCATGCCCTGTTTCCCGACCAGGTGCCGCTATCACGATACGTGACGCTGTCACCCTACGATCGCCTCAGCACCGCGTTGACCGTCGCTCAGGTGACGGGCGTGCAGTCGCTCTGTAGCCACTACGCCGCCCGCCTCGCCCCGCTGCATAGCCCTGACGCCTCCCGGGAAAGCAATATACGCCTCGCCCAGATCACCCAATATGCCCGCCAGCTCGCCAGCCAGCCTACGCTGATTTGCCGCAGGGCGCTGCAGCAGCTTGGCGACGTCGGGCTGAGCCCAGCGGATATCGTCACCTTTTCGCAAATCATCGGTTTTGTCAGCTACCAAGCGCGCGTGGTGGCGGGCGTAGCGGCGTTGGCCGGCCGACCGGCGGTGGTAGTGCCCGGTTTCCCGAACGTCGAAGACGCCGATGGCGTCGCTTTCAGTGCCGAAGAGTTGAGCTGGACTGCGCGACTGCCGCCAATCGACACGGAAGCCGCCGCCGCCGAACAGCTTGACGTGCTGGATCAGAGCCACCCGCAGGCGCGCGCCGAATCTTATTACCTGCTGTTGGCGCACGATGCCGCCGCCCTGCGCGAGCGCAACGGGGTGTTCAATGGCATCAATGCCGAAGGGTATGGGTTATCGAGCCGCCTGAAGGCGCTGGCGACGCTGGTGGTTTCGCGCATCAACGGCAGCCGTTACTGCGCGGCCACGGTGGCGCATGAATTGCAGGATGACGGATTGGTACAGACGCTGTTCACCGGGCTGACTCAGGGATTGGCCTCTACCGAGGATACGGTCAAACGCGCGGTAATCCACACTGCCGCCGAGCTGACGCGCGCACCGGAAAAATTCACCCCACAGAGCGTGCAGCCATTGTTCAACAGCGGCCTGAATCAGGCACAGGCGCTGGAAGTGATCCTCACCGCCGCGCTCTATGCCTGGGAAAATCGCCTGCGCCAAACGCTGGGCGATGCCGAACCTTTCATCGCCGCCGACTGAAGACCGCTACGCGGCCTTATTAGCGGCCGCATTACGTCGCGTTTTAGACATTCTGCTGACGCAGCCACTCGCTGGCGGCGTCGAAGAATTTTTGCGCCAACGGCGTGGCGCGCTCCGCCATATCGACCACCACCGCCGCATGACGCGGCATGGCGCCGATGGCCACCGGGCGCCGCTGCAACGCCGGCATCAGCGGGGATTGCAGCTGGCCGCGCGGGAATAGCCCGCAGCCCAGGCCGACGAAAATCCCTTCCAGCAGTTGGAAGATCGACGCGGTCTCAAGCCGTGTGTGCAGCGTCAACCCGGCGTCGCGGAAGTGTTGATCGAGATAACGACGGAAATAACGCGTCGGCTCGGCCAGACACAGCGGCAAGGCGGCCACCGCTTCCAGCGGCATCGGCGTATCGCCCACCAGCTTCGGGAAATGCTGCGGATGAAACACCAGCTCGACGCCGGTTTCCACCAGCGGTTGCGATTGGAAATGCAGCTCCTTCAACGTCGACAGCTCGAAAAAGCCGATGCCGATGTCGACGGTATGCGCCGTCAGCGCCTCCAGCAGCTGATCGGCGCTCAGCACCGCCAGCCGGTAATCGAGATGCGGGTAACGCTCGCTGACCGCCTTGAGCATTTCCGATACCGAGATACTGCACTGCGGCACCACGCCAAGACGCAACGTGCCGTGCAAGCCGTGCTTGAGCGACTCCACCTCCAGCTTCAGCCCCTGGTAAACCGAGACGATCTCACGCGCCCACGCCAACACCCGCTCGCCTTCGGCGGTAAAACCCCCGAAATGGTTGCCGCGGTTAATCAGCGAAACGCCCAGCTCTTTTTCCAGGTTTTTCAATCGCATGGACAGCGTTGGCTGGCTAACGAAGCTGGCCTCCGCCGCCCGGCCGAAGTGGCGTTCCCGTTCTAAATTACACAAATAAATCAGTTGTTTAATATCCATAGCGCGGCTCAATGATCGGCATTCGCGCTCAGTATACCACCGGGCGCCGCCGCCCGCCCGGTGAGTCAGAGTTTGAGCTTCACGTAATCCATCAGGCGCGAGAATGCGCCGCCCTGCGGCACCGCCTGCAGCGCCACCAGCGGCAGGGTTTTCACCACCTGGCCATTGTCGCTGATACGGATCTCACCAACGGTTTGTCCTTTATTCACCGGCGCTTCCAGCCGCGCGACGTTGAGTACATACTGCGCCTTCAGCTTGTCCGCTTCGTTTTTTGGCAGGCTGAGCGACTGCTCTTGCGCGCTACCGACCGGTAACCGATGATTCTCGCCGTACCAGACTGGCTCTTCCCCCAGGCTTTGGCCGGCGCTGAACAGATGTACGGTAGTAAAGTCGCGCAGCCCCCAAGTCAACAGCTTACGCGCCTGCTCCTCACGCCCTTTCGAGCTTTTGCCGCCCATCACCACAGCGATCAGGCGGCGATCCCCTTCGGTGGCGGAGGCAATGATGTTGAAGCCGGCCGAGGCGGTGTGCCCGGTTTTCAACCCATCGACGTGCAGCGTCTTATCCCACAGCAGGCCATTGCGATTCTGCTGCGTGATGCCATTCCAGGTCAGAGACTTCTCGCTGTACATATGGTATTCCGCCGGTTCACTCATGATGATGGCACGGGCAATCACCGCCAGATCGCCGGCGGTGGTAAACTGCCCCGGCGCATCCAGCCCGTGTACCGTTTCGAAATGGGTGTTCTGCAGGCCCAGCTGCGCGCTCTTCTCGTTCATCAGCTTGACGAAGTTGGCCTGGCTGCCCGCCACATAGTCCGCCATCGCCACGCAGGCGTCGTTGCCGGAATCGATGATGATACCGCGGCTGAGATCGCGTACCGTGACCCTGTCACCTGGCTTCAGGAACATCAACGAAGATCCTTTGAACACCGGGTTGCCCTGCGCCCAGGCGTCTTTCCCCACGGTGACGACATCGTCGAGGCCTATCTTGTGCTGATCGAGCGCGTGGTCGATCACCAACCCGGTCATGAGTTTGGTCAGGCTGGCCGGGTTGCGCCGTTCGTCGGCATTGCCGGCAGCCAACACCTGGCCGGTGGTGTAATCCATCAAAACGTAAGAGGCGGCGTCTATCGCCGGTGGGGTCATGGTGGGAAAATGGGGCGTCGTTTCCGCCGCCTGCGCCGCTAAAGGCAGTAATATACCGCCGATCACCACTGATACTGAACGCTTCACGCTGTGTTCCTCAGGCCCGGAGGCTGAATAAAATGCCAATATAATCCGCGGGATAGACTGCATGAATTCACTTTCAGACGAAACCATTACTCTTTTGCAGCGGGTGTCTTTATGCAACCATTTGTTTACGGCACTGCCCGCCGGCGATAGATGCGCTCTATGCCGCCATTGCCTCATTCGATTAGACGCCGTCCCGCAGCGCCCCTAAACTTGTGACATAAATACGCAAGACGCATAAAAAAGCGTTTACTTTTTAGCTACAACCACCTGCGAAGTGTCACCATGAAATTCAAACCGTCAATCAAGCCTTATACCGGCCCGGCGGGCGGCTGGGGTTCGCTTGAAGCCACCACCCGCTTTGTCCTCGACAGCAAACAAACGCTAAAAAACATGCGCAACCTGATGCGCGTCAACAAGGCACGCGGCTTCGACTGCCCCGGTTGCGCCTGGGGCGACGACAACCACAGCACCTTCAGCTTCTGCGAAAACGGCGCCAAAGCGGTCAGTTGGGAAGCGACGCGCAGCGCCGTCGAGCCTGAGTTCTTCGCCGCCCACAGCGTCAGCACCCTGCAGCAGCAGAGCGACTATTTCCTCGAGTATCAGGGTCGCCTGACCCATCCGATGCGCTATAACGCCGAAACCGACCACTATGAGCCTATCCATTGGCCGGACGCGCTGGCGCTGATCGCCAAACACATCAACGGCATGGACAACCCGAGCCAGATCGAGCTGTATACCTCGGGCCGCGCCAGCAACGAAGCGTCGTACCTTTATCAGCTGTTCGGCCGCATGCTCGGCACCAGCAATTTCCCCGACTGCTCCAACATGTGTCACGAAGCGAGCGGCGTCGGGCTGAAGCAGAGCATCGGCGTTGGCAAAGGCACCATCCGCATCGATGACTTCGAAAAGGCCGACGCCATCTTCGTGTTTGGCCAAAACCCCGGCACCAACCACCCGCGCATGCTGCACAGCCTGAAAAACGCCGCCCGACGCGGCGCGCGCATCGTCAGTTTCAACACCCTGCGCGAACGTGGGCTGGAAAGGTTCGCCGATCCGCAGGATCCGGTACAAATGCTGACGCCAAAATCCTCACCGATCAGCTCTTCCTATTACCAACCGAATCTGGGCGGCGATATGGCGGCGGTGCGCGGCATGGTGAAAGCGCTGCTGGAAACCCATCGCCAGCGTCTGGCCGCCGGTGAACCCGCCCTGTTCGACCTGGCATTTATTGAACAGCACAGCGTCGGCGTGGAGGCTTATCTGGCGCAGGTGGACGCGACCGAGTGGCAGACCATTACCGCGCAGTCGGGCCTGAGCGAAGCGCAATTGCGCCAGGCGGCGGCCACCTACCAGGGCGCCGAGCGGGTGATCTGCACCTGGGCGATGGGCGTGACGCAGCATAAACACTCTATTGCGACGGTGCGTGAAATCACCAACCTGCAGCTGCTGTTCGGGCAACTGGGCAAACCCGGCGCCGGCCTGTGTCCGGTGCGCGGCCACAGCAACGTCCAGGGTAACCGCACCATGGGGATCGATGAGAAGTCGCCGAAGGCGCTGCTCGACAGCCTGGAACGTCACTTTAACTTCACCGCCAATCGCGCGCTGGGCCACAACACGGTGGAAGCGATTGAGGCGATGCTGCGCGGCGAAGTGAAAGTGCTGATCGCACTGGGCGGCAACCTGGCCGCCGCGGCGCCGGACACCGAGCGCACCGCCCGCGCCCTGCGCAACTGCGATTTGACGGTGCATATCAGCACCAAACTTAACCGCAGCCATCTGGTGACCGGCAAAGACGCGCTGATCCTGCCGACGCTCGGCCGCACCGAACTGGACATGCAGGCCAGCGGCTCGCAGTACATCACGGTCGAGGATTCATTCAGCATGGTGCACGCCTCGGAAGGCATCGGCAAACCGCTGGCGGAGACCCAACTTTCGGAAACGGCGATCGTCTGCGGCATCGCCGACGCGGTGCTGGGCACGCAACAGCTGGACTGGCTGGAACTGGCCGACGACTATTCGCTGATCCGCGATCATATCGCCGCCACCATTCCCGGCTTCGAGGATTTCAACCGGCGCTGCGACCAGCCCGGCGGTTTCTACCTCGGTAATGCCGCCGCCGAACTGCGCTTCGCCACGCCGAGCGGCAAGGCGGAATTCAGCGCCGCCGCGCTGCCGACCACCCTGTTCCCGCAGCTGGGCGGCGAGCAAGCGCCGTTTACCCTGCAGACGCTGCGCTCGCACGATCAGTACAACACCACCATCTATGGTCTGGATGACCGCTATCGCGGCGTTTACGGCCAACGCGAAGTGCTGTTCATCCATCCGGAGGATCTGGCGGCGTTGGGCCTGCAGGATGGCGAACGGGTAGAGATTGAAACCCTGTGGAACGATGGCGTGGTGCGTAAAGTGGACGGGTTCAAGCTGGTGAGTTACGACATTCCGCGTGGCAACCTGGCGGCCTACTATCCGGAAACTAACCCGCTGGTGCCGCTGGCCAGCTTCGGCGACGGCACCGGTACCCCGACCTCGAAGTCGATTCCGGTGGCGATCCGCCGCAGCGAGCAGCAACCTTCGCTGCGCATCGCCTGAAAATGCGCGCCCGGTTCACGCCGGGCGCGCCAATATTTCCAGGACAGTCTGTAATTCGTCGGACAGCTGATGCCGTCGCCAGACGAAGTACAGATCGCTCACCCCCTCCTCGCCCATTTCCACCACCTTCAGCCCTGGCGCCGGCAAGATCAGCGGCAGCAACGAGCCGGGGACGCAGGCAACGCCGCAACCGGCCTGCACGCAGGCCGCCATCGCGGCATAAGACTCCATTTCCAGCGTCATGCGCGGTTTCAGCCCGCGCGAGGCCAGCCAGTGATCCACCTTCAGGCGAAACGAACATTCGCGGCTGAACGTGTAAAACTCCAGCGGCGCCAGCGTGGCGGCGTCGGGTTCCCCGGCATCGGCCGGCATCAGCAATACCAGCCGTTCATCGAATGCCTTTTGGCTGGCCAATAACGGATGCTCAATCGGGCCGTCGGTGATCGCCAGGTCGAGATCGCTGTCGATCAGCATGCGTTCCAGCACCAGCGAGTCGCGGCTCAGCACGTTGATGTGCAGATGAGGCTGTAAACGGCGCAGCCGCGCAATACGCGCCGGTAAATGGCTGACCAACGAGAAATCCAGCGCCCCGAGGTTCAGCAGCCCATGCTGATGTTCGCCGGCGAACAGCTGCTTGCTGCGCTCCGCCTGCGCCACGATGTCGCGCGCCTGCTGATAGAACAGCCGCCCTTTGGGATTGACGTACAGCCGGTTCTTGTCGCGGAAAAACAGCTCGCCGCCCAGCGACTCCTCCAGCTCGCGCAGCCGCAGCGTGACGTTGGAAGGCACGCAGTGCAACTCGCGCGCGGCGGCGGCGATGGTTTTGCGCTCCACCACGGTGCAGAAAAACTTCAGCTGGCTCAGCTTCATCTATCATTCACTTTTAGTTAGTGTTTTAGTTAAAAACAATCACTTTAGATTAGCATTGATTTCACCTACAGTCTGCCGACACCCTGAGGAGGATCTCTGATGCCACTGAATGACCTACTGACGCTGCCCGGCGTGGCAGCCCAACCGGACGCGGTAACCGACGGTTACGTGTTCAACCACACCATGATCCGCGTGAAGGATCTGACCACCGCGCTGGATTTCTACACCCGCGTGTTGGGTTTTACCCCGGTCTATCTGGAAACGTTCGAAGAAGCCGCCTTCACCATCTGCTACCTGACGCGCAGCCCGCGCGAACAGATCCCGCAGGACGACGACGAGCGCAAACGCTGGGCGCTGAGCCAGCCGGGCATTCTCGAACTGACCCATAACCACGGCACCGAAAATCAGGCGGATTTTCACTACCACAACGGCAACGGCGAGCCGCGCGGCTTTGGCCACCTGTGCGTCACGGTGCCGGACGTGCGCGCCGCCTGCGAGCGTTTTGAGCGCCTGGGCGTTACCTTCCAGAAACGCCTGCACGAAGGCCGCATGAACTACGTGGCGTTCATTCGCGATCCGGACGATTACTGGATTGAAATCCTGCAGCCGACGCCGCTGCAGGACTGATCGCCCCCCGCCCTTCACCCCGGCCTTCGCGCCGGGGTTTTCCATCGATAGCACTTCGATTGACCATTCTTGCGCAAAATCGCGTGGCAACGCGGGGTTCCGTGACGTTAGGCTTGCTCGCAGCGGGTGATTCGCGTAAAACTGTCAGCCGCAAATCTTGCCACTCACAACCCATTCACTGGACGATATGTTTCAAGATAACCCGCTGCTGGCGCAGCTTAAACAGCAACTTCACTCTCAGACCCCGCGCGTTGAAGGCGTCGTGAAAGGGACCGAGAAAGGCTTTGGCTTTCTTGAAGTAGACGGTCAAAAAAGTTACTTCATTCCGCCGCCGTACATGAAGAAAGTCATGCACGGGGATCGCATTATCGCCACCCTGCACACCGAGAAAGAGCGCGAAATCGCCGAGCCGGAAACCCTGGTCGAGCCGTTCCTGTCGCGTTTTGTCGGCCGCGTGCAAAAGCGCGACGATCGTTTGTCCATCGTGCCCGATCATCCGTTGCTGAAAGATGCGATTCCGTGCCGCCCGGTGCGTGAATTGACCCACAACTTCCAGGCCGGCGACTGGGCAGTCGCGGAAATGCGCCGTCACCCGCTGAAAGGCGATCGCGGCTTCAACGCCGATCTGACCCACTTTATCACCGAAGGCGAAGACCATTTCGCTCCGTGGTGGGTGACGCTGGCGCGTCACAACCTGGAGAAAGAAGCGCCGGAGATGCAGGCGCTCAGCGAACCGGCCGCTGCGCTGGTGCGTGAAGACCTGACCGCGCTTGAATTCGTCACCATCGACAGCGCCAGCACCGAAGACATGGATGATGCGCTGTATGTGACCGACAACGGTGACGGTTCGCTGCAGTTGACCATCGCCATTGCCGATCCGACTGCCTACGTCGAACAAGGCAGCAAGCTGGACGATATCGCCCGCGTGCGCGCCTTCACCAACTACCTGCCGGGCTTCAACATCCCGATGCTGCCGCGCGATCTGTCGGACAACCTGTGCTCGCTGCGCCCGAACGAGCGCCGCCAGGTGCTGGCTTGCCGCGTGACCATCGCCGCCGACGGCGCGCTGGGCGACGATATTCAGTTCTTCGCCGCCGAGATCGAATCCAAAGCCAAACTGGTGTACGACGAAGTCTCCGACTGGCTGGACGGCATTGCCGGCTGGCAACCGCCGAGCGACGCCATCGCGCAACAAATCACCCTGCTGAAGCGCGTTTGCGACGCGCGCAACGCCTGGCGCCACCAGCATGCGCTGGTGTTCAAAGATCGCCCGGACTACCGCTTCGTGCTGGGTGAAAAAGGCGACGTGCTGGAGATCGTTACCGAGCAACGCCGCAGCGCCAACCGCATCGTTGAAGAGTGCATGATCGCCGCCAACGTCTGCGCTGCCATCGTGCTGCGCGATCGCCTGGGCTTCGGCGTGTACAACGTGCACACCGGTTTCGATCCTGCGCTGGTTGAACAAGCCGTCACCGTATTGCAGGCCAACGGCGTGGAAGCCGAAGCCGACAAGCTGCTGACCCTCGACGGTTTCTGCGAACTGCGCCGCCACCTGGACGCGCAGCCGACCCAGTTCCTCGACAGCCGCATCCGCCGCTTCCAGACCTTCGCCGAGATCAGCACCACGCCGGGGCCACACTTCGGTCTGGGTCTGGAGGCTTACGCCACCTGGACATCGCCGATCCGTAAATACGGCGATATGGTCAACCATCGTCTGCTGAAGGCGATCATCAACCAGCAGCCTGCAGAAAAACCGCAGGATGACGTCACGGTGCAGCTGGCGGAACGCCGCCGCCTGAACCGCATGGCGGAGCGCGACGTCGGCGACTGGCTGTACGCCCGCTTCCTGCAGGACAAGGCCGGTACCGATACCCGCTTCAACGCCGAGATCATCGACGTGACCCGTGGCGGCCTGCGTGTGCGCCTGCTGGACAACGGCGCGGTTGCCTTCATCCCGGCACCGTTCATTCACGCGGTGCGTGACGAGATGCAGTGCAGCCAAGAAACCGGCACCGTGCAGATTAAAGGCGAAGTGGTTTACCGCCAGAGCGATACCTTGCAGGTCACCATTGCCGAAGTGCGCATGGAAACCCGCAGCGTGATCGCCCGTCCGGCGGCCTGAACGCCAACCTGAAACGGTCGCAACGCAAAGCGCCGACGGTGAAAACCGCCGGCGCTTTTTTTCGGCGGGCGCTCGCTAGCGCAGCGGCTCGCCGCCGGTTTCACGCAGCAATGGCAGTACCGCCAGCGAAGCCAGCGTCGCCAGCATCAGATAGACGGCGGGCGCCAGCAGCGAACCGCTCAGCGCGATCGACTGCGAAGCGATGTACTGGGCGAAGCCGCCGAAGATCGCCCCCCCGAGGCTGTAGACCAAGGCGAACCCCAGTGCCCGAATGCGCTGCGGGAACAGCTCCGAAATCATCAGCATGGTCGGCACCGACCCGAGCGTGGTCAACCCGACCAGCACCGCGACGATCAGCAGCAGCACCGCCGGATGCGGCACCGCGCTCAGCCACCAAAACGCCGGCAGGGCCACGATCAGAATCGCGATCCGCGAGCCACGGATCAGCGGCAGACGGCCGTAACGATCGCACCAGTGCCCGACCAGCAGACTGCCGCCGAAAGTGACGAGCCCCGCCAGCAGCATCGCGGCATAGCCGTAGGCCTGCGCCATCCCCAGGTATTTCACCGCGTAGGTCCCGAGATAATACATCGAGATGTAAGTGGCGACGGTGGCGCCAATGGTCAGCATCACGCCGAGCACCACCGCCCGCGAGTGCTGGCGCAGCTGAGCAGGCGGCTCGTGAGCCCGCGATACCGACGGCCGATCGCTTTCCAGCCCGAGACGCAGCCAGCAACCGAGCGGTGCCAGCGCTACGCCGATAAAGAAAGGAATGCGCCATCCCCACTCGGCCATAGCGTTCGGCTCGCCGGAAAGTACCGGCAAGGCCGCGCTGAGCGCCAGCGCGGTGACGCCGCCAACCACGGTGGCGATGCCCTGCGTCGCCAGTGACCAGCTGGAATAGAAACCGCGCCGATTGGGCGGCGCCGACTCCACCAGCAACGACATCGATGCCCCCACCTCGCCGCCCGCCGCCACGCCCTGGATCAGGCGCGCCGCCACCAGCGTGACGGTTCCCCAATAGCCGGCGCTGGCGTAGGTCGGCGCAAAGCCGATCATCGCCGTGCCCAGGCTCATCAAGGAAATCGTCAGGATCATCGCCGGCTTGCGGCCATGGCGATCGGCATAGGCGCCAATCAGAATGCCGCCCAGCGGCCGCATGAAGAAGCTGACGCCGAACGTGGCAAACGCCAACAGCAACGCCAGATGCGGATCGCTGGATGGCGGAAAGAACAATACGCTGATATAAATAACGAAGAAGTTATAAATACCGAAATCGAAAAACTCCAGCGCATTGCCGAAGGAGGCGGCGAATATGACCTTTTTGCCACCGACCTTCGGGGCCGATATTATTTCCGCTTGGGTTTCAGCCGTATTTTCACTCATCATGACCTTCCCTGTTATTATTTTTCGCGTTTATTTTAAATACGCTTCCGCCAACGCTCCCCAATACTGGCTGCCGGCCGCCAGGCAGCCGTCGTTAAAGTCATATCCCGGGTTATGCACCATGCAGCTGCCTTCGCCATCGCCGTTGCCTACGATCAGGTAGCAGCCCCGCGGATGCGCATCGAGCATGAAGGCGAAATCTTCGCTGCCCATCAGCGGCCGGGCACCGTAGTGCGCGCGGGCGGCGCCGAACTGCTGCTCCGCCACGCGGTGGGCGAAACGGGTCATCGCTTCGTCGTTGACCAGTACCGGCGTGCCGTTAACGTGTTCCACCACCGCATGCGCGCCGAAGCTTGCCGCCTGCGCCTCGATCAGCGCCGGAATACGTGCCAGCAAGGTGGCGCGCGCCTGGCGATCCAGCGAGCGCACGCTGAGCTTCATCTCCGCGCTGTCCGGGATCACGTTGGCCGCTTCACCGGCCTTGATGCTGCCGACGGTGATCACCGCCGCCTCCAGCGGATCGATATTGCGCGAAACGATGCTCTGCAGCGCGACGGTGATATGCGAGGCCACCAGCACCGGATCGACCGTCAGCTGCGGGATGGCGCCGTGGCCGCCACGCCCCTGCACCCGCACGTTGAACTGATCCATCGAGGCCATAAACGGGCCGTGCTGGAAGAAGAATTCGCCGAGCGGCATCCCCGGCATGTTGTGCATGGCGAAGATGGCGTCGCAAGGAAAGCGCTCGAACAGCCCCTGTTCCACCATGCGCGCACCGCCGTTCAACATCTCTTCCGCCGGTTGGAAAATCAGGTGCAGCGTGCCGTTGAAATTGCGCGTTTGCGCCAGGTAACGGGCGGCACCGAGCAGCATGGTGGTGTGGCCGTCATGGCCACAGGCGTGCATGCGGTTGGCCACGCTGCTGCGCCAGGGCTTGCCGTTGCTCTCCTCGATCGGCAAGGCGTCCATATCGGCACGCAATCCTAGGCGTTTAACGCCGTCGCCCACCCGCAGCGTGCCCACCACGCCGGTGCCCGCCAATCCGCGGTGCACCTCATAGCCCCACGAATTCAGATAATCCGCCACCAGATCGCTGGTGCGAAACTCTTCGAAACCCAGTTCAGGGTGTTGATGAATATCGTGCCGAATGGCCGTGAGCTGCGGTAAATACCCTTCGATGATTTTATTTATCATAATTAAATTCCTTTAGTGACTTTATTATTTATTTTATGAATGATTAAACCTGCGGGTTGAAATAAAGGTATAACACGGCACGGATGATTTTATTTCGGCACGCCTCGACAGATAAAATAATAATTCGCCAGACGCCGTGCCCGAATAAAAAACGACGATGATTCGCTGTGCGCGCCGTGAAAATGCAGAATGAATAACTGCTGAGGATTGCGTGAGCGACAGCCTGCGCCAATGCAGTTTCATCACGTTGTTTTTACACTAAAACCCCACCTGCTTCACATTTCTCATCCGACCTGCCGCGGTTAGGCGGCAAAACTTCTACTGTTAAAACGTCATTCCTAATAACAACGTCGATTTTTACCTCTGTACGCCAAGGAGTTGTTTCATGAAAAACATCAGGTCAGGACTTATCTGGCTGCTGGTGGCGTTGGTCGGCGCCTTCGCCTTCGCCATGCTGGCGCTCAGCCGCGGCGAACACGTCAACGCCGTCTGGCTGGTGGTCGCCGCCGTCGCCTGCTACAGCATCGCCTACCGCTTCTACAGCCGGTTCATTGCCGACAAGGTCTTTGAACTGGACGACCGCCGTCTGACCCCGGCAGAACGCCACAACGACGGCCTGGACTACGTGCCCACCAACAAATGGGTGCTGTTCGGCCACCACTTTGCCGCCATCGCCGGCGCCGGGCCGCTGGTGGGGCCGATTCTGGCCGCGCAGATGGGCTTCCTGCCGGGAACCATCTGGATCCTGGTCGGCGTTATGCTGGCCGGCGCGGTGCAGGACTTCCTGGTACTGTTCATCTCCACGCGCCGCGACGGACGTTCGCTGGGGGAAATGGCCAAGCAAGAGCTGGGGGCATTCGCCGGGGTGATCACCATGCTCGGCGCGCTGGGGGTGATGATCATCATCCTGTCGGCGTTGGCGCTGGTGGTGGTAAAAGCGCTGGCCGACAGCCCATGGGGGCTGTTCACCATCGCCGCCACCATCCCGATCGCCCTGTTCATGGGCATCTATATGCGCTTTATTCGGCCGGGCAAGATCGCTGAAATCTCGGTGATCGGCTTCGTGCTGATGCTGCTGGCGATCATTTACGGCGGCAATGTGGCGCAAGACCCCTACTGGGGGCCGTTCTTCACGCTGCACGGCACCACCCTGACCTGGGTGCTGGTGATCTACGGCTTCGTTGCCTCGGTGCTGCCGGTGTGGCTGCTGCTGGCGCCGCGCGACTATCTTTCCACCTTTATGAAAATCGGCGTCATCATCGGGCTGGCCATCGGCATCGTCTTCGCCATGCCGGAGATGAAAATGCCGGCGGTCTCGCGCTTCATCGACGGCAGCGGCCCGGTGTTTGCCGGCGCCCTGTTCCCGTTCCTGTTCATCACCATCGCCTGCGGCGCCATTTCCGGCTTCCACGCGCTGGTCTCCAGCGGCACCACGCCCAAGCTGGTAGAACGCGAAAGCCACATCCGCTTTATCGGTTACGGCGCCATGCTGATGGAGTCGTTCGTCGCCATCATGGCGCTGATCTGCGCCTCGGTGCTGGATCCGGGCGTTTACTTCGCCATGAACTCGCCGGCGGCACTGATCGGCACCACGGTGGAAAATGCTTCGCAGGTCATCAACAGCTGGGGCTTTATCGTCACACCGGAAACGCTGGCGCTGATCGCCAAAGAGGTGGGCGAGAACTCCATCCTGTCGCGCGCCGGTGGCGCCCCGACCTTCGCCGTGGGCATGGCGCACATCATCAGCGAGGTGTTCAACAGCCGGGCGATGATGGCCTTCTGGTACCACTTCGCCATTCTGTTCGAAGCGCTGTTCATCCTGACCGCCGTCGACGCCGGTACCCGCGCCTGCCGCTTTATGGTGCAGGATCTGGTGGGCGTGGCGGTGCCACAGCTGGCCAACAACCGTTCCTGGTTCGGCAACCTCGCCGGCACCACGGTGGCGGTGGCCGGCTGGGGCTTCTTCGTGTATCAAGGCGTGGTCGATCCGCTCGGCGGCATCAATACCCTGTGGCCGCTGTTCGGCATCGGCAACCAGATGCTGGCGTCGATGGCGCTGATCCTCGGCACCGTGGTGCTGTTCAAGATGAAAAAACAGCGTTACGCCTGGGTTACCATCCTGCCGACCGCCTGGCTGTTCGTGACCTCCATGACCGCCGGCTGGCAGAAGATCTTCCACGAGAAACCGAGCATCGGTTTCCTGGCGCAGGCGAAGAAATTCTCCACCGGCATCGAGCAAGGCACGATCATTGCGCCGGCCAAATCGCTCAAAGACATGGAAACCATCGTTTTCAGCAACCAAATCAACGCCGCGCTGTGCGGGTTCTTTATGCTGGTGGCGGTAACCATGCTGATTGCCGCCTTCTTCGCGATCCGCCGGGCGCTGCGTGCCGAACACCCGACGGCGCACGAGGTAAGCGCCGCGCTGCGAGAGGAGACCGGCCGCGGCTGAGTCTCGCCGTTAGGAGAAACGGCCGGCCTCTTGAGCAATGCGCTGCTTAAGGGGTTGGGCCGTTACCCCTCAGCAGAAGACGTTGCGTTTGCGGCGGCATTCGCCTCCACCTCACCGTACAACGGACTGCCGCAGCGGTGTTATCCCTTGTCTGCCTAACAGGCCTCTTCGACCGATCTCATTCAATATAAGTTCTGGAACATTATCCACATCCGCTATTTTTCTGCTGTTAACAATAATCTGCTTTGCATTTTCTACAGTCCGGTGGCGATCTCTATTTTCCCTGTTCAGTCAGTAGGTTAAATACCATTTTTGCCTATGCGATCAGGCACCGTCAACTTTTATCCCGGACACGATTTTTCAGCCCGTTACACAATTCTACCAACGCCGCACCGTAGCGGCGTGAAGTGCAAGGATTTAGGGTCTCCCCCCTAAGCGGTCAGGGTTGTGCGACTACTTATTTAGTAAGGTTCTTCTGGCTTCCAATAATGCTTGTTGAAGCCAATCAAAATCTACCACCCCAATATTCGGTGAAAACTCAACTTTAATGTTATTGTCACCATCCTCTTGCTGTAAAAGCGCGATAAACTCTTCATCACAGTAGATTTCAGCTATTAATTTTTCATAATCAACATCACTAGATACAATAATTTTTAATTGATGTTTATTAGTCATTCTTAAGGCTCCAAAAATCCACGAAATGTAGCGCGCCGCCAGTTCCCCCCCGCCCGCACCCAGCCCCCCTGCGGTAGCTGACTGATTGTTCAGCTGCGCCGTCACCGCACCCAGCACTGCATGCGCCATTGCGTTGGCGGCGATGTTGTCTTCACCGACCCGTTTCTTGATTTCCGTCGCCAGATACGGCGAGGCACCGCTCGCCAGCGCGCCCGCCAGGTTATTGCCCGCCAGCGCCGTC
>NZ_VOSN01000013.1:314174-316000 GCF_020858655.1 Serratia montpellierensis
CGCCCAAGATACCCGACAGCATCACTCTCAGATCGTCCTGCTTTTGCTCGAAGAGCGAGACTCACATCGTTTTCGCCTGCAGGGTAATACCTAAAGCCACCGAATTTTACCACCGGGCAGAGGATCAAAGTGTTAACTGAGCCGGGGCAGTTGATCATCCGCATCGCCCCCACCACGGAGGGCGCCGCATGAACATCACTTTTCCCCATGAGCTGTTGCCGGAGCTGACACTGAGCAGCAGCGCCCCGGCCAACTGGCCGGGGTTGGTTTTATTTAATAGGATAGTTGTAATGCTCTGGGATTTTATAATTTTCCGGGAAAGATATCCCATTAGGAAGTTTGAAAAAGCTGTCGAGATCCTCAGCAGTTTGATAAAAAACCCCATATATCCCAGATAAAAAAGTTGATATACGCAGTAAGGCTGCTTGCATTGCTAGTTCATCGCTTTTTTCTTTTGCATTAATAAATAACTCAATTGTTAAGTTAAGATTTTTCATGCTATTCTGGATACTATCAACTATTGAAAAATCCTTTTCCAAATAAAGATTATCCATATCAAGCTCTTTTCCTGCCTTCTGCTTTAATAGCTCCAAGTAGCTATCTTTAAACTTATCCAACATACTGATATCAATCATTTTGGCAACCTTCTACCTTCAGCTTTGGCAGCTTTAGTTTTTGCATCATTAAAGGAACCATCGAGATTAAGGACAGCCCTTACCTTTGTTCCTGTACTATCAAAGACCTCTATATGATCCTTATGTTTAGCATCTAAATAAAACTGATCACCTTTCTGAATATAATTACCTACGGGCTTATTTGCCTGATAGACACTTTGCCCCTGATATTGCTTACTGGTTTTTTTGGATAGTTCTTTGATTTCACTACCAAAGCCTGGTTGCTTAAGGAATTCACTCATATTCCCTACAGCTCCGGCATTAGGCGTATGTGGAACTTTCTTACCTGGAAGGATGATTCCAGCAATCAACCCTCCCGTTGCTTCCAGTGCGGCCTGATTCCCTTCAGATGCCTGAACTAACGTGTCTTTCACCGCTGACCAGGTTTCGCTTTGCATCAGGGCAGTAACGGTATCCGCCACTGCCTGATTCTTCCCGGCCAGGTCGCTCATCGCCTTGCTGCAGTAGCTGTCGCCCGCAGCACATGAAGCCAGTGCCATTGCAGCATCAGCGGCGTAGTCCGCCGAGCCTAGTGCTGCATCCCCCGTATCAGCAAGGCCATTGATAATTGCGTTCGCGATAGCAGAAGTGGTGCCTTCACCCAGCTTTTCCCTAACCTGATTTTTCAGAGATTCGGCGGCCTGTTTAACAGACTCCCGCGCCTTATCTCCCGACAACGAGTTATTCTCCACCGCATTCTTGCCAGCCTGCCCGCCGGTCACCGCCCCCGCAGTATCCCCCGTCGCCAGCCCGCCTGCAAGCCCTGCGGCCAACTGGCTCAGTGCGCTCACCTGCTGTTTTTCGCTTTCGCTCAGCTGCTCTGCCGTTTTGCCCGGGAACAGCTGCCCGGCAATGTAGCGCGCCGTCAGTTCCCCGCCGCCGGCACCCAGTCCGCCTGCCGCGGCCGACTGGTTGTTCAGCTGCGCCGTCACCGCGCCCAGCACCGCGTGCGCCATCGCATTGGCAGCGATATTCTCTTCACCAACCCGTTTCTTGATTTCCGTCGCCAGGTACGGCGAAGCGCCGCTCGCCAGCGCACCCGCCAGGTTATTGCCCGCCAGCGCCGTCAGCGCCCCCGTTACCGCCTGCGCCGCCTTCTGCAGGTCGCTGCCGGTGCCGTATTGCCGCATCGCGTTGTCGTATGCCCGCTGC
>NZ_VOSN01000013.1:316010-409035 GCF_020858655.1 Serratia montpellierensis
ACCCGTCACCGCCTGCGCCGCCTTCTGCAAATCGCTGCCGGTGCCGTACTGCCGCATCGCGTTGTCGTATGCCCGCTGCATCACCGCCGCATCGGTCGTCGGTTTACCGCTCTTCTCAAGCTGCTCCCTGGCCTGCGCCAGCGCCACCGGGTCTTTCTGCGCCTTCAGCCCGGCGATATCTCCCTGCGTGCGGATGACGTCCATCGCCTGGCCGCCAATCTCCCCAATCAACTGCGCCTGCTTGAGCCGGTTCTGCTCCTTCTCCTTGTTGAATATCGGGCTGATGCTGCCGTCGTTGGCATGCTCGGTATCCCGGTTCAGCTGCGCCACATCCTGCTGCTGTTTGTCTTTGTCGCGAACTATCAGCGTACCTTCGCTGACCCCGGCCTTCGTCGTGCCCTCGGCATGCCCGCTGTTGTTGGCGCCCGACAGCATGCCGCCGGCCATGTTGGTCAGCAGGTCTTTGCCCACCGGCCCGCCGGTGCTGAAGCTGCCGCCGCTATGCGTTGCGCTGTAGTCCGCCTGGTTGTGGATGTCCGTCCAGCCCAGCGTGCCGGTATCGAGGCGGTTCTTCTCTTTGTCCGCTTGGCTTGCAATAACGGCGCCGTCGAGCTGGGTGTGTTCTTTGACCTTGACGTCATACCCGCCCTTGCCGGCAAACAGCCCGGTCTGCTCTTTTACCGAGTCGAAGTTGCTGTGCAGCTTGTCCTTGCTGGCGCTTACGTTGGCTGAGCCGGTCATCGAGCCGAAGGTGAAGCTACCGCCCGCGCTGGCGTTTTGCTGTTTGGCGTCATAGCGGTCGCTGTCTTGTTGGCTTTGCAGCGTCAGGTCACGGCCCACGTCGACGGTGACCTTTTCTCCGCTGGCCTGCGCGCCGGTCAGCCGGGTGTCGCGGCCGCTGGTCAGGTTGAGATTACTGCCCGCATCCAGGGTGGTTTCGGCATGCGTCAGGCCGTTGCCGTTCTCATGCCCCTTGCCGGCATTGACGCCGGCCGAGACGCTGATGCCATAGCCGCCCGAGCCTGCGCCGATGCCGACACCGACGTTGCCGCCTTTGCTGCTGTTCTTGCCGACGGTGCTTTCGCTGTTCTGCGCCGACTGCAGGGTAATGTCCCGCGCCGCATCGAGCGACAGGTCTTTGCCCGCCTTCAACTGGCTGCCGGTGATAGTGATATCGCCACTCTGTGCGTTGTGACTTTTACCGGTTGCCGTTATCGACAGGTTTTGCCCGGCGGTAAGCGTGCTGCCCTGCGACTGGCGGCTGTCGGTGCGGGTTTCGCTCTTCGACGACTGGCTGCCGTAGGAGGCGCTGATGCCTACCGTGTTGGTGGCGCCCTGCGCCGCATCTTCGTCTCCCGGCTGTAAACCGGCAGCGGCGTTTTTCGCCTCCGCCGAGGCGGTCAGCGCATTGTCCCGCTCCCAGGCCTGTGCGGCCTGCACGCCGGACAGCGCCGCCTTGGTGTTTTGCAGTGCGTTCAGGCGTCCGTCGCCTTCTTTTCTTGCCTGTTGCGCCGAGCTGACGGCCGCGTTGAGCGCGCCGCCCACGGTGCCCGACAGCGCCACGCTCAGGCCGCTCTGTTTCTGCTCGAAGGTTTCTTTGCGCGTACGCTGATCGTAGCCGGGGTCAATAGTCACGCTGTCGCCGGTCAGAGCCAGGTCCTTGTTCGCGATCAGATCGGCGCCACCGATGTGCAACTGGTTACCCGCCGTGATGTTGACGCTGCCCTGACTGCTGCCGACGGTGCTGACACTTTGGCTCTGAGTCCTGCCTTTCTCGTCGATTTCGTGTTTACTCGACTGTTTACCAATGGTGAAGCCGATGCCGCCGCTGCCCAGCAGGCCGCTTTTTTTCTTCTCTTCCAGCAGGTAATGCGTGTCGGTCTCGGTGGCCGCGCCGATGTCGACGTTACGGCCGGCCTGCAGGTTCACGTCCCGGTCAGCGGCAATGGCCGAGCCGGTGACCGTCAGATCGTTGCCGGCGCTGACGCTGACGCTGTTGCCGCTCAGCAGGCTGCCTTTCTCGCGTGTGGTGGCGTCATGCGCCACGCTGTGGCTGCTGCTTTTTTTCAGGAAGCCTTTTTTCTGTGACCGCTCTTCACTGAGGGTCGACTCGCGTTCGGTGGCGGTATTGAGGGTCACATCCTGCTTCGCCTGCAGGGCGATGGCGCCCTGGTCGCTGTGCAAGGTGCTGCCGGTGACCGTGACGTCGCCTTCACGCCCGATCACGGTCACGCCCTCGCGCCCGTTGAAGGTGCTGCCGGTGCTGATTTCGCGCTCGGTTTGTTCGATGCGATGGCTTTTGGTTTTGCCCTCGCGTTTGTTTTCGCTGTCCTGGTCCTGCGTGCGGGTGCGCGCGTCTTTAATGGTCACGTCCCGCGCGCTGACGCCAATACGCCCCTCTTTACTGTCAATCTGCGCGCCTTCGGCCAACAGGCGGTTGCCCGCCACCAGGGTGACGCCCTGGTCTCCGCTGAGTGCGCTTAATGTCAGGCGCTCTTCCTGGCGGTCGTTGCTGACTGATGAAGTACGGCTGTTGGCGTCCAGATGCGTGGTATTGGTGGTGCTTTCGGCCCTGATGTTGATATCGCCGCCGGCCTGCACGCGGGTGCTGCCGGCGGCGCTGGCCTGGCTGCCCGTGAACGTGACGTCTCGCCCGGCATTGAGCGTGAGGTTGCCGCCGGCGTTAAGCTCACTCCCCTGAGCCTGCTGCCATTCGCCGCTGACGTGCGCCATCCGGGAGCCTGCCGCTTCCGTGCCGCCGCGGGTGCGGTTACCCATTGAACCGGAGATAACCTCAAGATCGGCGGTATGGCTGCTTTTCGCGGCGGTGATGGTCAGATCGTTACGCGCGCTCAGGCTGAGCGTATCGGCCGCATCCAGTTTCGCCCCCGTGAGCGTGATATCGGTGCCGCGCAGGCGAATATCGCCGGCGCTCATCGTCGCCTGACGCAGCGCATCCTGCAGGTTAGTGCTCATGGCCAGACTGTCGGCCTGCACGTCAATGCTGCCGGCTTTGATGTCGCCGCCCTGATGCAGGAACTGCCCGGCGTCGACCGTCAGGGCTTTGTCGGCAAACAGGTTGCCGGCATTGGTGATGCTGTTTGCCGAGAGTTGCAGGTCGCCGCCGCCAATTACCGCGCCATCGCCGGTCAGGCGCAGCGTAGTCTGTGCCAGGTACACCTTCGGTACCCACACCGTTTGCGGGCCGCCTTCCGTTTGCACCGTCTCGCTCACCAGCCAGACGATATCCTGTTGCAACGCTGCAATTTGCTCCGGCGTCAGGGCCACACCCGGCACCAGATGGAAGTCCTGGGCGACTTTGCTGCCGTTGTTCATCAGTTGCTGATACTGCTCCATCGCATCCCAGCCCTTGACGGACGGTTTGCCGGTCAGCGCCAGCACCTGCTCGCGCACCAGACGCTGCTCGTAAAAGCCGTCGCCCAGGCGCTTATGGGCCTGCGCGGGGTCATACCCTACGCGTTCTAGCATATAGTCGCTGCTGATAAAGTTGTCGCGGCGGGTAAAGCGTTCATCGGTCACCACCAGGAACGGGCTGCCGGTCGCCGTATGCTGACTAAACAAGCCGTTATTGGGGATGGCGGTGGCCACATTGCCCAGGTGCTGTAACTGCGTCAGCGCCAGCTCAGACGGCAGCAGTGGGCGCCCCAGCGGCGAGGACGGCGTGGCGCCCGGTCTTGTCATTTGCTCGCCCGGCGCCAGCGTCGTATCGCCGTCAGGTCGGGCAGCGCCCTCTACCGTGAAGGCCAGCGGATTGCGCTCAAGCTCGGCGCGTTCGGCATCCACCGCCTTTAACGCCGCATCAAGTTGACTGATTTGCGCCTGATTGACCGTGGTGTTGGTGATGCGGGCTCCGTTGATGGTGACCGTGCCATTGCCGGTGATCACCCCGTCAACGGTCGCCAGCGCCGTGGTTTCGTCCCGGTTGAACGTGGGGTACCAGTGATGCGTGTCCTTGTCATAATGGTCAACGATAGCCGCCTGGCGCCGCTCATTAACCGAGTAACCGCGGTTGTCCACGCTGCCGCCGCCGTCCTGCGTCAGATTGCCGTTGGCGGTAATGACGCTGGCGTCATTGAGCAACGCTCCCGTGATGCGCAGCACCATGTTGCCGCCCGCCAGAATACGCGCGCCGATCCCCTCACTCACCAGCTTGTCGCGCGTCACCGTGCCGCTCTCGGTACGTTCGCGGAAGTTGTTGTAATCGGTGATGAACGGCGCGCTGTCGATATCGACATGCTTTTCGGGATCCCAGGTCATCACCTGCGTCCAGTCGTGCTCCCAATGGAAGCCGTTTTGATAAGGCGTCGGGATGGTCGCCAGCTGATTGCCCCCACGCGTTTCATAGAACGTCATCGCATAGCTGCCATCGGCATTCGGCTTGAGCGCCAGGTAGTTGACCCACAGGTCGGTCAATTGGCCCTTATTGTCCTTGACCCGCACCTGTGCGCGCTTGCCCGCCGCATCAATGGCCAGCAGAGTGCCGTAGCGGTTGGTTTGCGCCGCCGAATCATCCTGGAATGTCAGCTGTTGGGTAGTCGGCGCCAGGGTGCTTTTGTCGGGATTGACCGCCGAACCATAAGAGCGCCAGTAGTAGTTGTAGCGGTGCCATTTGTAGTCGCTCTTCTCCGCGTCACGCTCAATCACCAGCCCTTCGCGCAGGTTGTTCAGGCGACGGGCCTCGACGGTGGCGTCACCGTCTGCTTCGATAAAGCTGGCCCGATTTTCAATCAGGTCATCGCTGTGCAACTGCAGGCGGTCGGCGCTGTAAATCAGCGCGCCCTCCCGATTGGTCAGTCGCTCACCGGCCTGCACCGTCAGGCTGTGGGTCGCCGCCATCACCGCAGGCGCACCGTGGTTGTCGATAATGCGCCCGTTCACGGTGATGTCGTCGCCCATCAGCGCCGCGGTGTTGTCCAGGGAATCGACGTTCAGCGTCATGCTGTCCGCCTCAAGGCGCCCGGTGTTTTGCAAGGCTCCGGTCGTCAGCCGCAGCGTTTTGCCCACCAGCGTCGCCGGATTGGTGATGCTGGCCGCAGTGAGCGCCAGATTGCCTGGCAGCAACCAATCCGCCAGGTTGGTAAAGGCGCCGCTCAGGGAGAACGTCACCGTGCCGTTACTGCTGATCGTTTCGCCGGTCTGATGGGTGTAGTCCTGCTGCGCGGACAGCGTCAGCACCTGCAGCCCCAGCAGGGTACCGTTCTGATTATCCAAGGTACGCGCATGCACGGTGAGTTGCCCGGCGCTCTCCACGCGCCCGCCCTGGTTGAGCAGCGCCAGCGGCGAGTCGGTCTGTGACCGGTCAGTATTGATATTGAGGTTGCCGTTGGCCAGGATACGCCCCTGGCGGTTGTCCAGCTGCGTTACCCCCGCGAGGGTCATCTGGCCGCTACTCTGCAGGCGGCCTGCGGTATTGTCGATATCATGAGAGGTGATGTCGGCGCGTGTGGTGCCCAGTATCAACCCGCCATCGCGATTGTTCAGACGGTCGGCCTGTAAATTGAGAGCCGCCTGGCTGCTGAGCGTGCCCTGACCGCTGTTATCGAGCGTCCCGGCCTTGAGCGCCAGCCCCTGGGTTGACACTAATTGCCCACCCCGGTTGTTGACCTGCGCCCCCTCAAGGGTGAGCGAGTCACCGCTGTGCACCTTGCCGTGCTGATTGTTAAGCCGGTCGAGTCGGTAGATACCCGCCCCCTGACTGATGAGCGTACCTCCGGCGTTGTCCAGCTGCTTTGATGCCACCGCGATGCCGCCGCGGCTGCTGAATACGCCGCGTGTATTATTGATACCGGCGGCCGACACCTTCTGGTCGCCATTGCTGCGCACGGCACCGTCGGTATTCTCCAGCAAGCCAAGAATACGCAGCGCTACGTGTTGCTGGCCGTCTATCGTCCCGCCGGCATTATTCAGCGTTTGTGCGTCAAGCGCCAGCGCACCGCCGCCCTGTATTTTCCCGCCGCGGTTGTCCAGCCCACTGTTCAGATTGAGCCGCAGCTGCTTCTGGCTGTAGAGTTGCCCCGCCTGTGCGTTATCAAGGCTATGGGCGGCAATAGTCAGCACCTGGCCCGCCAGCCACTGACCACCCGCGTTATTGATGGCGCCGGCATGTTCGCCATCTTTGGCGCCTGCAACAGCAAGCTGCCCCTGCGCCGAGACCTTGCCGTTGCGATTATCGATATCCTGTTTGATGCGCAGCGCCAGGTTTTGTGCCGATTGCATCACGCCCCTGGCGTTATCCAACCAATCAGCCGCCAGCTGTGCTTCCTGCTGGCTCTGTACGCTGCCCTTCGTATTGTCAAAACCGCCGCTTCTGGCCCGCCAGCGCCCCTGGCTGCCCATCCAACCCTGCGCGTTGACGATATCCTGCGCCTGCAGCATTTGAGACGACTGACTAAAAATCCGCCCCTGGCCGTTATCCAGCTTGCCGGTGAACTGCATATCCAGGCTGCCCAGCGCGTTGATGGCGCCCTGAGCATTGAGCAGACTGGCGGCGCGCACCTGCGTGCGGCCATTGCCGGTCAAGGTGCCGCCCTGATTGTCCCAGCCGCCGGTCAGGTTCAGGGAAAGCGCCTGCCCGCCGAGCACCACACCGGCGGTGCGGTTGGTCAACTGCCCTCCCTGCAGAGACAGGTCGCCACCGCTCTGCAGGGAGCCGCCATCATTATCGAACAGGCTGGCTGCACCGCCGTTAACGGCAAGGGCTTGCTGCGCGGTCAGTTTGCCGGTGCGATTGAGGATATTGCCTGCGGCGTCAAGCGTCAGGTTACCGCCGGACTGCAGCCGCCCGCCGGTATTGTCAAGCGACTGCGCGCTGGCGGTGACCTGCCGGCCACCTTGTGCGGTGCCACCCTGGTTGTCCCAATCGCCATCGGTGTTGACGGCGAGTGTGCTGCCGCCTTCAAGCCAGCCGGCGGCGTTGCTCAACCCTTGCTTCGCCGTCAGGTTCGCATCCTGCCTGGCGACCACCTTGCCCTGAGCGTTATCGAGGCGCTGCGCCGTTAGCGTGAGCGACTCGCCGCTGATTTCCCCCTCGCGGTTGCCAAGCACGCCCGACGTAGTGAGAGAGAGCCTTTGCCCACCCAGCAGCTTGCCGGCCTCGTTGTGGACGTCTCGCGCTGACACCGTGGTTTGCCCATTTCCCTGCACCCTACCGTGATGATTGTTCAGCTCGCCCTCACTGCTCACCGTCAGCATCTCACCGGCGCCCAGCAGCCCCTGCGTGTTGTCCAGCCCCTGACGGGCATGCAGCTCAAGCCGTTGTCGGCCAATCACCTTGCCCTGCGTGTTGTCGAGACGGTCAGACTTCACCGTCAGCACCGCGGCGCTGATTTCGCCGCCACAGTTACTGGCATTACCCGAGGTCGTCAGGGTTGATGCCTGGCCGGACAGCAGCTTGCCACCGTCGTTATTGAGGGTCGTTGCCGTGACGGCCGTTTCGCCTTGCGCCGTGCCGCCACGGTTGTCCCAGTCGCCGGTATGGATATCCAGCGCCTTGCCGGCGCCCATCAGGCCGCGTTGGTTATCCAGGCGGCTGGCCGTCAGGTCGAGATTGCCCTGGCCGATGACCTGCCCCTGCGCGTTATCCAGCCGTTGTACCGCCAGACGCACGTCATCGCCACTCAGGGTGCCGGACTGGTTATTCAGATCGCTACCTGCCTCAAGCGCCAGGCCGTTCCCGGCCAGCAGGCTGCCCCCGGCATTATTCACCGCGCCATCAGCATGGAGCGTGAAGCCCGCCTGGGTTTTTACCGTGCCGCGCTGATTATCGAGGCGGCCGGCGTCGAGGCGAAGAGCTCCGTTGCTGCCCATCGTGCCACCGCCATTGTCGAGCAGGCCACTCACTCGCCAGTGCTGTGCCGTTTCCCCCAGCGCCACCAGGCGACCACGCTGATTGACCAGCCGGCTGGCCGAAAGCAGAAGGCTCTGCGTCTCGATGGTGCCGTCACTGTTATCCAGTGCGCCTGCCAGGGTGAAACGGCTTTCACCGTCACCGGTCTGTGACCAGGTCGCCTGTTGGTTGGACAGGTTGTCGGCATCCACCGCCCAGCGCCCGGCCTTGACCCTGGCCTGCTGCGCATCCACATTTCCCTTCGTGCTCACGGCCAGCTCACCGCTGTCTACGGTGGACTGGCGCAATACCACCCCGCCCTCGCGGGCCGTCAGCGCGGTACGGCCGGCTCCGACCTGCGCGCCGCTGATATCCACCCGCCGCCCGGTCGCGTTGACGTTCTTTTTACTGAGCAGACTGCCACTGGCGCGAATTTCGCCCTGGCTATCAAGCTGCAGATTGGCATCATGGACCAGCGTGCTGTCGGCATTACTGCCCGCCAGCAGGTGGCCACTGCTTTGGATGCCGCGCGCGGCGTCCAGGTGCACATTCCCGGCCGCCGCCAACGTACCGGATTGCGTTAACATTCCCTCGCGACTCTGCACGGCCAGTTGGCCACCGCTATACACTTTCCCGTGCGTCTCGATGTCGCCTTTTGCCGCCAGCTGAATATCGCCGCCGGCCTGCGTGGCCGCATCCGGCGCACCAGAGCGCCAGCTGAGCTTGCCTTCGCTGCTCACGGTGAGCGTTTTGCCCGCCTGGACCTGTCCGCCCTGGTTACGCACGCCGACGCCGGCTTCAGTGCCAATCATGCGGATACTGCCGCTGTACATGCCGCCCATCTGCCCCATATCGATGGCAAGCTCAGGCCTGGCGCTGCCGTCGCCCGAAAGCGGCGCGGCGGTTTTGCCGTCCGCGCTCACGCGATTGCGGCCAGCCACCAGCGTTACGCCTTCTTTAGCCCAGACGCCGGCGTTGACCTCCACCGCGCGCGCCAGAATGTCGACGTACTCGGTATCATGACGGGTATCGCCGTTGAGCCCACCGCCCTCGATGCGCACCACGCCACGCTCGACCTGGTAGCCCGCCACACTGCCATCGGCGTTCAGTTGCGGTTTACCGGTGGTCAGCGTCATGCGTCCGGCGTTGATGGTGCCGCAGCCGTTGCAGACAATGCCGGCGGGGTTGGCCACAATCACCTGCGCCTTGCCGCCGGCCACTTCCATAAAACCGCGCAGCTGGCTGGGATTGTTGCTGTTGACTTCGTTGAGGATGACGCGCGCCGGCGCGGAATTGGGATTGAGATTAGGGTTACCCTGGATCATCCCGGCCATCTGGGTCGCGGTCATCACCGCCGAGTTGTTGAGGATGGCGCCTTTGGCGTCGACGTCGAACTGCTGATACTGATTATGTGAAACCCCAGCCTGGTTGGGGGCGGTGATGTTGACCTGCGGCAAGCCGTTCTGGGTATTGATGACCTCCGGCCGCTGGGAAGGATTGGCACCGCCGTCCGCGGCAATACCGTCTGCCATGACGGGGCCGGCGAACATCAACAGCCCAAGCAGCCACACTGACCGACGCACGGTGACCCACAGACGACTTCCAACCGTTATTCCTGAACCGATGCGTTGCCCCGGCTCGCTGCTGCAGCTGCGGGCCAGTTCGGACACCACCCGCAACTCCCCGTGGGTGCGGCTGAAGATAAGGCGATAGCAATGTTTGTTCATAGGTCACATCCGTGAGAAAAGCCAGTCCGTTCAGGTCAGCGCAGCAACGCTGCCGGTATCGCGATGTTCAAATTTCCAGATTTACGCTAAAACCCGCGGTCGCGCCGGAGGTGTGGAACCCCGCAGGCTTGTAGAGCGGAACGCCGGCAAACAGGTCATAGCTGAATCGCCCCCACAGCGCGCCGCGCACGCCGAGCGCGCTGCCCGCCAATTGATGGCCAACCAAGTGGCGGGTGTTTGGGCCGTCCACCCGACCGTAGTCGGCGGCCAGATACAATTCATGCCCGCGAGAAAACACGTTCCAGGCGATTTCATTGCGCCACAGCAGGCCCTTTTCGCCGGACAGCATCTGTTCGCCATCAAAGCCACGCACCGTGTAACGCCCGGCAATGGCCATCCGCTCCTGCGGCGTCAACGCATTCTGGCTCCACTGGCCCCGCACGCTGGTATAAAACCGCCAGGGCTGCTCACCCCAGGAGAAAGGCCGGTTGATGCCCAGGTCGGCGAGCAAAATGCCGGTACGCGCACTGCCTTCGTGACGCGATTCTTCCGGCGCAGGCAAGGCATTGAACGCCCCGGTACCGCGGCGCCAGTTGATATTGCCGTCCAGCGTAGTGGTACCGAAGTAGCTGCGCTGATTCAGCCCCAGCTCCCAGCCGGCGGTCCGACGTTTTTGCGACACAATATCAACGTCGTCCATGGCGTTAGTCGAGTGCTTGCGGTAACCGCGCAGGTTGAGCGTTAACTTGTGCGACTGGTCGCGGTACAGCAACCGGGAGACGGTCAACTGCATGTTGTCGCTCTTGCCGCTGTAGCGCAGCACCTCATTGGCGTTGGGGATGTTCTGGTGATAGGTGTAGTCGTTGTAATTGGCCGAGAAAGCCCAATATCCCACCGGGAAAAAGTAGTTCAGCGTATGTGAACGGTTGCCAAACGGCCCGTGCTGAAACACATCCTTGCCGATGTTGGCGTAAAACAGGTCATTCTGTGCAAACGGCGCATCGATAGCCAGAGTGGCCGAACCGAGATAACGCCCGGTACTTTTGGAGCCGCTGTCGTCAAGCCCCAGACTGAGCCGTATCGGGCGCCCCTCATGCCAGTTGACCTGCAGGTCACTGGTTCCGTCCTCGACGCCGGGTACGATTTTAATATCGGCATTGGCGCTGGGCACCCGTCTAAAGTTCTCCAGCCCCTGTTCGATATCACGCAAGTTGAGGATATCACCGCGTGAGGCCGGAATAGCGTTCCACAGCCGCCCACGCCAGGAGACCGGCTCCTCAAAGCGGATGTCACCAATACGCCCCGGCTGCAACGTCAGCGTCAATACGCCCGTGGTCAAGTCCTGCTCCTGCGCCATCACGCGTGTTGTGACATAGCCCTTGGCCAGTATGACGTTTTGCACCTTGTTGATGACAAGCACAATGCCCTGACTGCCCAGACAGCGGCCCCTGGCATCCGCCGCGGCGTTCAACGCCCATTGAAAGCGATCGGCAGACTCGCCGACCAACGTTAGCCGATTGATGATGAAGCAAGGGCGTTCATCGGTTGGGTAATCGGGCAGCACAACGTCAGGACGGGAAAGGCGCGCATCGGCCTGCGGGGCATTTTGCTGTTGCAGGGCGCGCTCGCGCTCCTGCTGGCGCTGCTGTTCGCGGGCATCAATGGACGCCATTCCATCGCTGGTAGACGCTGAAGCGGAAAACAGGGGTACAACGCCGATCAATAATCCCGACAGCCCGCAGCGGATAGAATAAAGTAAAGCACGAGCACTATCTGAATCTGAGCGCATCCTTGGCTCCTCACCGTTACTTATAGTTATTTATTTGGTCAAAATCATAAGTTAAGTAAATTAATGTAAATAAAACTTACTCTTGGGCGAATTATGAGCCTCGAGGGGGAAAAATCAACAGCTTTATGGCACTGCGGTTCACAAAACCATAAGGGAGGCGGCGGGCATGAGAAGAATGGCGAAACGGCGGGAGGATGACGCCATGATGCGCCATCCTTTAAAATTAATTGTCGATCGGGAGGAAAATTAACACATCAGGCCGTTATCAGCTCAACAAATTGCTGCCGAACGCCCCCTGCCAATCCTGCTCGAACTTCTCGACCGCGGCCTGCACCGCCGGCGCACTCAGGAACTGCTCCGCCACATCCACCGGCAGCGTGATGGCCTGGCAGCCCGCCAGCAGGCATTCCAGCGCCTGGCGCGGCGTTTTGAAGCTGGCGGCCAGCACCTGCGCCGACGGCGCGTGCAGGCTCAGCAGCTGCTGCAGCTCGTGCACCATTTCGATACCGTCGCCGCCCTGCGCGTCTACCCGATTGACGTAAGGCGCCACATATTCCGCCCCGGCCAAGGCCGCCAGCAGCCCCTGCCCGGCGCCGTATACCGCCGTGCCCAGCGTCGGGATGGACATCGTTTTAAGCTTCTTGATCGCCGCCAATCCCTCAGCGGTTGCCGGGATCTTCACCACCAGCCCCGGTACCCGCTGGCTGAGCAGCGCCGCCTCCGCCACCATGCGCTCGGCATCGGCCGCCATCACCTGCGCAAACAGCTTGCCGGTGCCGCCAAGGGCGTCGCGCAGTGCAGGCAGCACTTCCCAGATCGGCTTGCCTTCCTTCGCCACGATGCTCGGGTTGGTGGTGACGCCGTGCAGCGGCAGAATGCGCGCCAGGCGTTTTACCGCAGTCACATCGGCGGTATCGAGATAAAGCTCCATCACGGACTCCTGTGTCATGTTCTGTGGGCGGATTCAAACTCTGATCATCATAGGGCAAAAACCCCGTCAACTTTTGATCAAAATCAATTCAACTTTCATTCGAAAGATCTTTAATGGCGAAAGATTCAGCAACGCCAAACGGGTGATTCATGTTCTTCAATCTGCAGCGCTACTCGACCCATGATGGCCCCGGCATCCGCAGCGTGGTCTTTTTAAAAGGGTGCCCGCTGAGCTGCCGCTGGTGTCAGAACCCGGAAAGCCGCTCGCGCCACGCGGATCTGCTGTTTGACGAGCGCCTGTGTCTGAGCGGCTGTACGCTGTGCACCGAGCGCTGCCCACAAGGCCTGCTACGTGACGAGGGCGCACTGACGCTGCGGCGCGACGTCATCAGCGCAGACGACTACGCGGCGCTGGCCGCCGCCTGCCCGACCGGCGCGCTCACCCTGTGCGGCAGCGTGGTCAACCCCGACGATATCATGGCCGAGGTGATGCGGGATAAGCCTTTCTACCTGCGCAGCGGCGGCGGTTTAACGCTGTCCGGCGGCGAGCCCTTTATGCAGCCGGAAGTCGCGGCGGAGCTGCTGCGGCGCGGCCGCGAAGCCGGCATCCACACCGCCGTCGAATCCTGTCTGCACGTGCCGTGGCATTACATCGCCCCTTCGTTGCCCTGGCTGGATCTGCTGTTGGCCGATCTCAAACACACCGATGAAGCGCGTTTCAAAACCTGGACCGGCGGCTCGGCCCGCCGGGTGATGAACAATTTTCGCCGGCTGGCGGCGCACGGCGTGCCAATGACCGTGCGCGTGCCGCTGATCCCCGATTTCAATGCCGATCGCCACTCTGTCCGCGCGATTGTCGACTTCGCCGCCGACGAGATCGGCGTATCGGAGATCCATTTTCTGCCGTACCACACGCTGGGCATCAACAAGTATCACCTGCTCGGCGAGCCCTACCGCGCCGCCCGCACGCCGCTGGACGCGCCCGATCTGCTGGCCTTCGCCGAAGCGTACGCCGGCGCCAAAGGCCTGACCGCCATTTTGCGAGGATAACGCCATGACCACATTGGATTTGACCACCCTCAGCGCCCGTATTCAGGCGCATAAGAACGCGCTGATCCACATCGTCAAACCGCCGGTGTGCACCGAACGCGCGCAGCACTATACCGAGGCCTACCAACAGCACCAGGATCGGCCGCTGCCGGTGCGCCGTGCGCTGGCGCTGGCTAACCACCTGGCGAAGCGCAGCATCTGGATCGCCAACGACGAGCTGATCGTCGGCAACCAGGCCAGCGAGCTGCGCGCCGCGCCGATTTTCCCCGAATATACCGTCGGCTGGATAGAAAGCGAGATAGACCAGTTGGCCGACCGGCCGGGTGCCGGCTTCTCGGTCAGCGAAGAGAACAAGGCGATTTTGCACCGTCTTTGCCCCTGGTGGCGCGGCCAAACGGTGCAGGATCGCTGCTACGGCATGTTTACCGACGAACAGAAGGCGCTGCTCGCCACGGGCATCATCAAGGCCGAGGGCAACATGACCTCCGGCGACGCCCATCTGGCGGTCAACTTCCCGCTGCTGCTGGAGTTAGGCCTCGACGGCCTGCGTGAAAAGGTGAACGCGCGCAGCCGCCGCCTGCACCTGACCGAGTGGGAAGATCTGCACAAAGCGCAGTTTCTCAACGCCATCGACATCGTGCTGGCGGCGCTGAGCGAACACATCCTGCGCTTCGCTCGCCTGGCGCGCGACATGGCGCAACGCGAAACCCGCGACTGGCGCCGCACCGAGCTGCTGGCTATCGCAGACAACTGCGACCTGATCGCCCATCGCCCGCCGCACACCTTCTGGCAGGCGCTACAGCTGTGCTATTTCATCCAGCTGACGTTGCAGATCGAATCCAACGGCCATTCGGTTTCCTTCGGTCGCCTCGACCAATATCTCTATCCCTGGTATCGGCGCGACGTGGAGCTGGAGCAAAATCTGGCGCGGGAAGACGCCATCGAGCTGATACACAGCTGCTGGCTGAAGCTGCTGGAGGTCAACAAGATCCGTTCCGGCTCGCACTCCAAGGCCTCCGCCGGCAGCCCGCTGTACCAGAACGTCACCATCGGCGGCCAAAAACTGATCGACGGCCGGCCGTGCGACGCGGTCAACCCGCTGTCCTACGCCATTCTCGAGTCCTGCGGCCGCCTGCGCTCCACCCAGCCCAACCTCAGCGTGCGTTACCACGCCGGGATGAGCGCCGATTTCCTTGACGCCTGTGTGCAGGTGATCCGCTGCGGCTTCGGCATGCCGGCGTTCAACAACGACGAAGTCGTCATACCCGAGTTCATCAAGCTGGGGGTTGAACCGCAGGACGCCTACGACTATGCCGCCATCGGCTGCATCGAGACCGCCGTCGGCGGTAAATGGGGCTATCGCTGCACCGGCATGAGCTTCATCAACTTCGCCCGCGTGCTGCTGGCGGCGTTGGAACAGGGCCGCGACGCCACCTCCGGGCAGATTTTCCTGCCGCAGGAACAGGCGCTGTCCAAAGGAAACTTCACCGATTTCGAGCAGGTGATGGCCGCCTGGGATCGGCAAATCCGCTACTACACGCGCAAGTCAATTGAGATCGAATGCGTGGTGGACAGCGTGCTGGAGGAGAACGCCCACGATATCCTCTGTTCCGCGCTGGTGGATGACTGCATCGAACGCGGCAAAAGCATCAAGCAAGGCGGCGCCAAGTACGACTGGGTTTCCGGCCTTCAGGTCGGCATCGCCAACCTCGGCAACAGCCTGGCGGCGGTGCGCAAACTGGTGTTCGATCAAGGGACAATCGGCCAGCAGCAGCTGGCGGCGGCGCTGGCCGACGACTTCGCCGGGCTGGATGGCGAACAGCTGCGCCAGCGGCTGCTCAACGCCGCACCCAAATACGGCAACGACGTGGACGACGTCGATCGGCTGCTGGTGCGCGCCTACCAAACCTACATCGAGGAACTGAAGCAGTACCGCAACACCCGCTTCGGCCGCGGGCCGATCGGCGGCGGCTACTACGCCGGCACGTCGTCTATCTCGGCCAACGTGCCCTTCGGCGCCGCCACCCTGGCTACCCCGGATGGGCGCAAGGCGCACCAGCCGCTGGCGGAAGGTGCCAGCCCGGCGTCCGGCACCGACCACCTGGGGCCAACGGCGGTATTCAATTCGCTCGCCAAATTACCGACCGAGGCGATCCTCGGCGGCGTGTTGCTCAATCAAAAACTGAACCCGGCGACGCTGGACAACCCGCGCGATCGGGAAAAGCTGATGCTGATGTTGCGCACTTTCTTCGAGAGCTACCGCGGCTGGCATGTGCAGTACAACATCGTGTCGCGCGAAACGCTGCTGGCGGCGAAGCAACACCCTGACCAATATCGTGATTTAGTGGTTCGCGTAGCTGGCTATTCCGCTTTCTTTACCGCATTATCCCCTGAGGCGCAGGATGATATTATTGCGCGCACAGAACATACTCTTTAAACCTTTGACTCTTAGCGGCCGCGCCTTGGCGGCCGCATCATCAGGCCGATATGAATTTACGACAACAGACCATATTGCAGTTGGTTAACGATCGCCGGCGGATCAGCGTCAATGAGCTAGCGCGCGCCTCGGGCGTTTCGGAAGTCACTATCCGGCAGGATCTCAACCTGCTGGAAAAGCGCAGTTATCTGAAGCGGGTACATGGCTCCGCCGTGGCGCTGGAGAGCGACGACGTCGACGCTCGCATGATGTCCAATTTCACCCTCAAGCAACGGTTGGCGCAGTACGCCGCCGCGCAGGTCAATGACGGCGAGACGATCTTTATCGAGAGCGGCAGCGCCAACGCCCTGCTGGCCCGCTACATCGCCGAACGCAAGCGCATTACGCTGATCACCGTCAGCCACTACATCGCCAACCTGCTGAAAGAAACCGACTGCGACGTGATTGTGCTGGGCGGCATGTACCAGAAGAAAAGCGAGACCGTAGTCGGCCCGCTCACGCGGCTGTGCATTCAGCAGGTGCATTTCAACAAGGCGTTTATCGGCATTGACGGCTTTCAGGCCGAAACCGGCTTTACCGGCCGCGACATGATGCGCGCCGACGTGGTCAGCGCGGTGCTGGCCAAGGGCGTGGAGAATATCGTGCTGACGGACTCCTGCAAATTCGGCCAGATCCAGCCCAACCCGCTGGCGCAGCCGGGCCAGATCAGCCGGGTGATCACCGATTCGCGTTTGGCACTGGAGTATCAGCATCAGTTGAAACGCCAGGGCGTACAGGTGGAGTTGGTCAACGACTAACGCGGGCCGCCACCGCACCCACCGCGGTGCGCGGGCCACACCGCGCACCGTTCCCCCTGTGCAGCGGGATTTTAAGACTATTTACCTGTTTATCCTTTCCGAGAAACCTATACTCATTTTCGGTAACTTTTGGGCCGTAACCTGCTAATTATTCGGTCATTAACAAAAAATGCCATTTTTTATATCGATACTGTACGGGAATCAACAGCAGGCCTGATTGATGGTTAACGCCTATACTTATAGGGCACTTCCATATAGCCAATGCTAAGGAGAAGTCATTATGATGATTATCAATAAACGTTTCGCTACCGCCGCTCTGGCACTGACTTTGGCGTTTTCACTCAGCGCCTGTTCCAACATGTCCAAGCGCGATCGTAACACCGCTATCGGCGCCGGCGCCGGTGCAGTCGGCGGCGCCGTACTGACAGACGGCAGCGCGTTGGGCACGTTGGGCGGGGCTGCGGTGGGGGGCATCATCGGTCACCAGGTTGGCAAATAACCTGACCGAGAGTCCTCGGCCGACAGGCTGGCAAAAGCGCCTCGGCGCTTTGACGCATTAACCAAAATAACGATGATTTCAGGTCTGCTTTACTTTACGTCTAGAGTTCTTTTACCGTTAACGGGCTAACCCCCGGCAGCAACAACCTCAAGCCATGCCACGGCATTGCACCGCGGCATGGCGATTCACCTCAACCGCCCGCCAATTTGACCTTCATGCCTTTGGCTTCCAGCAGCTGCTTGAGCAGATCGCGTTTATCGCCCTGGATCTCGATGATCCCGTCTTTCACCGAACCGCCGCAGCCGCATTTCTTTTTCAGCTCGGCCGCCAGTTTGTCGAGCGCAGCGTCATCCAGATCGACGCCGGCAATCAGGCACACGCCCTTCCCCTTGCGGCCGCTGGTTTGACGCTGGATGCGCACGATGCCGTCGCCCTTGGCGCGTTGCGGCTTAACCTCTTCCTGCTTGATGCGGCCGGTGTCCGTGGAATACACCAGGCGGCTGTTATCGTCATTCATCGGCGGTTCCTCAGGCCAAAGAGGCGCGGATCGCGCGCAGCGTCGCGGCCGGATCGGCAGATTGGGTGATCGGACGCCCAATCACCATGTAGTCCACGCCGGCGGCCTGCGCCTGCACCGGCGTCATGATACGGCGCTGGTCGCCCGCCGCGCTGCCCTCAGGGCGGATCCCCGGTGTAACCAGTTGGAAAGCCTGCCCGCAGGCCGCCTTCAGCCGCTGCGCTTCGTGTGCCGAACACACCACGCCGTCCAGCCCACAGTCGCGGGTCAGGCGTGCCAGGCGCTCGGCGTGCTCCGCCGGGCTGGCCTCGATGCCGATGCCGCGCAGGTCTTCCGCTTCCATGCTGGTGAGCACCGTCACGGCAATCAGCAGCGGCGCATCCGCCCCGAATGGCGCCAACGCTTCTTTAGCGGCGGTCATCATGCGCGCACCGCCGCTGGCATGGACGTTGACCATCCAAACACCCAGCTCAGCCGCCGCCGCGACCGCATGCGCGGTGGTATTGGGTATATCGTGGAATTTCAGGTCGAGAAACACGTCGAAGCCACGCCCATGCAGATCGCGCACCAGCTGCGGCCCAAACAGCGTGAACATTTCTTTGCCCACTTTCAGCCGGCAGTCTTGCGGATCGATACGGTCGGCGAACGCCAGCGCAGCGTTCTTATCGGCGTAATCTAACGCCACAACGATTGGAGATGATTTTAAGTCATTGTTATTAGTGTTATTTTCAGACTTCATTTCTTCTACCTTCTCTAAAATAGACATAATCAGGGACTCACCCGCGAAACTGACCGCCGCATTCTACATGCCGGGGGCCAGAAATCCCAGCCGCAGCGCGCACCGGCGCTCTGTCATGTTACTTCTCACCTTTGTCATGGCGCGTCAACGAAAGCGCGTCAGCAATAAACCACGCAGCGTAAAACGCCGTAAAGATGCGTAAATTGTTAATCAGATATTTTGAATGACTTACTCAGCATTATCAGATTTTCAATTGGTACAGATGCTTTATTATTCACCACATCGGAAGCGAACGGCTTCCTTCCTTAATAAACAGACTGGAGTCACCTATGAAAACCATCAAATATTTTGCGGCCGCTGCCGCTATCGCACTGACCTCTTTCGCCACCTTCGCGGCTGAACCGATCAGCAGCCAGCAGGCCGATAGCCTGACTGCCACCGGCGTCGTTTCCGCAGGCCACGCGACCACCCTCAGCAGCCTGGAGAAAAAGCTGGCCGCTAAAGCGGATGCCCAGGGCGCCAGCAGCTACCGCATCATCTCCGCCGGTGGTAACAACATGCTGAGCGGCACCGCGATCATCTACAAATAATGTTTCCGGTACAGGGCCCGCTCACTCGGGCCCTGCCTCTGTTTCTCGCCTAAAAAACCCGCGTTTGCCCCGCTCTCATTTGTTACATAAATATTAAATTTTTATTACACACTAGACACCCGATCGCCAGTGGCTTAGCTTGAAGGCATCTTCCTGCAGAAAGGCTTTCAAAATGAGCGAGATATCGACACTTACCATTAAAATTCCTCTGGAACTCAAGGAAAAAATCCGCGCCGCCGCCGCTGAAAACGAATTTTCGCTGAGCGTGGAAGTATGCCAGCGCCTGGAAAGCAGCTTCAGCGCGCCCGCCGCCAAGGCAGAAAAACCGACCAAAAAGGCGGATGAGCTGCACCACGGCGAGATAGACAACCAAAGCACCGAAGAAGAAATAGAACAGCCGCTGAGCCAGAAAGAGCTGAAAAAACTCCGCCAGCTGTTGAAAACCGGCGCCAAAGGCGGCAAGAAAAAGTAAACGACGAACAGACGAACATAAAAAAACGGGGCGATAAATCGCCCCGTTTTGTTTTGTCGCGCCGCCGCGTTATTGCCCGTCCAGGCCGCGGATCGGTTTAACCGATGACCAGGCGCGGCACGACGGACAATGCCAATAGAGCGAGTGGGCGGTGAAGCCGCATTTGTGGCAGCGGTAACGCGGCTTGGTGCGAATTTGCTCGCCGACCATATCGCGCAACAGCAGCAGACTCTCTTTCGCTCGGCCGTCTTCGGCGTCCGCCAGGTGATAATCCATCAGCCGGTAAAACACCCGCATGGTCGGATGGCGTTGCAGCTGGCGGTTGATATAAACCTGCACCACGTCGCGCCCTTCGTGCTGCTCGATGATCTCGGCCAGCATCAGATCGGCGGTGGCACCGGTGTTCTCTTCCACGCAGCGCTTCAGGAATTCAGCCCAGTTGTGCTGTTGTTCCGGCAGATGCGTGTAGCATTCCTGCAGCATCGGCAGCGTTTCGCTGACCAACTCTTTATCCTGACTCAGCACCCGTTGCAGCGACTCGGCCGCTTTAGCATAGTCGTTTTGCGCCATGTAGATGCGCCCGAACATGATAGACACGCGCGCACACTGTTTATCGGCTGCATCCGCCCGCTTGAGCAGGCTCATCGCCCGATCGAGATCGTCGCTGCCCATCGCCTGCAATGCCAGCTCACAGTAAAAGTGTGCGATCTCGACGCGTTGTTTCTCTTTGCCCAGCTTGACCAATTTTTCCGCCACGTCGATGGCTTTTTGCCAATCGCTGGTGGCCTGATGGATCACCAGCAACTGCTGCAGCGCCGATACGCGGAAATCCGCTTCGTCAGTCAACTGGCTGAACATGTCTTCCGCGCGATCGTACAGCCCGGCCGCCATATAGTCGCGGCCCAGCTGCTGTACCGCCAGCAGGCGCTGTTCAAAGGTCAGTGAGGCGCTTTCCATCAAGGCCTGATGGATGCGGATGGCGCGGTCGACTTCGCCGCGCGAGCGGAACAGGTTACCCAGCGTCAGGTGGGCTTCAACGGTGTTGCTGTCCTCTTTCAACATATCGAGGAACAGATCGACCGCCTTGTCCTGCTGGTTGGAAAGCAGAAAGTTCACCCCTGCCACGTATTCACGCGACAGGCGGTTGGCTTCTTGCTGTTTATCCTGCTGAGCGCTTCTGCGCCCCATGTACCAACCGTACGCGGCAGCCACGGGCAGCAACAGAAACAGCAGTTCTAACATAGAGGATTATTCCTTGCTGACAACGGGCTGAGCCGCCGGTTCAGCGGGCTGCTCAAGCTGCAGCTCCAGCCTTTTGATCTTGCGCTCGGCGCGGCCCAGCGCAATACGGGTACGCAGGTAGAACAGACCGCAAATGATCCAGCCGAGCACGAAACCGGCGCCAAACAGCGTGGCCAACAGGGTCGATACGCGATAATCGCCCTGCGCAACCAGATAGTTAAAATTGACCACCTGATCGTTATGCGCACCCAAGGTGACGGAAATCACGAAGATCACCAGAACCAACAAAAAAATCAGCAAATATTTCACATTCTTTCCCGCGATGCCGAGTGAATCGGATGAACGATGCCAAAACGTGGCGTCCCTAACCCTTAAGTTAGCATTTCCCGCTGCGGCAGGGAAACCCTGCGGCACGATAAAACCACATATCTGCTGGCATATTCGGCAGTAAACGGTCTTAGCGAACAAATTGATGAGAAAGCTTCTCAAAACGTCGAATTTATAAGGATATGGGGGCAACCGGGCGGATTGCAATGGCGGGAAAATGTAAGCGGTTAATGCGGCGCCGATCCGACGCCGCCGTGTGTGTGACATGGTCACATAACACTCATTTCTCAGGCTTGCGCGCCGCGATTTCCTGCTGCTCTTGCGGCGGCGGCGTCAGCGGGCCGAACCAGCGCTGCGCCAACCAGCAGGTGACCACCACCAGCAGCCAGCTGATCAGCGTAGCCATCGCCAGATCGCGCGGCCAGTGCATGCCCAACAGCAGGCGGCTGCCCATCACGCCGGTCGCCCACACCATCAGCAGCGCGACGGTTTTATAATGGCGGCGCGGCCACAGCAGCCCTACGCCCAACAGCGCCCAGGTAGCGGCGAACATCGTGTGCCCCGACGGGAAAGCGAAACCGGTTTCAAACTGCCAGTGCTTGCGCAGCCAGTTCGGCACCACCGTCTGATCCTGCAATTGCTCGCGCACCAGCGCGCTGCGCTCTTTGCGATGCAGCGAATAGAAGTATTTACCGTCCACGCCGTGGGTTTGCTCCAGCCATACCACAAACGGTCGCGGTTCTTGCACCCGATCCTTGATTAAGGACTTGACCCCCTGCCCAATCACCAACGCGGCGGCAAGCAGAATGGCCAGGCCGATGGCTGCCTTCAACCGAAAGCGCAGGCACCACAAAAACCAACCGCAAAGGATAGCGCTGGTCAGAATGCCCCACGGCGAGGTCACGGTTTCGGTCACCCAGTACAGCGCTTTGAGCAGCGGCTCGTTGCCGCCGGGCTGCCAGTGCCAGCCGGATGCCCATACTACCAGCGGCATCAACAGCAACAACAGCGCGCCGCCCGCCGTGCGTTTTGCTATCTCATACATTCTATTCTTCCTCTGCGTGAATCAGGCAGCAGTGTAACAAGAGTGCAATATTGATAACACGCGAAAAATTAAACAGATAGGCAACCTATCGCAGTAATAGGTGGCCAGAAAACGCCATCTGCTGGTTTGCTGAGCACCGCCCGGCAAGAAGTTGTGGCAAAATAGACGATAATTAACGAAATAGAGATCGGCGTAGCACGTTTTAGTCTTGGTCAATTTACCGAACCGGACTTAGGATGCGCGACAATGATTGAATCGTAGTTTTTTGTGGAGAATGACATGCAGCTTAAACGGGTGGCAGAGGCTAAACTGCCGACACCTTGGGGCGATTTCCTGATGGTAGGATTCGAAGAACTGGCGACCGGGCATGACCATCTGGCGCTGGTATTCGGTGATATTTCCGGCGAAACGCCGGTGCTCGCACGCGTGCATTCCGAATGTCTGACCGGCGATGCCCTGTTCAGCCTGCGCTGCGACTGCGGTTTTCAACTGGAAGCCGCGCTGGAGCAGATTGCCGAAGAAGGCCGTGGCATCCTGCTTTATCATCGCCAGGAGGGCCGCAATATCGGCCTGTTGAACAAGATCCGCGCCTATGCCCTGCAGGATAAGGGCGCAGACACCGTGGAAGCCAACCACCAGCTCGGCTTTGCCGCCGATGAGCGCGACTTCACCCTGTGCGCCGACATGTTCAAACTGCTGGGCGTCGACGCGGTGCGTTTGCTGACCAACAACCCGAAAAAGGTCGAGATCCTGACCGAAGCCGGCATCAACATCAGCGAGCGCGTGCCGCTGATCGTCGGCCGCAACCCGAAGAACGAACACTATCTGGCGACCAAGGCCGCCAAAATGGGCCATTTGCTCGATCAGAAATGATCGCCGCCGCGGCGGAAACAATCAGGGCGCCTTACGGCGCCCTTTTTATTGCCTAATTACAGCATTTTCCTGATCACATAGTGCAGGATGCCGTCGTTTTCGTAGTAGGTCAGCTCATTGCCGGTATCGATGCGGCAACGGGTGTTGATCACGTCCTTGCGCCCGTCGGCATAGGTGATATGCACCGGCACCGTTTGGCCCGGCTGCAGCTGCTGCAGGCCGCCGACGCTAATCTGCTCATCCCCGGTCAGCCCCAGGGTTTTGCGCGTCACCCCTTGCGGGAACTCCAGCGGCAAAATCCCCATGCCGATCAGGTTGGAGCGGTGAATACGCTCGAAGGATTCGGCAATCACCACCCGCACGCCCAGCAGGCGCGGCCCCTTCGCCGCCCAGTCGCGGCTGGAGCCGGAGCCGTACTCTTTGCCGGCGATCACCGCCAGCGGCACCTTCTCCTGCTGATACTGCATGGCGGCATCGTAGATAGACAGCTGCTGCTGCGACGGAATATGGCGGGTATAGCCCCCCTCCACGCCCGGTACCATTTCGTTGCGGATGCGGATATTGGCGAAGGTACCGCGCATCATCACTTCGTGGTTGCCACGGCGTGAACCGTAGGAGTTGAAATCCTGCGGCGCTACGCCATGCTCGCTCAGGTAACGCCCCGCCGGGCTGTCGCGCTTGATGTTACCCGCCGGCGAGATGTGATCGGTGGTCACCGAGTCGGCCAAAATCGCCAGAATACGCGCGTCTTTGATGTCCTGCACCGGGTCCGGTTTCACCTTCATGGTGCTGAAGAACGGCGGATGGCGGATATAGGTAGAATCCTCCTGCCACTGATAGGTCGCCGAACCGGCCACCTGGATCGCCTGCCAGTTGGCGTCGCCGTCGAACACTTCGCCGTATTCCTTGTGGAACATCTCGGTGCGCACTTCGTCCACCGCCTGAGCGATGTCCTGGCTGCTCGGCCAGATATCCTTCAGGTAGACCGGCTGACCGTCATTGCCCTCGCCCAGCGGCTCTTTGGTCAGGTCAATCTTCATGCTGCCCGCCAGCGCATAAGCCACCACCAGCGGCGGCGAGGCCAGCCAGTTGGTTTTCACCAGCGGGTGGATGCGCCCTTCAAAGTTACGGTTGCCCGAGAGCACCGCCCCCACGGTCAGATCGCCTTCTTTGATCGCCTGCTCGATCGGATCAGGTAACGGACCCGAGTTACCGATGCAGGTGGTACAGCCATACCCCACCAGGTTGAACCCCAGCTCTTCCAGGTAGGCGGTGAGTTTGGCACTGTCGAAGTAGTCGGTCACCACTTTGGATCCCGGCGCCAGCGAGGTTTTTACCCAGGGTTTGCTGCGCAGCCCTTTCTTGACGGCGTTTTTCGCCAGCAGGCCGGCCGCCATCATTACGCTCGGGTTGGAGGTGTTGGTGCAGGAGGTGATCGCCGCGATCACCACCGCACCGTCTCGCAGTTCGTGCTGTTGCCCATCCAGCGTAAAGGTTTTGCTGTCGGTATTGGCCTTGTGTCCCCCGATATCCAGCTCGGTGGCGGCCTTGAACGCCTGCGGCACATTCGGCAGCGCAACGCGATCCTGCGGGCGCTTTGGCCCGGCGAGGCTGGCTTCCACGGTTGACATGTCCAGCGCCAGCGAGCTGGTGAAGACCGGTTCATCACCCGGGTTGCGCCACATGCCCTGCGCTTTGGCGTAGGCTTCCACCAGCGCGATTTGTTCGGCGCTGCGGCCGCTGAGCTTCATATAGCCGAGCGTAACGTCATCCACCGGGAAGAAACCGCAGGTGGCGCCGAACTCCGGCGACATGTTGGCGATGGTTGCCCGGTCCGCCAACGGCAGATCGGCCAGCCCGTCGCCATAAAACTCGACGAACTTGCCGACCACGCCGTGCTTGCGCAGCATTTGGGTCACGGTCAACACCAGGTCGGTGGCGGTAATGCCCTCGCGGAGCTTGCCGGTCAGCTTGAAGCCGACCACGTCCGGGATCAGCATCGATACCGGCTGGCCCAGCATCGCCGCTTCCGCTTCGATGCCGCCGACGCCCCAGCCGAGGATACCCAGGCCGTTGATCATGGTGGTGTGGGAATCGGTGCCCACCAGCGTATCGGGATAAGCCACGCGGCGGCCGCTTTCGTCGCTGTGCCAGACCGTTTGGCCAAGGTATTCAAGGTTGACCTGGTGACAGATGCCGGTGCCCGGCGGCACCACGCGGAAGCGGTTGAAGGCTTTCTGCCCCCAGCGCAGGAAGGTGTAGCGCTCGTGGTTGCGCTGCATTTCGATACGCACGTTGTCTTCAAAGGCGTTATCGTCGCCAAATTCATCGACGGTAACCGAGTGGTCAATCACCAGATCCACCGGCGACAGCGGATTCACCTGGTCGACGTTTCCGCCCAGCCGCCGTACCGCTTCGCGCATCGCGGCCAGATCCACCACCGCCGGAACGCCGGTAAAATCCTGCATCAGCACGCGCGCCGGACGATAGGCGATCTCACGGTCAGCATGGCCGGTTTGCAGCCAGGCGACGATGGCCTTGAGGTCGTCAACCTGCACGGTGTCGCCATCCACATGGCGCAGCAGGTTTTCCAACAGCACTTTCATTGATTTCGGCAACCGGTCGATAGCACCCAGCTGCTTTGCCGCCAGCGGCAGACTGTAATAGTAATATTCGCTATTCAGCGCAACCAGCTTATCCAGACTTGTTTCACGAAGATCGGACGACATAGCTCCTCCATTTCTTATTGTGACTAAAACAGGGTAATCAGTGAGGTCTTGTTTAAAGATACCACAAAGATAAGTTAACGTTTTGATAACAACACGATTTGATCACAGCGATAGGCAGGAACAATCAGCGGAAAAGAAGTCCGAGCGCCGCCAAGGGGTTAGGCCATGCGCCAACAAAAACGCCGCAACGATGCGGCGCTTTAACAGGGAAAGGTTTGCTCTACAACGGCTCAGCGGGGAAATCCATCTCCACAACCGCCAGCTGATCCTTACGGCCCTTCTTTACTTTGATGTCCATCCCTTTGCGCAGTAAATGCATCTGGCCAGGTTGAACCAGGGCCTTGGCAGTGTGGAGTCGGGTGTCGCCCGGGAGATAAAAATCAACGTCAAAGAAAAAGTCATTGCCGTATCGAGTGTTGGTTTGCCGACAGGATTCGAGGTGCGAGGCGATAATTTCGCCTTGCCAGCTGTCCTTGTTGAGATAGTTTTTAACGGCAGACGTCTCGGTCGAGTTACCGCCGTTATTTTTAAAAATACAGTAAAAGAAAATGCCCATCACGACAGGGGTGGCGATCCCCGCATACAGGAAGTACTTCGACATATCAGCCAGAGACATAAGTGTGCTGCTCCATTTTATGTAATTATAAACAACGAGTTATTCGTTACATTCAGCGTTCTGTTGCTGATATTGGTCACCTCGACATTCACCACCACCCCGTTCGTTTCCGTTTTGAACGCCGTCTTTGAAAACTCTTTCAGCTTATAAGAATTTGATAGCCCCGTCAGGCCGTTGGACACGCCAACGATGCTGCTGGCTATCGCCGATGCCGATACGCTATTACCGGTAATGCTTTCGCTGAAGGCGGTCACGGTCAGGCTGTGCAGCTTGGGATTGAACACGGACTCTGGCGCTTCAAGGCTGATTTTTTCGCCGCTGACAATCTTGATCTGATGCGGGCTGTAAATCGTAATAGTTCCCGCGTTGACGTTTTGCGTCCAGTCGCCGCTATTGATATTGGTGGTAACGCCGTCTTTGATCGTTTCGTTGACGCCGCCCTTGATCTCGCGGGTAACGCCCCCGGTGATGTCCTCTTTATGGCCGCCGGCGCCGATCGTAACGTCCCGCCCTTTATCCAGGGTCTCAGTCAGTTTGCCGGTGACATGGTGGCTTTCATTCCCGTCGATATCGCTGGTGCGGTCGCCTTTGATCGTTACCTTGTCGCCGCCGTCCTTAATGTCGAACGTCCGCCCCGCCTTGATCTCCGTAGCGACACCGCCATTAAAATAGCCGGTTTCTTTGTGATCCACCGTGGTGGTACGCTGGCTCTTGTAATGGAAGGTGGCATTGCCCGTCACTTCGTCTTGCTGTTGCTTGAGGATAGTTGTCGTCCGGTTACCGTCAATATTGACCTGCTGGTCATTTTCCACCGAAACCTTCATATCCTTTTCGGAGTGCAGTTCCACGGCCTCGCTGCCCACCTTATCTTCGAAAAACAGATAGCTGGCGTTATCCCGGCTTCCGTCCTTACTGCGAGTCATAAAGCCCATTTGCGTAGCCGCCGCCGGCAACACCCACGGCGGCATGCTCGCCTCATTGTAGACGCGCCCGGTGACAATCGGCCGATCCGGATCGCCATTGATAAAGTCCACCACCACTTCATCGCCGACGCGCGGTATCTGTACCGAACCGAACCCTTGCCCCGCCCAGGCACTCGAGACCCTCACCCAGCACGAACTGGTATCATCCCCTTTGGCGCGGCGATCCCAGTGAAACTTCACTTTTATCCGGCCGTATTTGTCCGTCCAGATATTCTCGCCGACAGGCCCCACCACCTTGGCCGTTTGCGGGCCATAGGTGCGCGGCCACGGCGTCACCGTCAGCGGACGAAAGACGGTAGCGGCCGGGATAACCGTAAAGTCGATGCGATGAACCGTCTCTCCTTCTTCGCCGCTGGCGTAGCGGTTCTCGGAGAACGTATAATCGGCGGCCGTCGTCAGGTATTCGCCGTTATCGCTGAAAAACGGGGCGTTGATCAGGGTAAAGGTATAACCCGGCGCTATTCCAATCGCCGTTGCTGTGCCGTGTACCTGCTGATGTTCCACCTGCCAGCGTTCCTGGCGCACGCGCGCGTAGAACTCTCCATCGGCGTGTTCGACATAGCGGCCCGGCCAATCGTAGACATCGATGCTGCCCGGCATCGGCGAGGCCGGGTTTTGACGAGCCTGGAACAGCCAGGCGTTCGGTTTGCGAAAGTCATAGTCGTCCAAACCGTAAATGCCCGGCGTTACGCTGTCTTCCGGTGCCCATTGGCCGATGCCCTGCTCGAGGGTGCTGCCGCCAGACGGAGTCTGATGGTAAGGAATCGTCTCGTAGCCGCTAAACGGCTGATACTGCCCTGCCGCATCCGTCAGCACCAGCGTGTGGCGGCCCGCCTCATGGCGAAAATGGTAAACGATACCCTCCAGCTCCATGAGGCGGCTGATAAAATCGAGACTGCTCTCCTGATACTGAACACAGTAATCCCACACCCGATAGCGACCGGTGAGTTTATCCTCTACGTTCACCTGATATTCGCTGAGCAAAGCATGCACCGTTTGCGGCACCGTCTGGCCCTGGAAGATGCGCAGATTGCGATCCCGCTTCATCGGCCATAGATCCGATTCCACCGTCAGCGTATACACAGCATAACGCGTGCCACTTAATTCGACGGCACTGACGGCAACGCGGGTCACTTTGCCATTGATATGGCGATCCGCTGACAGCAGCCCCGTCGGTAAATTCACCGTGACCGGTTGCCCCAACAGCTCGCTGCGATTAATGCGGGCATCCCGGCCCAGCAAGGTCAGCGTAAGCGCAAACGGCTCGGACAAGGCCTCACGGCCCGCCAGCTTCCAAAAAAGCAGGCCCTCAACGGGCAATTGAACAGAGATACGGCTGGTCATGAGATAAGCGGCTCCGCTGGCAATTGGTTAGCATTACTTTAACTTCCGAGAGAAAAAAAACTCTTTGCCAGAACAAAAACACTTTGTTTTCAGATGATTCCTAACAAGGGAGCCATAAGCTGTTTCAAGGTTGAATGGCCGTGATTCAGAAACTTAGCGAAAATGACAGAGGGCGTTGGCCTGACGTTAAAGCGCCATAACGCATTCTCCCCACTAGGATTGGATTAGCGCAGCTTGCGAATGGGGTGTTTTATGGCGCAGGGTTTTGCTCATAAAAAACCCGGAGAGGCGCAGGCCTGTCCGGGTGTTGTTTGATGTCGTCAACGCTGGCGGCTATTTGATAGGCAGCTTGATGTCCTTGAACATCGCTTCAATTTCTTCGTTGGAGCGCAGCGCCACCGCGCTGTCGACCACGTCGCGCGTCAGGTGCGGCGCGAAGCGCTGAATGAAGTCGTACATGTAGCTACGCAGGAAAGTGCTGCGGCGGAAACCGATCTTAGTGGTGCTGTAGGTGAAGATATCACGCGCATCCACCGTCACCAGATCCGGATCCTGAACCGGATCCACCGCCATGCTGGCGATCACCCCAACCCCCAATCCCAGACGCACGTAAGTTTTGATCACGTCGGCGTCGGTGGCGGTAAAGACGATGCGCGGCGTCAGGCCGGCGCGGTTGAAGGCGGTATCCAACTCCGAACGCCCGGTAAAGCCGAAGGTGTAAGTGACGATCGGGTAAGCCGCCAGCTCTTCAATGCTGATGCTGCTTTTACCCGCCAAAGGATGATCGGGCTTCACCACCACCGCGCGGTTCCAGTGGTAGCACGGCAGCATGATGAGATCGTCGTACAGGTGCAGCGCTTCGGTGGCGATGGCGAAATCGGCGGTACCTTTGGAGACCGCTTCGGCGATCTGCGTCGGCGAGCCCTGATGCATGTGCAGCGAGACGCGCGGGTAACGCTCGATGAAGCCTTTGATCACGTTGGGCAAGGCGTAGCGAGCCTGGGTATGCGTGGTGGCGACGTACAGTGAGCCTTTGTCCGGATAGGTGTGTTCACCGGCGACGGCCTTGATGGCGTCCACCTTGGACAGCACTTCACGCGCGATGCGAATGATTTCCTGGCCGGCCGGGGTGACCTGGGTCAGGTGTTTGCCGCTGCGGGCGAAAATCTGGATGCCCAGCTCATCTTCGAGCATGCGCACCTGTTTACTGATGCCGGGTTGCGAGGTATAGAGCCCTTCTGCCGTCGAGGAGACATTCAGGTTGTGGTTAACCACTTCCACAATGTAACGAAGCTGCTGCAATTTCATATCTTATACCATCCTAGGTTAAACACTGCGGCTTACCCGCAGCCAGGTATATCGGTGTCGCCCCGGTATGCTGAAACTCACAAGCCATAAACACCGTGTTCTACCCTGATGGTGAAGAAAACGCCGTTGTTAATAAGCTTTAATAATAAAAAAACTTTTTATATAACCACTATACCACGTTGCAGCTTCAAGTATAGATCCGCGTCACACTATGATAACGATTATTTTGCATTGGTATCAACGTGAAACGACGGTGACGGAGGGATAAAAACAGCAAAGGATAGATCCGTTTGCCGCTTTTCACCAATAAAAAAAACCAGCCGCCAGGGCTGGTTTTTCATCTTGCAGGCAGGACAACCCGGCCTTACTTCTTGCCTTCGACCCACTTGCCGTCCACGTAGAACGCGGACCAACCGGTCGCCTTGCCGTCTTTTTCAGAAGAGACGTACTGCTGTTTGGTTTTACGGCTGAAACGCACCAGCGTTTTATTGCCTTCGGCATCCGCCACCGGCGCATCGGCCAGATAGCGCAGCTTCTCCGGCAAGCGATCCTTGAAGCGAGCCAGCTCTTCCACCAGCGGCGCACGGGTTTCGCGCGATTTAGGGAAGGTATTGGCCGCCAGGAACACGCCGGCAGCGCCGTCACGCAGCACGAAATAGGCGTCGGACTTCTCACACGGCAGCTCCGGCAACGGCACCGGATCTTCCTTCGGCGGCGCGACATCGCCGTTGCGCAGGATCTTGCGGGTGTTTTTACAGTTCTCGTTGGTACAGCCCATGTACTTGCCGAAGCGCCCCATTTTCAGGTGCATTTCCGAGCCGCACTTGTCGCACTCCACCACCGGGCCATCGTAGCCTTTCAGGCGGAACTCGCCCTCTTCGATCTCATAGCCGTCACACGCCGGGTTGTTACCGCAGACATGCAGCTTACGCTGGTTGTCGATCAGATAACTGTCCATCGCCGTACCGCATTTCTGGCAGCGGCGGCGGGCGCGCAGCGCGTTGGTTTCCGCGTCGTCGCCTTCGAGGATGTTGAGCACTTCCGCTTCCGGCACCAGGTTGATGGTGGTTTTGCAGCGCTCCTTCGGCGGCAGCGCATAGCCGGAACAGCCGAGGAACACGCCGGTGCTGGCGGTACGGATGCCCATCTTACGGCCGCAGGTCGGGCAGTCGATGCTGGTCATCACCATCTGGTTAGGGCGCATGCCGCCTTCTTCCGGATCCTTCTCCGCCGTTTCCAACTGCTCGCTGAAGTCGACGAAGAATTCGTCCAGCACCGCTTTCCACTCGGCCTGGTTGTTGGCAACCTCATCGAGACCGTCTTCCATGCGCGCGGTGAAGTCATAGTTCATCAGCTCGCGGAAGTTTTCTTCCAGGCGATCGGTGACGATCTCACCCATTTTCTCGGCATAGAAGCGGCGGCTTTCCACCCGCACATAACCGCGATCCTGAATGGTCGAGATGATGGAGGCGTAGGTGGACGGGCGGCCGATGCCGCGTTTTTCCAACTCTTTCACCAGCGAGGCTTCGCTGTAGCGCGCCGGCGGCTTGGTGAAGTGCTGGCTTGGGATCAGTTTTTGCAGATCCAGATCGCTGCCGATTTCGACGTATGGCAGGGTGCGATCTTCATCGCCCTTGCGCAGCGCCGGCATCACCTTGGTCCAGCCGTCAAAGCGCAGCGTACGGCCCTTGGCGCGCAGCTGATAATCGCCGGCTTTCACCGTCAGCGTGGTGGAATCGTATTGCGCCGGCGTCATCTGGCAGGCAACGAACTGGCGCCAGATCAGCTGATACAGCTTCTGCGCGTCCGCTTCCATGTCTTTCAACTGCTCGGCGAGCACGTTCACGTCCGAAGGACGGATCGCTTCGTGCGCTTCCTGCGAATTCTCTTTGCTGCTGTACTGATTCGGCGCCTTCGGCAGGTATTTGTCGCCGAAGTTGTCACCGATGTAGCCACGCACCATGTTGAGCGCATCCTGGCTCAGGTTGGTCGAGTCGGTACGCATATAGGTGATGTGGCCGGCTTCATACAGCCGTTGCGCCATCATCATGGTTTTCTTCACGCCGAAGCTCAGACGAGTGCTGGCGGCCTGTTGCAGCGTGGAGGTAATGAAAGGCGCGCCCGGCTTGCTGCTGGTCGGTTTATCTTCGCGATCCAGCACCGTGTAGCGGGCTTTTTCCAACAGCTTGACCGCGGCGTGAGTCTGCTCGCGGTTGACCGGCTTGAACGGTTTGTCGTGCGCGTGAGTCACTTCCATCTGCAGCGCGGTTTCACCCTTCGCCAGCAGATCGGCATGCAGCTCCCAGTACTCTTCCGGCACGAAGGCCTTGATGTCGCGTTCGCGCTCAACCACCAGGCGCACCGCCACCGACTGTACGCGGCCGGCGGACAGGCCGCGGGCAATTTTTTTCCACAGCAGCGGCGAGACCATATAGCCCACCACGCGGTCCATAAACCGGCGAGCCTGCTGCGCGTTAACGCGATCAATGTTCAGCTCGCCCGGCTGTTTGAACGCCTGTTGGATTGCGTTTTTGGTGATTTCGTTAAACACCACGCGGCTAAAGCGTTTGTCATCCCCACCGATCACTTCCCGCAGGTGCCAGGCGATGGCTTCCCCTTCGCGGTCAAGGTCGGTTGCGAGATAAATGTGGTCGGCGTTTTCCGCCAACGATTTTAACTCGGCGACCACTTTTTCTTTACCCGGCAGGATTTCATAATGTGCTTTCCAGCCGTGGTAAGGGTCGACGCCCATGCGATTTACCAGCGCCGCCTTCTCATCTTTTTTAACTTTTTTCTTGGCTTTGTCTTCGGTTGAGTCAGCGCTCTTTTTGCTGGCTGAGCCACTGGTCGGCAAATCACGGATATGACCGACGCTGGACTTCACCACGTAGTCATTTCCTAAATATTTATTAATAGTTTTGGCTTTTGCCGGGGACTCAACTATTACGAGAGCTTTACCCATATTTACCTTTACCTAATTTATTTCTTCTAAAAAGAAGTCTTTTATCTCGCCGTGCCGCGGCAATTCGTGTCTCTTTTTTTATATTGCGGCAGTCTGGCAAGAGATCAACAGATTTTTTTCTTTTGGTTGCCCAACTGCTCAACCTGAACGCAAGTTGTTGATCCTGCCTGCTATTCACCCATGCCCCAGAAGTATGGCTGTGTGAGTTTTATTCATGGCGTAAACAAAACCTTCCACCCGACGCCGCAAAATCCCACACTGTACCTGATAAAAAGCGTCACGCAACCTAATTAGCACGGAAAGACCGATTTCGCCAACCGGCGGCCGCCCATGGCCATCCAGACGGCAAATAAACCTTAGTCGGTTTGCGGATAAAAGCGAACCGGCGTTAGAATATGCGCAGAGTTTTTAGTTTGGAGTCTAATAAATGCACACGAATACTGCCCCTATCGGCCGCGAGGCCCTGCTGGCGGAAGCAAATAACATCATCCGCCAACACGAAGATTATCTGCACGGCATGATCGCCACCGACGTTGAACAAAAAAGCGGCGTTTTAGTTTTCCGCGGCGAATACTTTTTGGATGCCGATGGATTGCCCACCGCCAAAACCACCGCGGTATTTAATATGTTTAAACATTTGGCCCATCTGCTTTCGGAAAAATACCACCTGGTCGATTGAGAAAAGAAAACGGGGGCACCTGGCCCCCGTTGATTCACGCTATCACCGCCGTTACAGCAGCGGCTTTTCACCACGCTGCCACCAGCGCAGCAGCAAGCGATCGACGCTTTCCGCCGCGCTGCCGGTGAAGCGATCCATCAGGCGTTTGCGGCGCGTGTAGCGCACGGCGATCACCTCGTGGTTATCCAGCTCGGCGATCAGCAAATCGTCGCTGGTGCCGATGGCGTCGATAAGCCCCTTTTCTTTGGCCTGAGAACCGAACCAGTGTTCACCGGTGGCGACGCTGTCGATGTCCAGCGACGGGCGCTGCTCATGCACGAAGCGTTTGAACAGCTCGTGGGTTTCGTTCAGATCTTCGCGGAACTTCTCGCGCCCCTGCTCGGTGTTTTCGCCAAACAGCGTCAGCGTCCGTTTGAACTGCCCGGCGGTGTGCAGCTCCACATCGATGTCGTTCTTTTTCAGCAGGCGGTGGAAGTTCGGGATCTGCGCCACCACGCCGATGGAGCCGATGATGGCGAACGGCGCCGCCACGATGCGATCCGCGACGCAGGCCATCATGTAGCCGCCGCTGGCCGCCACTTTATCCACCGCTACCGTCAGGCGAATGCCGCCTTTGCGCAGGCGCTCCAGCTGCGAGGCCGCTAGGCCGTAGCCGTGCACCACCCCGCCAGGGCTTTCCAGGCGCAGCAGAACTTCATCCTGCGCCGACGCTACCGCCAGCACCGCCGAGATCTCTTCGCGCAGCGAGGTGACTTCGTGCGCGTCCATGCTGCCCTTGAAGTCCAGCACATACAGGCACGGCTTAGTCACTTCCACCGCGCCGGACTTGGCGCGCTGCTTCTTCAGCTTGTCGTCGGCCTTGGTCTGCTTTTTGAACTGTTTCAGCCAGACCTTCTGCTCGGCGGTATCCATACGCGCCAGGCGCATATCACGCTGCATCTCGCGATACTGTTCACCGAGATCGGTCAGCTGCAGCTCCCCTTTCTGGCGGTTCTTGCGTTGCCCCAAACTGACCGCCAGGATGGCCAACGCGGCGATGGCGAGCACCACCGTGGCGACCTTGGCCAGAAACAGGCCATAAACAGATATAAACTCCACAGATTCCGCCTTTATTTACAGGTTGTTAGTATGCTTCTTTCCATTTTAGCCAACCGCAGCGGCTGCTGTCGCGGCTAAATGAAAATTCATTGCACACGGATCATCACTATGGGGACGATTCAAGGCCGAACCAAGGCGCCACCGCCGTGCTTTTGTTACAAAAGAATGCCATTTCAGCCTGCTACGCATTGAAAATGCCCACGGATTAAGGCATATAACACCCATTATTCATCAATACGATGAGACGAATTCGCTGCGCGGCCCGCAGACGGTCGAGCCTTTGCTCCCGCCCCGGCCGCGCGTTTCACCCTTGCTCCCCGATATTCGCGGGAGAACAGCCACCCAGGCGAGGATTTATCGTGCATTACCAACCCAAACAAGATCTGCTCGAACAACGTATCATTTTGGTCACCGGCGCCGGTGACGGCATCGGCCGCGAAGCGGCGCTGACCTATGCGCGCTTCGGCGCTCAGCTGGTGCTGCTGGGGCGCACCGAGAGCAAACTGCTGGCGGTACAACAAGAGATCGCGGCCCAGGGCGGCGCCCCGGCCCGGGTGGTGACGCTGGACTTGCTGCACGCCACTCAGGAGCAATGCCGGCAGATAGCCGACGATCTGGCGAGCCAGATCCCCCGCCTTGACGGCGTGCTGCACAACGCCGGCCTGCTCGGCGACATCGCGCCGATGGCCGACCTGTCGATGACCATGTGGCAAGAGGTGATGCAGGTTAACGTCAACGCCACCTTTATGCTGACTCAGGCGCTGCTGCCGCTGCTGCTGAAATCCCACGCCGGTTCGCTGGTGTTCACCAGTTCCAGCGTCGGGCGCACCGGCCGCGCAGACTGGGGTGCCTATGCGGTGTCGAAATTCGCCACCGAGGGCATGATGCAGGTGCTGGCCGACGAGTATAAAAACCGCAATCTGCGGGTGAACTGCATCAATCCGGGTGGCACCCGCACCAAAATGCGCGCATCTGCCTTCCCGCACGAAGACAAGAACAAGCTGAAAACCCCGGCCGATATCATGCCGCTGTATCTGTATCTGATGGGCGAAGACAGCCGCCGGAAAACCGGCATGAGCTTCGACGCGCAGCCAAACCGTAAACCCGGCGCGGCCGAATAATAAGGAGCGTTTCATGGAGGAAGATCGTCATCAACAGCGTCAGCAGCGCCTGAAAGAACAGGTCGATGCCCGCATCGCCGCCGCGCAGGACACCCGCGGCCTGCTGTTGGTGTTTACCGGTAACGGCAAGGGTAAAACCACCGCCGCCTTCGGCACCGTCACCCGGGCGGTTGGCCACGGCATGCGCGCCGGGGTGATCCAGTTCATCAAGGGCGAGTGGCCCAATGGCGAAAAGAATCTGCTGCAGCAACACGGCGTTGAATTCCAGGTGATGGCCACCGGTTTTACCTGGGAGACGCAGAATAAAGCCGGCGATACCGCCGCCTGCCAGGCGGTGTGGCAGCACGGCAAGCGCATGCTGGCCGACAGCAGCCTGGATCTGGTGCTGCTGGACGAAGTGACCTACATGCTGACCTACGGCTATCTGGAACTGGAAGAGCTGAAGGCAGCGTTGCTGGGGCGCCCTGCGCACCAAACGGTGATCTTGACCGGGCGCGGTTGCCATCGCGATTTGCTGGAACTGGCGGATACGGTCACGGAGATGCGGCCGGTGAAACACGCGTTCGATGCCGGCGTGAAGGCGCAGCAGGGGATCGATTGGTAACAAAAAGTTCTGGCCCCGAACGGGGCCAGAATGAGGAATTAGCTGCGTTTGCTTGGCTTGCCCGGTTTACCCGGCTTGCTGCCTGGCGCACTGCGGCGGCCGCTGCCGGCCACCTGAGAGTGGCGCTTGACCGCACGGCGGATCTGGTTAGCCTTCACGCGGCGGCGCTCACGCTCCACCGGCATTTTGCTGACCGTTTCCGGTTTCAATTCAACCAGCTCGCGCAGGTAGTTGATCGCCGGCAGATCCAGTTCCGCCCAGCCGCCACGCGGCAGGCCTTTCGGCAGATCGATGTCGCCGTAGCGCACGCGGATCAGGCGGCTCACCTGCACGCCCACGGCTTCCCACAGGCGACGCACTTCACGGTTGCGGCCTTCGGTCAGGGTCACGTTGTACCACTGGTTGAGGCCTTCACCGCCCTGGAAGCTGATGGTGCGGAACGCGGCCGGGCCGTCTTCCAGCTGCACGCCCTTGCTCAGCTGCTTCACTTTCGCATCGTCGACCTGGCCGAACACGCGTACCGCGTACTCACGTTCCACTTCACGGCTTGGGTGCATCAGACGGTTCGCCAGTTCACCGTCGGTGGTGAACAACAGCAGACCGGAGGTGTTGACGTCCAGACGCCCTACCGCCACCCAGCGCGAACCGCGCAGCTTCGGTAAGCGATCGAACACCGTCGGGCGGCCTTCAGGATCGCTGCGGGTACACAGCTCGCCTTCCGGTTTGTAGTAAGCCAGCACCCGGCAAACCACCTCTTCGGATTCTTTGATCGACAGGACATGGCCATCCAGACGAATTTTCATCGCCGGGGTCACTTCAACGCGATCGCCCAACTTGGCGACCTTGCCGTCGACGCTGACGCGCCCGGCTTCAATCATGGTTTCGATTTCACGACGCGAGCCATGCCCGGCGCGCGCTAAAACTTTCTGTAACTTTTCGCTCATTGAGCAACCTCTAATGTCGCCTTCACAGGCGTCGGGGGGATACCGCCGCGGCCAAGCGCCACAACGGTCATAATACGTTTATCAGGATCTAACCGCGTATTATACAGGCTTTCTAAGGTGTTGAAACCCACTTTATCGGCGGTGGCCCCCTTCAGACGGCGTTCACGGCGCTAAAAAATCCTCCACCGCCCACAGCACCGCGTCGGGCCGTTCCAAAATGCCGAGGTGAGTGCGGGCCTCCCCTAGACGCACCACGGAGAAAAACGGCTGTTCGGCGGCAAATGCCTGCTGCCGCCGCAGATAGTCGTCGCGGCGATCCAACGAGTAGATGTGTCGACACGGGGGCGGCGCGCTCATTCCCGCCAGGCGTTGCAGCGGCGAGCCGAACTGCCGGTAGGCCTGTTCGATGGCCACGCCGGCGGCACGCCACAGCCGGTAATCTTCCTGCGCCATTTCGACCTCCAGATGGCGTTTGACCCGAGCGTGGCGGATGCCTCCCTGCCAGAAGTCGAACAAGGCGTCACGCGCCGCCAGCCACTGCTGCGGCTGCTGCATACGGCTCACCGCCGTAAAGAACGCCGGTTCCGGCTGCGTCATGATCCAGTCGAGAAACACCATGCCCCGTACCCGCTGCGGCAACGCTTCGGCCAACGCCACCGCCAGCCAGCTGGCGTGCGCCACCGACAGGGTGATCACATTGTCCAAACGCAGCGCCGTCAGCAACTGACGCACATCTTCCAGCAAATCGTCCGCCGCCAGCGACATCTCCGCCGCTTTTGACGACAGGCCGTGGCCGCGCCAGTCGATACTGATCACCCGATAGCGTTCGGCGGCCAGAGCGATGAACGGCTCAAACACGGTTTTCGGTTCGCACCAGCCGGGCAGCAACACCAGCGTGAGCGGCCCTGAGCCGATATCCTGATAGTCGAGCGCCATGTTGGCGCTGTGAAATGCGGTCATATTACCTCCTGCGCGTCTCTCCCCGACCCGTTCGGGAAATACCGACGGGGATAAGGTGACAGCGCAGCAGGCATTGATCTATTGAAGTTCGTGCGGAAAGAGTCCGAGCGCACCTTATGAAAAAATGCGCACGAATTGGAAGGGAAACTTAATGGCGCACGCAGGGATAGGCGGCGGTTAGCGCCAACATGATCACCGACGGTGCGGAATAATGCAGCTGCTCAGGATGCTCGTTCAAATACTGCATCACCGCGTCGGCGGCTACGCCGATGCTCATCCCGGCTTCCGGGCAGATATTGCGATTGCCCTGCATGGAATAGGTATCGAATACGCCGGCGACGTACCCCATAAACATGCCGCCATTCAGCGCTTCGGCCACGGTGGCTTCACCGCTTTTATTTTTTACGTAACCGCCGGATTCCGCCAGCAAACCGCTGCCCGAATAAAACCCCGCATTTGCCATTGAGGAAAATAATAAGGCCGCTAAAAAAGAAACCTGTTTAATCATTGCTGCGCGTCCTGCCCATTATCAATTCTGAAGTATTCAAGAATAGCGGCTTTCACGCGAAATAGCGTCGCTTCAGCCGATTTTCAGACAATGGGCAAGGTGGCAACCTTTTACATCAGCGGAAAGGCGCCGCGTCGCCCGCCCCTTCGCGCACCACTTCCGGCGAGGATTCGGTCAGATCGATAACCGTAGTCGGCTGTTGGCCGAGGAAACCGCCGTGGATCACCAGATCGACCACCTTGCCTAAATGATCGCTGATCTCTTCCGGATCGGACTCGGCAAAATCATTGCCCGGCAGCATCAGCGTGGTGGACATCATCGGTTCGTTCAGCGCCTCCAACAGCGCCAATGCGATCGGGTTCGACGGCACGCGCAGGCCGATGGTTTTGCGCTTTTCATTCATCAGGCGGCGCGGCACTTCTTTGGTCGCTTTCAGAATGAAGGTGTAGTTGCCCGGCGTATTGTTTTTGATCAGGCGGAACGCCGTATTATCGACGTGCGCATAGGTCGACAACTCGGACAGATCGCGACACATCAGGGTAAAGTTGTGGTTGCCGTCCAACTGACGGATGCGGCAAATGCGCTCCATCGCCGCCTTCTCTTCCAGCATGCAACCCAGCGCATAGCCGGAATCGGTGGGATAAACGATCACGCCGCCCTTGCGCAGCACCTCAACCGCCTGGTTAATCAAACGCGGCTGCGGGTTGTCCGGGTGAATATAAAAAAGCTGACTCATGACTTGCTCCTAAAATGATGCCCGCGCGCGTTGCCACACGCGCGTAAAATCAGACCGCCTCGCCCGGTTGCGGCCAATCGCGCCACACCGGCTCAACGCCGCCCGGCAGCCACAGCTTGCGGCCCAGTTCGATCCACGAACAAGGCTGATGAAAATCAGAGCCTTGCGAGGCCAACAGGCGGTAGTCCTGGGCGTATTTCGCCAATTGCGAGCGCTCATGCGGCGCCTGCTGACACTGCGCCACTTCCATGGCGTCGCCGCCGTGTTCGGCGAAATGCGCCAGCAAACGTTTCAACCACTTCGCGGTCAGATCGTAACGGCCTGGATGCGCCATCACCGCCTGACCGCCCGATTGATGAATCGCATCAATGGCTTGTTCTATTGTACACCACTGCGGCGGCACGTAGCCGGTTTTGCCCTTGGCCAGGTATTTCTTGAACACCTGCGCCATGTTGTCCGCCACGCCAATCTCCACCAGGTAACGGGCGAAATGGCCGCGGGTCACCGCACCGGCCCCCGCCAACCGCTGGGCGCCGGCATAGGCATCGGGAATGCGCGCCTTACCCAGACGCACGCCGATCTCCTGTGCCCGTCGGTGGCGGTGCTCGGTTTGCGCAGCCAGCAACGTCACCAGCGCCGGATGCGTGACGTCCATGCCCAACCCAACGATATGGATTTCATGATTTTCCCACAGCGTCGAGATTTCCACTCCGTTGACCAACCGCAGCGGCAACGCCTGCTCCGCAATAGCCGCGGCGGCCTCGGCCAATCCGGCGGTGGTATCGTGATCGGTGATCGCCAGCACGCCCACACGCATCTCGACCGCACGCTGTACCAGCTGCGTCGGCGTCAGGTAGCCGTCGGAGGCGGTCGTGTGGCTGTGGAGGTCGTACAGAGTAAAAGCGGTGGATTGGGGGTTACTGTCTGTCAAAACGGCTATCCGGCAATGGCTTGGTTTTCTATCATACCCGCGATCGGCGGCCGGACGGAAATCTATTCTGCCCTGGCCGCAGGCACCAGGCGGATGATGAATAGAATTCACGCTGACCGCTAAAACATTGTGCAAAAAGAGGGTTGACTTTGCCGCGCCGAACTAGTTAACTAGTACACAAGTTCACGGCAACGGCCGTGTCAGATGAGCGTTAACAGAGAGAGTCGGCAAATGAACAACTATATTTCTCTTCACGGTTGGTGGCGTACCTCCCTCTTGCGGGCGGTGTAATCGCGCATAGCTGTCATCTGACAATGCAGATTTCCTGAGCCCGCACCTGATGCGGGCTTTTTTATGGACAGAATTCACTGGAACCACCAATGATGAACATCAAACCACAACTGACATTGCTGAAGGCGCAAGCCAGCTACCGGGGCGACCCCACCACCATTTTCCACCAGCTGTGCGGCGCCCGTCCGGCCACCCTGCTGCTGGAGTCGGCGGAAATCAACAGCAAACAGAATCTGCAGAGCCTGCTGGTGATCGACAGCGCGCTGCGCATTACCGCACTGGGCCATACCGTCAGCGTGCAGGCGCTCACCGCCAACGGCGCGGCGCTGTTGCCGCTGCTGGACGAAGCGCTGCCGTCCGAGGTGCGCAATCAGGCGCGCCCCAACGGCCGCGAACTGACCTTCCCGGCGATCGACGCGGTGCAGGACGAAGACGCTCGCCTGCGCTCACTGTCGGTGTTCGACGCGCTGCGCACGCTGCTGACCCTGGTGGACTCACCGGCGGACGAGCGCGAAGCCGTGATGCTGGGCGGCCTGTTCGCCTACGATTTGGTCGCCGGTTTCGAAGACCTGCCGGCACTGCGCCAGGATCAGCGCTGCCCGGATTTCTGTTTCTATCTGGCGGAGACCCTGCTGGTGCTGGATCACCAACGCGGCTCGGCCCGCCTGCAGGCCAGCGTCTTCAGCGAGCAGGCGAGTGAAGTACAGCGCTTGCAGCAACGTCTGGAACAGCTGCAGGCCGAGTTGCAACAAACCCCGCAGCCGATCCCGCATCAAACGCTGGAGAACATGCAGCTGAGCTGCAACCAGAGCGACGAAGAGTACGGCGCGGTGGTCAGCGAACTACAGGAAGCGATCCGTCAGGGCGAGATTTTCCAGGTGGTGCCGTCGCGCCGCTTCTCCCTGCCTTGCCCGGCGCCGCTGGCGGCCTACCAGACCTTGAAAGACAACAACCCCAGCCCGTACATGTTCTTCATGCAGGATGATGACTTCACCCTGTTCGGCGCTTCGCCGGAGAGCGCGCTGAAATACGACGCGGGCAATCGCCAAATCGAAATCTACCCGATCGCCGGCACTCGCCCACGCGGCCGCCGTGCCGACGGTTCGCTGGATCTGGATCTCGACAGCCGCATCGAGCTGGAAATGCGCACCGACCACAAAGAGCTGGCCGAGCACCTGATGCTGGTCGATCTGGCGCGCAACGATCTGGCGCGCATCTGCCAGGCCGGCAGCCGCTACGTGGCCGACCTGACCAAGGTGGACCGCTATTCGTTCGTCATGCACCTGGTTTCCCGCGTGGTGGGCACCCTGCGCGCCGATCTCGACGTGCTGCACGCCTACCAGGCCTGCATGAACATGGGCACCCTCAGCGGCGCGCCGAAAGTGCGGGCGATGCAGCTGATCGCCGCCTCAGAAGGCACGCGCCGCGGCAGCTACGGCGGCGCGGTGGGCTACTTCACCGCCACCGGCGATCTGGATACCTGCATCGTCATTCGCTCTGCCTACGTTGAAGACGGCATCGCCACCGTGCAGGCCGGCGCCGGCGTGGTACTGGATTCCATCCCGCAGGCGGAAGCCGACGAAACCCGTAATAAAGCCCGTGCCGTGCTGCGCGCCATCGCCACTGCGCACCATGCCAAGGAGGTGTTCTGATGGCCGATATCCTGCTGCTCGACAACGTCGACTCCTTTACTTACAACCTGGTCGATCAGCTGCGCGCCAGCGGCCACCAGGTGGTGATTTACCGTAACCAGATCGCCGCCGAGGTGATCATCGAACGCCTGGAGCACATGACCCAGCCGGTGCTGATGCTGTCGCCGGGCCCCGGCACGCCGTCCGAAGCGGGCTGCATGCCGGAACTGCTGCAGCGCCTGCGCGGCCGGCTGCCGATCATCGGCATCTGCCTCGGCCACCAGGCGATCGTCGAAGCCTACGGCGGCCAGGTCGGCCAGGCGGGTGAGATCCTGCACGGTAAAGCCTCGGCGATCGTTCACGATGGCGAAGGCATGTTCGCCGGCATGGCCAACCCGCTGCCGGTGGCGCGCTACCATTCGTTGGTCGGCAGCAACATCCCGGCCGATCTCACCGTCAACGCCCGTTTCGGCGAGATGGTGATGGCGGTGCGCGACGACCGTCGCCGCGTGTGTGGCTTCCAGTTCCACCCGGAATCGATTCTGACCACCCACGGCGCGCGCCTGCTTGAGCAGACCCTCGCCTGGGCGCTGGCGAAGTAATATAAGGAACACGACGATGCAACCTATTCTTGAGAAACTGTACCGCGCCGAGTCGATGAGCCAGCAGGAAAGCCAACAGCTGTTCAGCGCCATCGTGCGCGGCGAACTGGAGCCGAGCCAACTGGCGGCCGCGCTGATCAGCATGAAAGTCCGCGGCGAGCGCCCGGAAGAGATCGCCGGCGCCGCCAAAGCGCTGCTGGACGACGCTCAGCCATTCCCGCGCCCGGATTATCTGTTCGCCGATATCGTCGGCACCGGCGGCGACGGCACCAACAGCATCAATATTTCCACCGCCAGCGCCTTCGTGGCGGCGGCGTGCGGCGCGAAAATCGCCAAACACGGCAACCGCAGCGTCTCCAGCCGTTCCGGCTCTTCGGATCTGCTGGCTGCGTTCGGCATCCGTCTGGATCTGCCGGCGGAAGAAGCGCGCAAAGCGCTGGACGACCTCGGCGTGTGTTTCCTGTTCGCGCCGCAGTACCACACCGGTTTTCGCCACGCCATGCCGGTGCGCCAGCAGCTGAAGACCCGCACGCTGTTCAACGTGCTGGGCCCGCTGATTAACCCGGCGCGTCCGCCGCTGGCGCTGATCGGCGTATACAGCCCGGAACTGGTGCTGCCGATTGCCGAAACCCTGCGCGTGTTGGGCTATCAGCGTGCGGCGGTGGTTCACGGCGGCGGCATGGACGAGGTGGCGATCCACGCCCCGACGCACGTAGCGGAATTGAACAACGGCGAAATCAGCAGCTACCAGCTCACGCCGCAGTCCTTCGGATTGGAAACCTATCCGCTGGAAGCCTTGCTGGGCGGCACGCCGGAAGAAAACCGTGACATTTTGGCGCGGCTGTTACAAGGTAAAGGCGAGCCGGCGCACGCCGCGGCGGTCGCGGCCAACGTCGCGTTGCTTCTGAAGTTATTCGGACATGAAGACCTGCGCCAAAATGCGCAGCAGGCACTGGATATGATCAACAGCGGGCAGGCCTATGAGCGTGTCATCGCACTGGCGGCAAGAGGATAAATGATGCAGGAAACCGTGCTACACAAGATTGTCCGCGACAAAGCGCAATGGATCGCGGCGCGACAACAGCAACAGCCCCTGGCCGGCTTTCAGAATGACATCGTACCGAGCGAACGCAGCTTCTACCACGCGCTGCAGGGCACCCGGACGGCTTTCATTCTCGAATGCAAGAAGGCCTCGCCTTCCAAGGGACTGATTCGTGAGAACTTTGATCCGGTGGAGATCGCCACGGTCTATAAAGATTTCGCCTCGGCGATCTCGGTGCTGACCGACGAGAAATACTTTCAGGGCAGCTTCGATTTCCTGCCGCTGGTCAGTAAAACCGTCACCCAACCGGTATTGTGCAAAGACTTTATCATCGACCCGTATCAGATCTACCTGGCGCGCTACTATCAGGCCGATGCCATCTTGCTGATGCTGTCGGTGTTGACCGACGAGCAGTACCGCCAGCTGGCCGCGGTGGCTCACAGCCTGAACATGGGTGTGCTGACCGAAGTGATCAGTGAAGAAGAGCTGCAGCGTGCGATCGCGCTGGAAGCGCGCGTGGTCGGCATCAATAACCGCGATCTGCGCGATCTGAGCATCGACCTGAACCGCACCCGTGAGCTGGCGCCGCGCGTGCCGCATGGCGTAACGGTGATCAGCGAGTCGGGCATCAACAACTACGGGCAGATCCGCGAGCTGAGCCATTACGCCAACGGCTTTCTGATCGGCAGCGCGCTGATGTCTGAACCCGATCTGCGCGCCGCCGTGCGCCGCGTGATCCTGGGCGACAACAAAGTGTGCGGCCTAACCCGTCCGCAGGACGCCGCCGCCGCCTATCAGGCCGGCGCCATCTACGGCGGGCTAATCTTTGTCGGGCGTTCACCGCGCTATGTAGACATCACCCGCGCCCGCGAAGTGATCTCCGGCGCGCCGCTGAAGTACGTCGGCGTATTCTGCGACGCCCAGGTCGATACCGTGGCGTTGACCGTTGAACGCCTCGGACTGCATGCGGTGCAACTGCACGGCGCGGAAGACCAGGCCTATATCAGCGCCCTGCGCGCCCGTTTGCCGGCCGATTGCCGCATCTGGAAGGCGCTGAGCGTGAAAGATCGGGTTCCGGCGCGCGATCTGCAACATGTCGACCGTTATCTGCTGGACAACGGCGCCGGCGGCACCGGTCAACGCTTCGACTGGTCGGTATTGCAAGACCAAGATCTGACTAACGTGATGCTGGCGGGCGGCCTACGCGCCGACAACTGCGTCGAAGCGGCCAAGCTCGGCTGCGCCGGGCTGGACTTCAACTCCGGCGTGGAAAGCGAACCGGGCATCAAAGATCCCGCGCGCCTGGCCTCGGTCTTCCAGACCCTGCGCGCCTACTGAATACGGCTCTATATTAATAACGGATAATAACGGGAACTCTCATGACGCTGCTTAACCCCTACTTCGGCGAATTTGGTGGCCAGTATGTGCCGCAAATTCTGATGCCGGCCCTGAAACAACTGGAAGAAGCCTTTGTCAGCGCGCAGCGCGATCCGGAATTTCAGGCTGAATTTATCGATCTGTTGAAGAACTACGCGGGCCGCCCGACGGCGCTGACGCTGTGCAAAAACCTCACCGCCGGCAGCAACACCAAGCTTTATCTGAAGCGTGAAGACCTGCTGCACGGCGGCGCACACAAGACCAACCAGGTGCTGGGCCAGGCGTTGCTGGCCAAGCGCATGGGCAAAACCGAGATCATCGCGGAAACCGGCGCAGGCCAACACGGCGTCGCGTCGGCGCTGGCCTGTGCGCTGCTCGGCCTGAAATGCCGCATCTATATGGGCGCCAAAGACGTCGAGCGCCAGTCGCCGAACGTGTTCCGCATGCGGTTGATGGGCGCGGAAGTGATCCCGGTGCACAGCGGCTCCGCCACCCTGAAAGACGCCTGCAACGAAGCGTTGCGCGACTGGTCCGGCAGCTATGAAACCGCGCACTACATGCTCGGCACCGCCGCCGGCCCGCACCCGTACCCCACCATCGTGCGTGAATTCCAGCGCATGATCGGCGAAGAAACCAAAGCGCAGGTGCTGGAGCGCGAAGGCCGTCTGCCGGATGCGGTCATCGCCTGCGTCGGCGGCGGCTCCAACGCCATCGGCATGTTCGCCGACTTTATCGATGACGCCGGCGTTGGGCTGATCGGGGTGGAACCTGCCGGCCTGGGCATCGAAACCGGTCAGCACGGCGCGCCGCTCAAACACGGCCACGTCGGCATCTACTTCGGCATGAAGGCGCCGATGATGCAGACCGCCGAAGGCCAGATTGAAGAATCCTATTCGATCTCCGCCGGACTGGACTTCCCGTCCGTCGGGCCGCAGCACGCCTTCCTGAACAGCACCGGCCGCGCCGAATACGTGTCGATCACCGACGACGAAGCGCTGGAAGCGTTCAAGGCGCTGTCGCGCCATGAAGGCATCATCCCGGCGCTGGAATCCTCACACGCCCTGGCGCACGCGCTGAAAATGATCCGTGAAACGCCGCAGAAAGAGCAGATCCTGGTGGTCAACCTGTCCGGCCGCGGCGACAAAGACATATTTACCGTTCACGACATTTTGAAAGCACGGGGAGAAATCTGATGGAACGTTATCAGCAACTGTTCACGCGTCTGGAAAGCAGCAAGGAAGGCGCATTCGTCCCGTTCGTGACGCTGGGCGATCCTAACCCGGCGCTGTCGCTGCAGATTATCGACACCCTGATCGAGGCCGGTGCGGACGCGCTGGAGCTGGGCATTCCCTTCTCCGACCCGCTGGCGGATGGCCCAACCATCCAGAGCGCGACGCTGCGCGCCTTCGCCGCCGGCGTCACGCCGACCCAATGCTTCGAGATGTTGGCGGCCATCCGCCAGAAGCACCCGACCATACCCATCGGCCTGCTGATGTACGCCAACCTGGTGTTCCATAAAGGCATCGATGCGTTTTACCAACGCTGCGCCGAAGTGGGCGTGGATTCGGTGCTGGTCGCCGACGTGCCGTTTGAAGAGTCTGCGCCATTCCGCGCCGCCGCCGCGCGCCACGGTATCGCACCGATCTTCATCTGCCCGCCGAACGCCGATGACGATCTGCTGCGTGAAATCGCGTCGCACGGCCGCGGCTACACCTACCTGCTGTCGCGCGCCGGGGTGACCGGCACCGAAAGCCGGGCTCAGCTGCCGTTGCATCACCTGGTGAACAAGCTGCGCGAGTATCACGCCGCGCCGCCGCTGCAGGGCTTCGGCATCTCCGAACCCGAGCAGGTGAAGGCGGCGCTGCAGGCCGGGGCCGCCGGCGCGATCTCCGGCTCGGCAATCGTCAAAATCATCGAACAGCACCATGCCAACCCTGCGGAGATGCTGACCAAGCTGGCGGCCTTCGTCAGCAATATGAAGCGCGCCACCCGGGCGTGATCCTCTTTAGCGAGCGCCCTGCCGGCGCTCGCTTTAACAGCTTGTTTCCCCTCAAAGTTTGTTCCATTTATTTACAGCAAAAATTTGAACAAACCCCAGTCTTGTCTCACAATGAACTTTGTTCGCTATGCATTTCTTCGTTTGATTTGGGGAATGCGCTCGCTATGGCGAAAAACCGTAGCGAATTTCAACCATAACATTGCATGGAGAGTAATTTATGAAGCTGTTTAAAACCCTTTCAGCCTTGTGCATGGCAGCCGTTGTGGCGGTCGCGGTGAGCGCTTGCGCGCCGACGGCAAAATCGGAGGGAACAGGCGGTTATATCGATGACACCGTGGTCACCACCAAAGTGAAATCGGCGTTGCTGGCGGATAAAAACATCAAGTCACGCGAGATCAGCGTGGAAACCTTTAAAGGGCGCGTACAGCTGAGCGGCTTCGTGACGTCCAGCGATGACGCCAACCGTGCGGTGCAGGTCACACGCGGCGTGGCCGGCGTGAAATCGGTTGAAAACGTGATGCAGGTTAAATAATACCGACACAGGGAGGCGCAACGCCTCCCTGCTTGCGGCCTTCATCAGAAGCGGTAACCTGCCCCGAACATGAACACCCACGGATCCAGACGCGTATCGAAGCTGTGGTGCCCGCCATTCGCATCGTTGAAGCGAGTTTTGGTTTCGATGTTCATCCACCACACCGACATGTTCAGCATCCAGTGCTCATCCAGGTTGTAATCCAGGCCGGCCTGCGCCGCCACGCCCCAGGAATCTTTCAGATCGAGATTGCTTAAACCGGCGCTTTTGCCGTAGTCGTTGAACTTCTCGTCGAAGAAGGTGGTGTAGTTAACGCCGACGCCCAGGTAAGGACGCAGCTTGTCCTGCTTGTCGCCGAAGTAGTATTGCGCCATCAGCGTAGGCGGTAATTGGTGAACGGTCGCCAGATCGGTGCCGCCCAGGGTGACCTTGTGGCGGAACGGTGTCGCGGCCAACAACTCAACGCCGATGTTGTCCGTCACCATGTAACCGAAGGTCAGACCGAGCTGGGTATTGTTTTTCGCATCCAGCGAACCCAACCCCAATACGTTGTCCGAACCCGCATTTGGACGCACCGTCGCGGTGCCCGCGCGGAACAGGAAATCACCGGCCTGATGCGCACTTGCCAACATAGGCGCCATCATCGTCGCCAATACCACCAGAGTTGTCTTTTTCATTATCCATTCCATTTGTGTGGTTAATCGCTCGAGGGGGAATATACCTACTTTCGGGTATTTGTGATCCCATCGAGATCACATCTTATGTGTAAAAATTTAAAATCCCACTAAAAACAAGGTTACCTAACCGCCTAATAAATCAAGGATTGATCTGCATCAAAAAATCGATTTTGTTGCAAATTATCTACATGTTCAAATTTCGGTTGCGGAGAAAAATGCGGCTGAGGTAATTTCATTTTCCGTGTTGGTTTTGGTTGGTGCCGTAAGGAGTCGGTGAGCAATCAAGATGAGCGAAATCCTTAATCCCTGTGTCAGCTGCGGCGCATGCTGCGGTTACTTTCGAGTGTCATTCTATTGGGCCGAAGCTGAAGACGGCGGCGGCACCGTTCCCCTTTCCTTAACGGAGCCTTTGAGCCCGTTCCTGCGCTGTATGCAGGGGACCAACAGCAAGTCCCCGCGCTGTAACGCGCTGGACGGCGAGATCGGCAAAGCCGTGTCCTGCTCTATCTACCTCAATCGGCCCAGCCCGTGCAGAGAGTTCGACCAGTCCGGTGAAAACGGCCTGCGCAACGAAGCCTGCGATCGCGCCCGGGAACGCTACGGCCTGCCGCCCCTGCCGGTGCCCTTGCCACTATCGCTGCCTGAAACGACGATCGTTGAAGAAATAGGCGTAGTGCAATTCGCGGGGTGCCACAGCGACGTGGAACAGGGTACAATCACCCACTGATTTATCTCTGTTTTCCCGACGCCAAGGAGTCTGCATGCCTATCACGGCCAAAGCTTTGTACCGTGACAGTTTTAACTTTTTACGCAACCAACTGGCCAGCATCCTGATGTTGGCGCTGTTGACGGCGTTTATCTCCGTACTGCTGAATCAGGCCTTCAGCCCCGATGCCGAACAGTTGGCGACGCTCGCTGCCACCACCAGCGATTTCGCTTCGTCTACCGGCATGGGCATTCAGGAAGTGATCCAGCAGATGACGCCGGAACAGCAGATGGTGTTGCTGAAAGTGTCGGCAGCCGCGACCTTCTCCGCGCTGGTCGGCAATGTGCTGCTGGTCGGCGGGATGCTGACGCTGATCCGTCTGGTATCACAAGGCGAACGCACCAGCGCCCTGCGCGCGCTCGGCGCTTCGGCGCCCGATCTGCCGCGTCTGTTGCTGCTGCTGTTTATCTGCACCCTACTGATCCAGCTCGGCCTGACGCTGTTTGTGGTGCCGGGCGTGGCGATGGCAATCGCCTTTGCGCTGGCGCCGGTGATCGCCTCCGTCGATAAAAAAGGCGTGTTCGCGTCGCTCAAGTTGAGCAGCAAATTGGCCTTCGCCAATGCGCGCGTAATTGTGCCGGCGATGATGCTGTGGCTGGCGGCCAAGCTGCTGGTGCTGTTTTTGGTGAGCCATCTGTCGGTGCTGACGCCGAACGTCGCCAGCGTGGTACTGACCGCGTTGAGCAACCTGGTGTCTGCCCTGCTGCTGATCTATCTGTTCCGTCTGTACATGCTGCTGCGCGGCTAACGCCGACGCAACCAAAACCCAAGGGGCACGCTTCGGCGCGCCCCTTTTTTGTTTACCCCACCGTGGCAGCTTCCGCCTGCTCCTTACTCTGAATCAGCTTCAGCGCCAGATACAGGTCCGGCACCAAAATCAGCTCTTTGTCGCGCCCTAACCGGTTGATGCGGAACCAGCGCGTCAGCTCGGTGCGGCGCCCCGCCAGCACCAGCTTAACGTTGCGCTGTAATAGATCGCGCTTCAGTTCGTCGATGGCCGCCAGCACGCTGATATCGGCATGGGTAAAACTGGCTACCGCATCCACCACCACCCAGCGAGGCTGGAACGGCGTGCCGTCGACCAAATTGAGGATACGGCGTTTGAAATAGGCCACGTTGAAATAGGTCAGCGGCGAATTGAAGCGATACATCATGACGCCAGGCACCGCCTTCACCCCATTGTTGTTGCCCATGGAGTGGATCATGCCTTCATCGTTGACGCCCAGCAGTTGTTCCGTCGGCCGAAAGACGGTACGCAGAAACTGCATCAGCCCCAGCAACACCGCCAGCCCGATGCCGCTGATCACCCCCACCAGCAGCACGCTGAGGAAGGTAAACAGCGCCAGGCGAAACGCCTGCGCGTTGCGACGGCGCAAGATCCAGATGCCGCGGATATCCAGCAACGACCAGGCGGCATACATCAGCACCACGCCCAATCCCGCCACCGGAATAAACTGCAGTGGTGCCATCAGGAACAGCAAGACGAAGGCGATGACTGCAGCGGCGATGATCGACACCAGCTGACTCTTGCCGCCGTTGGCGTCATTCACCGCGGTGCGCGAGTCCGCACCGCTGATGGCGAAACCTTGCGACAGCGCGGAGACGATATTCACCAGCCCCAGCGCACGAAACTCGGCGTCGGCGTTCACCTCATAGCCGTTCTTGGCGGCGAAGCTGCGGGCGGTGAGCATCATGCTGACAAAGCTCACCACCGCCAGGTTGAGCGCCGGGATCACCATGTCGCGCAGCAAACCGGGCTGGAAGTCCGGCCATTGGACGATCGGCAACACGCCGCTGAAACCGCCCACCGTCACCACGCCATGCTGCTGCAGGCCGCCCGCCCAGGTGACGAACGCCGCCAGCACGATGGCAAACAGCGGGGCCGGCCAGTTAGGCCGCCATTTTTTAAATCCGAGCAGCGTCACCAGCGTCAACAACGACACCGCCATCGTCAGCCAGTCGCTGTGCAGCAGGTTACCGGGCAGCGCGTAGATGCGTTCGATCAGCTGTGCCGGGCGCACCGTGAACCCCAACACCTTGCCGATCTGATCGACAATAATGGTGATCGCCACCCCGTTCAGCAGCCCGCTGAGGATCGGTCGCGACAGCAGATCCGCCAGTGCCCCCAGCTTGAACCGGCTGGCCAGCAGACACCAACCGCCCATCATGGCGGTCATCATGATGGTCAGCTGCCAATGGCGTTCCATATTGCCCGCTGCCAGCGGCGTCACCACGGCGGCGATCACCGCGCAGGTGGCAGCGTCGGGCCCAACGATCAGCTGGCGCGACGAGCCGAACAGCGCGTAGGCCATCATCGGCAAGATACAGGAATAGAGCCCCACCACCGGGCTAACCCCGGCCAGTTCGGCGTAGGCGATGGCCACCGGTAGGGCGACGGCGGCGACGGAAAGGCCGGCGCGAATATCCGGCTTGAGCCAACTGCGTTGATAGCCCAATAAATGCGTCAAACCAGGCGTCAGGGCCTGGAGAGATTTCCACTGCATGCTTGTTTTCCGCGGTAAATTATCTGGTTATTATGACACTTACTATGCGACCTGCGGCCCGCGCTGGCAATGTGCCGGCGCTTTCTTGCGTAAGTTTATGCAAATTCCTGCTTTCGCGGCAGAAATCCGCCGGCTAAACGCCGATAATCGGCAACGTCCGGCGGTACACAGAGCTCGCCGAATCCGGTATAGTCGGCCGATGAACAGATGATGGATTGATTTATGAAGCAGTTTCTTGATTTCCTCCCGCTAATTGTCTTTTTCGCTTTTTATAAGCTGTACGACATCTACGTCGCCTCCGGCGCGTTGATCGTCGCCACCGCACTGGCGCTGGTGTTCACCTGGGTGAAATACCGCAAGGTCGAGAAGATGACGTTGATCACCTTCTTGATGGTGCTGGTATTCGGCACTCTGACGCTGGTATTCCATAATGATTTGTTTATCAAATGGAAGGTCACGGTGATTTACGCGCTGTTCGCGCTGGCGCTGCTGATCAGCCAATGGGTGCTCAAAAAACCGCTGGTTCAGCGCATGCTGGGCAAAGAGCTGACGTTACCGGACAAAGTGTGGAGTAACCTCAACCTGGCCTGGGCGGTCTTCTTCCTGGCCTGCGGCCTGGCGAACATCTATGTCGCCTTCTGGCTGCCGCAAAGCGTCTGGGTCAATTTCAAAGTCTTTGGCCTGACGGTACTGACGCTGGTCTTCACCCTCCTCAGCGGTATCTATATTTACCGGCACATGCCGGAAGAACAGAAAAAATAGTTACAAAATTGTTAATGCCTGCGGCGCTTGCCGCGGGCAGTATGATGTTATTCCCTCCTTTTAAAAGCAGACTGCTATGACACAACAACGACCTTTACCCAGCGGCGAGCTGGTGCTGCGCACGCTGGCGATGCCGGCTGATACCAATGCTAACGGTGATATCTTCGGCGGCTGGCTGATGTCGCAAATGGATATCGGCGGCGCCATCCAGGCCAAAGAGATCGCCGAAGGGCGCGTGGTGACGGTACGCGTAGACGGCATGACCTTCCTGAAACCGGTGGCGGTAGGCGACGTGGTTTGCTGCTATGCGCACTGTATCCGCACCGGGCGCAGCTCGATCACCATTAATATCGAAGTGTGGGTAAAGAAAGTTTCTTCCGCCCCGATCGGCCAGCGTTACCGGGCGACCGAAGCGGTGTTCACCTATGTGGCGGTCGATGCGGAAGGCAACTCGCGCGCGCTGCCTGAGGGCAAAATGAATTTCCGCGTCGGTTTCGAAGAATAAGATGATTGAAGCCAACAGCATACTGCTGTTGGCTTGCCGCTTTATCCGTGGGCATATTTAAATGCCGCATCAAATAACCTGATAATAGTTCTCATCATCCATAGTCATTACGTCTTTCAGCAATGAAGCGCCCTCTTCCTCGTCTGTCAGTGATTGGCGCACTTTTTGTGTTTTCAGACCCAACTTCCGTATCAATTTCATATCCTGATCCTCATCGGGATTCGTTGCCGTTAACAATTTGCATCCATAGAAAATTGAATTGGCCCCCGCCATAAAACACATGGCCTGCATTTGCTCATTCATTTTCTCGCGCCCTGCCGCGATGCGCACATAGGAGGTCGGCATCATGATTCTGGCAACGGCAATGACGCGGATATAGTCAAAGGCATCCACCGGCTCACTGTCTTCCAGGGGGGTGCCCGCCACCTTGACCAGCATGTTAATGGGCACACTTTCCGGCGCTTTAGAAAGGTTTGCCAATTGCAAAAGCAGACCAATCCGGTCTAGGTTACTTTCACCTAGACCCAATATTCCACCGGAGCAGACCTTGATGCCAGCCGCCCTGACTTTATCGATCGTCGTTAATCTATCCTGATAAGTGCGGGTTGTGATGATGCTGCCATAATATTCGGGAGAGGTATCCAGATTGTGGCTATAGTAGTCTAAGCCAACGTTAGCCAATCGCTCGACCTGAGAATCAGTCAGTTTTCCCAGCGTCATGCAGGTTTCCAACCCCAACGCCTTAACCCCTCTGACCATCTCCTCCAAATAAGGCATATCGCGTTCGTGCGGATTACTCCAGGCCGCTCCCATGCAAAATCTCGAGGAGCCAGCCTCTTTCGCTGTACGGGCTGACTGTAAGACTTTTTCTACCTGCAACAACTTTTCTGCCCGCAATCCTGTTTTATACCTTGCGCTTTGCGAACAATATTTGCAGTCCTCTGGGCACCCTCCTGTTTTAACAGACAGCAAAGTGCTCATTTGTATTTCCAGCGGATCAAAATGTTGACGATGCACCTTTTGCGCATCATAGAGCAAATCCAACAAAGGCTTATTAAACAGCACTTTCACTTTATCAATCGTCCAGCTCATATTTTCATCCTGATGTTATTCGCAGTGACAGCCTCGTCAGACAGCCCCCGTTCTGTCACACAGGTTAACGGAGACTTCACTGACCTGAGTGGCTGTTTGAGACCGCACCTTCCCTCGCTCACCGACGAACAATGCAGTGGTCGTCGGCTTAGCGGGCGTAGTGACAAATCTCGCTCCGCATTCAAGCAAATCACCCCTCACTTGTAAACCTGAATTACATATCACATGTTTACCATCGATTATTTTTTACACCAATTTGACGCATAATCACGACAGGAATAAATTTAAAACCTGCGTATCCATGTCAAAAAAAATCATAACCTGATGAAAATGAATGTTTTTCAACAGGCATGTAAAAGTATTGCTATGAGAACGGTGAAGTCTGCCGGCAGATTGCGAATATTTATGAGGATAAATTTGGCATTGCGGTAGGAAAAAGAGGACGTTCACGTAAAACAATCAACGTGAATTATCAGGTCTGGATAGCTTCCTCGCCCAGGCATCGGGCGAGGAAGTCAAGGGGGGTAGTCAGATGAAGCGACAAACGATCAACACGCTTGATATCTGTCGCCAGATCTACCTCAGTTCAATTCGGTCGAGCCATCCAGCTTGAAGCGAATGTTGACGATGAGATCTTTCGCTTCTTTGGCTTCATAGCGCCATTTGCGTAGCGCCTGCTTCACTTCGCGCTCGAACATATTGCGCGGTTCGGCCGACAAGATACGCACGTTACTCAAGCGACCATCGCTGTCGACATCAAACTGGACCCTAACACTGCCTTCAATCTGTAAGGCCAGCGCGCGCGGCGGATACATCGGTTTGGACTGCACCAACGCCTTCGGCACGACCTCGCGCGAGTTCCCCTGCACCGGCGCGGCAGGCGCCTGTTTCACCGGCGCTTTGTCGATCGGCTTGGCCGGCGAGTCGTTGTCGAACGGCGACGGTTCGCGCGGCTCGACTTTTTTCGGCTCCGGTTTAACCTGTTTTTCGACCTTTGGCTTCGGCTTAGGTTTCGGTTTCGGCTTGACCGGCTCCGGCTTCACGATCGCCTTCGGCGGCGGCTCCACAATAGGTTCCGGTTCTGGCTCCGGTTCGACCTGCGGCGGCTCCGGCTCGGCCGGCGCCGGCGGTGGCGGTTCGGCCATCGCGGCGGTATTGACCATCATGACGCTGATCGGCGCGTCCTCTGGCTTCGGCAGCTCCACCACTTCTTTTACCGAAGCGTAAAGCAATCCCGCCACCAGGGCGCTGTGCAGGCCTACGGACAAGACAAAAGGCACGGATATACGGCGATTAAGGAACATCTTTTTTAGTGGCATAGTGATTCTGTTTCCTCTGGTTCGCCAAGTTTAAATGCAAATAGCAATCATATTCAATAACGAAAGGCAAACTATCGCTTTAATCGCCAGTATGCGCGGCTAAAACCAGCAAACTCATAAGGATATTAACCTGGCCGTTGCTTTTTTATCGCCGGAACAACACGCTTCATTAACGTTTGGCCGGGCGTCAAAAAATAAAAAACCCGCCGGAGCGGGTTGATTGCGGTGATTAAGCGTTATTCTTCATCGCCATAGTAAAGCACGCCCAGTTTAATCAGCGGCCGCCCTTGCGCCTTGCGGTGCAGGTTGGTGTCGCGCAGCGAATAGACGCAGCCGCAGTATTCCTGCTGATAGAAGCGTTCGCGCTTGCTGATCTCTATCATGCGCGACGAACCGCCCTTCTTGCGCCAGTTGTAATCCCAGTACACCAAATCGGGATATTTTTCCGCCGCCCGAATGCCGCAGTCGGTGATCTGCTGCATATTCTTCCAGCGCGAAATGCCCAGCGAGCTGGAGATGGTGTCGTAACCGTGCTCATGCGCATACAGCGCCGTGCGCTCGAAACGCATGTCAAAACACATGGTGCAGCGAATGCCGCGCTCCGGCTCATTCTCCATCCCCTTGGCGCGGGCGAACCAGTTGTCGGTGTCGTAATCGGCATCAATGATCGGCACCCCGTGCTGCTCGGCGAAACGGATGTTCTCTTCCTTGCGCAGCAGATACTCTTTTTGCGGGTGAATGTTGGGGTTATAGAAGAAAATGGCGTACTCGATCCCGGAGGCCTGGATCGCTTCCATCACCTCGCCGGAACAGGGCGCGCAGCACGAATGCAGCAGCAGTTTGCTTTTGCCCGCAGGCAAATCGAGTTTTTCCCTTACCAGTTCCGTCATATCCTCACCTCAATGGCATATCAGTTTAAGCGCGCCGCACTATACGAATAAAAAGTAGCGGCTTCAAGGCATAAGCGCCAATCCGTCGGGAAATTCGCCGCGCACCGTTCCCCTGCCGCGCCTTTTGCGCTACCTTGGTAACACCGTTTTATAGCCATGATTTTAAAGGTGAAACATGCTTTATCTGATCTACGCGCAAGACGTCCCCAACTCGTTGGAAAACCGTCTGGCGGTGCGCCCGGCACACCTGGCGCGCCTGCAGGCGCTGCGTGACGCCGGTCGCCTGGTGGTCGCCGGCCCTAACCCGGCCATCGACAGCAACGATCCCGGCGGCGCCGGCTTTACCGGTTCGACGGTGATCGCCGAATTCGAGTCGCTGGCGCAAGCTCAGGCCTGGGCGCAGCAGGATCCTTATATCGCCGCCGGCGTCTACGCCGACGTGACGGTGAAACCGTTCAAACAGGTGTTCTGACCTGCTGCACGTTGCCTGATCGGGAGCGGCGCGCCGCTCCCGGATCAATGCGTGCTCTCACCCTAACCCGTCGGTAGAAAAAATGCTCTCTCGCCAGGGGACGTCACGCCGCCTGCCTATACTCTCCTGAACCCGCGGCATCGCCGCGAACTCTGGAGATCGACCGATGCGACTCGACGTACACGCTCACCTGTGGAGCACGGAGTATCTGGATCTTTTGCAAGCGCATGGCGTACACGACGTTGCCGCCTATCGGCACCTGGGCGCCGGCCGCACCGAACGCGAACTCGACGCGCGTTTCGCCCTGCTGGACAACGCTGGCATCGACATGCAAATCCTGTCTGCGACGCCGCTGTCGCCGCATCTGGAAGACGAACAGGCCGCCGTAGAGGCCGCGCGCCGGATCAATGATGAATATGCGGAGCTGGTAGCGCGTTATCCCACCCGTTTTCGGGCTATCGCTTCCTTGCCGCTGCCGCATATCGACGCTGCGTTACGCGAGCTTGAAAGGGCCTTTACCCAGCTCAATATGCTGGGCGCCTGCATCACCACCTCGGTGCTCGGGCTGTCTATCGCCAACCCGCTGTTCGAGCCGCTCTATCAGGAACTCAATCGCCGCCGCAGCGTGCTGGCCATTCATCCCGCCGGCCGCGGCGCGCACTCGCCGCTCATCGCCGATTACGCCTTGACCTGGTCGATCGGCGCGCCGATCGAAGACACAGTCGCCGCCATGCACTTTATCCTCAACGGCATCCCCCAACGCTTTCCTGAGATGAAAATCATTGTGCCGCACCTGGGCGGCCTGCTGCCGATGACGCTGGAACGCCTTGACCAAACCGTCGCGTGGGAGGCGCCGAACACGCCGGAACCGCCAAGCCGCGCCGCCCTGCGCATGTGGTACGACACGGTAGGCCACGATCAGGTGCCCGCGCTGCAAGCGGCAGCAGCGACGTTCGGCACCGAGCGGTTGCTGTTCGGCACGGATTTCCCGTTCCAGCCGGGCGAGCTGTTTCAAACCACGGTGGACTACATCCGGCGCGCGGGATTACCCGAAGAAGAGGTGAACGCCATTTTGGATCGCAATGCGGCAACGCTGTTTGGACTGGGCGCAAACTAACGCCCGGAGCGAGTGAGCCAAAGCCTCCCCATAAAGGTTGCACCTGCCGTTATATAACGAGTTTTCCCCGTACCACCACTTTGCCCGGTTTGATCTCGGGGTCGGCAATACGACGGATCGCCAGATTCAAGGCTTGCCAGGCGATCTCTTGCAAATCATGCGACACGCAGGGGAAATGAAAACCGTAGATCTCGGCATGCGAAACCTCATCGATGCTGAACAGCGACACGTCCTGCATCAACGGCAGCCGATGCTCGATGCAGGCCTTGATAATACCCAGGGAGATCTGGTTATTGCAGCCAACGAAAAAGTCCGGCGCGCGGTGATTGGCCAGCCAACGGCTCGTCTCTTGCCAGGCGACGTCCATAAAGAAATCGGCATACAGCACTTCAAACGACGCCACTTTCCCTTGCAACGCCGCCTGCAGCCCTGTGACCCTGTCCCGTGCCACGTTGGAGTTTTCCGGTCCGGACACTACCACCACCCGCTGCGCTTTCTGTTCCAAAAGCCAGCGCCCCGCCTGAAGGCCGCAGTCCAGGTTATCGATATACACTCCGCTGCAGTGGCGATTGTCCAGTTCCCGGTCGATCAGCACCACCGGAATATTCAATGTTTCCAACCGTTTTAGGTAGGAAGGCTGGTACAGATGATCGTTGGAAATGACCGAGAGAATGATCGCATCGACGTTGTAGCCAATCAGTTTGTCGATGATTCTGTCTTCGCTTTCCTGAGACTCATAGGAGTCGAACACCAGGGTGTCGTATCCCATTTTTTGCGCTTCAAGCGTCATCAGGCGTGTCAGGCCGCCAAAGAACGGGTTGGCCATATCCGGGTTGACGATGCCGATGGTTCTGCTGCTTTTCGCCCGCAGGTTGCGCGCCGCGGCATTGACCACATAACCGAGTTCGGCAGCCGTCTCCCGAATGCGGCGCAGCGTTTCCGGATGAACCTTGTCCGGCTGAGAAAATGCCCGCGAAGCGGTGATTTTACTGACGTTTGCCTGTGCGGCCACGCTAGCCAGCGTCGCTTTCCGTCCTCGACCCACTGCCAAATGCAGCTCCTTAGCTTAAAGTATCATTTTGTACCATTGGCAACATCATGACAGAACTTTCATTGTGGCGCTAATGGTTTACGCCTGCCAGGCGGTTAATCCGGGGATCGGTAAAGATATCCAGCTCGTCACGGCTCTCGGAAGAGAACTCGGACACCACCGCGCCCTGCTTTCCAGCCTGAAACCAGTGCCGGGTATTGGGTGCGATGGTGTATTGTTCGCCTGGCCGCAAGAGAATATAGCGATTGCAGGTATACCTAGGCTCTGCGCCCTCTGGCACCCGGCATACCGGCTCGCCGCCGGCATCATTAAGCGTCAGATTTTCATCATCGACAAACAGAAACACCTCGCCCCAACGGCAGCGGAACGTCTCTTGCTTGCCGGGCGTGCCAGCGAAGGGAGGATGCAAATGTTCTGGGCAAGTCTGCCCTGGAAACAGCACCAGCTCTTTCGCACAATACCGAGGTGAGTTGACATAGGTCAGCAGCTGCAGCCCAGAGATGGGATAGTCAACCAGGCCAAACGTCGCAATTTCAATACGTTGCTTCTCTTTTTCAGTTAGGACAATGTCCGCCTGGCGCAAATATTCCAGCGTAGCGGCTATGGCACGTTGTTGTTTGTTCATCATTTACCCTGCAAAGTAACAGTATCGATATCATCATGCTGATATTAAAACCGTCATTGCATCGCCTATTTTGTGATCTTCATCCCTATATTGAATAACAACACACCAGCAAAATTAACTCCCGTCGAGTAATTCCAACATCGATCACAGTTTAACCACCCGCTTTGGCCCACTATCGCCGCATTGAAATGATACCGTTACCATAAAAATGATTCACCAGGAGGCAATATGAAAGCATTAGTGTTGGCCAAAGCGGGGGAAATCGCTATCGAGGATGTCCAGCTTGCCGAAACGCTGGGGCCCGGTGATGTGCAGATAAAAATTCATTCCGTGGGCATCTGCGGCAGTGATGTGCACTATTACCAACATGGTCGCATTGGCCCGTTCGTGGTTAACGCCCCGATGGTGCTCGGCCATGAAGCCTCCGGCGTGGTGATCGCGACAGGCAAAAACGTCACCCACCTCAGCGTCGGCGATCGCGTGTGCATGGAGCCCGGCATTCCCGATCTCAACTCGGCCCAGACGCGCGCCGGTATTTACAACCTGGACCCGGCCGTTCGCTTCTGGGCGACGCCGCCGGTGCACGGCTGCCTGCGCGAAACCGTCATCCACCCCGCCGCCTTCACATTCAAATTGCCGGACAACGTCAGTTTCGCTGAAGGCGCCATGGTTGAACCCTTAGCCATCGGCATGCAAGCGGCCACCAAAGCCGGGATCAAACCTGGCGATATCGCCCTGGTGATCGGCGCTGGTCCGATCGGCGTGGTCACCGCCCTCGCGGCACTGGCGGGCGGCTGCTCAGACGTCATTATTTGCGACCTGTTTGACGAAAAACTCGCCGTAGCGGCCAGTTATGAAGGGCTGCACGCCGTCAATATCAAAACCGGCGACCTGCCGGGGAAAGTGGCCTCGCTCACCAGCGGCAATGGCGCCGATGTCGTGTTCGAATGCAGCGGCGCCAAACCGGCTATCGCAACGCTGGCTGAACATGCGGCGCCAGGGGCGACCGCGGTGCTGGTCGGCATGCCGATCGATGCCGCGCCGCTGGATATCGTCGCCGCACAGGCGAAGGAAATTACCTTCAAAACCATTTTCCGCTACGCCAACATGTACCCGCGCACGCTGCGGCTGTTGAGCAGCGGCAAATTGCGCGTCCAGCCGTTGATAAGCCAAACCTACAAGTTCTCCGACAGCGTGGCCGCCTTCGAGCGCGCGGCGGCGGGACATGCCTCGGACATCAAAATCATGCTGGAAATGGAGTAATCCTATGGCGCTCTATGCTGGCATAGACTGCGGTACGCAAGGCACGAAAGTCGTGATTGTCGACAGCACACAGGGCGTGATTCTCGGTGAGGGCAACGCCCCTCACCGTCTCATCAGCCAAGCCAATGGCCGGCGCGAACAAGAGGCCGACTGGTGGATTGAAGCGCTGGTCATCGCTTTTCGCCAAGCCGTGACTAACGCCGGTATTGATGCCGGGGAAATTAACGCTCTGGGGGTCTCGGGCCAACAACATGGATTTGTACCGCTGGACGCAGACGGCAACGTGCTGCACAGCGTCAAGCTGTGGTGCGATACCGAAACCGCAGAGGAAAACGAACGGCTCCTGCAACGGCTCGGCGGGGTCAACGGCTCGCTGGAAACGCTCGGCCTGCGGATTGCCACCGGCTATACCGCGTCAAAAATCCTTTGGTTCAAGACGCACCATCCGGCGTTGTGGGCAAGACTGCACACCGTATTGTTGCCCCATGACTACTTGAACTTTTGGCTGACCGGGGAGCGCGTAGCGGAATATGGCGACGCTTCCGGCACCGGGTTGTTCGATGTGCGCACCCGTCGCTGGAGCAAAACCGCCGTCGATCTCATCGACGACAGCGGCCGCCTGTGGCATGCCCTGCCGCCGCTCAAAAGCGCGGAGTGCTGCATCGGCACGGTGCGCCCCGCCGCGGCGGAGAAGCTCGGCCTCGGCCCAACGGTGCGGGTATCGACCGGCGGCGGCGACAACATGATGGCGGCCATCGGTTCCGGCAACATCGAGGCCGGCACCCTTACCCTGAGTCTGGGCACCTCCGGCACGCTATTCGCCTGGTCTGCCGCCCCCGTCGCGGCGGAGTCGGACATGATTGCCGGCTTCTGCTCCAGCACCAACGGGTGGCTGCCATTGATTTGCACCATGAATGTCACCTCGGCCACCACTGCGGTACAAACGCTGCTGGACGAAGACCTTGCCGGCTTTAACGCTTTGTTGGCGCAGGCCGCGCCCGGCGCAGGCGGTGTCGAGATGCTGCCGTTCTTCAATGGCGAACGCGTTCCGCCGCTGCCCCACGCACGCGCCAGCCTGCATAACCTCGATAGCGACAATTTTACCCGCGCCAATCTCTGCCTGGCGGTGGTCGAAAGCGCCACCTATGGGTTGCGCTATGGCATCGAGCTGTTTCGCCGTCAGGGCATCGAAGCGCGCGAGATCCGCCTCACCGGCGGTGGCGCCCGCAGCGCCGCCTGGCGACAAATCGTCGCGGACGTGATGGGGTGCCCGGTGGTCTGTCTGAAAGCCAAAGAGACCGCCGCGCTGGGCGGCGCCATTCAGGCGATGTGGGCGACGGAGTTGGCCGACGATCCGCAGCGGAACGCCGACGCGTTGCTGGCCGAACTGTGCCAACGTTTCGTTGCGCTGGATGAAGCCACGCACACACGGCCACATGCCGGCAGACAGGCGCAATACGAGACGCTTTATCAACGGTACCTGCAACGCTTGCAGCAGACCTACCCGGAGGTACAACTGTGACGCGAGATCCCCAGACTCACGCGCCCGCCTACCTGCTGGAGGTCAGCGGCGTCAGGAAAACCTTTGGCCCGGTCGTGGCGCTCAAGAATGCGGAGTTTTGCCTGCGGCGCGGCTCCATCCATGCCCTGTGCGGCGGCAACGGCGCGGGTAAATCCACCTTTCTCAGCATTCTGATGGGCTTTATTCAACCCGATGGCGGCGACATTTTTATCAATGGCCAACGCTGCGAATTTCATCACCCTCGGGAAGCCCTCAACGCCGGCATCGCCATCGTGCAGCAGGAACTGAGCGCGATCCCGGATCTGACGGTGGCCGAAAACATTTGGCTGGGCCGCGAGCCGAGACGCTTGGGGTTCGTCGACTTCGCAACGCTCAACCAGCGCACGACCCGCCTGCTCAAAGAACTCGATTTCAAGATCGACGCCCGAGAAAAAATGCGCAACCTCAGCGTCGCCGAGCAACAGCTGGTCGAGATCGCCAAGGCGCTGTCGCATGCCAATGCCGACATCATCATCATGGATGAACCCACCTCGGCGATTGGCGAAGAGGATGCGCAGAAAATCTTTCAGACGCTTCAGCAGCTGGCGGCGAAAGGTAAAGGCATTATCTACGTCTCCCACCGCTTGTCAGAGATATTCCAAATCGCGGACAGCTACACCATTTTCCGCGACGGCGCCTATATCCATGAAGGCTATATCGCTGACATTACCCGTGAGCAGCTGATCGAACACATTATTGGCGGCGAGTACGACAGCGAGTTCGCCAAATTCAATCAGCCCGGCGAAAAGGTCTTGCTGGAGGTCAACAACCTGTGTTGGCGCAGCAAGATCAAAGATATCAGCCTGCGGCTGAAGCACGGTGAGATCCTGGGCATCTATGGGCTGGTGGGATCGGGCCGCAGCGAGTTTCTCGATCTTATCTTCGGCGTTCAGCATGCCGACAGCGGCACGATCCGCGTGGGTGACAAGACGCTGAACCGCCATTCTCCGCGCAAGGCCATCGACAGCGGCATTGCCTACGTGACGGAAGATCGCAAGGAAACCGGCCTGGTGCTGTGCCGCTCCGTCAGTGAAAACATCAATATCGCCTCTTTTGCCGCCATCAGCCGGATGGGGTTTGTCAGCGAGAAACGGGAGCAGGCGCGAACCCGCGACATGATCCAGCGCTTCAACGTAAAAACCCACGATGGCGAACAGCCGGTGGGCAACCTGAGCGGCGGCAACCAGCAAAAAGTCGTGCTGGGCCGCTGGGCGCTGCTGGACCCGGAGGTTTTGCTGCTCGACGAACCGACGCGCGGTATCGACGTCGGCGCCAAGAAAGAGATCTATCGATTTATGTCGGAGTTCGCCTTGCAAAACAAAGGGATCATCATGGTTTCCTCCGAGCTTTCGGAAATTATCGGCATGAGCGATCGCATATTGGTGTTTCGCGACGGGCAGTTGGCCGGCGAGCTTTCGGCAGCCGAGGCGACCCAGGCAGCACTGATGAAACTTGCGGTTTAACAGAGAGAGAAAAAAAATGAGCAGCGCCCACTCCTTATCACCAGGAATTTCATTTTTCACCCGCAATAAGCGCCGTATGCACAAGTACGGCATTATCATCGCCTTTTTCGCACTGTGCCTGATCGTGGCGCTGATTGGCGAATACCAGGTCGCTCAGGGCGCCTGGAGCAGCAATTATTTTCTCAGCAATGAAAACACCCTGATCGTCCTGCGCCAGGTCTCGATCAACGGCATTCTGGCGATCGGCATGACCTTTGTCATCATTACGGCCGGCGTCGATCTCTCCGTGGGCTCGGTGCTGGCGTTAAGCGGGATCGTTGCCGCTCGCTTCGCCACCAACAACAGCGGATTGGCTATCGGCGACACCGCGACCGCCGTCATGGCGCCGCTGATTGTGGCGCTGGGCATCGGCATCGTTTGCGGCCTGGTGAACGGCACCGTGTTAGCCCGTTATCGGCTGCAGCCGTTTATCGTCACCATGGGCATGCTCTCCGCGGCGCGCGGTTTAACCATGTTGACCACCAACGGCAATCCGGTATCGCAATTGAACAGCGATTTCCGCTGGTTAGGCAATGGCTATGTCGGCGGCGTTCCGGTGCCCGTCATCATCTTCATCGTGCTGTTCGCCCTCGCCTGGCTCGTGCTGAATAAAACCCTCTTCGGGCGCTACATCTACGCCGTTGGCGGCAACCCGAAAAGCGCACGCACCTCGGGGATCAACGTCATCCGCATCAAAATTCTGGTTTATACGCTGTGCGGCGCGCTGGCCGGCATCGCCGGCCTGATCCTCACGGCGCGCACCGGCTCGGCGCAGACCAACGCCGGCGCAGGGTATGAGCTGGACGCCATCGCGGCGGTGGTGATCGGCGGCACCAGCATGGCCGGCGGTGTCGGTACGCTGGTCGGCACCTTCTTCGGCGTACTGATTATCGGGGTGATGAATAACGGCCTCGATCTGCTCGGTGTGCAATCGTATTACCAACAAATTATCAAAGGCGCATTGATCGTTCTTGCCGTCTTGCTCGACCCCTCGCGTAAGCAACAGCGCGATTAATAACATCAGACCCAACTCTACCAGGAGAAAACCATGAATAAGACCAAGATAGCGTTGTTTGCCTCTGCCATGATGTTCGGTAGCCTGTCGGCTGCTCAGGCCGCCCCGGTTAAAATCGCGGTATTGATGTACGGCAACAAAGCCGAGTTCGTGCAATTGATGGAAAGGTTCGGGAAGGAACACCCGGCGGTGAAAAGCGGCGAAGCCGTGCTGACCTTCTACGATGGGCGTTATGATGCATCGGTGCAAAACGATCAGGCCGCCACCGCTATCCAGACGCGCGCCGATGCCATTATCGTCAACCCGATGGATTTTGAAGCCAATATCGATATCGTCACTAATGCCAACGAAGCCAAAATCCCGGTGGTGGTCACCAACGCGCGCCTGAACACGGACGCGATGACGTCTGAAGTGGTGTCTAATGACGAGTTGGGCGGGTATCTGGAAGCCAAAGCCGTCCTGGACAAACTCGACTGCAAGAACCAAAAGGTGAACGTGGTGATTATCGAAGGCCCGAAAGGCGGCAGCGGCGAGATCCAGCGCGGCAAGGGCAACGATAAAGCGATTGCCGAGTGCGGTGTCGGCCAGGTCACCGTACTTGAACGCAAAACGGCCAACTGGTCACGCGCGGAAGCGCAGCCGCTGATGGAAAACTGGCTGCAGAAACACCGGGGTAAAATCAACGGCGTGATCGGCCAAAACGACGAGATGGCGCTGGGCGCTATCGAAGCGATCAAAGGCGCCGGCCTGAATGTGAAGGACTTCGCGATTGCCGGCGTTGACGGCGTTTCCGACGCGATTCATGCGGTGCAGGCCGGTGAAATGGTCTCTATTCTGCAAGATGCCAAAGGCCAGATGCAGGGCTCCATCGACGTCGCGCTGCGTGCTGTGAAAGGTGAAAGCTATCAACCTCAGTCGGATATTTGGAAGCAGTACGCCAAGGATCTGAAATGGGAGGGTGGCACGCAGAAGCATTACTACATTCCGTGGACCGTCGTTACCGCAGAGAACGCCCAAGCGCTGTTGGATGCCCGCAAATAATCCCCCCCGCCCCCTGGCTCCAGGGGGCCCTGCCATGGCACTTGTCTGCAAAAAAAAAGCCAGCACGGAGTGGCTGGCTTAAAGGTTCTTCGAGGGAATATCTTGTTCGATAAACATACGCCTTTCGCCGCCCCCTTGACTAACTATCAGTGTGATAGGCGCCACCGTCTGAGACTATTTTTTACCGCTGCATGGTAAACCGCCGCCGCTGACCTACACTTGAGCCGTAGTCAAGATGCAGTTACGGGTCGTTTTTATCTTCCAAAAGGAATAATTATGAAGGCAACTAAATATCTCTTGGCACTGCTGGCGTTCACCTCATTCTCTTCCCTGGCGGCAATTGAAATCACTCGGGAAGAGGCGGCGAAACATACCGAGATCGGTCCGGTGACCATTTCACAAGACGGCGACGACACCGTGGGGATCGACCATGCGCGTCTGTCGAAAGCGGTAGATGAAAAGGGCGGTAAGTATTACGTCATTATCGGTCGCGAGGGGAAAACCACCTTCGAAACCATCAATGCGATAGCCTATAAATAATCAGGCTTAGCCCGCGGCAGGATGCTCCCTGCCGCTTGTCCCTGCGCTTACTTGTCGCCGCCCGTCAATATCAATGCCTGCATATCGGCGAACATCGTTTCCCATTCCGCCTGGTCGATATCCATCAAACCAAAGTAACGCAGCATAAAGGCGCCTTCGGTGGCGAGAAACGCCAGGCGCGCGCGCTTGCCTTCTTCGGTGGTCAAATCCAAACCGGCGATGCGGCTGCGATACCATTCGCGCGTGCTCGCCAGATGCTCCGGCGTTTGAATCAGCGTCGCCATCAGCCCGGCGGCCTTGGCGCTGGCGGTCTGATCCGAACTCTGGGTGGCCAACATATGCGCCCGCACGGCAGTCTGCGGCGAAGGATCGTCGCCGGCGATAACCGTGAACAGCGTCTCGTAGGCACTGCCCCAGCGATCGAACATGGCATCGATCAGGGCGTCTTTGCTGCCGAAGCAATACTGCACCCCGCCCTTGGAGATCCCCATCGCTTTGGCGACGGCGTCGATGGTCAAACCGGCGGCGCCCTGGGTGGCGACGATCTCTTCGGCGGTGTCCAAAACCTTATCGCGATCGATGCTGCGTTGACGTCCCATTAAGAAACCCTTCTTTTCAATACGAAAGTATGGATATATATTGTCATCAGTATACCACCCTGCATCGCCGGTGGGTTACCCGAATGGCGGCGCCTCCGCGCCGCCCACGTTAACTGGATATGAATTATGTACGCCAAGAACCGCTGGTTGATCCTGACGATGGTCGCCAGCGCCCTTTTCCTGATCGTTATCGATATGACGGTGTTATATACCGCCCTGCCGCGCTTAACCCAGGCGCTGGACGCCAGTGCCTCGCAAAAACTCTGGATCGTCAACGCTTACCCGTTGGTGGTGGCCGGCCTGTTGCCCGGCGCCGGCATGCTGAGCGATCGCATCGGCCATAAACGGCTGTTTCTCGCCGGACTGCCGGTGTTTGCCGTCGCGTCGCTGTGCGCCGCTTTCTCGCCCACCGCCGAATGGCTGATCGCCGCGCGGGTGTTCCTCGCCGTTGGCGCGGCAATGATGATGCCCGCCACGCTGTCCATCGTGCGCCACGTCTTTACCGACGAACGTGAACGCGCGCTGGCGATCGGCATCTGGGCCTCGGTGGCCTCCGGCGGTGCGGCCATCGGCCCGGTGGTCGGCGGCCTGCTGCTGGAGTATTTCTGGTGGGGTTCGGTGTTCCTGATCAATGTGCCGGTCGTGTTGCTGGTCTGGCCGCTGGCGTCGAAACTGATCCCTCGCTGCGGCGGCGATAACCCGCGCCCTTCGGACATCGTCGGTTCGGTGCAGATCATGATTGGCCTGGTCGGCGCTATCTATGCGCTGAAGGAGCTGAGCAAGCCGACGCCTGATGCGATCGCCCTGCTCGTGGCGGCCACGATCGGCGTATTGTTCCTCGTGCTGTTCGTGCGTCGTCAGCAGCGCAGTGCTCACCCGATGATCGATTTCTCCCTGTTCCGCAATCGGCTGTTCGCGGGCGGCATCGGCGTGGCCCTGCTGTCGATGGTGGCGCTGATCGGCGTCGAGCTGGTGCTCAGCCAACGCTTGCAGCTGGTGCTCGGCCTCAGCCCGCTGCAGGCAGCGCTGTTTATTTTGCCGATCCCGCTGGCCTCGGCGCTGGCGGGGCCGATGGCCGGTTTGCTGCTGCCGCGCTACGGCGAACGCAGCATCATCCTCGGCGGTTTCGCCCTGACCACCTTTGGCATCGCCGGCCTCGCCCTGTGGTATCAAAGCAGTATGGGGCTGCAGCTGGTGAGCCTGGCGTTGGTGGGCTTTGGCCTCGGCGGCGTGATCACCGCCGCGTCCACCGCCATCATGCTGAACGCGCCGGAGGAGAAATCCGGCATGGCGGCGTCCATCGAAGACGTCTCCTACGAACTGGGTGGCGTACTGGGCGTGACGCTGCTCGGCGGGCTGATGACGGCGGTTTACAGCCACAGCCTGGCACTGCCGGCGGAGCTGCCGGTCAGCGATTTGGCCTACGACAGCATCGACGAAGCCCTGCGGCTGGCGGCCGGGATGGCGGCCGACCGCGCGCAGCAGCTGACGCAGCTGGCGCGTTTGGCCTTTGAGCGCGCGTTTATTACGGTGCTGATCGCCGCCGCGCTGTTAATGGCGCTGGGCGCTGGCGCGGTAAAACTGGCGCTGCGCAAGTAACCGATAAAAGCGGCTTTTTTCGCCTGCGGATCCTGCGTAAACTGATTCGGCAATTTGCTCGACGGATTTATCGTCATCGGTTTGAGCGATGGCAATAATGCCTGTTATCGTGTTTAACCCTGCGATAAATCCGGTTACTGTAACAGCTATGGAAATTGATTCTGTCTACTATCGGAACAAATAATCAGGAGAAGATTATTATGGCAACGGCAAAGAAAGCAGCGAAAACCCATATCGGCCTCGACAGTAAACAATCGGCAAAACTCGCCGAAGCGCTGAATGCGCTGTTGGCGAACTATCAGGTGCTGTATATGAACGTGCGCGGCTATCACTGGAATATTACCGGCCCGCAGTTCTTTGAACTGCACGCGAAATTCGAAGAGACATATAACGATCTGCTGACCAAGGTGGATGAGCTGGCGGAACGTATTTTGACGCTGGGTTCTCAGCCGCGTCACGCTTTCAGCGACTATCTGAAAACCGCCGACATCAAGGAACACACCAACGTGACCGATGATAAAGGCACGCTGCGCGGCCTGTTGGAAGGGTATTCAGTCTTGCTGCAACAGCAGCGTGAGCTGCTGGCGGTGGCGGCAGACGCCGGTGACGAAGGCACCGCGTCGCTGATGAGCGATTACATCAAAGAACAGGAAAAACAGGTCTGGATGCTCAACGCCTATCTGGGCAAATAACCCTGGCGCCATAACAAAACAGTCCCTCACGGGACTGTTTTCGTTTTACCACTCGCAGGATACCGCAAACAGCAGCGCGCGCCGATGCTGATCGTCCAGGCGACGCCGCACCCGGATAATATGGCGATTGCTGCACGACTGGCGTTCCAGCCAGCGATGCCGGCGGCGTTGGCTCTGCCGCAACATGCGCCAGCGGCCCACTTCATTTCTACTGCGTCTCATAATTCCGTCACTCGTTCGTCTAATGCCAACCGCGGGCATTATAGTCCTTTCCGTCCGTGATCCAAGCCGCAGTTATCGGCGGTACAGCGGGCGCCACGCGGGCAAAAGCCGCCCTTTCATTTTCAGCAAGTGCCTTAACTTCATCATATTTATGTAACATAAGCGCCGATAAAAGGTTTCGCCTTGACCGATCTGTGCGTACACTCATCATTGGTGGTTTGCGAACGGGATTTTTCGCCTTTATGACAACATTTTATACCGTAATCAGTTGGCTCATGGTGTTCGGCTACTGGCTGCTGATCGCCGGCGTGACGATGCGCATTTTGATGAAACGCCGCGCGGTTCCCTCTGCCATGGCCTGGCTGCTGGTTATCTACATTCTGCCGCTATTCGGCATCGTGGCCTATTTATCGTTCGGCGAACTGCACCTGGGCAAGCGCCGGGCCGAGCGTGCCAAGGCCATGTGGCCGTCAACCGCACGCTGGCTGAAAGAGCTGAAAGAGAGCCGCCGCATCTTCGCTACCGAGTACAGTGAAGTCGCCGAACCGCTGTTCCAGCTGTGCAACCGCCGCCAGGACATCGACGGCGTCAAAGGCAACCAGCTGCAGCTGCTCACCACCACCGACGACACGCTGAAAGCGCTGATCCGCGATATCGAGCTGGCACGCCACAACATCGAAATGGTGTTCTATATCTGGCAGCCCGGCGGCCTGGTCGATCAGGTGGCCGAATCACTGATGGCCGCCGCCCGGCGCGGCGTACATTGCCGCCTGATGCTGGACTCCGCCGGCAGCCTGCAATTTTTCCGCAGCCCCTACCCGGCGATGATGCGCAATGCCGGCATCGAAGTGGTCGAAGCGCTGAAGGTCAACCTGCTGCGCGTATTTCTACGCCGCATGGATCTGCGCCAGCACCGCAAAGTGGTGCTGATCGACAACTATATCGCCTATACCGGCAGCATGAACATGGTCGATCCGCGCTACTTCAAGCAGGATGCGGGCGTCGGCCAATGGATCGACCTGATGGCGCGCATGGAAGGCCCGGTGGCCACGACCATGGGCATCGTCTATGCCTGCGACTGGGAGATTGAAACCGGCAAGCGCATTCTGCCGCCGCCGCCGGACGTCAATATCATGCCGTTCGAGCAGGAAAGCGGCCATACCATTCAGGTGATCGCCTCCGGCCCCGGCTTCCCCGAGGAGATGATCCACCAGGCGCTGCTGACAGCGGTCTATTCTGCGCGCGAGCAGTTGATCATGACCACGCCGTACTTCGTGCCGAGCGACGATCTGCTGCACGCCATTTGCACCGCCGCCCTACGCGGCGTTGAGGTCAGTATCATCGTGCCGCGCGACAACGATTCGATGATGGTGCGCTGGGCCAGCCGCGCATTCTTCTCCGAGCTGCTGGAGGCCGGCGTGAAAATCTATCAGTTCGAAGGTGGCCTGCTGCATACCAAGAGCGTGCTGGTGGACGGCCAGCTCAGCCTGGTCGGCACCGTTAATCTGGACATGCGCAGCCTGTGGCTGAACTTCGAGATCACGCTGGTGATCGACGATGACGGCTTCGGCAGCGATCTGGCCTGCGTGCAGGAAGATTACATCGCCCGTTCCCAGTTGCTGAACGCCAAAGAGTGGCTGAAGCGGCCATTCTGGCATCGCCTGGTCGAGCGCCTGTTCTACTTTTTCAGCCCGCTGCTGTAAAAGCCGCGACGAGCATGCTTTAATAACGCCAAATCATTTGTTATCAGGATTTTTTTATGGATTTGAATAACCGCCTTACCGAAGACGAAACGCTGGAACAGGCCTACGACATCTTTCTCGAATTGGCCGGCGACAATCTGGATCCGGCGGATATTCTGCTGTTCAACCTGCAGTTTGAAGAGCGCGGCGGCGCCGAACTGTACGATCCCTCCGAAGACTGGAGCGAGCACGTGGATTACGACCTGAACCCGGACTTCTTCGCCGAAGTGGTGATCGGTCTGGCAGACAGCGACGGCGAGCCGATCAACGACGTGTTCGCCCGCGTGCTGATCTGCCGCGAGAAAGACCACAAGCTGTGCCACATTCTGTGGAAAGAATGATTCGCCGCCAGCGCATCGGATAAAAAAAGCCCCGCTTATTCAGCGGGGCTTTTTGTTGCCGGCTAGCGGCGCATTACAGCGGATCGACCTTCAGGCAGGATACCGCGTGGCGGAAGCTGCCCTCCAGCAGCGGACGCGTCTTGGCGCACTCCGGCCCGGCGATCGGGCAGCGGGTGCGGAACACGCAGCCGGTCGGCGGGTTGATCGGCGAAGGCAACTCCCCTTCCAACAGCTGGATCTGCTTCTCCTTCTCCTTGTCCGGATCCGGGATCGGCACCGCCGACATCAGCGCTTTGGTGTAAGGATGCTGCGGGTTATGGTACACCTCGTCATAGGTGCCCAACTCCACCGCATGGCCCAGATACATCACCAACACGCGATCGGAAATGTGCTTCACCACCGCCAAATCGTGGGCGATAAAGATCAATGACAGTCCCATCTCGCGCTGCAGCTGCTGCAACAGGTTCACTACCTGCGCCTGAATCGACACGTCCAGCGCAGAGACCGGCTCGTCGCAGATCACCAGCTTCGGTTCGAGGATCAGCGCGCGTGCGATGCCGATACGCTGGCACTGGCCGCCGGAGAACTCGTGCGGGTAGCGGTTGATCAGGTTAGGCAGCAGGCCGACCTTCAGCATCATCGCCTTGACCTTGTCCTTCACTTCCTGACGCGGCATTTTCGGGTAGTAGGTGCGCAGCGGTTCGGCGATGATCTCGCCGATGGTCATGCGCGGGTTGAGCGAAGCCAGCGGATCCTGGAAGATCATCTGGATATCACTGCGGGTTTTACGCCAGTCGGCGTCGCTCATGCCCAGCAGATCTTTGCCCAGCCAGGCGACGCGCCCGCTGGTGGCCTTCACCAGGCCGATGATGGCGCGCGCGAAGGTGGATTTGCCGCAGCCGGATTCGCCGACCACGCCCAGGGTTTCCCCCTCGAACAGCCGCAGCGTGACGCCATCGACCGCTTTCAGGGTTTTCGGCGGCTGCCAGAACCACTGTTTGTCGTCATGAATATCGAAGTGCACTTTCAGATCGGCGACTTCGAGCAGCACTTTCTTGTCGGTTACCGCTGTCATACCAACGCCTCCACCGGTTTAAAGCAGGCGCGCAGGCGCCCTTCCCCAAATTGCTCCAACGGCGGAGCGCTCGCGCACTGTTCCATGGCGTACGGGCAGCGCGGCTGGAACGGACAGCCTTTCGGCAACCGCAGCAGGTTCGGCGGGTTGCCGGGAATGGTCAGCAACGCTTCGCCTTCGGCGTCGAGACGCGGCACCGCGTTCAACAGACCGATGGAGTACGGGTGGCTCGGCTGGTAGAACACCTCGCGCGCGCTGCCGTATTCCATGGTACGGCCGGCGTACATCACCAGCACCTTGTTGCAGATGCCGGCCACCACGCCCAGGTCGTGGGTGATCATGATGATGGCGGTGTTGAACTCGCGCTTCAGCTCGTTGAGCAGCGTCATGATCTGCGCCTGAACGGTCACGTCCAGCGCAGTGGTCGGCTCGTCGGCGATCAGCAGCTTCGGCCGGCACAGCAGCGCCATGGCGATCATCACGCGCTGGCGCATGCCGCCGGAAAACTCGTGCGGATACATGCGCATGCGCTTGCGCGCTTCCGGCATTTTCACCGCGTCGAGCATGCGTACCGACTCTTCGAAGGCTTCGCTTTTGCTCATTTTCTTATGCAGCATCAGCACTTCCATCAGCTGTTCGCCAACGCGCATATAAGGGTTGAGCGAGGTCATCGGGTCCTGAAAGATCATCGAGATCTCTTCGGCCCTCAACTTGTTGAGCTGATTTTCCGGCAGGTTGAGGATTTCGCGGCCGTTGAATTTGGCCGAGCCGCCGATGCGGCCATTGCTGGCCAGCAGCCCCATCAGGGCGAACGCGGTCTGCGATTTACCGGAGCCGGATTCACCGACGATGCCCAGCGTTTCGCCGGCCCGCAGGTCGAAGTTCAGATCGTTCACCGCCGTCACGTCGCCGTCCGGCGTGGAAAACGTGACGCGCAGGTCTTTCACGTCCAGCAGCGGCGACGTTTTGACGCCGGTGCCGGTTTGCAGTTGAGGATGTTCAATGGTGCTCATGATTGCACTCCTTAACGATCTTTCGGGTCGAGGGCGTCACGCAGGCCATCGCCGATAAAGTTGAAACAGAACAGAGTGACAACCAGGAAACCCGCCGGGAACAGCAGCAACCACGGTGAAACTTCCATTGAGTTGGCGCCGTCGCTGAGCAATGCGCCCCAGCTGCTGAGCGGCTCCTGCGTGCCCAGCCCCAGGAAGCTGAGGAAGGATTCGAACAGGATCATGCTCGGCACCAGCAGCGACGCATACACCACCACCACACCGAGCACGTTCGGCACGATATGCCGCAGCACGATGTTGCGCGTGGAAACGCCGCACACCAGCGCCGCTTCGATGAACTCCTTACGCTTCAGGCCGAGGGTCTGCCCGCGTACGATACGCGCCATATCCAGCCACGACACCATGCCGATCGCCACGAAGATCAGCAGGATATTCTGGCCGAAGAAGGTCACCAGCAGGATGACGAAGAACATGAACGGGAAGGAGTTGAGGATCTCCAGCAGGCGCATCATCACCGAGTCAACCTTGCCGCCCAGATAGCCGGACATCGCGCCGTACAAGGTACCTACCACCACCGCCACCAGCGCGGCGGCCACGCCGACCATCAGCGAGATGCGCCCGCCGATCGCCACGCGCACCAGCAGATCGCGCCCGGAAGAGTCGGTGCCGAAGTAGTGCCCCGATTCCAGGCTCGGCGCGGCGGACATCATCGCCCAGTCGGTATCATCGTAGGCAAATTGCGACAGCATCGGTGCCAGCACCACAAACAGCGTGATCAGCACCAGAATGAACAGGCTGCTGACCGCCGCGCGGTTGTGCATAAAGCGCCGGCGCGCGTCTTGCCACAGGCTGCGCCCTTCCACTTCCAGCTTCTCGCTGAAGTGTTCCAGAGCTTCGCTGTTCTTTTTAGTCAACATCATTCGCGTGCTCCAGATTAATAACGGATTTTCGGATCGATGACCGCATACAGCACATCGACGATCGCGTTGAACAGAATGGTCAAAGCGCCGACCAGGATGGTCAGGCTCAACACCAGGGAGTAGTCACGGTTCAGCGCACCGTTAACGAATAGCTGGCCGATCCCCGGCAGACCGTAGATGGTTTCGATCACCATCGAACCGGTGATGATGCCGACAAATGCCGGCCCCATGTAGGACAGCACCGGCAGCAGCGCCGGTTTCAGCGCGTGGCGGAAAATGATGCGACGCATCGGCAAGCCTTTGGCGCGCGCGGTGCGGATGAAGTTGGAGTGCAGCACTTCAATCATCGAGCCGCGCGTGATACGGGCGATGCTGGCGATATAGGCCAGCGACAGCGCCACCATCGGCAGAATGATGAATCTAGGCGCGCCGCCGTTCCAGCCGCCGCCCGGCAGCCATTTCAGCGTGATGGCGAAGATCAGCACCAACAGCGGCGCCACCACGAAACTGGGTATCACCACCCCGGTCATGGCGAACCCCATCACCGTGTAGTCCCATTTGGTGTTCTGATTCAACGCGGCGATCACGCCGGCGCTCACGCCCAGCACCACCGCCAGCAGAAACGCGGCCAGGCCGAGTTTGGCGGAAACCGGGAAAGAGCTGGCGACCAGATCGTTGACTGAATAGTCCTTATATTTAAAGGACGGGCCGAAGTCTCCCTGCGCAAGCTGCGCCAGATAATGACCGTACTGTTTCCAGATCGGGTCGTTCAAATGGTATTTGGCTTCGATGTTTGCCATCACTTCCGGCGGTAATGCGCGTTCCCCGGTAAATGGACTGCCGGGCGCCAGGCGCATCATGAAGAATGAGATGGTGATAAGGATAAATAGTGTCGGGATCGCTTCCAATAAGCGACGAAGTATAAATTTAAGCATTGCCCTAACCCTGTGCGACAGCCTGATGACGGCTTATTATTCTCAACATGGGCCGGCGGCCTGCGCCGCCGGCTCTTACCGTATCAATGCTTGATGATGTACAGGTTTTTGTCGTACACGTTATCAAGCGGGTCTTTGCCGGTGTAGCCACCGACGTAAGGTTTCACCAAACGGGCGTTCACATAGTAATACAGCGGAACGATGGCGGAATCTTTATCCAGCTGAACTTCCGCTTTCTGATACAGCTCGGCGCGCTCGTCTTTGGTCTTCGCGGTCAACACGTTGGCCATCAGCTTGTCGAACTCGGCGCTCTTATAGTGCGGGGTGTTACTGCTGCTGTCGGACAGCATCATGTTCAGGAACGAGCTCGGCTCGTTGTAGTCGGCGCACCAGCCGGCGCGCGCCACGTCATAGGTACCCTGATGGCGAGTATCCAGGAAGGTTTTCCACTCCTGGTTCACCAGCTTCACGTCCACACCCAGGTTTTTCTTCCAGATGGAGGCGGCGGCGATCGCCAGCTTCTTGTGCAGATCGGAAGTGTTGTACAACAGGGAGAAGGTCAGCGGTTTGCCCGGGCCGTATCCGGCGTCAGCCAGCAGTTTCTTCGCCACTTCGTTGCGTTTTTCCTGCGTCCAGCCGAACCACTCCGGTGCGGTCAGCTTGGCACCGTCGGTGTATGGCGGCGTAAAGCTGTAGGCCGGCAGGTCGCCCTGGTTTTTCACCTTGTTGACGATGATGTCGCGATCCATGCCCAGCTTCAGCGCTTCACGCACGCGCGCATCGGTGAACGGCGCCTTCTGGTTGTTGATTTCGTAGTAATAGGTGCACAGGTAAGGATCGACATGCACCTCTTTCGGGATCTCTTTCTTCAGTTTTTGGAACAGTTCGATCGGCATGTTGTTGTAGGTCATGTCGATTTCACCGGTGCGGTAGCGGTTAACGTCGGTCACTTCCGACGAAATAGGCAGGAACGTCACTTTATTGATGATGGTTTTGGCGTTATCCCAATATTCCGGGTTGCGTTCCAGTACGATGCGTTCGTTGACAATCCAGTCTTTCAGTTTATAAGCGCCGTTGCTGACGTAGTTGGCCGGTAGCGTCCACTTCTCGCCAAACTTCTCCACCGCGTCTTTGTAAACCGGCTTCATGGCGTAGTGCGGGGTCATTTCAACCAGATAAGGCACCGGCTCGCTCAGGGTCACCTGGAAGGTGTGGTCGTCGATGGCCTTCACGCCCAGCGTCGACTTGTCTTTTTTACCGGCGATGATGTCATCGACGTTTTCCACATGGGCATACTGCAGGTAGCTGGCGTAAGGCGACGCGGTTTTCGGATCCACCACGCGCTGCCAGCTGTAGACGAAATCTTGCGCCGTCACCGGCTTGCCGTTAGACCATTTTGCGTCTTTACGCAGGTGGAAGGTCCAGACTTTGAAATCCTTGTTATCCCAGCTTTCCGCGACGCCCGGCACGATGGAACCGTCCGGGCTGTTGTTCGCCAAACCTTCCATCAGGTCGCGCGTGACGTTGTTTTCCGGCACGCCCTCGATTTTGTGCGGATCCAGCGACTGCACTTCGGAACCGTTGTTTTTGACGATTTCCTGCTTGTCGGCCAGCTGCACGCCCGCCGGGACGTCAGCAGCGAAGGCGCTGGTGGTTGCTGTGATACCCAGCGCGGTGATGACGCCGGCGGCAATGAGCGTTTTCTTCGTGATGTTGGTCATACTTATCGACTCCAGTTTTTTATTATCACAGGTTCTTCGTGGAACCTGCGTTGCCCGTAAGCGGACTTTGTTTTCCCGCCGCCGCGGAACGAATGCGGCGGCCGGCCTTCCCTATATTCCCCAGCGCCTCGGCGTGAGGAATACCCCTTTACTGCTTGATAATGTAGAGATTTTTAACGTCGGTATAGTCCAGCGGATCTTTGCCGGTGAACCCACCCACCGTCGGCTTGATCAACCGCGCGCTGACGCGGTAATAAACCGGAACCAACGCGGAGTCTTTGTCCAGCTGCGCTTCCGCCTGCTGATAGAGCGCGGCGCGCGCGGCCTCATCCGGCGCCTTCAGCGTGGCGGCCATGATGGCGTCGAACGCCGGGCTCTTGTAGAACACGGTATTGATGCTGCTGTTGGACAGCACCAGATTCAGGAACGCGCTGGGTTCGTTGTAATCCCCGCACCAGGTGGCGCGCGCTACGTCGTATTGCCCCTGATGGCGGCTCTCCAGCGAAGTCTTCCACTCCTGATTGCGCAGCGTGACCTCGGCGCCCAGGTTCTTCTTCCACATCGACGCGGCGGCGATCGCCTGCTGTTTGTTTTGATCGGAGGTGTTGTACAGCAACGAGAACTTCAGCGGCTTGGCGTCGCTGTAACCCGCTTCCGCCAGCAGTTTCCTGGCTTCGGCGTTGCGTTGCTCCTGACTCCAGCCGGCCCACGCAGGCTGAGTGAAGCTGGCGCCCTCCGTGAAGGTTGGCGTAAAGGTGTAGGCCGGGATCTGCCCCTGGCCCATGATCTTGTTGGCGATAATGTCGCGATCCAGCGTCATCTTCACCGCCGTACGCACGCGCGGATCGGTGAACGGCGCCCGCTTGTTATTGAGCTCGTAATAGAAGGTGCACAGATAAGGGTTAACGTGCAGCTGTTCGGGCATTTCGCGCTTCATCTTGACGTACAGGTACGGCGGAATGGCGCTGTTGGTGATGTCGATCTCGCCGCTGCGGAAGCGGTTGACGTCGCTCACTTCTGAGGTAATCGGCAGGAAGGTCGCCTGGTTGATCACCGTCTGCTTGTTGTTCCAGTAGCTCGGGCTGCGCTCCAGCACGATGCGCTCGTTCACCACCCACTCTTTCAGGCGGTAAGCGCCGTTGCCGACATAGTTGGCCGGCAGCGTCCATTTATCGCCGAATTTCTCCACCACCGCCCGTTTCACCGGTTTGAGCGATGTGTGGCTCAGCATGCTGATGAAATACGGCACCGGTTCGCTCAGAGTCACCTGCAGCGTCTGGTCGTCCAGCGCCTTAACGCCGAGGGTCTGCGGAGGCTTCTTACCGGTCAGGATGTCGTCGATATTCTCAACTTTGGTGTATTGCAGGTAGCTGGCATAGGGCGAAGCGATTTTCGGATCGGCCAGACGCTGCCAGCTGTAGACGAAGTCTTGCGCGGTCACCGGGCTGCCGTCGCTCCACACCGAGCCGGGGCGCAGGTGGAAGGTCCACTGCTGATAATTCTGGTTTTCCCAGCTTGTCGCCGCCGCCGGCACCACATGCCCGTTGGCGTCGGTGCTCACCAGCCCTTCAAGCAGGTTAAGAATGATATTGCTTTCCGGTACGCCCTCGACCTTATGCGGATCCAATGAAGCCACTTCGCTACCGTTGTTGATCACAATATTCTGCTGCTGCGCCAATTGGACGCCGGCCGGAACCTCTGCCGCCAAACTGCTATTTACGGTGCCGGCGCCCAACGCGCCGCTAATCAACAAGGTCAGAGAAGTACGCTTCAGGGTTTGCTGCATAATCGAGGCTCCTTTTCACCGACAAGCATCGCTTATCGAAGTTTGTGAAGTGTTTATAAGAATTCTAAATAAACGGATACCAGCAAAAATCATTCCCGTTTTTGTGGCGCATTTCAGTTAATTGACCACGGGAAAGTTGCTCGGAAATTAGCAGAAGCCAAATTCCATAGCCAATAAATTTTACGAAAATGTTAAGCAATTCTCTTTTATCGCACGAAGCCCAATCCGGCCCCCAAGATCGAAGGCAGGAAAAACCAACCTCATCATTATGATTTTAAAGACAAAAAAACCAAATTCATTTCGTTTGAAACCGACAGCGCAATCTCACCGCCGCAAAAAGAAACATTCAGTTAACAATCTAACCATTCAAAGAACAAACACCTGCCTATGTGCGGTTAATCACTAATAACACCTGGATGAAAGTGAGACAAGCCCCACAGAATGATGTGACTAATTTAACAACAACGTGACCGTTGAGCGGGGGCGAAATGGGCAGAAATGGGGGAGGAAAAGTGATTGAAATAACGCTTAGCGTTTTTTTTGAGCAGCAACATGAGATTTATGCAACATAAGAGTGCAACCGCATAAATTTTATTCATCCTGTGCACTATAATAATGCGAGCCAATAAATAATTTAAACTTTAAAATTAATTTTAGCCACGCTAACGCGAAAGAGGCGCGGCTAAACAAGGCGTATTACAACAGACCGGGGAATATCGCCTTAATGCCGGTAACGATAAACTCGATGCCGAGCGCCATCAGCAGTAGACCCATGATACGGGTGATCACGTTGATGCCGGTCTGCCCCAGCAGACGCACCAACAGTGGCGCGGCGCGGAACAACAGCCAGCAGCAAAAGGCGAACAAGGCGATCGCGACCGTAAAGCCGAGCAGGCTTTGCCAGTTGTGATAACGGGAGCTCCACACGATGGTGGAACTGATCGCTCCCGGCCCCGCCATCAGCGGCAGCGCTAACGGCACCACGCCGATGCTTTCGCGGATCGCGCTCTCCGACTTCTCCTGTTTGTTCTGTTTGTCTTCCCCCAGCTTGCCGCTGATCATCGACATGGCAATAGTCACCACCAGAATACCGCCGGCGATGCGGAACGAATCGATAGAGATGCCGAACATCCGCAGGATCCCTTCGCCCAGGAACAACGAGGTCCACAGAATGATGGCGACCGACAGGTTGGCGGTCAGGTTGGTTTTATTGCGCCCCGCTTCCGCCTGGTAGCTGGTCATGCTGATGAATACCGGCAAAATGCCCACTGGGTTGACCAGCGCAAACAGACCGACAAAGAACTTGATAAAGCCGGAAAGATCCAACAGAGATTGGCCCACAGATGGCTCCGCATTAATCGCTATAAAAAGGTGTGCTGCCTATGCGCGCTAATGTAATGGAATTGCCGCGGGTAATCCATCCGGCCAGAGCAGCATTTTTGACTGTCAGCAAGTTATGGAGCGAAATAAATGCCCTTTGTTAAAGTGATGTATGGCCTTTTGATTTTTTATGTTGAAAAAAGAGTCATTGCTCACAGTTATCAAGAATGATTCCCAACACCCGCAAGCTGAAAGGTGTCAGCTTGCTGTTTTCATGATTTAGATCACAAATCAACTACCCAACAGTGGGTAAGCTCTTAGTCGTAGGCAGGGAGTAGAACAAAGTGGGTGGCCACATCGCCGATTCCGTTCTCCTCACGGTCTGCCCCTCCGGCTGGCGTAGGGTAAAGCTCTTTAAGCAAATCAGCAGCATGCGAAGAAATAACGCGGGAAAGCCCCGGTATTCTCATCACCGTTTATTCCCGTTATGACTATACTAGTGGCTCGCACGGCTTATTTACTGAAAGAGTTTAACATTATCAGGAGAGCATTATGGCTGTAACGAATGTCGCTGAACTGAACGAGCTTGTCGCACGTGTCAAAAAAGCCCAGCGCGAATATGCCAACTTCACTCAAGAGCAAGTGGATAAAATCTTCCGCGCTGCCGCCCTCGCCGCTGCTGATGCCCGTATCCCGTTGGCCAAAATGGCCGTGGAAGAATCCGGAATGGGTATCGTCGAAGACAAAGTGATCAAAAACCACTTCGCTTCCGAGTACATCTACAACGCCTATAAAGACGAAAAAACCTGTGGCATCCTGTCTGAAGATGACACTTTCGGTACCATCACCATCGCCGAACCTATCGGCCTGATTTGCGGTATCGTTCCTACCACCAACCCAACTTCTACCGCGATCTTCAAAGCGCTGATCAGCCTGAAAACCCGTAACGGCATCATCTTCTCGCCGCACCCGCGTGCGAAGAATGCCACCAATAAAGCCGCCGATATCGTGCTGCAAGCCGCTATCGCCGCCGGCGCGCCGAAAGATATCATCGGTTGGATCGACCAACCGACCGTCGAGCTGTCCAACCAGCTGATGCACCACCCTGACATTAACCTGATCCTGGCCACCGGTGGCCAGGGCATGGTGAAAGCCGCCTACAGCTCCGGCAAGCCGGCCATCGGCGTCGGTGCCGGTAATACACCGGTCGTGGTAGACGAAACCGCAGACATCAAACGCGTGGTCGCCTCTATCCTGATGTCCAAAACCTTCGACAGCGGCGTTATCTGCGCTTCCGAACAGTCGGTCATCGTCGTTGACGCTATTTATGATGCGGTACGCGAACGCTTCGCTTCCCACGGCGGCTATCTGCTGCAGGGTAAAGAACTGAAAGCGGTTCAGGACATCATCCTGAAAAACGGCGGTCTGAACGCGGCTATCGTCGGGCAATCCGCACCGAAAATCGCCGAGATGGCAGGTATCAAAGTGCCGGCCAACACCAAAGTGCTGATCGGTGAAGTGAAGCTGGTCGACGAGTCCGAACCTTTCGCCCATGAAAAGCTGTCGCCTACCCTGGCGATGTACCGTGCCAAAGACTTCGAAGACGCCGTCGCCAAAGCTGAAAAACTGGTCGCCATGGGCGGTATTGGCCACACCTCCTGCCTGTATACCGACCAGGATAACCAAACGGCTCGCATCGCCTACTTCGGCGATAAAATGAAAACGGCTCGCATCCTGATCAACACCCCGGCTTCTCAGGGCGGTATCGGCGACCTGTATAACTTCAAACTCGCGCCTTCGCTGACGCTGGGTTGCGGCTCCTGGGGTGGTAACTCCATCTCTGAAAACGTCGGACCTAAACACCTGATCAACAAGAAAACTGTAGCGAAGCGAGCAGAAAACATGTTGTGGCATAAACTTCCGAAATCGATCTACTTCCGCCGGGGCTCGCTGCCTATCGCGCTGGAAGAAGTGGCGACCGACGGGGCAAAACGCGCCTTCATCGTGACCGACCGTTTCCTGTTCAACAACGGCTATGCCGACCAGATCACCAAGGTTCTGAAGTCTCACGGCATCGAAACCGAAGTGTTCTTCGAAGTGGAAGCCGACCCGACGCTGAGCATCGTGCGCAAGGGCGCCGAGCAGATGAACTCCTTCAAACCGGACGTCATCATCGCGCTGGGCGGCGGTTCGCCGATGGACGCCGCGAAAATCATGTGGGTGCTGTACGAACATCCTGAAACCCACTTCGAGGATCTGGCGCTGCGCTTCATGGACATCCGTAAGCGTATCTACAAGTTCCCGAAAATGGGCGTGAAAGCGAAGATGATCGCCATCACCACCACGTCAGGCACCGGTTCGGAAGTCACGCCGTTTGCCGTCGTAACCGACGACACCACCGGACAGAAATACCCGCTGGCCGACTATGCGCTGACCCCGGACATGGCAATTGTCGATGCCAACCTGGTGATGAACATGCCGAAATCCCTGTGCGCCTTTGGCGGTCTGGATGCGGTCACCCACGCGCTGGAAGCCTACGTTTCGGTGCTGGCGAACGAATACTCCGACGGCCAGGCGTTGCAAGCGCTGAAACTGTTGAAAGAGTATCTACCGGCCAGCTATAAAGAAGGCGCGAAAAATCCGGTTGCCCGTGAACGCGTGCACAACGCCGCCACCATCGCCGGTATCGCCTTCGCCAACGCCTTCCTCGGGGTCTGTCACTCCATGGCGCACAAGCTGGGTTCGGAGTTCCACATTCCGCACGGCCTGGCCAACGCGATGCTGATTTCCAACGTCATTCGCTACAACGCGAACGACAACCCGACCAAGCAGACGGCCTTCAGCCAGTACGACCGCCCTCAGGCGCGCCGCCGCTACGCTGAAATCGCCGATCACCTCGGCCTGAGCGCACCGGGCGACCGCACTGCGCAGAAGATTGAGAAACTGCTGGCCTGGCTGGACGAGCTGAAAACCGAGTTGGGCATCCCCACCTCCATCCGTGAGGCGGGTGTGCAGGAGGCGGACTTCCTGGCGAAAGTCGACAAGCTGTCGGAAGACGCATTCGACGACCAATGCACCGGCGCCAACCCTCGCTATCCGCTGATTGCCGAACTGAAGCAAATCATGCTGGATACCTTCTACGGCCGCGAATTCAGCGAAGCAGTAGAAGAGGAAGCAGCGGCCCCGGCTGCAGCCAAAGCCGCGGTAAAGAAGCCCAAGAAATAACGGTTCCGTGAACCGATAAAAAAACCCGCCAAACGGCGGGTTTTTTATTGCGCCCGAGGCGCTGCCTTTCGGCGCACGCCGCCAAAACCCTTCAGCGGGCTCTGGCGGCGTTTTCACCCCTAATCCAGGGAGTGAATCGCCTCTTTATAATGCTTGCGGCAGACGGAGACATAGCTCTCGTTACCGCCAATCACCACCTGTTCACCGGCATGCATCGCTTTGCCATTCTCGTCCAGTCGCAACACCATATTGGCTTTGCGCCCGCAGTGACAGATGGTTTTCAATTCCACCAGCTTATCGGCCCAGGCCAGCAAATATTGGCTGCCGGTAAACAATTCACCGAGAAAATCTGTGCGCAAACCGTAACACAATACCGGAATGTCCAGTTGGTCCACCACATCGCACAATTGCTCAACCTGCGCTTTGGTCAGGAACTGGCTTTCATCGAGCAGCACACAATGCACCTGCTGCTGTTGATGCTCTTGCTGAATCATGGCGAAGAGCATTGAGTCGTTGTTATAAAGCTGGGCCTGCGAAGATAATCCGATGCGTGAGCTGACTTTGCCTACGCCATAGCGGTGATCGATCTCCGCGGTGAACACCAGCGTGCGCATCCCACGCTCTTGATAGTTATATGAAGACTGTAGCAGCGCGGTAGACTTGCCGGCATTCATCGCAGAGTAATAAAAATAAAGTTGAGCCATGGCCCCGCCACTCCGATGGTATAAGAAATATTCAAATGTTGATTAGGACGGTGAGTGTACCATAACCCGCCCCCCGGCTCAGCCCAAAGCGAACGAATATTGCGTTCGCCGTAATAATGCGCTTTCAAGCGAAACATATCGTTCTGTCGGCATGTTCTTTTAACAGCTATTTACAGGATAATGTATGCCTGTCATCACTATTAATTCTTGCTAATGGTTAGGCTCGGTCATTTGCCCATTATGCATAGCCACCCTTTCCCCTCCGCAGGCGCTGTAGCCGCGCTGGAACGCCTGTCTATTATACGTTAGGCCAATAATGGGCATTTAATCGCCTCCGCCGACGCCCCGACGTTACCTGACGCAATCTTTACCTATATACCCCTATTGTTTACAATGTCTGGCTTGCCATGGCGTGATTAAGCCCACAGAACCCATTGTAATATTGATATAAATTACGGCGATAACTTATCGATGAAAGCCTTGCGCCACGCGCCCTTTAAAGCATATCTGCTGAAATTTTGACTTAAGCACGATGAAGGTAATAGTTAACAGGCCTTCCTATTATTTGTCGGACTGATCCGATTAATGGTTTTTTTAAAGGTAAATTTGAGTATTCAAGTCAATTTGGCTATTGCAGAAAAGAAAAGAGCACTCTATTATTATCGAGACGCCCCCCACCAATATAATTTGAGACTAGGACAATGAGCGAAGCATTAAAGATTTTGAACAACATCCGCACCCTGCGCGCCCAGGCAAGAGAATGCACTCTGGAAACGCTGGAAGAAATGCTCGAGAAACTGGAAGTTGTTGTGAACGAACGTCGCGAAGAAGACAGCCAGGCTCAAGCAGAAATCGAAGAACGCACTCGTAAGCTGCAGCAATACCGCGAAATGCTGATTGCTGACGGCATCGACCCGAATGAACTGCTGCAAACCATGGCTGCTAACAAGGCTGCCGGTAAAGCAAAACGTGCAGCACGTCCTGCTAAATACCAATATAAAGACGAAAACGGCGAGCTGAAAACCTGGACCGGCCAAGGCCGTACGCCTGCGGTGATTAAGAAAGCTATCGAAGAGCAAGGTAAATCTCTGGACGATTTCCTGCTGTAATAGCGATTCAGTCCGTATCTGAAAGGCTCCCTGCGGGGGGCCTTTTCATTTTAAAGCTTATCGTTCTGTTCCCGCCGCCCTATCCTTTTAGTAAATATCCTAATTCGCTTTTCCTTCGAGCATGAAATTTCTGTGAAAAAAAAGGGACCCTAAGGCCCCCTTTATCGCATTACCCACGTTCAATTATTGAACCTGGTAGAATGCCTTATACCAGTCAACGAAGCGCTTCACACCCTCTTCAACGCTGGTTTCCGGTTTAAAACCAATGTCACGATAAAGCTCTTCCGTGTCTGCGCTGGTATCCATCACGTCGCCAGGCTGCATCGGCAGCATATTCTTACGGGCGGTCACCCCCAATGCCTGCTCCAACGCACGGATATATTCCATCAGTTTAACAGGCGTGTTATTGCCGATATTATAAACATGATACGGTGCGGAGCTGGTCGCCGGCGATCCTTGTTCAACGGTCCATGACGGGTCTGCCTGCGGAATAACCGCCTGCAGCCGCACAATCGCCTCGGCGATATCATCGATGTAAGTAAAGTCACGGTGCATTTCACCGTGGTTATATACATCGATGCTCTCACCCGCCAATATGGCCTTGGTGAATTTGAACAGCGCCATATCCGGACGTCCCCAAGGGCCATATACGGTAAAGAAGCGCAGCCCCGTCGTCGGGAGACCGTATAAATGGGAGTAGCTGTGTGCCATCAGCTCATTGGCCTTTTTCGTTGCCGCATACAGTGATACCGGATGATCAACCGAATCTTCGGTCGCAAACGGCAGCTTGCGATTCAGGCCATATACCGAACTGGAAGAGGCGTAGAGCAAATGCTCAACTTTATTATGACGGCAGCCTTCCAGAACGTTTAAATGGCCGATCAGGTTAGCATCCGCATAAGCCAACGGATTGACCAGCGAATAACGTACGCCAGCTTGAGCCCCCAAATGAATGACTCGTTGGAACTGATGCTCGGCGAACAATGCCGCCATCCCTTCACGATCGGCCAAATCCAGCTTGATAAAGCGGAATCCCGGCTTATCCGCCAGTCTGTCCAGACGGGCCGTTTTCAGGCCCACGTCATAATAGTCGTTCAGGTTATCAATGCCGACAACCTGATGACCGGCGGTCAACAAACGCTCTGCAACGTGATAGCCAATAAATCCTGCGGCGCCTGTAACCAGGAATTTCATGCCCACTCCTTAAATAACCGGTTTAATCGAGGCGCCGCGGCCAATCGCGTAGTAGGTAAAACCGCGATTCTCCAAACGCTCCGGATCGTACAGGTTACGTCCATCGAAGATCACCGGCTGCTTCAGTTCACTTTTAATCACGTCGAAGTCCGGTGCGCGGAAATTCTGCCATTCGGTGCAGATCACCAGAGCATCGGCGCCGTGCAGCGCAGCCTCTTTGGTTCCCATCAGCTTCAAGTCGTCACGCTGCCCATAGATGCGTTGAACTTCGTTCATCGCTTCCGGATCGTAGGCCTGAACGGTGGCGCCGGCGGCCCACAGCTGCTCCATCAACACACGGCTGGACGCTTCACGCATGTCATCGGTATTCGGCTTGAACGCCAGGCCCCACAGCGCGAAGGTTTTACCCTTCAGATCGCTGCCGAAGTAGTCTTTGATAAAGCTGTTCAGCTTGTCTTTCTGTTGGTAGTTGACCTGCTCTACCGCCTGCAGCAGCTTCGGTTGATAACCGATCTGCTCCGCCGTGCGGATCAACGCCTGGACATCTTTCGGGAAGCAAGAACCACCGTAGCCGCAGCCAGGGTAGATAAAGTGATAACCGATGCGTGAGTCGGAGCCGATACCCTGACGCACTTTCTCAATGTCCGCCCCCAGCATTTCCGCCAGGTTGGACATTTCGTTCATGAAGCTGATTTTGGTCGCCAGCATGCAGTTGGCGGCATACTTGGTCAGCTCCGCGCTACGGATATCCATCATGATCATACGATCGTGATTGCGGTTAAACGGCTCGTACAGCTCGCGAATAGGTTCGATCACATCTTTATTATCGGTACCGATCACGATGCGCTCAGGGCGCATACAGTCTGCTACCGCCGCGCCTTCCTTCAGGAATTCCGGGTTAGACACTACGTCGAACGGCACGCTGCTGCCGCGTTTCGCCAGCGTTTCCGCCATCACCTGACGCACTTTGTCCGCCGTGCCGACCGGGACGGTGGATTTGTCGATCACCACTTTACGATCGGTCATGTGCTCGGCGATGGTGCGCGCAACCGCAGTGACATATTTCAGGTCAGCGGAACCGTCTTCATCCGGCGGCGTACCGACGGCGATGAACTGGATATTCCCGTGCGCCACGCCCGCTTTGGCATCGGTAGTGAAATGCAGACGACCGGCCTCATAGTTTTGCTGCACCAGCGGCGTCAGGCCCGGTTCAAAAATCGGGATATTGCCTTTTTTCAGGTTTTCGACTTTTCGCTCATCGACGTCAATGCACATAACGTCATGGCCAACTTCAGCCAGCACGGCGGCCTGCACCAGACCCACATAACCAATACCAAAAACTGTTACTTTCATGTGAAAATCCTAGTTTTTCAAATTAAGACGAAAGATCACTCAATTATTTCTTATCAGCGGCAACAACCTGTTGCAGCCACTGAGAAAATTCTTTGCCCAGGCTGGCATGACGCATGCCATATTCCACAAATGCCTGCATGTAACCCAGTTTGTTACCACAATCATGGCTCACGCCTTTCAGGTGATACGCTTCCACCGTTTCCTGCTGCATCAGCATTTCGATGCTGTCAGTCAGCTGAATTTCGTCGCCGGCGCCGGGAGGCGTTTTCGCCAACAGCGGCCAAATATCGGCGGACAGCACGTAACGACCCACGATCGCCAGGTTGGAAGGCGCTTTATTCGGCGATGGCTTCTCGACCACGCTGACCATCGGCGCGCTTTCGCCGGGCTGCAGCTCGACGCCCTTGCAGTCGGCTACGCCGTAGTTTCCGACATCCTTATGCGGCACGGGTTCAACCATGATCTGGCTGACGCCGGTGGCTTCGAAGCGCTGCAGCATGTCGTGCAGGTTGTCTTTTTTCGGATCGGCGCTGTATTCATCGAGGATCACGTCCGGTAATACCACGGCGACCGGCTCATCGCCCACCATCGGGTAGGCGCACATGATAGCGTGCCCCAGGCCTTTGGCATTCCCCTGACGGACTTGCATCACGGTAACGCCTTTCGGGCAGATCGACTGTACTTCATCCAGCAATTGGCGCTTGACGCGTTTTTCCAGCATCGCTTCCAGTTCGAAACTGGTATCAAAATGGTTTTCGATCGAGTTTTTGGAGGAGTGAGTGACCAGCACAATCTCGTTAATCCCTGCCGCAATGCACTCATTGACGACGTATTGGATCAGCGGTTTATCAACCAGCGGCAGCATTTCTTTTGGAATGGCTTTGGTGGCTGGTAACATCCGCGTACCCAAGCCTGCAACCGGGATCACGGCTTTTCTGACTTTGCGATTTACAGCAGGCATTATTTCCTCTCTTAAAGCTAAAGCGCTCATTTTATGAGCTTGGGCTCGATATAAAAAAACCTTCGGAGTATACCAGCTTATGCGCGCCGAGCATTAGCCAGAACACAAATAGAAAACATTTAGGACTATTACCCGTTCTGATAATCGGGAGAATAAATAAACGGTTTAATTACCGATAAGTGAATAGCTTAAGATCTCGCCGCTCGGCGCCCGTTATTCAGCGCTCAGCATCAGCCGCAATCGGCCCCCGCTGCCCCACACCTGACATTGCCAGGCGGTGCAACGTTGACTGATCTGGTTCATGTAGGTCGCCCCCAGCGTCCCCAGCGGTACGCCGTTGCTCAGCTGAATTTGATTATCACCGGTATTGACGTTGGCATGCAGCCCGGCGGACACCAAAATCAGGTTCTTATTTTCGGCGTGATAATATCCCAGCAACAGTGGGAATTGTCCGTCTAATTTCCCCTGCCGCAATAATTGATTAACCTGCTTTAACAATGCTGACATTTGCGGCAGGCGATGTTGCTGATTAGCCAGATGGTCTTGCAGCAACCCATTAAATAATGCGCGTAACAGCAATGCCGCCAATACGCCATTATCACCGGCGCGCGTGACGTCCAGGCAATAGAATGCCAGGTCTTTTTCTGACAACGCGGCAATATCCAGCACCAGGCCGGGATTTTCGCCCGTGGTTAACTGCCGATAGTTGATCCGGCAATGTGCAATGGTCTGCTGTACCGGCGGTTGCAGTTGTTTAAGCAGTTTGACGGCTTCGGAAGGATTTTTGCTCAGCGCATCCCAATCCTGAAAAAGCTCAACCTCTTCCATCGCCTGGGAGGTGAACATATTGGGGTATAAACACGCCAGCACCGCTTCACGCAGGCGATTGAGATCGGTCAGGGGCTTCAGCAGGACATCCTGTACGCCCAAGCGCAACACCTTGGCAATGTCGGCCATCTTGTCGGTGGCCGAGATCACCAGCACCGGGATCTGCCCTCCCTGCAAACGCAGGTGCTCAACGAATTCGATACCACCCATTTCCGGCATCGCGAGATCGCACAGAATCAGATCGGGCTTGAAGTCCTCGACGGCACTCAGCGCCTGCAAACCGTTGGTCGCCTCGCCGGTTTCAGCGCCCAGCGAGGTCAAATAACCGACCAGCACGGAACGAAAAACCTGTTCGTCCTCAACGATCAAGATGCGTTTGTGAGTGAGTGGTAATGCCATCAGCCGAGCCTCGTCCCTTTCCATAGTGTAATAGTGGCTCAAAAAGGTCACTTATGCTCGTCTGAATCAGACCGACCGCGCATTGCCAACCGAGAACCGAGAATTATCTATTTTTTATCAACGGCAACAACCGATCCAGTTGTTTTTCCACCGCCAGTAACCCTGCCTCGATCGCTTCATCGGCGCGGTGGAAATCCAGCGTCGAGATTTGCGGGCAAAAAGGTTGGATCAACACGTCCGGCGGATCGCTCGCCATCCGGTTGCGCTTCAGGCGATTTTCCAGCATTTGAATCGAGGTGCCCATAATCTCCATCGCCGTCGGCGCCGTCGTCGGTTTACGCTGTCGCATTCTGCCGACGCGCTCTCTCAGACGCCCGCGCCAGGTATCGGCAGGCGCATCGTCCGAACTTTCGTCCTCAATGCGTACCGAGAACAAATCCTGCTGCATCAGGTGCGCGTCATGCTGCAGATCGACCGCAATGACGATATCGGCGCCCAGCGCCCGGCAAAGCGACACCGGAACCGGATTGACCACCGCGCCGTCCACCAGCCAATAGCCGTCGGCCCACACCGGCGCCAACAGGCCGGGCATGCTGCAAGACGCACGCACCGCCTGATGAATATCGCCTTCGGTCAGCCACAGTTCGCGGCCGGTGCTGAGATTGGTCGTCACGGCGCCGAACTTGAGCGCGCATTCGGCAATATCGTTGATCTTCAACAGCTGCCCGACGGCATTAAACACGCGATCGCCGCGCAACAAGCCACCACGCTGCCAGGAAAAATCCATCAGACGAATCACGTCCCAATAGCTGAACGACCGCACCCACTGCTCCATCGCCGGCAGGCGATGGCTGGCAAACACCGCGCCCACTAACGCACCGACAGAGCAGCCGGCAACGATATCGACCTCAATTCCCAGTTTCTTTAACGCATTGATCACGCCGATGTGCGCCCAGCCTTTGGCCGAGCCAGCTCCCAACGCCAGTCCGATCTTGATTTGCCGCATAGCGCCATCCTCTCGATAACAGGGGTATCTGCTTTCAGGGTAGATTGTCACTGACGAATATTGTTAGGTAACATATGCGCTAAATTCATTTTCTGCCTCGTCTTCTCAGGAGTTATTTTGCCCGAATCATGCCCATGCGGCAGCGGACTGGCGTATAACGCATGCTGTGCCCCTTTTATCAGCGGCAACCAGCCGGCGCCGACGCCCGGCCAGCTGATGCGTTCACGCTTCACCGCCTATGTGAATCATAACGTCGATTACCTGATCGCCACCTGGCATCCCGACTGCGGCGCTGAAGCCTGGCGCAATGCGATCGTCGACAGCTTTAAAAATACCGAATGGCTGGGCCTGACGATCGTGGAAGAAAAAGCCGGTCATGAGCCGGACGAAGGCTTCGTCGAATTCATCGCCCGTTTTACCGATGGCGAAAGCGGCGAACCGCAGGCGATGCATGAGCGCTCGCGCTTCCTTCGTCGCGATCAACGTTGGTATTATATCGACGGCACTAAACCCCAGCCCGGCAGAAATGCGATTTGTCCCTGCGGCTCAGGGAAAAAATACAAGAAGTGCTGCGGGCGGTAGCGGCCGGCGCTTCACGTTTACGCCTGCGCAGACAGGCCGTTCAGTATCAGACAGGATCCTCAAACCCATGCCACACCAAAATGTACAACGGAAAGTGTTACGCACCATCTGCCCAGACGCCAAAGGGCTGATCGCCAAGATCACCAACATCTGTTACAAGCACGAACTCAATATCGTCCAGAATAATGAGTTCGTCGATCACCGCACCGGGCGTTTCTTCATGCGTACCGAGCTGGAAGGCATTTTCAACGACAACACGCTGCTGGCCGATCTGGACAGCGCGCTGCCGGAAGGTTCGCTGCGCGAGCTGCACAGCACCGGGCGCCGTCGCATCGTGGTGCTGGTCACCAAAGAGGCTCACTGCCTGGGCGACTTGTTGATGAAAAGCGCCTATGGCGGCCTCGATGTTGAAATCGCCGCCGTGATCGGCAACCACGACACGCTGCAAACGCTGGTGGAACGTTTCGATATTCCTTTCCATTTGGTGAGCCACGAAGGCTTGACGCGTGAGCAACACGACCGCGAAATGACGGCTCAGATCGATCAATATCAGCCGGATTACGTGGTGCTGGCCAAATATATGCGCGTGCTGACCCCGGCCTTCGTGCAGCATTATCCGAATCAGGTGATCAACATTCACCATTCGTTCCTGCCGGCATTTATCGGCGCGCGCCCTTATCACCAGGCCTATGAGCGTGGGGTAAAAATCATCGGCGCCACCGCCCACTACGTTAACGACAATCTCGACGAAGGCCCGATCATCATGCAGGACGTGATCCACGTCGATCACACCTATTCCGCCGAGGATATGATGCGCGCCGGGCGCGACGTAGAGAAAAATGTGCTTAGCCGCGCGCTGTATCAGGTGCTGGCGCAGCGCGTCTTCGTTTACGGCAACCGCACCGTTATTCTGTAATCGCTCAATAAATCGGTGCATTTCGTTCAGGGATGCACCGCCAAGAATAAAAAAACGGCAAACGATTCATTTTCTGCATTTCAATGCTTTACACATCCGCTTCATTTGATATGATGCGCCCCGCTTACCGAGACAGCGCTCTCGCAAGCAAGGCCAGTTAAATAGCCATGTAATATGGTGGGGTTCCCGAGCGGCCAAAGGGAG
>NZ_VOSN01000013.1:409045-461391 GCF_020858655.1 Serratia montpellierensis
CCTTGCAGAAATCCCCAAACCGAATTAAAAGTTCATCGCCTCCATAACGCTCCGTATTGGGGAAGGATGAGAATCTCACGCAGTGAGACAACGCGCTTCAGCGCGGCCCGCAGGGTGAGTCGCACAGCGACGAATCATCCTTCCCTCACCCCCCTCCTTTGAAGAACATTCCCAAATCGACTTAAAGCACATCGCACCCAATGCCCTCGTATCAATAAACTCAATTTATCTCCCCTTATTCCCCGCTTTCACCTCGATGTTTTATTTCCTCACTCCCAGCAGTAACTTGAACTCCGGCCGACAATTCGCTATACCACTGGCTTCTTTAGTGCAGTAAGGAACAGGTGGATGCGAAACAATATTTGCGTTTTTTGTGGCGCCAGCGAAGGCGTCAATCCCGCTTATGCCGAGCAGGCTCGTCAACTGGGGCAACTGCTGGCCGCACAGGGGCGCCGTTTAATCTACGGCGGCGGCAAAAAAGGATTGATGGGGATCGTGGCGGACGCCGTGTTGGCCGCGGGCGGTGAAGCTGTCGGCATTATCCCCGAACGCCTGGTTGAAGCGGAAACGGCGCATCGCGGCCTGACCGAACTGGAAGTGGTGCCCGATATGCATACGCGCAAAGCCCGTATGGCGGCGCTGGCGGACAGTTTTATCGCCCTGCCCGGCGGCATCGGCACGCTGGAAGAGCTGTTTGAAATCTGGACCTGGGGGCAAATCGGCTATCACAACAAACCGGTCGGCCTGCTGAACGTCAACGGATTCTACCGCCCGCTGAGCCAGTTCCTCGAGCACGTCGCCGATCAGGGCTTTATGCGCCACGACTATCTCGGCACCCTGCACATCAGTGAATCGGCACAAACGCTGCTGCAACAGTTTGACGACTATCAGCCTAAAAATTACGACCGCTGGGCGAAATAAACCCGCTGCGCAGTCAGCGGTCCCGCTGCTGTCTGCGTTACATTTCCCGCCAAACTCTGCTACTATCACAGCACATTTTTCTCGTGAAAACGGCACCGCACATGAAGTTTGTCTCTTTTAATATCAATGGACTGCGCGCGCGTCCGCATCAGCTGGCGGCAATTATCGAACAGCACCAGCCCGACGTGATCGGTCTGCAGGAAACTAAAGTTCACGACGACATGTTCCCGCTGGAAGAAGTCAGCCAGCACGGCTATCACGTGTTCTATCACGGGCAAAAAGGCCATTACGGCGTTGCGCTGCTGACCAAAGCGGAGCCTCTGGCCGTGCGCCGCGGTTTCCCGACCGATGAAGAAGACGCGCAACGTCGCATCATCATGGCCGATCTGGCTACGCCACAGGGCACGCTGACAGTGATCAACGGCTACTTCCCGCAAGGTGAAAGCCGCGACCATCCGATCAAATTCCCGGCTAAAACACGCTTTTATCAGGATCTGCAAAACTACCTGGAGCAGCAGCTGTCGGCGGAATCCCCGGTGTTGATCATGGGGGACATGAACATCAGCCCCAGCGATTATGACATCGGCATCGGCGAAGACAGCCGTAAACGCTGGCTGCGCACCGGCAAGTGTTCCTTCCTGCCGGAAGAGCGCGAATGGATGGACCGCCTGCTGAACTGGGGCCTGGTGGATACCTACCGCCACGCCAACCCGGGGCGCAACGACGAATTCTCGTGGTTCGACTACCGCTCCAAAGGGTTCGACGACAACCGCGGCCTGCGCATCGATCTGCTGCTGGCCAGCACCCCGCTGGCTTCGCGCTGCATCGCCACCGGCATCGATTACCAAACCCGTGGTATGGAGAAACCTTCCGACCATGCACCGGTGTGGGCGGAATTTACGCTGTAACCCCATCACCCCGGCGCTCGCCGGGGTTTTACTCTGTGAAGCCAATGAAAATTATCGATGTGGTAGCCGCCATTCTGGAACAGAACGGCCGCATTTTGCTGGCCCAGCGCGGCACAGGCAGCGATCAGGCCGGTCTATGGGAGTTTCCCGGCGGCAAGGTTGAAGCTGGCGAAAGCCAGCCAGAAGCGCTGGCGCGCGAGCTGGATGAGGAGTTGGGGATTTGCGCCCGTATCGGCAACTATGTGGGCAGCAATCAGTGGCGGCAAGGCGAACGCACCATCCGGCTGCACGCCTGGCGAGTCGCGGAGTTCTCCGGTGAACTGCAGCAGCGCTGCCACTCGGCGCTGGTCTGGGTCACGCCGCAACAGGCGCAGGAATACGCTCTGGCGCCCGCTGACGTTCCACTGCTGGCAGACTATATCGCCGCGCAAGCCGATTCACGCTGAACGCGGCGACAGGTTACATCGTCACTTCTTCAATCGCACCCAAATCAAGGGGTTGGTGCCAATGGTGTTAGGCTCACGCACGCACTGCAGCACTTCCCCTTCCACTTTAAGCACCGCGCCCTCGGAATAGTTCTGATTCTGGTAGACGCAACAGCGGTTGCAGGGCTGCGCCGGCGGCGGGTTGACGCCGCTTTTGGCCGTGCCCCAGATCTCCGGCGAAACCGGCAATACCACGTCCACATCGCCGCGATTGGCGGCCGCCAGGCCGGAAAACATCAGGGCAGCGGCAGCCAATACCCCACTGAGTCCACGCTTCATTCACTCTTCTCCTGCGCCTTGCCGGCGCTTTTCCTGCGTTTTTTGCCCCCGCTGGAGGGCGGCGGCGGCAATCCACGAAACGCCATGCTCGCCCGGCTCTGCTTAGCCTGATAAATCAGCTCTTGCAGCGTGCCGACCAACGGCTGCATAAAATCCTGATAGCGGCAGGATTTCTCGCTGATTTGCGTCAGCGTGGCTTCCCAGTTGGCCGTCATATCAGGGCGTGCAGCAAGATCCGGCAGCGAGTGAATCAACGCGCGCCCGGTTTCGCTGGAGTGAATATAGCGTCCCTTCTTGTACAGAAACGCCCGCTTGAACAGCAATTCGATGATCCCCGCTCGCGTCGCTTCCGTTCCTAAACCATCGGTCGCCCGCAGGATTTTCTTTAACGCTTTATCTTGTACGAATCGCGCGATGCCGGTCATAGCCGACAGCAGACTGGCGTCGGTAAACGGCCGCGGCGGCTGCGTCTGGCGCTCCACCACTTCACCGCGCTCGCACAGCAGCTCATCGTCCTTGGCCACCACCGGCAGCGGTGCACCTTCGTTTTCCTCGTCGCGCTCCTTGCTGCCCAGCAGCGTGCGCCAGCCGGCCTCCGCCAGAAAACGCGCCTTGGCGATGAATTTGCCGCCGGCGATATCCAGCTCGATCACGCATTTGCGGAACACCGCATCCGGACAAAACTGCATCAGATACTGACGCGCCACCAGCCCATACACGTTCCGTTCATCCTGCGTCAGATTAATCTTGCCGGCGCGGGCGGTGGGAATGATGGCATGGTGCGCATCGACCTTTTTATCGTCCCAGCAGCGGTTGCGGCGATCGCTGTCGATCACCGGCTGCGGGTACAGTTCAGGCTGGTGCACGCTGATGGCGTTCAGCACCGCGTGGCGGCCGGCGAAATGCTCTTCCGGCAGATAGCGACAGTCGGAACGCGGATAGGTGATCAATTTGTGGGTTTCGTACAGCCGCTGGCAAACGTCCAGCACCTGTTGCGCGCTGAGGTTATAACGCCGGGCGGCTTCGATTTGCAGCGTGGAGAGCGAAAACGGCAGCGGCGCGGTATCTGATTCCCGTTTATCGTTATAAGACGTGACCAGGGCCGGCTGGCCTTCGATGCGCTTGACCACGTGCTCCGCCAACGGCCGGTGCAGCAAACGCCCCTCTTCATCCTGATAAGGCTCGCAGGAGTCGCTGGGTTGCCACAGCGCCACAAAGCGTTCTTCTTTCGGCGTAACGATGTGCGCTTTGACCTCAAAGAAGTCTTTCGGCACGAAGTTTTCGATCTCTTCATCGCGCCGCACCACCAATCCCAGCACCGGCGTCTGCACCCTGCCCACCGACAGCACGCCGTCGTAGCCGGCGTTGCGGCCCAGCAGCGTATAAGCGCGGGTCATATTGATGCCGTACAGCCAGTCGGCGCGCGAGCGCGCCAGCGCAGACACGCACAGCGGGATAAAGTCTCGGTTGTCGCGCAGCCGCTCGACCGCGCGCTCCACCGCCTGCGGGTTGAGATCGTTGATCAGACAGCGGCGCACGTTCTGGCGCTTTTCCGCCGTCAAATCCAGGTAGTCCAGCACCTCATCCACCAACAGTTGCCCTTCGCGATCCGGGTCACCGGCGTGAACCACCTCATCGGCTTCGAGCAGCAACTTTTTGATGGCGTTGAGCTGTTTACTGACCGACGGCCGCGGCTGCAAGCGCCATTTTTCGGGGATGATCGGCAGATCCGCCAACGACCAGCGCGCATAGCGGCTGTCATAGGCGTCAGGCTGAGCCTGCTCCAACAGGTGGCCGACGCACCAGGTCACCACGTCGTTGTTGCCACAGGCGATATAGCCGTCGCCGCGGCGATGCGGCTTGGGCAAGACGTCGGCAATGGCGCGCGCCAAACTCGGTTTCTCGGCTATGAACAGTCGCATTAATCACCGTTTTTCTGGCTGAACGTCATCAAGAATTCTCTTACTTCTGCATAGTCCCCACGGAAGACAATCCGCTGGGCTTTCTTTTCCAACTGATAGCAATACATCGGATCGTAGTACTGCTGCAACAGGGGCGCCAACCATTCACGGTGCGCGTCGCCCTGGCCGCTGAGGCGCTGCGCCCGCAGCGCCGCCTCCAACCGCTGCGTCAGCTGCTGGAAGCGCTCCAGGCCCAAACGGCGGCGGATGGCGAACAGGCCGTGGTGCAAATAGTCGTCGTACTGTCGCCAGCCTTCTTCCACGCCATAAGCCTGTTCGAACTGTTCGCGCATGCCGTCGATATATTCCGCCTGCAGGCGCGCCAGGCGAATGTCGAACGGATCGTCGATCACCGCCACCGGCGCCTGCTGCATGCCGTTGAACAACGGCAACGGCAGATTGTTGCTGCCGATGATCCGCCCTTCGTCTTCCAGCACCCAACGGCGGCTGCCACCATGCTGTTTTTTCAGCAATAACACAGCCAGACGATTCTCAAAATCTATCTGCGAGCTCTGTCCCGCCAGCGTTCGGCCAAAAGATGAACCGCGATGGCGCGCCGCGCCTTCCAGATCGACGCCGTCGGCCAGTTCGTTGACCAGCAGCGTCTTGCCGCTGCCGGTATTGCCGCCCACCAGGGCCATCGGCAATGCCGCACTTTGCGTCAGTACACCGAGCAGATAATTGCGCAATGCCTTATAACCGCCAGTGATACGCGGATAATTCACGCCGGCCTCATGCAGCCATTGCTGCACCAGCTGCGAGCGCAGCCCGCCGCGGAAGCAGTAAATATAGCCTTCCGGCCGCTCTGCGCAGGCCGCCAGCCAGGCGGCGGTGCGCTGTTCGCGCAGTTTGCCGTTCACCAGGCTGTGGCCGAGCGCGATCGCCGCTTGTTGCCCCTGCTGCTTATAGCAGGTACCGACCGCCTGGCGTTCGCTGTCGATCATCAGCGGTAAATTCACCGCTTGGGCGAAAGCGCCCTGCTGAAACTCGATCGGCGCGCGCACGTCAATCAGCGGCACGTCCTGCAGGAAAATGCGTGGGTAATCGTCGCTGTCCGGCCTTCCTTGCATGTTGGACACTACGCGACCTCGATCAGCGGCTGCCCGGTCTGTGCGGCATGCAATTCACCGATAGCGTTGAGCGTGATACCGTGCTGCTCGGCAATCGCCAGCACCTGCGCCTCCGACTCAGGCAATACCGCCAACAGCAAGCCACCGGAGGTTTGCGGATCGCACAGCAGCTGGCGCTGCAAATCGCTCATCTCGCCCACCAGATGGCCATAGCTGTCGAAGTTGCGCCCGGTGCCGCCCGGTACGCAGCCCTCGGCGATATACGCCTCGACGTCCGGCAGTTTCGGCACCCGATCAAACCAGACCGTCGCCTGCAGACCGGAGCCCTGGCATACCTCGCTCAGGTGGCCCAGCAGGCCAAAGCCGGTGATATCGGTCATCGCCGTGACGCCCGCGACCTCGGCAAAGTCGGCGCCCGGCTTGTTCAGGCGGCACATCACTTCGGTCGCCAGGCCCTGATGCTCAGGGCGCAGCTTGCTTTGCTTCTCGGCGGTCGTCAGCACACCGATGCCCAGCGGCTTGGTCAGATAAAGTTTTGATCCAGCCTGTGCCGCGCTGTTTTTCTTCACCCGCTCGGTATTGACCACGCCGGTCACCGCCAGGCCGAAAATAGGTTCCGGAGCATCGATGGAGTGGCCGCCGGCCAGCGCGATCCCCGCCTGCTGGCAGGCGAAACGGCCGCCGTCGATCACCTGCTGCGCCACCTCCGGCGGCAGCTTGGCGATCGGCCAGCCGAGAATGGCGATCGCCATGATCGGTTTGCCGCCCATGGCGTACACGTCGCTGATGGCGTTGGCGGCGGCGATACGGCCGAAATCAAACGGATCGTCGACGATCGGCATGAAGAAGTCGGTGGTGCTGATGATGCCGACGCCGTTGCCAATGTCGTACACCGCCGCATCGTCGCGGGTTTCATTGCCGACCAGCAGACGCGGATCGACAAATTTTTCCCGCTCGCTGTGCAGGATGGTTTCGAGAACTTTCGGTGAGATTTTGCAGCCGCAGCCAGCACCATGGCTGTACTGGGTTAAACGGATCGCTGGCGATGTCATAGTCCACTCCCTTCGGTAACGGCACTCAAGATAACATAGGGTAGCGCTTGCCGAGGGGATTGATAAGAGCGTGCCGCCGATAAGCGAACGGCCTGCTCAGAAACCATGCGATTTTGCGGGGTTTGGCGCATTTTAGCCGCGCCCCGCTGGAGAAAACTCAGAAATAGCTGACGAAAGGCGTGCTGTCCGGCGGCGTCACCTTGGTGGCGGCCTTCAGCTGTGGCGTACCCAGATAGAGGAAGCCGACAATCTCATCCTGCTCGCGGCAGCCGAAGGCTTCGCGCACCAGCGCATGCTCGGTCCAGGCGCCGGTGCGCCAGATGCCGTTAAAGCCCTGCGCCAGCGCCGCCATCTGCATCGCCTGCACCGCGCAACCGGCGGAAACCACCTGCTCCCAGCGAGGCACCTTGGTCTCTTCAGTACAATGTGCAATGACGGTGATGATCAGCGGTGCGCGGAACGGCGCCTTGGTGGCCTTTTCGATCGCCGCCTCATCCAGCCGATCCTGTTTCGCCGCCGCCTGCAGCAGCTGGCTGAAACGCTCCAGACCCTGATTTTCGATCATCACGAAACGCCACGGCTGCAGCGCGCCGTGATCGGGCGCACGCAGGCCCGCGTTGATGATATTTTGGCGCACTTCCCCCGCCGGCGCCGGTTCCGCCAGGCGCGAAGCCGAGCGACGATTCAATAAAAGATCCAGAGCATCCATCGTAAACTCCTGATAACAATTTTCATTCCGGCCACGTTAACATAGCTAAACGACGAGTTACAGCCTCGGCGATAGCGTCTGTGTGCCACGATTTAAAGCTGACATTTACCCGGCCGCTCATTAGGATAGCGGAACATTCTCGACTCTTGTTGGAGAGCACATGCGCACATTGTGGCAAATTATTGCCGGCATTTTCCGGTGGACATGGCGTCTGCTGAATTTTATCAGGGAACTGATCCTTAACCTGTTCCTGGTCTTGCTGATCCTGGTTGGGGTCGGTATCTATCTGTCCTTCCAAAGCTCCTCCACCTCGACGGCTCCGGCGCGCGGCGCACTGCTGGTCGACTTAAGCGGCGTGGTGGTCGATCAACCTTCGGTAAACAACCGGGTACGGCAGTGGGGCCGCGAGCTGTTGGGCGCCTCCAGCAGCCGCCTACAGGAAAACTCGCTGTTCGACGTGGTAGACAGCATCCGCAAGGCCAAAGACGACAAAAACATTACCGGCATGGTGTTGCAGCTGAATGACTTCGCCGGCGCCGATCAGCCGTCGCTGCGCTATATCGGCAAAGCGCTGCGCGAGTTCCGCGACAGCGGCAAACCGATCTTCGCCATCGGCGACAGCTACAACCAGACGCAATACTATCTGGCCAGCTACGCCAACAAGGTCTACCTGTCGCCGCAGGGCGCGGTCGATCTGCACGGTTTCGCCACCAACAACCTGTATTACAAGTCGTTGCTGGACATGCTCAAGGTCACCACCAATATCTTCCGCGTCGGCACCTATAAATCGGCGGTCGAACCGCTGATCCGCGACGACATGTCCCCGGCGGCGCGCGAAGCGGACAGCCGCTGGATTGGCGGTCTGTGGCAAAACTATCTCGAGACCGTCGCGGCCAACCGCCAGCTGACGCCGCAGCAGCTGTTCCCGGGCGCCGCCGGCGTACTGAGCGGCCTGCAGGCGGCCGGTGGCGACACCGCCCGCTATGCGCTGGACAATAAGCTGGTGGACGAGCTGGCGTCGCGCACCGCGATCGAAAATCAGCTGGTCAAAACCTTCGGCTGGGACAAACAGGCGAACGATTTCAACGCCATCAGCATCTACGACTATCAGCCGAAACCGGACGCGAACCAGGGCGGCAAGATCGCCGTGGTATTCGCCAACGGCGCCATCATGGATGGCCCGCAAACGCCGGGCAATGTCGGGGGTGATACCACCGCCGCCGAACTGCGTCAGGCGCGTCTGGATCCGGCCATTAAAGCCGTGGTGTTCCGCGTCAACAGCCCGGGCGGCAGCGTCAGCGCGTCCGAAGTGATCCGTTCCGAGCTGGCCGCCGTGCGCGCCGCCGGCAAACCCGTGGTGGTGTCGATGGGCGGCATGGCTGCGTCGGGCGGCTACTGGGTCTCGACGCCAGCCGACTACATCATCGCCAGCCCGAGCACCCTGACCGGCTCCATCGGCATTTTCGGCATCATCAACACCTACGAGAAAACCCTGGATACGCTGGGCGTGCACACCGACGGCGTGGCGACCTCACCGCTGGCCGACATCGCGATCACCAAGGCGCTGCCGCAGGAGTTCTCGCAGATGATGCAGCTGAATATCGAAAACGGTTACAAGAACTTCCTCGATCTGGTTGCCAAATCGCGCAAAATGACCCCGCAGCAGGTCGATCAAATCGCCCAGGGCCACGTCTGGCTCGGCAGCGACGCCAAGGCCAACGGCCTGGTCGATCAGTTGGGCGATTTCGACGACGCGGTGAAGAAAGCCGCCGAGCTGGCGAAGCTGCAGCAGTGGCAGCTCGACTGGTTCGTCGACACCCCGAGCCTCAGCGATATGGTGCTCAGCCAGTTCGGCGTTTCCATTCACGCCATGCTGCCTGCGGCGATTCAGGCCATGTTGCCTGCCCCGCTGGCCTCGGTCGCCAACGCGGTGAAAGAGCAGCCGGGCTTGTTCAATAACCTGAACGATCCGCAAAACCGTTATGCGATCTGTCTAACCTGCGGAGAAGTCCGCTAACAAATAATTCTGCAGCCCGGCCATCGCCGGGCTTTTTTTCTGCCGCCATGCCCCTATAATTCAGCCCATCTTATCTTTGTTAAAATCATGACCATGCAAAAGAAATCCATTTACGTCGCCTACACCGGCGGCACCATCGGCATGCAGCGCTCCGATCACGGCTATATCCCGGTTTCCGGCCACCTGCAGCGCCAGCTGGCGCTGATGCCCGAATTCCATCGCCCGGAAATGCCGGATTTCACCATTCATGAATATGCGCCATTGATTGACTCTTCGGACATGACGCCGGAAGACTGGCAGCACATCGCCGACGACATCAAGCAGAACTACGATCGCTACGACGGCTTCGTGATCCTGCACGGCACCGATACCATGGCGTTCACCGCATCGGCGCTCTCCTTCATGCTGGAAAACCTGGATAAACCGGTGATCGTCACCGGTTCGCAGATTCCGCTGGCGGAGCTGCGTTCCGATGGCCAGACCAACCTGCTCAACGCGCTGTATCTGGCGGCCAACCATCCGGTGAACGAAGTCAGCCTGTTCTTCAACAACAAGCTGTTCCGCGGCAACCGCACCACCAAAGCGCACGCCGACGGCTTCGACGCCTTCGCCTCCCCGAATCTGCCGCCGCTGCTGGAAGCCGGCATTCACATTCGTCGCCAGCACGGCATCGACAGCCCGGCTTGCAACGGCGCGCTGCGGGTGCACGACATCACGCCGCAGCCGATCGGCGTGGTCACTATCTATCCGGGCATTTCCGGCGCGGTGGTGCGCAATTTCCTGCTGCAGCCGGTCAAGGCACTGATCCTGCGCTCCTACGGCGTCGGTAATGCGCCGCAGAAGGCCGAGCTGATCGACGAGTTGCGTGCGGCCTCCGAACGCGGCATCGTGGTGGTCAACCTGACGCAGTGCATCTCCGGGCGCGTCAATATGGAAGGCTACGCTACCGGTAACGCGCTGGCGCACGCCGGGGTGATCAGCGGTTTCGACATGACGGTGGAAGCCGCCCTGACCAAGCTGCACTACCTGCTGAGCCAGCCGCTGACGCCGGAACAAATCCGCGCCCTGATGCAGCAAGACCTGCGCGGCGAACTGAGCATCAACGGTTAACCTACTGATCTTTGGAGCGGCGATGAAAACGGCCCTATTGTTGATCGATCTGCAAAACGATTTCTGCCCCGGCGGCGCGCTGGCGGTCACGGAGGGCGACGCCGTCATCCCGGTTGCCAATCAGGCGATCGCCGCCTGTCTGGCGCGTGGCGAGCCGGTGGTAGCCAGCCAGGACTGGCACCCGGCCAATCACCGCAGCTTTGCGGTGAACTCCCATGCGCAGGTCGGTACCCTCGGCGAGCTGGAAGGCCTGCCGCAGGTGTGGTGGCCAGTGCACTGCGTGCAAGGGAGCCACGGTGCCGATTTTCACCCTCAGTTGCAGCGGCAGCACATCAATGCCGTTTTTCGCAAGGGCCAGGATACGGATATCGACAGCTACAGCGCGTTTTTCGATAACGGCCACCGAGCGCAGACCGAACTGCACGGCTGGCTGCAATCGCAGGGCGTCCGGCGACTGGCTGTCATGGGCCTGGCGACCGATTACTGCGTGAAGTTCAGCGTGCTGGATGCGCTGGCTGCCGGTTATCCAACGCAGGTGATCGTCGACGGCTGCCGCGGCGTGAATCTGCAGCCGGACGACAGCGAACGGGCGCTGCAGGACATGGCGCGCGCCGGCGCACAACTGGTTACCCTGTCACAGTTTCTCGCCCACTAAATCCTCTCGGGCGCCACCGGTGCCCACTCTGAGCGGCGGCGAAAATATCGACGCCGCTCACAATACCGCCCTTCTTCTTCCCCAACGGCTTGTGACCGGCAGGTGCTTTTGCTGTTATGGCTGCGACACTTTTGGCGTCAATCGGTTATACGCATCCGGGGCCCGCTGAGCCCGGCTTTATTGTGACCGCCTCTGGCGGTACGGTCGGCCTTGCCGATCCAAGGAGACAGACATGAAAATAACCCGAAAACTGCTGCCTTTGCTGGCAGCGGTGCAGTTGGCTATGGCCGGCGTAAGCACGGCCCAGGCGGCTTATCTTTCCGTCGGCTACTTCAACGGCGGCGGCGACGTCACCGCCGGCCCCGGTGGCGACATCGACAAGCTGGACGTCACGCAAATCACTCACCTCAACTATTCGTTCGGCCTGATCTACAACGGTGAGAAAGACGAAGCCAATGCGGCGCTGAAAGACCCCGCTCGCCGCCACCAGATCTACCTGTCGCCGAAGGTAACGGCCGATCTGCAACGGCTGCCGGTGCTGCGTAAACAGAACCCCGAGCTGAAAGTGCTGTTGTCGGTCGGCGGCTGGGGCGCACGGGGTTTCTCCGGCGCCGCCGCTACTGCGGAAAACCGGGCGATATTCATCCGCTCCGCGCTGCAGGTGATCGCACAGTATCAGCTGGATGGTATCGATCTGGACTGGGAATATCCGGTGAACGGCGCCTGGGGACTGGTGGAAAGCCAACCGGCAGACCGCGACAACTTCACCCAGCTGCTGAAAGAGCTTCATCAGGCGCTGGGGAAAGGCAAGCTGTTAACCATCGCCGTCGGGGCCAACGTCAAAAGCCCGCTGGAATGGGTCGATGTGAAAAGTATTGCCCCTTACCTCGACTACATCAATCTGATGACCTACGACATGGCTTACGGCACGCAGTACTTCAATGCCAACCTGTACGATTCAAAGCGTTGGCCAACCGTAGCGGCCGCCGACCGCTACAGCGCCGATTTCGTGGTAAAGAATTATCTGGCTGCCGGGCTGAAACCGGCACAGATGAACCTGGGCATCGGTTTCTACGGCCGGGTGCCGAAACGGGCGACCGAGGCCGGCATCGACTGGGACAAGCCGGAGGCCGCCAAGCATCCGGTGACGCAGCCATACTTCAGCACGCGCGAAACCACCCTGTTCAACGCGCTGGGGCTGGATCTCAGCAAAGATACTTACTTTAAATACCTCGATATCGTCAGCAAATTGCTCAACGATCCGCAGCATCGTTTTCGCGAACACTGGGATGACGACGCCAAGGTACCTTACCTGACGCTGCAATCCGCCGCAGGCAAACCCTTGTTCGCCATCTCCTACGAGAACCCGCGTTCGGTGGCCATCAAGGCCGAGTACATCAAAAGCCAGGGATTGGGAGGAGCGATGTTCTGGGAGTACGGCGCGGACGACAACAACCGGCTGGCGCAGCAGCTGGCGGAATCGCTGGGCATAAAGGGCGAAAAACGGTGAATCGACGGGGCGATGGCGGCATCGCCCCGCTTTAGGGCAGCCTTACTGCGGCTTGAGTTTGGCCAGCGGCTCGGCAACGAACTGCTGTTTCAGCTCTTGCTTGCTCTTCATCACGATCTGCCCGTCGGTACCGATGCTCATGTGCTGCGGATCGACGTTGTTCATCGACTGCCACAGCATCACCGCCTGCAGGCTGTTTTCTTTTTGCTCCGGCGTCAGCGCCACGCCGTCCGGCCATTTGCCCAGCTCAACCGCCTGTACCAGGCGCTGGTATATCTCGGGCGTCATCGCCGCAATCAGATCTTTCACGTCCATCAGAGCCCTTCTCGCTTACAGATGAATAATTAGCTGAATCGATTTTGTTGGTTAAATTACCACTTAGCCGGCCGTTTGGTCGCCATTTTCGCCATCGGTGAAACTCAGCGAGGCGGAGTTGACGCAGTAGCGGTCGCCGGTCGGCTGCGGGCCATCGGGGAAAACGTGCCCCAGGTGCGCGTCACAGTGGCCGCAGCGGATTTCAATACGATGCATATTATGTGAATTATCATCAAGATAACGGATTGCATCGGCGGAAACCGGCTCATAAAAGCTCGGCCAGCCGCAGCCGGAATCGTATTTGGTTTCGGAATAGAACAGCGGCTGGTTACAGCACAGACAATGGTACACGCCCTCGCGCTTGTTGTGCAGCAATTTGCCACTGAACGGCGCTTCGGTGCCGCGCTGTTGCGTCACATAACGTTGGATTTCATTCAGTTCCGTGACCGGATGACCGGGGGTTGTCTCTTTAGCCATTTGTGCTTATCTCTGAATATGGATAATGTCAACGAAAACAATGATTAATAATAACAAAAAATTAACACCGCTGCAGAGATTTTTGGCCTAAACTGTAGCCCATAAAGGCCACGTCACGATGATATGTGATAGCGATCACACATCTTGCGTATGCTGACTTTATACTTGGCGGCTTGTCCCCATATAACGGATAAGGCCGAGCGCAAATGGACTGTGCAATAAGCGTGCAAAACCACCCTTCCGGTTTGACTTGCCGCAAGAATTGACACGATTCCGCTTGACGCTGGGTAAGGTTTTTGTAATTTTACAACCAACCTTTTATTCACTAACAAATAGCTGGTGGAATATATGACTATCAAAGTAGGTATCAACGGTTTTGGCCGTATCGGTCGCATTGTTTTCCGTGCTGCTCAAGAGCGTTCTGACATCGAGATCGTTGCAATCAACGACCTGTTGGACGCAGAGTACATGGCTTACATGCTGAAGTATGACTCTACTCACGGCCGTTTCAACGGTACGGTAGAAGTTAAAGACGGCCACCTGGTTGTTAACGGCAAAACCATCCGTGTTACCGCAGAGAAAGACCCGGCTAACCTGAAGTGGAACGAAGTGGGTGTTGACGTGGTTGCTGAAGCGACCGGTATCTTCCTGACCGACGAAACCGCACGTAAACACATCACCGCTGGCGCTAAAAAAGTCGTTCTGACTGGCCCATCCAAAGATGCGACCCCAATGTTCGTGCGTGGCGCCAACTTTGACAAATATGCCGGCCAGGACATCGTGTCCAACGCCTCTTGCACCACCAACTGCCTGGCGCCGCTGGCTAAAGTCATCAACGACAACTTCGGTATCGTTGAAGGCCTGATGACCACCGTTCACGCGACCACCGCCACTCAGAAAACTGTTGATGGCCCGTCTCACAAAGACTGGCGCGGCGGCCGCGGCGCATCCCAGAACATCATCCCTTCTTCTACCGGCGCAGCGAAAGCGGTTGGCGTTGTTCTGCCAGAGCTGAAAGGCAAACTGACCGGTATGGCGTTCCGCGTACCGACGCCTAACGTATCCGTTGTTGACCTGACCGTGCGTCTGGAAAAAGCAGCTACCTACGAAGAAATCAAGAAAGCCATCAAAGACGCCGCTGAAGGTTCTATGAAAGGCGTTCTGGGCTATGTTGAAGACGACGTGGTTTCCACCGATTTCAACGGCGAAGTACTGACTTCCGTGTTCGATGCCAAAGCCGGTATCGCACTGAACGACAACTTCGTGAAACTGGTTTCCTGGTACGACAACGAAACCGGTTATTCCAACAAGGTTCTGGACCTGATCGCTCACATCTCCAAGTAATGGCATGATGTTAAGCTGATAATGAGGGCGACATTTTTGTCGCCCTTTTTTATTTGTCTCTCCGGCAAACAAGAAGGTTATGGAATGAACGAGAAAATTTTCACCCTGCCCGTTTCCGAACAGATTTCGCCTTACATCAGCCAGCGTCAACTCGATGAGTTGGGCGTAGTGGTGGTCTCGCACCCTAAAGTGCGCGCGGCCGTCGCACTGCAGGGCGCCCATTTGCTGGCCTGGCAGCCCAGCGGTGAACAGCCGGTCATTTGGCTCAGCAACAATACGCCTTTTGCCAAAGGCAAGGCCATCCGCGGCGGCGTGCCGATCTGCTGGCCGTGGTTCGGCCCGGTGGCGCAACCCTCCCACGGTTTTGCCCGCAATCAACCCTGGAGTCTGACGGCGCACGATGAAGATGACAACGGCGTCATCCTGACCTTCACGTTGAAAGACAATGAGCAGACCCGAAAACTGTGGCCGCATGCCTTCACGCTGATTGCCCGCTTCAAGCTGGGAGCGGAGTGCGAGATCGAACTGGAATCGCACGGCGACTATCAGGCCACGGCGGCGCTGCACAGCTACTTCCAGGTCGGCGACATCGATCGGGTCAGCGTAGCGGGCCTGGGCGAGCCTTATATCGACAAGGTGGCGGGCGGCGCAGAGGCGCGCCAGGCGGGCGAAGTGACCTTTGTCGGCCAAACCGACCGCGTCTACACTCGCCCGGAGGCCTTCAGCCAGATCCGCGATCCGGCGCTCGCACGCACCATCGAGGTTCACCACCACCATATGAGTGACGTTATCGCCTGGAACCCGGGCGTAGAGCTCTCCTGCAGCATGGGGGATATGCCGAACGACGGTTACAAGACCATGGTCTGCGTAGAGACCGGGCGCGTCAGTAAACCGCTGGTCGCCGCCGGCGAACAACCGGCCCGTTTGGGTGTGACCTTCCGCAGCCGTAAGAAGGCCTGAAAAGCCGTGCGCGGCAGCGCACTACCGATGTGCAAAAGGGGCGCTGGCGCCCCTTTTTGATGCACGTCATGCACGATTATCGTGCAATGCGTGATTAGAAGGTGTAGCTCACACCCGTCATCAACAAACCGGTGTAGGATTTATCCACCATCGGGCTGTCTTTCACTTCATCAGACAACTTCACATAGCGGCCGACGAAGAAGGCATTCCAGCTTTTGTTGATCTGGTAATTGGCGCTCAGTTCGAGATACGGCGCCCAGCTATCGCCTGGGGTGTAGCTGTCCAGGCCGCTGCGGCGCGACTCATTGGCGCTGACGCCATAGTAGTATTTGTTCTGGTTCTTGCTGTTCCACATTACGCCCACGCCCGGGACCAGCGTCAGCGCGTCCAGATCAAACTTGTACAGGTAAGCCACATCGCCCACCAGCCCGTTGCTGTTGTTCAGCGTGTCGCCGGTGAAAGTGGTACGGATAGTGCCCCACTCGGCGTTGTGCGAATAGGCCAGGCCGGCCATCAGCGTGCCGCGGCGCTTGTCGAGACGCTTCATGCGATCGTCGTCGCTGTCGCCCGGACGGTAGCCCCATGGCGTGTAGTAACCCATGATGCTCAGCTGGTTTTCTTGATCCTTCCACAGGTAGTAACCGGCGGTCAGAGTACGGAAGTAGAAGTCGTCACCTTCGTAGTCGATAACGGGCACCGGATACACGCGGTCCTGATAACCACGATACGCGTCCGGGCTAACCAGCGCGGCAGCGCCGAGTGACCAGGTTCCCGCCTGAGCACTTTGCGCACAAACCATTGCGGAAGCGATAATTGCTAGCGTTTTGAGTTTTGAAATCTTCACTGGTTCTTTTTCCATAAATTACAGGGTTAATAGCTGCAACAGTTTATGTGAAAATTTAGTTACGCGCCTAATCTTTACAATAGAAAACGACCAAGATCGAATAACTTATAGCGGAATTATGAATTAATCATGGCGGAACGATGACGTTTCATCCCGCAGGCCGCGCCAGACAAGGCATTTGGCTCACACGGTAATAACTGAGTCATTGATATGACTTAAAAAAAGCTTTTTCTGCGGCAGGAAATTTTCCGGCAAGCAAACTAAGCTTAAATCAGAAGGTGAATTTATCCTGGGCCCAGTGGCATACAGCGCAACTCGCGATAATAAGCGCACCAAGTTGGCATACGGGTTGCTGTACTCAGGCGTATTCTCATCTTTCGGGAGCCAGAACACTATCACACGCTCTCTTTAACCTGTGCTAATAACGAAAGGACGGGCATCATGAACATATTTGACCACTATCGCCAGCGCTACGAAGCTGCCAAGGACGAAGAGTTCACACTGCAGGAATTTCTTACCATTTGCCGGCAAGATCGCAGTGCCTATGCCAACGCGGCCGAACGTCTGCTGATGGCTATCGGTGAACCTGTGATGGTCGACACTGCGCTAGAATCACGCCTGTCACGCCTGTTCTCCAACCGCGTGATCGCACGTTATCCGGCCTTCGAAGAGTTCTACGGCATGGAAGAGGCCATCGAACAGATCGTCTCTTACCTGAAACACGCCGCGCAGGGCCTGGAAGAGAAGAAACAGATCCTGTATCTGCTGGGCCCGGTGGGCGGCGGTAAGTCCTCGCTGGCGGAACGCCTGAAGGCGCTGATGCAGCGCGTGCCCATCTACACCCTCAGCGCCAACGGCGAGCGCAGCCCGGTCAACGATCATCCTCTGTGCCTGTTCAATCCGCAGGAAGATGCCTCGATCCTGGAAAAAGAGTTCAATATCCCCAGTCGCTATCTCGGCACCATCATGTCGCCGTGGGCGGCCAAGCGCCTGCATGAGTTCGGCGGTGATATCACCAAGTTTAAAGTCGTGAAAGTGCGCCCTTCCATTCTGGAACAGATCGCCATCGCCAAAACCGAACCGGGCGACGAGAACAACCAGGACATCTCTGCGCTGGTCGGTAAAGTGGATATCCGTAAACTGGAGAACCACGCGCAGAACGATCCGGACGCCTACGGCTACTCTGGCGCCCTGTGCCGCGCCAACCAGGGGATAATGGAATTCGTCGAGATGTTCAAAGCGCCGATCAAGGTGCTGCATCCGCTGCTGACCGCGACCCAGGAAGGCAACTACAACGGCACCGAAGGCATCTCCGCCCTGCCGTTCAGCGGCATTATTCTGGCGCACTCCAACGAATCCGAATGGGTGACCTTCCGTAACAACAAGAACAACGAAGCGTTCCTCGACCGCGTGTACATCGTCAAGGTGCCTTACTGCCTGCGCGTGTCGGAAGAGATCAAGATTTACGACAAACTGCTGGACCACAGCGAGCTGACCCACGCGCCCTGCGCGCCGGGCACCCTGGAGACGCTGGCGCGGTTTAGCGTGCTGTCGCGGCTGAAAGAGCCGGAAAACTCGAGCATTTACTCGAAAATGCGCGTGTATGACGGCGAAAGCCTCAAGGATACCGATCCGAAAGCCAAGTCCTATCAAGAGTACCGCGACTACGCCGGGGTTGACGAAGGCATGAACGGCCTCTCCACCCGTTTCGCCTTTAAAATCCTTTCGCGGGTATTTAACTTCGATCACGCCGAGGTGGCGGCTAACCCGGTGCACCTGTTCTATGTGCTGGAACAGCAGATCGAGCGCGAACAGTTCCCGCAGGATTTGTCCGAGAAATACCTGGAACACCTGAAAGGCTACCTGATCCCAAAATACGCCGAGTTTATTGGCAAAGAGATTCAGACCGCCTATCTGGAATCCTACTCGGAATACGGACAGAACATTTTTGATCGCTACGTGACCTACGCGGACTTCTGGATCCAGGATCAGGAGTATCGCGATCCCGATACCGGTCAGCTGTTCGACCGCGAGTCCTTGAACGCCGAACTGGAAAAAATTGAAAAACCGGCCGGCATCAGCAACCCGAAAGATTTCCGCAACGAAATCGTGAACTTCGTGCTGCGCGCCCGCGCCAACAACAACGGCCGCAACCCGAACTGGACCAGCTACGAGAAGCTGCGTACCGTGATCGAGAAGAAAATGTTCTCCAATACCGAAGAGCTATTGCCGGTGATTTCGTTCAACGCCAAAACCTCGACGGACGAGCAGAAAAAACACGACGACTTCGTCGACCGCATGATGGAGAAAGGCTATACCCGTAAGCAGGTGCGCCTGCTTTGTGAATGGTATCTGCGGGTCAGAAAATCCTCATAACGCCTCAGGTAAGCGGCATTATCAGGGCCATGTCCACAGTCATGGACGTTGCAGCGCAGCCCACGGAGGGGCTGCACATTGCGCTGTAGCGGCCGGGACATGAAGAGTTGGCAACGTCGTTTGGGGGAAGTATGGCCTATTTCATTGACCGACGGCTGAACGGCAAAAACAAGAGCATGGTGAACCGCCAGCGCTTCTTGCGTCGTTACAAGTCGCAAATCAAACAGTCGATTGCCGAAGCCATCAACAAGCGTTCGGTCACCGACGTAGACAGCGGGGAGTCGGTCTCCATCCCCACTGACGATATCAACGAACCGATGTTTCATCAGGGGCGCGGCGGCACGCGCCATCGGGTGCATCCGGGCAACGACCACTTCGTGCAGAACGATCGCGTTGAGCGGCCTCAGGGCGGTTCAGGCGGTGGCGGCGGCCAGGGCAACGCCAGCCAGGATGGTGAAGGCCAGGATGAATTCGTCTTCCAGATTTCTAAAGACGAATATCTCGATCTGTTGTTCGAAGATCTTGCCCTGCCCAACCTGAAAAAGAACCAGTACAAGCAGTTGACCGAGTTCAAAACCCACCGCGCCGGCTATACCGCCAACGGTGTGCCGGCCAACATCAGCGTCGTACGATCGCTGCAAAACTCGTTGGCGCGGCGTACCGCCATGACCGCTGGGAAAAGGCGCGCGTTGCACGAACTGGAAGACGAGTTGAACCAGCTGGAAAACACCGAACCGGTGCAGTTGCTGGAAGAGGAGCGGTTACGCAAGGAGATTGCCGAACTGCGCAAGAAAATCGAAAGCGTGCCGTTTATCGACACCTTCGACCTACGCTACAAAAACTATGAGCGCCGGCCGGAACCCTCCAGCCAAGCGGTGATGTTCTGCCTGATGGACGTGTCCGGCTCGATGGATCAGGCGACCAAAGACATGGCCAAACGTTTTTACATCCTGCTTTATCTGTTCCTGAGCCGTACCTATAAAAACGTCGAGGTGGTCTATATTCGCCACCACACCCAGGCGAAAGAGGTGGACGAACAGGAGTTCTTCTATTCGCAAGAAACCGGCGGCACCATCGTCTCCAGCGCGCTGAAATTGATGAACGACGTCGTCGAAGAGCGCTACGACCCGGCGCAATGGAATATCTACGCCGCGCAAGCGTCGGACGGTGACAACTGGGCCGATGACTCACCGCTGTGCCATGAGCTGTTGGCGAAGAAGATCCTGCCGATGGTGCGTTACTACAGCTATATAGAAATCACTCGTCGCGCTCACCAGACGCTGTGGCGCGAATATGAGGATCTGCAGGCGAAATTCGACAACTTCGCCATGCAGCATATCCGCGAGCCGGACGATATTTATCCGGTATTCCGCGAACTGTTTCGCAAGCAGACCGTGTAATCATAAAAACGGCCGGAGAATGTATGCCCGGCCGTTTTATTTATCAACGAATTCAAATGCTATTTCTGCGGGGTGCATCCGCATCCGGCGTCAATCATAGAGTCAACTCACCTGAATACAACACGGGGCCGGTCGGTTGCTGGCTCGGTGAGCCACCTAACGGCTCCAGGCTGATGGCAATCGTTGCTCCTTTAACTAAATCAGCATCTGCCAAATAAAACTGACTCACGCCTTTCACGTTCACGAGTCCAATTGAAACGGGTTTATGTCCTACAGGAATCAGCCATAGTTCAAGACTTTTCCCGTCCGGAATAGCGGCGAGGCCTAAGGGGGTTATACGAACAATTTTTCTTTGACCGTCTGAACTAACGACCCACGTCCCTTGATTCGTTCCATTCAGCACAACTAGCGGTTTCAGCTCTGGCGTACGCCAATAAAACCACGAACTCAGGCTCAATGCGCCCAATCCCGCAGCAAGCCCCCATGCAATATAGTTTCGCACGCGCCGTCGGGGCGAAGCGTATCGAGGCAGATTTAATTCGATTCTTTTCCAAACGCTTTCAGGGGGCGATATTGGCGTGATATCGATATCCAGCCCTGACCAAATACTTTGCCATTTTCCAACCTGGTTAGCTAAAACGCTATCCGTTTTCAGACGGCGCTCAAAATGCAGCCGAGCATTCCCTCTGAGCGTGCCAAGAGCATATTCTGCAGCCAACATGTCATCACTTTCGCGTCTGTTCATAGGCCCAGGCAATCCTTTAGATGTGCTAGCGCCCTGCGGACCCAGCTTTTTACCGTACCCAGCGGTTGCTGCAACCAATCAGCGATATCCGCGTGCGACATCCCTTGATAATATGCCAAAGCAATACTTTGCCGTTGTTCAGAAGTCAGATGCTTCAAACAGTCATTTAACTTTTTAGCCAGCTCCTCCTCATCACCCTGGCTTTCATTTTCCGACTGAGGGATTTGATCGCTATATTCTTCTTCCAGTTCCACATGGCGCCCGTGCCGGCTACGCAATCCATCAATACATCGATTCCTTATAATATGAGTAAGCCATGTCATAGGCGAACTCATGGTAGGGTCATAATCTCCAGCACGTTGCCATATGGTAAGAAAGCCGTCGATCAGAACCTCTTCTGCCCACTGACGATTACGCAACATGCGTAGCGCAACGGCGAATAAACATGCGGATGTCGAACTGTACAGGCGTTCAAATGCTCGGCGATCGCCATTAGCGATCGCCTTTAAGCACATTATCTGGTTTTCTTTCAACGAGTGATCCATGCCATTCCTAAAGCGGTTAAGCTTTGCCCATTTCGAGTATAGGCATTACTTTGGCATTAGCACGGTATCAATAACCTCAATTACACCGTTTTGCTGTCGCACATCATAGGTGCTGATGTTGGCGACGTCGCCTTTGGCATCTTTGATCTGAATATTATGCGGACCGTTATTCATAAACCATAGCGACTGGCCATTGACGGTTTTGAGTTCCGCCCGTCCTCCGCCTTGCTCAATTTTTCTCTCCAGAGCTTTCATGTCATAGTTCCCCGCCACGACGTGATAGGTCAACACGCTGGTCAACAGAGTTTTGTTCTCAGGTTTTAGTAGATTATCCACCGTACCGGCAGGCAATTTGGCGAATGCGGCATTCGTTGGCGCAAAGACCGTATAAGGTCCTTTGCCTTGCAAGGTATCGACCAAGCCGGCAGCTTTAACCGCCGCAACCAGCGTCGTATGATCTTTTGAATTCAGCGCATTTTGCACAATGTTTTTTGAGGGGTACATCGCAGCCCCCCCAACCATCACGGATGCCGAATCAGCGGCAACGGCCAGGGTTGCGGCGCTGAACAATAATGAGCCGGTGAAGATAGTGGAGATAAGCGTTTTCATGATTAAGTCCTCAACGTAAGCGGAGCGGAAGTGTCGCTCATTACTGATATACGCATGAGGGGCGCCAAGTGGATGCACGGATGGCAAAAAATAACGCAAAAGGAACGAGCACCTTTACAAAGATCCCTAACAAATACATGCTCCGGTGCTGACAGCCACTTTCCATTCTTTCTTCTGAGGTTATTCCTAAACATTCGCCTCCACGCCTGCGCGGCTTGATAGGAATATTCCCATTCAGTTATCGTTACTTTATCGCTTAAGTCCTTTCCTAAGCGAAATTTGCCTCATTTTATTTTTCCATGGCTTCTCAGCCCGCCACGGTGGGCATTTACCTGTCAGCAGGTTAGACATCATGATCGACTACACTCTCTTTGGCCTCAACAAACAAGATGTTGATGAATACCATAAGCAAATTTGCTGCCTGCTCGGCAAAAGCGTGCTACTGGTGCTGACCGCCAACAAGCCGATAACCAAACAGAACCTGCTCGCCTGCCTTATCCAGGAGGTGGAAAAACAGCCCGATGATTATTTTCAGAGACTGCATCGTGCAGCAATAGAAATGATCGGCGTCAACGGACGTTAAGGCGATATGCGCAAGGCGGAAATCTACGCCATTATTGCCACCCTCGTGGTGTTAATGATGATGTTCATCATTAACCTCGATAGCGATATCAACCCTTATCCCTAATAAGCGCCTATTATGCCGGCTCTTTAGCCCGGCGTAATAGGCAGCGAAGGCATACTCGGTTACAGGCTGTCACCTTTTAGCCAGATGACCTTCCTGCCTTGCTTTATACAGAACCGGCCGCTTCGTCAATCAATCCCGCCACCTCTGCGGCATGGGAAACCAGCGAAGCATGGCTGGCATTCAGCACCATGACTTTCTTTGCCTGCAGCCGCTGCGCCATATGCCGCTGATTCTCCGGCGCTATCATGCGATCGTCACTGGAGAGTTGATACCATGACGGTTTATGTTTCCAGGCGGGTTCATTGATAGTGTTACCGAAGGTATCGGCCAGCGGAGCCTTCTGCGCCACCGCCATCACCAGCGCCTCATCAGCGGTCAGATCTTGGCAAAAGCTCTCATGAAACTTGTCGGCTTTGATCCACAGATAGCCGTCGCTGTCCGGGGCCAGATTCGCGACCGCCGCAGGGGGATGCGCTTGCGTAATACCGCCGGGGCTTTCTCCAGCGTCCGGCGCAAAGGCGGCAATGTAGACCAGGCCGACCACGTTAGGCTGGTTGCCCATTGCCGTGATCACGGCACCACCGTAAGAGTGCCCCACCAGCAATACCGGTCCCGCTTGCTGCGCGACCATCTTGCGCGTGCGTTCCGCATCCTCGGCCAACGAGGTCAGCGGCATTTCCACCGCATGCATCGCCGAATATCCCTTACGCGACAACTCGAGGATGACCTTACTCCAGTGCGCGGCGCCGCCCCAGAATCCGTGTACCAGCACGATGGTTGGTTTTGTGCTCATTGACGACTCCTTCATCTCATATAGAGGCGCTGTAGACAGGTCAACAGCCGCCCTTCGGGACGCGCCTTACTGCCGGCGACGTCGCGCGATCCCCATTTTATATAGTTAGCCTCGCGGCATTCGGCAATAGCTACGACGGGTTAAGGGGCCGATTTTCAGACGCCGTCATGACCTTGCGAGGCGGCATAAGCCGTGGTGACAGCGCGAAAAATAGGATTAAAACTAGGATTTTTACCCATGTCGATCTAAAATCTCACGCAAAAACAAAGACAAGTAAATCCTATCTGCCGGGAAAAGGAATGTAGTTGTGAAGGAAATGATCTCCATCGTTTTGATGACGTGCCTGCTGGCGCTGCTGTTTTCGTGGCTGTTCGTCTACGGTCTTAACATTCATTAAACCTGCGGCGGCAATAAATACCCCTCCCCAACTGGCAAACAAGCGCATCGGGACGATGCGCTAAAACCGCCCCCAAAGCGCCCACGAAAGCAAAACCTGACGCTATCTTGCCTTAACCTTTCCGCCCACAGATACATCAATAATATTTACAGATAACAGTCCTATCCCCTTTCGGCATCCCGCGCCAACTTTTTTCTTACCTGGCGCAGCCCCGCCAAAGTGAGGGCTTGCCGACGCAAAATGTTACCGGTAACTATGTTGTTGATTTCTTTTCGTAATAAACGTAAAGCTGTTAATAACCCTGTGTTCTTTATAGAAATAAATTATGCAATCTTATGGATAAAGGTTGGAATTAACGGCCGTGGGTCATTGATTATCGCCCGCCAAGCTCCTAGAATTCGCGCGTAAAAATACAACTGGGATCGGGTTTCATGTCGTCGCTGTGGGTTGCAACGCAATACTGTTATTTTATTGGTCTGTTAGTTTCTATGGTTTTCACCTACCTGGTTAGCCGGGACACCGTCAAAATTCGCTGTATCAGCGCGCTGACCATCGGGTTAACCTGGCCGTTGAGTCTGCCGGTCGTGTTGCTGTTTTCGCTGTTCTAATCCCCCAATAGACCTCGCGGCGGGCTTGGGTTTTTAAACAGCCATGCTAATGAAAAAGGGAAGGCCGCCGGCGTCGCGGTTTTTTGACGTGGGATAAAAAAAACGCCAGCGCAAGGCTGGCATGAAAACTGGAAGCAATGTGAGCAATGTCGTGCCGGTTCGGGGGGCACAGAAGGAGACAACCCTTTCCCCTCACCGGCCAAAAGATGATAATACGTCTCATTATTGATTGTAAAGTCATTTCCCTGCGCGACTTTTTCCCTTTGGTAAAATATCAGCCGCGCGCCGCTCGCCAGCACCGATACAACCGCCCGGCGCCCCACACCAGCAGCCACAGCAAAATATTCACCCCCAACCATAGCATCAGCAAGTAGAAGAAAGTTTGATAACCGGGTATGCCCCGATCGGCCAAAAACGGGTTAAAGTGCAAAAATTTGACGATCGCGAAGGGGTTAAGATTAAAACGGTTGAACACGGCCGCCGTCAGCAGCGGCGGCAACAGCGTGTAAAAAGCCAGGCTGAACAGCAGCAGAATCTTAGTACCCGAAGTGTTTTTATAATCTTTCATATCAATATATTACGTCTTTCATCAGGATGCGAAAACTGCCAAACACTCACACACCAGCCGACCCCGAGAGAGAAAAAGAGTTCCAGGCCAGCGCGGAAATAAAGCCGATCCTGTGTTTAATCGTCATTTAGCGCCCGGGTGATATATACCCTGTGAATTTTAAATTACGATGCCGCCGCGCCGTCTTCAACCGTCGCGTTTGCCTGGCGTCATCAGGAGGCATTAATGAAACCGGACGCACTCTCCCTGCCGCCGAGCCCGAAAAAACTCAAAGTGATCTACGGCTGGTATATATACGTGATCTATATCCTGCTGGTTTTCAACATTTACATGGCGGTCTACAACGTCTGCGTTCGGCACCCGCTTGAAGCGCCCCTGCTGTCGCTGTTTCACAGCCTGTTCCTCGCGTTGATGCTGCAGCAGGTGCTCAAGAAGAACGTCGTTTTCGCCTGGATCTTGCTGAGCTATTTTATCCTGATGCGCCTGTATTACGCCAATGTGCTGCATGTGGAGTTCACGCTGGTGAGCCGTGGCCTGGTACTGCTGATTCTGACGCTGCTGCTTACCGGCGCCGTGGCCGTCGGGCAACTGGCCACGCCCCCGCAGCGGCATGATTGGCTGGCGCGGCTGGGCTGGCGGCAATGGGGAGCGCTCACGGCGCTGGCGGCCATCCTGACCCCGTTGATTACCACTGACTATCTGGGATAAACCCGACGCTATTTGGGGATATGGGGTTCGGAAATATCTACGATGCGGCATATTTTGGTGTAGTTGCCCGCCTTCTCACAGATCTTGTCCGTGACAAACACGCTAAGGTAGCCCAGCAGCAGCAAGTAGCCAACCATGCACAGAATAAAGATAAGCGTTCTCACCGATAGCGACCAACCAGACAAGAGTATCCCAAACATCATAACCTGAACGCGGCGCTTTAAAAGGATTTCATGTGCGCACCGGCCGCATCGGCGCACGTTCTGTAGTAACATTAAGCTACCCCACCAACCACCGGAAACGCCGATGCACCATCTGATGTTAGATATTGAAACCCTAGATATAAAACCCAGCGCCGTCATTCTGGTGATTGCGGCGGTGTTTTTTGATCCCCGAACCGGGGAGCTGGGCGCCGAATTCGAAGCCGCCGTCAGCAGCCAGAAAGACCAACCGGGCCGTACCATCAGCCTGGATACGGTCGCCTGGTGGGCGAAGCAGTCCGATGAAGCGCGCAAGCAGGCCTTCGGCGGCACCGAGAGCCTGAAGCGCGTGCTGGGCAGCCTTAGCCGCTTCATCCATATGAACAGCACCGATACGGTGAAAGTCTGGGGCAACGGCAAAGAGTTCGACTGCGCGATCCTCGAGCATGCCTTCCAGCAGTTGGAAATGCCCTGCCCGTGGAAATTCTGGGATACTCAGGACGTGCGCACGGTGATCACGCTGGCGGAACTGCACGGCTTTAACCCGAAAAAGACCCGCCCGTTCGAAGGCATGCCGCATCGCGCGCTGGATGATGCTCGCCACCAGGCCCGCTATGTGGCCGATACCGTCTCGGCGCTCTATTACCGCCAGGGGGCGCAGCGCTGACCCGCTTTGCCCCTTTTCATTTGCCGCCAGAGTCTCTACTCTAGCCCTCTTTGTCACTCGGACGTGCCTTTCCTGTTATGCAAAAGTTTCTGTTTATGCTTCTCAGCCTGGTGCTGCTCGGCCCATTAGGCATCGATCTTTACCTGCCAACCATTCCCGCCATTGCTGTCGGCCTGGGCAGCAGTGAAGCGCTGATCCAATCCACCATATCGCTGTTTATACTGGTGCTCGGCCTCGGCCAGGTCATCGCCGGCCCGCTGGTCGATAACTATGGACGCAAGCCGGTGGCGCTGGCCGGCATTATCCTCTACATGATCGGCGCCGCGATGGCGGCGCTGGCCACCAGCCCGACGGTTTTCATCGCTTCGCGTCTGCTGCAAGGGGTGGCAGTTTGCTGCACCGCCGTCGTCGCCTTCAGCGGCGTGCGCGATCGCCTGAATGGTGACGATGCTGCCCGCGCTTTCGGCTTTCTCAACGGCACGCTGAACATCATCCCGGCGCTGGCACCGCTACTCGGCGGCCTGCTCGCCGAAGCCTTCGGCTGGCGTGCCCCTTTTTGGTTCCTGGTCGGCTATGCGCTGCTGGTGTTGGTGCTCATCGCGCTGCGCCTGCCGGAAACCCGCCCCGCCGACACCGTGCCGGTCAAAGGGCTGCCGGTACGCCAATATGCGCGCATCCTCAGCGAACGCCGCTTCCTCGCCTTTGCGGTGGTGAACTCCGGGGCGATGGGCATGGCGCTGACTTACGTTTCCCTGGCACCGAACGTGCTGATGGGTACCGCCGGCCTGACCCCGCTGCAATTCTCGCTGGTGTTCGGCGCCAACGGTTTCTGGATCATGCTGGTCAGCTTCTTCGCCAACCGCATCATCCACAAGGTTGGCCGCCCGGTTTGCCTGGCGACCGGCGGCATTTTGATGGGGCTGGGCTGTCTGAGTCTGCTGCTGGGCGTCCTGCTGTTGCCTGCGATGGCGCAAGCACACTGGCTGGCGTATATGCTGCCGGTCGCCAGCGCCTGCGCCGGGTTGGCGTTCGTGATGGGTCCGGCCACCAGCTACGCGCTGGAGCCGTATTCCAATGAGGCCGGCGTCGCGTCCGCGCTGGTCGGTTTCGTGCAGATGGCGGGCGGTGCCGCGCTGGGTTTGGTGGCGATGGCGTTGCCGCTGCAACCTAAGCTCTCGCTGGCGTTGGTCATGCTGGCGGGCTGCCTGCTGGCGCTGCACGCACGGCCGCTCAGCAAGCAGATTAAAGGGCAGATTAGAAAAGTCGCCTGAGCCGCGGCTCAGGCTTCGGTGACGACCGGCACCCGCGCCGCTAACGCCGACAGCAGCTCATAGCCTAACGTCCCTGCCGCCGTGGCCACCTCGTCCACCGGCAGGCGTTTCCCCCACAGCTCCACTTCGGCGCCCAGTTCGACTTGCGGACAGGGCGTCAGATCCACCGCCAGCATGTCCATCGATACCGTTCCCAGTGTGCGCGTCAGCACACCATCAACCCATACCGGCGTACCGGTCGGCGCATGGCGCGGATAGCCGTCGGCATAGCCGCAGGCCACCACGCCGATACGCTGTGCGCCGGCGGCGCTATAACGGCCGCCGTACCCCACGCGATCGCCAGACTTCAGCTGCTGAATGCCGATAATCTCGCTGCTCAGCGTCATCGCCGGCTGCAGTCCCGTCGACGCAACATCATTCCAGCTACCGCTCGGCGAAGCGCCATACAGAACGATCCCAGGGCGAATCCAGCTGCCATGGGTCGAAGGATGCCACAGCGTGGCGGCCGAATTGGCGAGGCAGCGCGGCAGCGGTATATCGGTAGCCGCCGCCTCGATAGTGGCCATCTGCTGGGTTACGCCTTCCGGGCCGTCGGCGGTAGCGAAATGGCTCATCAGCGTCAGCTCGGCGATGTTGGCAACCGCCTGCGCCCTTTGCCACACCTCACGCAGCCGCTCGGGTGCGAACCCCAACCGATTCATGCCGCTGTTCACTTTCAGATAGACATTGAGCGGCGCGCTCAGCGTGGCGTCGGCGATCGCCGCCAGCTGCCAGTCACTGTGCACCGCCGTCGTCAGACGATAACGATCGAGCAACGCCAGATCCTGCTGCTGGAAGAAACCTTCCAGCAGCAGGATAGGCCCTTGCCAACCCGATTCGCGCAGCAGCACCGCTTCGGCCAGATCCAGCATGGCGAAGCCGTCGGTTTGCGCCATGCTGCGCCAAACGTGTTTGATGCCGTGGCCATAGGCGTTGGCTTTGACCACCGCCCACACTTTGGCGCCGGGGGCGAAACGGCGTACCACCTGCAGGTTATTTTCAATCGCGCCGAGATGCATCGTGGCGGTTATGGGACGGGGCATCAGTTCTCCTTGGGGCAGCATACAGCGGCCACGCGCGCCTGCGCGTGGCCGGGAAAGTCTATGACAGCGTCGACGACTAACGTGCGGGATGCACGTCGTTCAGCGGAACCGCGTGTTGCTGGCGAAACCCGGCGCTGTAACGCGCCACCGCCAAATCGTCGGAAGGGATCGCCGGCGTAATGCCGGACATCAGGTCGGACAACAACTGCCCGGAACCGCAGGCCATCGTCCAGCCCAACGTGCCATGCCCGGTATTGAGATACAGGTTCTTCAGCGAAGTGCGGCCGACAATTGGCGTGCCGTCCGGCGTCATCGGCCGCAGGCCGGTCCAGAACGTCGCGTCTTCCACTCTGCCGCCGTTGGGGTAGAGATCGCGTACCACCATCTCCAGCGTTTCGCGCCGTTTTTGCTCCAGCTGCGTGTTGAAACCGACGATCTCCGCCATGCCGCCAACGCGAATACGCTGGTCGAAGCGCGTGATGGCGATTTTATACGTCTCATCCAATACCGTAGAGAACGGCGCCGCCGCTTCGTCGGTGATAGGAATGGTCAACGAATAGCCCTTCAGCGGGTAAACCGGTATCGACACCAGGCCGCGCAACAGCGCCGTGGAGTACGAACCGAACGCCACCACGTAGCTATCGGCCTTGAACACTTCCTCACCACACTGCACGCCGGCAATCTTGTCGCCCTCCACCAGCAGGCGATCGACGCTGCGGTTGAACAGAAAAGTCACGCCCGCCTGCTCTGCCATCTTCGCCAGCTGTTGCGTAAACAGCTGGCAATCGCCGGTCTCGTCGTTCGGCAACTGCAGGCCGCCGGTCAGCTTGTGCGCCACCTGGGCCAGCGCCGGCTCAACGCTGGCGAGCTGGCTGGCCTCCAGCAGTTTGTAAGGCACCCCGGCATCTTCCAATACCGCAATGTCTTTCGCTGCGTTTTCGAACTGTTGCTGGGTGCGGAACAGCTGCAGCGTGCCGCCCTGGCGGCCTTCGTATTGGATCCCGGTTTCCTGCCGCAGCGCCTTGATGCAGTCGCGGCTGTATTCCGCCAGGCGCACCATGCGGCCTTTGTTAGTCATGTAGTGTTCGGTGTTGCAGTTTTTCAGCATCTGCCACATCCAGTTGAGCTGGAAGCTGCTGCCGTCGAGGCGGATCGCCAACGGCGCATGGCGTTGGAACATCCACTTAATGGCCTTCAGCGGCACGCCCGGCGCCGCCCAGGGAGCGGCATAGCCCGGTGAAATCTGTCCGGCGTTCGCCGCGCTGGTTTCCAATGCCGGGCCAGGCTGGCGATCGATCACCGTCACCTCATGCCCCGCCTTCGCCAAATACCAGGCACTGGCTACGCCCACCACTCCACTACCTAAAATTACCACTCGCATCGCTGACTCCAGCCCAAGGCTTCACAAAGCATAATCTTCTGCTCACAGGAAATTAACTCAGTGAAAAAATCCGTCCAACAACTTCGTCATCAAACGTGACAATATTCACAATTAATTTATCGTCGATGGGCTCAGCATTTGCAATAGCCACCTGAAAATAGCGATAAGATGCGGTTTATGGGGGAATATGGCGTCGTGTCGCCGCTGAATCGACATCAATGCTATCAATGATAGCAAGGAAAAAAGGCGTGATAAGCAACAATGATTTAACAGAATATAAAAATACCACCCAATATATAAACAGAATAAAAAACCAATAAAATAAAAAACATCAACATAACAAACAAAGCGAGGTGTCTCTCCCCACAGCAGAAAAATCGCGTAAAATTTCAGCGCAACATTAACCCTTCTTTTAATGATGGAATAAAACGGCCGATTATCTTGGCCCCGCTCGTATGTGTTGAGTACTGCAGCACGATATGAACGTTAAAGCCGCAAGCAAGCCCTAAAATTCACACTGTCGCTCTTCCGGAGAATCCCTTATGTTCATCGCCATCTACCGGTTCTCAGTCAAAACCGGACACGAACAAGCCTTTCGCCAGGCTTGGCTTGAGTTGACCCAAGGCATCTATCTGCAACGCGGCAGCCTCGGCTCCCGCCTGCATCGTGATGTAGGCGGGCAGTTTATTGGCTATGCGCAGTGGCCAAGCCGCGCCGCATGGGAAAGCGCCGGTGATATTCAGCTGGATGAACGCTATCGGCAAGCCCGGGAACGAATGCGCGCGACGTTATTGGCGGATGAAACGTTATTTGAAATGGCAGTGACGGACGATTACCTGCAAATCAGACCGTTTGATTGAGCACAAGCCCACGCAAGCGGGCTTGTGGTTGCGGGGAAAGCGGCATCAATGATGCAGCATCTCGTCCACGACTTCTTTGGTCTGCAGCTGGAAGGGATAATAGGTCGGCCAGTTGTCCATCTCTTTCAGCAACGCCTCCTGCGACGTGTTGCCCATAAAGATATGGAAATGCGCTGATTTGCGCGGACCGATAATGTGATCGCTGAACTGCACGAATTTCGGCGCCAGGCTGCCGGCATCCTGGCATTCGAACAGATAACGCACGCCCTTTTTACCGGAGACATACGTCAGGATCTTATGCCCGGCGTACTTATACTGACAGGCGCTGGATTGGTCGCCACGATGAAACTCCATGACGCCGTTCTCAATGCCGATAGTATCCACATCGGTGGCATACCCTTTGCGGTAATACGCCTTCACTTCTGCGAAGGTCTTGCTCTTGTCCTGCGCCGCCTTCTTCTTGAACACCGGATCGAGATCCCCATTGAGCAGATAAGGATACACGGATTGCCACACGCCCTCCCAATCCGCCAGGTCGCGATCTTTGACGTCTTTATCGTCGAACACGCCCGCTTCCGCCTTTTTTTCCACTTCCGTCAGCGGTTTGCCATGTGAATGATGCCCGTGGGCAAGCGCCTGCCCGCTGATAAACAGCGCTGCCAGCGCCACCGCCAGTTTGCCAAAATGCCTCGCCAAAAGATGCTCCTTGTCCATCATTGAGAAAATGAAAAGTTATAATATAACATAACAAATTTCAATCCCTGCCGCGCTGCAGAGTTGCTATTGCGCCCCTCTGCCGCAGGGTTATACTCGAAAAGGAAGCGTGGTGCTGTGCCGCCTTCTGCCGGGACGGACGCGGCACCGGCGGGCGCTGGATTGACTGCCGTTCGCACCCCTGCGTACCGACATTTTTATTTCACTGATTTGCAACGGTTAATTATGACTTGAACTATGCTTGTTACAGGGCCTGCCGTTTGAGCGAGGCCCGTGAATAATGAGGGTGCGCTGATGACTACTTCAACACGTGAAAAGGTTAAGGATGATAAACGTCTGAGCGATGGACCGGACTGGACGTTCGAACTGCTGCAGGTGTATTTGGAGCAGGTCGACCGCGTCGCCAAACATTACCGGCTCGACACCTACCCCCATCAGATCGAGGTAATCACCTCCGAACAGATGATGGACGCCTATTCGAGCGTCGGTATGCCGATCAACTATACCCATTGGTCCTTCGGCAAGAAATTCATCGAAACCGAGCAGCGCTACAAACAAGGCCAGCAAGGGCTGGCGTATGAAATCGTCATCAACTCCAATCCCTGCATCGCCTACCTGATGGAGGAGAACACCATCACCATGCAGGCGCTGGTGATGGCGCACGCCTGTTATGGCCACAACTCGTTCTTCAAGAATAACTATCTGTTCCGCAGCTGGACCGACGCCAGCTCCATCGTCGATTATCTGCTGTTTGCTCGCCACTACATCAGCCAGTGTGAAGAACGCTACGGCGTCGAAGAAGTGGAGCGGCTGCTGGATTCCTGCCACGCGCTGATGAACTACGGCGTCGACAGGTACAAACGTCCGCAGAAAATCTCGTTGGTCGAAGAGAAGGCGCGTCAGAAAAGCCGCGAAGAGTATCTGCAAAGCCAGGTGAATACGCTCTGGAAAACCCTGCCGCGCGTCGAGCGCGAAGAGTCTCCGGAGCAGGCGCGCCGCTATCCGAGCGAACCGCAGGAAAATATCCTCTATTTCATCGAGAAGAATGCGCCGTTGCTGGAACCGTGGCAGCGTGAGGTGCTGCGCATCGTGCGCAAAGTCAGCCAGTATTTCTACCCGCAAAAGCAGACTCAGGTGATGAACGAGGGGTGGGCCACCTTCTGGCACTACACCATCCTCAACCATCTGTACGACGAGGGTCGGGTGACCGAGCGGTTTATGCTGGAGTTTTTGCACAGCCACACGAATGTGGTCTATCAGCCGCCGTATAACAGCCCGTACTATAACGGCATCAACCCTTATGCGCTGGGCTTCGCCATGTTCCAGGACATCAAGCGCATCTGCCAATCGCCGACCGAAGAAGATCGCTACTGGTTCCCGGACATCGCCGGCAAAGACTGGCTGGACACATTGCACTTCGCCATGCGCGACTTCAAGGACGAAAGCTTTATCAGCCAGTTCCTGTCGCCCAAAGTGATGCGCGATTTCCGGTTGTTCACCGTGCTGGACGACGATCGCAACAACTACCTGGAGATTGCCGCGATCCATAACGAAGCCGGTTACCGGGCGATCCGCCAGGAGCTGTCGGCGCAATACAACCTGAGCAACCATGAGCCGAACATTCAGATCTGGAACGTGGACCTGCGCGGCGACCGCTCGCTGACGTTGCGCTACATCCCACAGGAGCGCGCACCGCTGGATAAGAGCCGCCGCGACGTGTTGAAGCACCTGCATCGCCTGTGGGGCTTCGACGTGATTCTCGAGCAGCAAAACGAAGATGGCAGCGTAGAGTTGCTCGACCGTTGCCCGCCGCGGCCGACGCCGCTGTAACCGCCACAACGACAAAGGGCGCCGCAGGGCGCCCTTTCTTATTTCATGAATACGCGATTAGCGACGCGCTTCAGTCAGATCGCTTGGCATGGTGCCCTGCATGCTCTGCCAAATCGCGCCGCTGTCTTTACCGTAGTTGCGCACGGTATCCATCACCTGGTCGTACAGCTTCTCATGGCACAGCGTGGACAGCTTGCTGTAGAAGGTCAGCGCCAGCTTGCGCGCTTCCGGGTTGGAGAAGTAGTAACGGCCCACGCGGGTGTACAGCCCTTTCAGGCCGTTGAAAATCAGGCCGTAGATCGGGTTGCCGGAAGCGAACGCCAGACCACGGAAGATCTCATAGTCCAGGACATTGAAGGCATCCGCCTGATCTTCCACCTCGGCGGCTTTCGCCAGCACTTCCTGCGCCTGCTCAGGATGATTGCGCACCGCAGCGCGAATAAAGATCGACGCGATATTGGTACGCACAGACAGCAGGTTATCGATCAGTTGCGGGACGCTTTTGTGATCGAGACGAGCCAAGGTCTCAAGAATATTGAGGCCGGACGTTTCCCAGAAATTGTTCACTTTGGTCGGTTTGCCATGCTGAATGGTCAACCAGCCATCGCGGGCAAGACGTTGCAACACTTCACGTAACGTGGTGCGCGTGACGCCAATCAACTCCGAAAGCTCACGCTCCGCGGGCAAAATAGAGCCAGGGGGGAAGCGATTATTCCAAATACTCTCAATAATGTACTCTTCCGCGAAACCGGCAGGACTCTGCGCCTTTATGACCATGTGTTTGACGTTCCGTTGCGACGATAAAATCAGTAAAAGTAATCAGCTCATCATACCAGATCACATAGACATGACATAGCGTGAGCGAAAAACAATAAACGAAAGTGTGCATAAAGTGGCAAAAAACGCGCAAAAACACCGGTTGGAAGAAATTTGCCGCCGTAAAACAAGCTCCGGTTGCGCCCGCCCCTGCCGCATTGTTAGGGTACGTGCTACGACTGATTTAAGGATGCATAAAGGACAATGGAAACAACCCTGCGCAGCGCCCTGCTCAAAAATTTTCTGGGGCAATCTCCCGACTGGTACAAACTGACTATTCTCATTTTCCTGGCGATCAACCCTTTAGTGTTCTTTTTCGCCAGCCCGTTTATCGCGGGTTGGCTGCTGGTGGTCGAGTTCATCTTTACCCTGGCAATGGCGTTGAAATGCTACCCGCTGCTGCCGGGTGGCCTGCTGGCGCTGGAGGCGGTGGCCATCGGCATGACCAGCCCGGCGCAGGTCTCGCAGGAAATCGAACATAACCTGGAAGTCTTGTTGCTGCTGGTCTTTATGGTGGCCGGCATCTACTTTATGAAGCAGCTGCTGCTGTTCGTATTCACCAAGCTGTTGCTCAACATCCGTTCGAAAACGCTGCTGTCACTGGCGTTCTGCCTGGCCGCCGCTTTCCTTTCCGCCTTCCTCGACGCGCTGACGGTCGTGGCGGTAGTGATTAGCGTGGCCACCGGCTTTTATTCCATCTATCACAACGTGACGTCGAATCGCCCCGATGGCGACATCGGCGATGACAGCGATTTCACCGGTGAAGAGCGCAAGCAGACGCTGGAGCAATTCCGCGCCTTTCTGCGCAGCCTGCTGATGCACGCCGGCGTCGGCACCGCGCTCGGCGGGGTCATGACCATGGTGGGCGAGCCGCAGAACCTGATCATCGCCAAAAGCGCGGGCTGGGGCTTTATCGATTTTTTCCTGCGTATGGCGCCGGTCACGCTGCCGGTGTTGGTGTGCGGCCTGCTGGTTTGTTGGCTGGTAGAGCGTTTTCGCCTGTTTGGCTACGGCGCGCAGTTGCCGGAGGCCGTGCGTGACGTGCTGAAAGAATATGATCGCAAGGCCACCGCCGGCCGCAGCAAGCAAGAACGCCTCAAGCTGGTGACGCAGGCGCTGATCGGCGTTTGGCTGGTGCTGGCGCTGGCCTTTCATCTGGCGGAAGTGGGGTTGATCGGCCTGTCGGTGATCATCCTCGCCACTTCCCTGTGCGGCGTGAACGACGAACACGCCATCGGCAAAGCGTTCCAGGAAGCGCTGCCGTTCACCGCCCTGCTGACGGTGTTTTTCACCGTGGTCGCGGTGATCATCGAGCAGCACCTGTTCAGCCCGGTGATCCAGTTTGTGCTGCGCGCCGATCCCGCCTCTCAGCTTTCGCTGTTCTACCTGTTCAACGGCCTGCTGTCTTCGGTTTCCGACAACGTGTTCGTCGGCACGGTATACATCAACGAGGCCCGCACCGCGCTGGAGAACGGCACCATCGCGCTGAAGCAGTTTGAGCTGCTGGCGGTCGCCATCAATACCGGCACCAACCTGCCTTCGGTCGCCACCCCTAACGGCCAGGCCGCGTTCCTGTTCCTGTTGACGTCGGCATTGGCGCCGTTGGTGCGTCTGTCGTATGGCCGCATGGTCTGGATGGCCCTGCCTTATACGGTAGTACTGACGGTGGTCGGTCTGCTGTGCGTCCAGTTCACGCTGGAGCCGGCGACCGAGCTGTTGACACAGTGGCATTGGCTGGCGCTGCCGCCCATTGACGCCGTCGGCCACTAAGGCGGCGCCGGCAGGGTGAACCGACTATTTTTACGCTGAATCCGGCCCAGGTGGCTGGCAGCGAGGAGGAATTGGTTTACACTGCCGGTTCAATTGCTTACTGCATGGAAGAATCTAGATATGTTGCAATTCTTTAACCGCTGTTCACAAGGACGCGGCGCCTGGCTGCTGATGGCCCTGACAGCGTTGGTGTTGGAACTGGTCGCACTCTATTTCCAGCACGTTATGCTGCTGCAGCCGTGCGTCATGTGCATTTACGAGCGTTGCGCGCTGTTCGGCATCCTCGGCGCTTCGCTGGTGGGGGCCATCGCGCCGAAAACCCCGCTGCGCTATGTGGCGATCTTGCTGTGGATCTACAGCGCCTGGGAAGGCCTACAGCTGGCGTGGAAGCACACCATGATCCAGTTGCACCCTTCGCCGTTCAATACCTGCGATTTCTTCGTGAGCTTCCCTTCGTGGCTGCCGCTGGACAAATGGCTACCGGCGGTGTTCCACGCTTCCGGCGACTGCTCCGTGCGCCAATGGCAGTTCCTGACGCTGGAAATGCCACAGTGGCTGGTCGGCATCTTCGGTGCCTATCTGCTGGTGGCACTGATTGTGCTGCTCGCACAGTTTGTTCGCCCACGTCGGCGCGATCTGTTCGGCCGCTGATCGGCAGACAAACAAAAAATGGCGCCGAAAGGCGCCATTTTTTTAGGGGATTGCGGTCAAATTCAGAGATAACCCCATTTCAGGTATGTGTAAGGAAATAAACGAGCACAATCAGCACTCCAGCCACGGCAAACAGACGGATCATTTTCATTGTTATACTCTCGAACATGCGGGAGAGCGGCCAAATTACCCAACTTATCGTTTAAAAAGAAGCATTCCGGCTCGGTTAAGCGCGTAATTTACATAACATTAAACTTCTGCGATGACGGCAGGCAAAAACGGGCTGAGCCAACGCCTGGCGTTCGGCCTTCGGGCAGCAATAAATTACCGTTACTTATGAACGACTGCGTTTTTGTCACATTCAGAGCACAATATTTTGGTGAAGTTTGCCCATAAAATCCTTATAGTATCGGCAAAGTGAGTATTACCGATTTCCCTGGTGTTGTTGTGTGTCTTGCCCCTCATCTTTGCAGGGGCTTTTTTCCTCCCCCCATCTGATTTACGCATATTCCCTTTAGCCCAAGCCTCCACTCACCGTTCGCGCACTAATGATTAAAATCATTCGCGATGCTTTCCTTATGCTAAATGACGTTGTGATTTTCACCCTTTCTTTCAGTGAGTCAGGCCCTGTCTCTGGCTGACTACAGCACGTCAATGCTATCAAGGACACGATTCTATGCCGGATACCACCTTGCCCCCTGCATCTCAGCCCCCCTTTCTGCGTCGCCTGCTGCTTAAAACCGGGAAAAGATTCCTGCGCTGGAACGGTGAGTTTCAGACCCGCCATTCGCTAATCTCGACTACGCCGCAGATCGGTAATCATGAATTTAACTGGGTGGCGACGCTGGAAGCCCATTGGCCGACAATTCGAGAGGAATTGGATCGGCTGCTGGAGCATCCGGAAGATATCCCCGCTTTCCACCAAATATCTCCGGATCAGAAACGCATCTCTAAAGGGGATAACTGGAAAACCTTCGGGCTGTTTGTCTACGGGCAGCGGGTTGATGAAAACTGCGCCATTTGCCCGCGCACCGCACAAGCGGTCAGCGAGATCCCCGGCATGCGCACCGCCATGTTTTCAATCCTTAAACCGCACTACCACATCGTGCCCCACAAGGGCCCGACCCGTGCAGTGGTGCGTGCGCACCTGGGATTGATCGTGCCAAAAGATCGAGAAAAGCTTTGGATCCGCGTGGACGATCAGATCCTCCACTGGGATGAAGGCAAGGTGATTCTGTTTGATGACTCTTACGAGCACGAGGTCCGCAACGACACCGACGAGCTGCGTGCGGTGCTGTTTCTCGATATCGACCGGCCGATGGACAAGGTGGGTACGGCGGTGAATAAACTGCTGTTCAGCCTGATCAAAGCCAGCCCGTATGTGAAGCAGCCGCTGAAAAACCTGGCTAACTGGCATCGCTGCGATAAAAAAGCGTGAAGAGCCGGCTTATGCCATAAACCCAGCGCCCGTGGGTAACGCTCTGGATAGCACAGAGGGCGGCGTGTCTGAACACGCCGCCCTCTTGCATGAAGCCCGTCTTACCCTGCAAGCGCCTGCCTTTATCTGGCCCAGTCCGGCTTGTTGAGGATATGGTCCTGCCAGTCCACCACCTCGCTCTCGCGCACCGCAATGTGCCGCACCGTGATGCGCTCGCCGTGCATCGCCGCCTTGGAGCCGCTCAGCAGCGGGTGCCAGGGGAACAGCGGCTTGCCTTCACCGATCAGGCGATAGGCGCAGGTCGGTGGCAACCACTCAAAGGTAGTGAGGTTCTCGCGCGTCAGTTTGATGCAGTCTTCTTCCAGCTCGAAGCGCCGCTCATAGTTACGGCATTGGCAGGATTTGATGTTGAGCTGGTTGCAGGCTACGTTGGTAAAATAAATCTCGTCGGTATCTTCGTCGATCAGCTTATTCAAACAGCATTGCCCGCACCCGTCGCACAGCGATTCCCACTCTTGTTCTGACATTTCCGCCAGCGTTTTCTGTTGCCAAAAAGCGAGTTGTGACATGTTAGCGTCCGGTTTCGGTAAATGGATAAGTCACCTGCGCACAGGTTCGAGGGGGGACTATATAGACATTTTAGCCACAAGATGCAAGCTTTGCCGCCGACGGCGCCGGCGGCAAGGAGAAATCAGATCACACGGGTGCTGAGCATTTTGCCGTTCAGGCTGATTTTCAGCATGTCGCCGGAGGCCATCGGGCCCACGCCCTGCGGCGTGCCGGTCAGGATGATATCGCCAGCGCGCAGCGTGAAGAAACGGCTCATGTAGCTGATAAGCGGCAGGATCGGCGTGATCATGTCACGCGTATTGCCCTGCTGGCGCAGTTGTTCGTTGACGGTCAACGACAGCTCGGCATTTTGCGGATCGCCGAATTCCGCCACCGGGATAAACCCCGACATCGGGCAGGAACCGTCGAAGGCCTTGGCCTTTTCCCACGGCTGACCGGCTTTTTTAAAGCCCGCCTGCAGATCGCGCAACGTCAGGTCGAGCGCCACACCGTAGCCGGCGATAGCCCGCGCAACGCGGTCTTCGTTGGCCTGCTTCAACGGCGTACCGATCAGCACCGCCAGCTCTACCTCATGGTGCACTGAACCGAATTCTTTAGGGATGGCCACCGGCTGGCGGATATCGCACAGCGCCGTTTCCGGTTTGATAAACACCACCGGCTCGACGGAAACCGCGCTGCCCATTTCCTTGATGTGATCGGCGTAGTTGCTGCCGACGCAAACCACCTTGTTCACCGGGAAATCGAGCAGCGAACCCTGCCAGTCTCTATGTTGATACATACCGCTTCTCCCAAACTGTAGAGGCTTGGCGCGCCAAGCCGATTATTGGTGTGCCGGATCAATGCCCGATCGCGTCCGCCATCATACCCACGGTGAGGGCGAAATAGTAAGAGCGATTCCAGTGCATGAGGGTGCGAAAATTATCATAGACCAGGAACGTCCGCCCCTGCAGATCATCCGGCGCGATGATCCAACCGCGCTGAGCGGCCTGCGGCAACGCGCTGCCATCCGCACGACGCACCCCGCGTTGTTGCCAAGCGTTGACGCTGCGCGCCTGCGCGTCTTTCAACCCCAGCTCGGCCCGATTGAAACCGGTGGGCAATTTGACCTCGCGCCCCCAGCCGATGCCGGGCTGCCAGCCCTCTTTGGACAAATAACTGGCCGTAGACGCGAAGACATCATCAATGTTGTTCCAGATATCGATGCGCCCGTCACCGTCGCCGTCCGCCGCATAGCGCAAGAAGGAGCTCGGCATAAACTGGCATTGCCCCATCGCGCCGGCCCAGGACCCTTTCAGCGGCGCATCGCCGACGTGCCCCTGCTCGACTATCTGCAACGCTGCCATCAACTCCTGGCTGAAAAGGGCTTCGCGGCGCCCTTCAAACGCCAGCGTCGCCAGCGCAGACACCACGTCTTCCCGTCCCTGAATCTTGCCGTAGGCGCTCTCCATGCCCCACAGCGCGATGATATAGCGCCCCGGTACCCGGTAGCGCTCGCTGGCGCGCGTCCATTGCGCCTGGCGCTGCCGGTACAGTTCGCGCCCCTGGCGCACCTTGGCGGGCGTCATCACTCGCCGCAGATAGTCGTCCAGGGTTACCTTCTGCTCAGGCTGATTGCGATCGGCCTTGATCACCCGATCGACGAAATGAATTTGCGCAAAGGCGCGGTCGAGGGTGGTCTGACTGATGCCCTGTTCCCGCGCCCGGCGCTTGAGTTGCTCGACATACGCCGGGAACTGCGCCGGATCGCGGCCGCTCGTCGCCAGCGTCGTCTCCTGCGCCGCCTGCGCTGCGCCCGGCATTAGCACCCCGCCCAACGTCAGCCAGGCGGCCAATACGGTTCTTCTTGCCGAACGTGTCATCGCGCCTCCCCTGGCCGTGGCCGCTGTCTCAGGCCTTGTCGCCCGCCAGATGCTGGTTAAGCAGGTTTTCTACCGGCGGCGGGAACTGCAGGTAATAGCCTTCGTCTTTCAACGCCTGCTTCACCTTGTCGATATCCGCCGAGGCCAATTTCTTGCGCTCATCGAGCGAAAGCATCATGGCGAATTGCGGCACGCCGAAACTTTTCATCAGCTCTTCCGGCACACGAGAGAAATCGTCTTTTTTTTCGACATAAAGATAAGTTTGATCGCGTTTCGGGCTTCTATAGATCACACAAAGCATTTTTTTAACTCTATTTAATTGAGGGAGCGTCTTGCCTGGATATAACTCTGACTATAACATGCTTATAGTACATCGGAATATCGCACCCCGAGTGGTATTCCGGGGATTTAAAGTTGCTGAGACTGAGTCAGGATAGATGTCACAATCGCCAATTGAGCTAAAAGGCAGCAGTTTTACCCTATCGGTTGTTCATTTGCATAATTCGCAGCCCGAGGTAATACGTCAGGCGTTACAGGAAAAAGTTGAGCAAGCGCCCGCTTTTCTGAAAAACGCCCCTGTTGTTATCAACGTCGCAACGCTGGAAGGCGATGCGAACTGGAAAGAACTTCAACAGGCTGTCGCGGCAGCAGGTCTGCGCGTTGTGGGTATCAGCGGTTGCAGAGATGAGCGTCAAAAGCGCGCGATAGCCCGCGCTGGGCTGCCGCTGCTGAGCGAAGGCAAAGGCCAGAAGATGGCAGCGCCGGAGCCTGCACCTGCGCCCGTGGTGGCGGATAACGCCCCCGCCAAAACACGCATCATCAGCACGCCTGTCCGTTCCGGCCAACAGATTTACGCCCGCAACTGCGATCTTATCGTGACCAGCAGCGTCAGCGCCGGCGCCGAATTGATTGCCGACGGCAACATTCATGTCTACGGCATGATGCGCGGTCGCGCACTGGCAGGCGCGTCAGGCGACACGCAATGTCAGATTTTTTGCACCCACCTGGCGGCTGAGCTAGTCTCTATCGCAGGGCAGTACTGGTTGAGCGACCAAATCCCGTCCGATTACGTCGGGCAGGCCGTACGACTCAGCCTGTTGGATAACGCTTTAACCATACAACCTTTAAACTAAGCCCTTTTGACAAGGAATCCATTTCATGGCACGCATTATTGTTGTTACATCGGGTAAAGGGGGCGTTGGCAAGACCACTTCGAGCGCGGCCATCGCTACCGGCCTGGCCCAGAAAGGCAAGAAAACCGTCGTGATCGATTTCGATATCGGTCTGCGTAATCTTGACCTGATTATGGGCTGCGAACGTCGGGTAGTGTATGATTTCGTGAACGTGATTCAGGGCGATGCCACGCTGAATCAGGCGTTGATCAAAGACAAACGCACTGAAAACCTCTATATCCTGCCGGCTTCGCAGACGCGCGACAAAGACGCGTTGACCCGCGAAGGCGTTGAAAAAATTCTCAACGATCTCGGCGAGATGGATTTTGACTTCGTGGTGTGCGATTCACCGGCCGGTATCGAAACCGGTGCGCTGATGGCGCTGTATTTCGCCGACGAAGCTATCATCACCACCAACCCGGAAGTGTCTTCGGTACGCGACTCTGACCGTATCCTGGGTATCCTCTCTTCCAAGTCACGCCGCGCCGAGAAAGGCGAATCGCCAATCAAGGAACACCTGCTGCTGACCCGTTACAATCCGGGCCGCGTCAGCCGTGGCGACATGCTGAGCATGGAAGACGTGCTGGAAATCCTGCGCATTCCGCTGGTGGGTGTGATTCCGGAAGACCAATCCGTGCTGCGCGCTTCCAACCAGGGTGAGCCTGTCATTCTGGATGCCGAGTCAGACGCCGGTAAGGCGTACGACGATACCGTTTGCCGCTTGTTGGGGGAAGAACGCCCATTCCGCTTCATTGAAGAAGAGAAGAAGGGTTTCCTGAAACGCCTTTTTGGGGGATAAACCATGGCCTTATTAGACTTCTTTCTGTCCCGCAAAAAACAGACAGCCAATATAGCCAAGGAACGGCTGCAGATTATCGTCGCAGAGCGTCGTCGCGGGGACAGTGAGCCCCCGTATCTGCCTGATCTGAAACGCGATATTCTGGCGGTTATTTGCAAATACATTCAGATCGATCCTGAAATGCTGCACGTGCAGTTCGAGCAGAAAGGGGACGACATTTCGGTACTTGAACTTAACGTGACATTACCGGAATCGGAAGAAGTAGCTAAATGATTGCGACGCATTAATTACCCCCTGTATATTTTATGCAGGGGGTAACTGTATGCGCATCCAGTTATTAAGCTTTATCGGCAGCAAAAAAGCGATGCTTTCCTTTGGGACTATTCCCAATTAACTTTGCCGCCGCCTCGTTTAAAGTAAATTCTGGCCAGATTTACCTTCAACGCATTATTTCCTGCCTATATTCACCCGAGCAGAGTTTCCCTACCCTGCCCTGGTGATAATCAGCGATTAATAATCTTTCAGGATGTCCTGCAGCGGTGCCATTAATAGATCGCCGCGCCAGCCGCTGATTAATTCAGGGCGACTTTCGCCATCCTTCAGTTTCCAATGCCAGTTCAGCAATTGGTTAATTTGGCGACGGGATGCCAACAGCTCGCTGCTCAACCCGCTTTGCTCGCTGACGGTAGCGATCGCCGCCTTGATGTCTTTGAACACCTTCTTGTAGCCCGGCTGATCGATAAGGTTGGCCAACGGCGCCGGCAACGCGGACTCTTCCAGCGCTTCGGCCTCCGCCACCAGCGCCAACAGCGTTTTTCCGTGATAACGGATCTCCGGCCCGCTCAGGCCCAGCGAATCCAATTCTCCCAGCGAAGACGGCATATAACGCGCCACCTGCCACAGGTTTTCCTCACGTACCACGAAGTTCACCGCCAGATCGCGCTCGCGTGCCTGGCGCAGCCGCCATTCCGCCAACTTCTGCAGACAACCGAGCTGACGCGGGCGCAGCTGCCAGGCGTTGCTGATTTCGCGGTAGGCCAATTCCGGCGCCAGCGCCTCGCTACGACGTTGGCACAGCAGCAGGCACTCGTTATGGGCCGCCGCAGTCCAACCGGCCTCTTCGGTCTCCTGCACCAGCTGTTTGGCCATCGGCAGCAAATAGAACACGTCGGCGGCCGCGTACACGCACTGCCTTTCGGTCAGCGGACGCGCCAGCCAGTCGGTGCGCGACTCGCTCTTGTCCAGCTCAACCTTCATATACTCCGCCACCAGCGTCGCGAAGCCACAGGAGAGCGGCCGGCCGGTAAAGGCCGCCAGGATCTGAGTATCGACCATTGGCGTCGGCAGCGTTTTAAAGGCGTTGAGAAACACTTCGAGATCTTCACTGCCGGCATGCAGGAACTTCACCACGGCGGTGTCGGCCAGCAGGTCGACAAACGGCTGCCATTGCTTGATCGGCAGAGGATCGATGAGGGAGAGTTGTTCACCGTCGTAGAGCTGGATCAGGCCCAGCTGAGGATAGTAGGTGCGCGTTCTGACAAACTCGGTGTCCAGCGCAATCTGGGCATGCTTTCTCGCCTGCTCGCAGACCTGCTGCAATCCGGCATCGGTAGTGATCAACTGATAATTCAAAACATCATTCTCTTGTAGGATTCAAACACAACAACGCCGGCATTCACCGGCGTTGTTGATAGTCAGACGCGAAAGCGACACCTAGGCGGCATCGGCCGGCTTCGGCGTTTTTAGCTCATCGCGCAGTTCTCGCCGCAAAATCTTGCCGACGTTCGACTTCGGCAGTTCATCGCGGAACTCAACAATTTTAGGCACTTTATACCCGGTCAGGTGGCGGCGGCAATGGGTCAACAGCTCTTCCTTGGTCAGCGAGGCGTCTTTCTTCACCACGCAGATCTTCACCGTTTCGCCGGAGGCCTCGCTGGGCACGCCGATCGCTGCACATTCCAGCACTTTCGGATGCTGGCTGACCACGTCCTCGATCTCGTTCGGGTAAACGTTGAAACCGGAGACCAGGATCATGTCTTTCTTACGGTCGACGATGCGCACAAACCCCAGCTCGTCGACGGTCACCACGTCACCGGTCGCCAGCCAGCCATCTTTAAGCACTTCGTCGGTGGCTTCCGGGCGCTGCCAATAGCCTAACATAACTTGCGGCCCTTTGACCCACAGTTCGCCCGGTTCGCCCGGCGGCACATCGTGGCCGTTGTCATCCACCAGACGAATGTCCGTCGACGGCACCGGCAGGCCAATGCTACCGCTGTAGTGTTTCAGATCGTAAGGGTTACCGGCCACCAGCGGCGCGCACTCGGTCAGACCATAGCCTTCCAGCAGGTGCTTACCGGTGGTTTTTTCCCATTTCTCGGCCACCGCTTTTTGCACCGACATACCGCCGCCGACCGAGAAACGCAGCGTAGAGAAATCGAGCTTGTGGAACTCTTCGTTGTTCAGCAACGCATTGAACAAGGTATTGACGCCGCTCATGGCGGTGAAAGGATATTTGCCCAGCTCTTTCACCAGCCCCGGAATATCGCGCGGATTGGTGATCAGCAAATTGCGCCCGCCCAGATCGATAAACAGCAGGCAGTTCACCGTCAGCGCGAAAATGTGATACAGCGGCAATGCCGTCACTACCAGCTCCTGCCCTTCGCGGAACAGCGGCGAATAGGCGGCTTTGGCCTGCTCAAGGTTGGCCTGCATGTTGCGGTGCGTCAGCATTGCGCCCTTCGCCACCCCGGTGGTGCCGCCGGTATACTGCAGGAAGGCCAAATCGGCATTAATGATGTCCGGTTTTACATACTGCAGGCGGCGGCCGCGCTGCAGCGCGCTGCGGAATGATATGGCATCAGGCAGGTTATATTTCGGCACCAGGCGCTTGACGTATTTAACCACGAAGTTGACCAGCGTACCTTTGGCGGCCGAAAGCTGATCGCCCATGCGCGTCAGGATCACGTGTTTGACCTGGGTGTTGAACACCACTTTTTCCAGCGTGTGGGCAAAGTTGGAAACGATGACAATGGCACTGGCCCCGCTGTCGTTCAACTGGTGCTCCAGTTCGCGCGGGGTATACAACGGGTTGACGTTGACCACCACCATACCGGCGCGCAGAATGCCGAACAGAGCGATGGGGTATTGCAACAGGTTAGGCATCATCAGCGCGACGCGGTCACCCTTCTTCAGGCCCAGTTCATTTTGCAGATAAGCCGCGAAAGCCCGGCTGCGTTCTTCCAGCTTGCGGAAGGTCATCACCTCGCCCATGTTGATAAAGGCGGGCTGATCGGCATAGCGCTGCACGGCATGCTCAAACATTTCGATCAACGACGAATAGCGATCGGCATCAATCTCTGCGGGCACATCTGCCGGATACCGTTTTAACCAGACCTTATCCAAGGTATTACTCCTGAAATCATTACTAATTATCATCGCAGCCCTCAAACTCGCAGCCCAACCATAACAATATTTTAACTCAGCAGACCAGTTTGGGTTTTAAACATTATTCAGGTTGCGATGTACGTCACTAACTTGTCGGATATTCCTTATCCCAAAAAAGCAAAAGGGCGGCCTGAGCCGCCCTGTCAAATTTGTTCACATCAAGCGTATGCTACTCGGTTACGATGGTTTGCACCTGGGCCGGGCCGGGGTTGTACCAACCATAGCCTGCGCCCCAACCTGGCCCCCACGGGCCACCGCGCCAGCCCCAGGGGCCCATCGGCGCCGGCGGCATCACCACCTGTTGCACCAGATGCCAGCGTTTGAAGCCGGTCACGTTCATCGTCACGAAGCGATAGGGCGTCATGCCAATCCGCCCTGCTTTCAGGCCGGTAATGGGACCGACGACGGTCACCAGTTGGCCTTTGAAATCAACCGGTTCGAGGAAGCCATTCACCGTGGCCAGCAAGCGGCCGCGCGACGGCTCACCCAGAATCGGCCGTGCACCGCTGTCGAGCGGCACCGCCGCAATCTCCAGCACCGTACGCCCTTGTTCGTTGGCGACGTTCACCACGGTGCCGCCGAAGCGGGCTTCCGCGCCGGTAAACAGGTTCGGTGCATTTTGTACCGAGGAAAGCTGAGTCACCGGCGAGGGGCTGGAGCCTTTGATCGCATCCGGTACGGTGACGCACCCGGTCAGCGCCAGCGCGCCGCAGGCAATGGCCAGCAGCGACAGCTTTTTACTTGCAGTGCGGATTAACATAGTCGCAATCTCCTGAAATGCCTGTAACTTTGACCGCGTTTCGTCGTTCAAGTTGCAGGCCTTCATCGCCCGGCATCAACAACAGCACAATACGCCGCGATTACTCGCGACCCGGCAGTTTTTTCCAGGTGACTTCATTGCGCAGATAGGTCGGCTCGGCGTTTTCCACCGCCACCGCCAACCCCTGTTGCCAGGCGTGCAGCGCCAGCGGCAGCATGTCTTGCGCCTGCGGCAACAGCATCTGGCCATCGCGTACGCTCAGGGTTGAACCGTTGACCAGGTCGGGATAGGTTTGCCAACCGGTGCCGACGTGGGCCCATTCGCCCTGCAGGCGCTGTGCACGCTCCAGCGCCTGCGCCGGCGACAGCACGGCCTCGCCTTCGCTTTCCAACCAGCTGCCGTCAGCCTGACGTTCGAACTGCCCCCAGTAGACTTCACCCATGCGCGCATCGATCGCCGCCAGCACGCGCTCCGCGCCGCTGACACGCCAGGCGCCCTGCGCCATGGTTTGCAGCGTGGAAACGCCAATCATCGGCAGATCGGCGCCCAGCGCCAGGCCCTGAGCGATGCCGATGCCGATGCGCACCCCGGTAAAGCTGCCGGGGCCGCGACCAAAGGCCAGCGCATCGAGCTGGTTGAGCGCCAGGCCGGATTCCGCCAGCACCTGCTGCACCATAGGTAAAATTCGTTGCGTATGCTCGCGTGGGCACAGCTCAAACAGGGCGTGGATTTCGCCTTGATTCCAGACGGCGACGGAACAGGCTTCCGTCGCGGTATCGATCGCTAAAATTCGCGTGGACATGCCAACCTCTGGCGGGAATAAAACTGGGTTTTTCATACAGGGCGCGCATTGTAGCACAGCCCCGTAAGCCCTTCATCTTTCACGTGGCCGACGTATCAGCGGCCTGCAAGAAGGCGATGGCCTGTTTCAGATCGCGGGTACGCGGCGTGGGCGGCAGGCTATTGAGGAACACCTCACCATAAGGCCGCATCACCAGACGGTTATCGCAAATCACCAGCACGCCACGGTCGTCGGTATCGCGGATCAAGCGGCCGACGCCCTGTTTCAGGGTGATGACCGCGTCCGGCAACTGCACGTCATTGAACGGGTCACCGCCGCGCAGGCGACAATCTTCAATGCGCGCCTTCAGCAGCGGATCGTCCGGTGAAGTGAACGGCAGCTTATCGATGATGACGCAGGACAGCGCGTCGCCGCGCACGTCCACCCCTTCCCAGAAGCTGCTGGTCGCCACCAGCAGCGCGTTACCGGCGGCGACGAACTGCGCCAGCAGTTGCCCTTTACTGGTTTCCCCTTGCAACAGCACCGGCAGCGTCATCGTGGCGCGGAACTCTTCCGCCAACTCGCGCATCATCTGGTGTGAGGTGCATAAAAAGAAGCAGCGGCCGTTGTTGGCTTCGATGAGTGGCCGCAGCATACGCGCCAGCTGGCGCGCCCCGCCGCGCTGGTTCGGCGAAGGCAAAAAGCGCGGCACGCACAGCAACGCCTGTTTGGCATAGTCGAACGGGCTCGGCAACAGCAGCGTTTTGGCCTTGGTCAGCCCCAGCCGTTCGGTGAAATGACCCAACTGGTCATTGACCGACAGCGTGGCCGAGGTAAAGATCCAGCTGCCCGGCTTGTCGTCCAGCATTTCGCGGAACCGATCGGCCACCGTCAGCGGCGTCAGCGCCAGCACGAAGTGGCGCGAATTGCACTCATACCAATAGCTGTAGCCCGGCTCCGTCACCGCCTTCAGCCGTTTGAGCCGTGCGCGGTACAGCGTGGCGCGCTCAAAGGCGGCGTCCAGCAGCGCCGAACGCCCCAGCGACAGCTTCATCACGTCATAACACAGCTCCAGCGCATCATCGAGCAGCAACAGAGCGCGCTGCACGTTGGGTTCGCCGAGCACATCGCGCAGATTGCCGCGGAACCCCGGCTCGCCCAGGTTCAGGCGAAAATCTTGCGTGCTCAGGCTGAGACGGTCGGCGCTTTTTTGCAGTTGAGCGGCGTCGCGCACTTCGGTGCGGTAGGCGATGGTGATGTCCTTCGCCAGATCCAACAGCTGACGGCTGGTGAGCTGCTGGCCGAAATACTGGCTGGCGATGTCGGGGATTTGGTGCGCCTCGTCGAAAATCATCACCTCGGCTTCCGGGATCAGCTCGGCGAAACCGCCCTCTTTCACCACCATATCTGCCAGGAACAGGTGATGGTTCACCACCACCACATCCGCATCCATCGCGCGGCGGCGCGCCTTGACCACGAAGCAATCCTGATACAGCGGGCAGTCGCTGCCCAAACAGTTGTCATTGGTGCTGGTCACCAATGGCCAGACGAAACTGTCTTCCGCCACTTCGCTGCAGGTGCTGATGTCGCCCTCTTTGGTCTGTGACGACCACTTGCGCAGCTGCACCAGATCGATCAGCGTCTGCCCCGCCAGTTCGCCCCCGGCCATCGACTGCTGTTCCAGCCGTTCCAGACACAGGTAATTGGAGCGCCCCTTGAGCAGCGCCAGCTTGCCTTTGTACTTCAACGCCTTGGCGACGGTAGGCAGATCTCGCGCATACAGCTGATCCTGCAACGCTTTCGAACCGGTCGAAATGATCACTTTGCGGTCGGCGCGCAGCGCCGGCGCCAGATAAGCGAAGGTCTTGCCGGTGCCGGTGCCGGCTTCCACCACCAGCTCCTGCTTGAAATTGATCGCCTCGGTAACGGCTTGCGCCATCTGCCGCTGCGGTTCACGCGGTTTGAATCCCTTGATAGCCTGCGCCAATGCGCCGTCTGTTGCAAAATCGTCTGTCACGCTGTCTCTCTGCCGGTGTCATTCAGCGGTGATTATGCCAAGCCTGCCGCCCGGCTACCACCCACTTTATCGCCGCGCATTTTCATGACCGGCTGTGCTACCCTTAGCGGGACTATGATATGGAGATAAGCAAATGAATATCGAAAGAATTGATCCCGATCAGCGCTGGTCCGAAGCCGTAGTGCACAACGAGACTATTTACTACACCAGCGTGCCGGAAAACCTGGATGACGACGCGACCGCGCAGACCGCCAACGCCCTCGCCGCCATCGACGTGCTGCTGGCGCGCGTCGGTTCGGATAAAAGCCGTATTCTGGATGCCACCATTTTCCTGGCGAACACCGCCGACTTCGCCGCGATGAACGCCGCCTGGGACGCCTGGGTGGTCGCCGGCAGCGCACCGGTGCGCTGCACCGTGCAGGCGCAGCTGATGAATCCGAAGTACAAGGTGGAAATCAAAATCATCGCCGCACTGTAAGCCTGCCTGAGCGCAGACGAAAAAAAACCGCAGACGGCGACGCCTGCGGTTTTTTATTGCCCGCTATCAGGACAGTTTGAGGATCACCATCCCCGTCAGCAGCAGCGCCAGGCCAATCCAGCCTTTGGCGTTCAACCGCTGGCCGAACATGATCCAGCCTGCGGCGATGGTGGCGGCGATACCGAAACCGCCCCACAGCGCATAAGCGATCGACAGATCGATGCCCTTCACCGCCTGCGCCAGAGCGCTGAATGCGCCAAGTACCGACAGCAGCGACAACAGCCCCAGCCAAATTTTACGGAAGCCGTCCGACATCTTCAGGAAGATGTTGGCGATGATTTCCAGCACGATCGCCAGCCCCAGGAACCCAATGTGGTACAACTCAAACTGTTGCATGGTTGTCACCTCGCGGGCTGACCTGTTTTCGCTCTTTGCGGGTGCCGGATTTCACCAGCATGATGCCGGCGATCAGCGTAGCCAGGCCCAGCACCTTCAGCGCCGAGATCGGCTCGTCGAACCACAGCACGCTGAACAGGGTAATGAACAGAATGCCGATGCCTTCCCACAGCGCATAGGCCACGCCCAGCGCCACGCGTTTTACCGCCACCGACAGCAACACATAAGACGCGGTGATCATCACGTACATCACGATGTGCCCGATCATACCGCCATTGACGCTGGCGTATTTCATCGACAAAGTGCCGATGATTTCGGTCATGATGGCCAAACCTAAAAAGATCCAATAAATCATAATTTTTCTCCCAAACGGCGAATAACGCGCGCCAAGGCATATTTATCCCGATTTATCTCGTCGAACGGCCGTATTGCGGCGCGCAAGACGCAGAGATCCCTGGGGATAAACTGACCCGAACGCAAAAAGAATGTTTGCCCGGCTGAACGGTAGCGTGAAGGCCTAAGCCCGCCACCCGCGCCGGTTAAGGGAGAAAGACGCTATAGCTCGCTGCACCAGTGATGCTCACTGGCAAGGATCGCAGACAGGAAGAGTTGGCAAGTAGAGGTTCTGAGGGTAGTTCCGTTAATAGTCATCATAATAGTTCTCTATTATCAGCCGCACACCGTGCGATTTGCCCAATATCCTCATAAAAGTAAAATTTTCAACTGAGATATTTTTACCACAGCCAAAATAAGAAAGCAAACTGCCGTTTTCATAAAAAGCGGAAAAAAACGGGTTAAAAATAAGAAAGTTAATCACGATAAAAATTAAAAAAGGCCCAACGGAACGTTGAGCCTTGCGATAATCGCGGGTGCGCAAATAAGCGCCAACCCCAGGCGCGGCACGGGTTACAACGCGGCGCCGCTGACGGCGCTGCGCGCCAGTTCAGTGATGCGCGCGTAGTCGCCGCTTTCGAGCGCATCCGCCGGCACCAGCCAGGAACCGCCGATGCAAAGCACGCTTTTCAGCGCCAGATAATCGCGGTAGTTACTCGGCGTAATGCCGCCGGTCGGGCAAAAACGCACCTGCGGGAACGGGCCGCCGATCGCCTGCAGCGCCTTCACGCCGCCGTTGGCTTCCGCCGGGAAGAATTTGAATTCGCGCAGGCCGTGATCCATACCCTGCATCAGCTCGGAAACGGTGCTGATACCCGGGATCAGCGGGATAGGCCCCGCCGTCGCCGCCTGCAGCAAGGCTTCGGTCAGCCCCGGGCTGATGGCGAACTGCGCCCCCGCCTCGGTCACCTCCCGCAGCTGCTGCGGATTGATCACCGTACCG
>NZ_VOSN01000013.1:461401-738828 GCF_020858655.1 Serratia montpellierensis
GGCCTCCGGCACCTCTTTGGCAATAGCGCGGATAGCCTCCAGCCCGCAGGCGGTGCGCAGCGTCACCTCCAATACCCGCACGCCGCCGGCAACCAGCGCTTTCGCCAGCGGCACCGCCTGCTCCAGCTTGTTGATCACGATAACCGGCACCACCGGTCCCGCCGTCAAGATCTGCTCGGCGCTGGTTTTCCAGTTTTTCATCGTTATTTCTCCATTACTCGCGGTTAACAATGGCACGCCCCTGCCACAGGGCTCCGCACAAATGCGCGGACGTCCGGCCGTACCGTAAGTGATGTGGCCCACGCGCAGATCGCAGGCAAAAAAAAGCCGGCAGACAGGCTGCCGGCATTGCGCATTACTCGAACTCGTTCCAGGAACGGCCGTCGCGGGTGATCATCGCCACCGAGGCCACCGGCCCCCAGGTGCCCGCCTGATAAGGCTTAGGCGCCTCGTTGTCGGCTTTCCATGCGTCCATGATGGAATCGACCCACTTCCAGGCCTCTTCCACCTCATCGCGGCGCACGAACAGCGCCTGAATGCCGCGCATGGTCTCCAGCAGCAGGCGCTCGTAGGCGTCCGCCACGTGCTCCTGGTTGAAGGTTTCCGAGAAGCTCAGGTCCAGCTTGGTGGTCTGCAGACGGTGCTTGTGATCCAGCCCCGGCACCTTGTTCAGTACCTGAATTTCGATGCCTTCGTCCGGCTGCAGGCGGATGGTCAGCTTGTTCTGCGGCAGCTGCTGGTAAGAATCGCTGAACAGGTTAAGCGGCGGGTTTTTGAAGTACACCACCACTTCCGAACATTTGGTCGGCAGGCGTTTACCGGTACGCAGATAGAACGGCACCCCGGCCCACTGCCAGTTGTCGATATCCACGCGGATGGAGACGAAGGTTTCGGTGCTGCTGCTCTTGTTCGCCCCTTCCTCTTCCAGATAACCCGGCACTTTCTTGCCCTGGACGAAACCGGCGGTGTACTGACCGCGCACGGTGGTTTCCCGTACATTGGTCTGATCGATACGGCGCAGCGAGCGCAGTACCTTCACCTTTTCGTCGCGGATACGGTCGGTGGTCAGATCCGCCGGCGGCGACATGGCGATCATGGTCAGGATCTGCAGCAGGTGGTTCTGGATCATGTCGCGCATCTGGCCGGCCTGGTCGAAGTAACCCCAGCGCCCTTCGATGCCCACCTCTTCCGCCACGGTGATCTGCACCGAATCGATGGTGCGGTTATCCCAGTTGGAGGCGAACAGCGAGTTGGCGAAACGCAGCGCCAACAGGTTCAGCACCGTCTCTTTGCCGAGATAGTGGTCGATACGGTAAACCTGGGATTCGTTGAAGTACTCCGCCACCTGATCGTTGATCACGCGAGAGGACGCCAGATCGGTGCCCAACGGTTTTTCCATTACCACGCGCGCCGGCTCATGATTCAGCTTGGCTTCGCCCAACCCTTTGCAGATGGCGCCGAAGGTGCTTGGCGGCATGGCGAAGTAGTTGATGGTGGTGCGGTGTTTCTGATCCAGCATTTTACCCAGTTTGGTAAAGTTCTTGCTGTCGTTGACGTCCAGATTGCAGAAGTCCAGGCGTGCGCTCAGCGTGGCCCAGAGTTCGTCATCCAGTTTTTCTTTCATGAAGGTGCCAAGCGCTTCCTTGACCACTTCGGTATAGGCTTTTTTATCCCACTCCGCGCGGCCGACGCCGATGATCCGCGTATCCGGGTGGATGTGTCCGGCTTTCTCTAACTGGTACAGGGAAGGCAGCAGCTTACGGCGCGCCAAATCACCTTTCGCGCCGAAAATAACCAGGTCACACGCCTGGGCTGTAGAGGTTACCGCCATGTTCATCTCCTCGTTGCAGGATATTTGTAATTTTCTTACATTACTAATGTACTCTGTTTGACTACGGCCAGCAAACCCGGTGCAGAAGCAGGAAAAAAGACCTCAAGATTCCAGCGGTAGCGCCAATGCGCGCCAGAGCCCGCACAGGCGGGCAAAACTGTAATTTTTCGTCTTTTTTGACGCTCTGTTACCATTATGAAAGTTAGACACAGGTCATATTCTGGTGAAAAAAGCCTGCATACGCCCTGTCGAGACTGCCAACGGTTACCAGCACGTAGTATATTTTCACTAAACCGGCATTGATTTCTCCTTTGTTTGAAATCGACATACCCTATCGATTCCAGGTTACAGCCGCTCGTTTGGCGTCTGCGTGCGCGGCGAACACGGGCGAAATTCGGCGCTGTTGCTTGAAAGCCACAGGGATAAAACCATGAGTGACTCTCGTTATATGAATACGCTGGACAAAATCCAGAGCCATCTGGAACTCCTGAGCAAATCTGAAAGGAAAGTCGCCGAGGTGATCCTGGCCTCCCCACAGACCGCCATTCACTCCAGCATTGCCACGCTGGCGCGCATGGCCGACGTCAGCGAACCTACCGTCAACCGTTTTTGCCGACGCCTTGACACCAAAGGCTTTCCCGATTTCAAACTGCACCTCGCCCAAAGCCTGGCTAACGGCACGCCCTACGTAAACCGTAACGTTGAGGAAGACGACAGCGTCGATTCCTATACCAGCAAGATCTTCGAATCGGTCATGGCCAGCCTGGATACAGTAAAGGCAAATTTGGATATTGCCGCAATCAATCGTGCGGTTGACCTGCTCACCCAGGCAAAAAAGATCTCTTTCTTCGGCCTGGGCGCCTCCGCAGCGGTGGCGCACGACGCGATGAACAAATTTTTCCGCTTCAATATCCCGGTGGTCTACTTCGATGACATCGTCATGCAACGCATGAGTTGCATGAACTCCGGCGAAGGCGACGTGGTGGTATTGATCTCACACACCGGCCGCACCAAGAATCTGGTGGAGATGGCTCACCTGGCGCGAGAAAACGACGCCACGGTATTGGCTATCACCTCACGTGACACCCCGCTCGCTCAGGCGGCGACCCTTCCTTTGCTGCTCGATGTGCCCGAAGACACCGACGTTTACATGCCGATGGTGTCGCGGATCGCGCAATTAACGCTCATTGACGTGCTCGCCACCGGATTTACCTTGCGCAGAGGGGCTAAATTCAGAGATAACTTGAAGCGGGTCAAAGAAGCGCTCAAAGAATCGCGCTTTGATAAAGGGGTGGTCATTCCCAACAGTTTTGACTCGTGACCTGACGAAGAAAAAATCGCCGTTCAACAGACATTTGAATGACGGCATCAGAGGCTGTACCCTGTTAACATGCTCATGCGGGTAACCCGGGTGAAATATCAGTGTTGTAAAATTACATTTCACGCCTGGTTTCGTTATCCGACGTTTATCGCAACACCAATATTTGCTTCACCAGTCAACGGAGTAATACATGTCCAGACGGCTCAGAAGAACCAAAATCGTTACCACCCTGGGTCCGGCTACAGACCGCGACAATAATCTGGAAAAGATCATTGCCGCCGGCGCCAACGTAGTTCGGCTTAACTTCTCCCACGGCAGCCCGGAAGACCACCAGGCTCGCGCTGACAAAGTGCGTGAAATCGCCGCTAAACTGGGACGTCACGTCGCTATCCTCGGCGATCTGCAAGGGCCGAAAATCCGCGTATCCACCTTCAAGGAAGGCAAAATCTTCCTCAACGTGGGCGATAAATTCCTGCTGGACGCCAACCTGTCAAAAGGCGAAGGCGATAAAGAAAAAGTCGGTATCGACTATAAAGGCCTGCCTGCCGACGTGGTGCCGGGCGATGTCCTGCTGCTCGACGACGGCCGCGTTCAGCTGAAAGTGCTCGAAGTTCAGGGCATGAAAGTGTTTACCGAAGTCACCGTTGGCGGCCCGCTGTCCAACAACAAAGGCATCAACAAACTCGGCGGCGGCCTGTCGGCCGAAGCGCTGACCGAAAAAGACAAGGCAGACATCGTCACCGCCGCCAAGATCGGCGTCGACTACCTGGCGGTCTCCTTCCCGCGTACCGGTGAAGACTTGAACTACGCTCGCCGCCTGGCGCGCGACGCGGGCTGCAACGCCAAGATCGTGTCCAAGGTTGAGCGCGCCGAAGCGGTCTGCAGCGACGAAGCGATGGACGACATCATTCTGGCTTCCGACGTGGTGATGGTCGCCCGTGGCGATCTGGGCGTCGAAATCGGCGATCCGGAACTGGTCGGCATTCAGAAGAAACTGATCCGCCGTGCCCGTACCCTGAACCGTGCGGTGATCACCGCGACCCAGATGATGGAGTCGATGATCACCAACCCGATGCCAACCCGCGCCGAAGTCATGGACGTGGCCAACGCCGTGCTGGACGGTACCGATGCCGTGATGCTGTCGGCAGAAACCGCTGCCGGCCAATACCCGGCGGAAACCGTGGCGGCGATGGCGCGCGTTTGTTTGGGCGCAGAGAAGATCCCGAGCATCAATGTTTCCAAACACCGTCTGGACGTGCAGTTCGACAACATCGAAGAGGCGATCGCCATGTCTTCGATGTTGTATGCGGCCAACCACCTGAAAGGCGTCACCGCGCTGATCGCCATGACCGAATCTGGCCGCACCGCGCTGATGATGTCGCGTATCAGCTCCGGCCTGCCGATATTCGCCATGTCGCGTCATGAGCATACGCTGAACCTGACTGCGCTGTATCGCGGCGTGACGCCGGTGTATTTCGATAGCCACAAAGACGGCGTGATCGCCGCCAATGAAGCCGTCAATCGCCTGCGCGACAAAGGTTTCCTGGTCTCCGGTGATCTGGTGATCGTCACCCAGGGCGACGTGATGGAAACCGTCGGTACCACCAATACCAGCCGTATCCTGCGCGTCGAGTAATTCACGCCGCAGACGAAATGCCGGCCGGCTCACGTTGGCCGGCATTTTTTTTGCGCTGACATCGCCATAAACGACGGAGAACGCCATGCTCCACCAACACAACCCCGCAGCGAGCGCTGATGAGCTCGATCTCGACGGCCGTAGCCTGACGCAGCTCGACGAATCGCAGCTTGCCGGCCACGCGCTGCGCAAGGTCAGCCTGTACGACAATCAGCTGACGGCCTTCCCCACCCCGATCTTCCGGCACCAGAATCTGCAGGTGCTGAATATCTCCTGCAATCAGCTCGACCGTCTGCCGCCGGAGATTGGTCAGTTGCAACAGCTCGAAATGTTCGACTTTGGCCACAATCGCGCAAGCGAACTCCCCGAGGAACTGGGGCAACTGCATCGATTGAAATACCTCTATCTGAGCGATAACGGCTTTAGCGATCTGCCGCGCTCGCTGGCGCAGCTGCAGCAGCTCATCTATCTCAATGCGACCGACAACCGCCTGGCCGTTTTGCCACAGGCGATACCGAGGCTTGCGGCATTGCAGGAGCTGCGTTTATACAACAATCGCATCGGCAGCCTGCCCGCCGAAATTGGGCAACTGCGCGCGCTGCGCGAACTGCATATCATGAAAAATGCCCTGACCACACTGCCGGCGGAAATGGCTCAGCTCGGTGAGCTGGAGATACTCGATGCGGCTAACAATGCCATCGCTGCGCTGCCGCAGGCCTTCTGTCGGCTGCCGCGGTTGAGCGAGCTGAACCTGCGTTTCAATCAGCTGACGCGCCTGCCGGAAAATATCGGTGAACTGACGGCGCTGAGAAGTCTGGATCTGCGCGCCAACCGCCTGAGCGACCTGCCGGAAAGCCTCGGCGAACTGAGCCGGCTGCGCAAGCTGGATCTGCGCTGGAATGATTTCACCCACACGCCTAAAGTCATCGACATCCTGCGGGCTCGCGGCTGTATGGTGCACATCTGAAGTGACGCCGGCCGGGTTGTAGCCCGATCGGCGTTAGCGTTAGGAAGGATTAACGATACAAATCGTCGCGCGAGTAGGGTTCAATCTCCCCTTCTTTGCGCGTCTTGAGCAGTTTGAGGATCCAGGTGTACTGCTCCGGGTTCGGGCCCACCAGATTTTCCACCTCTTCATTCATGCGGCGCGCAATCCGTGGGTCATCGGCTTCGGCCAGATCGTCCATCGGCTCGCGAATATAAATATCCAGCATGCTGGTTTTGCCGTCGTACACAGGAAACAAAGGCACGATCGCCGCACGGCAAACCTTCATCAGCCGCCCCACCGCCGGCAGCGTCGCCTTGTAGGTCGCGAAGAAATCGACGAACTCGCTGTGCTCCGCGCCGTGGTCCTGATCGGGCAAGTAGTAGCCCCAATACCCCTGCCGCACCGAACTGATAAACGGTTTGATGCCGTCGTTGCGCGCGTGCATGCGGCCGCCGAATTTACGACGCACGGCATTCCACAGGTAGTCGATCAGCTGATTACGCTGATTGTGGAACATCGCCGCCATCGGTTGGCCGCGCGCAGCCATCAGCATCGCCGGCACATCCACCGCCCAGCCGTGGGGCACCAGGAAAATCACGTTGCGCCCTTCCGCCCGGATCTTGTCCAGCACCTCTTCCCCGTGCCAACGCACGCGCTTGAGCACTTTTTCCGGCTTGGTGCAGGCCAGTTCCGCCATCAGCACCATCGACTGCGGCGCGCAGGCAAACATCTGGTCAATAATGTGTTCGCGTTCGCTTTCAGGCAGCTCCGGCAAGCAATACAGCAGGTTGATGCGGGCACGACGGCGCGCGCCCTTCGCCAGCTTGCCGGCGAGTTTGCCGACCGCACCCAGCACCGGGTCGCGCAGGCGCGCGGGCACCAGCGAAATGCCGGCCATCAGACCGGTTCCCAACCACACGCCCCAGTAGCGCGGATATAAAAAGGCTTTTTGAAACTGCGGGATGAACTCTACGTTCGATTTCTTCTCGTTTTGCATGCACATGCTCTTCGCTTAGCGATTCGGCTAATCATAATTGCCATCACCGATTTTGCAATTAACAACCGCGAACCGCCCAGATAAAACAGCATCGGCCCGCAATCAGGCCGATGAAATTAACGGCGCCGGAGCGCCGGAAAAAGGGGGTCGTTAATCCAACTGCAGCTGAGGAACCACTTCCTTCACCTGTGCCAGATAATCGCTGCGGTCTTTGCCGCCCAGCCCTTCGGAACGCGGCAGTTTGGCCGTCAGCGGGTTCACCGCCTGTTGGCCGGTCCACAGTTCAAAGTGCAGGTGTGGCCCGGTGGAACGGCCGGTGTTCCCGGAGAGCGCAATGCGATCGCCGCGTTTCACCTTCTGGCCTGGTTTCACCAGCAGTTTTTTCAGGTGCATATAGCGCGTGGTGTACTGACGACCGTGGCGGATCGCCACATAGTTGCCCGCTGCGCCGCTGCGTTTGGCGATCACCACCTCACCGTCGCCGACCGCCAGCACCGGCGTGCCGACCGGCATGGCGAAATCGACGCCCTTATGCGGCGCCACGCGGCCGGTCACCGGGTTCACGCGGCGCGGGTTGAAGTTGGAGGAGATGCGGAACTGTTTCATGGTCGGGAAACGCATGAAGCCGCGCGCCAGGCCAGAGCCCTGGCGATCGTAGAATTTGCCGTCTTCGGCGCGGATCGCATAGTAATCTTTGCCGCCGGTGCGCAGACGCACGCCCAACAGCTGGCTTTGCGATTTCTTACCGTCGAAATGCTCGCGCGACATCAGCACGGAGAACTGGTCGCCTTTGCGCAGCTTGCGGAAATCGAGCTGCCACTGCAGGGCTTTGATCACCGAGTTGATTTCGTTACGGCTCAGCCCGGCGTCGCCGGCGCTGCTGACGAAGCTGCCGTTGACCCGGCCGCTGATCACGTTGTTGCGCCATTCGCCCTGCTGCGCCTCTTTCGACTCTTTGAAGATATTGCCGACGCGGTCATAGGTGCGGGTTTCGCGGCGGGAAACTTCCCAGGTCAACTGCTGCAGATCGCCTGCATCATTGACGGTCCACGACAGCTGTTGGCCGATCTTCAGATTACGCAGATCGCGGTTTTGCGAAGCCAGCAAGGTGACATCCGACATATCGATGCCATATTGCGTCAAAATGCTGCCGAGGGTGTCGCCGGTGGAAACCACATATTCATGCACGCCATCGTCGCCGGCATCTTTTTGATCCAGCTCATCCTGCGGGATTTCGTCATCGGGGGTGGGTTGGTCGGCATCTATCGGCTCACTGGCTTCGGGGAGCAATGACCGCATCTGGCTGGATTCTAACTCGACGCTCTTGGCAATGGGATTGTGTTCTGGGTGGTAAACAAAAGGCCGCCAAACAGCGACGGCCAATGTGACGACTGTCAGCGACCCCAGCATGACGCGGTGGGGCCGTGGCAGGTTGTTATACGCCAGAGCGATAGTTCGGACTATCTGCTGCACTCGATATTATCCTCATAAGCTTTACTTCAGGCAGCTCACGTACTGGTTTGACAGCTGATTCAGGAATTTCCCGTAGCTGTCCTTCCCCAGCGCGATGCCGATGCCCAGCGGGTCCAGCGTTCCAGAACGCACTTTGGTACCCTTGGCGACGGCATTGATTACGGCCGGCCTGAATTGTGGCTCAGCAAAAACGCATACCGCTTTCTGCTCAACCAACTGTGTTCGAATTTGGTGTAGGCGCTGTGCTCCAGGCTGAATTTCGGGATTGACGGTGAAATGGCCCAGCGGACTCAAACCGTAGTGTTTCTCAAAGTAGCCGTAAGCATCATGAAAAACAAAATAACCCTTACCTTGCACAGGCGTAAGCATGTTACCAACATTTTTGTCAGTTTGCGTCAGCAGATTCTCGAACTGGCGCAGGTTTGCGTCTAATTTGTCCTTATTTTGCGGCATAAGTTCCAACAATCTGTCGTGAATCGCGATCGCGGTCACTTTTGCTATCTCCGGCGACAGCCAAACGTGCATATTGTACTCGCCGTGATGATGCCCATGATCGTCATCGGCATGGTTATGCGCTTCGCCTGCATGATCATGATCGTCGTCATCTTCGCCTTTCATCAGCAACGGCTTCACCGCCGGCAGTTCGCTGATAGCCAGCTTGCGGGTTGCCGAGATAGGCACCAGCGCCTTGTTCAGGAACGCCTCCATGTCCGGCCCGACCCATAGCACCAGGTCCGCAGAGCGCAAACGCTGGATATCGGAAGGACGCAGCGCAAAATCGTGCGGTGAAGCGCCGTCCGGCAGCAACACCTCGGTCGGCGTCACGCCGTCGGCGATGGCCGATGCGATAAAGCCTAACGGACGAATCGAGGTCACCACCGCAGCGGAAGCGCTGCTCAGCGGACCGGCCATCAACAGTGCGCTGGCCAGCAGCGTGCGCTGCAGCCATTTATTTTTCTTTGCCATCATCAGTAATCCCATCGTTTTCATCAACAAGGCGTGATATTATAACATTCGCTTCGTTCTGCAACCTGTAATCTCGAGATGTCTACACTGATAACGCTAAAAAATATCTCCGTCGCCTTCGGCAGCCGCAAGGTGCTGTCGAACATTTCCCTCAGCCTGCAACCCGGCCGTATTCTCACGCTGCTGGGCCCGAACGGCGCGGGCAAGTCTACGCTGGTGCGCGTGGTGCTGGGATTGGTCAAACCGAACGCCGGCACGCTGGAGCGTGAGCCCGATCTGCGCATCGGCTACGTGCCGCAAAAGCTGCACCTCGACGCCACCCTGCCGCTGACCGTCAGCCGCTTTATGCGTCTCAAGCCCGGCGTAAAGAAAGCCGACATTCTGCCGGCGCTCAAGCGCGTGCACGCCGCCCACCTGCTCGACCAGCCGATGCAAAAGCTCTCCGGCGGTGAAAACCAACGCGTGCTGCTGGCGCGAGCACTGCTGAACAAACCGCAGCTGCTGGTGCTGGACGAACCCACGCAAGGGGTGGACGTCAACGGCCAGCTGGCGCTGTACGATCTGATCGATCAGCTGCGTAAAGAGCTGGGCTGCGCCGTGCTGATGGTCTCGCACGATCTGCATCTGGTGATGGCGAAAACCGACGAGGTCTTGTGCCTCAATCAGCACATCTGCTGCTCCGGCGCGCCGGAGGTGGTGTCGATGCATCCCGAATTCATCGCCATGTTCGGCAACCGCGGCGCAGAGCAACTGGCGGTGTATCGCCACCACCACAACCACCGCCACGATCTGCAGGGAAGAATTGTCTTGAAGAAAACCGGGAGCCGCGAAGCATGATTGAACTGTTACTTCCCGGCTGGCTGGCCGGCGTGTTGCTGGCTAGCGCCGCCGGGCCGCTGGGTTCCTTCGTGGTCTGGCGCCGCATGTCCTACTTTGGTGATACCTTGGCGCACGCCTCGCTGCTCGGCGTCGCCTTTGGTCTGCTGCTCGACATCAACCCCTTCTATGCGGTGATCGCCATTACGCTGCTGCTGGCTCTGGCCCTGGTTTGGCTGGAACGTCGCCCGCAGCTTTCGGTGGATACCCTGCTCGGCATTCTGGCGCATAGCGCCCTGTCGCTGGGACTGGTGGTGGTGGCGCTGATGTCTAACGTGCGGGTCGATCTGATGGCCTACCTGTTCGGCGATCTGCTGTCGGTTACGCTGAGCGATATCCTGATGATTGCCGGCGGCGTCGCCGTGGTGCTGTTAGTGCTGTGGTGGCAGTGGCGCGATCTGCTGTCGATGACCATCAGCCCGGAGCTGGCGCACGTCGACGGCGTTAATCTGGTGCGCGCACGCACCGTGTTGATGCTGGTCACCGCCTTGACCATCGGTCTGGCGATGAAATTCGTCGGCGCGCTGATCATCACCTCACTGCTGATCATTCCGGCAGCCACCGCTCGGCGCTTCGCGCGCACACCGGAGCAGATGGCGGGCGTCGCGGTGCTGATCGGCATGGTGGCCGTCACCGGCGGCCTGACCTTCTCGGCGTTTTACGATACGCCGGCCGGCCCTTCGGTGGTGCTGAGCGCCGCCGTGCTGTTCACGCTGAGCCTGTTCAAAAAACAGCAGGCTTGATTAAAGCCAGCAGCAGAATATGACAAGGGCCGCGAATGCGGCCCTTTTTTATGATGGGTGGAAAACTTATGCTTCGCGTTCGAGACCGAAATGCCGGTAGGCATGCTGCGTCGCCAGGCGGCCGCGCGGCGTGCGCTGGATAAAGCCCTGCTGGATCAGGAACGGTTCAATCACGTCTTCGATGGTTTCACGCTCTTCGCCGATCGCCGCCGCCAGGTTGTCCAACCCGACCGGGCCGCCGGTAAACTTGTCGATGATCGCCAGCAGCAGCTTGCGATCCATATAGTCGAAGCCTTCGGCATCGACGTTGAGCATATCGAGTGCCTGCGCCGCCACTGCGCCGCTGATCACGCCGTTGGCGCGCACTTCGGCGAAGTCACGCACCCGGCGCAGCAGGCGGTTGGCGATACGCGGCGTACCGCGCGCGCGGCGGGCCACCTCATGGGCGCCCTCGTCGGACAGCTCCAACCCAAGGCACCCGGCGCTGCGTGAGACGATATGCTGCAGATCCGCCACCTGATAAAACTCCAGCCGCTGGACTATGCCGAAACGATCGCGCAGCGGCGAGGTCAGCGAACCGGCGCGGGTGGTCGCGCCCACCAACGTGAACGGCGGCAGATCGAGCTTAATCGAACGCGCCGCCGGCCCTTCGCCGATCATGATATCCAGCTGGTAGTCTTCCATCGCCGGATACAGCACTTCTTCTACCACCGGTGACAAACGGTGGATTTCGTCGATGAATAACACGTCGTGCGGTTCGAGGTTGGTCAGCATCGCCGCCAAATCGCCCGCCTTCTCCAGCACCGGGCCGGAAGTGGTGCGCAGATTCACGCCCATTTCGTTGGCCACGATGTTGGCCAGGGTGGTTTTCCCCAGGCCCGGCGGGCCGAAGATCAGCAGGTGGTCGAGCGCATCACCGCGCTGCTTGGCCGCCTGGATGAAGATCTCCATCTGCTCGCGTACGTGCGGCTGACCCACGTATTCAGTCAACAGCTTGGGACGAATGGCACGATCGAGGACTTCTTCCTCGTTGATCGGTTCGGCGGAGATCAGGCGATCGGCTTCAATCATTATCTACCTCTTAGCGGCCTTACAAAGCAGCGCGCAACGCGTCGCGGATCAGCGTCTCGCAGTCGGCGCCCGGTTTGGCAATTTTGCTGACCATGCGACTCGCTTCCTGTGGCTTGTAGCCCAGCGCCACCAGCGCCGAAACGGCTTCGGCTTCCGCGTCCGCTTCCGGCGCGTTGTCGGCGGCGGACGGCAGGCTGATCTCGCTGCTGCTGTTGAACAGGTCGCCGTTAAGCCCTTTGAAGCGGTCTTTCATCTCTACCACCAGGCGCTCGGCGGTTTTTTTGCCCACGCCCGGCAGCTTGACCAGTGCGGTGATCTCTTCACGCTCCACCGCGCTGACGAACTGCTGCGCGGACATGCCTGACAGGATCGCCAGCGCCAGCTTCGGCCCGACGCCGTTGACCTTGATCAGCTCGCGGAACAGCGCGCGCTCCTGCTTGTCGTTGAAACCGTACAGCAGCTGCGCGTCTTCACGCACCACGAAGTGGGTAAACACGATGGCCTCTTGCCCCAGTTCCGGTAGCTCGTAAAAGCAGGTCATCGGCATGTGTACCTCATAGCCCACGCCGTTCGCCTCCAGTAACACCAGCGGCGGCTGCTTTTCCAGAATATTTCCTCTGAGACGACCTATCATTTACCCTCCTGCAGAATAACCGGGCATGGCGCCCTGCCATGCCGTTGCTGGTAAAGCTTATAACATAAAAAAGGCTGGATGAATATCCAGCCTGAGCAATCATCGCTTTGCGTCAGCGCAAACGCCCGCGCGCCAGGTTCAACCGCCCTTCGCTCATCCGCAGCACGTTCTGGCTGAGGTGGCAGTGGGTGATGGCGATAGCCAGAGCATCGGCGGCGTCCGCCTGCGGGTTGGCCGAGAGTTTGAGCAGCGAGCGCACCATGTGCTGTACCTGCGCCTTTTCGGCCGCGCCGGTACCGACCACGGTCTGTTTGACCTGCCGCGCCGCATACTCGAACACGTCCAGATTCTGATTCACCGCCGCCACGATCGCGACGCCGCGCGCCTGGCCGAGCTTGAGCGCCGAATCCGGGTTCTTGGCCATAAACACCTGTTCGATGGCGAAGAAGTCGGGCTGAAACTGGGTGATGATCTCACTGACGCCGGCGTAAATCAGCTTCAGCCGCGTCGGCATGTCGTCAACCACCGTGCGGATGCAGCCGCTGGCGATATAGCTCAACTGACGCCCCTGCTGGCGGATAAGGCCATAGCCGGTGACGCGTGAACCGGGATCGATACCGAGTATGATCGCCATATCTACATCCACCTTGCATGCACGGCGCCGCCGAACGGCGGCGCCCGTTTTACCGGATTACAGCGTCGCCGCCACTTCGTCGGAGATTTCACCGTTATGGTAAACTTCCTGCACGTCGTCGCAGTCTTCCAGCATATCGATCAGACGCAACAGCTTAGGCGCGGTTTCCGCGTCCATGTCGGCCTTGGTCGATGGGATCATCGACACTTCCGCCGCTTCGGCTTCGAAGCCCGCCGCGGTCAGCGCGTCTTTCACCGCGCCCAGGCTTTCCCAGGCGGTGAACACATCGATGGCGCCATCGTCATAGGTCACGATGTCTTCTGCACCGGCTTCCAGCGCCGCTTCCATTACGGTGTCTTCATCCAGGCCCGGTGCGTAGGTGATCACGCCCTTCTTGGTGAACAAATAAGCCACGGAACCGTCGGTGCCGAGGTTGCCGCCACACTTGGTGAAAGCGTGACGCACTTCCGCCACGGTGCGGTTGCGGTTGTCGCTCAGGCATTCGATCATGACGGCGGTGCCGCCAGGGCCGTAACCTTCATAGATGATGGTTTCCATATTGGTATCATCATCACCGCCCACGCCGCGCGCGATCGCACGGTTCATGGTGTCGCGCGTCATGTTGTTCGACAACGCCTTGTCCATCGCCGCGCGCAGACGCGGGTTGGAATCCGGATCGCCGCCGCCCAGCTTGGCGGCGGTGACCAGCTCACGAATAATCTTGGTGAAAATTTTACCGCGCTTGGCGTCCTGCGCCGCTTTACGGTGCTTTGTGTTGGCCCACTTACTATGACCTGCCATAAAAAAATCTCCGAAAAAAACTACTGGACTGAATTGATCACGAACTCTTCAATCGCCTGCTGATTGCTCCATGACTTGGTCAACTTCACGGCCTCGGCCGCCTCAAGCCATTGGTAAGCGTGATGCTCGGTAATCACCGGATCGCGCTCCTCGGGCAACGCCAGACAGAACCAGTGCTCTTTATTGCGCGTGGTTCCCGGCGCATAGCGATGTCGCAAATGGACAAAGAGTTCAAACTCCACGCAGCGCTGGCAATCGAACAACGGCAGGTGCTCTGCTTCGATATCGATGCCGACTTCTTCCATGACTTCACGCTGCGCGGCATGCGGCGGCGACTCATCCTGTTCCAGGCTGCCGGTAACCGACTGCCAGAACTCGGTATCGTCGCGCCGCTGTAACATCAGCACCCGACCACTGGATTTCGCGTAAATCACTACCAGGATAGATTCAGGGCGCTTGTAACTCATCACTCGCTCTCTTGTTCCGCACCGGCTTTCTTTACCACGCTGATCGCCAGCTCCTGCAGCGACGCCGGGTTGGCGAAGCTCGGTGCGTCGGTCATCAGACAGGCCGCCGCGGTGGTTTTCGGGAAGGCGATCACGTCGCGGATGTTGTCGGTGCCGGTCAGCAGCATCACCAGACGATCCAGGCCGAAGGCCAGGCCGGCGTGCGGCGGCGTGCCGTACTTCAGCGCGTCCAGCAGGAAGCCGAACTTCTCGCGCTGTTCGTGTTCGTTAATGCCCAGAATGCTGAATACCGTCTGCTGCATTTCGCTGCGGTGAATACGCACCGAACCGCCGCCCACTTCGTAACCGTTGATCACCATGTCATAGGCGTTGGCGATGGCGTTGACCGGCGCTGCCGCCAGCTCTTCCGGGCTCATGTCGCGCGGCGAGGTGAACGGATGGTGCATGGCCGCCAGGCCGCCCTCGTCGTCCTCTTCGAACATCGGGAAGTCGACCACCCACAGCGGCGCCCAGCTGTCGAGTTGGGTCAGCCCCAGATCGCGACCCAGCTTCAGGCGCAGCGCGCCCATCGCATCGGTGACAATCTTGAAACTGTCTGCGCCGAAGAACAGGATATCGCCGGTCTGCGCATCGGTGCGCGCCAGAATGGCTTCCAGCACGTCTGCACTGAGGAATTTGGCGATCGGGCTCTGCACGCCTTCCATGCCCGCGGCGCGGTCGTTGACCTTCAGCCAGGCCAGGCCTTTGGCGCCGTAGATGTTGACGAAAGCGCCGTACTCGTCGATCTGCTTGCGGGTCAGCTGTGCGCCGCCCGGTACGCGGATCGCCGCCACGCGGCCTTTGGCGTCGTTAGCCGGGCCGGAGAACACTTTAAACTCGACGTCTTTGACCAGATCGGCCACGTCCACCAGCTCCAGCGGGTTACGCAGGTCCGGCTTGTCGGAGCCAAAGCGACGCATCGCTTCGGCGAAGGTCATGACCGGGAAATCGCCCAGATCCACGCCCTTCACGTCCAGCCACAGCTCGCGCGCCAGTTTCTCCATCACTTCACGCACCTGATCGGCGGTCATGAAGGAGGTTTCGACGTCGATCTGGGTGAATTCAGGCTGACGGTCCGCACGCAGGTCTTCGTCACGGAAGCATTTGACGATCTGATAGTAACGATCGAAGCCGGACATCATCAGCAGCTGTTTGAACAGCTGTGGGGACTGCGGCAGCGCGTAGAATTTGCCCTTGTGCACGCGGCTCGGCACCAGGTAATCGCGGGCGCCTTCCGGCGTCGCCTTGGTCAGCATCGGCGTTTCGATGTCGAGGAAGCCGTGGCTGTCCATGAAGCGGCGCACGAAGCTGGTGATTTTGGCGCGGGTCTTCAGACGCTCGGCCATTTCCGGGCGGCGCAGATCCAGGTAGCGGTATTTCAGGCGCGCTTCTTCGCTGTTGACCTGGTTGGAGTCCAGCGGCAGCGGCTCGGAGCGGTTGATGATTTCCAGCGCGTGGGCGAACACTTCCACTTCGCCGGTGGCCATATCTTTATTGATCTGGCTGTCCGGACGCGCACGCACGGTACCGACGATCTGGATGCAGAACTCATTGCGCAGGTCGTAAGCCTTGTCGAACGCCACTTTCTGGTCCGGATCGAAGAACACCTGCACGATGCCTTCGCGGTCGCGCATATCAATAAAGATCAGGCCGCCGAGATCGCGACGACGATTGACCCAACCACACAGAGTGACTTCCTGGCCCACGTGGGACAGATTCAACTGTCCGCAATATTCAGTACGCATACGCTATCCTTTTACACAGCCGATGCCGCGCCGGGCTACTGCGCCCCTGTCGCGCGGCTGTTATCTGATAAATTCTACTTGTTACCCGGTTTAAAATCCGTCGCATACCAGCCGGTACCCTTAAGCTGGAAACCGGAGGACGAGATCAACTTGGTCAACGCGGGCTGCCCACACGCCGGGCAGTCTGCCAGCGGCGCATCGGAAAATTTTTGCAATTTCTCTAACCGATGGTTGCAAGCACCACATGCATATTCATAAATCGGCATAGGTCGTTGGATTAAAGAGTGTTGAAAAAAGGGGGTCATTATAAAGGAAATTCATCCGCCCGATAAGTGCGAACACAGCATTGTTACCGCACTAAATGGCGCGTTTTTGTTCGAATCAACACATCGGTTAACAAATTTCCCATTAACCTGCGACAGTTTTTTCACGTAGCCTGATTCTCCCCCGGTTTTGCGCCGTGCGCTGCTCGCCTGGCGCGCCGAACAGTTTTTATTCACTTCGCAACGAGATGAAATCCATGCTGAAACTTGACGCTCAAACCACCGCTCTGGTGCTGATCGATTTGCAAAACGGCATTCTGCCCTACGCCGGTGGCCCGCACAGCGCCGACCAAGTGGTCGCGAACGCCGCTCTGCTGGCCGCGCGTTTTCGTCTGCTGGGCGCGCCGGTGCTGCTGGTGCGCGTCGGCTGGTCCGACACTTTCGCCGAGGCGCTGAAACAGCCGGTGGACAAGCCGGCTCCCGCGCCCGCCGGCGGCTTGCCGGCCAATTGGTGGGAATTCCCCGCGCCGCTGGCGGTCAATGACAGCGATATTCTGGTCACCAAGCGCCAATGGGGCGCCTTCTACGGCACCGATCTGGATTTGCAGCTGCGTCGGCGCGGCATCAAGTCTGTGGTGCTGGGCGGCATCTCCACCAATATCGGCGTGGAATCTACCGCCCGCGCCGCCTGGGAACACGGCTATGAGCTGGTGATCGCCGAGGACGTCTGCAGCGCACAGAACGCGGAAATGCACCGTTTCGCGTTCGAACACATCTTCCCGCGTTTGGCGCGAGTGCGCGACACCGGCGAAATTCTTGCCGCGCTCGACCGGTAACGTTAAGTTGTAGCCTGATAAGCCAAGGATAAGTAAAGGAAGACGACGCCGTGATCTACATCGGACTGCCCCAGTGGCAACATTCAGCCTGGAATCGTATCGGGCTGCGTGACTTGGCGGATTACAGCCGCTACTTCAACTGCGTGGAAGGCAACACCACCTTCTACGCGCTGCCGAAGCTGGAAATCGTGCAACGCTGGCGCGACATGACCGGCGACGATTTTCGCTTCTGCTTCAAATTCCCGTCGGACATCAGTCACAAAGCCGCCCTGCGCAACTGCGCCGCCGAGCTGCTGGCGTTTTACCACTGCCTGACCCCGGTGCATCAACGCCTCGGCCAACTGTGGCTGCAGCTGCCCGCCGCCTTCGGCCCAGACGAGCTGCCGCGCATGTGGCAGTTTTTCGAAAGCCTGCCGAAGGAATTCACCTACGGCGTAGAGGTGCGTCATCCGGCGTTTTTCGCCAAGGGCGAGGAAGAGCGTGCGCTGAATCAGGGGTTACACCAGCGCGGCATCAATCGGGTGATCCTCGACAGCCGCCCGGTGCATCACGCCGCCCCCAACACCGCCGCCGTACGCGATGCTCAGCAGAAAAAACCGAAGCTGCCGGTACACGCTCTGGTCACCGCCGACCGACCGCTGGTTCGCTTTATCGGCGGCGACCAGCTGGCCGATAACCTGCGCTGGTTCGAAGCCTGGCAGCAAAAGCTGCCGCTGTGGCAGCAACAGCACCAGCCTTATCTGTTTATTCATACGCCGGACAACGGCGATTCGCCCCAGCAGGCGCAAAAAATTTGGCAGCAGCTGCGCCTGACAACCCCCGATTTGCCTGCGCCGCCGGACTGGCCGGAACAGGATGCACTGTTTTGACCTATTAATCTGACCAATAACATCAAATATTTCCCCGCGACAGTGAATACAATGACGGCTATGATGCTGGCTGCCAGTTTTGGTTAGGGAACGGAGTTAAAAATGGTAAGCGCGCTTTATGTGGTGCTCGGCGCATTGTTGTTGATCAAACTCTCTTATGACGTAGTCAGATTAAGGATGCAGTACCGCGTAGCCTACGGCGACGGCGGTTTTTACGAGTTGCAGACCGCCATCCGCGTGCATGGCAACGCCGTTGAATACATTCCTATCGCTGCCGTATTGCTGGTGATTATGGAAATGAACGGCGCGGAAATCTGGATGATTCACCTCTGCGGCCTGATGCTGATGGCCGGGCGGCTGGTGCATTACTACGGTTTGCGTAACCGCGAGGTTCGCTGGCGCCGTTCAGGCATGGCCGCAACCTATATCTCTTTGTTGTTGATGGTTCTGGCAAATATCTTCTATCTGCCCTGGGATCTGATTTTCAGCCTGCATTGATCCCGTTTTATCATCAGGCGGCCGCGCCGCCTGCTTCCGCTCCGCTTTTTTGCGCTTTTCTGTTAGACTACGCAGCTTCGAATTCTGAACTGATTTGCCGCTATGCCAAACCGCGATACCCTTTTCTCCGCCCCCATCGCCAAATTGGGCGACTGGACCTTCGACGAACGCGTTGCCGAAGTGTTCCCCGACATGATCCAACGCTCCGTTCCCGGCTATTCCAACATCATCTCGATGATCGGCATGCTGGCCGAACGCTTTGTGCAACCCGACAGCCGGGTATATGACCTGGGCTGCTCGCTGGGCGCGGCGACGCTGTCGATGCGGCGGAATATCAAGGTGCCCGGCTGCCATATTGTCGCCGTCGACAATTCGCCGGCAATGGTGGAGCGTTGCCGCCGCCATATCGACGCCTTCCGCGCCGATACGCCGGTCGACGTCATCGAAGCTGACATTCGCGACATCGACATCGAGAACGCCTCGATGGTGGTGCTGAACTTTACGCTGCAGTTCCTCGAGCCGGCGGATCGCCTGCGGCTGCTGGAGAAAATTTATCGCGGTCTGCGCCCGGGCGGCGCACTGGTGCTGTCGGAGAAATTCAGCTTCGAAGACGCCGAAGTCGGCGAGCTGCTGTTCAACATGCACCACGATTTTAAACGCGCCAACGGGTACAGCGAGCTGGAGATCAGCCAAAAACGCAGCATGTTGGAAAACGTGATGCTGACCGATTCGGTGGAAGCGCACAAAGCGCGTCTGCATCAAGCCGGGTTCGAGCATGCCGAAGTGTGGTTCCAATGCTTCAACTTCGGTTCGCTGATCGCCCTGAAAGCGGGGGATGCGCAATGATCGAGTTCGGTGATTTCTATCAGCGCATCGCCAAAAGCCCCCTCAGCCATTGGCTGGACACCCTGCCTGCGCAGCTCAGCGCCTGGCAACGCGAATCGCTGCACGGCAAATTCAAACAGTGGTTCAACTCGGTAGAACATTTGCCGACGCTGACCCCAACCCGCCTCGACCTGCTGCACGGCGTGCGCGCCGAAATGGAGCCCGGCCTGTCGCCGGGCCAGCTCGAGGGCATCGAGAAAATGCTGCGCACCCTGATGCCATGGCGTAAAGGGCCATTCTCGCTGTATGGCATCGATATCGATACCGAATGGCATTCCGACTGGAAGTGGGATCGCGTACTGCCGCACATTTCCCCGCTCGCCGGCCGCACTATTCTCGACGTCGGCTGCGGCAGCGGTTATCACCTGTGGCGCATGATCGGCGCCGGTGCCCACTTCGCCGTAGGCATCGATCCGATGCAGCTGTTCCTGTGCCAGTTCGAAGCGGTGCGCAAACTGTTGGGCGGGGATCAGCGCGCCCACCTGCTGCCGCTCGGCATCGAGCAGTTGCCGGATCTGGCGGCGTTCGACACCGTGTTCTCGATGGGGGTGCTGTATCACCGCCGCTCGCCGCTCGATCATCTGTATCAGCTGAAAAATCAGCTGGTGGCTGAAGGGGAACTGGTGCTGGAAACGCTGGTGGTGGAAGGCGATCGCCACCAGGTGCTGGTGCCGGGCGACCGTTATGCGCAGATGCGCAACGTGTATTTCATTCCTTCCGCCGAAGCGCTGAAATGCTGGCTGGAGAAATGCGGCTTCGTCGATGTGAAGATCGCCGATATGTGCGTCACCAGCCTCGTAGAGCAGCGCCGCACCGACTGGATGACCAGCGAATCGCTGGCCGAATTCCTCGATCCGAACGATCGCAGTAAAACGATCGAAGGCTATCCGGCGCCCCTGCGCGCCGTGCTGACCGCCAAAAAGCCCTAGCGCTCGCTAATCGGGCCGGCCTGTGCCGGCCCGCATTCACCCGTTACTGACATCGACAATTCGCAGCACATAGACCATCGTCGCGTTCGGCGGGATCTGCGGCGCATAGCCCGTTTCTCCGTACGCCAACGCCGGCGGCACCACCATCGTCAGCGAACCGTGATTTTTCAGATGGCCGATCGCCTCGCGGAACAGCGGTGGATAGGCGGAGAGCGGCTGAGACATCACCTTCCCGCTGCGATCCATATCCTGAATCACGCTACCGTCGGTTAAGCTCTCTTTCACCACGATGTCCACCCGCGCGTTTTCCTTAATGGCTTCATCACCCGCATAATCGATGCGATACCAGAAACCGGCAGGCGACTTCTGCGTGCCCTTCTTCTTTTTAAACTCGGCGACGAACGCCTCACCCTTGCTGGTCTGCGTCTTCGCCGCCTGATTTCTGGCGTCGTTCACCGCTTTTTCCGACTCCGCCAGCGCGTTGGTCAACTGTGCATCGCTCAACTGGTAACGGCCGTTGAAGGTATCGATCACGCCCGCCAGCAGCACGGTTTTATCGGGATTGATGCCCCAATTTTTACGCTCCGCCAGCATCGTTTGAATGTCGCGCCCCAAGGCGACACCGGCAGCATAGCTCTGTTGCTCCGGCTTTTTCTTGAGCGACTGCGTATCCGGCAGCCATTTGGCCCGCGATCTCAGCCCGCTCAGCTCGTCTTGCAAAGCTTGCTGCGCCTGATGGGCGGCCGCCAGCTCCGTTGCCGTTTTTTCCGCCTGCTGCGTCGCTTTATCTCGCTGCTGCGCAGCCTGCGCACTTTCCGTCGTTGCCGTTACCAGGCGTTGTTCCAGCGTCTTAGCCTGTTCGGTTTGGGTCTTGTTTTTTTCCTGCAGCTGCGCCAGCGCCGTCTTCAGGCTTTTCTCTTGCTGCCCACCCTGCTGCCGTTGGCCCTCCTGCTCTTTTTGCAGTTTCGCCAGCTGCTGCTGCAGTTCGCCCGTCAGCCTGGCAGCCTCGGCCTTCTGCTGTTCCAGCTCAGCGGCGGCCGCTTTCTTATCCTGTTCATAACGCTGGCGTGCTTTATCGTTGGCGGTCTGCGCCGCGGCCAATTTCTCCTGCCAGGCGTTATCCGCCTGACCAGGCAGCGCTGCCAGCCGTTGTTCCAGCAAGGCGATACGCCGATCGCTCTCCTCGGTTTGTTGCTTTTGCCGCGCTAATGCCGCCTGCGCTTCGGCGATCTGCGCCTGAGCCTTCCGCTCCTGCGGCGTCAGGTTCAGCGCCTGTCGCACGCCGCTGGCAAAATCGCTCAACGCGCTCAGATCGGGCGCAGATGCCGGCTTATCGGCAGCGGTCAGGGATGACGCAACGCGCAACGCGGTCAGCTCCTGTTGCAGTGATTGAATGGCGGTTTGCTGTTGCTCCAATCGAGCTTCCTTCTCGCGCAGCGTCTTTTGCAACTGCGCCAGCTGCTTTTTCTGCGCCGTCGTCTCACGCGTTTGAACCGGCCGGGACGCCGGTTTTTGGGTTTCCCGGGATGGGGCAACCACGGTATCAGCTGCCGGTGCGTCCTGCCGTTGGTAACGCTCGGCAAACTGCAATAATGCCGGCACGTCGTCATCCGCTGCGGCCACCGCCGGCGCAAACGCCAACGGTATCATCAGGCTCAGTAACGCCTTTCTCGCACGAGGGGTCATTGGGCGCGCTCTCCACGCTCAGCCAGGCCGGTCATCATGGCAGAACTGATGTCTGCGCACAGACGGCTGGTGCGATAACGATACAGCGCGTCGACGGTTTCCTGCGTGTCCGTGTTGACCCGCTGGCGTACCCCGGCATACTGCGCGGCGCCGCCCATCAAGGTATCGAATTCGCGTTTGAATTTTTGGTATTTTTCGTTATCCATGCCGCGCATGGCATCCAGTTCGCGCTGGCACTGCTGCATGCGTTCGGCTTCACGCTGCCGTTTGTCTTGCTCGGCAATTTCTTCCGCGCTGGGCGGCTTACTTAATGCAGAAACAGGCCGCTTGGCGGTCTGGCAGCCGGTCAGGGCCAATGTCAGCAAAAGCGCAGCGGTCAAACAGTGTGCCGTTCGGGTCATTATCGTTATCTCCTTGTTAAGTCCGCCGCCAACGCGCTCTGCGGCTGCGCCAACGGCTCTCCTCAATTGATGCTGTGATGTTCCGGCCATAAGGCAGCCGATGAAAAGGTAAAAAATATGGACGCGTTGATGAGCGGCAGATTACAAATTCATTCACCACACCAATACATACAAAAAAAATCATTTAATATTATGATATTTAAAGGATTTTAACTCACAAACTTATCAGCAGGGCATGACGAGCGCAAGAAGAGATGGGAGGCAGTTCGATCGAGAAACCGTCTTGAAACGGGCTGCTTGTCTTTACAAGGCATAAAAAAAGCCCCGGCAAAACGCCGGGGCCTGGTACTTGCGTGATCGCCGAGGGCTCAGTGATACGCAAAGGGTCTTACGGCCCGGAAACCGGTTGTCAAACGCGGTTAGCTGCGTGTTTATGCGCTTTGCGCCAGGGGATCAACCAAGGCCAGCGCGTTTTTCATCGCCTCCACCATTTCGCCATCCACGCAATAATGGCTAAATTCGTCAAACTCGTTATCGGAGCACATGGTGACGCCCGCCTTGCGGTAACGCATGGTCGACGGCACCAGATGACCGGAAGAGCTGTGCAGTTCATGCAGGCCGATATCGACAAACTTGTGCAAATTGCTGAGACGCACGCCGGCACCCGCCATGATCACCGGGCCGTGACTGGCCTGGCGCAAATCACGCAGCAACGGCAGGCCCAGTTCAGCGCTCTGCTGTTGGCCGGAGGTCAGAATGCGCGCCACGCCCAGTTCGGTCAGTTGTTCCAACGCCACCATCGGGTTCTGGCACATGTCGAACGCACGATGAAACGTCACCGCCATGCCCTCGCACAGCTTCATCACTTCGCGCATGCGCGGCAGATCGATGTGCCCTTCTTCGTCCAGCATGCCGACCACGACACCGGGGAATCCCATCTCGCGGATCTGGCGGAGATCCTGTTTGATCACCTCGAAATCCACCGCACCGTAGCAGAAATCGCCACCGCGAGGACGAACGATCGGATGCACCGGGATCGCAACCCGCTCGCGCGCCAGACGCAGCGTGCCATAGCTCGGCGTCAATCCGCCCTCGCTCTGGCTGGCGCACAACTCGATGCGATCGGCACCTGCTCGTTCGGCCGTCAGCGCGCAGTCGACGCTAAAGCAACAAACTTCCAGTTTTATCATTGTCACCCCCAGATAACGGCCAACATACGGCGGCAATTGTTCATTTCTTCATTTCTCACGTAGGCTCATGCTTAGGCATAAACCGGCTCAGGGTTGTAACTATGGCATTCAATTTTGATCAATGGGTAGACCGCAGTCACAGTGACAGCGTTAAGTGGGATAAATATCGCGACCGCGACATTATTCCGCTTTGGGTCGCCGACAGCGATTTCACCTCACCGCCGGCGGTGATCGAAGCCTTGCAGCGTCGCGTGGCGCACGGCGTATTCGGCTACACCTACCCATCCCCTGATCTTATTGAGGTTTTTACTCGCCGCATGGTAGAGCGCTACGGCTGGCACATCAAGCCTGAATGGATCATTTTCCTGCCTGGGTTGGTGTGCGGCCTGAACCTGTGCGTGCGTGCCTGCACTGAAGAACATCAGAGCACGCTGGCTCCCTCCCCCATTTATCCGCCGTTTCGCAAAGCGGCTAAATTCGCCGGGCGTAAACACCTCTCGGTGCCGCTAACGGCGGCAGGCCAACGTTGGGTGCTGGATTTCTCCGCGTTGCATGATCGGCTTAGCGGCAACGAGAAGCTCCTGTTGCTGTGCAACCCGCAGAATCCCGGAGGCACCGTTTACCGCCGGGACGAACTGTTGCAGCACCATCAGTTCGCGCGCGAGCACGATTTAATCGTCTGTTCCGATGAAATCCACTGCGAGCTGCTGCTTGAACCCGGCGTGCGGCATATCCCTTTCGCCACCCTGAATGACGATGCGGCCCAACGCAGCGTGACGCTGATGTCGCCGTCAAAGACGTTTAATCTCGCCGGACTGGGCGCTTCAATGGCGATCGTCCCCAACGAAGTGCTGCGACAACGGCTGAAACGCGCGCGCAGCGGCATTGTGCCGGAGGTCAATCTGCTGGCGCTGGTGGCGGCGCAGGCGGCTTATCAATACGGGCAGCCCTGGCTGGACGAACAGCTGATTTATCTACGCGCCAATCGCGATCGGCTGACCGAGCGCATCAACGCCATACCGGGGTTGACGGTTTTGCCAATCGAAGCCACCTACCTGGCGTGGATCGATTGCAGCGCTTTACCGGTGGACAACCCGCATCAGTTCTTCGAAGAACGCGCGGGCGTAGGATTAAGCGCCGGTTTGGATTTTGGCGACCGGCGCTTTGTGCGGCTTAACTTTGGTTGCCGGTGGGCCCTGCTCGATGAAGCGCTCGCTCGCATGGCGCGGGCCTGCGCGGCGCTGCATGCCTAGCCTTGCTCGCTGGCGACGATGTCCCGAATGGAATAGGGATGAAACTTGATCGTCACCGTTCCATCGGTGATAGCCAGGATTGGATTCGGCAAGCGCTCGCCCTCGCCTTTTGGCGAGCTTTGTTTCAGCTTGATCCCCGGGGCCAGCAGCGCTTCATCGGCGAGAAGGCTCAACGCCCGAGCGTGCAGCGTCTGCGGATCGCCACTGAGCACTAACTCGACGTGTTCCCAACCTTCATGCGGATAGCGTTTCTCCCCAGGATACGGCAGTTCGGCGCAGTCTATCTGCCACGGCCCCACGGCCAGCGGCCGCGACAAATCGAACAGACAGATAGGTCGCCCGTTGATCATCGACTCGGACAGCAGTGTTCCGCACTGCATCAAGCCCTGACGCCAGCGGTCGGCAGTGGCATTCTGGTGACAACGCAGGGAGATGTGATCGGCCGTAAACGCGGCCAGGTCAAGCCGCAATCTGGCAGCAAATTGTTGTAACGCCTGCTCGAAGCGTGGCAGGTCGAGCATCAGGTCGTCCAGCTCGGCAATGGCCTGCAAGGGGGATGTCATAGAAACCTCAAAACAACGGAACGCAAGTGAGACGCCGTAATTTACACGGTGGCGACAGCGCTCGCCAGCATTGCGAGGTTTTTCAGCGGCAGTTCAGAATGATTTTCGGTTGCGTGCGGGGAGAACAAAAAACCAATTTTTTATTAAGATGACAGCTCATTAAATCAACAGAAAAATAAAAATTAAGATTTTTCGCATCCATTATACCCTTTCATCATGACGTTATGATTTAAGTTATTCTTCACAAAAAAATTCGTGGTTCGCGGGCTAAACCGATTGAATTGTTTCGCTTCATCACACTTTACCTGCTTATCAAGCTCACAAAAAAACAACAATCAACCTATTGTAAACAAAGACAATAAAATTCAATTATTAATAAAATAATAAGGATTATCTTAATTTACTCCCGAGCAATTGATTCATCAAGGCAACTCAGCTACTTTGGAGAAAATTTAAATTCGAGATGATTATTATGTTATTGCTGACGATGTCCTTGGTATTGATAATTATCGCCGTGTACGCCATCTACCGTCACTTTAAATCCCGCAGCACCAACACGCTGGATGCCAGACGCCACAACAAAAAACGTTAGTCTCCTAATCCTCGCCGCCACACGCTCTCGTTCATTCATCCTGCCTTTCACCTTCCGGCAATCAACGCGCCGTACCCGACAATGTTTCATCGCTGCGGCCGCGCCAACTGCTGACGGGCTCCGTCAGATCGGTTACAATTGCAGGCTGTTTTGTGGGAGGTGCCCGTCGCACCTGCCACCGTTGAATCCCACAGGGGTTGGCTTCAGCCCCTCGTTCGTCATTAAGGTAACCCGGTGAATATTCAGGTTCTTCTTTCAGATAAAGTCAGCCAGGCGCTGATCGCCGCTGGCGCGCCAGCCGATTGCGAAGCGCAGGTCCGCCCATCCGCCAAGGCGCAGTTTGGTGATTATCAGGCCAATGGCGTGATGTCAGTCGCCAAAAAGCTGGGCATGCCGCCCCGTCAGCTGGCGGAAAAAGTGGTGCAACTGCTGGATCTCGGCGACGTCGCCGGTAAAGTGGAAATCGCCGGCCCCGGCTTTATCAACATTTTCCTGAACAGCGACTGGGTCGCGCGCCAGGCCGATCAGGTGCTGAACGCACCGAAACTGGGCATTGCGCCGGTTGAGCCGCAAACCATCGTTATCGACTACTCCGCGCCGAACGTGGCGAAAGAGATGCACGTCGGCCACCTGCGCTCCACGATTATCGGCGACGCCGCGGCGCGTACCCAGGAGTTTCTGGGCCATAAAGTAATCCGCGCCAACCACGTCGGCGACTGGGGTACCCAGTTCGGCATGCTGATTGCCTACCTGGAAAAAATGCAGAACGAAAACGCCAGCGATATGGGCCTGTCCGATCTCGAGCAGTTTTACCGCGAAGCCAAGAAACATTACGACGAAGACGCCGAGTTCGCCGAGCGCGCACGCGCGTATGTCGTGAAGCTGCAGGGCGGCGATCAATACTGTCTGAAAATGTGGCGTAAGCTGGTCGATATCACCATGGCGCAAAACCAGCTGACCTATAACCGCCTGAACGTCACGCTGACCGAAGACGACGTGATGGGCGAAAGCCTGTATAACGCGATGCTGCCGGGCATCGTCGCCGATCTGAAAGCCAAAGGGCTGGCGGTGGAAAGCGAAGGCGCCACCGTGGTGTTCCTCGACGAATACAAGAACAAAGACGGCGATCCGATGGGCGTCATCATCCAGAAAAAGGATGGCGGCTACCTCTACACCACCACCGACATCGCCTGCGCCAAGTATCGCTACGAAACCCTGGGCGCCAATCGCGTCCTGTATTACATCGACTCCCGTCAGCATCAGCACCTGATGCAGGCCTGGACCATCGTGCGCAAGGCCGGTTACGTGCCGGAGTCCGTCTCGCTGGAACACCACATGTTCGGCATGATGTTGGGCAAAGACGGTAAACCGTTCAAAACCCGCTCGGGCGGCACCGTGAAGCTCTCCGATCTGCTGGATGAAGCCATTGAACGCGCCGAACAGCTGATCGCCGGCAAAAACCCGGATATGCCGGAAGACGAAATGAAAACCGTGGCCCGCGTGGTCGGCATCGGCGCAGTGAAATACGCCGACCTGTCGAAAAGCCGCACCACCGACTATGTCTTCGACTGGGATAACATGCTGGCCTTCGAGGGCAATACCGCGCCTTATATGCAATACGCCTATACCCGTGTGGCATCGGTATTCAAACGCGCCGGAATCGACGAAACCAGCCTGACGCTGCCGCTGACGCTGACCGAAGAACGTGAGATTGCGCTGGCCACCCGCCTGCTGCAGTTCGAAGAGGTGCTCACCACCGTCGCGCGTGAAGGTACACCTCACGTCATGTGCAGCTACCTGTACGATCTGGCCGGCTTGTTCTCCGGTTTCTACGAGCACTGCCAGATCCTGAACGCCGACAGCGAAGAAGCGCGTCAGAGCCGTCTGAAGCTGGCGCTGCTGACCTCGAAAACGCTGAAAACCGGTCTGGATACGCTCGGCATCGAAACCGTCGAACGCATGTAAACCGCGCCGTACAGAAAGCAAAAAGGTCGCCCAGGCGACCTTTTTTTATGCTTGCCTGTGGCTCAGGCAACCCGGCGCGCGAAATCACGCGGGCGGAAGCCCAACCCGGCCAGCACGCCGAAGTAGGCCACCACACCAGCCACCACCACCGCAGCCAAGCGCAGCAAACGCTCCAGCATGTTGCCCTGATCCCAGGCCGGCATCAGCCACATCAAGCCAATCAGCACCGCCGACATCACCAGCACGGCAATCACCAGCTTGGTGAGGAACAGCGCCCAACCCGGCTGTGGCTGGAAGATCTTCTGCTTGCGCAGCTGCCAATACAGCAGCGCGGCGTTCAGACAGGCCGCCAAACCGATCGACAGCGCCAGGCCGGCATGCTTCAGCGGGCCAATAAACGCCAGGTTCATCACCTGCGTCATGATCAGCGTAATGATGGCGATCTTGACCGGCGTTTTGATGTCCTGCCGCGAATAGAACCCCGGCGCCAGCACTTTAACCACGATCAGCCCCATCAGCCCTACCGAGTACGCCACCAGCGCGCGTTGCGTCATCGCCGCATCAAAGGCGCTGAACTTGCCGTACTGGAACAGCGAAACGGTCAACGGCTTGGCCAAAATGCCGAGCGCGATAGCGCTCGGCAACGCCAGCAGGAAGCACAGGCGCAGCCCCCAATCCATCAGGCGTGAGTACTCGTCGTGGTTGCCGCTCGAAAAACTTTTGGCCAGCGACGGCAGCAGGATGGTGCCCAAGGCCACGCCCAATACGCCGGAAGGAAACTCCATCAGGCGGTCGGCGTAGTACATCCAGGACACCGAGCCGGACACCAGGAACGAAGCGAAAATGGTGTTGATGATCAGCGAGATTTGGCTGACCGACACCCCGAGGATCGCCGGCCCCATCTGGCGCATCACGCGCCAGACCCCGGCATCGCCCAGCTTGAGCCGCGGCAATACCAGCATGCCGATCTTGCGCAGGTGCGGCAGCTGATAACCCAGCTGCAGCACGCCGCCCACCACCACTGCCCAAGCCAACGCCAGCACCGGCGGGTGGAAATACGGGGCGGCGAATAGCGCGAAGCCGATCATGCTGACGTTAAGCAACGTAGGCGCAAAGGCCGGGATCGAGAAGCGGTTCCAGGTATTGAGAATAGCCCCCACCAGCGAAGCCAGCGAGATCAACAAAATGTAGGGGAACGTGATGCGCAGCAGCGCCGACGTCAGAGCAAACTTGTCGGGCGTATCGGTAAAGCCCGGCGCAGTAATGTAAATCACCCAGGGCGCGGCCAGCATCCCCAGCACCGTCACCACCGCCAGCACCAGCGTCAACAGCCCGGAGACATAGGCGATAAAGGTGCGCGTCGCCTCTTCACCCTGCTGGCTCTTGTATTCGGCCAGGATCGGCACGAAGGCCTGCGAAAACGCGCCTTCGGCAAAGATACGGCGTAACAGATTAGGGAGTTTGAACGCCACGAAGAAGGCGTCCGTTGCCATGCCGGCCCCGAACACGCGCGCGACGATCGCATCGCGGGCAAAGCCCAACACCCGCGAAAACATCGTCATCGAGCTGACGGCAGCCAAGGATTTGAGTAGGTTCATGTGGTTGTCTGATAGGTACCGTAAATATCAACGCCTGCAACAGCAGGCGTCAGTGAAACAATCGGCTCAGTTTACGCATCCGGAAAAGAATAGCTACCGCCATATGTTACATAGAGTTATCCCGCAGCAAACGCTCGACCACCCGCTGGGCGACCAGCGCCTGTTCGCCACCGGTTTCCGGCACGCTCTGGTTGGCGACAGCGCTGAGGAAATGCCGCACCGCCCCGTCGAAACCGCGTTGCACCAGCGTGCTTTGCCAGCCCGGTACCGGCTGTTCCAACTCGCCCTGCGCGTCTTCGCGCCGCCAGTGACGCATGTCGGTTAACTGATACAGCGCGCCATCGGTCACCGCCTGCACGCTTTCACGCTGGCTGCCGCCCCGGCGATGCATGCTGGTCGTTACCTGCGTGTCGCCGCAGGCGAAGTGGTGCTCAGCGTACAGCATTTCACCGGCGGCGTTGGCGTGCAAACGGCCGCTCAGCAGTTGCTCACGCCCGCCAGCCAGCCACAGCGCGGTGTCCACCACGTGAAGGTAGTCATCCAACAGGGTAAAACGCAGATCGTGCGGACCGACGCTGTCCGCCCGATGTTTATCCATGCGAATAGAGGCCGGCTGGTTCATTTGCTGCTTGAGCTGCCGGTAAAGCGGCGCGAAACGGCGGTTGAACCCCACCATCAGCGTCTTGCCTCGCCGCTCGGCCAACTCGAGCAACTGCTCGCCCTGCTCCAGCGTTTCCGCCAGCGGCTTATCGACGTAAACGTGAACGCCGCGGTTCAGCAGCTCGCCTATCACCGAAAAATGGCTGGCGGTGCTGCTGTGAACAAACACCGCGTCGCACTGTTCGGCCAGGCTGTCCAGCCGGGAAAAACAGGCCATGCGGTAGCTGTCGCACAGCGGCTGCGCTTTTTGCTGGTTGGGCGAAAAACCGCCCACCAGCGTCCAATCCGCCGCCTGGCCGAGGATTGGCAGGTAAGCCTTCTGCGCAATACTGCCCAATCCCACCACGCCCACACGCAATTTAGTCATTCGCTTCCCTCGCCAACAGATGTTGCACCAGCCGTTTCAATTCCGACACTTCGTTTTCCAATGCGCTGACCCTGGCGCTCAGGTCGCCGTCGTCTTCAGACTCAAGCGCCGCCGGGGCCTCATCAATTTGGCCGCTGAACAGGTGCATGAACCGACTTTCGCGTTTGCCCGGCTCACGCGCCAGGCGCACCACGAACGGGCCATCTTCCCGCGTGGCCAGCTGCTGCAGCACCTGTTCAACCTCGCTGACATCGTTGAACTCGTGCATCCGGTTGGTGCGGGTGCGCAGTTCGCCCGGCGTTTGCGCGCCGCGCAGCAATAAGGTGGCGATCACCGCCAGTTCGGCGGGCGAAAGTTTCAGTTGGCCAAACTCGGAGTTGCAAAACCGCTGTTCGTACTTGACTACCCGGTTGCCGAACCCGCTGAGGGTGCGCAGGAAATGTTTGCGCAGCAACAGATCCAGCAGTTGCTGCACCTCGCTTTCGCTCAGATCCATCACCGGCTCGCGGTTGGTTTTTTGGTTGCACGCCAGGGTAATGGCGTTAAGCGAAAGCGGGTATTGATCCGGGGTCGTGACCTGTTTTTCCAACAGGCAGCCGATGACCCGCGCCTCTCTGGCGTTCAATTCATATTTCATCGTTTGGCCTCAACGTGGGGGTAGCCACTCTTTATTGGTGTATGCCGTCAAAACGTGGTCTTGCCACTTGCCGTCGATCAGCAGGTAATCCTTGGCGTAACCTTCGCGTTCAAATCCCAGACGCGTCAGCAGTGCGCCGCTGCGCTGGTTGTGAGGCATATAGTTGGCCATGATGCGGTGCATGCGCTGTTGGCGCAGCATATAACGGATAGCGGACTGCAAGGCTTCGAACATCAGCCCTTGTCCCTGCCATTTCTCCCCCAGTGAATAACCGAGGAAACAGGCGTGAAACGAACCGCGCAGCACGTTGCTGAAGTTGGCCACGCCGCGCACTTCCTGTTCTTCCGGATCGAGCAGGATAAAATAGTAGGCGCTGCCCTGCTTTTGCATTTCGGTGATCATGCCCAGGCGCGCCTGCCAGCCGGAAGGATAACAGTGGCTTTCGTCGCGCACCGGCTCCCAGGGTTTGAGAAAGGTCCGGTTCTCGGCATAATAATCCGCCAGGCGATAGGCATCCCGTTCATGCACTAAACGGACCACCATCCGGTCGGTTGTAAGACGTACTTTTGGCGATGCAGAGCGATAGCCGAACATCATTTCCCCCGCGGTCAAAACGGTTCGATAAGAAGTATTTATTAGGAAGCCGAGCGGATCATTATCCTGTGCCGATCTTTTGCCATGGTTTTATTTTGCCCATAGCGCCGCAGAACTGCACTTCCCTGCATTCAATATAACCGTAGCCCGCCCCCGAGGTAAAATCCCGGCCGCTCAGTAAATCGCCGAATAAGCGTTTTACGGCGTTTTTCCGCCAATTTTGCAGTTCAGGTAACACCTTGACGATAAAAAAATATTATCTATGCCGCCCCTGTCGCCGTACGGGAATTGGGTAGAGAATGGAACGGCTGTCTCCCCTTCTTTCTTAATTGCTCATGGTGAAGCATGTCTCTGGTATCGCAAGCGCGCAGCTTGGGTAAATATTTTCTGTTGCTCGACAATCTGCTGGTGGTGTTAGGCTTCTTTGTCGTTTTCCCGCTTATTTCGATTCGCTTCGTCGATCAGCTGGGATGGGCGGCGCTGGTCGTCGGCATCGCGCTGGGTTTGCGCCAGCTGTTGCAACAAGGGCTCGGCATCTTTGGCGGCGCCATCGCCGATCGTTTCGGCGCCAAGCCGATGATCGTCACCGGCATGTTGCTGCGCGCCGCCGGGTTCGCCACCATGGCGATGGCCGATGAGCCCTGGATACTGTGGTTCTCCTGCGCGCTCTCCGCCCTCGGCGGCACGCTGTTCGATCCGCCGCGCACCGCTTTGGTGATCAAATTGACCCGTCCGCACGAGCGCGGCCGCTTTTTCTCGCTGCTGATGATGCAGGACAGCGCCGGCGCGGTGGTCGGCGCGCTGATCGGCAGTTGGCTGCTGCAGTACGATTTTCACTTTGTCTGCTGGGTTGGAGCGGCGATCTTCGTGCTGGCCGCCGGTTGGAACGCCTGGTTACTGCCGGCTTACCGCATCTCCACCGTGCGCGTGCCGATGAAAGAAGGCCTGTTGCGGGTCCTGCGCGATCGCCGCTTCCTCACCTATGTCCTGACGCTGACCGGTTACTACATGCTGGCGGTGCAGGTGATGCTGATGATGCCGATCGTGGTCAACGAAATTGCCGGTTCACCGGCGGCGGTGAAATGGATGTACGCGATCGAAGCGGCGCTGTCGCTGTCGTTGCTCTATCCGTTGGCGCGTTGGGGAGAAAAACACTTCCGGCTTGAGCAGCGCCTGATGGCGGGCCTGTTGCTGATGACGCTCAGCCTGCTGCCGATCGGTCTCGCCACCAGCCTGCAAGGGGTCTTCACGCTGATCTGCTGCTTCTATCTGGGCTCGATTATCGCCGAACCGGCGCGCGAAACGCTGAGCGCTTCGCTGGCCGATCCGCGTGCGCGCGGCAGCTACATGGGCTTCAGCCGCCTCGGTCTGGCGCTGGGCGGCGCGTTGGGCTATACCGGCGGCGGCTGGATGTACGATAGCGGACGGGCGATGAATATGCCGGAACTGCCCTGGTTGCTGCTCGGGGCCGTCGGTTTTGCCACGCTGCTGGCGCTGTACTGGCAATTCAGCCCACGGCGCAATGCGTCGATGATGCTGCGCGGCGGTTAACGCCATAGAAATCCGGCCGAATCGGCAACAGCTGCTATCCTGTTAGTAAAAACCTCACAGGAGCCCGTCGGCATGATTGAAGAAGCGAAGTTACCGCAACTGCTCGAACATATGATATTGAACCTGCGCATGATTTACGCGCGCTCCACCCTGGTGGAAAAAGCGCTGGCTCACATCATCGCCGGCGACAGCGCGCTGAAAAGCGATATCATCAAACAGCTGCAGGTCGTCTCCGCCGCCAACGAGCGCGATCGGGTCGATCTGGAACAGGCCCGCATTCACCTGATCGACGTGCTCAACTCGGTACCGGCCAAGAAATAACGCCCCTCGCCCGCGCCTGTTGCGCGGGCAATATCGCAATAGCGCACCATCCAACACACGCACGTCAAGACAGCCTCGATAAGCTGTGGTAACTATTGCTGTTAAAACCTGACAACCCGGAGCAAGCATGAAACTGTTCATTTACGATCATTGCCCATTCTGCGTTAAAGCCCGCATGATTTTCGGCCTGAAACGTTTGCCGATTCGCCTGGTCACGTTGCTCAATGACGATGAGACGACCCCGTTCAACCTGATCGGCCAGAAAATGGTGCCGATCCTAGTCAAGGACAATGGCGAAGCGATGCCGGAAAGCCTGGATATCGTGCGCTATGTCGATAGCCTGGACGGTAAGCCGGTGCTGACCGGCCGCACCAACCCGGCCATCGCCGAGTGGCTGCAGCGGGCCGGCAGCTACAGCGCAAAATTGCTGCTGCCGCGTATTGCACATGCCGACTTCGAAGAATTTGCCACCGACAGCGCCCGCCGTTACTTTATCGATAAGAAGCAGGCGTCAATCGGTGATTTCGCCGAGCATCTCGCCAACAGCGCCGATCTGATCGCCGAACTGGAAGCCGATCTGCAAGCGCTGTCACCGCTGATCGTCTCCGCCGACGCGGTGAACGGCGAGCTGTCCGAGGACGACATTCACCTGTTCCCGCTGCTGCGTTCGTTGTCGATCGTCGCCGGGGTTGCGCTGCCGGATAACGTGGAAGCCTACCGCAACCGCATGGCGCAGCGCAGCGAGGTGCCGTTACTGCTGGATATGGAACAATAACGTTCGAGAGTCACAAAAAGGACATGGCGTACTGATGTTGAAAATGGTGCTCGCCACCGCTCGCGATCGGGCGCGGCTGAAGGAAATTACCTCCGTTCTGATCCGTTATGGTCTGCAAGACGTTCTGCGCTTGCTGGGGCTGGGGGCATTGCTGCGCGGTGTCCGCGGCGAGCCCGCCCTGCAGGACGCACAGACCCTGCCTGAAAGGCTGCGGGAAGCACTCGAGGCGCTGGGCCCCACCTTCGTCAAATTCGGTCAGATCCTGGCCACGCGTTCTGACCTCCTGGATCCGGCGTGGACCGACGAACTGGATCGCCTGCACAGCCAGGCGGCGGTATTGCCATGGGAGATACTGGCGCCGCAGATCATCGCCGATCTGGGGGACGAGCCCGAGCACCTGTTTGCCGAATTCGATCGCACGCCGCTGGCCGCGGCATCGATGGCGCAAATTTACCGCGCCCGCTTGCACAGCGGCGAACAGGTAGTGGTGAAAGTGCTGCGGCCCGGTTTGGCGAAAACCATCCACGCCGATCTTCGGCTGCTGGCCTCGCTGGCGGAAACCGTGGAGCAGCAGAGCCCCACGCTAGCACGCTATCGGCCGCGGCAGATGGTCCGAGCGCTGGCGACGGCGCTCAATCACGAGCTGGATTTAACTCACGAAGGGCATAACTGCGATCGCGTCGCCAAGATGTTTGCACGAGAACCCGACGTGGTCGTGCCGAAAATCTATTGGCAATGGTCGTCTCCGCGTCTGTTAGTGCAGGAATACTTGCCCGGTACCGCGCCGGAGAACCCTCAGCAATTGGCGGCGGCAGGCTTTGACGGCCCGCTGCTGGCGCAACGCGGCGCCCGCGCCTTTATGAGCATGGTGCTGGAGCATCGGCTGTATCACGCCGATCCCCACCCCGGCAACGTCATGGCGCTGAGCGGTGACCGCGTCGGTTTTATCGACTTTGGTATGGTGGGCCAGCTGTCCGAGCGGCGGCGCAACCAGTTGCTCCTGCTGCTGCAGGCCATCGCCGATCGCCAATCCGAAGGCATCGTTAACACGCTGATCGCCTGGTCGGACAGCGAACCGTTGGACCTGATGGATCTGGAGTTGGCGGCACAAAACTTTCTCGACAAACAGGCCGCCGCCACCCTGACGCTGGGCAAAGCCTTGACCGACCTGCTGGTGATGGCGCGTGAACACCAGCTGGCGTTGCCGCCCGACCTGGTCCTGCTGTTCAAGGCATTAATCACCGCCGACGGCGTGCTGCATCGGTTGGATCCGGCCTTCGACATCGTGGCCACGCTCAAACCGATGCTGCAACAAACGGTGCTGCAGCGCTATGCCCCCGACGCCGTGCGCCAGCGGTTGTTGGCCCTGGGCGGGGAAGCGCTCGATGCCGGAGAGGAGCTGCCGCAAACCCTGCGCCTACTGGTTCGCCGCCTCAAACGCGGGCAGCTCAATGCCGATATCAACGTCAGTAACCTCGGCCAGCTGAGCAAAGCGCTGGAACGCGCCGCCGTCACCCTGGCTATCGCCATCGTCACCGCCGCTTTTACCCTGGGGCTGGCGCCTTATCTGATGCATTCGTCGCTGCGGCTGTGGGGCATTCCGCTGTTCCCACTGTTGGGCGGCGCAGCCTGCCTGGCCGGCGTGATTCTCTTGGCGCTGCGACTGCGGCGCTGACGCTTTCGGCGTTATCCGATAGGTCTCACCCACTTTTGCGCGCACTATCCTCTGCACATCGCCGCCTGCCGTTTTCACGCGCAGGCGGAACGTTTATAATGATTAATCAATTATCTGCAGCACTTTTCGCCAGCAGTCGCAATGAGGCATGAATGAAGAAGATCCTGATGGGCGCAGCCGCCCTGCTGTTCGCCGGCGTATTGGCCGGTTGCAATCAACTGACCCAATACACCCTGAGCGAGCAGGAAGTGAATGATTACCTGCAGAAACACAACGACTATCAGAAGCAGATCGGCGTGCCCGGCCTGGTGGACGCCAACATCGTGCTGACTCAGCTGCAAAGCCAGATCGGCCGCAGCGAACCGGGTAAAGTCACCCTTTCCGGCGACGCCAAGGTCAACATCACGTCGATTCTCGGCCCGCAGACGGCGGATCTTAAGCTGACGCTGAAAGCGCAGCCGGTTTACGACCGCACACAGGGCGCCATTTACCTGAAGGATATGGAGTTGACCGATTACAGCGTACAGCCGGAAAAAATGCAGACGGTGATGAAAGCGCTGACGCCATACCTGAATCAGTCGCTGAAGTCTTACTTCGACCAAAAGCCGGCTTATGTGCTGAATCCTGACAACAGCAAAACCGAAGCGCTGGCGAAAAAACTGGCAAAGGGATTGGAAGTGAAACCGGGTGAACTGGTGATCCCGTTTAGCGACTGACCGCGTTTGATGCATCAAGCCCGCCGCTCGGCGGGCTTTTTTATTTTATTGCGGGAAAGTATTACTGCGGCTCGCTGTAGGCAATCTCGCCGGTGTTGCAGTTGAGCGTCACGTTGTAGGTTTTATCCATCTTGGTACCCCGCACCGTCAGCGGCACCTGCCACACCTGATCCTTGCCGGTGATGGCATCCGGGCTGACCCAGGCGATCGGGGTTGCGGTGCCCAGCAGCTTTTTGTCCGCCTCCCAGCGCGTGATGCGGTTCTGCAAGAAATCACGCTTGACCTGAGCGGCAATATCGGCCGGCTGCAGACCGGCACACTGCCCCACCTTGGCGGTGCGTTGCTCTTGATCCTGCGCCCACACCGCAGTCGATGCTCCCATCATGGCCAACAAGGCGATAGCCAAACCCGTTTTTTTCATATGTCCTCCCGTTGTGATTAGCGCTATCCGGGCGCCCATCCCTGGCTCACAACAGGGTTTCGGCAAAGAGTTACCGTTTGACGAACTCGATGACAAACAGCGCATCCAGGCCCGGATAGATTTCCTTGATCACCTGCTTCAGTTCGCCCAGCGACATGTTCTCCTGCTGTGCGTGGCGTTCGGTCAGCGCATCCAGGCGCACCGGCGTTACCGACAGCACTTCGATAAAGCAGAAAAATACGCCGTCTTCATTGCGGCTTACGCGCAATACCTCGCCCGGTTCGAAGTGCGACTCACTGGCATCCCGAATGGTGATGGTTTTGCGCCCGGCCAGAATGTCTTGCTCGAAGCGGCTGAAGAAAGTTATTTCACGGCTCATTTTAGATCCTTTTTCATCACAACACCGCAACATAAGTCATTATGCCGCTTGCTTTTCTGACGCAGATCCCTCTTTTGAGTTAGAGGCCGTTTTTTTCGCTTTCGCTTCCGTCGGTTTTTTGCCGGTTTCCGCCGGCGATGCGCCGCGCAGAATCAGGCCCAGTGCGTCCTTATTCTCTGCCAGGAAGAAGCTCAGCCCGTCGCGCTGTTCGTCGTCCAGGTTCAGCGGCGCCTGTTGCAGCCACTCTCCGAGGTTATCCGCCAAATCCAGCATTTTGTCGTAGGCGTCGGCTTCTTTCTTGCTCGCGAAAGTCATTTTTTCCTCACCGTTTCTCACCACCACATATTTAACTTCAACCGCCATGCGTGCGTCCTCAAATACTCAAATAACTGTAATTATATACAGTATAAATAGATAGCGGCGGGAAGGCAAACCGCCGCCCGCCTTCGGCTTATTTCAGCAGCCGCACCTTGCAGCTCTTGCCTTTGATTTTGCCCTGTTGCAGCTGCTGCAGCGCCTTGCGCGCGCTGGCTTTACGGATCGCGACGTAGGCGTGTACCGGGAACATGTCGATCTTGCCCACTTCCGCCGCCGTCAGCCCGGCATCGCCGGTCAGCGCGCCAAGGATATCGCCGGGGCGGATCTTCGCCTTACGGCCGCCATCGATGCACAGCGTCACCATCTCCGCCTCCAGCGAACCGTTGGCGGCCCCGCTCAGCTCGGACACCGGCGCCCAGGCAATGGTCATCTGCAGGTAGTCTTCAATCGCGTGCGCCCGCGCCATTTCCTGCGGCGTGCACAGGCTGATCGCCAGCCCGCTCATGCCGGCGCGACCGGTACGACCGATACGGTGCACATGCACTTCAGGATCGAACGCCAGCTCGTAGTTAACCACCAGCTCCAGTTCTTTGATGTCCAGCCCGCGTGCGGCAACGTCGGTCGCTACCAACACCCGGCAACTGCGATTGGCGAAACGCACCAACACCTGGTCGCGGTCGCGTTGCTCCAGATCGCCATGCAGCGCCAGTGCGCTGATGCCGCGGGCCTCCAGAGCCTCAAGCACCGTTTGGCAATCGCGTTTGGTATTGCAGAACACCACGCAGGACGCGGGTTGATGATAACGAATGGCCGACACCAGCAGCGCCGGGCGCTGATCGCGCGTGGTCTCATAGAAACGTTGTTCGATGGCGGTCTGCGCTTCGTCATCGTCCACTTCGACGCTCAGCGGCTGACGCTGAACGCGCTCGCTGATGCGTTCGATACCCGCCGGGTAGGTGGCGGAAAACAGCAGCGTCTGACGCTGCGGCGGCGTGTAGCTGATCACATCGTCGATGTCGTCGGCGAAGCCCATATCCAGCATACGGTCGGCCTCATCCAGCACCAGCACCTTCAGCTCGTCCAGCTGCAGCGTTTTCTTGCGCAGGTGCTCCTGAATGCGGCCCGGCGTTCCTACCACGATATGCGGTGCGTGCACCAGCGAATCGAGCTGTGGACCCATCGGTTGGCCGCCGCACAGCGTCAGGATTTTGATGTTTTGCGTGAAGCGCGCCAGGCGGCGCAGTTCTTTGCTCACCTGATCGGCCAGCTCGCGGGTGGGACAGAGCACCAGCGCCTGCGTGGCAACCTGAGCAACGACGATGTTATTCAGCAAACCAATGCCGAACGCCGCCGTTTTACCGCTACCGGTTTTCGCCTTGGCGCGCACGTCTCGCCCTTGCAGAATGGCGGGCAACGCAGCGGCCTGCACCGGCGTCATTTTGGCGTACCCCAGTTCGTTGAGGTTGGCCAACTGTTCGGCTGGCAGAGGCAGGGAAGAAAAAGAAACTGTGCTCACGGCGATAACTCTTATATGACGAATGGAATGGCGGCGCGCCCGCAGGTTGGCGCCGAATCAGCGCTAAATGATAACAGAGATGGGCGGCGTTACGGACAGCGGGCATAAAAAAACCCGCCGGCGGCGGGTTTCTTCGCGGCTCAGTCGTTAAATAGCAACGACGTTGGCTGCGGCTGGGCCACGTTGGCTGTCCTGGATGGAGAACTCAACCTGCTGGCCTTCAGCCAGGGTCTTGAAACCATCGTTAACGATAGCGGAGAAATGAACGAAAACGTCTTTAGAGCCATCGGCAGGTGTAATAAAGCCGAAACCTTTGCTTTCGTTGAACCATTTAACGTGACCAGTGATCTTGCTCATTTGTGTTTCCTTTACTTGATAAACCTGCCTTGACGGCACGAGACGCGAAAACCTTGTGATAAGTAGGCCTTCTTTCGCCGTCGGTTATTAACGCATAATCCCTCATACAGGGCAAATATTTCTGCTTGTTATGAAAACAGTCAGTTAGCAACAAACTTGGCGCTGCGGCTGTGCACGCAATCGTTTTCGTATATACTGCCCGCCGATCATCAATCCGCTTACTTTCACCGATCCAGGTACGAAACTATGTTAACGATTGGAACCGCCCTGCGCCCTTCCGCCACCCGCGTTATGTTGCTCGGCTCCGGGGAGCTGGGTAAAGAAGTCGCCATTGAATGCCAGCGCCTTGGTCTGGAAGTGATCGCCGTCGATCGCTATCCCGACGCCCCCGCCATGCATGTGGCGCACCGCAGCCACGTCATCAATATGCTGGACGGTGACGCGCTGAAAGCCGTTATCGAACAAGAGCGGCCGGACTATATCGTTCCCGAAATCGAAGCAATCGCCACCGCTATGCTGGTCGAGCTTGAACGCCAGGGCCACCGCGTAGTGCCCTGCGCCGAAGCCACCCGCCTGACGATGAACCGTGAAGGCATCCGCCGCCTGGCGGCGGAAGAGCTTGGCCTGCCCACCTCCAGCTACCGCTTTGCCGACAGCGAGGCGACTTTCCGGCAGGCGGTCGAACACATCGGCTACCCGTGCATCGTCAAACCGGTGATGAGTTCTTCCGGCAAGGGGCAAAGCCTGATCCGCACGCCTGAACAACTGCAAAGCGCCTGGGATTACGCCCAACAGGGCGGCCGCGCCGGCGGCGGCCGGGTGATCGTCGAAGGGCTGGTAAGATTCGATTTTGAAATTACGTTGCTGACCATCAGCGCCGTGGACGGCGTGCATTTCTGCGAGCCGATCGGCCATCGTCAGGAGGATGGGGACTATCGCGAATCCTGGCAGCCGCAACTGATGTCGGCGACGGCGCTGAGCCGGGCCCAGGCTATCGCAGAAAAAGTGGTGAAAGCCCTGGGCGGTTTCGGGCTGTTCGGCGTGGAGCTGTTCGTCTGTGGCGACGAAGTGATCTTCAGCGAGGTGTCACCGCGCCCGCACGATACCGGCATGGTCACGTTGATTTCACAGGATCTGTCTGAGTTCGCTCTGCACGTTCGCGCGTTTCTCGGGTTGCCGATCGGCGCTATCCGCCAGTTCGGCCCTTCCGCTTCGGCAGTGATCCTGCCGCAGCTCAACAGCAGCGATGTGCGTTTCAGCGGATTGGAAAATGCGCTGCGCGGGCACAACCAGCTGCGCCTGTTCGGCAAACCGGAGATCGCCGGGCAACGTCGTCTGGGCGTAGCGCTGGCGACGGCGATCACGACGGAACGGGCGGTGGAGCAGGCGAAACAAGCCGCCGCCGCCGTGGCGGTCAACGGCTGAAACTGACGGGGCCGCTTACGCGGCCCCGATAACATCAATAGTCTTCGTCTTCTTCAGCATCGTCATTCCGCGACGCCTCCGGTGCGGCATCATGCTGCTCGTCTTCATCATCCTCATCGAACAGTACCGCAACCTGAGCGCCCTGATGCTTCTCACGAATTTCCTGCGCAACGCGAGCAATGGCTTCGCCGCTGCTCATGCCCTGCTCCATCAGTTGATGGATGCGATCCGCCGCTTCCTGCTGCTCCGCGTGACTCAGTAATGGCATACCTGCATGCATGTGTCGTTCTCTCCGGCAAAAGGGAGAAGGAGTATACGCGCTAACGCGGCGGATCCCAACGCCTTGTGCCTCAGGCCGGTTGCGAACAGCCATTATCGCCGCGCCACTGCTTCAGGCGATGCCGCCACAGCATGACATGCCACCCCTGCTTCATGCCGCGCGCATTAGCAAACATCGCTCTGTCGATGCCGCGCTGATAGAACTCTTCGGTAATCTGATTCTGGGCGACCGGATCCGGCTCACGGCGAATGCTGTGGCAAATGCCCAACGCTTCACGGGTGATTTGCCAATGGAAAGCCGGACGAATGGCAATGCTGCCTGCATAGCGCCGGTTGAGCCGCTCCAGCATTTCGACGATTTTCATATAATGGCGTTGATAATCCACGTTTGCTTTTCCGGTGCGACGACGATTACTGATCGACTTGTCGTGTACCCGTTGACGGTACAGCGGCGTGCTTAAATATTTGACCCGTTGGGCATTAAACATAACCTCGGTCGTCCAGGGAATATCCTGATGATGTAACCCCGGCTCAAAATAAAGCCGATGCTGGCGGATAAAGTCGAGGCGATATATCGCCAACCATACAACGTGGATAAATTTTCTCGATTTCAATGCACGTTCGAACCACTGTACGCCGCTGATAACGTCAGTGGTCTGTAAACGTGCCTCGGGAAAAATCGGCTGTAATTCGTCTTCGCTGGCAAAATAGCGTTCGCCATTGCATTGCATCACGTCTAATTGGTGCTGTTCCGCCTGTTCCAGCAGCGTGGAATACATGTCCGGCGCCAGCAGATCGTCGGCATCGGGAAACGCCACGTATTTGCCCCGGGCAACGGCGAGCCCGGCATTGCGCGCGTTAGAAACGCCGGCGTTGGCCTGATCGATGACCCGAATATGCGGATGCGCCGCCGCGTAACGGTGCGCAGTCTCCCCTGAACCGTCGGTAGAACCATCGTTCACGATGATCACTTCCAGGCGTTGCTCGCGTTGGGCCAGCAACGAAGCCAGGAAAGGCTCTAATAATTCTCCTGCATTGTGCATCGGGACGATGACGCTCAGCATTAACGACATAGGCAGCTCTTCAATGATAATGTAACAAATTAATAATTTTATTTTTTTAAAAAATATCAATCCATTCAGCGCCAGAGAGGAGAAATAAGCCTCAGGCACTCAGATTTCCGCAGCGGACTAAATAAGATTTATCTTGTTTGTCTTTTCATGCTTTCAGCAAGAAAAACGGTGCCCAATACACGGCATCAATTTCACAGAGTGACCCGCGTGACAAAACACAGGCAAAACTTTCCCGCATCACCCGGTTAATCACCATGGGTAACAATAAATTGATGAAATTAACGAATCTCTTTTATATCTCTCGGGTCTTGCGCCCTCGATGAATAAACTTACCGTGCATTCGACGTTAAATTTTTAACATACCGAAGTATAATGAATGGCGCAAAAAATGCCTTATTTCTGGTTTATTGAACTGCCGTTTATGTGAACTGTGCTGCATGTCTCGCATGGCAAAACATGCATGCCGTAGCCGTCTATGGCACACTAACGCCCAGACATTGCCGTCTTCACAGCCAGGTTTTTTGACGTTCATGAGCGTAACCGCCCCAAACATAAAGTCTTTGCCCTATAGCCGCAGTGCCCTGTTGACGCTTTTCGCCCCGCTTTCAGCACAGCCCTGGGCGATGTTGCTGCATTCAGGTTTTGCCGATCACTCGCATAACCGCTTCGATATTCTGGTCGCGCAGCCGCGCGTTACGCTCACCACTCAGGGTGCCAGCACGAAAATCGAAAGTGACGGCGTCACTACTCAGTCGAAGGAAGATCCATTCTTCCTGCTGCAGCAACAGTTGACGGCGCAAGGCTGGCAGCCGGCGTTTAACCCGGATCTGCCGTTTCAGGGCGGTGCTCTGGGACTGTTCGGCTACGATCTCGGGCGCCGGGTAGAAACCCTGCCGCAGTTGGCCGACACTGACCTTACGTTGCCGGATATGGCGGTGGGCATTTATGACTGGGCATTGATCGCCGATCACCAGCTGCAAACCCTGACGCTGCTCAGCTATGGCGACGTGGAGCAGCGCTGGCGCTGGCTCAATAGCCAAACTGCGCCTGCAGAACGCCCTTTCACGCTGCTGAGCGACTGGTACCCCAATATGAGCCGGCGGCAATACGGCGAGAAGTTCCAACGTATTCAGCGCTACCTGCGCAGCGGCGACTGTTACCAAATTAATCTGGCACAGCGGTTCTCCGCCGACTATCAGGGAGATGAGTGGCAGGCGTTCTGTCGATTGAGCGCCAGCAACCGCGCGCCGTTCTCTGCCTTCCTGCGCCTGCCGCACAACAGCGTACTGAGCGTCTCTCCCGAGCGCTTCCTGTGGTTGGAGCAGCAGCGCATTCAAACCCGCCCGATCAAAGGCACGCTGCCGCGGCTGGCGGACGCGGAACAGGACGCCGTGCAGGCTCGTCGGTTGGCCGATTCCCCCAAGGATCGCGCTGAGAATCTGATGATCGTCGATCTGCTGCGCAACGATATCGGCCGCGTCGCCCAGCCTGGCAGCGTACGGGTGCCGGAACTGTTTGCCGTGGAGCCGTTCCCCGCCGTGCATCACCTGGTGAGCACCATTACCGCGATCCTGCCGGACCAGACCTCGGCGGCCGAATTGCTGCGCGCCTGCTTCCCCGGCGGTTCGATCACCGGCGCTCCCAAGGTGCGAGCGATGGAAATCATCGAAGAACTGGAACCGCAGCGCCGCAACGCCTATTGCGGCAGCATCGGATACCTGAGCGCCTGCGGCACCATGGACACCAACATCACTATCCGCACGCTCGTCACCGAAAACGGTCGCATCCACTGCTCCGCAGGCGGCGGTATTGTGGCAGACAGCCAGGAACAGGCGGAATACCAGGAAACCTTCGACAAGGTTGGCCGTATTCTGCCGCAGCTTGGGGAGTGTGCCCTGTCGTGATCCCATCGAATTCACCGACCTCACTGCACGCCTTTATCAGCCGTTTTCAACTGCAGCTGCCCCAGGCGGCGCAGATCTCGCACAATGTGCGCCCGGCGGCGGTGCTGGTCCCGATCGTTTGCCGTGCTGAGCCCACCCTGCTATTGACCCGCCGTGCCGATTCGCTGCGCAAACATGCCGGCCAGGTGGCCTTCCCCGGCGGGAAAACCGATGCCGAAGACGGGTCGGCGGTCGTCACGGCGCTGCGAGAAGCGCAGGAAGAAGTGGCGATACCGCCGCACGCGGTGACCGTTATCGGCCAAATGGCGCCGCTCGACAGCAGCACCGGATTTCAGGTCACGCCCATCGTCGGCCTGATCCCACCGGATGTGCAGTTCCACGCCAATGAGGGCGAAGTGGCGGACGTGTTCGAGATGCCCCTGCGGGAAGCGCTAACCCTGTCGCGTTACTACCCGCTGGATATTCATCGCGCCGGTCATACGCACCGCATTTACCTCTCCTGGTATCACAGCCAGTTTATCTGGGGGCTGACCGCCGCCATTATTCGCCGCCTGGCGCAGCAGGTCAGTATTTAAGCCGCATTGCGTGATCTGACTCGCAATCTGGCATGGCCGTCGGCGTCCGCTGCAGGTAAAGCGATCGAAATCACTTCATTTGATCGCTTTTTCAACTACCGTTCCGGTTGAATGGTTTTAAAAAAACTGTAAACCCTCTCTTAAACCTTACGAAATACCTGTAAAATACCACCGTCCGAGATAAACCACTGTAGAAACAGGGATTAAGCCGGCGGCGTTCAGCACGGAAAGCGGGCGCGATTACCACTAATGGAGCTTGGGCGAAAGCGGATACCCCGCTTAAGGGTTCGCCCCGGGTAATCAGTAAAAAAAGCGACACCACGGATTATTTAATTTCATGCGAAAAAGGCAGCCGAACCCGCACGGCCCTTTTACAATATCGCTGTTCCCTGCGCGGTTTTTAACCGCTGCAGCCATAACAATACGTCTCTTTAAGGAGTTTTAGCGTGATTAGCGTTTTCGACATGTTTAAGATCGGCATCGGCCCGTCCAGCTCTCATACGGTTGGACCGATGAAAGCCGGCAAACAGTTTGTCGACGATCTGGTAAATAAAGGCCTGATGCCTTCTATCACGCGTGTTGCCGTAGACGTTTACGGCTCACTCTCATTGACCGGTAAAGGTCACCATACCGATATCGCTATCATTCTCGGCCTGGCCGGCAATATGCCGGACACCGTCGATATCGATAGCATTCCGGGTTTTATTCGCGATGTAGAACAACGTCAACGCCTGATGCTGGCCAGCGGCCTGCATGAAGTCGATTTCCCACGCGACGGCGGCATGGTCTTCCGCAGCGACAACCTGCCGCTGCATGAGAACGGCATGCAAATCCACGCCTTCGCCGGCGATAAAGAAGTGTACAGCAAGACCTATTACTCCATCGGCGGCGGTTTCATCGTCGACGAGGAGAACTTTGGCAAGGCCGGCGAACAAGAGCTGCAAATGCCTTATCCATTCAACTCCGCGCGCGAAATGCTCGACCACTGCCGCGAGACCGGCCTGTCGCTGTCCGGCATGGTGATGCAGAACGAGTTGGCGCTGCACAGCAAGCAAGAGATCGAGACCTACTTCGGTAACGTCTGGCAAACCATGCGCGCCTGTATCGATCGCGGTCTGAACACCGAAGGCGTGCTGCCTGGGCCGCTGCGCGTACCGCGCCGTGCCTCCGCGCTGCGCCGCATGCTGGTGGCGTCGGACAAACTGTCCAACGATCCGATGAACGTGATCGATTGGGTCAACATGTTCGCGCTGGCGGTGAACGAAGAAAACGCCGCCGGCGGCCGCGTGGTCACCGCGCCGACCAACGGTGCCTGCGGCATCGTGCCTGCGGTGCTGGCTTACTACGATCACTTCATCGAGTCCGTCAGCCCGGATATCTACATCCGTTACTTTATGGCGGCGGGCGCCATCGGCGCGTTGTACAAGATGAACGCGTCCATTTCCGGCGCCGAAGTCGGCTGCCAGGGTGAAGTCGGCGTGGCCTGCTCCATGGCGGCGGCCGGTCTGGCCGAGCTGCTGGGCGGCAGCCCTGAACAGGTGTGCGTGGCGGCAGAGATCGGCATGGAACACAACCTGGGTCTGACCTGCGACCCGGTCGCCGGCCAGGTACAGGTGCCGTGCATCGAGCGCAACGCCATCGCCTCGGTCAAAGCGATCAACGCCGCCCGTATGGCCCTGCGCCGCACCAGCGAGCCGCGCGTTTCGCTGGATAAGGTGATCGAGACCATGTACGAAACCGGCAAAGACATGAACGCCAAGTATCGAGAAACGTCACGCGGTGGCCTGGCGATCAAGGTGCAATGCGACTGACAGACAACCCCGCCGCCCGGCGGGTTTTTTTATGGGCAATCAATCTATTGCCCCTTTTTAGTGACAATGTCACCGGAAAATATCCTGCATTTTTCTCATCGATCCGGCGGTTAGCCTGCAAATTGGCCTTCTGTTTTACCAAACTGAAATAATTTACTGAGTTACCATCAATCTTGTATAACCTCAGGCTAGAATTAGCCGAGCGCAACTTAAGGAGCTATGGCCTGACTGTGACTCGGAGCTGGATTACCGAACAAGGATTTACCGGATGTTGATGACCCACCTCGCCGCGTCCCGATATCGTTACTACCGTTGGCTGCTGGCCGGAGCGGTGGGCGCGGCTATTCTGTTGGTATCGCTGTATACCCGTTACTATCAAGAGGTCAAAAGCATCGAGCAGAGCCAGCAGACGTTGGCTACCCGCACCGTTGGCAAGATCAACCAGCTGTTAACCCCCGCGCATCTGCAGGCTGAACGCAGTATGGAGATGTTGGAACAACCCTGCGAGAACGTCGCATCGACCCTGCGCTTTCGCGCCGCACAAAATCAGGCGCTGCGCGCCATGCTGCTGGTCAAAAACGGCATTATTTACTGCTCCAGCCTGTTTGGCGCCCGTCATTACCAGCTGAGCGCCGTGCTGCCGATCTTCGTCAACAGCAACGCCAGGCTGGCGCTGCGCCCTTCGCTGGCAGTGAGCAAAGGGCTGCCCACGCTGGTGATGTGGACGCCTTCCCCCCGCGATAACACCAGCGGCGTGCTGCACGTGTTCAATATCGAGCTGCTGTCCAACTTTTTACTCGAGCCGCAAGAGCCTTACGTTCAGCGAGTAGTCCTGAACGTGGCCGACAGCAGCCTGGAATATGGCCGCCGCGAAATCCTGAGCCGCGACACCCTGACCAACGATCTGCGCTACACCGCCGGCTCTGCGCTGTACCCGTTCTCGATTTCACTGTTCGGCCCACAGATCGGCATGTTGGCGCTTTCCGCATTGCCGCGCCATATCCCGCTGGCGCTGTTGATCAGCCTGCTGGCGGCCTATGTGGTCTACCTGCTCACCGCTAACCGCATGAGTCTGTCTTACCACATAGGCCATGCCATCACTCATCGGGAGTTCCGCGTCTACTGTCAGCCTATCATTCACAGTGACACCGGGCGCTGTGCCGGCGTCGAGATGTTGCTGCGTTGGAAAAAGAAGCGACAAGGATGGATCTCGCCCGATGTGTTTATTCCGTTGGCCGAGCAGCATGACCTCATCATTCCGCTCACTCGCTATCTGATGAACACCGTGACGGAAAATCTGCAGCTGTTCCCGCCACGACCGTCCTTCTATATCAGCATTAACGTCGCTGCCGAGCATTTTAAAACGCTCAACATCATCGACGATATCCGCCAGATTTGGCTGCCGGCGCATCCGATGCCCTCATTGATGCTGGAGCTGACTGAACGCACGGCGCTGTCGGCCATCCAGTATGACCAGATTCGCACGCTGAAAGACATGGGGATCATGCTGGCCATTGACGATTTCGGCACCGGCCACAGCTCGCTGAGCTACCTGAAGAACCTCAGCCCGGACGTCTTGAAGATCGATCGCGGGTTTACTGCCGCCATCGGCACCGACGCGGTCAACGCCACGGTGACCGACACCATCATTACGCTGGCGCAGCGCCTGAAGCTGAAACTGGTGGCAGAGGGGGTGGAAACGGAGGAACAGGCCGACTATCTGCGCTCACGCGAGGTCAATGCCCTGCAGGGGTATTATTTCGCCAAGCCGATGCCGATTCATGTTTTCCCGCTGTGGTTGCAACAGTACGAATCGCGCGTCAGGAAAGCGGAAGAAGATCCGCCGGAGGCCTGAGCCCCCGGCGGGAGGGTTACGCGTGCGCCGTCTCGTCCAGGGCGACGCGGGTAACGCGCACCAGTTCGATACGGTATTCGGACACCTCAACGATATCGAAACGCAGGTGGTTCAGTTCAATGGCATCTCCCACCACCGGCATCTGTCCGTAGTGGGCCAACAGCAGCCCCGCCAGGGTGGCGTAGTCGGCGGTGGGGCTAACCAGGTCATCGCAGGCCAGCGCCTGTTCCAGCGAGTGCAGATCGGTTCCGCCCTTCACCAGCCAGCCGTCGCCTTCCGCCACGATGTCCGGCGTTTCGTCCTCGTCCGGGAATTCACCGGCAATCGCTTCCAGCACGTCCAGCGGCGTCACCAGCCCCTGCACGACGCCAAATTCATTGGTGACCACCACCAGACGCCCTTTGGCGCGGCGCAGCACCGCCAGCAGTTTGATGACGTCCATGGTTTCCGGCACCACGATCGGCGGCGTGCGGGCGGCGAACTCGGCAATATCTTCACCCTGCTCCAGCGCCACCAGCAGATCCTTGGCGCGTACCACGCCGACGATCTCATCCACCGAATCACGACACACCGGGAACAGACTGTGTGGCGTATCCAGCAGCTGTGCGCGTACCTCCTCGCGGGAGCGCTCGCAGTCGACCCAGGAAATGTCGGTGCGCGGCGTCATCACGCTGCGCAATGAACGCGAGGCGAGCGTCAACACGCCGCTGATCATATAACGCTCTTCCGCTGCAAAGGTTTCATCCCTCGGCAAGGCGACCGCATCGTCCGTCTGCTGCGTACGCTGCTGCCCCATCAGGCGCATGATCGCTTCCGCGGTGCGCTCGCGCATCGGGCGACGCGCTTGATGCTTGATGAAGTTGCGACGCGCGATCTGGTTGAACAATTCAATCAGGATCGAGAAGCCGATAGCGGCATACAGATAGCCTTTAGGAATGTGCAAACCGAAGCCTTCGGCGATCAGGCTCAGGCCAATCATCAACAGGAAGCTCAGGCACAGCACCACGATGGTCGGGTGCGCGTTGACGAAGTTGGTCAACGGCTTCGACGCCAGCAGCATCACCGCCATCGCAATCACCACCGCCGCCATCATCACCGGCAGATCGTTCACCATACCCACGGCGGTAATCACCGCATCGAGCGAAAACACGGCGTCAAGGATCACGATCTGCACCACCACCGCCCAGAACTTGGCATAACCACGGTTGGCGCCGTCCTGGTGCGTCTGCCCTTCCAGCCGTTCGTGCAGCTCCATGGTGGCCTTGAACAGCAGGAACACCCCACCGAACAGCAGGATCAAATCGCGGCCGGAGAAGCTGAAGTCGCCGACGCTGAACAGCGGCGTGGTCAGAGTTACCATCCAGGAGATCACCGACAGCAGGCCCAAACGCATCAGCAATGCCAGCGACAGGCCGATGATGCGCGCCTTATCGCGCTGCTTCGGCGGCAGTTTGTCGGCCAAAATGGCGATGAACACCAGGTTGTCGATGCCCAGAACGATTTCCAGCACCACCAGCGTAAGCAACCCCGCCCAAATAGAGGGGTCCATTAAAAATTCCATATCAGACTCCAGAGAAAAGTGGGAATGAGCGCTCGCCGCTCAGACGTGACGATGCCGCCGCTGCATGGGCGCAGTCGACAATAGCAAAGTGACGGGATGGGGTTACCGGGAGATGGCCGAAGGGCCGAACAGCATATGCAACGCCAGCAGGTGGCGGGTGAAACCTGGAAAAACAGTAACTTCGGTGACAGTCCATAGGGAGGGCTGAGGCCCTTCACTCCTTAGTGATGAAAGAGGAAATTACTGTATCAGGATTTTTCTGGGGGACAAAGCGGCTTTTTCAACGGCGGTTTAGCATGGCGCCACGCCATATCGTCTGCGAGAGCTAAGATTTCTCCGAGCATTCAATAACGGAGCAGCGTCACAAAAAATATTTTTTCACTCACTAAAATAAATCTCGCGTTCGTGAAGCATCACGCACAGGCGTTTGAAACTGCGTGAGAAATGTTAGGCGTGCGTTTCTTTTTTTCTACCATAATGTATCTGAACCGCGGAAGTGACTGCCAAGATGGCGCGGAGAAACGACACAAACCGCGCCTGGAGTTCAACGAGGAGGTAGCGAGTGGCAATAGCTATTATCATCGGCACACACGGGGCTGCAGCGGAACAACTGCTGAAAACGGCGGAGATGCTATTGGGCGAGCAGGACAACGTCGCCTTTATAGACTTCGTTCCCGGTGAGAATGCCGAAACGTTAATCGTCAAGTACAACGAAAAAATCAGTGGGTTGGATACCAGCGGCGGCGTGCTGTTCCTGGTGGATACCTGGGGCGGCAGCCCGTTCAACGCCGCCAGCCGCATTGCGGTCGATAAAGAAAACTATGAGGTCGTCACCGGGGTCAACATTCCGATGCTGGTGGAAACCTTCATGGCGCGGGACGACAACCCCGCGTTCGATGAACTGGTGGCGCTGGCGTTGGAAACCGGCCGTGAAGGCGTGAAAGCGCTGAAAAAACCGCAGGAAGAACCCGCAAAACCCGCAGCACCCGTCGCCAAAGCCGCTGCCCCACAGGCACCGCTGGGGCCGAACGACCACATGAAAATCGGCCTGGCGCGCATTGATGACCGCTTAATCCACGGCCAGGTTGCGACCCGCTGGACCAAAGAGACCAACGTCAGCCGCATTATCGTCGTCAGCGATGAAGTCGCCGCCGACCATGTGCGCAAGACCCTGCTGACCCAGGTTGCCCCGCCGGGCGTCACCGCGCACGTGGTGGACGTGGCGAAGGCCATCCGCGTCTGGAACAACCCGAAATACGCCAACGATCGCGTGATGCTGTTATTCACCAACCCGACCGACGTCTGGCGCCTGGTGGAAGGCGGCGTGGAGATTAAATCCGTCAATATCGGCGGCATGGCGTTCCGTCAGGGGAAGACCCAGGTGAACAACGCCGTTTCCGTCGATGAAAAAGATATCGAAGCGTTTAAGAAACTGAACGATCGCGGTATCGAGCTGGAGGTGCGTAAGGTCTCGTCCGACAGCCGGCTAAAAATGATGGACCTGATTAACAAACTCAATTAGTGGCGCCAGCCGCTGATTATTTTACTCAGAGCTTTTTTGGTCATAGGAGAAGTGCAATGGAGATCACCACTCTTCAGATTGTGCTGATATTTATCGTTGCCTGTATCGCCGGGATGGGGTCCGTCCTCGACGAGTTTCAGTTCCACCGTCCGCTGGTCGCCTGTACCCTGATCGGCTTCATTCTCGGCGATATGAAAACCGGCATCATTATCGGCGGTACGCTGGAAATGATCGCCCTGGGCTGGATGAACATCGGTGCGGCAGTCGCGCCGGATGCTGCCCTGGCGTCCATCATCTCGACCATTCTGGTCATCGCCGGCGGGCAAAGCGTCGGCGCCGGTATCGCCCTGGCCATTCCGCTGGCGGCGGCCGGCCAGGTATTGACCATCATCGTGCGTACCCTCACCGTGGCCTTCCAGCACGCGGCGGATAGCGCAGCGGAGCGCGGCAGCCTGCGCGCCATTAGCTGGATCCATGTCGGTGCCCTGCTGCTGCAGGCGATGCGAATCGCCATTCCGGCGGTTATCGTCGCCATCTCGGTGGGTACCGCCGGGGTACACGCCCTGCTCAACTCGATCCCGGAAGTGGTCACCAGCGGCCTGAACATCGCCGGTGGCATGATCGTGGTGGTCGGTTACGCGATGGTGATTAACATGATGCGCGCCGGCTACCTGATGCCGTTCTTCTACCTTGGTTTCGTGACCGCCGCCTTCACCAACTTCAACCTGGTGGCGCTCGGCGTCATCGGCGTGGTGATGGCCGTGCTGTATATCCAGCTCAGCCCAAAATACAACAAGTCTCAGGTTGTACAGGCCGGCCCGGCTAACGCGAACGATCTCGATAACGAACTCGACTAGGAATAGGTGAGAGAAATGGTTGATACAACTGCTCAAAAGAAACTCACGCCGGCCGATATTCGCGGCGTATTCCTGCGCTCGAACCTGTTCCAGGGTTCATGGAACTTCGAACGCATGCAGGCGCTGGGTTTTTGCTTCTCGATGGTGCCGGTGATCCGCCGCCTGTATCCGGAAAACAATGACGATCGCAAACAAGCGATCAAGCGCCACCTTGAGTTCTTCAACACCCACCCTTACGTGGCGGCGCCGGTGCTCGGCGTAACCATGGCGATGGAAGAGCAACGCGCCAACGGCGCGCCGATCGACGACGCCGCAATCAACGGCATCAAGGTCGGTTTGATGGGGCCGTTAGCGGGCGTCGGTGACCCGATCTTCTGGGGCACCGTGCGGCCAGTATTCGCCGCGCTCGGCGCCGGCATCGCCATGAGCGGAAGCCTGCTTGGACCGATCCTGTTCTTCGTGCTGTTCAACCTGGTGCGCCTGCTGACCCGTTACTACGGCGTGGCCTACGGTTACCGTAAAGGGGTGGATATCGTCAACGACATGGGCGGCGGTTTCCTGCAGAAACTGACTGAAGGAGCGTCCATTCTCGGCCTGTTTGTCATGGGGGCGCTGGTCAACAAGTGGACGCACGTGAATATCCCGCTGGTGGTGTCCAAGATCACCGACCAGACCGGGCATACCAACGTCACCACGGTGCAAACCATCCTCGACCAACTGATGCCGGGCCTGGTGCCGCTGCTGCTGACCTTCGCCTGTATGTGGCTGCTGCGCAAGAAAGTTAACGCGCTGTGGATCATCATCGGCTTCTTCGTCATCGGTATCTTTGGCTATTGGATTGGCCTGCTGGGCCTGTAATCGTTAGAAACGGCCGGGGGGCAACCCCCGGCTTTTTTATGTGTGGAGCAAGAAATGTCACTGACCGACGCCGTACTGATGCTGTTTATCGCCCTGCTGTTGCTGTATTCGCTGTACGACGAATTCGGCATGGATCTGCTGAAAGGCAAAACGCGGCTCAAAGTGCCGCTCAAACGCCGTAACCGCCTCGATAGCCTGATTTTCGTCGGCCTGATCGCCATTCTGATTTACCGCAACGTCACCACCAACGGTGCGGTATTAACCACCTATTTGCTTATTTCTTTGGCGCTGCTCGCGATCTATATCTCTTATATTCGCGCCCCAAAAATGGTGTTTAAAGCGCAAGGTTTTTTCTTCGCCAATGTGTTTGTCGAATATAACCGCATTAAAGCCATGAATTTATCGGAGGACGGCATCCTGGCCGTCGACCTGGAACAGCGCAGGTTGTTGGTTCAGGTAACGCACCTGGACGACCTGGAGAAGATTTATCATTTTTTCGTTGATAATCAATAAATAAAGAAAAACCCTCTCCGTTACTGCTCAAACCCTGCGCTGCTTATGGATAATTAATCGGCAGCGCCATTTCTTTTCTGACTATTATTTCTGCAACATTGTTACCCACGTCTACATTATATTCCCGCATGAACTTAGATTAATGAAAACGAGTCTCAATTAAGAACAAACATTATTCTAGAATAATGTTGTCGGTGGCGGAAATAATATGGTATGGTTGCGCCGTCATTGGGGAGTAGCCGGTTTCTGGAGAATAAAACGCCAGAAACGCCCGTATCAACATACTCGTTTCGCCGTATGAAACGTGGTGCGGGCAGCCAGGTAAGGTTGGCGAGACCATAGACACGTAACTCCGTCGTTTGGTTGGGGGTGGGTTACGTGTATATGGAGCCACCCGGCCGAGGCTATTTCACATGAACCTTTCAGCAACACTCATTCTCGCTTTTGGCATGTCCATGGATGCTTTCGCCGCGTCGATCGGCAAAGGTGCCAGCCTGCATCAACCCCGTTTCCGCGAAGCGATCCGCACCGGCCTGATCTTCGGCGTGGTCGAAGCGATCACCCCGCTCATCGGTTGGGCCATCGGCCTGTTCGCCAGCCAATACATCATGGAATGGGACCACTGGGTCGCCTTCTCGCTGCTGTTCATTCTCGGCATGCGCATGATCGTCGAAGGGGTACGTAACAAGCCCGATGAAGAAGAGAAGGTCAAACGTCATGGCTTCTGGTTGCTGGTCGCCACCGCCATCGCCACCAGCCTCGACGCGATGGCCATCGGCGTCGGTCTGGCCTTCCTGCAGGTGAACATCGTGCATACCGCGATGGCCATCGGCTGCGCCACCATGATCATGGCGACGCTGGGCATGATGATCGGCCGCTTTATCGGCCCGCTGCTCGGCAAACGCGCCGAGATCCTTGGCGGCGTGGTGCTGATCGGTATCGGCGTCAACATTCTGCTGGAGCACCTCGGCTACCTGGCCTGAGGCGATGACTCTGCAAAAAAACCTGCCGCGGCAGGTTTTTTTGTTTTTGAGTTCAAGTCCCCTTAGGCGCGACGTCGGTACAACGCCAGGACGAAATCCGTCTCGCACACGAACTCGCCGCCCTCGGCCAACCGCTGCTGCACCTCCGGCGTGGCACGCCAGGCGAACGGCGTCATCTGCAACAGATTGGCAGCCTGCTCACCCGGTAGGGTCATCGTATAGGCCAGCGCCTCTTTACGCTCGCAGTCGAATCCGGCGAACTGTTCGTCCTGCTCGGCATGCAGCTGCACCTGTGAGTATACCTGCTCTTTCAGCTGGTACAGATGGCGCGGGCCCGGCGAAACCGTCACCACCACGCCACCCGGCTTCACTACCCGCGCCAACTCCTCCGCCTTGCAAGGCGCATAAATGCGCAAGACCGCATCCAGCGCCCCGTCGGCGAACGGCAAACGGTGACTGGAGGCGACGCAGAACGAGACCGCCGGATAACGTTTGGCGGCATAGCGGATTGCCACCTTGGCGACGTCCAGCCCATAGACCGCCATATTGCGCGCCTGCGCCAGCCGTGCGGCTACGGCGGCGGTGTAATACCCTTCCCCACAGCCGATGTCCAATAACGCGCCTGCATCGGCTGCCAGCGCCAAATCCAGCCACTCGGCCACCTGCTCTTGCAATGGTTGATAATATCCACCGTCGAGAAACGCACGCCGTGCCTGCATCATTTCCGCGCTGTCTCCCGGCTGTTTCGATCGCTTGTGCTGTACCGGCAGCAGATTGACGTAGCCCTCTTTGGCTTGATCGAACTGATGATTGCCGTCGCAACGCCAGTGTTGTGATGAAAAATGCAGCGGTTGATGACACAGGGGGCATTGATAAGACATGAATGGGCTTCCAGAAAGACAGGGCGCGGCTAGTCTAAAGAAGGCGCCGGTTTGATGCAAGGCGCATCCCCGCTCGCTTTCGTCGCCAACAACGCCTGGCCAAGCGGGGAAAAAGCTGGCTACACTGAGAGTCTGTTTTCTCACGCAGGTGAAAATAACTTATGAGCGATCGTTCCGCGCTGCTCGATGCGGTGCCTCACATTCAGCACGGCTTCGGCAGCAAACTCGCGCTGCTGCCAGGGCATCTGCTGCCCTACAGCGCCACGCTGCCGGAAAAAAAGCAGGTACACGGCACTCGCATCGTCGACGTGCTGCAACCGGCGCAGGCGTGCGGTGAAGCCGATGGTTTCTACACTCGCCAGCCCGGCATTCTGCTCAGCGTACTGACGGCGGACTGTCTGCCGGTGCTGTTCAGCCGCCGCGACGGCAGCGCCATCGCGGCGGTACACGCCGGCTGGCGCGGGCTGCTGGACGGTATTTTGGAACAGATGGCGACCCGCATTCGCCAGGACGGCGACACCGCCGATTGGGTTGTTTCTATCGGCCCCGCCGCCGGCCCGTGCTGCTACGAAGTCGATGAAGCGCTGGTGGAGAATTTTAAACAGCGCCTGCCGCTGCCCGCCACGCTGATCAGCCCGCATTATCGGCATCTGGATCTGGCCGCGATTGCCGAATACAAGCTGACGGCGCTCGGCTTCGCTGCCGTTGACCGCGCAGGCAGCTGCACTATCTGTACGCCGGATATCGACCCGCAGCGGCCACAGCGCTTCAAATACACCAGCTATCGCCGCAACAGCCATCGGCGCACGCAGGATCCGACGCATCCGGGAATCAAAGGCCGCAACCAGTATGCCGGCATCGTCATCGCCGCCGGATAACGGAAACGAAAAAGCCCGCGCAAAGGCGGGCTTTTTGTACAGCTGACGCTGATTAGATAGCAGTAACGTTTACTGCAGATGGGCCTTTCTGGCCATCTTGGATTTCGAACTCAACGTTCTGGCCTTCAGCCAGGGTTTTGAAGCCGTTACCCTGGATTGCAGAGAAGTGTACGAACACGTCTTTGCTGCCGTCAGCCGGGGTGATGAAACCGAAACCTTTAGACTCGTTGAACCACTTAACTTGACCTTTGATCTTTGCCATCTTGAGTATTTCCTTTGGATTGTTTAAACCGCCCGAGGGCGTTACATAGACAAACTAGAGTCGTTACTGCTTGAGGCACTAAGATAAGGATCGGCAGAGAAGCGGTATTCAACGCTAACGTCTTTACTCAGAACTTCTTTACTGAAAATGCCACACATATACAGAACTGTACCTCGTTTTACCCAGATGCGTTATCACATACTCTGTATGCGATGGCAAGCCATTTTTAATCACTGAACGACATGTCGCACATATTTGAAACGGTCGAGAGCCACATTTGCTTAAATAGGCTAAAAGATGTTGAAGCATCGGCTATTTTCTGCTTGCCAAAACCACCGCGCCAGACCCCGCATTCTGGTGGAGTTTTAACAAAACTTTCATCGTTTTGTCGCATGCCCGTCTCGTCATTTCCGCTTTTTTGCCGCTTATAGCGTTAAAAAATTTGAATCTTTATGGAATTTGATATGCAACATTTGAATATCGATGAACGGGGGCCAATTTATTCATCGCTGCTCCGACCATTTACCGCCGGAAAGCGCATCATCATCAACCTTCAGCGCTACCGCCAAACCGCGCGAGCAGGAGCAGCGCCCAGGCGAGCGATGACGCCCCGCCCGGCACAACGGATGCATAAGCATGCAACGCGCTGGTGCATCTCCCGCTGGCCTGTTGTTTCATCATAAATAATCCGAATGCCGTTAACCCCAATAGCCGGAATAATCTTATCCATAAAGAAAGTTCAACGTTGAATTAAATCCTGAAAACAGGGGGGTTATTTGAATCACCACCCATGCTTATCAATTCTGCTAATTACAGCCGCGCTTTCAAACCGTTGGTTTTATTCCGCCCGCTACGCCGCCGGCTCATTCGTTAACGCAGGCTCCGAGTCCTGTAATGCGATGCGCTCGCCAATCTTCAACGGGTGGAATTGATGCTGTTCCAGCCCCGCCTCGTTCAGCGCCAGGTTCAGCTGCTGTGGCGGTTCGTCCAGCGATTCATCCGCCAGTTCGAATACCCCCCAATGGATGGGAATGGCGCGCGGCTGGTTCAGCTCGCGATACAACGTCACCGACTGCTGCGGATCCATATGCTGCTCCTGCATGAACCAGCGCGGCGCATAGGCGCCAATCGGCAGCGCCGCCACGTCGAACGGCCCCAATCGTTGACCGATCTCCGCCAGTCGTTCCGAATAACCGCTGTCGCCGGAAAAATAAAACCGCAGCGCCGGATGATGGATCACCCACCCGCACCACAGCGAGCGATTGCGATCCCACAGCGTGCGCATGCTCCAGTGCCGCGCCGGGGTGGCGTAGACCGTCAGTTCGCCCAATGACAGGCTCTGCCACCAGTCCAGTTCATGCACCTTCAGCCGATAGCGGCGGAACCAGCGCTTCAATCCCAGCGGCACGACGAACTCGGCCAGCGGGAAGCGCCGCGCCAATTGCCGCACCGTGCGCCTGTCGAGGTGGTCATAATGGTTATGGGAGATCAGCACCGCATCCACCGCCGGCAATTGCTCCACCGTCAGCGGCGCCGGCGTTCTGCGCTTCGGGCCGTAAAAGCTCAGGGGCGAGGCGCGCTCGGACAACACCGGATCGATCAGGATATAGCGGCCGCTCAGCCGCAGCAGCATAGAGGCATGCCCCAGCCACCAGATGCTGTCATCGCTGCCGCTAAGATCGGCGGGTTGCCACCAGCGTTCGGTAAATTGCGCGTACCCCTGCTGCGGCGGCTTGGGCAGCCCCTGCCGCTTGCGTTCATCCTGCCAACGCTGCAGGTCGCCCTCCTGCCGCCGCGAAGGTTCCGGGTTGCGAAATCCCTCCGGCGTGTGATGCGCCTTGGCCGCGTCGTAATAACGATTGATTCTCTTCATCCAGTCCCTTCTCCTGACCGCTGCGCCCCCTGCGCGGGCGTGACTTTCAGTGTAACAAATCCGATGAAGCTCGCACTTCATCAGCCGTGCGCTGCATTGCGGGACCTTTTGCCGTATGCTGGTGTCTCACTCCGGTGAGACTGCCAGGGCCGCCAAGAGCCCGTTAAGACTCTCTTAAGATCTTTGTGATTGACTTGTAGGGCATACAGAAAAGGAGAAGTTATGAGTCGTTCTACATCCCGCAAATCAGGCTCAAGCCTGGGGCGCCGTATTCGCAGCGCGCTGCTGGCGCAGAAGCAATACTGGAAAATGTATTTCGCCATGAAGCTGCGCCGTCTGCGCGTACCGGCGCCACTGGTTCTGCTGGGCGGTTCGCTGCTCGGGTTTTTCATGCTGACCCTGCTGATGCTCAGCGTGGTGGCCATCGATGTGATCAGCACGTTGCTGCTGCTGTGCCGGAAACTGCTGGGGCGGGGTCACGCTGAGGGGCGCGCCTTTATGCCGCGCGGCTGACGAGAAAAGCGCGGAGGCGCAGACTACGCCTCCGCTGCATACCGTTTAGCGCTTGGCGCCTTTACGGCGCGTCAGCATAAACCCGCACCACAGCACCGCAATCCACACCGGCATCAGCAACACCGAAATGCGGATCCCTTCGCTGAAATACATAATCACCAGAATCAGGCCGAGGAACGCCAGGCACAGGTAGTTGCCGTACGGATACCACAGCGCCTTAAAGCTGGGAATAACGCCCTGACGATTCTTGGCAGCGCGGAATTTCAGGTGCGCCAGGCAGATCATCACCCAGTTGATCACCAACGTTGAAACCACCAGCGCCATCAGCAGCTCAAACGCCTTACCGGGCATCAGGTAGTTAATCAGCACGCCGATCGAGGTAATCAACGCCGACAGCGCGATGGACAGCACCGGCACGCCGCGTTTATTCACACGCGTCAGCGCCTGCGGCGCGTTGCCCTGGCTGGCCAGCCCGAACAGCATGCGGCTGTTGGCGTAAACGCCGCTGTTGTAGACCGACAGCGCGGCGGTCAATACCACCACATTGAGCACGGTCGCCACCAGATTGCTGTTCAGCGCATGGAAGATCAACACGAACGGGCTGCCGCCCTCCACCACTTGCCCCCACGGATAGAGCGACAGCAGCACGGTCAGCGAGCCGATATAGAAGATCAGAATGCGGTACACCACCTGATTGGTGGCTTTGGGAATGCTGCGACGCGGGTCGGCGGCTTCCGCCGCGGTGATGCCGACCATTTCCAGCCCGCCGAACGAAAACATGATGACCGCCATCGCCATCACCAGCCCGGAGAAGCCGTGCGGCATAAAGCCGCCCTGCTGCCACAGGTTGGTGATGCTGGCCTGTGGGCCACCGTTGCCGCTGGCCAACAGCCAGGCACCGAACACGATCATGCCGACAATCGCCACCACTTTGATGATGGCGAACCAGAACTCGGTTTCGCCGTACAGGCGCACGTTCACCAGGTTAATCAGGTTGATCAGCACGAAAAACAGCGCGGCGGAGGCCCAGGTGGGGATTTCCGGCCACCAGTACTGAATGTAGATGCCGACGGCGGTCAATTCCGCCATACCGACCAAAATGAACATTGCCCAGTAGTTCCAGCCGGAAAGGAAACCGGCGAAATCGCCCCAATATTTATAGGCAAAGTGGCTGAAAGATCCGGCGACCGGCTCTTCCACCACCATTTCGCCCAGCTGGCGCATGATTAAAAACGCGATAAAGCCGCCGATGGCGTAGCCCAACAGCACGGCGGGGCCGGCCATTTTGATGGTTTGCGCAATGCCGAGAAATAAACCGGTACCGATGGCGCCCCCGAGGGCAATAAGCTGTATGTGTCTGTTTTTTAAACCGCGTTTTAGCGGGGTATCCTGATGCTGACCGCCCATCTCATCCTCATATGGCATACACCCTTGCCGTTATCGGCCAAGATTTCACCAATCAATAAATGTATCTGCGGGCGGCTTTTTAACACTTAACCCCGTGAGCATCAAGGAGAAGCGCCCCGAGACGACAGGCCGGAGCGCGATTTTTTTACCGTGAGAAAGCGGATAAGGCAGCGTTTAGCCAGGCATTCCGCACAGTTTGGTCAGGTTGCGCGCGCCGATCATCAGCGTGGCGACATAAGATTGGCTACGCGTGACCACTTCCACCGCCACGCGATCGTTTTGATATTTTATCAGGTAGGTCGAGGGCCAGCCCTGACGGCGCTGGCCGAAGCTTTCGGCATGACGATCGATCGCCGCATGGGCAATCACCAGATGAGACAAGTTTTTATCACCTTTGATAATGCGCTTCATAAACAGCCTCCGCCAACGACAGCTCTGTTATTAGAAAAAGGAGAAACTCTTACCAATCACCGGTATTGTTCGAATCAGTTAGCCTGCCGGCTCATCAGAAAGCAGATCATCGCCGCGCGCAGCGGGCTGGCGCTGTCCGCCTGCCATTCACCGCCCTGGGTGCTCATGCGCGCCTGCCATTGCGGGCTGTCGCTTTGGTTATCGGGGTTCAGACTGATTTTGTTGGCGCAAATGATCGGCCAGGCATCGGAGGGATTCTTGCAGTAATCTTTACCTTTCACGCCACCGTAGGGATACCACTTGTCCGGGTTCTCTCCGGTCAGCAGCGCGATGCTGCGGTTCACTTCGGCATCGCTTTCTTCGTACCATTTAATCATCGGCTTTATCCATCTTTCGTAAGGTTCGCGCTACATTACGATGTCTGTACGACAGTTTTATGACAGCGTCGCCGGTTTTCACATTATCTCTACTAATGCTTTGCCCTCTTTATCTTTCCCCAGCGCCTGCGTACACTTTTCCCTCTGTTCAACGCCCTGGGAATGCATGCATGTTGACCGGCCTCAATCACCTGACGCTTGCCGTCAGCGATCTCGATCGCAGCTTCGAATTTTATCGTCATCTGTTGGGGTTTATCCCGCACGCCCGCTGGCAAGACGGCGCTTATCTTTCGTTGGGAGCGTTGTGGCTGTGTCTGTCGCGGGATGAGGCCCGGGCGCAGCAAAGCGCGCGCGATTACACCCATTACGCCTTCAGCGCAGCGCCGGAGCACATTGAGCAGGTCAGCGCGCGGCTGCGCCAGAACGGCGTCAAAGAGTGGAAGAGCAATCGCAGCGAAGGCGAATCGTTCTATTTTCTCGATCCTGACGGACACCAGTTGGAGATCCATGTCGGCGATCTGGCCAGCCGCCTGGCGGCATGCCGGGAAAAACCGTATCAGGGAATGGTGTTTTACTGAGGCACTCCGGCGGCGCTGCCGCCGGCCGGAGCATCATGCTCAACGTTCGGGGATAAAACCTTTGAAATCCAGCGCGGGGCTGAGATCGTCGTCGTCAGCAGCATCGCCGCCATCAGCGCGAGCGCGGTGCGCCAGACGTTTCAACAGCGCCGTTTGTTGGCGTTGTTGCTCGGCAATCTCCTGCAGCAGACGAATCTGCTCGTTGGCGCGCACGCTGGCGCGGTTCACCAGAAACCAAACCCACAGCCCGGCCAGTAACGCCACGGCGGCGAGGGCCAGCGACAACAGGCCGTTCTGGCCAAAACCTAAATCGTACATGGACAACCCTATCTACTGCGACATTCAGGCCGCCATCTTAACACTCGCGACGGCCGTGCGAACATCCCTGCCAAAAATTGCTTACCAGGGCACGAAGCGCGTTACCGAGCAGATGCCCAGCGCAAAGTTTCCGCCATCGTCGCAATAACTGTCCAGCGCCAACAGGTAGAAAAACAGGCAGGCAGCGACGGCCGTCATTATCACGAGGATTTTTTTTCGCAACAAATTTAGCAGCCTCATTGTTATCTGGGTAATCTATCGCGCATGTTATCACAACGAAGTTAAACGAAGTTTAACTTGTCGTTTAGATTTCTGGCTATCGTCCGGTTTTCAGACTGTTACCCTTGTCGTCGCGCGCCGGTCATGGCTAGATGAACCCTCAGGGATAATGAGGAAGCGCAATGAGCAGATTGATTAAGTGGGTAGTGGTGTTGGCGGTCATTTACGGTGGGTTTTTGATCTCGGGCTACGGCGTGCTGATAGGCAGCAACAAGAACGTTGGCGGGTTGGGATTGCAGTGCAAATACCTGACGGCGCGCAATGTGGCGATCGCCCAGTACGTCAATGGCGACAACGGTTTCATCGGCGTAGCCGACTGCCCGCTGTTCAAGAAAATCGAAACGGTGGTGGATTAACCGCCACCGTCCGACGCCGCCGCTCTGCGGCGGCCCCGCCTCAGCTGCGGGTGAACTTCAACTCGATCAGCGCAATCGCCTTGTCAATCGCCCGGCGGGTCACCGGATCGGCGCCTGCAGGATGCGTGGAGAAATCGATGCTTTTAAGCTGACCCGCCATCTTGTCGCGCACTTCGGTCGGCGCAATCACGTCGATAACGTCCAGAATCTGTTTGATGACCAGTTGGCAAGCGACCAGATCGGAAGCCAGTTCCTGCTCGTTGCTCAGCATGTCAGACATAATAACTTTTCCTCTTGATTCAAACGCCGCACAGAATAGCACGCCGCCTGCACCATTGCCCGCTCTCCCCGCCTTTTTCCCCCTTCTGCGCACCGCCAGGCAAAAGCCCGTGGTGGATTAGCCTATACTTGCAGCATGACGGTGGCAAAAGCCACCCGTAAGCCACAACCAACAGGAGAAAGTTATGGCGAATCACAATGTGAAATCCTGGGCGACAGTGCGTGAAACTTCGGTGGAAATCGCCGAAGCTATTTTTGAACTGGCAGGGAACGACGAAGTGTTGGCACAGAAGATCTGGGAAGAAGGCAGCGACGAAGCGCTGGAGAAGGCCTTTGCCAAAACCACCGCCGATCAGCTTTATTGGGGAGAGGAAACCGTCGAGCGCAAAAACGTTTGAGCGGCTACGCAACAAAAAGCCCGGGTTTCTGACCCAGGCTTTCCCGATTAGCGATCGCCCCGCTCAGCGGCGCGCAATGTCTCTTGCTCTCACGGTTCTTCACCTCCCACACCTTCCGCATTTTTCATGCTCATCACCGGCATCGCCATAAAAGCGCCGACGCCCACGATTACAACCAGAGTAATAATCACTGTCATTAACATGCGATCACCCCATCAACGTTGAGTTGTTACGGCTGACTCTGCTTTGGCGGTTACTTGTTGTGGCCTTCTCCGCGTCACCCACCGCGGCGGCGACAGTCTCAGATTAGCCGTTTTTCCTTTCTACTGACAAGCTGTGGTTGAACGGTTTTTCCGAATAATTGCCCCCGTCACCGGCGGCGTTTTTGTCCGCGGCGGCAAGTTGTGTATACTTCACCGCTATGTAGATCTCACACTGACGCACTGATGATACAAGAACACCATCTCTCATTGGTCTGCGCCCTCAGCAAATGGGTCGAAACTCACCTTGGACGAGTGATCCATCTCGAAGAGCTGGCCGAGTACTCCGGCTACTCGCTGTGGCACATGCAGAAGCTGTTCAAAGAAGCGACAGGGATTTCGCTGGGCAAATACATTCGCGAACGCCGCCTGGCCGGCGCGGTTTACCAACTGCGCAGCAGTGAAGCGTCGATCTTCGATATCGCCCTGGACTTTGGCTTCGGCTCACAGTCCCATTTCACCTACATGTTCAGAAAGCGTTTTAATATCACGCCTTATGATTTCCGCCAGGATTTGAGCGTCGATCTGCACATCGACCCGCCGTTGCATGTCATTCACCAAAAATCCGCCTGACGCCCGCCGTAAACCGGCGGGTTAACGTGTCCCCCATACCGCCAGCATCGCGATCAAGGCCGGCAGCGCCTGCACCCACAGGATCTTGCGACTGGCGGTCAGCCCGCCGAACACCCCGGCCGCCAACACGCACCCGAGAAAGAACAGCTGCATCGCCATGTCCTCGCGCCAGTAGCCCCATGCCAGTCCCAGCGCCAGAAAACCGTTGTACAGCCCCTGATTGGCGGCCAATACCCGCGTGGCCGCGGCGAATTCCGCCGTCGTACCGAATGCGCGTCTGCCGAGCGGCGTGCGCCACAGGAACATTTCCAATACCAGGATATACAGGTGGAGCGCCGCAATGAACAACAGCAAAATATCGGCAAACAGCTTCATGATTGTCCTATCGCTTATTGAAGATGCCATTAAGTATAAGCGCGTAGCCCCTATCGTCAGACAATGGCGATAAAAAAACCCGCCGAAGCGGGTTTATGCAGGAGTCATTGTCTGAGGTTAGTTTAATACGGCGACCAACAATGCCGCGACAGAGACCCAAAACAGCGCCGTGGCAATCACGACATGGGACAGTCTTGCACGATAGAGTACCTGGCTCATAATGACCTCACTGACATCTGACTAACGGGAGACAACCTGACTTCCTGAGGATTATCCTAAACTTCTTCTCATTGTCATTATATGCGCCAGATCACTGTTCTGCCGATAAACCTTATTCTGTGGTAAAGCTGGAGCCGCGATCACAGTAATTTCGGCTTATTATAGCGAAATAAGCCGAATAATCGCGGCGATTATATCCTAACGCTATCAAACATCGCTCCAGGGCAGGCGTGGCGCGGTCATTCGCTCGCCGGAATAACCGCTCACCGGCGGAAAAAGCGACGTCCCTTGTTCCCAATCACGCTGGGCCCGAGTAATTTCAGCCTTGGTATGGCCAACGAAGTTCCACCAGATAAGGATCTCTTCGTTTAACGGTGCGCCGCCAATTAATAATCCCCGGCTGCCCTTCTGTGCATTTAACTCAATAGAGTTATTCCTCATGCCCAAATAGGCAAATTCGTCAGGTGAAAAGGTTTCACCATTAAGTTCGAATGCCCCCATCAGGGGCAAAAAGCCGATTTCATAGTCATCGCGCAGCGGCAATTGCACCGTCGCCGTTTCCTGCCATTCCATATCAATGGCAATTAATGGCGAGAGGGTAAATACCGGCGAACGATAAGCGCCAAATTCCCCGACCAGCAAACGATGATTCACGCCGTTATTCTGCCACTGCGGCAGGTCGGGGTAATGATCGAAACGCGGGGCCATATCGGCATGTTCGGCCGGCAACGCAATCCATAATTGTGCGGCATGCAATCGCCGCGGTTCGCCCACCGACTGTTCCGTATGTGCGATGCCGTGCCCGGCGGTCATCAGATTGACCTGGCCCGGGCGGATCACCTACTCGCTGCCGAGGCTGTCGCGGTGCAGTACTTCGCCTTCGATCATCCAGGTGAACGTTTGCAGACCGATGTGCGGATGCGGCCCCACATCCATGCCGGGCGAGGTACCGTTAAATACCGTCGGCCCGGCGTGATCGAGAAAACACCAGGCACCGACGGTACGCCTTTCCCGGGTTGGCAGCGCGCGGTGGATCGGAATGCCCCCCACTTCGGCGTTACGCACGGCAATACGCTGGATCTGGCGCACGCCGTCAACGACGGGACACTCGCGTGAAGGTGAAGAGAGCGTAGGACGGGACTGACTCATCGCAAAGACCTCCTGAATAGCGCCGATTCGCCAAGGGATAACCGTCCCAGCTTAACACAGGACTGTTCACCTCACAGAGCGGCGGCGCTCAGGCGCATTCGCGCGGATTAGGACGCTTTGATATAGCAGCTTTTGATGTCAACATCGTCGTGTGCGTGCCTGAGATCGGAGAAATAGGTCACGCCAAAGAGAATTGATACCACCAGCAGCACGGAAACCAACAGGCCGATAATCGCCAGCAGTTTGGTTTCATCATGGAGATTAGGCTCCATTTTATCTCCCCTAGTTAATCGCGTCAGGTCACCCACAGCGTGACCGCCAGCGTAAAGATAATCAGTGAGCAGGACGCCACCGCCAACACGACGATAGCAAATTGCGCATCACCCAAGGTTTCTCGATAGTTTTTATCCGTTGAGGCGTTACGCTGTTGTTTCACTAAATCAGTTTTCACTCGTTCAACTGCTGCATTGCTGTTGGGCGGGGCAAAAGGCCCCTCAGTATAAGGCGTTAACGTTACCACCTTGGGCGTTCCGGCCTCAACCGGGGCATGACGCTATCAACTTTCCCCATCAGGGTCAACACCGTGCCTGCCGGCGAGCGAGCGGGTACACAGCGTAAATGTAACCGGCATTGAGGTCGCAGGGAAATAAGAGATGGCGATTACAGAGGACAAAAAAAAGCCCGGTACGCAACCGGGCTCTGGCAGAGAGACAGATTATTGCGGGATACGCAATACCTGACCCGGATAGATCTTGTCCGGGCTCGACAGCATCGGCTTGTTGGCTTCGAAAATCTTGTTGTACAAATTGGCGTTGCCGTACATCTCTTTGGAGATAGCGCTCAGCGTATCGCCCTTCTTCACGGTGTAGAAGCGGCTCTCGGCGTCGGATTGCGCCACCGCCACCTTGTCTTCCACGCCGCTGATGCCGGCCACGTTGCCGATCGCCACCAGGATCTTCTCTTTCAGCTCCTGACTGACGGCATCGCCGGTCACCACCGCTTTACCATCGACCACCTGCACATCGACTTTGTCGGTGCCCGGCAGGCCGCTCTTATCGAGATGCTCCTTGAGTTTGGCGCTTTGATCTTCGGCGGAGGCATTGCCGGTGACGGTGTCCCACAGTTTTTCGCCCGCTTCTTTGACGAAGTTAAACAAGCCCATATTCACTCCTTTTGATGGTTGCACTGATGCATTGAAGTAAGGCTTGTTAAGCTTAGCATCGTCAAAAGGATATGCCATCCGCTCCCGGCGTCAGAAATGGTTAGAGAATTCCGAAAGTGCCGTCAGCAGCGTCTCAATGGCGATTTGTCACGCAATGATGCTGAAAAATCGCGCTTTTTTACCTACACTGTTGCCTACAGGGCGGTTCGACGAAGGAGGCATGCAACGATGTACGCATTGGTGATGTTTGTCTGTTATCTGGATGGCGGCTGCAGTGAAATGGTGGTCGATATATTGCGCGATGAACCGCAATGCCTGGTGGCGATGAAAGAGCAGAACCTGCGCCACGCCGGCTGTTATCCCATGGAAGAGTTTATCGACGGCTTTTGGTTACCGGCCAGCGAATACTCAGACTTTTGATCCCCTTCCCGCGCGATGCTGAGGAATTTCTGATTTCATCGGAAACTTCGTCTTCCCCCGAGGCATGAGGCCGCTGTTTTGCTAAATTGCGGCTCCCGAAGAAGAGAGACAGAGAAAGGTCATGTCAGCATCGGCTCATTCCAACGAGCAATATGAAATTCTGCTGCGCAACGTCAGCCTGGCGTTAGGCGACGCGGTGTTGCAGTTAATCAAAAACCACAAAAAGGTATCCGGCGGCAATATTCTTTCACAGTTGGTGACAGAGATAGAGCGCGAGCAGGATCAGCAGCGTTTTGCCGCACTGCGTTCCGCCATCGAACTGGTCGGGTTGGCACCCAAAGGCTGAACTCCCGATAAAACAAAGGCAGGGCTTGCGCCCTGCCTGATTACCGATCCCGACACAGGATGAAGGTAATGATGGAAACTTAGAAGCGGTAAGTCAGGTTGACGGCAACAATGTCGTCAGTGCTCAGCTTCAGTTTGTTGTCGTCGTTCAACTGGTTGATCTTGTAATCGACGTAGGTGTACATGTTTTTGTTGAAGTAGTAAGTCGCGCCCACTTCCACGTATTTCACCAGATCGACATCGCCAATCCCTTCAATATCCTTGCCTTTGGACTGGACGTAAGCCACGGACGGACGCAGGCCGTTTTCGAACTGGTACTGAGCCACCACTTCGAAGTTTTGCGTTTTATTGGCGAAGCCTGAAACGCCGTTGCCGCTGATCGGCGTCATGTTGCGCGTATCGGCATACATGGCCGCCAGGTAGACCTGATTGGCGTCGTATTTGACCGCGGTGGTCCAGGCAGTGGCCTTGTCGCCTTTACCGTACTGCAGCGCTTTCTGATCGCTGGTGCGGTTGGAGTCAGAGAACGCCGCCGCTACGCCGATGCCGCTGCCGCCGATGTCCTGATAGTCCAGAGACATGCCGTAACCGTCGCCGTTTTGCTTGCTGACGCTGCGGCCATCACCGTCGTTTTTACCCTGGTACTGCAACGCCAGGTTCAGGCCTTCCACCAAACCGAAGAAGTCACGGTTGCGGTAGGTTGCCAGGCCGTTGGAGCGCGCGGTCATGTAGTTGTCGGTGTAGCTGTAGGAGTCGCCGCCGAACTCCGGCAGCATGTCGGTGTAGGCTTCGGCATCGTACACCACGCCGTAGTTACGGCCGTAGTCGAATGAACCGTAGTTGGCGAACTTCAGGCCGGCGAAGCCCAGACGCGTTTTGGTGCCGGTGGTGCCCTGCGCTTCGTCGTGGTTGGAAGCAACCTGGTATTCCCACTGGCCGTAACCGGTCAGCTGATCGTTGATTTGGGTTTCGCCTTTAAAGCCCAGACGAACGTAAGTTTTATCCCCGTCCTCACCCTTGTCTTTACTGAAAACGTGTTTGGCGGCAACGCGACCGTACAGGTCGAGCTTATTGCCATCTTTATTGTAGATTTCAGCCGCGTTGGCGAAGGAGGAGATTGCCCCGAGGGCGACAGCTAAGGCTAATACACTGCGTTTCATCATTTATTTTCCTAGATATTATAATTAGAACCCTGCCCGTCACGCCCAATTTATAATTTGGGCTGTGATTTTATCTTTTGGTATTTTATGAGCGCCCCTAATACGGGGGTGATGTGACATTAGCATCATGAATCAAAACTTAAAATCAAAAAGTTCATGAAACAACGAGGAGAAAGCATGTTTATTTGTAACTAAACATTTCAAAAAAGAAAACACATAACCCATTGAATATAAGAATTTTTTATAACATAACTTATAACTAAAATGGTGCAACGCACCAAATTGGTGCATTTTGGTTTCGTTTTGTTTGCTTTCTGCACGATTCAAAAGTAACAACAATATTAGCATGGTTATTAAAAACGTTACTTATTTCACATTTTTATCTTAACAAACTCACCAGGCAATAAAGACCTTCAGCAAATCATCTGACACCGCCTTTTATTCATTCGCATAAAGGCGCGCATTCGGGACGAATAAAACTCGCCTTACGGCAATTTAAATAGCGGGAATTAGCAGGCTAAAATAATGAAGGGAATAACGGCGGCGCGCTGACGGCACCGCCGTAGATGAATCAATACAGCGTAGAGCGGGAAACTTCGCTCAACAACATACCGGCGCGCAGGCCCAACGCCACGTTGGGGTTAGGGAACAGTATCCAGGCCCCCTCTTGACCCACGCGATAGTCCTCCTGCGGCTGCTCGCACAGCAACATGCCCGGTTTCAGTTCGGTGAAGTTGGCGGTGTTATCGTCCAGGTGCAGCGTAAAATCCTCGCTGTGTTTAATCAACGAGTGCATCACGCGGAAAACCCGAATCGGGTCGCCCGAACGCACCGGCAAGGCGCCTTCGCTGACCGCCGCCCGCAAGGCGCGATCGATGGCGGCGAACTGCTGCAGATCGTTGCTGCCGAACGGCCGCGCCTTGCCCAACTCGAGCGTGCAGCTCGCCGCATTGAGATGTTCGCTGGAGTAGTGGCTAAAAGTCCCACCCGGTGCACTGTGTACCACTAACGCATCCAGATCGGCCGCATCCAGCAGCTTCAACATCGGCTCACTGTACGGGCGTTTCTGGAAGGGCAGAATGCCGAAGCGTGGCAAACGCGATTCACGGATGGCGGTGTGCAGATCGTAATGGAAACGCGCCGCCTGTTCGCCATCGAAAAAGGCGGCGAGCGCACGCTCCAACTGCTGCGCGCGCACGGTTTCGCCGCTGGCGGCGAAGTTGCGGTAGCGGCCGCCAAACATGCGGTTCATATCGCTGTGCAGATAACGCTTGCCGGCCCGCATCGCCGCCGGGTTACCCAGCACCACCAACAGCCGCACCGTCAGCGGCAACCGGCCGGCCAGCAGATCGCCGACCAGCTGATTGAGCAGTTCAATCGGCGCGGTTTCGTTGCCGTGCACGCCTGCCGATATCACCATCGCCTGGCGGTATGGCTGCCGCGGCGTGAGCTCCAGCACCCCTTCCCCCTGCCAGCGCCAGCGCAGCTGCGGGGTTTCACCTTGCCATTCGACGGGTTCGTTCCCTTCCAGCGTCAAGGGCAGTAGATCGATCATGCCGCCTCCCTTAGCGTTGGAACGGATAAATGGAGCCGAGACCGAGGATCGACGTCAGCGAATCCAGCGCCTCGCGCCCTTCGCGCAGCAACAGCGGGTCGGCCAGGTCATCCTGCGTCAGGCGATCGCGATAATGGCGATCGACCCATTCGTTCAGCGTCGCGAACAGCCGCTCGTTCATCATCACGCGCGGATTCACCGCCCGCAGCTCCTGCTCGTTAAGCGCCACCCGCAGCCGCAGGCAGGCCGGGCCGCCGCCGTTGCGCATGCTTTCGCGCAGGTCGAACACGCGGATTTCATCGATCGGGCCGCCGCTGCCGACCATGTCGTTCAGATAACGCCACACGCCGACGTGCTGACGCGACTCTTCCGGTACCACGATCATCATCTTGCCGTTCGGCTTGGTAAGAATTTGGCTGTTGAACAGATAGGTCGCCACCGCGTCCGCCACCGAGACGCGCTCGGTCGGCACCTCGATCGCCACCAGCTCGCTGTCCAGCGTCGCCATCTTGCGGCGCACTTCATCCAGCGCCTGCTGCTGGCGGTAAAACGCCTGCTGGTGGTGGAACAACACATTCTGGTTACTGACCGCAATCACGTCGTTATGGAATACGCCCTGATCGATCACCGCCGGGTTTTGCTGCACGAAGACCGTATGCTGTTCGTCCAACTGGTGCAGACGCGCGATCGCCTCGCCGGCTTCGCGCGTCTGGCGCGCCGGATAACGCGCCGGCGCCGTTTCGCCGCCGAACTCCTGCCGACCGTAGACGAACACCTGCACGCTGCGCTTGGCGTAGTCGCCGCCCAGACGGTTGTGGTTGGCCGCCCCTTCGTCGCCGAACAACGCCACCTGCGGCAGCGCCTCGTGGTGGGCAAAATGCCGATCGTCGCTGAACATCGCCCGCAATACGGCGGTGGTGGTTTCCGCTTCGATGGCGCGGTGGAATTTGTTATTCAGGTTGGCGGCGGTGAAATGCACCTTGCCGTCGGCGCTGTCCGCCGAGGGCGATACGGTGGCTGCATTGGCGGTCCACATGCACGACGCCGAGCTGAGCGCCGACAGCAGGCGCGGCGACTGACGCATCGCCTGCGCCAGCACCGCCTCATCGCTGCCGCTGAAGCCCAGGCGCCGCAGCATCGGCAAGTGCGGCCGCTCCTGCGGCGGCAATACCCCTTGCTGGAAACCGAGATCGGCCAGCGCCTTCATTTTCAACAAGCCTTGTTTCGCCGCCAGCTTCGGGTTCGATACGCTGTTTTGATGCTGCGTCGACGCCTCGTTGCCGAACGACAGCCCGGCATAGTGGTGCGTCGGCCCCACCAAACCGTCGAAATTGACTTCATATCCTGACATGTTCATCCCCAGTGGATAGCGTGCGGCAGCGCCATCGCGCCGCCGCAGACGATTAACCGAACGACAAGCCCGGCGAGAGCGTCACCGGCAGCGACAGGCTTTCGCTTTCCAGCGAAGCCATCGGCCAGGCGCAATAGTCCGCCGCATAGAAGGCGCTTGGGCGATGGTTGCCGGAGGCTCCCACGCCACCGAACGGCGCCGCGCTGGATGCCCCGGTCAGCGGCTTGTTCCAGTTGACGATGCCGGCGCGCGCTTCCAGCAGCAACCGCTCGAACAGCTCACGCTGCGGCGACACCAGCCCCACCGACAGCCCGTAGCGCGTCCGGTTGGCCAGCTGCAGCGCCTCGTCGAAATCGCGGTAACGTACGATGGTGGTCAACGGCCCGAAATACTCTTCGTCCGGTACGCCGGCCACGCCGGTCAGATCGACGATGCCCGGGCTGAGCAGCGAACTGCCCGGCTCCAGCAGGCGCAGGGTCAGCAGCGATTTACCGCCCAGCGCCAGCAAGTTTTGCTGCGCTTTCAGCATGTTTTCCGCCGCGGCTGCCGACACCACCCCACCCATGAACGGCTGCGGTTCGGCATCCCAGCGGCCGACACGCAGTTCGCCCGCCACCTGGACCAAACGCGCGATAAAGGCATCGCCTTCCGCCCCCTGCTTCACCAGAATACGGCGTGAACAGGTGCAGCGTTGGCCGGCGGAGATAAACGCCGATTGGATAGCCAGGTTGACCGCCGCATCGCGATCGTCGAAACCGTCGACGATCAGCGCGTTGTTACCGCCCATCTCCAGCGCCAGGATCTTCTCCGGTTGCCCCGCCAATTGGCGATGCAGGTGATAGCCGGTGCCAGCGCTGCCGGTGAACAGCAGGCCGTCGATATCCGCACTGGCCGCCAGCGCTTCGCCGGTTTCCCGGCCGCCTTGCACCAGATTGATCACCCCGTCCGGCAGGCCGGCCTGCTGCCACAGCTTGAGGGTTTCCTCGGCGGTCAGCGGCGTCAGCTCGCTCGGTTTAAATACCACGCAGTTTCCGGCCAACAGCGCCGGCACGATATGGCCGTTCGGCAGGTGGCCGGGGAAGTTGTAAGGCCCGAACACCGCCAGCACGCCGTGCGGGCGGTGACGCAGCACCGAAGCGCCGTCAGCCATCGCCGTCTGGCTAAAACCGGTGCGCGTCTGATAGGCCTGCAGCGAAATGCCCACTTTGCCGATCATCGCCTGAATTTCGGTCAACGTTTCCCAACGCGGTTTGCCGGTCTCGCGGCTGATGGTTTCTGCCAGCGACTGCTTGTGTTCTTCCAGCAAGGCGGCGAAGCGTTTCACCAGCTGTTCGCGCTGCTCGAACGGCGTACGCGCCCAGGCGGGGAACGCGGCGCGCGCGGCCTCGCAGGCGGCGGCGACGTCATCAGTATCGGCGGCGTTAGCGCGCCACAGCGGCTGGTTGCCGACCGGATCGGCTTTGCCGAACTCGGCGCCGCGGCCCTGCCGCCAGACGCCGTTAATCAACAGTGCAGGATGAGACATCATGCTTTCTCCTGTGCAATAAGGGGGAGCACCCGCACCGGGCTGCCCTGCTCGACGCCCAGCGCCGCAGCGGTGGCCGCGTTGATATGCAGGCGGTCGTCATACAGTTCGGCATTGACCAACAGTGCGCGGTAGTTCTGATAGTTGTCGTTGGCCACCAGATGCACCGGCGCATCGGCGCGCATCGGCGTGTCATCCAGCACCACTTTCACCAGGCGGCTCTGTTTCACCGCGCGGATGTGGTCGATCTCGGCTTCCAGCGTCGGGCCGCCGTCGAAGATATCGACGTAACCCTGATAGCTCAGGCCTTCCGCCTCCAGCAAGCGGCGCGCCGGCAGGGTTTGCGGATGCACTTCACCGATCACTTTCTGCGCGTCTTCGGCCAGGAAATCGACATACAGCGGATGTTTCGGCATCAGTTCGGCGATAAACGCCTTTTGCCCTGTGCCGCTCAGGTAGTCCGCCTTGGCGAACTCGATGGAGAAGAAACGATGCCCGACGCTCTCCCAGAACGGCGAACGGCCGTTTTCATCGGAGAACCCGCGCATCTCGGCGATCAGGCGCCGGGAGAAACGCTCGCGGAACGCAGCGATAAACAGGAAACGCACCTTCGACAGCAGTTTGCCGTTCTCACCGTGGCGATAGTCCGGATCGAGGAACAGCGTGCACAGCTCCGAATGGCCGGTATGATCGTTGCTGAGGAACAGGGTCGGTACCGATTTATAGACGTTCAACTGTTTGGAGGCGTGTACCTGAGTGCCGACGCGGAAGCTGTACCAGGGTTCAGCCAGGCCGACGGCCACTTCGATCGCGCACACCCCCACCACTTTCCGGCGCTCGCTATCCTCCAACACGAACAGATAACACTGGTCACTTTGCGGAAGTTCGCCTTGCCAGGTTTTTAACGCCCGCTCAATGCGTGCCGACAGGGTATCTTCATTTTGCGGCAGTGAAGTGAGACCGATGCCGGATTTACCGGCAAGCGTCAACAAATCCGCCAGATCGCGACGCTCTATAGGGCGAATAATCATCATAATGCGAACCTCTTCTGAATCAGGCTGCGCCGGTGAAGGCGCAGCCCGCTGATTAGCTGCAAATGCGCGCCACGGCACGCGCGAATCGCGCCAGCCCCTCTTTCACATCCTGCTCAGGGATGATCAGCGACGGCGTGAAACGCACCACGTCCGGACCGGCGATCAGCGCGATGACGCCTTCTTCGTTGGCCAGTTGGGTGATCTGCTTCGCTTTGCCGGCATAGTCTTTCGTCAATTGGCAGCCGATCAGCAAACCGCCGCCGCGAATGTCGGCGAAGATCGGGTACTGGCGGTTGATGTCGTTCAATCCGTCGATGAACCACTGGTGACGCTGTTTGACGCCTTCCAGCACTTCAGGGGTGTTGATGATGGAGAACACTTCCCCCGCCACCGCCGTCGCCAGCGGGTTGCCGCCGTAGGTGGTGCCGTGGGTGCCGACGCCCAGCGTTTTCGCCAGCGCATCGGTGGTCAGCATGGCGCCGATCGGAAAGCCGCCCCCCAGCGCTTTGGCGGTGGTCAGCACATCAGGCACCACGCCGTACTGCATGTAGGCATACAGGTGGCCGGTGCGGCCGACGCCGGTCTGCACTTCGTCGAAGATCAGCAGCGCATTATGACGATCGCACAGCTCACGCAACCCCTGCAGGAAACTGGCTTCCGCCGGCAGCACGCCGCCTTCGCCCTGGATCGGCTCGACGATCACCGCGCAGGTGCGATCGTTGATAAGTTCGGCCGCGGCGGCCAGATCGTTATACGGCGTATGAGTGATGCCACCCGGCAACGGCGCAAAGTCCTGCGAATATTTTGGCTGGCCGCCGGCGGATACGGTAAACAGCGTGCGGCCGTGGAACGCGTTGTTGAACGCCACAATTTGATCTTTACCGGCGCCGTGCTGGTCATGCGCATGTTTGCGCGCCAGTTTCAGCGCCGCTTCGTTGGCTTCGGCGCCCGAGTTGCAGAAGAACACTTTGTCAGCGAAGGTGGCGTCGATCAGCTTTTTGGCCAGGCGCAGCACCGGTTCGTTGGTATAACCATTGCCCAGATGCCACAGTTTGCCCGCCTGCTCCACCAGCGCCGCCTTGACCGCCGGGTGCGCATGCCCCAACGCGTTAACCGCGATGCCGCCGGCGAAATCGATGTAAGACTTACCCTGCTGATCCCACACCTGCGATCCTTCTCCCCGCACCAGAATAAAATCGGCAGGGGCATAAACCGGGACCATCCAGTCATCGAAAGACTGGCGGGTAACTGCGATTGGCTGTTCCATAGTGACCTCATAATCTCAGCAAAGGCTGAATTTTGACTGTAAGGACCGCTCAAGCCCGGCTAGGCCGCCACAATGCAAAAAAACCGTTGTTCAAAACCGACTTTCCCGGCGGAGAAAATGCTGTGCCTTACCGCTGATTTAGAAACAAATCTGTTACATAAAATCGGTTTTTCACTATTTATGGCGTATATCCGGTCCCTGAGCGGGGAGTAAATGTTAACGAGCAGTTAAAATACATGTCGTTTGATAAAGAGTGTAGAGCAGCTATCGTGCCAAAACGGGATTTTTGCCTTATTTTGCTATTTTTTACGTTAAAACAACGGCTTATAATGAATATTTATTCATTTTCTATGCATTGGTAATGCATAAATTAAAAAATAAGGCCTAAAATCATCATTGCGCGCGAAATCCTATTCAATTACGAAAAACTTCAGGATTTCTGATCGGGCTCGCAAAAATAATTTCATCCGATTTGCTCGCCATCACACTTTTTGCCCCAACCCGGTGCAGCGGTGCGACAGAAGGGTGCAACGCGGCAGCGACGCAGAGATCCTCCCGGCTATGCTCCCGAAAAGGGCCGCGCTGACCGCGGCTCCTGCTTTGTGCGACAGCGTCTACACTGTGATCCTGACCGCCCCTTCTCTTCTGCGCACAAGGAGTCACCATGCCCAAGAAAACCGTCGATCTCAGCCAGCCGCACGCCCAGCACGACATCCGCGCGTTTCTCGACGCGCTGAATACCAGCGGCGGTAAACCCATGGAACAGATGAAACCCAAAGAGGCGCGCAGGGTCTTGGAGGACGCGCAACGCAGCGTCGAGGTGCCGCTGCGCGAGGTCGAGATCAGCGAGAAAACCATTCACGTAGAAGGTCAGGATATTCTGCTGCAGCTGGTGCGGCCGGCCAGGGTCAACGAGGCGCTGCCGGTATTCATGTTCTTTCACGGCGGCGGTTGGGTGCTGGGCGATTTCCCCACCCATGAACGGCTGGTGCGCGATCTGGTGCACAGCTCAGGCGCAGTGGCAGTGTTCGTCAATTATCCCCGCTCACCGGAGGTGCGCTACCCCGAGGCGATCAATCTGGCTTACGCCGCCACCGAATGGGTGGCCGAGTACGGCGAGAAGATCAACGTCGACGGTTCGCGGCTGGCGGTGGTCGGCAACAGCGCCGGCGGCAATATGGCGGCGGTGGTCAGCCTGATGGCCAAAGAGAAAGGCATACCGGCGCTGCGTTGCCAGATACTGCTGTGGCCCGTCACCCGTGCCCAGTTTGATACCGACTCCTATCATCAGTTCGCCGAAGGCCATTTCCTGACCCGCAACATGATGAAGTGGTTTTGGGACAGCTACGCGCCCGATAAGGCGCAGCGCAAAGACATCTACGCTTCGCCGCTCAACGCCACGCCGGAACAGCTACGGGGCTTGCCGCCGGCGCTGGTGCAGACCGCCGAGCTGGATGTGCTGCGCGATGAAGGCGAAGCTTACGCGCGTCTGCTCGATGCCGCCGGCGTCGAGGTCACCGCCACCCGCTATAACGGGCTGATCCACGACTACGGCCTGTTGAATCCGCTCGCCCACGTCCCGGCGGTGCATTCGGCGATCCATCAGGCCGGGCGCGCGTTGAAGCACTACCTGTCCTGACGCTAGCCGACCACGTGGCAAGCCACCAGATGACCGGGCGCCACGCTGCGCAGGCGCGGCGCCTGTTCACGGCACTGCGCCGTGGCCTGCGGGCAGCGAGGATGGAAACGGCAGCCGTGCGGTGGGTTGGCGGGATTCGGCGGTTCGCCGCTTGCCGCCTGCAGCGGTAAGCGATGCGGATCCAGCGTCGGTACCGCCGCCAGCAAGGCCTGCGTGTAGGGATGCAACGGCCGGCGAAACAGCGTGTCGCGGTCGGCGCTCTCGACGATCTGCCCCAGATACATCACCGCCACGTCCTGACACAGGTGCTCCACCACGCCAAGATCGTGCGAAATAAACAGCAGCGTTACCCCCTGCCGTTCCTGCAAATCGGAAAACAGATTGATGATCTGTGCCTGAATCGACACGTCGAGCGCCGATATCGGTTCGTCGGCGACGATAAACTCCGGCTGCAGGATCAGCGCGCGCGCGATGCCGATGCGCTGGCGCTGGCCGCCGGAAAACTCATGTGGAAACCGCCCGTAATGCTGTGGGGACAGCCCGCAAATCGTCAGGGTCTCGAGCACCCGTTCGCGCAGTTCCGCCTTGTTTGCCAGGCCGTGCTGCAACAGCGCTTCGCCGATGGCGTCGCCCACGCGCAGGCGCGGGTTCAGCGAACTGTACGGATCCTGAAACACTAACTGCATTTTCGGCCGTAGGGCGCGCAGCGCATCTTTGCTCAGGCTATCCAGTGCCTGCCCTTTGAACATTACCTCACCGGCGGTTTTGTCGTGCAGGCCGAGCAGCGTGCGGCCGACGGTGGTTTTGCCGCTACCTGACTCGCCCACCAGCCCGAAAATGCGGCCCTTGCGAATGCTGAAGCTGACGTCGTCCACCGCCTTCAGTTGACCGGTGGTTCGCCCGAACAGTCCGTCGCGCAGCGGAAAATATTTCTTTAATCCTTTCACTTCCACCAAAGGTTCAGTCGACATGCGGGCGCCCTCCGGCGTTAAGGAAACAGGCGGACTGGCGCTGCGGCGTGCCGTACAGCGGCGGAATGCCATCGCGGCATCGAGCGGAGGCCTGCGCACAGCGCTCGGCAAACGCACAGTGTTCAGGCAACTGGGCCAGGTCCGGCACCTGACCGGGAATGGAGTACAGGCGACGACGCCGTTGCCCCGGCACCGGCCGCGAGGCGATCAGCCCCTGCGTATAGGGATGTCGCGGCTCGGCCAGCACTTCTCTCGTCGTACCCTGCTCGACCACGCGCCCGGCGTACATCACCGCCAGTCGATCCGCCATCTGGGCGATCACCCCGAGATCGTGCGTGATCAAGATCATCGCCATGTTGTGTCGCCGGCTCTGCTCACGCAGCAACGCCAGGATCTGCGCCTGTACCGTGACGTCGAGCGCCGTGGTCGGTTCGTCGGCGATCAGCAGCGCCGGCCGACACCCGATCGCCATGGCGATCATCACGCGCTGCAGCATGCCGCCGGACAGCTGATGCGGGTAGCAGCGCATTAGCGCCTCGGCGCGCGCCAACCCCACTTCCGTCAAGAGTTGAATCGCCTGACGCCAGGCCGCTTTCGGCGACAGGGCCAGGTGACGAATCAGCGGCTCAACCAACTGTTCGCCGAGGGTCAACACCGGATTGAGCGCGCTCATCGGCTCCTGAAAAATCATCGCCAGCCGGTTGCCGCGCAGATCGGCCATCTTTGATGCCCGCAGCGACAGCAGATTCTGCCCTTCAAAGCGAATTTCACCGCCGTCTACCTGCGCCAGCGGCTGCGGCAACAGCCCCATCAGCGCCATGGCGGTCACGCTTTTGCCGCAGCCCGACTCGCCGACGATCCCCAACGTTTGCCCGGCCTGCAGTTCCAGGCTGACCTGCTGCACCGCCCGCACCGGCCCTTGTTCTCCCTGAAACGACACCGACAGTCGATCGAACGCCACCAGCGGTTGACTCATCGTGTTACCCCGTTCATTTTCGGATCGAGCGCGTCCCGCAGGCCGTCGCCCAAGATATTGATCGCCACCACGGTGACGAAGATCGCCAGCCCGGGCGGCATCCACAGCCAGGGGCGGCGCTGAAAATCGATCAGGCTATTGGCGGCGTCCATCATGTTGCCCCACGACGGCGTCGGCGGCACCACGCCCAGCCCAAGGTAGCTCAACGCCGACTCGCTGAGGATGGCGTTGGCCACCGCCATGGTGGCGACCACCACCAAAATCGGCACGGTGTTGGGCAGCAAATGGCCGAAGAGACGCCGCCAGGTCGAGAGCCCCAGCACTTCGGTGGCCAACATGAAATCCCGCTCGCGCAGCGACAGGATCTGGCCGCGCACCAACCGCGCCAGCGACGGCCAGCCCAGCAAGCTCAGCATGATCATCACCATGTAGATACGGTAATCCGGCGACACGTCGAGTTCGGTCAGCATCGCCCCCATGATGATCAGCAGCGGCAGGCCGGGAATGGTCATCAGCAGATCGGCGAAGCGCATGATCAGCCTGTCTGCCACACCGCCCAGATAACCGGCGAGCGCCCCCAGCACATAGCCCAGCGTTACCGACAGCAACATCGACACCAGGCCGATGGTCAGCGATATCCGCCCCGCCAGCAGCAGCCGGGTGCAGATATCGCGGCCGAGAAAGTCGGTACCTAACCAGTGCGCGCCGCTCGGCGCCTGATTGATATTCAGCACATCGCCGGCGTCGTCGCGCCACGGCGACAGCGACGGCCCAATCAGGCACAGCAACGCCAACAGCACCAGCAACGCCAGCGAGATCATCGCCGGCCGGTGGCGACGCAGACGTCGCCAGGCCTGTGCGGCGGGCGGTGGCGACAGTTGCGCCAGCGCGGGCAGCTGGGCCTGTCGCCAACGGCGGCGACGGCCGAAAAACAGCGTAACCAACATAGCGTTACCTCAAGCGAATGCGCGGGTCGGCGTAGGCGTACAGAATGTCCGCCAGCAAATTGCCGAGGATGGTCAGGGCCGCCAGAAACAGCGTGAACCCCATCAATACCGGGTAATCACGCGCCGCCAACGAGTCGATATGGATATGTCCGGCGCCCGGCCAGTTGAAGATTTTTTCGGTGATCAGCGCGCCGGAGAACAATCCCGGCAGCTCGAACCCCAGCAGAGTGACGATAGGCAACAGCGCATTGCGCAGCGCGTGTTTGAGGATCACCGTTTTCTCCCTGAGCCCCTTGGCGCGCGCGGTGCGGATATAGTCCATGCGGATCACTTCCAGCATGCTGGCGCGGAAATAGCGCGTCAGGCTGCCGGCCTGCAGCATCACCAGCGCCAGCACCGGCAGCAGCAGGTGCGCAGCCACCTCCAGCGCCCAGGCCAGCCCGCTCGCTTCACTGCCGGTGCGCAGCATGCCGCCCGCCGGTAGCCAGTGCAGATCGACGGCGAACCATTTGATCAGCAGCAGACACAGGAAGAACGTCGGAAACGACATGGCGGCGAACACCGCCACGGTGATCAGATGATCGAACAGCGAATAGGGTTTCATCGCCGAGATCACCCCCACCGCCAGCGCAATGCCCCAATACAGCACCATCGCCACCGCCGCCAGCAGGAACGAATTCCAGATGTATTGGTTCAGCAGCGTGCTGACTGGGATCTGATACTGCAGCGAAAAACCGAGATCGCCCTGCAGCAGCCGGCCGAGCCAGTGCAGGTAGCGGCTGAACAACGGCTGATCCAACCCGTACAGCGCCCGCAGCTCGGCGGCGCGTTGCGCGGTCAGGTTGATATTGCCGTCGATAAAATCGCCGGGCGACAGGGCGAAGATGCAAAAAATCAGCAAGGAAGCCAACAACAGCATCGGGATAGTCTGCAACAGACGGCGCAGGATAAAGTTTCTCATCGCGATTTCCATCGCCGCCGCCCGGAGTGGCGCGGCGGCGTCAGGGCGTTACGGCGCCGGTTTGACGTTCGGCAGGCTGCCGACCAATCCGTTATAGATATCCGGTTTAAAGCCGGTGACGCGCGCGCTGCTGGCGCTCAAAATCTCGCGATTGCCGAGCAGGATCACCGGCGGATCGTCCGCCAGCGCCTGATACAGCTGGTGGTATAGCGGCTTACGCTGGGCGATCTCCAGCGTGGCGTTGGCCCTGGCGATCAGCGCGTCTACCTGCGGGTTGTGATAACCGGTCTCGCTCTCGCGGCTGATGAAATCGCGCACGCCGTCATGCGGATCGTTCAGCGTACTGGTGCTGAGGGACGCCAGGTCATAGTTGCCCGCCTTGCGCTGCGCCAGCAGCGCGTTGAAGTCCAATACCTGCGGTTTGAGCACCACCCCGAGCCGGCGGTAGTTGTCCTTGGCGATCGGCACCAGCGCGTCGTTGATCAGCTTTTTGGTCACCAGCAGCGTCAGCTCCAGCTTTTTACCGTCTTTTTGCCGAATGCCGTCCGCGCCCACTCGCCAACCGGCCTCGTCCAACAGCTTCCCGGCCTTATCGAGATCGTAAGCGTAGGGATTGATGCCGTTCGCGTCATAGGCCCAGGAGATCGGCGAGATCGGCTGGTTGGCGACCTTGCCGTAACCCTGGTACACCACGGCGATCAGCTTTTGCCGATCCAGGCCGTAGATCAACGCCTGGCGCACCCGTTTGTCCTGCAGCGCCGGGCGTCTGAGGTTGAAATCCACGCGGCTGTAATCGCTTGAGCTGTAAAGGTTAATGTTGGCAAAGCCGAGCAGCTTGAGCTGTTCGATATCGTCCGGCTTGGCGGTAAAGGCGTCGTAGTCGGTCTCACCGGTCTGGAACAGCTGGAAGTTGGTGGCCGGGTTGGTGACGCGGTAGATAAAGCGCGCCATCGGCGGCGCACCGAGGTAGAAGTTCGGGTTGGCGTGGAAGCGGATCTCCTGCCCCGGCACGTACTTGTCGTAAATATAGGGGCCGTTGCCGAGCGGCTTGCCGTTGAAGGCGCGCACGCCGTCGAGCTTGCCACGCTGATAGTCTTTGCCGTAGTAAGCCCGCGACAAGACCGGCCCGCCAATCAGTTGCAGCGTAGTGGCGCCCGGTTGGGTGGTGACGATCTGAATGGTGCGATCGTCGATCACCTTCAGGCCGCTAATGCCGGCGGCAGTACCGTTTTTATACTCGGCGCCGCCCTGGATGTGCGCCGGCGTGATGTCGGTGTCGCCGTCATAGGCCGGATCGTGCAGCAGCGTCAGGGTAAAGGCGATATCGTCGGCTTTCAGCGGCGAGCCGTCGCTGTAGACCAGATTCGGCCGCAGCTTGATGGTGTAGGTCAGATTATCGGGGCTGACCTGCCAGGACTCCGCCAATCGCCCTTCCGGTTTGCCCTGGCTGTCCAGGCCGATCAGGCGACTGAAGATCACGTCGGTCACGTTCTCGTCCCAGCCGTTGGTGAACAGATACGGGTTGAAAATCCCCTGCGGCTCCGAGATGCCCGCCACCACGGTGTCTTTGCGCTGCTTGGCGGCGGCCGGTACCCGAGCGGCGTCACTGGCCGGCGTGATGCCTTCGGCCAGCGTTTCCGCCTGCGCGCCGGCGCTCAGCCCCAGCGCGCAGACCAACGCCAGCGGCGTTAGCCGATATCGCAACAGTTTGTTTAGTTTATTTTTTATTCTGCTCACCCACAGCCCCTCGTCTTCCCGTTGATAAAAATGTGACAAAATTTATCGCAGAGTAATGGGCGGCTGGAGGGCTGTCTAACAACGAAACCGGCATTCCATTGCCGAAAAAAGCATTATGAATTTTTCTGGGGCGAACCCCGCTGCAAAACGCGGTTCAACCGGCCGCAGCCAGCCCCCGGATAAGTTTGGCTAAGGTTTTGATCGCCTCTTCAAACCGATCGTTCCATTCAAAAGAGGCGTTGAGACGGAAGCAGTGGTTGAAATGGTCGCCGGTGGTAAACATGCGCCCCGGCGCGATGCTGATGCCCCGGGAAAGGGCCTGCCGGTACAGTTCCATCGACGACAGCGCCGGATCCAGCTCCAGCCACAGGAAATAACCGCCGTCGGGCTGGCTGACCTTCACCGTCGGCGGGAAATGGTGGGCGATCGCCTGACGCATCGCGCTTTGGCGTTGGGCCAGCAGGCGCCGCAGCCGCCGCAGATGGGTATCGTAGCCGCCGTGCAGCAGATAATCCGCCAGCGCCATCTGGGTCGGCACGCTGGTGGAAACGGTGCTCATCAGCTGCAAACGCTGGATCTGCTGCGCATAACGCCCCGCCGCCACCCAGCCGACGCGAAAGCCCGGCGCCAGGCATTTGGAAAACGACGAGCAGTGCAAGATCTGGCCGCCGCTGTCGAGCGCCTTGGCTGGCAGCGGCCGTTCCGCGCTGAAGTACAGCTCACCATAAACGTCATCTTCAATCAGCGAAATCTGCCGTTCGCGCAGCAGCGCCACCAGACGCTCCTTGTTGGCCTCCGGCAGGGTGGCGCCCTGCGGGTTCTGGAAGTGGGTCATCAGCCAGCAGGCTTTGATCGGATACTGTTCCACCGCCTGCTGCAGCGCGTCCAGATCGATGCCGTCCTGCGGATGGGTGGCGATCGCCACCGCCTTCAACCGCAGCCGTTCCAGCGCCTGCAGCGCGCCATAAAACGCCGGCGACTCGATCGCCACATAGTCGCCCGGCTGGGTCACCGCCTGCAGGCTGAGGCTGAGCGACTCCATCGCCCCGGCGGTGATGACGATTTCGTCCGGCGCAACCTGCATGCCGCTCAGCGCATAGCGTTGGGCGATGTGCCGCCGCAACGCGTCATTACCCGGCGGCAGGTTGGCCAGCGAACTGTGCGGCGTGAACTTGCGCGCTACGCTGCTCAGCGCCCGCGCCAGCTTCGGCTGGGCGAACAGCGTAGCGTCGGGAAAGGCCGAACCGAAAGGCACGATATCCGGATCCTTGCAGGCCTGCAGCACGTCGAAAATAAAAGCGTTGATGTCCACCTGCTCGCTCAGCAACAGCTTCTCGCCGCGCGAAGGCTGGGGCAGCGGCTGCGGACGCGCCGCCACGTAGTAGCCCGATTGCGGCCGGGCGACGATCCACCCCTGGCTCTCCAGCAGTTGGTAAGACTGCACCACCGTCATCAGGCTCAATCCGGCGCGTTTGCCGCTCTCGCGCAACGAAGGAAGCTTGTCGCCCGCCCGCCACACCCGGTTCTGGATCTGTTCTCTAATCTGCTGCGCAAGCTGCTCGTATCGGGTCATAACCATTAACTGTTATATGAAAAAGTAAAATAACTGTCACTATTATAGTCACTGTACTCCGTGCTTAACTTAACGCCAAGCATTTCACATAAAAATGACAGCTATACTCAAGAGGTTAATTTATGTTCAACCCTAGGAGGCGCCATGCTGGGTCTTGATGCACTGGAACTCGCCAGAATACAGTTCGCCTTCACCGTGTCTTTCCATATCATCTTCCCCGCCATCACCATCGGCTTAGCCAGCTATCTGGCGGTGCTGGAAGGATTATGGTTGAAAACGCACAATGAAGCCTATCGTGAGCTTTACCATTTCTGGTCAAAGATTTTCGCCGTTAACTTCGGCATGGGCGTGGTCTCCGGGTTGGTGATGGCCTACCAGTTCGGCACCAACTGGAGCTTCTTCTCCGAGTTCGCCGGCAGCATTACCGGGCCGCTGCTGACCTATGAAGTGCTGACCGCCTTCTTCCTCGAAGCCGGTTTCCTCGGCGTGATGCTGTTCGGCTGGAACCGCGTCGGCCCGGGGCTGCACTTCTTCGCTACCTGCATGGTGGCACTCGGCACGTTGATCTCCACCTTCTGGATCCTGGCCTCCAACAGCTGGATGCAGACGCCGCAGGGGCATGAAATCATCAACGGCCAGGTGGTGCCGGTCGACTGGCTGAAGGTGATTTTCAACCCATCCTTCCCGTACCGCCTGCTGCACATGTCCACCGCCGCCTTCCTCTCCTCGGCGTTCTTCGTCGGCGCCTCCGCCGCCTGGCACCTGCTGCGCGGCCGCGATACCCCGGCGATGCGCAAAATGCTGTCGATGGCGATGTGGATGGCGCTGATCGTCGCGCCGGTGCAGGCGATGATCGGCGATGCGCACGGCCTGAATACGCTGAAACACCAGCCGGCGAAGATCGCCGCCATCGAAGGTCACTGGGAGAACCCGCCGGGCGAAGCCACGCCGCTGATCCTGGTCGGTTGGCCGGACATGCAGCGCGAAGAAACCCGCTTCAAGCTGGAGGTGCCGTACCTCGGCAGCCTGATCCTGACGCACAGCCTGACCGAACAGGTGCCGGCGCTCAAATCCTTCCCGCCGGAAGATCGCCCCAACTCCACCGTGGTGTTCTGGTCGTTCCGCATCATGGTCGGGCTGGGCATGCTGATGATTCTGGCCGGGGTGTGGAGCCTGTGGCTGCGCTGGCGCGGCGGGCTGTATCAGTCGCGTCCGTTCCTGTACTTCATTCTGTGGATGGGACCTTCCGGATTGCTCGCGCTGCTGGCGGGCTGGTTCACCACCGAGATCGGCCGCCAACCGTGGGTGGTGTACGGCCTGCTGCGCACCAAGGACGCGGTCTCCGCACACGGCGATCTGCACATGAGCATCAGCCTGCTGGCGTTCATCATCGTCTACTGCTCGGTGTTCGGCGTGGGGTATTCCTACATGATGCGCCTGATCCGCAAAGGGCCGCAGCCGCATGAACACCAAGAAGACAATACCGAGGGCCGCCCGGCGCGTCCGCTGTCCGCGGTCAACGACACTCTGGACGACAGGAGCTGAACATGGGCATCGATCTTCCGCTGATTTGGTTTGTGATCATCGTGTTCAGCACCATGATGTACGTGGTGATGGACGGTTTCGACTTGGGCATCGGCATCCTGTTTCCGTGGGTGAAAGAGAGCGGCGACCGGGATCTGATGATGAACACCGTCGCCCCGGTGTGGGACGGCAATGAGACCTGGCTGGTGCTGGGCGGTGCGGCGCTGTTCGGCGCCTTCCCGCTGGCCTACTCGGTGATCCTCGACGCGCTGGCGATCCCGCTGACGCTGATGTTAATCGGGCTGATTTTCCGCGGCGTGGCCTTCGAGTTTCGCTTCAAGGCGAAGCCGGAGAAACGCCATATCTGGGACAAGGCGTTTATCTGGGGCTCACTGTTCGCCACCTTTAGCCAGGGTGTGGTGGTGGGCGCCGTGATCAACGGCTTCCCGGTCGAAGGCCGCACCTACGCCGGCGGCGCGCTGGACTGGCTGACGCCGTTCGCGCTGTTCTGCGGGCTGGGGCTGGTGGTGACCTACGCCCTGCTTGGTTGCACCTGGCTGGTGATGAAAACCGCCGGTGATCTGCAGGCGCGCATGTATCACCTGGCGACGCCGCTGCTGGCGATCCTGTTGCTGGTGCTGGCTGCGGTCAGTGTCTGGACGCCGATCGCCCATCCGGAAATCGCCGCCCGCTGGTTTACGCTGCCGAACCTGTTCTGGCTGCTGCCGGTGCCGCTGCTGGTGCTGCTCAGCGCCTGGGGAATTCAACGCGGGGTGAAACGCGGCGCACACTACTCGCCGTTCATGCTGACGCTGCTGCTGGTGTTCCTCGGCCTGAGCGGGCTTGGCATCAGCATCTGGCCACACCTGATCCCGCCGGCCATCAGCCTGTGGGACGCCGCCGCCCCGCCGCAGAGCCTCGGCTTTATGCTGGTGGGCGCGCTGTTCATCATCCCGATTATTCTGGTCTACACCTTTTGGAGCTACTACGTGTTCCGCGGCAAGATCAGCCATGAACACGGCTATCACTGAGAAGGGAGGACGCTATGCAAGATAAAACGGCAACCGCCGCTCCAGCGCCCTGGTGGAAACGCATCGGTTGGCTGGTGATCATCTGGAGCGCCAGCGTGCTGGGGCTGTTCGTGGTCGCCTCGCTGTTCCGCCTGCTGATGACCGCGGCGGGCATGAAGTCGCATTGACGAGACGCCTTATCTGGCCGCGCTGTTGGGAAAGTAAAAAGAGACCACCAGCGTGACCAGCGGCAAGGCGCCGATCTTCACCAGTTCGAAAACTTTTCCGAGCGCTTCGTTTCTCTCCCAATATCCTCGTCATACTTGAAGTTGCTTCTGTGTTGGCTGCAAGCGTTCACCCCGGTCACTTACCTGAGTAAGCTCCCGGGGATGAACGCTCTTGCCGTCGGGAAGCAACTCCAATTATTTAGAGGAGCGGCGTGGGCGGCGAATACGCCCACGCTGACCGCGAATATCCCGCACAGCACCTGGCGCGCCAGGCGCAGCCGCTCCATTTCGTCGAAGATCAGCGAAGGATCCAAATACAACGTTTCAGCATCAACCTGCGGGCGCTCATTTTGCGGCTTCATGGAAAAATCCCCACCACCACGGCGACCGCCTCCAGCCCCTCGCCGCTTTCACGCACGATCCCAAGACGGGAACCGTCTTTTTTCATCCACTCACGGTCGGCAATCGTCATTAAAGAAAATGCCAGGCGAATGACGTCGGTTTTTGCCATCCCGTGACGCCGGGCAATATCGTTCAAACTGTCGTCGATTTCATTGGATAACCGAATCGGCAAGCTGCGCATAGTCCACCTCCTGTGGCCGTTGATTCACAGGGGGAAAGTCTACTGGAAGGGCAAATATCGTTCAATTAGTGAACTGCGTAATGCCTCGCACAATCCGCATGCAACGCTATTGCGGCTTGCGCCCCATCGCGCTGAGGAAGCGTTGCTGCAGGCGCAACAGCTCCTCCAGTTCCAGCAGGCGGTAGTCGATGCCGAAACGCGGGGCCACCTCGCCGATGATGCGGCTCAGCGCCGGGTAATGGCGGTGGCTCCAGTGCGGGAACAGATGATGCGTCAAATGCAGGTTCGCCCCGCCGAGCCAGTATCCCAGCCAGCGCGGCCGGGTCAGCCAGTCGAAGGTGGTGGCGAACACATGGTGATACCAGCCGTGCGGCATCGCCCCCTGCGCCGGCGCCTGATAAAAATTGGCTTTGGCCCAGTGGGTGCCGATGATCAACATCACGAACAGCAATGAAGAAAGCATCTGACTCAGCAAATAGACCAGCAGGATTTGCCCGATGCCGATGGCCGGCGGCAGCAGCCAGCACGGGATCGCCAGCGCCAGCAGCAGGTGCGCCGCCTTGCCCGCCAGAAATCCGCACCAGCCGCGCACGCCCTGCTGCGCCATGCGCGCCGCCACGCGGGTGCGGCCCGCTCGGTCCAGCCAATCGAACAGCCAGATGTAGTACGGGAACGTCAGCGCCGCCACCAGCGGCCAATAGTAACGCTGGGCGCGCATAAAGGGCCGCCAGCGCTGGAACGGCGTTTGCCGCAGCACGCCGTTGGCGTCGATGTCGGGATCGTAATGTTCGATATTGTTATGAGCATGGTGGAACAGCACGTGGCGCACGCGCCAGCAGTCGGGGTCCAGTCCCAGCGGCACACTCACCAGGGCGTTCAGCCAACGGTTGGCCCAGGGCCGACGGAAAAACGCGTTGTGCGAGGCATCGTGCACCACGTTCACCGTCAGGAACATGCCGATAAAGATAAAACCGAAATAGCAGGCGAAAAACGCCCAGCCGTTTTGCTGCTGCAGGCTCAGCCTATAACACAGGCCGCACAGCGCCAACAACAGCGCCACCTTCGCCAGCATGCCCCCGTCGGCGAAACGGTGATCGCCGTTGGCCGCCAGATAGTGCTGGGCGGCCTGCATCAGCGCGCGATGCAACCCGCCGTCGTCGCGCCGATAGGCTAACGGACGCAGCGGTTTCATGGCTGCCCCATCCGCCGCAAGAAGCGCTGTTGTTGCGCCAGCAGTTCGCGATAGCCGATGCAGCGGTACGCCATGCCGTGCCGCTGCGCGATCTCCGCCACCGCGGCGGCCAGCGCCGGATAGTGGCGGTGATTCCAGCCGGGAAACAGGTGATGGGTCAGGTGATAGTTCAGCCCGCCGGTCAGGTGTTCCAGCCAGCGCGGTTCGGGCTGCCAGTCGCAGGCGGTGGCGAAATTGTGCCGGTACCAGCCTTGCGGCATGCTGTCGCCCGTCGGCGCCGGGTAAAACTCGGCCTGCGCCCAGTGGGTGCCCAGCAGCAGGAACACCACCAGCAGCGAGGCAAACATCTGGCTGAGCGCGTAAGCCAACAGCACCCAGCCCCAGCCGATGCCGTGCAGGTGGCCCACGAGCAGCGGCACCACCAGCACCAGCGCCAGATGCGCGAGCTTGCACAGCACGAACAGCGCCCAACCGCCGCGCCCCGCCAGCACGCGTTTTTCCCGCAGCGGCGTTTTATCGAGCCGATCGGACCAATCGAAAATCCAGGCGATATAGGGCAAGGAAAGCGCGGCGATCAGCGGCCAGTACAGATGCTGATAGCGCATATGGGGCCGCCAGCGCTGGAACGGCGTCTGGCGGAAAAACCCGTTCTCTTCGGTATCCAGATCGTAGTGTTCGACGTTGGCGTAAACGTGGTGGTAATCCACATGCCGCGTGCGCCAGTAGTCCGGATCGACGCCCAGCGGCAGCGTCACCACCCGTCCCACCAGACGATTGGCCCAGGGCGCACGCAGGAAGGCGTTATGCGAAGCATCGTGGTTGACGTTGACGTTGAGCAGCATACCCATGGTCACGAACAGGAAATAGCAGAGGAAAAACGCCCATGGCTGATGCTGCATCAGGCTGAGCGCGTAAAACCCGGCGCACAACGCCAACAACAGCGCGGCCTTGACCAGCCGCGCGGCATCGGCATAGCGATGATCGCCCGCCAGGCAGGCGTGCGCCGCGCGCTTGAGATCGCGATGAAACGCCTGCTCGCCATCGGCGGGAAAACGCAGCGGCGGCAATGACTCAGCCATGCGGTTCCTCCACGGCGGCCGATGCGGCCCCCCGTCCCCAGCCCAGCGCGACGCACAGAGCATGCAACACCACGGCGGCCATGGCGATATGCCAATAGCGCTGCGGCCAGCCAAGATAGCCGATAAACAGCAGCGGCATGCCCAGCGCGATCAGCAGCCAGACGGCGCTCGCCCACGGCCGTCCTTCCGTCATGCCGCCCAGCGCTACCGAGCCCAACGCCAGCAGCACCAGCAGCGCCATTTGCGGCCAGCTGATGTCGCCGTAACCATAACCGTATTGGTAGACGTAACCGACCACCAGCGAGAACAACAGCATGGCACCGCTGAAGACGCTGAGCGCCGAACGGCGGTCGCGTGGCTGGCCCGGCGCCGGGCGCCAGGCCAGACGGAAATAGCGCAGGAACGGCAGATTACTCGCCCAAAACGGGTTGGCGGACGGCCTGTCACCGCTGACGCCATAGCTGAACGGCGTGGTCGGCAACGCCGGGCAGAAGGTGCCGAACAGCTTGTCCCAGAAGATAAAGCTGCCGCCGAAGTTCTTATTGGAATACGCCATATCCTTGACGTGGTGCACCCGGTGGTGCGCCGGCGTGACCAGAATTTTTTCCAGCACACCGAGTTTCGGCGTCATCGCATTGTGGTTAAACAGCTGAATGCTGTAGTGAAAAATCGACACCGTGACAAACACCGACAGCGGCACGCCCGCCAGCGCCAACAGCAAAAAGAACGGAATCGACGTCAACGACGAATACCAGGAGTTGCGCACCCCCAATGACAGGTTGAAGTGCTCCCCCTGATGGTGCACCACATGCACGGCCCACAGCACGCGAAAGCGGTGGTGCAGACGATGCAGCCAGTAGAAACCGAAGTCCCACGCCAGCAGGGCGAACAACCACATCAGCGGCGGCGGCCAGGCGTCCAGCAGCCCCAGGCTGAAATGCGCGGCCACGTAGCCGTAGCAGGTGATCTCCAGCCCGCGGAATAGCCACAGCATGATATGGCCGGAGTTCAGGTTGAACACCAGATCGTGCCAGTTGACCGGCTCACGGCGCCCCCACTGCAGCGCCACCGCCTCGGCCACCACGATGAACAGCATGAACACTATCGGCAACGCCAGATCGCTCATCCCATTTCTCCTTTAACCACGCGCCTGCGCAGGGCCTTTATACGCAGCGCCAGCCCGCCGGCGCACAGCGCCAGCAAGGCGCCACCTGCCAAATCGACAAACAAGTGACGGCGCAGCTGCAGAATGGAGAACGCGATCGCCACGCCCCATAGCATCCACAGCGCCGTCCGCATTTTGCGCTCGCCGTCGCTCAGCGCCCACACCGCCAGCACCGTCAGCGCCATGTGCAACGAAGGCAGGCAGTTCTGCGCCGAATCCACCTGCGTTAACGCCGCCAGCAGCTGCGCGCTGATCCCAACGCCATCGTTCTGCGGATAGGCCATGGTGGTCGGCCACAGCAAGTAAACCGCTCCGGCGCCCAGCGCCGTCAGCTGCATCGCCAGCGTCAGCCATTTGATTCGCCGCAGCGGCGCCAGCAAATAGCCGGCCGGGACGATGAGGAAGAACGACAGGTAGAGCCAGATGGCCGCCGGGTTGAACGGGATCGCCCGATCAAGCGCCGACGGCGGCAACAAAGTTCCCGCCCCCTGCAGGCGATCGGTCAGGCTATACACGACCCCGACCGTCCCCCAGCCGAGCAACATGTGCCCTAGCCTGAACAGCGTATTTTTCATGCTTCCTCCGCCTGGCGCACGATGCGCCGCCGCTTGCGATCGAACTGCGGCAGCACCGCCTGCGTCGTCAGCCGCCATTCGAGCCGCTCGGTGGCGATGCCCTGACGGGCGAACAGTGCGATCAGCTGCGCCTGGCAGTGCGCCAACGCCGCCGGGCTGCAATCAGCGATCAGCTCCAGCCGGTGCTCGCCGCGCTGGATCAGGCGGTAATCGCTGGTCAGCGGTAGCGCATTGGCGATCGTCCGGCTACAGGCATCGGCGAATACCGCCTGCGGCTGCCGCAGTGCGTCGGGCAGCATCAGCTGATCGTCGCGTCGCCCCTCGATACGGGCGATCGCCCGCGTCGGTTGCCCGCACGGGCAGGGTTCCTTGCGCAGCACCAATACATCGTCCAGCCGATAACGCACGATCGGCTGTGTACTGCGGGTAAAATCGGTGATCAGCGGCGTGAAACGCTGCTCGTCGATCCACTGCGGTTCGATATGCAAAAACTCTTCGTTCAGGTGCAGCGTGCCGTGCGCGCAGGTCGCGGCCAGGAACCCCTCGGTAGCCTGATACACTTCGCCGACCGCCGGAAACACCTGCATCAGCAGGCGGCGATCCTGTTCTTCCAACACCTCGGCGACCGAGATCGCTTTTTTGACCGGCAGCTTCACCTGCCCGGCCAGCACCGCCAGCGCCAGGGCGCGCAGCACCTGCGCCGGCGCCACGATGATGCTGGGCGCCTGCCGTTCCAATGCGGGCAGATGCGCACTGAACGGCGCGAGCAGATCGTAAAATGCCAGGCTCAGCCAACGGTTGTTCACGCTGTGATAGAGATTATTGTCCGCCCGCAGAAACAGCGCAACGCGCTCGCCGGCCAACAGCCCGTCCGGCAGCATCTTCGCCAGCATGCCACCGGCCCACACCTGCTGTTCGTGCGGGCTGACGACAAACACGCCGCGCTGCCCGGAGGTGCCGGACGACAATCCGACGCTGTAGCGCCCGATCTTCGGCGTGAAATCGCGATCCGCCTCGCTGCGCTGCGCGCAGGCCAGCACCGCATCGCGCTGCAGCCCGGCGGTATTCATCCGGTCGAACTGCGCCATCATCAGCGCCTTGTCCATCTGCGGCCATTCGGCGAACGGCCGGCGGCTGAAACGCTGAAAATAGGGGCTCTTGCTCAGCACCCGGCGGGCAAAGCCCGTGAGCTGCCGGGCCTGATACGCCTCCAGTGCCGCACGATCGCCAAAGCGCAGGCGTCGGGCGCGGAAATAGTGCCAAAGGGTCATGAAGGGGATCACAGGTCACCCTCATGACACAGCAAAATGTTGACCTGGCCGCCCGCCCACAGCTGGTTGAGCCGCTCCAGCGTGCGGGTGTACGCCGCCGCGTCGTCCATCACCAGATTGGCCAGGCGCGAAGGCCCGCGCAGCGTCTGGTAGCTCTGCGGCGACCAAGCGGCGTCGCTGGCCAGCAGCGTCCAACCGGCATCGGTGAGGATAAAGGCGCCGATATGGCCGGCCGCATGCCCCGGCAGCGGCACCAGCACGATCTGCCCTTCGCTGCCCGGCAGCGCATAACCGCGATCGAACGGCGCCAGCAGCGCGGGCAACGCCACCGAAGGAAAAGCCTCCATAAACTGCAGACGGCTCTCGAAGTCCGCCGGGATCAGGCCGGGAATAAAGGCGCGCTTCAGCGCCGCAAAACCGCGCAGCCCACGGGTTTGCTGCCAGCCTTCGCCAGAGCAAATAAAGTCGAGTTGGCTGAAATCCTGCAGCCCGGCGATGTGGTCCGCGTGAAAATGCGAGACGATCAGCGCCTGGATGTCGCCTTCGGCGTAACCGGCTTCGCGCAGCTGGCGCGCCAACGACTCGGCGGGATCGAAATAGACCGGCGTCATGCGGCGGTAAAGGCTGAACAGCCCCGACTGCGTGTGCTGCTGAAAATAATGCGCGTAGCCGGTATCCCACAGCCAGCGGCGCTCCCCTACCTCCAGCAGATAGGCGCGCGCCGGGAATTTGCACACCCGGAACCCGGCGCGCGCCAGCGCCATGCAGCCGATATGCGTGCAATAGCCCACTTCAAAAACGGTGACTTTAGCCATGTTGTCCGCCTCCTTGCTGCCGCAGCCATTCGCCGGTCAGGCGGATCCCCTCTTCCATCGAGTAACGCGGCCGATAGCCCAGCTCTTCGATCGCGCGGGTCTGGCTCAGGGTCATGTCGAAATGCACCGCCGCCACGCTGTAGCGCGTCAGCATCGGTTCCTTGCCGCTCAGGCTTGCCCACAGCTCCATGCCGCCGGCCAGCGTATGCAGCAGCGGATAGGGCACGGCCTGCAGCCGGTAACGCAGCCCCAGCGCCTGGCGCAGCAGCGCATCCAGCATCTCCGCCAGCCGCTGCGGTTGGTGGTTGGTGATGTTGTACACGGCGCCGGACGGCAATCCGCGCTGCCGGCTGGCCAGCTCCATGGCGTGCACCACGTTGGGAGCGAAGGTCAGATCCAGCAACGCCTGCCCGCCGCCGGGCAATCGCAATACGCCGCGATCGCGTTCGAGCTGCTGCAACAGCCGCGGCACGATCACCCGATCGTGCGGGCCAAACAGGCCGCGCGGCCGCAGCATAATGTAGGTGGTTTGCGGATAGATCTTCGCCTGCGCCAACAGGCGCTGTTCGGCCGCATACTTGCTGGCAGCATAGTGATTGGCGAAGCGCCGGGCGCGGTAACCCTCGTCAAGATCGTAATGCGGCTGAAAATCGAAGTAGATTGCCGGCGTGGAGATATGCACGAAGCGCCGCACGCCGCAGCGCCCCGCCGCCGCCGCCAGCGTCTCCGTCGCCGCGGCGTTGATGCGGTGAAATTCCGCCTTGCTGCCCCAGGGCGAAGACTTGGCCGCACAGTGCCACACCCACTCGCAGTCGGTCACCAGCTCCCGGCACTGCTGCGGCGTGGCCTGCGCCAGATCGAGCGCGCAAAACTCGGCGCCCAGCCGACGCAGCGTTTCACCGGCCCGTGCATCGCGGCCGGTGGCGCGCACCTGATGTCCGGCCTCCAGCAACCACTGCGCCGCGTTGCGTCCCAGCCCGCTGGTCGCCCCGGTGACCAGCACCCTCATGGCAGCAACACCATGCCGGCCAGCGCCAGCCCGGCGGCAGTGCCGATCAGCATCACCGGCTGACCGGGATTGAAGCGCCCGGTGGTCGCAGCGGCATGCAGCGCCGTCGGGATGGACGCCGCCACCTGATTGCCATGATGGCGGTAGATGTCGACCAGCGCCTCGCTGGAGACGTGCAGCCGCTTGCGCATATGTTCGAGCGACAGATGGCTGGCCTGATGCGGCACCACGGTGGCGATCTGCGCCAGGGTCAGGCCGCTGGCGTTCAGCAGCCGGTCGAGGTAGCCCTCAATCAGCGCCGACGCCTGACGGAACAGCGGCTTGCCCTGCATATGAAACAGGAAGTCTTGCTCACACATGCCGGCGCGCGGGTTACGACGCGTACCGCCGGCGCGGATCTCGCACAGTTCGCTGCCGGCGGGATAGGTTTCCACCAGGCTGGCGAGGATACCGCTGGCGCCGTCGCCGCGCTCCACGATGGCGCAGGCGGCACCATCGCCGAAAATCAGCGACGACTCTTCGTGCTGCCAGTCGATGCCGCGTGAAGCGAGATCCGCCGAAACGATGGCGATACGCCGATACGTCCCGGCGTTCAACAGCCCCGCCGCCACCTGCAGCGCAGAGATAAAGCTGACGCAGCTGCTGTTGATGTCGAAGCCCGGCGTGCCCGCCGCCAGCCCCGCCACCTTGAGAATATGCGCGGCGGTGCATGGCAGCGCCTGCACCGATATCGCCGAGGCGGAGATCAGCAGGTCAATGGAAGCTGCCGGGATGGCGTGGCGAGCCAGCGCATCTTGCAGCGCAGCGGCGGCGAGTTCGGCCTGGCTGGCATCGTCGGCGGCGTGATAGCGATAAACGATGCCCGAGCGTTTTTCAACGTAACCGGCCGGTTTTCCCAGGCGAGCGTCAAGCGTAGAGGACGCCACGCGGTTGGGCGGCAACGCGGCCCCGGTGGCAATGATTTTCAGAGGCAACAGCTCGGGTGAGCGACATTGTGTGGTCATTATTGTTATTGATTAACCTGACTATCCATAAAGCGATTCTCCCGCACGGCACGAAGGCCACACGGATCATCCCCGGTTTTTATGTCCCAAAATGCCTTTCATCAAGGCGGTATCTCTTGTTATCGGCTACCACGGGCCGACGTCCGTCGGCGGAAGCATAAGCGTAACATGACTGAGACAGTTAGTTTACGACAAGGCGGCGAGAATGGGCAGACGGCGGGGGAATTATCGGAATAGCGCCGCCGCTGGCGATCAGCGGCGGCGGGGTCAGGCTCAGCGGCGGTTGCGCACCAGCTGATAACGGCGGGTCAGGTACTCTACCGGCGCACTCCAGATGTGCACCAGGCGGCAGAACGGGAACAGCACGAACAGCGTCATGCCCAGCACCATGTGCAGTTTGAAGATAATCGCCACCCCTTCCAGGTGCGCAGAGGCGCCGGCGTGGAAGGTCACCACCGCCTGCGCCCAGGCCACCAGCTTCATCATTTCGCTGCCGTCCATATGCTGGGCGGAGAACGGAATGGTCAGCAGGCCCAGGCACACCTGCACCACCAGCAACGTCAGGATCATGATGTCGGCGAAGCTGCTGGTGGCGCGCACCCGTGGGTTGGTCAAGCGACGCTTCAGCAACAGCGCGCCGCCGATCAGCGTCATCAGGCCGCAGGCGCCGCCGGCGATCATCGCCAGTTTCTGCTTCACGTCGATCGGCAGGAAGGCCTCATACATCCAGTGCGGCGTCAGCATACCGAGGAAGTGGCCCGCGAAGATGCCGATAATGCCGATGTGAAACAGGTTGGACGCCAGCCGCATGCCCTTTTTATCCAGCATCTGGCTGGAGCCGGCGCGCCAGCTGTACTGACCGTAGTCATAACGCAACCAGCTGCCGATCAGAAACACCGCGCCGGCCAGATAAGGGTAGATGTCGAAGAAGAACTGATTCAAAAATTGCATGATTAGCGTCCTTTGGTTCCGGTTAACGCATCCGTCAGATCCAGATACTGTGGCGCTACCGCGCCGGCGAAGCGCCGCTGGTGCGCCGTCTGCTGGGCGGAGGCGCAGCCCTGTTCGCCGAGAAACTTGACCTGCTCCTCTTCCCACACCGCATCCAGCGCCTGCGGCGTATCGTCACGCGCCTCTTGCGCCACCTGGGTCTCCAACGCCTGGGCCTGCACCTCGCTGCCGGACAGCGCCAGCAGCAGATCGAACAGCACCGCGTAGGGGCTTTCGCGCTGTTGCAGGCGCGCGCCCAGCAACGCCAGGATCGGCGCGATGTCCTGCAGCCCTTCCCGCGCCTGCGCCGCGCTGCGGCTGGCCAGATACTCCAGGTACAGCGGCAGGAAATCCGGCAGCTCGCGGCTGTCGATCTCCAGCCCGGCGGCGCGGTACTGCGCCATCAGGTCAACCATCGCCTGGCCGCGGCCGCGCGACTCGCCGTGCACGTGCTCAAACAGCAGCAGCGAGGTGGCGCGGCCGCGATCGAACAGCTCGCAATAATCGGCCTGCGCGTCCAGCAACGGGCGCGCGCACAGGCGGCGGATAAACAGAATCAGCTGCGCGCTGTGGTGCAGATCCAGCTCGCTGGCCGGTTCCAGCGCTTCGATCAGCGCCTGCTGATGGTCAAACAGCGCCTGCTCCGGGTAATCCAGCAGGCGGGCGATCACTTTCAGGCTGATCATGAGGCATCCTCCGGCCGCGCGGTTTTCGCGGTCACGTCGATGGCATCGATACGGCGGCTGTTGAACAGATTGAACTTGCCATCGCTGCCGTGACAGCCGTCGCCGAAGCTAAAACCGCACCCCTTGCTTTCCGGGAAGGCTTCGCGCGCCAGTTCGCGGTGGCTCGACGGCACCACAAAGCGATCTTCATAGTTGGCGATCGCCAGGTAGCGATACATCTCCTGCGCCTGCGCTTCGCTCAGGCCAACCTGTTCCAGCGCGCTGGTGTCCACCACGCCGTCGACGGTTTCCGCCCGTTTGTAGTGGCGCATCGCCAGCATGCGCTTCAGCGCCAGCAGTACCGGTTCGGTATCGCCGGCGGTCAGCAGATTCGCCAGATACTGCACCGGAATGCGCAGGCTCTCGACGTCCGGCAATACGCCGCTGTGCGCCAGCTCACCGGCGTCGGCGGCGGACTGAATCGGCGACAACGGCGGCACGTACCACACCATCGGCAGCGTGCGGTATTCCGGGTGCAGCGGCAGCGCCAGCTTCCAGTCCATCGCCATTTTGTACACCGGCGACTGCTGGGCGGCTTCAATGACGCCCTGCGGCACGCCGTCCGCCAGCGCCTGAGCAATCACCTTAGGATCATGCGGATCGAGGAAGATATCGAGCTGGCTCTGATACAGATCTTTGTCGTTTTCCACCGCCGCCGCCTGCTCGATGCGATCGGCGTCGTACAGCAGCACGCCGAGATAACGGATGCGGCCCACGCAGGTCTCCGAACAGACCGTCGGCTGCCCGGCTTCGATACGCGGGTAACAGAAGATGCACTTCTCGGACTTGCCGCTCTTCCAGTTGAAATAGATTTTCTTGTACGGGCAGCCGGTCAGGCACATGCGCCAGCCGCGGCACTTGTCCTGGTCGATCAGCACGATGCCGTCTTCGCCGCGCTTGTAGATCGCCCCGCTCGGGCAGGTGGCGACGCAGGCCGGGTTGAGGCAGTGCTCGCACAGGCGCGGCAGGTACATCATGAAGGTGTTTTCGAACTGGCCGTACATCGCCTTCTGCAGGTTATCGAAGTTCTTGTCCTGCGAGCGTTTTTCGAATTCCCCGCCGAGGATCTCTTCCCAGTTCGGGCCGCTTTCGATCTTGTTCATGCGCTGGCCGGTAATCAGCGAGCGCGGGCGGGCCACCGGCTGGTGCTTGCCCTGTTTGGCGGTGTGCAGATGCTGGTAGTCGTAATCGAACGGCTCGTAGTAGTCGTCCAGCGCCGGCACGTCCGGGTTGGCGAAGATTTTCGACAATACGCCGACGCGGCTGCCCATGCGCGGCTCCAGCTTGCCGTTGATTTTACGGATCCAGCCGCCCTTCCATTTTTCCTGATCTTCCCAGGCGTGCGGATAACCGACGCCGGGCTTGCTTTCCACGTTATTGAACCAGGCGTACTCCATACCCTCGCGGCTGGTCCAGACGTTTTTGCAGGTGACCGAACAGGTGTGGCAACCGATGCACTTGTCCAGATTCAGCACCATGCCGACTTGCGAACGAATTTTCATTTGCTGTTCTCCTGCTGACTGCCCTGCGCGTAGTCGTTGCCTTCGTCGTCCAACCAATCAATGCGGTTCATCTTGCGCACCACCACGAACTCGTCGCGGTTGGAGCCAACGGTGCCGTAGTAGTTGAAGCCGTAGGCCAGCTGCGCGTAGCCGCCGATCATGTGGGTCGGCTTCGGACAGGCGCGGGTCACCGAGTTGTGGATGCCGCCGCGTTGGCTGGTGATCTCCGAGCCCGGCAGGTTCACGATGCGCTCCTGCGCGTGGTACATCATGGTCATGCCGGCCGGGATACGCTGGCTGACCACCGCGCGCGCCGTCAGCGCGCCGTTGGCGTTGAAGGCCTCGATCCAGTCGTTGTCCGCGATGCCCAGATCTTTGGCGTCGTCTTCGCTCAGCCAGACGATCGGGCCGCCGCGCGACAGCGTCAGCATCAACAGGTTGTCGCTGTAGGTGGAGTGAATGCCCCACTTCTGGTGCGGCGTCAGGAAGTTCAGCGCTTTCTCCTTGTTGCCGTTCGGCTTGCTGTTCAGCAGCGGCTGGGCGGCGCGGGTGTCGATCGGTGGCCGGTATACCAGCAGGCTTTCACCGAAGGCGCGCATCCACTCGTGGTCCTGATACAGCTGCTGACGGCCGCTGAGGGTGCGCCACGGGATCAGCTCGTGCACGTTGGTGTAGCAGGCGTTGTAGGAAACGTGTTCGTCTTCCAGACCGGACCAGGTCGGGCTGGAGATGATTTTGCGCGGCTGCGCCTGAATGTCGCGGAAGCGAATTTTCTCGTCTTCCTTGTTCAGCGCCAGATGCCGGTGATCGCGGCCGGTGACGTTGCTCAGGGCCTCCCAGGCTTTTACCGCCACCTGGCCGTTGGTTTCCGGCGCCAGCGACAGGATCACTTCCGCCGCGTCAATCGCGCTCTCGATCTTCGGCCGCCCCGCCGCCGGGCCGTCGGCCTTGACGTAGTTAAGCTGCTTGAGGAAGTCGACCTCGGTTTGGGTGTTCCAGCTGATGCCCTTGCCGCCGTTGCCCAGTTTGTCCAGCAGCGGCCCCAGCGAGGTGAAGCGCTCGTAGGTAGCGGGATAATCGCGCTCTACCGCAATGATGTGCGGCGCGGTTTTGCCGGGGATCAGATCGCATTCGCCTTTCTTCCAGTCCTGCACGCCGTAAGGCTGCGCCAGCTCGGCGGCGGAGTCGTGCTGGATAGGCAAGGTCACCACGTCGGTTTCCTGGCCCAGATGGCCGACGCACACTTCGGAGAAGGCCTTGGCGATGCCCTTGTAAATCTCCCAGTCGCTCTTCGAATCCCAGGCCGGATCGACCGCCGCCGACAGCGGATGGATGAACGGGTGCATGTCGGAGGTGTTCATGTCGTCTTTTTCGTACCAGGTGGCGGTCGGCAGCACCACATCGGAGTACAGGCAGGTGCTCGACATACGGAAATCGAGCGTCACCACCAGATCCAGCTTGCCTTCGCCGCCCTGCTCGCGCCACTCCACTTCCTGTGGCTTCACGCCGCCCTGCTGGCCGAGATCTTTCCCCTGGATGCCGTTTTCGGTGCCCAACAGGTATTTGAGCATGTACTCATGGCCCTTGCCGGAAGACCCCAGCAGGTTGGAGCGCCAGACGAACAGGTTGCGCGGGAAGTTCTGCGGATTGTCCGGCTGCTCGGCGGCGAAGCCCAGCGTGCCGTTTTTCAGGCCGTCGACGGTGAACTCGACCGGCGACTGGCCGGCGGCGCGGGCCTGCTCCGCCAGGCGCAGCGGGTTGGTGCCCAGCTGCGGCGCCGACGGCAGCCAGCCCATGCGTTCGGCACGCACGTTAAAGTCGATCAGACTGCCGCCGAAGCGCGACTTGTCCGCCAGCGGCGACAGCAACTCGTCGGTGCCGACGGTTTCATAACGCCATTGGCTGGAATGGTTGTAGAAGAACGAGGTGCTGTTCATGTGACGCGGCGGGCGCTGCCAGTCAAGGCCAAACGCCAGCGGCAGCCAGCCGGTTTGCGGCCGCAGTTTTTCCTGGCCGACGTAGTGCGCCCAGCCGCCGCCGCTCTGGCCGACGCAGCCGCAGAAGATCAGCATATTGATCAGGCCGCGGTAGGTCATGTCCATGTGATACCAGTGGTTGACGCCGGCGCCGACGATGATCATTGAACGGCCGTGGGTTTTCTCGGCGTTTTCCGCGAACTCACGGGCAATGCGGATGATGTTGTGGCGCGACACGCCGGTGATCTGCTCGGCCCAGGCCGGGCTGTAAGCCTTGACCTCGTCATAGTCGGCGGCGCAGTTGGCGTCGCCCAGCCCGCGCTCCAGACCGTAATTGGCCAGCGTCAGGTCATACACGCTGGTCACCAGCGCTTCGCTGCCGTCCGCCAACTGCAGGCGTTTCACCGGCAGCTTGTGCAGCAGGATCTCGTCCAGCGCCACGCTGTTGAAATGTTCGCTGTCGGCGCCGCCGAAGTACGGGAAGCCCACCTCGGCGACGTCGTCATGCATGCCCAACAGACTGAGCTGCAGCTCGACTTCCTGTTGCGACTTGCCTTCGCGCTGTTCCAGGTTCCACTTGCCCTTCTCGCCCCAGCGGAAGCCGATGGAACCCTGCGGCGCCACCAGATCGCCGCTGCGGCTGTCGATAGCGACGGTTTTCCACTCGGGATTATTTTCCTGGCCCAATCCGTCCACCAGATCGGCGGCGCGCAACAGGCGGCCGGCGGCGTAGTGGCCGCCTTCACGCGCTTCCAGCAGCACCAGCATCGGCATGTCGGTATAGCGGCGCACGTAGTCGCGGAAGTAGCCGACTTCGCGATCGAGATGGAACTCTTTCAGCATCACGTGGCCCATCGCCAACGCCATCGCGCTGTCGGTGCCCTGCTTCGGATTCAGCCAGTGGTCACACAGCTTGGCGACTTCGGCGTAGTCCGGCGTCACCGCCACGGTTTTGGTGCCCTTGTAACGCACTTCGGTAAAGAAGTGGGCGTCCGGGGTGCGCGTCTGCGGCACGTTGGAGCCCCAGGCGATAATGTAGGAGGAGTTGTACCAGTCGGCGGATTCCGGCACGTCGGTCTGCTCGCCCCAGGTCATCGGCGAGGCCGGCGGCAGATCGCAATACCAGTCGTAGAAGCTCAGGCAGGCGCCGCCAATCAGCGACAGGTAACGGGCGCCGGCGGCGTAGGACACCATCGACATCGCCGGGATCGGCGAGAAGCCGATAATGCGATCCGGCCCGAAGGTTTTGGCGGTATAGACGTTGGCGGCGGCGATCAGTTCATTGACCTCTTGCCAGCTGGATCGGACGAAGCCGCCGCGGCCGCGTGCCACCTTGTAGCTTTTGGCTTTTTCCGCATCGCCGACGATAGAGCCCCAGGCCGCGACCGGATCGCTGTGCTGCGCTTTCGCTTCGCGCCACAGCTTGAGCAGACGCTTGCGCATCAGCGGGTATTTCAGCCGGTTGGCGCTGTACAGGTACCAGGAGTAGCTGGCGCCGCGCGGGCAACCGCGCGGTTCATGGTTGGGCAGATCGGGCCGGGTGCGCGGATAGTCGGTTTGCTGGGTTTCCCAGGTCACCAGACCATTCTTCACGTAGATCTTCCAACTGCAGGAACCGGTGCAGTTCACGCCGTGGGTGGAACGCACCACTTTGTCGTGCTGCCAACGGCTGCGGTAGCCGTCTTCCCAGTCGCGGTTGGTGTTCAAGGTCTGGCCGTGCTCGCCAGAAAAAGGCTCCGCCAACTGCTTGAAATAGCGGAAACGGTCTAAAAATTTGCTCATCCGGAATGCTCCTGAAGGCTCTTGTCGTTATAAGAAGACATGCTCAATCTGCCGCCAGCCTACTGACGGCCAACCGGCGGCAAATTGATTGCGATCAAGAGAAAGCGGGAGGCGACGTGCGCGCCGGGTGAGAAATACCACCAAAGTATAGGTGCGAGACTTAATCTTAATTAATTGAATCTAAATGAATAAATCAGGAATTCACGACAAAGGATGACGGACGGGAGGCAAGGCGGGGTATTTGGGGGTAGGACGCGGGAGAGACCTCCCGCGTGTCGTTCACTCGACGCGTTCAGCGTTGAAGCCACAGCGTCGCGGTGCCCACGGCGGGCAACGCCAGCTTGACCTCCGAGCCCTCTCCCTGCCGCCGCCAGCCCGCCGGAAGGCGCAATCGGGTGCTTCCCTCTCGATAGTAAGGATTGGCTACCAGCAGCAAGGCGCGATCGCCCAGAATAAACATCCGCGCCGGCATGTGCGGATCGCTTCCCGCCAGCGGCGTCGATTTTCCCGTCAGCAGATAAGGGGTGAAAGCGGCAATTTGCTGCGACACGGCAGCCACGCCACGCCAGGTGGCGTCAAACTCCCGTTGGTCGAAGCGGCCGGTTTTACGCTTGTAAAACAGATCGGTATAAGAATAAAACAACAGCCCCTTGGCGCCGCCGATCAGCGCCTGCCAGGCCTGGTTGCGGATTTCTGCCTCTGACGGCGGATGTGGCTTACGGCGGGCATCATAAGCGGCGTGATCCATGATTTGCATCACCACCCAGGCCCCGCGTGCCTGGCGGGCGGCCTGCACCGTCAGTTCGGTATAACGCGTGGTGCGCGTCAGATCGCGATCGTTCCCCACCGGGTAAGGGTCGGTCGCCAAAATGTCGCTGCTGTTAAAGTAGGCGTCCAACTCCCCGGTTTTGTTCAACACCTGGAAGGTGGGATGATCGCCGTCAAGCCGCTTTATTTGCAGGTTTTTTTCCTCGATCTTATCGAGATATTCCGGCCCCAGCTCATCGTTGATGTACCAGGCGAGCAGGTTGGGCTGAGAGCGCAAGCGCTGCACATACCAGGCCGTCATCGCCGCGTAGTCGCCACCGCGCACGGCCGGCGCGAAACGGCTGCCGCGGTACTGATCTTTGACGGAGTAAATGACCAGCAGCCCGCGCTGACGTGCGTTGCGGAAAAAGGCGTAAGGATCTTTCTTTTCCCCATAATCATAGTTCAGCACCGTGTTGAATCCCGCCGATGCGATGCGCGCCAAATGCTCATCGGTAGCCACGTTGGCGTAAATGCCCAACGGGAAAAGCCGTTGACCGTCGCGCAGGGTAAAGCCTTCGCTGTCGATCGCCACTTTGGCCGCAGGCTGGCCGACGCGAAAAGACAGCTCGCTGCCCTGTGCCGGCTGGGATTGCTGACCGGTGACCTGCTGACGTAGGCGGTACTCCCCCTGGGCCAGGCCGGTCGGCAGTGGGTATTCTATACGGCGCTGCCTTTCAACCTGATAACGGTCGCGGCTACTGTGAACAACCTGCCCCTCGGCATTGAGCAATTCGCTGTCGACCTGCAAACGCTGCGGCTGCGAAGTGACCAACAGCGTGTCGACCTTCCCCTGTGCCGACGCGCCGAGCTGATACAACGCCGGCGTAGGCGCTCGAGCACACGCATAGGCGTCGTCAAACCAGGCGGTACCGGTGCTCCCCTTGCGCAGATAGACGCCAAATGTGATTCGCGCCGCCTGCGGCGGCACGGTATAGCTGGCGCTCACCTGCCGCCAGCCGCTGTCGCCGGTCACCCCAGCCGGATAGCTGCCTTCCAGAAAGCGCCCCTGCGCATCAAAGCTCTGCAGATAGACCCCGGCGCCGCCGTCGCGGCTTTGCCCGCGTACGCCCTGGGTCTTGAGCCAGACGCCGAAATCGATCGTCTGCCCGGGCACGACCTGCAGCGCCTGGTTGAAGGTACGGTACTGCGCGGCATCTGCATTGTCATAACGCAGACTGCCACGGCCGCTGTGCGCATCGCCGTCGGCCTGTGCGCCCTGCGCACGCCAGCCGCTGAGCCCCTGTTCAAAGCCGGGGTTGGCCAACAGATTGGGTTGGCAGCTCTGCGCCAGAGCCGAAGCGCTCCACCAGGCGCAACAGCCCAGAGCCGCCATCTGGTACATCCCCTTCATGATCATTTCCTTTTCACCACGGCGTTGAACAGATAAGTGGCGAACAGATAGCAGGATTTCTGGTAAGACAGCCCCAAATGCTGACGGTAAATCCGCCATTGCCAGTCCGCGGCGCGGATTTTGTTGCCCGACAGCGAGTGGGTAGACAATCGGTAACAGGCCAGCGGTTCGGGAATGCAGTAGGCCAGGCCGTTACGCGCCTTCTGCAGCACCGCCAGCCACATCAAATAGTCCTCATGGCCCACCTTTTGCTGGTACACCTTACCGATGCGCTTCTGGTTGTAGATCCCGGTGAGATTGCCGATCCAGTTGCTTTTCAACATGTCCTGATAACCAATAAGCTCATCCGCACCACGGGTGTTTTTGATCAATTTCAGGTCGTCTTCGAAGGTGTAATAATGGGAGCACACCACGTCGTAGCGGCGAGTTTGCAAAATGCTCGCCTGGCGCGAGAGCTTGTTGGGAAGCCATACGTCATCACTGTCGCAGAAGGAGATATAGTCGCCTTTCGCCGCCTCAATACCGATGTTGCGCGTTTCCGCCACGCCCTGGTTATGCTCATTGCGTATATAGGTGAGGCGATCGTGGATAAACGGCCGTACCACCTCGGCAGTCTCGTCGGTGGACGCATCATCGATCACATACAGGTGATAATCGGTAAATCGCTGGTTCAACACGCCTAGAATCGACTCTTTAATAGAGTTCGCAGCATTGTAGGCCGGCATTATCACGGATATCTTTTCCATTCTGTCCTCACTCGGTGAGCTGTTGCCACTCGGGATAAATACGTTCGGGAGAAAAACGACGAGACTTCTCTAACGCGGCGATAGAAAAGTGCTCGCGCAAACCCGGATCGAGCATCAGTTTGATCACCCCTTCGCTGAAGGCGGCGGCGTCGTCATCGGGCACCAGATAGCCGTTGACACCATCGTCTATCAACTCGGCCGGGCCGGTCTTGCAGTCGTAGGCCACCAGCGGCAGGCCGAAACTCATGGCTTCGATCAGCACCATCGGCAACCCCTCATAGCGAGAAGTCATCAAATACAGGCTGGCTTGGCGATAATAGGCCGCCACGTCAGCGGTGGCCGGTAGCAGACTCACCTGCCGCTCCAACCCGGCGTCTTCAATCTGCCGCCGCAATGCGTCGCGCTCCGGACCGTCGCCAATAATCAGCAGCTGCCAATCCGGCACCTGCGCCGCCACCCCTCGCCACAACGCGATCAGACGATCGAAGCCTTTCTGATTGCTCAATCGCCCCACCGCCAGCGCCACCTTTTTCTGCAGCGTCGGCGTCGGCGCCTGCGTGCCGAACGGTGAAACGTTCTCGATCACCCGACATTTCCCGGCCCCCACCCAGCGAGCGATGGCGTCGCTATCTTGCCGCGTCAGGAAAATCACGCGGTCGCCCAGCCGGTAAACCAGCAACTTCAACCACTTAAATACCCGCGGATACTGGTGAAAGCTGACGTGTTCACTCAACAGCAGCCGGCTGCGGGCACAGAACAAACGCAGAAAAGGCGTCATCACCACCGACAGCTTCCCCATGGAAACGGTAATGATCACGTCCGCGCGTTCACGCCGCAGTGCCAACGCAAGCCGCCATGGCCAGAACAGCGAATCGCCATCCCCGCAGCGCAGCCGGACGTCGCTCGCCAGCGGAAAGAAGCTCTGCTCGCCAAACAGCGAAAACACCGCCACCTCGTAACCCGGCAGACGCGCCAGCGCATTGGCCAAACCGCTGGCGACCCGTTCAGTTCCGCCCTTGCCCGCTATATTTTCGATAACGATGATTATCTTGCGTGGTTGCATATCATCTCCTGAATCCCTGGCGCACATTGCGCAGCAGCCGGCCGCCAACCGAGAACAACCCCAACCGCGCCAGACAATCGCCATACCATTTGATCACCTTGAACTTGCCGCTCAGGCTGTGCCGTACGATGCGCGACGAGTAATAGTTGAACGCCTGGGCGTTTTCCGAATACAACGAGGCCAGCAGGTGCTTGCAGGCGAATCCGCTAATATGGCGATCGCTGGGGCTGAGGAACGTATTGATAAAGCGGTCACTGGCCTCCAGATTAAGCTTCGACGTCATGCGCCCGTAGCGCCCTATGTCGAGAAACACCCCTCCGCCGGCATCGTGCGCCACATGCGCGCCCAAATTGGTGGCATTGACCAAGAAACCCCAATCCTGATGCTTATTGAGGAACTCGGGAAATAAAAAGCGGCGATCGCTTTTTTTACGTATGCTGATGGTGGATGAACGAATATCGCCCATCTCCAGAAAAAGAAAATCCTCGCCGGAAGAACCGGATTTGTAGTGAAAATTAAAGTCACGTACCGAATCGCCGCTCACCTCCGCATAGTTACCGAAGATAATATCAATATGGCGATCTTCATGTTTATTCATGCGGCGAATAATGTAATTTGTCGTGAAGTAATCATCTGAGTCGAGGAAAAACACGATCTCCGATTGCGCTAACTTGATACCTAAGTTACGCGATACCGCCGCATTGCTCTTCTTTTTTTTCTCATGCAGCATCACGTTGCTATTGGTCGCTGCTATCTGTCGAATATATTTGATGTCCTCCTCGTCAGAGCAATCATCAACCAAAATCACCTGATAGTCGAACCCTTGGCAAGCGTTGAATACCCGCTTCAGAGTTTTAGGCAGGTAGCGTGCACTATTATAAATAGGGATCACGATCGAGAAATCCATTTCTTAACCCTCCAATTTAGAATTTATCATTTCTTTTCCACGGCAAAGCAACAATAACGACACGTTAAATACCGGGACCAAAAAATAGGTTTCCGTCAACGTTGTCAACAGGAAAACCACCACTACCCAGCGCATGAATCGACTCAGACTGCGCATATTTCCCAACAGGTGAAAATAACAAAATAGCATGACCACAGAGGCGATTCCTCCGGCCGAATAAAACATGGCAATGAAAAAGAAATCGACGGGCTTATAAGGCTCTATATTCATGCCGAACAGCGGATTAGGTAGCCCCACCGCCTGAAACATCTGCCAGGAGAACCAGACTCGTCCGGTCAACGCCTGGTTCAATAGGACGTCCAAGGCCGGATTGCTTCCCCAGCGCATCACGCTGGCGAATTGAAAGCCTACAATGACCAACGTCAGCACGATGCAGACTTTTCTATTGGGGGCGACGCGCAGCAACGGCGCCAGCCAAAACAGCAGTAACATCAACAACGCCAGCATAAAACAGGTGCGAGAATAGGAATACATCAGCACCGGGAGAATTAACGCCGACACCACCAACGAAGCGATATTTTTCATTCCACGCGTTAATTTCGCATGGTCGATCAAGCACAGCAGCGTGGCGAACAAGGCAAAAGAATAATACGCCAGGGTGTTCGGGTTATCGAAACCCAGCGTTAATCTGTTGCCGTAGCGTTCATCAAGATAAACAAACCCATTGGTGTAAAAGGCATAGGGAATAACCATCAGCAACCCGGCCACCACAAAGGCGATGGCAAACATTTCAGCGCCACGCCCCATGTCTATGCGGCGAAATAAAATTATCACCGCCGTGCTGAATACCACGCCAAACAGATAATCCCCATGCCCGGTAGCAATATTAACCAGAAACAACAGAGCCAAAAAACCCGCAACCGCCTTTTCCGCCAGCGTAGCGATAAAAAATGCATAACCGACATAGAGCAACATCAGGCCATTAAGGCCCATCACGGTTTTATTAATCAGCTCGCTGTTGAACGATCCCGAAGTCAGGAAGGTTTTCACGAAAAACATCAGCAGAAAGGTCAATACGATGGATTGATTGACTAAATCCCGCGACTGATTATAACCGGCGTTGGCATGCATTTGAAAATTGGAGGCGACTCTTTGCATAAGTGTTTACTCAGTAAAATAACTGCCCCATTCCTGCTCAATGTTTTTTGGCATCAGCTTGCTTAACCCCGCGCCAGGCGTAAACGTCAACTCACCGAAATACACCTTCTCGCCGACCTGATAAAAATCCACACGGACATAAGAGAACTGCTGCGCTGTCTGGCGAGCCAGACGCGTCATTTCGTCCAGCCGTGTAGGGCGCGGCATCGGTTCGTCGGCATTCGGCAAGCTGATACGGATTTCGGTGCGGTTCCAGTCGATATCAAAAATATCGCGCCGATGAGTGCCGAAACGCTGATAATCCACCTGGATGAACATACGAATTTCATGATTGTCGTTGAAACAATGAAACTTGATATCGTTCGGCACCTGCTCGCCATCCAGCAACAGACGCTCCACCATGATGCAGGGTTCGATATCCAGATAATGCTTTTCGCGACTCTGCTCGTAAAAGTTGCTGCGCATCCACGCGTTGCTGAGATCGTACAACTCCGCGTAGCTAACCTGCCGCTTGTCGAACACCAACCGGTTATAACCGCTGCCGTGGTTGGCCTTCAGCACGAAGGCGTTGGGCAATTGCCTGAACATGTCGTAGCTGAGCTCAGTGCCATGCGCATACAGCTCCACCAGATACTCCTCGCCCCACAGACCGGCGATAAATTCACGTACCTTGAACTTGTCCGACAAGGTGGTGTAGATGCTGCGCGGGTAAATTTTGCGACGCATGATCTTTTCGCTGAAGCCGGTCGGTTTTGACAGGTGCGGCAGCTTCTTGAAATAGAGCGCGTATTTAACCTGATGGTGCCAGGCATCGGGCAGGCGCTTGGAAATGTTTTTAACCAGGATGTTTAACATGTTCTCTCCTTAATTTGCTGACAAGACGCGGCAAGCAATAAAAACAGGTCAGCTGCAGTCGGGTAATTTTTCCGCCGCGGAATAAACTGTTCAGCACGAAGAACGAAATGAATTCCGCCAACAGCGTAGACACCGCCGCACCGATCAGGCCGTAGCGCGGGATCAGCAGCAGATTCATCACCACGTTCGCCACGGCCACCAACGGCATCTTGATGGCGATAAAGCGATAGCCGGCGAACAGCACGATGCTGCGATACGAAACTGTCCCCATTACCGAGAACAGCGAAGTCAGCGTGCAAATAGCCAGGATGTTGGCGGCCGGTTGGAAAGCGGCACCGTACAGCAGCGCAATCGCCGGGTGGGCGAACCACCATAGGCCCAGCAACACCGGCAACGACAGGCCCAAGACCACCAGATAAAGCACCCGGATACGGTATTCCTGCTCCAACGGATCCCGACAGCTGGCAATGCCCGGCATCAACGAGGTGATCAGCGCCATCGGCACGAAAACCCAGCCTTGACTGAGGGTGGTGGCGGCACTGAACCAACCTACCGCCTGCTCGCCGACCAGATTGCCCAGCATGATTTGATCGATGCGGGTATAGATCACTATCGACAGGCTGGAGATGGCCAACGGCAGGCCCACCTTTAGCAGATAACGGCCATAGCGCCCGGCCTGGCGCGGCGTAACCCGCGGCGCGGCCGCAGCTTCCCCACGGAATAACCAGAGGCGCGCCAGGTAAGGGACGGCGCTGCTGAGGATATAGGGTACCGCGAACCACACCAGCGGCAGCGCCGCGCTCACCAGCGCCAGCCGCAGCCCTATCGACAGCAGCAGCGCCAGGTTGTTGATCAGCGTATTGCGTTTCGACTGCAGGCGGGCATCGTAATAAATCTTGTACACGTCCTGAATCGAGAAATAGGCGCTGACAAGCAGCAACAGCGTCATCAGTTGGCTGGCGGGCGACTGGCTGAAATAGCTCCATATCAGTATCGGCAGCGCCACCACCAGGAACAGCCAACGGCGCAGGCGTATTGACGCCAGCATCAGGCGAATGCCGCTCGGCTGTCGGCGGGCGACGCGGTTGAAAATGATGCTGTCGGCGCCCAACTGCACCAGTGGCACCACGATGGCGATCGTCGCCAACAGATAGTTGAGGGTGCCAAACTGCGCGGGCCCCAGATAGCGCGCAACGTAAATGGAGACGAAGATGCCGGACAGGCTGAGCGAAACGCGTTCGAGCATCAGCCACAGGGCATTGGTGATAATGGCCTTCACCCGCTTATTCCCCTGCCTGTGGGAGATCTTCCCGATGACTTGGGTAGGCGAAGTTGTAATAGCTCATGTCGGTTGCCGCCTTCTTCACCATCCCGTTGAGGATCACGCCCTTGATCGCCACCCCATTCTGTTCGAAACGGCGCATGCTGGTTTCGATCTGCTTGACGGTATTGACCTCAAAACGCACCACCAGCAGCGAAGTGCCCGCGTGATTGCCGACGATCGCCGCATCCGTCACTGCCAGAATCGGCGGCGTATCGATCAGCACCAGATCGTAGTTTTGCCCGGCCCAGCGCAGAAAATCGGCGAAACGGCGATGCATCAGCAGTTCGGACGGGTTCGGCGGCACCTGACCGCGCGGCACAAAGTCCAGATTGGCGATGGCGGTTTTCCGCACCGCCTGTTCCGCCATCACGTTGCCCACCAGCAGGTCAGACAGACCCTGATGCCCATCATCCGCCAGCCAGCGGTGCAGGAAGCCTTTGCGCATATCGGCGTCGATCAACAGCACCCGCTGCCCGGCCTGCGCCACCACCACCGCCAGGTTGGTGCTGGTAAAGCTCTTGCCGCTTTCCGGGCTGGCGCCGGAGACCATCAGAATGTTGTTCTTGGCCTCCATCATGGCGAAATGCAGGCTGGTGCGCAGGCTGCGGATCGCTTCCACCGACAGGTCCGTCGGTTCGGCCACCGCCAGGATCGGCAAGCGCCGGCCGCCGGATTTGGGCAGCAAATGACGCTGCTCGCGGTTGCGCTTCACCTGCCACGGCGACAGCGGCACGGTGGCGTAGACGTTAATGCCCCGCTTCTCCAGGGTATCGATATCATTGATGCCGCGATGGAAAGCCGCGCGCAGCAGCACCAGAGAGGCGGCGCCCCCCGCGCCCAGCAGCAGCGCCAACAGCACGATCAGCACCTTTTGCGGCTTAATCGGCCGGATAGCGGTTTCCGCTTCGTCGATGATGCGCACATTGCCCACCGTGCCGGCCTTGCTGATGCTCAGTTCCTGCTGCTTGTTCATCAACTGCATGTAAACCTGCTGATCCACCTGCACGTCGCGGGTGAGGCGCAGGATCTCCTGCTGCATTTTCGGCAGCGTCTGCACCTGTTTACCCAGCCGCGCCTTTTCCACCTCCAGGGTGGCGCGCTTTTCCAGCAGCGCCCGGTAAGCCGGGTGCGCGCGGGTATACAGCTTGGAGATCTCCGCTTCCTTGAAGGTCAGCTCGTTGAGCTGGGCCTCGAGCTGCACCTGAGTATCCAGCACCGATTTAGCTTCCAGCGACAGATCCACCGAGTCGTTTTGCTGGCGGAACTGATTGAGCTGGGTTTCGGCGTTGTTCAACGAGGTTTGCGTTTGCGGCAGCTGCTCTTGCAGGAACGCCAGCATACGCTGCGCCTCTTCCGTTTTGCGATCCACGTTCTGCTGCAGATAGTTGTCGGTGATGTTCTTCAGCATCGCCTCGGCGCTCTGCGGATCTTCGCTCGGCAGCGTGAAGGTCATGATGCCGCTGTCCTTGCCACCCGGCACCACGTCCAGGTATTTACGCAGATCGTCCACCGCTTTTTGACGTGCGACTTTGACCACGGTAAAGCTGGCGCCCGGCGCCGCATCCAGCGCCGCGACGGTCATGTTCCAACCGCCCTGCGCCACCGGCTGCCCGACCACGCCGCTGAACAGTTTGTCGCCGTCATGGCTCAATTCGTAATGCTGCCCGTCGCGTACCGTCAGCGTTAGCGATTCGTCCAGCATGTCCTCCGGCGTCGTCAGCGTGGCAATGTCCAGGACCGGCGGCTTTTCACCGCTCAGCCGGGCAAAGCCTTTGCCGAACACCGGGAAATAGTCCGGGCTGACGCGCACCGTCAGGCCGAGGGCGTCCACCGTTTTGCCCAGCACGTAGCGTGACTTGACCAACGTCACCTCATCCTCCGTCGCCGAACTTTGCCCCATCGAGCTGTCCAGCGTTTCACGCAGCAACGAATCGCCGGACAGCTGCTTCTCCACCTGCACCACCGCCGTGGCCTGGTACACCGGGGTGGCCAGCAGGGCGTAGGCGACACCCAGCACGCCGGCCAAACCGGTCACGGCAGCGATCCGCCAACGGTTATCCCACAGCGGCCCGATCAGGCGCTCCCACTCCAGCTTTTCATCTTGTTCGGCCACCATCACGGACAGCGCATTGTTTTTCATCTTCTGTTCCTTGTTCACCCTGCGGAGTTACCAGTTGCGCACGCGCAAGGTCGCCTCGCTGAGATCGTTAAAGCTGCTGATGGTCGGCACCAGCTGGCTGATCAAACGGTTCCAGCGCGCGACCGGCGCCGCAGTGACGTACACGACGTCGTAAGGTTGCAGCTGAAATTCAGCGCCCATCGCCAGCGCGCTGGCGTCGGAGAGATCGAACTGATACAGCGTCGCCAGCCGCTGCGGGGTTTTACCGCCGCTCGGCCGGATCACGAACACCCCGGTCGCATCTGCCACCGTCTGGCTGATCCCTTCGGAAGATCCGAGGGCCTCGGTCAGGGTCATGCCGCTGCGATCCATCTTCAGCGTCGTTTGTTTACCCACCTCGCCCATCACGAACACTTTCAGTTCGTCATTGCGCGGGATGTAGAGGATGTCGCCCGGCTGCAGCAGCGCGTTCTGGCTGATGTCGCCGCGCTGCATCAGCGCCTGCAGCGAGATAGCTCGCTCCTTGCCCTGATGGGTCAGCACCACGTTGCGCCAGTCGGCGTTGTCCGTCAGGCCGCCTGCGGCGTTGATCGCATCCAGGATGGTCAACGGCACGTTGGTGATCGCCTGTTGGCCGGAGGTTTTCACTTCGCCGGTCACGTAAGCCTTCTGCGAGCGGAAAGCGGCGATGCTGACGTCCACCTGTGGGCTTTCCACATACTGCGCCAGACGACCGGCGATCAGACTGCGCACTTCGGTGACGGTCTTGCCCACCACCGCCACGCGCCCGATATAGGGATAAAAGATCGTGCCATCCGCGTGCACCCAGTTGCCGGTGTCGCTGGCGCTGCGGTACTGCCCGGCCGGCGTGGTCAACTCGGGATGATCCCAAACCGTGACGTTCAACACGTCGCCGACGCCGATGCGGTATTGATAACTCTGCAACCGCTGATCCAGCGCCGGATTCGGCCGGGCGACCGGCTCTACGCGCCGCATTTTCTGTAGCAGCATCGGCGACATGCGGTAGACCTGCACCTGGTTATTCAAATCGAAATCGTCGTCCTGCTGCACGACGATGTCTTTTCCACTGGTAGGTAAATGCGAGCCGGGGACCACCGTACAACCGCTCAACAGCGCGGAGGTGCAGACCAACGGCATCAAAAGGGCCAAATGAAGATTCATGGAGGTACCGTAATAAACGGGCTGCTGCCGCAGCCCGCGAGAGGATTATCGGCCAACGCTGGGAGTGTCGCGGAGCACCGTTGCCTGGCGCGGTTCACGCAGCATGGCGAAATAACCGCAAAAACAGAGTAGAAACGCCACCAGCATCAGGCTTTCCTGCAGTTTCAACACTTCGCTGCAAATGCCGACGCAGGCCAGCGTCACCGCCAGCATGGTGCTCATTGCCAGCGCCTGGCGCGCATTGAGCCCACGGCGCATCAGAATATGGTGTAAATGATCGCGGCCCGCCTTGAAGGGGCTTTGGCGGCGCAACAGACGGCGCACCATCACGGTCACCATGTCCATCAGGGGAATGGCGATCAGCCACAGCGCGGTGACCGGGCGCATCACCGCCTGCGGCCCCTGAGTCGCCAGCAGCACCAGCCACAGCACGCTGAAGCCGATCACCATGCTGCCGGCGTCCCCCATGAAGATCTTGTTGCGCGCACCGAACAGGCTCAGGTTAAACAGCAGATAAGCCGCCAGCGCGACGATCAGGCCCAGACACCACAGCGCCAGGTCTTCCCGGCCCCCCAATCCGAACAGGATGGCCAACGCCACGAAGGTGACGCAGGACAAAGCGCCCAGCTGCCCATCGATGCCATCGACCATGTTGTAGGCGTTGATCGCCCCCCAGACCGCCAGCGGCGTAAGCAGCAGCGCGCCATAACCGAGCATCACTTCCTGATGGCCCCAAACATAGCCCAGCGAGGAAAGCTGCATCCCTGCCGCCAGCATCATCGCCAGCGCGATCCCTCCCTGCACCATGACGCGCGGCGTCACGGGCAGATCAAAGCGGTCATCCAGCACGCCCAACACCACCAGCGCCGTGACGCACAACAAATAGATCGTGCTGTCAGGCAGCCAAGCGGGTTGCCACAGCGTCATCAGCATCAGCGTCAGGTACAGGGCGATGCCGCCGACCAGCGGAATATGCCCCAGATGTTACTTGCGCGCATTGGGCTTATCCACCAACCCCACCACCAAAGCGGCCCGACGGGCAACAAGCACCCAGGCTACCGCCAGCACAAATATCACGCTCAGTTGATATAACATCGTTCCTCCAGCGAATAAGCACGCTACCGCCCTTGAGTTACAGCTCCCAATGCGCTATTAACAAAAACAAAATTGATCCTGCCAGGATATAAGTCAGCATGAATTAATCCTGAAAAATACAGATTTATCCGCTTGTCGGCGGAAATAGGTAAATAACGTCAGCGTGCGGTTAAGTTATCTATCAGAAAACTCATGTTTAATGGTTCTTTCGATTGCCGAATCAAGTTCAACCGGCGCCACGAAATTATTTTGCACATTGCTTTTAAATTGCGTTCTGGCGCAGAATTTCTGCACTCTTACGCGACTGATTGGGAATTTTTTGCGACTTATTTTACTCACGACATCCAAGGCGGTTGCGCCGCATATGCCGACGGCATAGGGAATGCGAATCGTCTTATTTTCTCTGCCCAGCGAAGCGGAAATAACGTCGACCAACTGATTCATCGTAAAGTCCGGTTTATCGACGTAATTGCTGACCTGATACGTTGACTGTTGATCCAGCGCATGCTCCAGTCGTGCGGCAATATTTTCAACGTAGGCCATCGACTTCATATTATTGCCGCTGCCAATCATCACGAATCGGCCGCTGGCGATCTGGCGAAACAGGTTATACACGTTGCCGCGGTTGCCTTCCCCGAAGACCACCGTCGGGCGAATGATCGTTAATTTGTTTGCGCTATCCGCCTTGCGCCAGGCCTCATAAACATACTCCGCTTCGAGCTTGGACTTGCCGTAATGGTTGAAGGGGTCAAAACGCCCCCCTTCATCGGTCTCCTGTTCAACGAACCCGTAAACGGCAACCGAGGAGGTGAAAATGATTTGGCGGATATTCAATGCGGAGGCGGTCATGCAGACATGGCGTGCGCCTTCGACATTGACCTGATAATAGAGCGAAATGGGATCGACATTGTCCTGATGCTCCGCCGCCAGATTAATGATGGCGTCACAGCCCGCCAGCGGTTCTTGCAAGGTCTGGGGCTGCGTCACATCGCCATACTGATAGAGCGCCGGAAAATGTGCGCTGGGTTGCTTATCTACGATGACCAACGTCAGGTCATCGCGCGCACTGAGACGTTTCGCCAGGCGTGTTCCGATAAAACCGGAACCCCCGATAATAGCTACTTTACGCTTATCCATAATTTGTCACTCAGCAGGTTCTCATTATTCCTGTCACCGCGATGGAAACAGGACGCTAATATGCGTTAGGTAATGAGTTCCAGACTGGACAAATCGAACCTGGCTTTCAAATAACAAATAATGAAATAAAAGATTTCATCAAATGTAAAATTATCGCTAAAGATAAAACCTCATTCGGCGTTAATTTTTAACATCGTAAGCAACTTGATATTGCAAGGTTTTGTTCGGCAATATGAGATTAATCCGACCTTTACCCGGCGTAGAAGATGTCTCATATTTTACCGGCAATTTAAGCTGCCCTTGCTTAGGGTCGACACATTCAATGGTCGCCTGCTCCATGCTCTCGCCCTGGTACAGGCAGAACAGGGTTTGCGGGCTGTTGGTATGGGGATTATTCAGCGTCAGCGTCAACACGACGCGCGTGTTGTTCTGAATATCATTGATCACCGGCGGGCGAGTTTGGTTACCGAGCACATATGAAAAATGTGAAATAACCAGCAACGAAGCGAATACCGTCAGGTATTTCACCACGCGGCTAGCAGGCATGCTGAAAAAGCGACGCACCGCCGCCGGCTTCTTTTCCTGCGCCGGTGGTTTGGCTGACTCCACCGTGGCGACAGGCCCAGCAACAAGGGGCGATTTACGCGGCTTATCTATTTTCTCTTCGTTGAGTTCAGGCGATTCACTTTCATTTTCGGAAAGTTCTGCTTGAATATCAGCACCAATATCATTGCCGTCATTTAATATATCATCGTCAGCGTAGTCTTCATCTTCGGATATAAAGTGAAAAACTGCTTGATTTTCCACCTTGTACCCCAAACGAGGAATGGTTCTGATAAGCGTGTGTTCCGCATCGCTAATTTTCTGGCGAATGGATTTAATTGTTTGATTTATCGTTGAATCTGAACAATAAGTTCCTTTCCAGATATTTTCTATAATTTCCGTTCGGGTAACCAGTTCTGGTGATCTGGCGACAAGCAGCGAAAGAATTTGATACTCCTTCCAACGCAGACGGAATTTCTCCCCGGCAGGAGTCAGAACATCGAGATTCCTAATCTTTATTCTTTTATCAAGATTCACTTTTAATTTCCTTAGCGTGCCTGTCCTGCACACTTTGTATAGAAATATCAAAAAATGTTCAAGAAATTAAATGTAAACTCAACAGGTTGCATCCATTGGATATTGGCTTTTATAAAAATTTTCTGATTTCATTTTTTACATTAGGCCTTATTAAGGATGTTATGTTTATCCAAACGACTCTTTATCCCTGTTGGTAACATGGATTTCTTTCATGATTACCTTAAAATTCAAACTAGCACCCCATTGATTTAAAAAGAAAAAGCTAGCAGTGTTGTTTGATTGTTAATCGAATAAAATTGTGAAATTTCATTCTACCCCGTGAATTCATCCTGTTTTTCCACCTAATCTGATTGCCAGATAGACTACAAAAAGCCGAAAAAAACAGAATGAGAGTTGTCTGATTTAACCCCGACGTTCATTCCACTCGGTAGGCGCAGCATCTAAGACAAAACCCTATTGATGATTTTATAACAATCGCACTAATTATGCCTCACCCTCGCGGAAATTTCATTTAACCTGCGGGAAAAGCATTAATAATTTAATGCAGGAATACTCTCAACAAAAAGAAAAAACCGTGCAAATAATATAATCCGTTTATGCAAACGCATTCTGATATTGAGAGATAGTGCTATAAAAAAAGAAAAAAACGGTAATCGGAGATGAGAATTTTACCTAAAGACAGAAAATTTCACTGAGGAGGAGAGAGGAGATGACTCGGAATGAGCGAAATATCCCTCCCCTGTCGGGAAGGGATAGAGAAAGCCGTTTAATACTCAGGCCTTTTTCTTGCGGCCATACACCGCCCAGGTGATCACCACGCACAGGATATAAAACACCAAGAACACTTTCATCGCCCCCGCCGGAGAACCGGTCAGCGCCAGCGAGGTGCCGAACGCCTGGGGTATGAAGAAACCGCCGGCGGCGCCAATCGCCGAGATAAAGCCCAATGCGGCGGCAGAATCCGTCACCGCTTCACGCTGCGCGCTCTCGTCACTGCCGCCGGCCGCTTTGACGCGATCGACCGTGATTTTACGGAAAATGACGGCGATCATTTGGAAAGTCGAGCCGCTGCCCAGCCCCGCAGTAAGGAACAGCACCATAAAGATACCGTAGAAGGCAATGAACGAACCGCCCTCCCCCGCATTCGGCAAGGTCAGGAACAACAGCGCGGCGAAAATGGCCATGACCACAAAGTTGATCAGCGTCACCCGCACGCCGCCGAAACGGTCAGACAGCGCACCGCCAACCGGCCGCGCCAACGCCCCGAGGAACGGCCCGAAGAACGCGTAATGCAGGATCACCACGTCCGGGAACTGCGTCTTCGACAGCATGGCGAAACCGGCGGAGAAACCGATGAAAGATCCGAAGGTCGCGAGGTACAACAGGCTCAGCATCCACAAATGCCCGCGTTTGAGCACCGGCAGTTGCTGACGTAACGATGCCTTGGCCGCCGCCAAATCGTTCATGCCGAACCAGGCCGCCAGCGTAGCAACCAGCAGGAACGGTACCCAGATCCAGGCGGCGTTTTCCAGCCACAGCTGGCCTCCCTCTGCCTGATTTTGTGCCGTACCGCCAAACAGGCCGAACAGGCTGAAAGAAATCGCCAGCGGTGCGACCAGTTGCATAACGCTGACGCCCAGATTTCCCAACCCGCCATTGAGCCCCAACGCACCGCCCTGGCGCGCTTTCGGGAAGAAGAAGCTGATGTTGGCCATGCTGGAGGCAAAGTTGGCACCGGCGAAGCCGCACAGCAGGGAAATGATGACGAACACGCTGTACGGCGTGCTGCTGTCCTGTACCGCGACCCCCAACCACAGGCACGGCACCAGCAGGAAGCAGGTGCTGATGGCGGTCCAGCGGCGGCCACCAAACAGCGGGATCACGAAGGAATACGGCACGCGTAAAATAGCGCCCGAAACCGACGGCAGCGCCGTCAGGAGGAACAGTTGGTCGGTGGTGAAGTTGAAGCCCACCTTGTTCAGGTTGACCGCGACGGCGCTGAACAGCATCCAGACGCAGAAGGCCAGCAGCAGACAGGGAATGGAAATCCACAGGTTGCGGGTGGCGATGCGATGGCCACGCTGCTGCCAAAAAGCGCTGTCTTCAGGACGCCAGTCCTGAATCAGCGCACCGGTTTTCTTTGATGAAGGCGTTGCAAGTTGCGACATAAAAACCTCAGACACGGGGGATCATTCCGCACACCCTAGGGGGCGGCCCCGGCGGCAAAGTTGATGTATATCAACCCGAATGCAAGTAGTTGGCGGCGCAAATAGCGCCCTCATCCCCTTAGGAGTACGCCTCAATTAAAAATTAAATTAATTCAAATCAATACCTTAAAAACAAAACCCGCATCATTTTCATCGTTCCGCCCCCCCAACGGAAACTAATGGGTACTTCATTCGAGGTATGGGGTTATGCTCAGGGATAATCAAAAATACGGCTGAATCGTTACTTGTTTACCCCGTCGCCGCCTTCGCCCCTGAGCTTCAGCGGCGCCAAACGCCAGGAATCCGCGCTTATGAAACGCCTGTTGGCTCCGCTTTCAATCGTGAATCAGGTCGCCCTGCTGATGTTGCTGTCGGGCATTCTGGGCGTGGCCGGCATGGGGATTTCCGCCTGGATGTCGCAGAGCATTCAGGGCAATGCGCACGCCATCAACAAGGCCGGCTCGCTGCGTATGCAAAGCTACCGGCTGCTGGCGCAGGTGCCGCTGGATGAACGGCATGAAACGTTGATCCGCGAACTGGAGCGCGACGAAAACAGCCCCGATCTGCAGCGTTCGGTGGAACAGGAAGGGTTGACGCAACCTTTCGACGCCTTGCGCGACTATTGGCAACAGACTTTGCAACCTCGCCTGCGCAGCGCGCAGCGCCCGGCCGACGCCGCGCCCCAGGTGGCGCACTTCGTGCAGCTGCTGGATAAGCTGGTCTCGGATATCGACAGGCAAACCGAGCGCCGCCTGCTGATGGTGACGCTGGTGCAAGCCGGTTTCATCGCACTGACCCTGCTGCTGCTGATCGGCACCACCTGCTACCTGCGCCGCCGGTTGCTGCATCCGTGGCGACAGCTGGTGGAAATGGCGTTGGCGGTGGGCCGCGGCGACTTTAGCCGCCGCTTCGCGCAGCGTGGCCACCAGGATGAAATGGCGTCGCTCGGCGGCGCATTGAACACCATGTCCGACGAGCTGTCGGCCACCTACAGCGGGCTGGAGCAGCGCGTGGCCGAGAAGACCGCCGACCTGCAGCAGAAAAATCAGGTGCTGAGCTTCCTCTATCGCGCCAGCCGCCTGCTGCACGCCAGCGAGCCGCTGTGCAGCCGCCTGACGCCGCTGCTCAACCAACTGCAAACCCTGACGCCGCTGCGCGCCATTCAGGTGCGGCTGTATGAAAACGACAGCCGTGAACCGCTGCTGCAGCTGAGCGGCAACCAGCCGCTGCGGCCGGAGCATTGCCATAATCCGGTGTGCAGCGCTTGCCTGAACGACAGCGATCGCCAGCATCCCGACAACCCGTCGCTGAGCTGGAGCCTGAGCGACAAACTCGGCGACTACGGCGTGATCGTGGCACAGCATGCGCCGCAACAACCGCTGAACGATGAGCACCGCCAGCTGATCAACACCCTGGTGGAGCAGTTGACCAGCGTGCTGGCCATCGAGCGTCAGGTCGACCACCAGCAGCAGCTGATGCTGATGGAAGAACGGGCGGCGATCGCCCGCGAGCTGCACGAATCTATCGCCCAATCGCTCTCCTGCCTGAAAATGCAAATAGCCTGCCTGCAGATGCAGGGCGAAACGCTCTCGTCCGCCAGCCAGGCGCTGGTGCAGCAGATGCGCGAAGAATTGAACGGCGCCTATCGCCAGCTGCGCGAGCTGTTGACCACCTTCCGCCTGCAGCTGACCGAACCGGGCCTGCTGGCGGCGCTGCAATCGACGGTAGCGGAGTTCAATCCCAAACTGGGCCTGACCATCCATCTCGATTACCAACTGGGGCCGCGCACGGTGCCCGCCTACCAGGCCATTCATCTGCTGCAGATCGCCCGCGAGGCGCTCAGCAACATCCTTAAGCACGCCGCCGCCAGCCAGGTGAGCATTCAGGTCATCAACAAACGGGGCGAAGTCACCCTGAGCGTATGTGACAACGGACGCGGCCTGCCGGCCGATACATCCCGCCCCGACCATTACGGCTTGATCATCATGCGCGATCGCGCCAAGAGCCTGCACGGCCGCTGCGACATTTTACCGCGCAGCGGCGGCGGCACCGAAGTGCGAGTCAGCTTCACGCCGGATAACCACGCCATCGACTAACGGAGACACCATGACGACAGAAACCGCCGCCACAATCTTACTGATCGACGACCACCCGATGCTACGCAACGGCGTAAAACAGCTGATTGGCATGGACGCTCGCCTGCAGGTCATCGCCGAAGCCAGCAACGGTGAGCAAGGGGTCGCGCTGGCGGAACAGCACGATCCGGATCTGATCCTGCTCGATCTGAACATGCCCGGCATCAACGGGCTGGAAACGCTGGATCGCCTGCGCCAGACCGACCTGTCAGGGCGCGTCGTGGTGTTCAGCGTGTCCAACCATGAAGACGACGTCGTCAGCGCGCTCAAACGCGGCGCCGACGGTTATTTGTTGAAAGATATGGAGCCGGAGGATCTGCTGAAGGCGCTGCATCAGGCGGCGGCCGGGCAGATGGTGCTGAGCGAGACGCTGACGCCGGTCCTCGCCGCCAGCCTGCGGGAAAACCGCCCCAGCGCCGATCGCGATATTCAGCAACTGACGCCGCGCGAGCGGGATATCCTGAAGCTGATCGCTCAGGGGCTGCCGAACAAGCTGATCGCCCGCCGCCTGACCATCACCGAAAGCACCGTCAAGGTACACGTCAAACACCTGTTGAAAAAGATGAAGCTAAAATCCCGCGTCGAGGCCGCCGTGTGGGTGCTGCAGGGTAAAAACGGTTAATTGCCGCCGTACAGCGGCCCGGTTTGCGCCGGGATCGGCGGTGGCGTCAGGGTTTTGATCGGCGGCAGGCCCGTGTCTTCACCGGTGGCTGCCGTCAGCGGCGGCGCCACTTTCAGCTCTATCCAGTTGGACGTCACGCGCTGCTGCTTGTCGTCCTCCAACGTGACCGACAGCCGGTAGCTGTTGGCGGCATCCGGCGCGTCGTCCCATGGCGGCACGATCGCCGTCCAGCCCTGCGGATCGTTGGCGTTGTGCGGCGGCGTCAGGCTCAGCGCCTGCGTATCCCCCTGCCAACTGACGTGGGAAATCCCGTGCAACGCCTTGATCTCCACCACCAGCGGCACGGTTTCCCCCGCCTGCAGGCTCCACGGCGGCGTGGCCAGGAACACCTGCAGCGTCTTGCGCTGGCGGAACTCCAACACCGGCACGTTTTTGCGTTCGATAGGATCGTAGCGGCTACCGCGCAACGACTTGGCCTGCGCCACATACTCCGGCGAAATCTGCTTCACCAACGGCACCCCGAGCCGATAGCTCAGCGCCAATTCGACCTGGTCCTGGCTCTGCCCACCCGCACCAATCTTATGCAACGCTTTCATCGTCACCAGCGGTACCGGGGTGTAATTGAGCCCCAGCTGCATCGCGCGCGGATCGTTCTGCTTTTTGCCGCTGCCGAACAGATCGACATTATCGCCCAGGTACTGCTCATAGCTGAGCGAACCGCCGATCTGGCGATAAAACGGCAGATAGCCTTGCGTCGTGATGTCGTAACCGCGCGCCGGACGGCTGAAAAACACCCCATCGCCAGGCTGTTGCGACAGCGCCGACAGCGGGTAGTAATAGTTGGTAGAGAAACGCAGGTAATCCCCCCAGGCTTCCGCACCGACGCTGCCGCGATTGAGCTGCCGGGCGAAATCGCTGTCGAGCGCCGTGTTGTAACCCAGCAGCCAATCGCCGGCGATCCAGCGTTGCCCCAGCGCAAAATTGCCGAGCGCCCCGGCGTTTTGCTGCAGCCAGCCGATCTGGCTGTAGGTCAGCAATCCATCGACGTCGTACAGCGGGCTGAATAACTGCCCATTGCTGCCGGTAAAGTCACCCTCCCCGGTCATCTTCAGCGATAGCCGGGCGGTGCCCAGCGGCGACAGCAGTTCCTGCGCCTGCTGCTGCAGCGTGTCGGTCGCCTGGCCCAGCAAATAATCCTCGGCGCGGCTGCGCATTTGCTGGCGTGAAACATTGTTCAGATCTTTTTCGCCGAGCTGTTTGGCCATCTCGGCCCACTGTTTTTCACGCGCGGCGTCGTCGGGCGTACCGCCCAGCTCCGGCAAATTCGCAGCCGGATCCGCGGCGGCCTGTTCGGAAGAGATTGCGCTGTCCGGCGCCGGTGGGGATTCGGCGCACGCGGGCACCGCACCGGCCAGCCACACCAGCGGCCCGGCCAGCCACGCCGTCTGGCGTCGGCGCCAGAATCGTTTTTTGGTCTTGATAAGTATTGCCTGAATCACGTCTTTCATGACACCGTTGGCTTTCCTCCCTCCTGGAGCACGCCAACCCACTGCTTTGCCGCCGCCGTTCCCGCGACAGATCTGAAAAACCCCGCGTCCCCCAGCCTGCAGGGGCCCCTATTTCCTCATAGCCTAACGGATTGCCGAGCAGAAACAATAGGATAATCCTCAATCATTCACGAGTGACGCTGTCACACCAGGCCATTGGCTCGCCCCTTCCGAATACAGGTGAATTCACACCCTTTTCGCGCCGATTTTGCCGATAAAACGTGCAGTAACGCGGCGAGCCGACACGTAGCGGTTTGTTTCGCCATGCAATATGTAAAGCCGCGCTGCGCACAACCGCGCATATCCCGCAGGCCGCCGCATTTCACCCCGGTGAAATACGCATTTTGCCGTTATTTTAAACATCTATTTCACGAATGACGGAACCCTGATGTTTCTTTCCTCACTGTGGCACATGCCGTTTTTCACCGCGCTGTTGTCTGCCGGCCTGCTCGCCTTCTCTCTCATTACCCGGCTGGAGCGAACGGTAGCCGAACGCACCAACCTACCGAGATTGCGCCGCCGCAGCCTGCTGTTGACGGCCCTGGGTCTGGCGTTGGCGACGCTGCCTTTCGACCTGCCGGCAGCACACCGGCTGTGGTTGCCGCCGGCCGCGGCGCTGCTGATCGCCCTGGCCTGGCTCGACTGGCGCCACCGATGGCTGCCGGATCGGCTCACCTTGCCACTGCTGTGGAGCGGACTGCTGTGCAACCTTGACGCCCGCTGGGCAACGCTTGACGACGCGGTTATCGGCGCTGCAGCCGGCTACGGGGCGCTGTGGCTGCTCAACGCACTTTATCGACAGGTGCGGCGGCGCAACGGCATCGGCCAGGGCGATTTCAAACTGTTGGCGGCGCTGGGCGCCTGGCTCGGTTGGACGACGTTGCCGCTGTTGGTCTGCCTGGCGGCGGCGTTCGGGTTAGGCCTGGCTGTAGCGCGCGGCCTGTACCAACGCCGCAGCTGGCGAACGCCGCAACCGTTCGGTATCGCCTTGGCGGCGGCCGGCTGGCTGCTGCTCTTGATGGACGCCGGCCAAAACGCGCCGGCGTTGTTCGGTTAGGTCTTCAGTGCCTCGATCAGCCGATTGAGCAATCCGGCCACTTCTGCCGTGCTGGCCGTTGCCGGATTGGCCAGCGGCTGGACCGCCGTGAGCCTGGTCGTGGATAACATTTCATCGCTACGGATTTCCAGCGCATCGGAGGGGGGCGCGCTCAACGAAGCGCCGTCCGGCCGCCAGTAACTGCCGCGCGTAGCCTGCACCTGATAACTGCCAAAGCCGAAATCCTTCTCGACGCGATAGTATATTTCGCAGCTCAACGGCCCGGTGCGCCGCAACATAAAGGCGCTTTTCGCGCTATAGCTGCCTTTATTGACGACAAAGGCGGTCGCCTGCGAAGACAGATCGAACGTAATATATAAATCGCACGCCAGCACCTTGGTGCTGACCCCCTGCTGAAGCGTAATGTGCGTTGTGGGTTGCCGATCCGGCGCGGTCAGGGTGCCTAAAAAAGTCCACGATGGCTGTTTCGAGATATTACGCGGCAAATGATTGCTGGTGGAGGATGGGGCAATACCCCGCTCGCCCAGACTGTACATCGCTTCGACCCCGCTTAAAAACGACGTAACGTCGACGGTGCTTTTGCCGGCCACCGGGACGCCGCCGTTATAGACGTTACTGAAGGTTACCTCGGTATTGTTGTTGCAGGCGGCGATTGCCACCGGGCAGGGCGTCTTGGCGCCGCTGTAAAGATTCAACTGACCGATATCCCAACGAGATTCGTTGATAAACCGGCACAGCACGCCCCCGCTCTCCACATTCTGCGCGTCCTGGATATTGATATTGCCTATCGTGCCCTGGGCAAAGTTGGTGGACAGCACGCTGACACTGGCGGCACGCTGCGTGTTGCGGTTCTCGCAGCCCAATGAATTGATCGTGCCGTTAAAATCTTTGAAATAGTAGATATCGCCGATGCAGTCATCCGCGGCCAACGAACCGACCGTAGAGTAAAACCCTGAAATTCTGAACGCAGTGCCCTTGGCGCGCGCGGCGTAGAGCCCGTCGATAAAATTGGTGGTGCCGGACTTGTTCATCCACAGCACCCCATCCCCCGGGCGATTGGCATTAGCTTCCATCTGCACGTTCACCAACCAGTTAATGAACATGTCGCCCGACACAAACAGCGAATAACCACCGACTTTGGTGTAGATGTCTCGGATATCAAACTTCGTCATATTGAGATCGCTGAACCACACGCCGTGGGTATCGTCTACGCCGGTATCATCCCGCAACGTCAAGCCGTGCAGCGTCAGATTGGCGAAGCCTTTCACCACGATCACCGCTTTCTTGGTTTCGCCTTGTTCATTGGTATAGCTGCTGTCCGCGGTCTTGACGATTTTGGTCGCCCGCCCCAATCCGACCACCCGCAAACCGATGCCGCCGTAGATGTCCGTTGTCGTCTGAATGAGCACGTGCCCGGCGACCGTATACACCCGTTTGCCCAGGGACAACGTACCGCCGGCTTGCAGCGCCGCCGCCGCCGCTTTGTTGATCGCCGGCCCCCAGTTGCTTCCGTCGCTGTCCTGATAAAACTGTTCCGGCGTAACAACCTCACCGGTGGCGAGCAAGGTTGCTGCGTGCTCCACTGAAGCGTTTCCGTTATTGTCCATAATATCTCCTGAGGTGATGTGTCCGCATCATTGCGGACGACCGCGCTGAAAGGCGTAAACAACGCCGCCTTTCAGCGCCAATCTATCACCGCCACAGGAGCACGTTATGAAATTTCATTTTATTTCACCTTGATACAACATCTCGCGATTCGTGGTTGCAACAGCACGCGATTTCACACGCTGTCGGCCTTGGCGCGACAAAAAGCCTGACCAGGCGCGCGGCGCTGTCGCTACTTACTCACCCGGTCCAGATACAGCATGCTGTTGGCGATATCCACCCGGGCATCTTCAACGTTGTCCCGTAATGCCACCAGCGTTTGCCCCTGCAACGCCACCACATAAGGTGAACTGGCCTGGAGTTCCCGTTGCAACGTGACGTAACGTGCGCTGCGCGCGGCGCTGTTGCCCTCCGCGGCCGCGGCACGCGTTTCCGCGCTGATGGCGGGAATGCCCCACTGGGTGCGCCAGGCCAGCGTTTTCGGCCCACCGGGCACGTTGTAGGCAAAGGCGCTGGCGTTGGTGTTCGGATCCAGATAGTCGGCACCCCAGTAGGTGAAGATCGCCTGAAAATCGCGGCCGCGCATCTTGCCCCACAGATCGCTCTCCACCACCGGCTGGATATCCAACCGCAGCCCGGCCTGCGCAAAGCTGGCCTGCAGCGCCTGCGCGATGTCGGTATACGGCGGCTGATTGATGACGATCAGACTGATGCGCGTGCCTTCGGCGATGCCGGCCTCGCGCAGGATCTGTCTGGCTTTGTCCACGTCGAGCCTAAACGGCCGATCGTCGAGCGCCCCGTCCAACCCCTGCGGCAAGAAGGCCTGATGCACGCGATATTGCCCTTTCAGCAGCTGCTCGGCGATGCTCTGATAATCCACCAGCCAGCGCGCTGCCTGCCACAGTGCCGGATTGCCCAGCGCCGGGTTGTCTTTGCTGCCGGTGTTGAAACCGAGGTAATAGACCCGGGGCGCATCGGCCTGCTCGATGCGCACACCCGGCGCATTGCGCAGCGAGTCGAACTGATCGGCCCCCAGATCGTAGGCCACGTCGGCATCCCCTTTCAGCAGCAACAAACGGCGGGTGCCGGCGTCGCTGACGTTCTTGAACAACACCGTTTTCAGCCTGGCCGGCGACGGCGCATAGTCGTTGCGGCCAAACAGCAGCGCCTCGTGCGGCACATAGTTGTTTACCCAATATGGACCGCCGCCGGCGGAATGGCTGCGCAGCCAGGCATTACCGTAATCCCCCTGCTGCGCGTGCTCGTTCAGCAGCTTCTCATCCACGATCGAAGCCACGTTCGCCGTCAGCAGCCGCAGCGCCAGCTCGCTGCCGATGTTGGCGGGCCAACGGAGCTGCACCTGGTTATCCCCCACCTTCTCCAGCTGCTGCTCAACGTTATCCGGTGTCCAGCCAAACTCACCGAGGATAAACGACGGCGCCTTGTTCAGTTTCACCGCGCGGACCAGCGAGAAAATCACGTCTTCGGGCCGCAGCGGATTGCCGGAAGCGAAGCGTTGCTGCGGTTTCAGGGTAAAGGTCAGGCTGCGGCCATCGGCGCCCGCTTGCCAACTGCCCGCGGCGTCCGGCGCCAGCTTTTGCGGCGCGGCGCGATCCGGCGCCACCAGGCGCTGATAGAGGTTGACCAGATTGGCCGAGCTGACGGTTTCAAAGCTCTCCGCCGGATCGAGGCTGATAATGCCCTCCAGCGAACTGACCACCACCAGGGTGTCCTGCGGGGTGGCGGCCTGCGCACCGAAAGCGGCCGCCAGCGCGCCATACAATAAGGTTGGGATTAACCGTTTCATCGATACACTCTCCACAATCACGCGGTTGCGCTGTTTGTCGAGTGTAGGGGGTAAGAATTAACGGAAGAACGACGATAAATTGCTTTATTTATTACCAAGATGGATATGCCCGCCGCGTTGGCGGGCATAGGGTCAAACGATGATGCGCCCGTGCGCCATCGCCACCGAACGATCGCACATGTGGTCAATCACGTCCGCATCGTGGCTGACCAGCACCATAGTCAGATCGCCCGCCTGTTTCAGCTCGTTGAGCAGGTTGAGGATCTCCGCCTGCACCGACATGTCCAACGCCGAAGTCGGTTCATCCAGCAACAGCAGCTTCGGCCGCAGCAACAATGCGCGCACGATCGCCACGCGCTGCCGCTGGCCGCCCGACAGCTGATGCGGGTAGCGATCCAGCAGGCGCGGATCCAACCCCACCTGGCGAAAGCCCGCGCTGATTTTACGTTCGATGTCGCTTTCCTTCAGCAGTTTGAGCGGCTCCGACAGCGTACGCAAAAGCCGGTGCTTGGGGTGTAGCGAAGCATAGGGATCTTGAAACACCATCTGCACTTCGCGCCGCAGTTCGCCGGTAAACACCTGCCCCGGCAGCAGCCGCCGCCCCAGCAACTCAAAGCCGCCCTGCCAGCTGCCGTTCAGCCCGGCCAGCACCCACAGCAACGAGGACTTGCCGCAGCCGGAAGGCCCCACCAGCCCGAAACACTCGCCCGGTTCGATGCGCAGGTTAACCTCATGCACCACGGTGCGCAGTTCGTAGCCCTGGCGGTGACTGACGCTCAGGTTCTCCAGTGCAATCACGCTCATTTCAACGTCTCCAACAGCGCGCGATCCAGCACCGGCAGCGTTTTGCCTCGCGTCTCGCGGCTCGGCCGACACGCCCACAGCGTACGGGTATAAGGGTGCGTAGCCTGCGCCAGCTCTGCCGCCGGGAGCTGATCCAACAGCTCGCCTTTGTACATCACCAGTACCCGCTCGCAGTGGTGCGCCACCTGCTGCAAATCGTGGCTGATCAGGATCAGCCCCATATTGCGTTGCGTCACCAGATTGTCTATCAGCTGCAGCACCTGATCGCGCATCTGGTGATCCAACGCCGACGTCGGTTCGTCAGCAATCAACAGCTGCGGATCGTTGATCAGCGCAATGGCCAGCATCACCCGCTGCCCCATGCCACCGGAGAGCTGATGCGGATAGCGGCGGCACAGCGCCGCCGGCTCGGGCAAGCCCACCGCCGCCAGCGTCTCCAACACTTTTTCACGCCGCTCGGCGCGGCTTAGCTTCGCATGCAGCACCAGCGGCTCCTCCACCTGACGGCCGATCGGCTGATTGGGGTTCAACGCATGTTTGGGGTCTTGCATCACCATCGCCACCCGGTCGCCGCGCAGCCGGCTCCACTGGCGCTCGCTCAGGCGCGTTAAGTCTTCATCGCCTAACGTCAGGCGCTGCGCCCGCAGCTGTAACGGCGGCGGCAATAGCCCCATCAGCGCACGCGCGGTCAACGACTTGCCGGAGCCGGACTCACCGACCAGCGCCAGCCGCTCCCGCCCCATGCTGAACGAAATATTCTTCACCAGCGCCGCCGGCTGTGGCCCCGGCACGCCGATCGCCAGGCGTTCGACGGTCAATAAGGAGTTATCAATGCCCATGACGAGGATCCATTTTGTCGCGCAGGCCATCGCCCAGCAGGTTAAACGCCAGGCTGGCGAACAGGATCGCCCCGCCCGGCGCGGCGGCGACCCACCATTGGTCGAAAATCACTTTACTGCCTTCGGCCACCATCGAGCCCCATTCGGCGGTCGGCGGCGCGACGCCCATGCCGAGGAACCCCAGACCTGCGGCGGACAGGATGATGCCGCCCAGGCTCAGCGCCGCACGCACCACCGCGCTCGGCAGACATAAAGGCAAAATGTGGCCGACCATCAGCCGCAGCCCGTTGATGCCCTGCATGCGCGCCGCCGCCAGGTAGTCGCTGCGGCGCAGCGCCAGGGTTTCGGCCCGCGCCTGGCGGGCAAAGGCCGGCCAGCTGGTCAATGCCAGCGCCAGCGCGCCGTTCATCAGCCCCGGCCCCATGACGGCCACAAACGCCAGCGCGATCACCAGGCTCGGCAGCGACAGGAAAATGTCGGTCAGGCGCATCAAAATGCGCTCTACCCAGCCGCCGAGGTAACCGGCACAGATGCCGACCAGCAGGCCGATGGGAATGGTCAACACCAGAATCAGCGACACCAGGATCAGCGTCGGCCGCGCGCCGTAAATCACGCGGGAGAGCAAATCGCGGCCAAAGCCGTCGGTACCCAGCCAGTGTGCGGCGGAAGGCGGCAATAACCGCAGCTCGATATGCTGCAGATTGGGATCGAAAGGCGCCAGCCATGGGGCCAACAGCGCGGTGACGATCAGAATCGCCACCAGCGCCGTGCCCAGCGTCAGCGTGGTCAGGCGCCGACCGCTGCGGTAACCGACGGCCGGCTCGCTTTGCGGTTCGTGTTCAGAAAGATATTGGCTCATCGGGTTCGCGGATCCACTAAATAGGTCAAGGCGTCGGCCAGCGCATTCAACAGCACGAAACAGGTGCCGATCAGCAACGTGGCGCCGAGGATCGCCGGCGTGTCGGCAGCAAACAGCGCCGAGGTCAGATAACGCCCGACGCCGGGCCAGGCGAACACCGTTTCGGTCAATACCGCCCCTTCCAGCAGGCTGGCATAGGAGAGAGACAGTACGGTGATCAGCGTGCCCAGCACGTTGGGAAACACATGGCGCAGCAGAATGCGCAGGCGGCCGGCCCCCTTGGAACGCGCCAGCGTCACGTATTCCTTGTTGCATTCTTCCAGCATCGCCGCCCGCAGCAATCGGGTAATGCCGGCCATCGACAGCAGCGCCAACGCCACTACCGGCAGCCACAGGTGGCCGATGGCGTTGTAGAACATTTCGCGATCGCCGGACAGCCAGCTGTCGATCAACACGAAACCGCTGCGCGGCTCCATGCTGTACAAGTAGATGTCGTCAAGCCGCCCCGGCCCCGCCGACCAGTGCAGCGTGGCATAGAACAGCAGCAGCCCGAGCAGGCTCAGCCAGAAAATCGGTACCGAATAGCCGATCAGCGACAGCAGACGCGCCGCGTTATCCAGCCAGCTGCCTGGTTTGAGCACCGCCAGAAACGCCAGCGTAATGCCGCCGAGGGCGCCGAGGATAATGGCGCAGGTGGCTAACTCCACCGTCGCCGGGAAAGTACGCAGCAGATCGCTCAACACCGGCTGGGCGGTGATGCGTGAAATGCCTAAATCGCCGTGCGCCAGGTGCACCAGATAGCGCCAAAACTGCACCGGCAACGGCTGATCCAACCCCAGCTCGTGCCGCACCTGCGCATAGGTGGCTTCACTGGCGTGATCGCCCGCCACCTGCAGCGCCGGATCGATCGGCGCCAGGTGCGACAACATGAAAGTGAACAGCAGCAGACCGAGCAGCGTCAACGCCAGCGATAGCGCGCCGCCGAGCAGCCGCCCGCCCCAGCGCCAATACCGCCGGGCTGCCCCGGCGCTGGCGGACAGTTCAGCGGCCATTACTTGCTGACCTTGCTGTAGAACACCATGTCAGGGTTGATGCCCTGCACATAGCCCTTGAGGTTGTCGCGCACCGCAATCAGGCTGCGCGCCTGCAGGCCGATGACGAACGGCGAGCTTTGCTGTACCTGTTTTTGCAACTGCTGGTAGTCGGCCACCCGTTTGGCGGTGTCGTTTTCCGCGGTGGCGGCCAGCGTCAGCTTGCTCAGCGCCGGGATCTGCCAGTTGGCGCGCCAGGCCAGCGTCTTGCTGCCGTCTTCCGGGTTGTAGGCGAAGGCTGCGGCGTTGGTGTTAGGATCGAAGTAATCCGGCCCCCAGGACGTCAGCGTCGCATCGTAGTTAAGCGCTTTCACCTTGGTGGAGACCTGCGAACTGATGCCCGGCACCAGTTCCACCTTCACGCCGCCCTGGGCAAAACTGGCCTGCAGCGCCTGGGCGATATCCAGGTACGGCGGCTGGTTATTGACGTCCAGACGGAAGCTGACGTTGCTGAGCCCCGCTTTGGCCAGTATCTCTTTGGCTTTTTGCGGATTGAAGCTGTATGGCTGATCCTTGAGCGCCCCCAGATAGCCGTCCGGCAGGAATGCCTGGTGGCTCTGGAACTGCCCTTTCAGCAGATCGTCGGCGATGCCTTGGTAATCGAACAGCCAGCGCGCCGCCTCCCAGAACGCCGGATTGCCGAGCGCCGGCGACGCCTTGGCGTTGAACTGCAGGAAATAAAGCGACGCGTAAGGAATGGCCAGGGGTTTGACGCCCGGCTTACCCTTCAAGGCCGCCATCTGGTCTGCCCCCAGGTTGCGCGCGATATCGGCATCGCCCTGCTCGATCAGCAAGCGGCGCGCGGCCGGATCGGGCACGTTTTTGATCAGGATGGTTTTCAGCGTCGGCGCCCCTTCCGGCGAGCCGGGGTTGGCGTCCAGCACCACCACTTCGTGCGGCACGTAGGTGCGGATTTTGTAAGGGCCGCTGCCGGCGGAGTGGCTGTTCAACCACTGGTGCCCCAGATCGTCGCCCTGCTGGTGCGCCAGCGCCTCTTTGGCGTCGACGATCGACGATACCGGCGCCGACAGCAGGCTGAGCACGAAGGCCGGGCTGACGTTTTCACTCCAGCTGATTTTTACCTGGTGGTCATCTATCTTGGTCAGGTGTTGCTCCACGTTCTTCGCGTTCCAGCCCAGCTGCGTCAGGATAAACGACGGCTCCAGATTGAGTTTCACCACCCGCGAAAGCGAGAAGATCACGTCTTCCGGCCGCAGCGGATTGCCGCTGGCGAACCTGGCGTCCGGGCGCAGGCTGAAAGTCAGGCTGCGGTTATCGGCGCCGGCCTGCCAGCTGCTGGCCAGGGTCGGCTTGAGATCGATAGGGTTGTGCGGATCGGACTGGATCAGACGTTGATACAGGCTGTTGAACGACTGCACCGTGGTTAACTCAAATCCCTGGGCCGGGTCAAAACTGACCACGTCATCGATAGACTGTGCGATCACCAGCGTGTTGGCCGGCGTCGCCGCCTGCGCGTTAACGCTGGCCGCCACGGCCAAAAACAGCAAAGAAGGAACGAGCGCTTTCATCTGAAACTCTCCAAGCGGATGGAATTTATAATAATTTCGCGAGTGTATGCGAGCACGATCGGCAGCTGAAGGTACTTAAATCACTATAGATATTCTTTTTATGTATATAGATGGGATTTTGATTATTAGAGAGAGTATTGCACGCCAGATCGCACTCTCACAGCACCTGGCCGCAATGGATAACTGTCTTTGCGGCGCAGTTCGCAGCGGTGAAAGGCGGGGTTTGAGTCTGTTTCATTGGGTGATTAACGTAAGCTCGGTCACCCAAGGGACGGGAAAATGGAAAACCATCCATCAGAAAATGGCGTCTCACACCGGCATGAGAGAGCGATAGAGCAAACACTGACAGACATGAACAGCATCCTGCTTGAGTCGGATCTGTTTATGACTCGTCTGACGGTACAAGACCGGCGCTGGCAAAAAGGCAGAAAAAACGGGCATACGTTAAATTGGCGCTCTCTTTTTAAATATCATGCCCAAACGCCGATGAGTTTTGCTTTCGTCTATCGGCAAATGGCCAGCCCGCTGAGCCGCGCCGGCTTTTGCCTGTGCTGTTATCTCCAGGCAGAGAACGTTATCGAACTTGTCGCGTTGGAGAATTTCTCCCTGCGTGAAACGCAACATCCACTGAAAGGCAATATGCTGCGCAACTGCTTGCAGGTACTGTATCTGTATGGCCTAAACCTGCAAGAGCAGAGGCTGACGCCGGTGCCTCCGCCGGACATACTTATCAGCCACGCAATCAATCACCGCGTGTTGGCGCTGTATACCCGTCAGGCCGCCTTTGAAGTGATACCCGGTACCATGACATGTAAAACCAGCTTCAACGCACTGCAAAAGTACATACAATCGCTGGAAAAGTACGGGGCCAAATGTGATAAGGTGCGTATAAATAACGAGCAGAAAGGAAGCCAAAATGGAAAATAAGGATCTGACCGACCCTACGCTCTCCATTCAAGAGCAAAAACGCATCGCCATCGAGATTTTGCGCCAACACCATCGCTGGGAGATGGCCAACCCGCGTCCGTATGAAGAACTCCCGGAATGGGAAGCCATCGGCCCGTTCAGAAAAAGTAAACGTCACCTGATCGAACGTACCGACGACTAATCCCTCTTCCCCGTGGCAATCCGGCGGGGTCCCAGTTGTCCGATCAAATCTGGTAGTCAATCACCGTATCCAGCTGCGACGAGAAGACCTTGTCCTTGATTTCGGTCAGCGACAACGTCGGATTGCACAGCTGGATAAAGCGCCAGGCATAGTTGCGCTGCAGCTGGCTGCGTTTCAGGCCCAGCCATACCGTATTGGGTTCAAACAAGTGCTCGGCGTTGAGACTCACCAACCCGCGATCGCGCTCTTTTTCATACGACATGTCCGCCAGCACGCCCACGCCCAACCCCAGTTCGACATAGGTTTTAATCACGTCGGAATCCTGCGCGCTGAGCGCGATGTCCGGCGTCAGGCCCGCCGCTTTGAACGCCGCATCCAGCTTCGCGCGCCCGGTAATGCCCTGGCGGTAAGTGATCAGCGGCAAGGTACTGAGCATCTCCAGCGTCACCTGCGGCTGACGCGTCAACTCGTGCCCTTCCGGCACCAAAATGGTGTGATGCCAGCGATAGTAAGGGAACGCCGCCAGCGATTCGTCGCTCATCAGCCGTTCGCTGGCGATGCCGATATCGGCTTCGCCGGCGGCCAGCATCGAGACGATCTCCTCCGGGCTGCCCTGATTGAGCACCACCCGCACCCGCGGGTATAGCGCGCGAAACTCTTTGATCACCCCCGGCAGGCTGTAGCGCGCCTGGGTGTGCGTCGTCGCGATATGCAACTGCCCCGAATCGTTGCTGCTGAAGACGTCCGCCAGGCGACGGATGTTATTGGCGTCGTTGAGAATACGTTCCGCCACCACCAGCAGCTCTTTGCCGGGTTCGGTCATGCCCAGCAGCCGCTTACCGCGGCGAATGAATATTTCAATACCCAGCTCTTCTTCCAGCTCGCGAATATGCCGACTAACGCCGGACTGCGAAGTAAATAAGGTATTGGCGACCTCGGTCAGGTTGTAGTTGCAGCGCGCCGATTCGCGAATAATTTTTAATTGTTGAAAGTTCATCCCCGTCTCCCTGTTTCTTGCGATAACCTCTGTCATATTGATACGGAGTCACGCGGGGCTGAACAAATAAGAAATAGCCTTTAGTTATGCAATTTAATACTAAGTGAATTATTTATCGTTACTTTCGGGGGGTAAAGATGGGAGTGGATGATGAATGGCTTTAAAAATAATGAGATAAGTAACCACACAAAAAAAGAGCCTTAAATAATCATGCAGAATAAAGTTATTAAATAGAGGTATTAGATATATGAAAAAGGGCTCAGCACGCTGAGCCCTTTACTGTCTACCACCCTGCCAACGCCTCAGGCCGTGGCCTCAGCCCCGAAAGCGCCGGGGCGGTTCTGCTGCAACCATTGCTGTACGTAGCGCACCAGATCGCCGATGCAATCATCCTGCATGCCGTGGTGCTTCAGCTCGTTATCCAGCGCAAACAGGTATTGCGCGTTGGTGCCCAGCGGGCCGCTGGCGCTGGCGATCAATGGCGCGATCACCTGATAGCTGGTGTCTGCTTCAAACAGCGGATGTTGAGAATTCATCACGAACACCAGCGCGGTAACCCTCTCGCCGCCATCCAACTGCAGTTCACTCCAGGTGGGCACGTAGCAATCGGTCACCATTTCACGCTTCCACAGCAGCTCCAGCTCTTCGCGCAGCTTGCTTTCCGGCAGACGGAAGGCCAATCCGGTCGTCTGGCCGCCAGCTTTCAACGCCAGCATGCGCCCTGGCTGATGTAGCGTGCCGCGCCCGGCGGTCAGCCGCATGCAGAACGCCCGGTGCCAGCCCTGCAGCGTAGCGGGCCGCACTTCTTCCGATTCGAAAACTGGATTCCACATCAGGGAACCGTAACCGAATATCCATACGGGGCTGTGATCCGGCCGGCTCGATAAGGTGCAATCCAACGAGGCTGCACGCTGTTCAGGCGTCAGCAGCAACGACTCCTCAATAGCGCCGTATGCAGTTTTGCAATCCGCTTTTTGCAGAAAATCTCGCGTTAACACTGATATTACCTCCCGGGAATACGATTTCTCGTCTTCCCTCGCCACTGCTGAACCTTTGATGTTTTATTTTCGGCGGCGGATTTTTATTAATTCAATCACCGCGCCTAATAGAAATGACCTTATTCTTTTCCTGACGCGCAATCAAGTTACAAAACCGCGTTAAAGTGAAAAAGTATTTGTACTGAGCAGCAATAATATTAATTGCCGAGGTCAGCATAACGTCTGCACGATTTTATCAGGGCATAAAGCGTTACTTTTTGTGCCAACGCTCATCATCTCCCTTGCGATAGCTTCGCTTGACCGCCGCCCAGGCCACCTTGTGCGCCGTCTCCTCCCGGCTGTCGTCACCGCGTCGGTCTTCCGGATCCCGGTATTGTTGCCAGGCGCTGTTGAACGCTTCTTTATAGATCGCCTGAGCATGGGCCGGCAGCATATGCTTCACATTGTCCGGCAAGTCGTTCGTGTCTTGATAGGGCATCACGTCCTCCCGTGCGTATTCCGTGAAGCTTAAGCCTAGCTCACACTCAGTTGCGCCTCAATGAGCAAACAATTCTCATTATCAAACGGCATGGTATACTCACCGCCAAACGAACTATAAGGAGATCCCCGTGACTACCGAAGCCCCTCGCTCACGCGCCCCCTACCTGATCGCCGTCAGCGCCGTACAGGACATTACGCCGCACCTGCGCCGCATCACCTTTACCGCGCCCGATCTGCGCTACTACCCGGCCAACGCCGCCGCCGCACACATCAAGGTCTTTTTGCCGCTCGCGGGCCAAACGCAGCCGGACCTGCCGACGCTGACCGAAAACGGCCCACGCTGGGCCGCAGATGCCGTACGCCCAATCGTGCGCACCTATTCCATTCGCGCCGTGCGCCCGGAACAGGCGGAAGTGGACATCGAATTCGCGATTCACGATCACCAGGGGCCGGCAGTCGACTTTGCGCGCCAGGCAAAAGCCGGCGATAAAATCGGCATCAGTAACCCGGGCGGCCCCAAACCGATGCTGCCGGCGGCCGATTTCTACTGCCTGGCGGGCGATCCTTCCTCGCTGCCTGCGCTGGCCGCGCTGCTGGAGAATCTGCCGCCACACAGCGCCGGGCGCGCTTTCGTCCGCGTAGACAGCACTGCCGACGTGATTGACCTGAAAAAACCGGCCGGCGTTGAGGTGAATTGGATCGTCGGCGGCACGGAGAAAACCGACGAATTGGTCGCTCGGTTCCGCGCGCAGTCTCTGCCGCAGGGCGAAACCCACTTCTGGCTCGCCGGTGAAGATCGCCTGGTGGTAGATCTGCGCCGCTACCTGCGCCGCGAACGTCAATGCGATCGTAATCGTCTTTATGCCGTACCTTACTGGCGTGAAGGGCTAAATGAAGAGGGTTACCACAATAAACGGCATGAAATCATGGATAATATTGACGACTAACGACTGTATTTTCCTTGATTAACCGCATGCTAAATAAGTAAACACGACTTTTCTCATATCTAACGTTAAAAATTGGCGTTATTGCGTAAAAGTAAGTAAATAAAACCGCACCCCGTGCGGTTTTTTTGTTACCCTGATCACATAAAGCAAGCAATTGCTTTCTCAGATAAAAACAACATCACACCGGCGCCGTGGGTGTATCCTAATATAAAATACCTACTGGAAACGCAGAGTTGCCGCATCACGGCGACCGGCGCTGACGGGCTACGCTGTTTGAGAAGGAGTGCCACCCTCATGAAGTCGCAACACGATCCTGGCCGATCCACCAAATCTCGCCACACCGAATACTCGCTGATCTTCCCCATCGCCGCGCTGGTGGTGTTGAATCTGTGGAGCAGCACTACTTACTTTCCGCTGATCGTCGGCATCAATATTCTCGCGCTGGTGGGGATCCTCAGCAGCGCCTTCAGCGTGGTGCGCCATGCCGACGTGCTGGCCCACCGGTTGGGTGAACCCTACGGCTCGCTGATCCTCAGCCTGTCGGTGGTGATCCTCGAGGTCAGCCTGATCTCGGCGCTGATGGCCACCGGCGACGCCGCGCCGGCGCTGATGCGCGACACGCTGTATTCCATCATCATGATCGTTTCCGCCGGCCTGGTGGGTTTCGCGCTGCTGCTCGGCGGGCGCAAGTTCGCCACCCAGTACGTCAACCTGGGCGGCATCAAACAGTACCTGATGGCGATTTTCCCGTTGGCGGTGATCGTGCTGGTGTTCCCGAGCGCGCTGCCGGGCGGCAACTTCAGCACCGGACAAGCGCTGTTGGTGGCACTGATCTCCGCCGCCATGTATGGCGTGTTCCTGGTGATCCAGACCAAAACCCACCAGAGCCTGTTCGTGTACGAGCATGAAGACGACGATGGCGACCCGCATCACGGCAAGCCCTCTTCCCACAGCAGTGCCTGGCATGCCGCCTGGCTCGTCGTGCACCTGATCGCGGTTATCGCCGTCACCAAGTTCAATGCCAATCCGCTGGAAGGCCTGCTGACCAAGATGAATGCGCCGGCGCAGTTCACCGGCTTCCTGGTGGCGCTGTTGATCCTGTCGCCTGAAGGGCTGGGCGCGCTGCGCGCCGTGTTGAACAATCAGGTGCAACGTGCCATGAACCTGTTCTTCGGTTCGGTGCTGGCGACCATCTCCCTGACGGTACCGGCAGTCACCATCATCGCCACCCTGACCGGGCAGACGCTGATCTTTGGCCTGCAAACGCCGCATATCGTGGTGATGTTGACGGTGCTGCTGCTGTGCCAGCTGTCGTTCTCGACCGGCCGCACCAACGTGCTGAACGGCACCGCCCACCTGGCGCTGTTCGCCGCCTACATGATGACTATCTTCGCCTGATCAAAAAGGGGCGCACACCGTGCGCCCCTGTCTTCGTTATACCGAGAAGAATATCGCCGCGGCGATCCCCCCGAACAAAATCCACTTGATGATGTAATAACCGGTGCGGTTCCAGGCCTTCAGGCGTTTCCCCACCCGGCGTATCGCATAGATGTATTTGAACATCTTGTTGACGCCGCCGGTGCGATCGCCCTCTTCGTTCGGCGCGGTGGCGGCGCTCATCAGATTGCGCCCCAGCCAGTGGTTCACCGCCTGCGCCCAACGGTAGCGCATCGGCCGTTCGATGTCGCAGAACAGGATCAGACGATTTTGCCCGCTCTGATTTTCCGCGTAGTGCAGGTAGGTTTCATCGAACATCACGCCTTCACCGTCGCGCCAGCTGTAGCGCTCGCCGTCCACCTCAATAAAGCAGCGGTCATCGTTGGGGGTAATCAGCCCCAGGTGATAACGCAGCGAACCGGCATAAGGGTCGCGGTGGCGCGGCAAGCGGCTGCCGTCCGGCAGTTCAGCAAACATCGCCGCCTTGACTGAAGGCAGGCTGCGCAGCAGTTCCGTGGTCTGCGGGCACAGGGTCATGGCGGAAGGATGGCTGTCCTCATACCATTTCAGATAAAAGCGTTTCCAGCCGGTCTTGAAGAACGAGTTGAACCCGGCGTCGTTGAATTGATCGGACGCTTTGATCTGCTGGATCTCCATCAGCTTCTGTCCTTCGTCGCGGATGGTTTCCCAATTCTCCCGCAGTACCGCCAGCTCAGGGAACTGCTCCGGCTTCAGGTACGGCGTGGTCGGCACACGGGAAAACAGATACATAAAGACGTTCAGCGGTGCGGTAAAGGTGGAATGGTCAGACAGCTGTCGCCACACGTTGTAGCGTACCCGCCCGCGGTAATGCACATAGACGACGCATAAAATAAGCAAAATCAGAATGATATATTTCATGTTTGAATCGCATCAAGGAACTCACACTCAATGCGCCGCGCGGCGCACACCCCAGATAGTGTCCTTTTGGCGGCGCACGCAAGTTGCGCGCCAATCTGGAACCCATTAATCATTAACGCTAACTCAACGAAAATCTATACAAATAACCACAATAATTTACACAAAGGCTAAACGAGAGGGGAAATTGCGGAGAGAAAAAAGGCCGCCGAAGCGGCCTTTCTATTAGCGGATAGGTTAACTGTAAGCGTTGAGCGTGCGCTGGCACAAAGCGGAGCGCACGCAGTCCTGTTTCTCAAAGCGGATAACGCCGATCATCTCGTCCTCTTCGAAGCGCTCCAGCGCGTCGCTGAGGCCGGATTTCACGCCGCGTGGCAAGTCGCACTGGGTCACGTCACCGTTAACGATAACCGTCACGTTTTCTCCCAGGCGGGTCAGGAACATTTTCATCTGGCTGGCGGTCACGTTCTGGGCTTCATCCAGGATAACGACCGCATTTTCGAAGGTGCGTCCACGCATATAAGCGAACGGCGCAATCTCTACCTTGCCGATTTCCGGCCGCAGGCAGTACTGCATAAAGGAAGAGCCTAAACGGCGCACCAGGATGTCATACACCGGGCGGAAATAAGGCGCGAATTTCTCGGCGATATCACCCGGCAAGAAGCCAAGGTCTTCATCCGCCTGCAAAACAGGACGGGTAACGATAATCCGATCCACCTCTTTATGGATCAGCGCCTCCGCCGCCTTGGCGGCGCTGATGAATGTTTTGCCACAGCCGGCTTCGCCGGTGGCGAAGATCAGCTGCTTATTCTCTATGGCTGATAAGTAATGACCCTGAGCTTCGGTTCTAGCCTCGATGGGTGAGCTATCGCGCTTGTCTCGCGCCATGCCGATAGACTCGACTCCCCCCATTTGCACCAGCGAGGTCACAGACTCTTCTTCCAGCTGGCGATGACTACGAGCGTCACGACGAATAACGCGTTTCGCTTCACGACGTGCTTTGATCACTGCTTTCTGTCTACCCATAGTGGCACCTTACAGTTTGTTTCACCTACCGCAACGGCCAGGCCGCGCGATTATGTTTCACACACGTATTAGGTTTTGGCCTCCTCCGAGCCAATAAGAGCCAAGGGACAAGGTGAATCGACGGCAACGCTTAAGCGCCGTGTCTTCACGGGACAACGCGGACTGCATCAATAAACGTGGAGTAAAAAGTGATGAGATTCGATAGCGATAAGAGTGCGGGGTTGCCGGTAAAAGAGAGTCGGAGAGAGAACCCTCGTTACAACGAGAAATCAGGGGAGATGTGTTATTTTTTCTTTCCAGCCCAACCAAGGACTTTACCATTAGCGATCCCCGCAGTGATATTTACAGCTTCAAGCTGTGCACCGTGTGAAAACTACCGCCAGATGATTACAGTATAATGACATTCAATCCTGTCGCGTTACTAAAATGTAAAAAAATTTTATATCTTTTGTTTTCAGTTAGCGCAAAAACACTATATCACGCTCGGCACGTCATTCCATAAAAATTTTTACCCCATAAATATCAATAAATTACAATTAAAAACCGCGAATGACACTTTAGTTTCTCGATTAAAATTTGCACAACCAAAAGTCGGCGGGCTCTTCAGATTTTTTAATTCGCAGGCGACGGATTGAATTGAACCCCGTCGCTTAATGTCCCGCACAATAGGCAAGCCAACGTAAAACGAGGCGGAAGATCCCGCCTCGTCATTGCGCGCTCAGGCCTTGAGCAGGCCGCTGGCCAAATAGTCGCCGCCCTCTTTCACGCCCGGCAATACGAAGAAATACCCGCCGCCGATCGGCTTGATGTATTCTTCCAGCGCTTCGCCGTTGAGCCTTTTTTGCACCGTCAGGAATCCTTTTTCCAGATCGGCCTGATAGCAGACGAACAGCAGCCCCATTTCCAGCTGCCCGGCATTGGAAACGCCAAGGGAATAGCTGTAGCCACGCCGCAGCATCAGGTTGCTTTGGCTTTCCGGCGTGCGCGGGTTAGCCAGCCGAATGTGCGCATCCATCGGGATCACCTTGCCGTCAGGATCGTTCGCGTAGTCCGGCTCGTCATGTTCATGCTTCATGCCGAGCGGCGCGCCGCTGTGCTTTTCGCGACCGAAAATGGTTTCCTGTTCCTGCAGCGGCGTGCGATCCCAAAACTCCACTCGGAAGCGAATAATGCGCGCTGCCTGGTAGCTGCCGCCCGCCGTCCACGCCGGCTCGCCGACGTTGTCGCCGACCCACACCACCTTATCCATCAGCGGTTTGTCGTCGGTTTTCGGGTTGGCGGTGCCGTCTTTGAAGCCCAGCAGGTTGATCGGCGTCTCTTTGCCTTTGCTGCGCGCCGCATGCGCGGAGATAAATCCTTCCCGCTTCCAGCGCACGCTGAGCAGATCCGGCGAATGCTTGATGATGTCGCGCAGTGCGTGAATCACCGTTTCATTGGTGTTGGCGCAGATCTGCAGCAGCAGATCGCCGTGGCAAAGCCCGGCGTCCAGCGCATCGTTGGGAAAGCGGGTCATTTTCTGCAACCGCAGCGGCTTTTGCGCCTGCAGGCCAAAGCGTTCATCGAACAGCGATGCGCCGACCGAGACGGTGATGGTCAGGTTATCCGGGTAAATCTCCGGCCCCATGATCCCCGAATCAAGCGGCGGCAGCTTGGCGTCCACCTCCGGCGCCTTGCCGCCGTGGGTCAGGAACGCGATGCGATCGGTCAGCAGCCGGAACAGGCGCTCCAGATCCGCTTTGCTGGTCGCCAGCACGTCGAACGCCACCAGCATCATCGCCGCCTGTTGCGGGGTCAGCACCCCGGCCTGATGGCGGCCATAAAACGGCTGTTTCTGCCAGCGCTCATCCTGCGGCGTCGCCAACGGCTCCGCCACGTTGCCCGTCGCCTGCGCCAGGCGGGTGCCGCCCAGCGCCAGTGCGCTTAGCCCCAGCCCCTGCAGCAAACGGCGCCGCGAAGGCGATGCCGCCCCCTGAGAATGCGGATGAGGCCCGTTATTCGGGCCTGCCTTGTTGCTCATAACCGTATGCCTCAGTCCAGACCCAATACGCCGCGCAGTTGGGAAAGGTCTTCCGCCAGCGTGGTGATCGGCCCTTTCAACGCATTGCGATCGGCATCGGTCAGCTTCTCATAGGACTCATAGCCCTCTTTGGTTTGGTACTTCGCCAAAATGGTGTCGACGGTTTTGAAGTTGGCGTCGATCTTGTCCAGCAGCGGCTTGTTGGCCTTGACCAACAGCGGGCGCAGCAGGTTGACTATCTTCTGCGCGCCGTCGACGTTGGCCTGGAAATCCCACAGGTCGGTGCGGCTGTAGCGGTCTTCTTCACCGCTGATCTTGCTGGCCGCCACTTCTTCGATCAGCCCGGCTGCGCCGCCCACCACCTTGCTCGGCGGGAAGGTCAGTTCACTCACGCGCTTTTGCAGCTCTACGGTGTCGTGGTACAGGCGATCGGCGTAGGCGCCCATGTCTTTGGTGGAGTTGTCGGCAAACAGCGCCTTCTCCAGACGGTGGAAACCGGTGAAGTTCGGATCCGCCGATTTCTTCTCGTAGTCGTCTTCACGGGCGTCGATGCTGCCATCCAGATCGGAGAACAGCTCGGCGATCGGCTCGATGCGTTCATAATGCTGGCGGGTCGGCGCGTACAGCTTGCGCGCTTGCTCCACGTTGCCGGCCTTCACCGCGTCGGTGAACAGCTTGGTCTGTTTCACCAGCCCATCGACTTCTTTGATGACGTAGACTTTGTATTCGGCGATCGGGCCAACCAAGTCCAGCGCGTTCGGTTTACCGTCGGTGGCGCCATTGCTTGCCGCGGTGACGGTCAGTTTGCCTTTCGGGTTGCTGAGCAGCCCACAGGTCATGTCGTATTCGCCCGCTTCCAGCGTGGCGGTCATTTTCTGGGTGAAGCCCGGCGCGATGTTCTCGCGCTCTTCCACCACCATCACCCCTTTCAGGATTTCCCATTCGACGTTTTTCTGGCTGGTGTTATGCACCACAAACTGCGTTTTGCCTGCCGGCACCGTCAGCTGCATCGGTTCGCACTGCTTGTCGTTAACCGTAACCTTGACCTGCGGCACGTCCGCCGCCAACGCGTCGATGCTCAGCGCAAACGCCGGGATAGCCAGTAATGCTGCGTGCAACGCCTTGCGGCGTAATAACGGAGTAGACATACGAGATTCCCTATTAAACATTAATGATTGATTTTACGTTGCGCCGGGGCCGCTGCCGGCTCCGCGCGCTGCGGCAGGAAAAAGAAAATCAGCGCCGGGATCAGATACAAGAAGTAGACCGCCACTTCGCTGACCGTCGGCGCTTCCTGGTACCCGAGGATGCCTTCCAGCAGGGTGCCGAACAGCGAATGGGTCGACAGGGTGCTGCTGAAATCGAAGGCGATAGCCTGGAAGTGGTTCCACAGGCCGGCCTCGTGGAAGGCGCGGATCGCTCCGGCGGCCAGGCCGGCGGCGACGAATAGAATGAACAGGCTGGTCCATTTGAAAAACTTGGCCAGGTGCAGCTTCACCCCACCCCAATAAATCATCATGCCCAGCACGATGGCGGCCACCAGGCCGAGCACCGCGCCGATCGGCGCTGCGGCGCCCACGTCTTGCTGGAACGCCGCCAGCAGGAAGAACACCGACTCCAGCCCTTCGCGCGCCACGGCGAAGAACACCATCGCCACCAGCGCCCACCCCTGCCCTTTACCGGCGTTGAGCGCCTGATCGATCGCCCCTTCCAGATGCACCTTGACCGACTTGGACACCTTACGCATCCAGAACACCATATAGGTGAGGATCAGCACCGCCACCACCGCCACGATGCCCTCGAACAGCTCCTGCTGTTTCTGCGGGAACTCGCCGGTGGTTTCATTGATGAAGATGCCGAGCGCCAGGCACAGCGCCGCGGCGACAATCACGCCGATCCACACCGCGCCCAGCCATTGGCTGCGCTGCGTGCGTTTCAGGTAGCTGGCGATCAGGCTGACGATCAGCGCAGCCTCCAGCCCCTCGCGGAACATGATAAGAAAGGGAACGAACATAAATAATCACCCCTGAAAAGACCGCAGCGGCAGAGAAAACTGACTCGAAATGAGCGGCGGCAACTCTGTAAAGAAACGTAAAAACCAACGAGAGTGATTATCATTCTGCCAAGAAGAAATACAAGAGGCGCAAGCGTGATTTTTTCTAATCAAATGTCGCCAGGTGTTACAGCCGGATGACGGCGATCGGCAGGCAAAAAAAAGGGGCGCTCTGCGCGCCCCTTACCGACTGACATCGAACGGCGTTACACCGTTTTGTACTCGGCTTCCGCCTGATCGAAACGCTCGGTCATGGTGGCGGAAGGCTGGCGGCCCATCAGGCTCACCACCACGATGGCGAGGCAGCCCAGGATGAAGCCCGGGATGATTTCATACAGGCCCAGCCATTCGTATTGTTTCCAGACGATCACCGTCACTGCACCGACCAGCATGCCGGCCAGCGCGCCGTTGCGGGTCATGCGCGACCACATCACCGAAATCAGCACAACCGGGCCGAAGGCGGCGCCAAAACCGGCCCAGGCGTAGCTCACCAGCCCCAGCACGCGGTTCTCCGGGTTGGCCGCCAGCGCGATGGCGATCAACGCCACCACCAGCACCATGACGCGGCCGACCCACACCAGCTCGCGCTGGCTGGCACCTTTACGCAGGAACGCCTTGTACAGGTCTTCGGTGATCGCGCTGGAGCACACCAGCAGCTGGCAGCTCAGGGTACTCATGACCGCCGCCAGAATCGCCGACAGCAGCACGCCCGCTACCCATGGGTTAAACAGCAGCATCGCCAGTTCGATGAACACGCGTTCGCCGTTCTGCGACACGTTACCGGCTTGATCCGGGTTGTTAGCGAAGTAAGCAATGCCGAAGAAACCGACGGCGATGGTGCCGGCCAAGCACAGGATCATCCAGGTCATGCTGATGCGACGCGCGCTGCGGATGGTGCGGTGAGAATCCGCCGCCATGAAACGCGCCAGGATGTGCGGCTGGCCGAAGTAGCCCAGGCCCCACCCCAGCAGCGACAGGATGGCGACGAAGTTCAGCCCCTTCAGCATGTCGAGGTTGGCCGGGTTCTGCGCCTGGATCACCAGCATCGAGGTATCGATGCCGCCGACGGCGAAGATCACGATCACCGGCGTCAGGATCAGCGCGAAAATCATCAGGCTGGCCTGCACGGTGTCGGTCCAGCTCACCGCCAGGAAACCGCCGATAAAGGTGTAGAGGATGGTCGCTGCGGCGCCGGCCCACAGGGCGGTTTCGTAGCTCATGCCGAAGGTGCTTTCGAACAGGCGCGCGCCGGCTACGATGCCGGAGGCGCAGTAAATGGTGAAGAACACCAGGATAACGATGGCCGAGATCACGCGCAGCAGCTTGCTGTTGTCTTCAAAGCGGCTGGTGAAATAATCCGGCAGCGTCAGGGCGTTGTTGTTGGCTTCGGTATGCACGCGCAGCCTTCCTGCCACCAGCTTCCAGTTCAGGTAAGCGCCGATGGTCAGGCCGATAGCGATCCAGCTTTCGGAGATGCCGGAGAGGAAGATGGCGCCCGGCAGGCCCATCAGCAACCAGCCGCTCATGTCGGAAGCGCCGGCGGACAGCGCGGTCACCACGCTGCCCAAACTGCGGCCGCCGAGAATATAGTCATCAAAGTTGTTGGTTGCCCGGTAGGCAAGCAGGCCGATCAGCACCATCCCGAAAATGTACACCAGGAAGGTCACCAGCATAGGTGTGCTCATTGTCATTTAATTCTCCACTTTCATTATTATTCGCGTTTCGCTCCGGCCAAGCCGGCGCCGGTAAACCCACGCGCAATGCATTTCACTGGCCGCCGCGCCGGAACGTGGCGCTGCCTGCGAGCAAGTGCAGGTAAAATAGTTTCTGCCCGTAATTGTTGACCGTCGGTTATCCTAGATGAGCCTTTCATCAACCAACAAGATATTTAACAACAAAGTTACACAAAGTTTACCCTGCGTCACATTTACCGGGCACAAAGGTTGCACTCACGACAAGCAAAATGAGTTGCACCTGGTTATTACCCTTATATACCGCAAGGTAAAACGTTTGCGGCATCATAAACCCCGCCGCATTCGCTCAATAACGCAACATTCGTGCCAACTGCCCATGTTAAAAAATCGATGAAACTCACACTTCGCTCATCAGCCTGATTTAACAAGGTTGCACAAAGTTGCAACATGCAGGATATTGTCTGCATTCTTGACACCACACATCACACGAACCTATCCCAACAGGCTTTCCGGCCTGCTGTTTGTCTAGCCTGATGGGATAGGTTCTAAACACAGGAGTTGGATAGGCATGGGCACTACCACAATGGGCGTGAAACTCGACGAGGCAACACGCGACCGGATCAAGAGCGCCGCGCAGCGCATCGATCGCACGCCGCACTGGCTCATCAAGCAGGCCATCTTTAATTACCTCGAGCGTCTCGAGAGCGGTTCCGATATTCCTGAAATTCCAGCGCTGGCCGCTGCGGGCCAGCCTGAAGCGGACGACATTATGCCGCAAGCGCAGGAAGAGTCACACCAGCCATTCCTCGATTTCGCCGAACAAATTCTGCCGCAGTCGGTCACCCGCGCCGCCATCACCGCCGCCTATCGTCGCCCGGAGACCGAAGCGGTGCCGATGTTGCTCGAACAGGCGCGATTACCCGCCGATCTTGCTCAGGCTACTCACAAAATGGCCTACGGCATCGCCGAGAAGTTGCGTAACCAAAAAAGTGCAAACGGCCGCGCCGGCATGGTGCAAGGCCTGCTGCAAGAGTTCTCCCTCTCCTCGCAGGAAGGCGTGGCGCTGATGTGCCTGGCGGAAGCGCTGTTGCGTATTCCGGACAAACCGACCCGCGATGCCCTGATCCGCGACAAGATCAGCAACGGCAACTGGCACTCGCACCTGGGGCGCAGCCCGTCGCTGTTCGTCAACGCCGCCACCTGGGGCCTGCTGTTCACCGGCAAGCTGGTGTCCACGCATAACGAAGCCAATCTGTCCCGTTCGCTGAACCGCATTATCGGCAAGAGCGGCGAGCCGCTGATCCGCAAAGGCGTGGACATGGCGATGCGCCTGATGGGCGAACAGTTCGTGACCGGCGAAACCATCGCCGAGGCGCTGGCCAACGCGCGCAAGCTCGAAGAAAAAGGATTCCGCTACTCCTACGACATGCTGGGCGAAGCCGCCCTGACCGAAGCCGACGCGCAGGCCTACCTGGTTTCCTACCAGCAGGCAATTCATGCCATCGGCAAAGCCTCCAACGGCCGCGGTATCTATGAAGGCCCCGGCATCTCCATCAAACTGTCCGCCCTGCACCCGCGCTACAGCCGCGCGCAGTACGAACGCGTCATGGAAGAACTCTACCCGCGCCTGCTGTCGCTGACCCTGCAGGCACGCCAGTACGATATCGGCATCAACATCGACGCCGAAGAGGCCGACCGTCTGGAGATCTCGCTCGATCTGCTGGAGAAGCTGTGCTTCGAGCCGCAGTTGGCCGGCTGGAACGGCATCGGCTTCGTGATCCAGGCTTACCAAAAACGCTGTCCGTTCGCCATCGATGCGGTGATCGACATGGCGCAACGCAGCCGCCGTCGCCTGATGATCCGTCTGGTGAAGGGCGCTTACTGGGACAGCGAAATCAAACGCGCCCAGATGGACGGCCTGGAAGGCTATCCGGTCTACACCCGCAAGGTCTATACCGACGTTTCCTACCTGGCCTGCGCCCGCAAGCTGCTGTCGGTGCCGAACCTGATCTACCCGCAGTTCGCGACCCACAACGCCCATACCCTGAGCGCCATCTATCACCTGGCCGGCAACAACTACTACCCTGGCCAGTATGAGTTCCAGTGCCTGCACGGCATGGGTGAGCCGCTGTACGAACAGGTGGTGGGTAAAGTGGCCGACGGCAAACTGAACCGTCCTTGCCGCATCTATGCACCGGTCGGCACCCATGAAACGCTGCTGGCTTACCTGGTGCGCCGCCTGCTGGAAAACGGCGCCAACACCTCGTTCGTCAACCGCATCGCCGATGCCACCCTGCCGCTCGACGAGCTGGTGGCCGATCCGGTCAGCGCCGTGGAAGCGCTGGCGGCCAGCGAAGGCCAGATTGGCCTGCCGCATCCGCGCATTCCGCTGCCGCGCGAGCTGTATGGTGAGAAACGTACCAACTCCAGCGGCCTGGATCTGTCCAACGAACAGCGTCTGGCTTCGCTGTCCAGCGCCCTGCTCACCAGCGCCAGCCATCCATGGCGCGCGGAACCTATCATCGATGCCGAGTTGGATCAGGGCGTCGAACAGCCGGTAATCAACCCTGCCGAGCCGGGCGATGTGGTCGGCTACGTGCGTGAAGCTACCGAAAGCGAAGTCAGCCGCGCGCTCGACGCCGCTGCAGCCGCCGGCCCAATCTGGTTCGCGACACCGCCGACGGAGCGTGCAGCGATCCTCGAACGCGCCGCCGAGCTGATGGAGAGCCAGCTGCAAAGCCTGCTGGGCATTCTGGTGCGCGAAGCGGGTAAAACCTTCAACAACGCCATCGCCGAAGTGCGTGAAGCGGTCGATTTCCTGCACTACTACGCCGGCCAGGTGCGCGACGACTTCGCCAACGACAGCCACCGCCCGCTGGGCCCGGTGGTCTGTATCAGCCCGTGGAACTTCCCGCTGGCGATCTTCACCGGCCAAATCGCCGCTGCGCTGGCGGCGGGCAACAGCGTGCTGGCCAAACCGGCCGAGCAAACGCCGCTGGTCGCCGCGCAGGCGGTGCGTATCCTGCTGGAAGCCGGTATTCCGCAAGGCGTACTGCAGCTGCTGCCTGGCCAGGGTGAAACCGTCGGCTCGACGCTGGTTAACGATGCCCGCGTCCGCGGCGTGATGTTTACCGGTTCCACCGACGTCGCCGGCATTCTGCAGCGCAGCATCGCCGGCCGTCTGGATCCGCAAGGCCGCCCGACGCCGCTGATCGCCGAAACCGGCGGCCTGAACGCCATGATCGTCGACTCTTCAGCCCTAACCGAACAGGTAGTGACCGACGTGGTAGCCTCCGCCTTCGACAGCGCCGGCCAGCGCTGCTCCGCGCTGCGTATCCTGTGCATTCAGGAAGACGTGGCCGAGCACACGCTGCAAATGCTGCGCGGCGCGATGGCCGAGTGCCGCATGGGCAACCCGGAGCGTCTGTCTACCGACGTGGGCCCGGTGATCGACGCCGAAGCCAAAACCGGCATCGAACGCCACATCCAGGCGATGCGCGCTAAAGGCCGCAAGGTCTACCAGGCTGCCAAAGGCAGCGTGCAAGATGAGAAAGAGTGGGCGCGCGGCACCTTCATCAAACCGACGCTGATCGAACTCGACAGCTTCGACGAGCTGCAAAAAGAGATCTTCGGCCCGGTGCTGCACGTGGTGCGCTTCCAGCGCAACAATCTGGACGCGCTGGTCGATCAGATCAACGCCGCCGGTTATGGCCTGACGCTGGGCATTCACACCCGTATCGATGAAACCATCGCCCGGGTGACCGAACGCGCCAAGGTCGGCAACCTGTACGTCAACCGTAACATGGTCGGCGCGGTGGTCGGCGTGCAGCCGTTCGGCGGCGAAGGCCTGTCGGGCACCGGCCCGAAAGCCGGCGGTCCGCTGTATCTGTACCGTCTGCTGGCCAACCGTCCGGACGACGCGCTGCAGCGTACGCTGCACCGTCAGGACGACGAGCGCCCGATGGAAGCCACCGCGCGGCCGCAGCTGTTAGGCGCGCTGCAATCGCTGGAGAAATGGGCGGTCACCAGCCAACACGGCGAACTGGCGGCATTGGCGCAGCGCTATGCGGAACTGGGCCAGGGCGGCACCGTACGCCCGCTGCCGGGCCCAACCGGCGAGCGCAATACCTATGCCCTGTTGCCGCGTGAACGCGTGCTGTGCCTGGCGGATAACGAAACCGACGCGCTGACCCAGCTGGCCGCCGTGCTGGCGGTTGGCAGCTGCGTGCTGTGGCCGGAAGCGGAACTGCAGCGCAATCTGTTCCGCCGCCTGCCGAACGATGTGCAGGCGCGCATCGCCTTCAGCAAAGACTGGCAGCAGGATAAGGTCGAGTTCGACGCCGCCATCTACCACGGCGACGCCGACCAGCTGCGCATCCTGTGCGAGCAGATCGCGCAGCGCGGCGGCGCCATCGTCTCGGTGCAGGGCTTCGCCCACGGTGAAACCAATATCCTGTTGGAACGCCTGCTGATCGAGCGTTCGCTGAGCGTCAACACCGCCGCCGCCGGCGGTAATGCCAGCCTGATGACCATCGGTTAACGCATCGTCAAGGCGGCCATGCATGGCCGCCTGATTTGCTCACCGCTACACAAACCCTGCACTCGTGCAGGGTTTTTTATTGTCCGCAGGCCGATCAGCCGTTAGCGCCTTATTATCCTTACAGGGTGGGGCGTCGCTCTTGGACGATAACAACATAGACGGATTATTCTGTTTGAAAGCCGCGTCAGAGCGCTACGAGACGCATTGACTTTCGGGATCGGCAATATTCGGAATACGGCAGTCGTAGCGGATTTCTCGCCGCCGCCGCGCGAAACGAATGGTTGAAAGCGGAGTGAATGCGGTCGGGGGAAACGCCCCCGACGCCTTATTGATTCCGGAACTTGTCGAGGAATTGCTGGGTGCGCTGATGCTGCGGATTGGCGAACAGCGCTTTGGCCGGGCCCTGTTCAACGATGCGGCCGTGATCCATAAAGATAACCCGGTCGGCCACGTCGCGGGCGAAGCTCATCTCATGGGTGACGATCACCATGGTGCGTTTCTCTTCCGCCAGTGAGCGCATGGTATTGAGCACTTCCCCCACCAGCTCGGGATCGAGCGCCGACGTCGGCTCATCGAACAAAATCACCTCCGGCTGCATTGCCAGCGCGCGCGCGATAGCCACCCGCTGCTGCTGCCCGCCGGACAGTCGACGTGGATAAGCCTGCTCTTTGCCGCTCAGGCCCACCTTGGCCAGCAACGCGCGGGCGCGCTGTTCCGCGCTGGCTTTCGCCTCGCCTTTAACGATAACCGGCCCTTCGATGATGTTTTCCAGCACCGAACGGTGCGGGAACAGGTTGAAGTTCTGGAACACGAAACCGACCTGCTGACGCAGCGCCCGCACCTGATTTTTCTGTTTGCTCAGCGGCTTGCTGCCGTCGATCAGGATATCGCCGACGCGAATGGTGCCGGAATCCGGCTCCTCCAGCAGGTTAATGCAGCGCAACAAGGTGGTTTTCCCCGAACCGCTCGGCCCGATGATCGCCACCACTTCGCCGGCGTCCACCGCCAGATCGATCCCATGCAGCACCGTCTGACCCTTGAACTGCTTGGTCAATTGCTTAACTTCAATGGCACTCATGCGCTACTCCTGATCCTGGCGATTAACGTGGGCTTCCAGACGGTTTTGCAGCGCGGAAAGCAGGGTTGCCATCACCCAATAAATCAGCGATGCCGCCAGGTACATGGTGAACACTTCCAGCGTGCGCGAGGTGATCAGCTGCGCCTGGCGGAACAGTTCCGGCACCTGTATGGTGGCGGCCAGCGAGGTGTCTTTCACCAAGCCGATAAAGCTGTTGCCCAGCGGCGGCAAGGCGGTGCGCGCCGCCTGCGGCAAGATCACCCGACGCAGGGTTTGCCAACGGGTCATGCCGATGCTGGCGGCGGCTTCCCACTGCCCTTTGTCGATCGACGAAATCGCCGCACGCAGCGTTTCCGAGGTGTAAGCGGCGGTATTGAGCGACAGGCCAATCAGCGCCGCCGGGAAGGGATCGAACTCGATGCCGAACTGCGGCAGACCGTAATAGATCATAAACAGTTGGGCGATCAACGGCGTACCGCGGAACAGCGACACGTAGATACGCGACAGCCACGACAGCGGCCAAAGCGGTGAAAGGCGCATCAGCGCCAGCAGAAAACCGAGCAGCAACCCCAACGCCATACCGCCCAGGCTGAGCTGAAGCGTCAGTATTGCGCCCTTCAATAAAAATGGCGCTGAATCCAGCGCCAGTTGAATACTTTCGTGCATTATTTAGTTACGTCCGCGCCAAACCATTTCTCGGAGATCTTCGCCATCGTGCCGTCTTTTTGCATCTCGGCGATCGCCTGGTCAATCGCTGCCAGCAGCTCTGGGTTGTTCTTGCGCAGCGCCACGCCGGATTCCTGGCGAGAGAACGCCGGGCCGGCTACCGCCAGCGTATCGCCGGTTTTCTTCACCAGATCCAGCGCCGCCAGGCGATCCACCAGAATGGCGTTGATGCGGCCAACGCGCAGATCCTGATACTTGGTCGGGTCATCGTCGTAGGTGCGCACGTCCACGCCCTGCACGTTCGCGCGCAGCCATTGCTCATAGTTGGTGCCCAGGCCCACGCCAACCTTCTTGCCCTTCAGGTCTTCCGGCTTGGTGATGGTGCCTTCGTTGCCTTTTTTCACCAGCGCCTGAATACCGGAAACGGTGTACGGGGTGGAGAAGTCATATTTCTTCTTGCGCTCATCGGAGAGCGTGACCTGGTTGATAACCACGTCGATACGTTTCGAGTCCAACGACGCCAGCATGCCGTCCCACTTGGTCGGGTTCAGCTTGGCTTTCACGCCCAGATGTTCCGCCAGCGCGTTGGCGAAATCCACTTCAAAACCGGTCAGCTTGCCGTCTTCACCCTGGAAGCTGAACGGCGGATAAGTGCCTTCCAGCCCGACGATCAGCGTGCCACGCTGTTTCACCTGCTGCAGCAGATTGTCGGCGGCATAGGCTTGAGTCGTCACACCGGCGGCCAATGCGATACCCACCACGCCCAACAACCATTGACGACGAACTTTCGCAAACATCATAAACACCCCTGTGTGTTATTTATCTTTTTTGATATCAGCACTTTAACAGTGCGACCGTCCGCATAAAGGAATATAACTTTATAAATATAGTTCAAAATGGAATAACAAGCGGTATTTACACCTGCGGATGGTAGGCGAACAGCGCCGGCGCACCGCCGGTGTGAACGAACAGAATAGGACCTTCATCGCGGAAGCGCCGCTGGGCGATGCCGTCGATCAAACCGGCCATCGCTTTGCCGGTGTATACCGGATCCAGCAACACGCCCTCTTGCTGCGCCAGCAGCTGCACCGCCGCCATCCCCTCTTCGTTCGGCATGCCGTACTGCGGCGCGAAATAATCGTCCCACAGCGCGATCGGCGCCAGTTCGTCGATATTCAACGAACAGGCCAGAGCTTTCTGGATCTGCTCCACCTTCGGCAGCTGATCGATCACGGTGCGCGAAACCGTTACGCCGATCAGATCGGTTTCCGGCAACAGCTGCTGCAATCCTACCGCCAGCCCGGCGTGGGTGCCGGCGCTGCCGGACGCCACCACCACCGAACTGAACGCCACGTTGCTGCGTTGGCTCTGTTCGGCGATTTCCAATGCGCACTGCACGTATCCCAGCGCGCCCAGCGCATTGGAGCCGCCCACCGGCACCACGTAAGGCCGGAACCCCTGCGCCTCAAGGCGCGTCGCCAGTTCCGCCAGCTGTTGCTGCGGATCGTGCAGCGCTTCGCACATCACCACCTCGGCGTTGAACAGGCCGAGCAACAGGCGGTTGCCGTTGGTCAGGTAGTTTTCCGCGCGGGTGTCGATAGGGTTTTCCAGCAGCGCGACGCAGTGCAGGCCGAGTTTCGCCGCCACCGCCGCCGTCTGGCGCACGTGGTTGGATTGAATGGCGCCGGCGGTGACCAGCGTATCGGCGCCTTGTCGCAGTGCGTCGGCGGCCAGAAACTCGAGCTTTCTCAGCTTGTTGCCACCCATGGCCATTGGAGTGACATCGTCACGTTTGAGGTAGATTTCGCGGCCGAGGTAATCGGAGAGACGGGACAGCTTTTCGAGCGGTGTGGCGGTGCCAACCAGATCCAGACGCGGAAATTGCGCCAGTTGTTGTTGCAGGTTCACTACTTCCCCCCAGGGAATCGAATATCAACATCTGATAACCGATAGATTTAGCAGATGTGAACTGAATAATCATCCTTTATCACGGGGGAAACAGCAGGCCCCGGCCCAACGGCCGGGGAAAAGTCTCAGTAGCTGCGCTGCCAGGCGAGATACTGATCGTATTTGCGCAGCGCAATGCGGTAGTTGTTGTGCGCCGCGGTAGGCAGATCGTCGATGATGCGCTGATGGCTGGCGCTGCTGGCGAATTTATCCGCCGGATAGTTGCGCGCCACCAGCATTTCGTCCAGCCGGCGCAGCCGCACCACATACTCGCGGATGGTGCTGTGGCTCATCTCGGTCTGTTCGAACAGATACTGCTTGAACGCCATGATGTCGAAATAGCTCGGGTGGCTGTTGCAGGAGATCTCGCTGCAAAAGCGGCACAGCGCGGTCAGCTCGTGCTGCACGTTTTGCCAGACCGCATCGTCGATCGGCTGATCCATGCGCGCGATGGCTTCTTTATTGATAATCTTGCCGCGAAACACCAGCGCCATGCGGTCCAACAGTTTGCCGCACTGGGAGCAATGGGTCTGGCTGTGCTTGTAGTCTTTCAGGTAACGGCTAAGCGGCCGTTTCTTCAACAGTATTCCTGGCATAAAGGGCAGTCCGATTGTCGCATGAGTCATCGAGTTGAGGGGCGGCGGGTCGCCGTCAGGTATCGTTCGCCAGCCGCGCACGCAGCCGTTTGATCGCCTGACTGTGCAGTTGGCTGACTCGGGACTCCCCGACGTCCAGCACGGCGCCGATCTCTTTGAGATTCAACTCTTCCTGGTAATACAGCGTCAGCACCATTTTTTCGCGCTCCGGCAACGCCTCGATGGCGTCGATCACTCGTTGGCGCAGGCTGCCTTCCAACAGGTGATGCAGCGGGTTGGCCTCTTCATGCCCTTCCAGCATCGGTTCCGCGTTCTCGCCATGCTCCTCGCGCCATTCGTCGTAGGAGAAAAGCTGGCTGTTATTGGTGTCCAACAGAATTTGACGGTACTCATCCAGCGAGATATTCAGCGTCTGCGCCACTTCCGTCTCGCTCGCCGGGCGGCCGTAACGCTGTTCCAGTTGCCGCATCACCTGCGCGACCTCGCGCGCATGGCGCCGCACGCTGCGCGGCACCCAGTCGCGGCTGCGCAGCTCGTCGAGCATCGCGCCGCGAATGCGCTGCACCGCATAGGTGGTAAAGGCGGTTCCTTGTAGGGCGTCATAACGCTCAACGGCGTTCAATAGCCCGATTCCCCCGGCCTGCAGCAAGTCGTCAAGCTCCACGCTGGCGGGCAGCCTAACCTGCAGGCGCAACGCCTCGTGGCGCACTAACGGCACGTAGCGCAGCCAGAGAGAATTTTTGTCCATCACGCCTTCGGCGGTATACAGATCGCTCACTATGTCTTAAACCTGCGGATAAGAGAGTCAGCGCTATTATGCGTAGGGGGCGAAATGCCAATCGGCGGAACAGTCGCACAAAACGGGCTTTATTTGCGCCATGTAATAACCGGGCGGCGCGCGAACATAAAAAAACCCCGCCGAAGCGGGGTCTTTTTGCGACAGTTAATCGGGAGAGACGATTAACGCAGCAGGGACAGAACGTTCTGAGTAGACTGGTTAGCCTGTGCCAGAACAGAGGTGCCAGCCTGTTGCAGGATGTTGGCACGGCTCATGTTGGACACTTCGGTCGCGTAGTCAGCATCCTGGATACGGGACTGAGAAGCGGACAGGTTGTTAACGGTGCTGTTCAGGTTGTTGATCACAGAATCAAAACGGTTCTGTACCGCACCCAGGGAAGAACGCAGGCCGTCAACCTGTGCCAGCGCTTTGTCCAGGGTATCCAGTGGGTTTTTCATGGTGACGGCAGTGCCTTCGGTTACTTTACCGTCTTTGTCTACAGAGGCTGCAGCGTAAGTTTTAGCACCGGTAGTTTTGTCGGTAGTTTCGACAAACATCGCATCTTTACCATCTGCACCTTTACCAGAGATCAGCGCCTTACCGTCAGCCAAACCGCTTTTCGCAGTGGCAGCATCGTAAACAACGTCTTCACCGGTAGCAGCTTTGATGTGAGCGCCGGTAGCAATCGCGGAACCCGCAGTAGGGCCTTTAGTAGTAACGTCGAAGCCATCCAGACCCAGTTTAGTGGAGTCGATTTTCTGCAGGTTGATGTCGATAGTTTCACCGTCGTTAGCGCCAACCTGGATGGTCAGTTTCTGATCGCTGCTCAGCACTTTCACGCCGTTGAAGTCAGTCTGCGCGGAGATACGGTTGATTTCCGACATGCGCTCGGTGATTTCGTCCTGGATGGATTTCAGGTCGCTGCTGGAGTTAGAACCGTTCTGCGCCTGTACGGTCAGACGACGGATGTTCTGCAGGTTGTCGTTAACTTCGTTCAGTGCGCCTTCAGTGGTCTGCGCCAGAGAGATACCGTCGTTGGCGTTACGGGAAGCCTGAGTCAGACCTTTGATGTTAGCGGTGAAACGGTTGGAGATCGCCTGACCCGCAGCGTCGTCTTTAGCGCTGTTGATACGCAGACCGGAAGACAGACGCTCAATCGCAGTGCCCAGAGAAGACTGAGATTTGTTCAGGTTGTTCTGCGCCATCAGCGACAGGCTGTTAGTGTTGATTACTTGTGCCATTGTTTGCTTTCCTTACGAGTCAGTTGCGTTCTTCGCAACACAGTTAAAAGGTTCGGGCTTATTTGCCCACGGCGTCAACCACCGTCCCCTCAGGTATCGGCCCTCCCCCAACAACCTTTAGAATTTTTTTATTTTTTTTTACGTCTGCGGCAATGGCGGAAATAACGCGCTTTTTCCCTCCTCTATTGCGCCATCGTTTTTTTGTTTTTTTCGGTAAACTTTTTCATCACTGAGCCGATAACGCGTAAAGCGAATAAAGTCATAATCAAGGAGAATTACTCATGGCAACGATCAGTTCATTAGGTCTCGGCTCAGGACTCGACCTCAACGGCCTGCTGGATAAGCTGACTAAAGCGGAACAACAGCGCCTGACCCCTTACACCACCAAACAGTCAAGCTATAACGCACAGCTGACCGGTTACGGCACGCTGAAAGGCGCACTGGAAAAGTTCGACAACCTCAGCAAGGAGATGGCGAAAGAGGACTTCTTCAAGGCGACTACCGCCACCGAACATGACGCCTTTAAAATCACCACCAACGCCAAGGCGGTACCGGGCAACTACGTGGTGGAAGTGAACAAACTGGCGCAGGCGCAAACCCTGACCACGCAGGCGAAAGTCAGCGATCAAGGCGAAAAATTAGGTAAAGAAGGCATCACCAACCGCTCTCTGACCATCACCGCCGGCAACCCGCCGAAAGAAACCAAGATCCCGCTCAGCGACGATCAAACCTCTCTGCTTGAGATGCGCGATGCCATCAACGGCGCCAAAGCCGGCGTCACCGCCAGCATCATGCGCGTCGGCGACAACGACTATCAGCTGGCGATCAGCTCCTCCACCACCGGCGAAAACAACAAGATTTCCCTCCAGGTCGATAACGACGATAAGCTGGGCGATATCCTGAACTACAACGCCACCCGCGGCACCACCACTGCCATGAAGCAGACGGTCGCGCCGCAGGATGCGGAGCTGATGGTGAACGGCACAGCCATCAAGCGCAGCACCAACTCGATCAGCGATGCCCTGCAGGGCGTTACCATCGATTTGAAAACCAAAACCAAAACCGATGAACCGCAGCACCTGGTGATCAGCGCCAACACCGCCGGCACCACCGACAAAATCAAAGAGTGGGTCGATAGCTATAACTCACTGCTGGACACCTTCAACGCACTGTCCAAGTTCACCCCGGTGAAAACCGGCGAAGCGCCAAACCCCAGCAACGGTCCGCTGCTGGGCGACAACACCCTGCGCGGCGTTCAGTCGTCGATCAAAAGCGCCCTGAGCGCAGCCCAGGATAACCCGGATTTGAAAGGCCTGGGCAACCTCGGTATTTCCACCAACACCAAAACCGGCAAGCTGGAAATCGACAGCGCCAAGCTGAAGAAAGCGATGGATGAGAAGCCGGATCAGGTCAGCAACTTCTTCGTCGGCAACGGCAAAGACACCGGCATGGCCACCGAGATCCACAACCAGATCCAAAGCTACATCAAATCCGGCGGCATCATCGAGAACTCGACCAAGAGCATCAACACCAACCTCGATCGCCTGAACAGCCAGATCACCACGGTCACCGCCAGCATTCAGAACACCATCGATCGTTATAAACAACAGTTCGTTCAGCTGGATACCATGATGTCGAAAATGAACGGCACCAGTAACTATTTGGCTCAACAGTTCAAGTAACCCTTTAACAAGGTAAAGAAAACAGCATGTATAACCGTAGCGGCACTCAGGCCTATGCACAGGTCAGTCTGGAAAGCGGCGCCATGAGCGCCAGCCCGCACCAGTTAATCGTGATGTTGTTCGACGGGGCGCTCAGCGCCCTGCTTCGCGCACGCATCCTGATGAACCAGGGCGATATCGCCGGCAAAGGTATGGCGCTGTCCAAAGCCATCAACATCATCGACAACGGCCTGAAAGGCGGCCTCGACCCTCAGCAGGGTGGCGAGATCGCCGAAAACCTGGCGGCGTTGTACGACTACATGAAGCGTCGGTTAATGCAGGCCAACCTGCATAACGACGAAGCGGCGATCGCCGAAGTGGTCAAACTGCTGGAAAACATCGCCGACGCCTGGCGCCAGATCGGCCCCAACTACCAACCTTCGCAGGACGCCATGTAATGGAACGTCAACAGCAGCTGTTAGCCGCTTATCAACAAATTTACAGCCTGAGCAGCCAGATGATCGCGCTGGCGCAAACCGGGCGCTGGGAAGAGCTCGTCGAACTCGAGTTCGCCTACGTGACGGCGGTGGAAAAAACCGCCGCCTTTACCGGGCAAGCCGGCCCGTCAATGGCGCTGCAGGAGATGCTGCGCAATAAGCTGCAACAGATCCTCGACAACGAAACCGAGCTCAAGCGTCTGCTACAGCAACGCATGGATGAGCTGAAAACGCTGATCGAGCAGTCCACGCGCCAGAACGTCGTCAACAATACCTACGGCCAGTTTCATGATCGTGCACTGTTGCTGGGGGAACCACAGGTCCGATAACATCGACAATACTGACGAAAATGGATTAAATAGCACCATGCGCTATTACTCTCGGGTTACGTTAGGATATTAATCTATGGCATTTGAATTATTCAGTTTATGGGTAATTAGTAAAATGCGCGCTTCGAGCCTGGCTCTCACTTTAATGGATAAGCATCATCCCGACACGGACGTTTTCTGTTCAGCAGGAAATTGATTTTTGATAGATAAAACACGCCGCTGTGTTTCACAGCCCATGGAAAAATGTTGCTCCAACGCGGATCAAAGCGTAAAGATATTCTCAGATAATGGCTGCGAAATGAATATCGATGGAACGTACAATTAATCTCTGTTCAGGAATTGGTGCCTCAGCGCACATCATTCAGCATACTGAATTATTATTCCCTTCAGTCTATTTTGAGCAACCACATCTGTACCTGATACAACAAGGCCATAAGCGCGTACGCTGGCAACAACACGAAGTGGTGGCTCATCCCGGCGAGCTGTTGATTATCGACGGGGGACAAACGGTGGATATTATTAACGGCCCCTCTGAAGAGGGAGTGTTCAGCTGTCAGTTGCTGACCTGCGACCCTCTGTTGCTCACTCTTCAGCCTCCGGCCGAGGAAACGCCGGCGCCGATGCCGTTCGATGCCGTCCTGGCGCTGCGCAATCTGCCCTGCGCCCTGAAGCACAGCTTTGAGACCACCAGCCTGGCGCTGGCGCTCCGGCAGCGTTTTCCCACCATCATCGTGCGGCACAAAATGCTGGAGATTCTGCTGTGGCTGGCCCAGTTCGGCATTCGCTTCATCCACAACGAAGCTAAAGACCTGACGCAGCGCGTGCGCCGCTGCCTGGCAACCGATCCACACAGCATTTGGACCGCGGCCAAAGTCGCGGAGAGCCTGTCGATGAGTGAAGTGATGCTGCGCCGCAAACTGTCGATGGAAAATACCGCGTTGCGCAACCTGATGATCGACGTGCGCATGAGCAGTGCGCTGGCCCTGCTGCAATCCACCGACTGGCCGATCTCCGCCATCGCACAACATGTCGGCTATGAAAGCGCGTCGCGTTTCGCCGAACGTTTTCGCAAGCGCTTCGGCTTCGCGCCTACCGCCATTCGCGGCCACCAAAGGATTATGGAGCCTGGTTCCCTGGGAACCGAAGCGATAGCCGCCGGAGAAACCTAAATAGACGCGCAACAAAATGGCTTTATTTGGCACAGGTCCCTAACAGTTGTCACAACGCTGAGATAGGCTGCGTAACGTCGAACCGCCGAAGAGCAAATTAAACGATGCGTAATGAAAAGCGATTATTTTCTCTGACAATAATGTTGTTGGGGCTGTGGCTTTTAGCCTTGCTGTATGAAGAAGACATGATGCGCTTACTTGCCGCACAATAAAATGGCCAGGCTTTTATCACCTGGTCAGACTTCAATCCAGTTTAACCAAAATGCCTATTAAAACGGCGAGTACCGTCAGCATAAAAATACTGATCAGGCGCCATCTGGATTCGCTTTTTGTGCTCATTGACCGACCTCGAATAATAACCCTACTAATCAGGTTATAATAAACGGTCACCTGCGCATTCAATGAGCCTGACAGCGCCGTTTTCGTCCCTCTATTCGATACATTAGCGCCCGTTTCCAGTCGATGGTGGCGCCGACCATTACCGGTAAGATATCACCGGCGCAGCAAGCGCCAATTTCCCCGGCAGCTCCGCCACCAATTTGTCCACCGCCAGCCGCACCTTGAGCGGCTGGTAAGGCATATAGGGCCATACCACATTCACCGGAAAACTGAGGCTGGATTCACCGCGCATGATCTCCACCAACGTCCCCGCCACCAGCCGATCGCGTACCAGCCACTCCGGTAGCCAGGCAATACCGGCACCGGCGGAAACGGCATCGACGATCCCCTGCATGTCATCCATCATCATCTTGGCCGGTGGCCTGAACGACTGCAGCTCACCGTTTTCGCCGCGAAGTTGCCAGGGCAACACGGTACCGGCATGCAGATACCCCACCGCCTGATGTCGGCTTAACGCGTCCAGCGTGTTCGGTTCTCCGCTGCGCCACAGGTAATCGGGCGACGCACACAGGAGCATGCCGTGTTCGCCCAGGCGCCGGGCAATCAGACTGCCGCTGTCCGCCAGCTCGCCGATACGTACCGCCAGATCGAACCCCTCGTCGACCAGATCGATCCTGCGGTCGCTGAACGAGATTTCCAGCGCCAGCAACGGATGCTCATTCGCCAGCGCCGTCAGCAAGGGGGCGATGCACAGGTGGCCGAACAACACCGGCACTGAGACCCTGAGCCGGCCGCTGACCTGCATCTTGCCGCTGTCCAGTTGATGTTCCGCCGCCTGTATGTTCGCCAATGCCTGCCGACAGTGTTCGTAGTACAGCGCCCCTTCATCCGTCAGGCTCAGGCTGCGCGTCGTGCGCATAAACAACATCACGCCGAGCCGCGCCTCCAGCCGCGACACGATTTTGCTGACCGCGGAGCGCGTCAGATGCAGTTTTTCTGCGGCGGCGGCAAAACTGCCGCCTTCCGCCACGGCGACAAAAGCCGGCAGCGCGCTGAGATCGCTTTTCATTTTACTGTTTCCAAATTGGAATCAATTAAGTGAAAACCTATCACCACTGGTGAACACCAAGCAATGATAACCTGCAGTCATTCCGGAATTTCCGGTGAAAACCACAGATGACCGTCAGAGGACAACCACATGAAAAAAATACTGGTGCTCAAATCCAGCATTATGGGAAACGACTCGCAGACCAATAACCTGATTGATCGCTATCTGGCGGAACGTCGGGCCAAAGGACACGAAGATAAGATCGTCGAGCACGATCTGACGGCGTTGGATCTGCCGGTATTGGATGGCGAGCTGTTTAGTGCGCTGCGCGGCGCGGAAAACACCAGTCAACGCGCCAAAGCGGCGGTGGCGCTTTCCGATCGGCTGATTGCCGAACTGAAAGGGAACGATCTGCTGCTGATCGGGGCACCAATGTACAACCTCAACGTACCAACCCAGCTGAAAAACTGGTTCGATCTGGTGGCCCGCGCCCGGGTAACGTTCAACTATACCGCCACCTACCCGGTCGGCTTAGTCGAGGGCGTCAATGCGCTGGTATTCAGTTCACGCGGCGGCGTACACGCTGGCCAGCCGACCGATGCCGTGACACCCTATCTGCGATCGGTGCTGGGGTTGATGGGGATCGGCGACGTGCAGTTTATCTATGCCGAAGGGCTGGATATGAAACCGCACGGCCTCGCTCAGGGGTTGGCGAACGCCCGTGAGCGGATCACAGAATTGGCAGGCTGAAGCAAACACACAGCAGCATTGATTTGTTATAACATAACAAATATGATAACCGCGTCGGCGCCACGTCGAGCGAGCGTCGACGCTCCTACATTACACAAATGTTTTATCGCACCTTCAACCAGCTATTTCGGTAGCTGGTTTTTTTTGCCCATTGACTTCAGTATTGCCGGGCAGCACGTTTCATTTCTCGCTCGCCGGGCGACTGCGTCTTCACGGACAGCGGTGCGACAAACGCTTTCCATTCTTTGCTGGCGTCCTGATGATCCGCGTTTTTTGGGGCCAATGAATAATCATCGTTTTGCCCGGCGCATCCAGACAGCGCCATGATGCCAAGAGCAAGGTACAGTGATTTACACATCATCCTATCCCGATAAATAACCGTCGCTATAGGGTACCAAATTTCACTGAACAATGAGTGGCACGTTCATCACACCGGCATATTCATGATGTCCTGGTAGGCCGCCACCAGCTTGTTGCGCACCTGCACGCCCAGTTGCAAAGAGACCGACGATTTCTGCAGATCGACCATCACATCGTTCAGGCTGATACCCGGCGCGCCCAGTTCAAAATCCTGCGCCTGCTTGCGCGCCGTTTGCTGGGTCTCGCTGATCTTGCCGAGCGCCGCGGTCAGTTCGCTGGCGAAGCTGACGCCCTGTGGCGCCGTATTCTGCCCCATTTTGCCGGCCTGAACCGCCATGGTCTGCATCTGCTGCAGTACCCCTTCAATGCCCTGAATCGCCATCTGGTCCTCAATCATCTCGTCTCGCCGGGTGACGTTTCACCCTGCACTTCTCCAATGATGCACACCCTAGCACAGCGTTTTGAGACCTAAAGCGGCTAATTAACTGCAAAAAACCCGGCTTATCGGGCAATCGGAATCGTCTGATAAGGCGAATAATGGCCTGCCCAGAAATGGGAGCGCCGCTATTTAGAAGATATGTGTATCAGGGAGTCTGTTTTGTCACACAACGCTAACCATACCGTTCATCAGCCTGGCAGGGAGCTGCTCAGCGGCCCATACGGGATCGTGAGCGCCATTGAAGGACGAGACCTAAAATGAGTGCTTCGATAACCGCCGGCGAAAGCCGCGACAACGGCCTGCAGGCCATCTGGAGTCGTCTGCGCGCCAACCCGAAAATTCCGTTGCTGGTCGCCGCTTCCGCCGCGATCGCGATCGTCGTCGCGCTGCTGTTGTGGGTGAAAAGTCCCGACTACCGCGTGCTGTACAGCAATCTGAACGACCGCGACGGTGGCGCCATCGTCACCCAGCTGACGCAGATGAATATCCCTTACCGCTTTGCCGAGAATGGCGCAGCGCTGCTGATCCCGGCGGAAAAGGTGCATGAAACCCGTCTGCGCCTCGCGCAGCAAGGGCTGCCGAAAGGTGGCGCCGTCGGCTTCGAACTGCTGGATCAGGAAAAATTCGGCATCAGCCAGTTCAGCGAGCAGATCAACTATCAGCGCGCCCTCGAGGGTGAACTGTCGCGCACTATCGAATCGCTGGGGCCGGTGCAAAACGCCCGCGTTCACCTGGCGCTGCCTAAACCTTCGCTGTTCGTGCGCGAACAGAAATCCCCTTCCGCGTCGGTGACGCTGACCCTGCAACCCGGCCGTGCGCTGGACGACGGCCAGATCAACGCCATCGTTTATATGGTATCGAGCAGCGTCGCCGGTCTGCCGCCGGGCAACGTGACCGTGGTCGATCAGGCCGGCCGCCTGCTGACGCAGTCCGACGGCACCGGGCGCGATCTCAACGCCTCGCAGCTGAAATACGCCAACGAAGTGGAAAACGGCTTCCAGCGCCGCATCGAGGCGATCCTCGCCCCGGTGGTCGGCAGCGCCAACGTGCGTGCGCAGGTCACCGCGCAGATCGACTTCGCCACTCGCGAACAAACCGATGAACAGTACCAACCTAACCAACAGCCTGACAAAGCCGCTATCCGCTCTCAGCAAACCAGCCTGAGCGAGCAGATCGGTGGGCCACAGGTGGGTGGCGTGCCGGGCGCGCTGTCCAATCAGCCGAGCGCACCGGCCACCGCGCCGATTGAGACCGCCAAGCCGGCCAACGCCGCAGGCAACAATGCCAATACCACCGCGCAAAACGCCGCAGCCACCCGCAGCGCGGCGGCCAACGGCGTACCGCAAAACACCCGTCGCGACGCGACCACCAACTACGAGCTCGACCGTACTATTCGCCACACCCAGCAAAAAGCCGGCACCGTGCAGCGTCTGTCGGTCGCCGTAGTAGTCAACTACCTCGGCGTAGATAAAGACGGCAAACCGCAGCCGATGAGCAAAGAGCAGCTGGCGCAGATCGAAGCGCTGGTGCGTGAAGCGATGGGTTACTCCAGCAGCCGTGGCGATACCCTGAACGTGGTCAACACGCCGTTTACCGACAGTCAGGTGACCGGTGGCGAACTGCCGTTCTGGCAAAGCCAGTCGTTTATCGATCGTCTCATCGACGCGGGCCGCTATCTGCTGGTGCTGCTGGTGGCTTGGCTGCTGTGGCGCAAACTGGTGCGGCCGCAGCTGCAACAGCGCCAGGTGGCGCAACAGGCTGCCATCGCCGCCGCCAATGCCCCTGCCGCCAAACCGGCCGACAGCAGCAAACCGAGCAACGAGGAGCTGGCGCAGCGTCGTAAATCGCAGCAGCGCGTCAGCGCAGAAGTCCAGAGCCAGCGGATCCGCGATCTGGCTGACAAAGACCCACGCGTGGTCGCTCTGGTAATCCGCCAATGGATGAGTAACGAGATATGAGCCTGACCGGAACCGACAAAAGCGCCATCCTGCTGATGACGCTGGGTGAAGATCGCGCGGCGGAGGTGTTCAAACACCTCTCCTCGCGCGAAGTACAGCTGCTGAGCGGCACCATGGCCGGCATGAGCCAGGTTTCGCACAAACAGCTCGGCGAAGTACTGACCGAGTTTGAAGACGACGCCGAGCAATACGCGGCGCTGAGCGTCAACGCCAGCGACTACCTGCGTTCGGTGTTGGTCAAAGCGCTGGGCGAAGAGCGCGCCGCCAGCCTGCTGGAAGACATTCTCGAATCGCGCGAGACCACCACCGGCATGGAAACGCTCAACTTTATGGAACCGCAGAGCGCTGCCGATCTGATCCGCGACGAACACCCGCAGATCATCGCCACCATCCTGGTGCACCTCAAACGCGGCCAGGCGGCGGATATCCTGGCCCTGTTCGACGAACGCCTGCGCAATGACGTGATGCTGCGTATCGCCACCTTCGGCGGCGTGCAGCCGGCGGCGTTGGCGGAGTTGACCGAAGTGCTGAACAATCTGCTCGACGGCCAAAACCTCAAGCGCAGCAAAATGGGCGGGGTGCGTACCGCCGCCGAGATCATCAACCTGATGAAAACCCAGCAGGAAGAAGCGGTCATCGACGCGATGCGCGAATACGACGGCGAGCTGGCGCAGAAGATCATCGACGAGATGTTCCTGTTCGAAAACCTGGTGGAAGTCGACGATCGCAGTATCCAACGCCTGCTGCAGGAAGTGGAAGGCGAGTCGCTGCTGATCGCGTTGAAAGGCGCCGAGCAGCCGCTGCGCGAGAAGTTCCTCAAGAACATGTCGCAACGCGCTGCCGACATCCTGCGCGACGATCTGGCCAACCGTGGGCCGGTGCGCATGTCGCAGGTGGAAAACGAGCAGAAAGCCATCCTGCTGGTGGTGAGACGCCTGGCGGAAAGCGGCGAAATGATCATCGGCGGCGGCGAGGACACCTATGTCTGATCGCATTAACACCCTGCCCTGGCAGCCCTGGTCGCTCAACGACCTGGGCGAACAGAAACCGGCTGTAGAACTGCCGCAGTTGCCGGATCTCGAACTTGACGATCCGTCGCCGGATGCACAGGCCGAATTGCAACAGCAGCTGGCCACGCTGCGGCTGCAGGCCGAGCAACAGGGCCAGCAGTTGGGCTATGCCGACGGCCAGCAAAAAGGCTATGAGGCCGGTTTTCAGTCTGGTCTGGAGGAAGGTCGCCAGCAAGGGCTGCTGGAAGCGCAGCAGCAGCAACTGCCGCTGACCGCCCACTGGCAGCAGCTGGTCACCGAATTCCAGCATACGCTGGACGCGCTCGACAGCGTGATCGCCTCCCGACTGATGCAGCTGGCGCTGACCGCCGCCAAACAGGTGCTGGGCCAACCGCCGGTGTGCGACGGCACCGCCCTGCTAGCGCAGATCCAACAGCTGATCCAGCAGGAGCCGATGTTCAACGGTAAGCCGCAGCTGCGGGTCCACCCGGACGACTACCCGCGCGTCGAGCAGCAGCTGGGGGTCACCCTCAGCCTGCACGGCTGGCGCCTGTTGGCGGACGGCGAACTGCACCCGGGCGGCTGTAAGGTCAGCGCTGAGGAAGGCGATCTCGACGCCAGCCTGGCGACGCGCTGGCATGAACTGTGCCGCCTGGCGGCACCGGGAGAAGTCTGATGACCGCGCGTCTCGGCCGCTGGCTGAGTTCTCTGGATACGCTGGAAAAGCGCATCGCGCGCGCGCCGACGGTGCGCCGCTACGGTCGCCTGACCCGCGCGACCGGGCTGGTGCTGGAGGCCACCGGCCTGCAGCTGCCGCTCGGCGCGACCTGCCTCATCGAACGGCACAACGCCGGCGAGGTGCAGGAAGTGGAAAGCGAAGTGGTCGGCTTCAACGGCCAACGGCTGTTCCTGATGCCGCTGGAAGAAGTGGAAGGTATCGTGCCGGGCGCGCGGGTTTACGCCCGCATCGCGCCGGAAGGCCAAAGTGCCGGCAAACAGCTGCCGCTCGGCCCGGCCCTGTTGGGGCGGGTGCTGGACGGCAGCGCCAAACCGCTCGACGGTCTGCCTTCACCGGAAACCGGTTACCGCGCGCCGCTGATCACCGCGCCGTTCAACCCCTTGCAGCGCACGCCGATCGAGCAGGTGCTGGACGTGGGGGTGCGCACCATCAACGGCCTGCTGACCGTCGGTCGCGGCCAGCGCATGGGCCTGTTCGCCGGCTCCGGCGTCGGCAAGAGCGTGCTGCTCGGCATGATGGCCCGTTATACCCAGGCGGATGTGATTGTCGTTGGCCTGATCGGCGAACGTGGCCGCGAGGTCAAAGACTTTATCGAGAACATTCTCGGCGCCGAAGGCCGGGCGCGTTCGGTGGTGATCGCCGCGCCGGCGGACGTGTCGCCGCTGCTGCGCATGCAGGGGGCGGCCTACGCCACCCGTATCGCCGAAGATTTCCGCGATCGCGGGCAGCATGTGTTGCTGATCATGGATTCCCTCACCCGCTACGCCATGGCGCAGCGTGAGATCGCCCTGGCCATCGGCGAGCCGCCGGCGACCAAAGGCTATCCGCCGTCGGTCTTCGCCAAGCTGCCTGCGCTGGTGGAACGCGCGGGCAACGGCATCAGCGGCGGCGGTTCCATCACCGCTTTCTACACCGTATTGACCGAAGGGGACGATCAGCAAGACCCGATCGCCGACTCGGCGCGCGCGATCCTCGATGGCCACGTGGTGCTGTCCCGACGCCTGGCGGAAGCCGGTCACTATCCGGCGATCGACATCGAAGCGTCGATCAGCCGCGCCATGACGTCGCTGATCGACGAAGAGCATTACCGCCGGGTACGCACCTTCAAACAGATGCTGGCCAGCTATCAGCGCAACCGCGATCTGATCAGCGTCGGCGCCTACGCGGCGGGCAGCGATCCGTTGTTGGACAAAGCGATGACGCTGTATCCGCAGATGGAAGCTTACCTGCAGCAGGGCATCTTTGAACGCAGCGGCTATGATGAAGCCTGTCAACAGCTGCAGCAGTTGATTGTTTAACGTCACCAGAGGCGCACAGCGATGAAATCACAATCCCCCCTGATTACCCTGCGAGATCTGGCGCAGGATGCGGTGGAACAGGCCGCGCAACAGCTGGGCCAGGTACGGCAGGCGCAGCAGGCGGCAGAGCAACAGCTGTCGATGCTGCTCAACTATCAGGACGAATACCGCCAGAAGCTGAATCATACGCTCTGCGACGGCATGGACAGCTCACGCTGGCAAAACTACCAGCAGTTTATCGGTACGCTGGAACAGGCCATCGACCAGCACCGCCAGCAGCTGCTGCAGTGGGGGCAGAAAGTGGATCATGCGGTGAAGCAATGGCAAGACAAACAACAGCGGCTGAACGCTTTCGAGACCCTGCACACCCGCGCCATGACGGCGGAGCAGCAGCAGGAGAACAAACGGGATCAAAAACTGATGGATGAGTTCGCTCAACGCAGTGCACAAAGGAATATCAACCCATGAATCTGAACGCCCTGCCCGGCCTGGCCTTACCCGGCGACGCCGGCGGCCTGGCCGAACTGACGTCGACGCTGGATGAAAGCCAGCTGTCTTCCGCTTTCGCCCAGCTGCTCGGCGCACGTTTCGCGCCTGCCGCCGACGGCAAACAGCCGCCGGTCGCGCTGAGCGCGGACGAGGAACGCGCCCCGGCCCTGAGCCGCAACCAGCTCAATCAACTGCTGGCCACCTTCGGCGAGCTCGGCGGCCTGCTGCCGGGCCAGACAACCTCAGCCGATACGCTTTCACCTGAGGGCGCCGAGGGCGAGGCGCCCACCGCCGGCGACAAACCGGCGCAGCCGCCGATCGCCGCCGCCAAAGAGCTGGATGCCGCAACGCTGCAGGCGCTGTACGCCATGCTGCCGGCCGCGCTCGTCGCCCAGGCGCAACCGACCGAAGGCCAACGCTCGCTGACGGTGGAAAGCGCTGACGAGGCGACTGCACTGCAGCCCGGCAATGGCCTGCTGAACATTGCGGCGGCCGGTGATAAAACCGCCGCGCGTTCATCGGCATCCCCTGCTCCGTCGCTGACAGGGGCGAAAACGCCGGCCACCGGCGACGATAATGCCAAGGCGGCGCTCCCGCAACCGACCAGCGGTGAGCGCGCAAGTGCCGCACAGCCGCTGCCGGCGAGCGATGCACAGCAGCAACCGACGCTCAACCACGCCATCGCCCTGGCCGCCGCCAGCCCAACGCAAACGGCCGCCCCTGCCAGCGCACTGGTAACCGCACCGCCTACGCCGCAGCTCAACGCGCAATTGGGCAGCCCGGAGTGGCAGCAGGCGTTGAACCAACAGGTGCTGATGTTCCACCGCAACGGCCAGCAGAGCGCCGAACTGCGCCTGCACCCCCAGGAACTGGGCGCCTTGCAGATCACGCTGAAACTGGACGATCAGCAGGCACAACTGCACATCGCCTCCGCTCTCCGCCAGGTGCGTGCGGCGGTGGAAGCGGCGATGCCGCAGCTGCGGCACGCGCTGGCGGAGAGTGGGATCAACCTGGGGCAAAGCAGCGTGGGCGGCGAATCCACCCCGCAATGGCAGCAGCAGGCGCAACAGCAGGCGTCCAACGGTCAGGGTCGTTCCAGCTATGCGGAACATCATGGCGGTGACGGCGCAGTCGCCGAGGGCGTCAGCGCGCCGGTGGCGCTGCAGCGTATGGCCAGTGCGGTCAACGGCGTCGATATTTTCGCCTAAGCCGCCGCAAACGCCCAAGCTGGCACCCATTTGCGCGTCTATTCAGGCTATTGCACGCCGCAATAGACGCGATAATACCTTTACATGTCATGCGTGCGGCTTTGCCGCGCGCCATGCCCGCCGCCTCGCCGGCCGCGGGTGGAACAACAGGAATTAGATTTCGCTATGTCTCAGAACTCCCTTCCGGCAGCACCGAAACGCCCCCTTCTGGTCATCCTTCTGGTGTTGATCAGCGTCGTCGCCTGTGGCGCCGCGGGCTACAGCTGGTGGCTGCTGCAACAGCATAAAAACGGCGCCGAACCGGCCGCCGCCAAACAGCAACCGCCGGCCGCGCCGGTGTTCATGCCGCTCGACACCTTTACCGTCAACCTGGTGACGCCGGACAACAACCCGGATCGCGTGCTGTACATCGGCCTCACGCTGCGTCTGCCAGACGAAAGTACCCGCCGTCAGCTGAACGATTTTCTGCCGGAAGTGCGCAGCCGTCTGCTGATGCTGCTCTCCCGCCAGGAAGCGAGCCAGCTGGCCAATGAACAAGGGAAACAACAGTTGGTGGCGCAGATTAAGGACGTGCTCAGCCCGCCGCTGGTTAAGGGACAACCGAAGCAGGTGGTCAGCGACGTGCTGTTCACCGCCTTCATACTGCGGTAATCACTATGGGCGATAGCATTCTTTCACAGGCAGAGATCGACGCCTTGCTCAACGGCGACAGCGCGGGTGATGAACCCGAAGCGATAGTCGGCAAAGAGAGCGAGGTCAAGCCTTACGATCCGAACACCCAGCGCCGCGTGGTGCGCGAGCGTCTGCACGCGCTGGAAATCATCAACGAACGTTTTGCCCGGCAGTTCCGCATGGGGTTGTTCAACCTGCTGCGCCGCAGCCCGGACATTACCGTCGGCCCGATCAAAATCCAGCCGTATCACGAGTTCGCCCGCAACCTGCCGGTGCCGACCAACCTGAACCTGGTGCATCTGAATCCGCTGCGCGGCACTGCCCTGTTCGTGTTCGCGCCGAGTCTGGTGTTCATCGCCGTCGACAACCTGTTCGGCGGCGACGGCCGCTTCCCGACCAAGGTCGAAGGCCGCGAATTCACCCCGACCGAACAGCGGGTGATCAAACGCATGCTGCGCCTGGCGCTGGACGCCTATGGCGACGCCTGGAGCGCCATCTACAAGATCGACGTGGAGTACGTGCGTGCCGAAATGCAGGTGAAGTTCACCAACATCACCACCTCGCCGAACGACATCGTGGTCACCACGCCGTTCCAGGTAGAGATCGGCGCGCTGACCGGCGAGTTCAACATCTGCATTCCGTTCGCCATGATCGAACCGCTGCGCGAGCTGTTGACCAATCCGCCGCTGGAAAACTCGCGGCAGGAAGACAGCCACTGGCGCGAAACCCTGGTGAAGCAGGTGCAGCACTCCGAACTGGAGCTGATCGCCAACTTCGTCGATATCCCGATGCGGCTGTCGAAAGTCCTGAAGCTGCAGCCGGGCGATGTATTACCGATAGACAAGCCGGAACGCCTGATCGCCCATGTGGACGGCGTACCGGTTCTGACCAGCCAATACGGCACGTTGAACGGGCAATATGCCCTGCGTGTTGAACATTTGATTAACCCTATTTTGAATGCTCTGAGTGAGGAACAGCCCAATGAGTGATCCTAAGCAACCGTCTGGCGAAGGAAAGGAATCCGTAGACGATCTGTGGGCTGATGCGTTTAACGAGCAGCAGTCGACAGAGAAATCCGGCGCGAGCACCGAAGGGGTGTTCAAGTCGCTGGAAGCTCAGGATGCGCTCGGCAGCCTGCAGGATATCGACCTGATCCTGGATATTCCGGTCAAGCTGACCGTGGAGCTGGGGCGCACCAAGATGACCATCAAAGAGCTGCTGCGCCTGTCGCAAGGCTCTTTGATGGCACTGGACGGCCTGGCCGGCGAGCCGCTCGACATCCTGATCAACGGTTACCTGATCGCACAAGGTGAAGTAGTGGTGGTGGCCGACAAGTTCGGCGTGCGCATCACCGACATCATCACCCCGTCCGAACGCATGCGTCGACTGAGCCGCTGATGACCGTCGCGGCGCCCGTTACCGTCCAAAGCAGCCAACCGCCCGCCGCGCCGGCCTTGCCGGCCGGTTCGGTGTTGATGCAGGTCAGCAGCGCGCTCGGCGGCATTCTGCTGCTGATCCTGCTGGCCGGTTGGCTGTTCCGTCGGCTGGGTTTCGCCCCGCAGGCGCGCAACAACAAGCTGCTCAACCTGCGCGCCAGTTGCCAGGTCGGGCAGCGCGAGCGCGTGGTGGTGGTGGAAGTCGACAACACCTTGCTGGTATTGGGCGTTACCGCCCAGCAGATCACCCCGCTGCACACCCTGCCCGCCCCGCCGAAAGACGAGGGCGCGGCCGACGCGGCGACGCCGGCGGACTTCCGCCAACTGATGCAAAAAGTTCTGAAACGCCCGGAAAAATCGGCATGACCTTGACTCTTCATACCCTCGTCCGCCGTCCGGCGGTTTGGCTCCCTGCCGCCCTGCTGTTCATCAGCCCGGCGGCTTTGGCGCAACTGCCGGGGCTGATCAGTCAGCCGTTGGCCAACGGCGGCCAAAGCTGGTCGCTGCCGGTACAGACGCTGGTGCTGTTGACCTCGCTGACCTTCCTGCCCGCCATGTTGCTGATGATGACCAGTTTTACCCGCATCATCATCGTGCTCGGGCTGCTGCGCAACGCGCTGGGCACGCCGTCGGCGCCGCCGAACCAGGTCATGCTGGGGCTGGCGTTGTTCCTGACCTTCTTCATCATGTCGCCGGTGTTCGACAAGGTTTATCAGGACGCCTACCTGCCGTTCAGCCAGGACAAGATCGGGCTGGAGGTCGCGCTGGATAAAGGCGCGCAGCCGCTGCGCGAATTCATGCTGCGCCAAACGCGCGAAACCGATCTCGCGCTGTACGCCAGATTGGCCAATCAGCCGCCGCTGGCCGGCCCGGAGGCGGTGCCGATGCGCATTCTGCTGCCCGCCTACGTCACCAGCGAACTGAAAACCGCCTTCCAGATCGGTTTTACGGTGTTCATTCCGTTCCTGATTATCGACCTGGTGGTCGCCAGCGTGCTGATGGCGCTGGGGATGATGATGGTGCCACCGGCCACCATCTCGCTACCGTTCAAGCTGATGCTGTTCGTGCTGGTCGATGGCTGGCAGCTGCTGCTCGGCTCGCTGGCGCAGAGCTTCTATTCATAACCCCGACCGGAGAACGCGAGATGACACCTGAATCGGTTATGGCGCTCGGCACCGAAGCGATGAAAGTGGCGCTGGCGCTGGCCGCCCCGCTGCTGCTGGCGGCGCTGATCAGCGGCCTGGTGGTCAGCCTGCTGCAGGCCGCCACCCAGATCAACGAAATGACGCTGTCGTTCATCCCCAAAATTCTGGCGGTGGTGGCCACCATCATCATCGCCGGCCCCTGGATGTTGAACCTGCTGCTGGACTACATGCGCACCCTGTTCAGCAACCTGCCCACCCTGATCGGCTAACCGTGCTCACCTTCGACAGCGCCCAGCTCACCGTCTGGCTCAGCCACTATTTTTGGCCGCTGCTGCGCATTCTGGCGCTGATAAGCACCGCGCCGATATTCAGCGAAAAGCAAATCAGCAAAAAGGTCAAAATCGGCCTTGGCGGGCTGATCGTCATCCTGATCGCGCCGACGCTGCCCGCCAGCAATATCCCGATCTTCTCCGCCGCCGGCCTGTGGCTGGCGATTCAACAGATTCTGATCGGCGTGGCGCTGGGATTGACCATGCAGTTCGCCTTCGCGGCAGTGCGCCTGGCGGGCGAAGTGATCGGCATGCAGATGGGCCTGTCGTTCGCCACCTTCTTCGATCCCAGCGGCGGCCCGAACATGCCGGTGCTGGCGCGCCTGCTCAACCTGCTGGCGATGTTGCTGTTCCTCAGCTTCGACGGTCATCTGTGGCTGATTTCGCTGCTTGCGGACAGCTTCCATACCCTGCCTATTCAAACGCAGCCGCTAAACGGCAACGGCTTCCTGGTGTTAACCCAGGTCGGCTCGCTGATTTTCATCAACGGCATGATGCTGGCGCTGCCGCTGATCTGCCTGCTGTTGACGCTGAACATGGCGCTCGGCTTGCTCAACCGCATGACCCCGCAGCTGTCGGTCTTCGTGATCGGCTTCCCGGTCACCATGACCTTCGGCATCATGACGCTGGGCATGATGATGCCGATGCTGGCGCCGTTCTGCGAGCATCTGTTCGGTGAAATCTTCGATCGGCTGGCGGCGGTGATCGGCGGCATGACCTTCTAAGTTCCTGTGGCGCCCCCTTCCTTTTCCCCTTTTCCGCCTGAGACAAAATGGCAATAAAAACGCTTTCTTGGGACAAAAGCCTGAGAAACGTCTTTTATCCAGATTAAGGTTCAAATGTCTCCGGCGGCTTGAATAAATAAAACTCCGACCTAGAATAGTCCCGGTAACAAAAATATCGCCCGTACTACGCTAGCCATCAGCGGCGATAAAAACACTGACTCCAAAGTAAAAATAAAAAATAACGCAGCCACGCAGGGTTAAATGCGCGGCAGATAACTTACACCCTGAATAAATGCGTCCGGCGCCTGCCGGCTGCAGGACGCAGCATCGACCTTTGCTAACCACAGGAGCGAGATCATGATTAAAGCGAAAAGCAACCGCAAGGCGCGCCGGTTATTCGGCTTGACCCACTGGAAAAGCAACAAATTTAGAGTTTCTTTTACCGAGACGGCCGACGGCGGAAAATGGAAAGTCGTGAAGAAGAAGAAGAAGAAATAACATCGCTATTTATCGTCAGGAAAATAATATCCATCGCGATTTTTCCACCGCTGATTTCAATAATGCCGCTGCGCATTAAACAGGGGTGACAATCTTATTATTTCTTTCCTGATGAAAAAAAGGCGCGTCACTCAGTCAGTAGTGGGAGAACGAGTGACGCGCCAAACGAGTGCGCCCGGTTTCAAGAAGCCTCCCTCCCCGCGGGGCGGAGAAGGTGTTTTCTAAGCGCACTAAAGGGAAACCCGTCGCGGTCAGGCAACGGGGTATTGCTCTTAACGATTCATCTGGAACAGCGACATGCCCTGCATATCGCTGAAGGTTTTATACGACGCCTGCAGCGCTGCCTGCTGCATGAAATAAGACGAGATAGACTCGGCCAGATCGGCATCCGTCAACGCGCTCATCTGGATCTGGTTGGTCATGTCACGCTCTTTACCGATGCTGTCCAGCTGATCCATTTCCTGCAGCTGACTGCCCAGCTCGGCGCGCACGCTCAATACGTTGTTGTAGGAGTTGTCCAGACCGCGGTTGGCTTTCGCCAACGCATCGTTCACCTGCTGCTTGGTGGCCTCATCGGCGCCCTGCAGCGGGGTTTTCAACGCGTTCAGCGCAATATCGATGCTCTCGAATACGTTGCTGACCGGCGCGCTGCCGTCCGGCTCGGGCTTCGGATTGCTGGTCAACGACATGAACACCGCATTGCCGGTATGGCCGATGGTCATGGTGCGGTTGGCGTCCACTTTCTGCTGAACCGTCTTGTCCCCGCCCTGATAACTGACGGTGCCGCCGTTGTCGACGAACGGCGCCTTGTCGTTCACGTATCCGCCGAACATATAGCGGCCGTTGCCGTCGGTGCTGTTGGCCTGGTTCAGCAGCTGATCTTTCAGCCCCTGCAACTGGGTGGCCAGCGACTGGCGGTCGTTATCGCTTTCGGTGCCGCCGGCGTTGACGATCAACGCCTTCATGTCCGCGATGGTGGACGTCGCGCCGGCCAAGACCGTTTCTTCCATCGACACGTTCTGACGAGCGAAGGTGCGCGCCAGCGTGTACTGGCTGTTTTCCGCCTGCGATTGCGACAACATCACCGCGCGCGACGCCGCCAGCGGATCGTCGGACGGGTTGATCACCCGCTTGCCCGAGGAAAGCTGCTCGGCCGCCTTCATGAACAGCGACTGGTTGCCCGTGATGCCGTTCATGTTCTGTTGGTACATCATGCTGGTGCTCATGCGCATGCTGTGGGTTCCTTACTCTGATCGATCGGCGCCGTTATCGGCGCCGATTAACAATGAAATCAACGAATATTCAGCAACGCATCGAACAGCGAGCTGGCGGTCTGAATCACCTGCGCGTTGGCCATGTAGTACTGCTGGAAACGCAGCAGCTCGCCATACTCTTCGTCAAGGTTGACGCCGGACATCGACTGCTGTTGCGCACCCAGCTGCGTCACGATCTTGGCCTGCGACGTGGCGATGGCCTTGGCGGCGGCGGTCTGGTTGCCGACGCCGCTGACAATGCCGGCGTAAGCGCCGCTCAGGGTCGCCTTACCGTCCACCAGGTTTTTGGTCTGCAGATCCAACAGTTTCTTGGCATTTTCGTTATCACCGCGGCCGCTGTCGTCTTTACCGGCGGCGGCGATCTTGGACGAATCGGTGATGGCCACTTTCAGGTTGCCCGCCACGTCGCTGACCGGCTTCACGGTGAAGCTGTCTTTAGCCTGCGCATTGCCGTCGATGCTCACTTCCAGCCCGTCGAAGTTCAGCGTCGGTTTGCCGTCCGCGCTGGTACCCGGCGTGGCGTTGACTTTCACGTTGTCCGGCAGGCGGCTGACCTGCCAGTTGCTGCCGTCGAACTCGACGCGATAATCGTTGGCTTTCACCTTGCCGGTATCGGTGTAAGAGACCGACAGCGACGCGTCGCCGGTATTGCGGGTGTTATCCACCACCCGGCCGCCGCTGAAGCTGAAGAAGTCGCCGCCTGCGTCGCCGTTCAGGTCGAAACCGGCGCGATGCTGCTGATTGAAGCTGTCCGCCATCGCCAGCGCCAACTGGCCCAGCTGATTGCGCACGCCGTCCAGCGTTTCGCTGCGGAATTTCAGCACGCCGCTCAGCGTGCCGCTGGTGATCTGACCTTCCGGCACTTCGCTGGCGCCGTTGCCGCGGTTATAGCCGATGGTCAGACGGGAAGGATCGCTGCTGGAAGGCACGGCTTCCACCTGATACGTATTGCTGCCTTGCACCAGGGTCAAGCCGTTGGCGAAGGAGACGGTATAGGCGTCGCCGTCCTGTTGCGTGACCTGTACGCCCACCAGCTGGTTCAGCTCGGTAACCAGCTGATCGCGCTGATCCAGCAACGCATTCGGCTCGCCGGCGGCGCTGCCGCGCAAACGGGTGATCTCGTCGTTCAGCTTGGCGATCTGCTGGCCGTAGCTGTTGATCTGCTGCGCCGTATCGCTGATCTGCTGATTAACGCCATTGTCCATGTCGCGCAGGAATTTATCGGTGTTGTTGAACTGGTTCACCAGGCCGTTGGCCTTGCCCAGCACCGTTTGGCGCGCGGCATCGTCACCGGCGTTGCTCACCAGGTTCTGCAGGTTGGTGAAGAAATCCTGCATGTTGGTCGACAGCGGGTTGGTTTTGCTCGCCAACAGGTTGTCTATCTGCGAAATCTTCTCGTAATAGGCGTTTTGCGCCCCGAACGCGCTTTGCGCGCCGCGCAGCTGGTTGGTGATGAATTGGTTGTACTCGCGGTTGACGCTGGTGACGGTCACGCCGTTGCCGATAAAGCCGCTCATGGTGGCCATGCCGCCGTTCTGCGCCAGGATCGCGGTCTGGCGGTTGTAGCCTGCCACGTTGTAGTTGGAGATGTTGTTGCTGACGGTACTGAGCGCCACCTGAGCCGCATTCAGCCCGCTCATCGCGGTATTGATTAAGCTATTGGACATCGGAATTCCTTATGCTGCGGCGCCGGTGGCCCACAGGGTTCTAATTAAGCTGCTGAGCCTGTTCGCTCAGCCTGTTTCGGTTATCGGCCAAAATGAGAAGAACTTGAGGAAAAAAAGCGGCAACGCGGTCAGCATCCAGCCCGCCTTCGTTACCGCCTATCCCCTAAATAATTGGCGTCGCAGCAAGGCGACAAGCAAGGGCGTCCCCGGGCGCTTGGTTAAGCCAAGTGACCGGGGCGAGCTTGTGCAGTCAACGCCGCTGCGGCGTCAAGAATGACGGGGATTTAGAACAAATCTTTCAGATCGTGGGTGTAAGCTTTGACCGCCTGTTCCCCCGCGTTCTTCATCTGCTGAATCACGCTGACCAGTTTGCTGGCGTACTGCGGATCGGTGGCGTAGCCGGCGCGTTGCAGCGCATGCGCCGCCTGCTCCGGGCTGCGTGCGGCGGCCACGTCGGCGTAACGCGGGTTGTTGGTCAGCAGTTTGACGTAGTCGGCGATCGCTTCAACGTACGAACCGTAGACGCGGAACTTCGCCTTCACCTTTTTCGCCGCGCCCTGTTCGAACTCGGTGGTGGTGATCTCCGTCACCGGCCCGTTCCAGCTGCCGCCGGCCTTGATGCCGAACAGGTTGTAGCTCGGCGTGCCGTCTGAGGTCGGGATCTCGCGCTGCCCCCAGCCGGACTCCAACGCCGCCTGCGCGACGATCAGCTGATGCGGAATGCCGCTCTGCTGGCTGGCGACCTTCGCCGGGATCGACAGGCGAGCGACGAAGTTGCCGTTGTTGAGTGACAGCGGCGCGGCGGCCGGCGGGGCTTTCGGCATCGCGCGGCGCACCATCTGCTCCAGCGCCTGGTTCGGCAGCGTTTGCAGCACCTCGTTGTCGAGCGCCATCGGCGACAGGCCCGCCGTTTCACTTGGCACCGTGTTGGCGTTGCTCATCTGCTTGACCATCATGTCGGCCAGCCCCAGCCCTTTTTGCGACATCTGCTGGGCGATTTGCTGGTCGTACATCGAGGTATAGAGCCGCGTTTGATCGCTGCTCAATACCCCGTCCTGCGGCAAGGCAGATCGCATGCTTTTCAGCATCATCTGCACGAACATGCCTTCCACCTGCTGGGCCACCTGCTTGAGGTTGCCCTGCGGGTCGGCCGCCGCATCGCGCTTCAGGCCGTTCAGCGCCTGGGCGTCATAGGCCGCGCCCGACATCGCCATCAGATCGCCGGCCATCAGATGATTTCCAGCTTGGCGCGCAGGCAGCCGGCGCTCTGCATCGCCTGCAGGATCGACATCAGATCGATCGGCGTGGCGCCCAGCGCGTTCAGCGCGCGGATCACGTTGTTCAGGTTGGCGCTGGCGTTCACCTTCTGCAGCGATCCGCCCTGCTGTTGCACCGAGATCTGGGTGTTTGGCGTCACTACCGTCTGGCCGCCGCCGAACGGCGTCGTCGGTTGGCTGACGGTGTTCTGCCGATCGACCACCACCGACAGGTTGCCCTGGGCGACGGCGCAAGAATCGAGGATCACATCGCGGTTCATCACCACCGAACCGGTGCGCGAGTTGATGATCACTTTGGCGTCCATCGCGCCGACGTTGACGTTGATGTTTTGAATCTCCGCCAGGAAGCGCACCTGCGAGCTGTTGCCCTGCGGCACCAGCACCTGGATCGTGCGGGCATCGAGCGGCGTCGCGGTACCGCCGCCGCGTTGGCGGTTAATGGCGTCGCTGATCTGCTGTGCCAGCGTGAAATCTTCGTCGTTCAGCTGCAGGTTGAGAACGCCGCCGCTGCCGAAGGTGGTCGGCAGTTCGCGCTCGATGGTGGCGCCGTTGCTGATGCGCCCGCCCGCCAGCTGGTTGACCTGCACGCTGCTGCCGCCGGCCGCCGCGCCCGCGCCGCCGACCAGCACGTTGCCCTGCGCCAGCGCATAGACCTGGTTATCCACGCCTTTGAGCGGCGTCATCAGCAGGGTGCCGCCACGCAGGCTCTTGGCATTACCCATCGAAGAAACCACCACGTCGATGTTCTGCCCGGCGCGCGAGAACGGCGGCAGTTTGGCGGTCACCATCACCGCCGCCACGTTTTTCAGCTGCATGTTGGTGCCCGGCGGCACGGTGATGCCCAGCTGCGACAGCATGTTGCTCAGGCTTTGGGTGGTAAACGGCGTCTGCATGGTCTGGTCGCCGGAGCCGTCCAGCCCCACCACCAGGCCGTAGCCGATCAGGGCGTTGTCTCGCACGCCCTGCACCGTCACCAGATCGCGGATGCGCTCCGCCGCCGCCGGCAAGCACACCAGCCCGACGCACAGCGCGATAAACCATTTTTTCAGCATCAGTCAATCCTTAGAACGGTGAAACATTTAAGAAGAAGCGCTGCAGCCAGCCCATGGTCTGCGCTTCGTTGATATAGCCATTGCCGACGTATTCGATACGTGCGTCCGCTACCTGCGTCGAGGTCACCGAGTTGTTGCCGCTGATGGTGCGCGGGTTGACGACGCCGGAGAAGCGGATGAATTCGGTGCCCTGGTTGATGGCGATCTGCTTTTCCCCCACCACGTGCAGGTTGCCGTTGGCCAGCACCTGGTTGACCGTCACCGTAATGGTGCCGTTGAAGGTGTTGTTGGCGTTGGCGCCGCCCTTACCGCCGAAGGTGCTGTCGCCGGAAATGTCCATATCGGCGCGCGCATTGCCCAACAGGCCGTCGAGGTAACGCGGCGAGGTGGCGACGCCGAACTTGCTGGCGCCGTTGCGGCTGGCGTTGGCGGAGGAGCTCTTGCTGGCGCTGACGTTTTCCTGCAGCACGATGGTCAGGGTGTCACCGATATTGCGCGGACGGCGGTCTTCGAACAGCGGCTGATAGCCGTAGTTCATCGGCTGCACCGTCTGGAAGATCGAGCCGTTCGGCATCGGCGCGCTGGCCGGCGCGGGCTGCGCCGTGGTCGCGCCGTCCACCAGCGATTTGTGCGGAATATAGGCGCAGCCGCTCAGCGTCAGCATCACCATTCCCGCCAGCCAGCGTTGTCCCTGCCGCGGCAGGATTGCCATCGAATATGTGGTTACCACGGGTATCGCCTTTGTTTCACGAAAGAGAATGACGGGCGCGGCAAGCCCGGCCCGTCAATGACAGATTACAGTTGCGTCAGCTTTTGCAGCATCTGATCGGAGGTCGATACCGCTTTGCTGTTGATCTCGTAAGCGCGCTGAGTCTGGATCATGTTGACCAGCTCTTCCGCCACGTTGACGTTGGAAGTTTCCACGTAACCCTGATACAGCAGACCGGCGCCGTTCAGCCCCGGCGTGCTCTCGTTCGGCGCGCCCGAGCTTTCGGTTTCCTGATACAGGTTCTCGCCCACGCTCTCCAGACCGCTGTCGTTGACAAAGGTCGTCAGCGTCAGTTGGCCCACCTGCTGGGCGGCGGTTTGCCCCTGCTGGGTGACGCTGACGATGCCGTCGCGGCCGACGGTGATGGACAGCGCGTTCGCCGGAATGGTGATCGCCGGCTGCACCTGGAAACCGCTGGAGGTCACCAGCTGGCCGTTCTGATCGATCTGGAACGACCCGTCACGGGTATAGGCCTGAGTGCCGTCCGGCAGCATCACCTGGAAGAATCCCTGCCCCTTGATGGCGACGTCTTTGCTGTTGTTGGTCTGCGACAGGTTACCTTGGCTGTGAAGACGCTCGGTCGCCACCGGACGCACGCCGGTGCCGATCTGCAGACCGGAAGGCAGCGTGGTCTGCTCGGAGGACTGCGCCCCCGGCTGACGCATGGTCTGGTACAGCAGATCTTCAAATACCGCACGCTGGCGTTTGAAGCCGTTGGTGCTGACGTTCGCCAGGTTGTTGGCGATCACGTCCATGTTGGTCTGCTGCGCGTCCAGACCGGTTTTGGCAATCCATAAGGATGGAATCATCGGTTATTTCCTTGCTGCTTAACTCACTGAGAGCAGTGAGTTGGCACGCTGTTCGTTTTCATCCACGCTGTGGATGACCTTCATTTGCATTTCAAAGCGGCGGGCGTTGGCGATCATGTCGACCATGGTCTCCATCGGCTTGACGTTGCTGCCTTCCAGCACGCCCGGCATCACCCGCACCTGCGGATCGTTTTGCAACTGATTGCCGCGCTGCTGTTGGGTTTCCGGCGTCAGGCGAAACAGCCCGTCGTCACCGCGCATTACTTCGCGCGCATCGGCTTTCACCAGCTTCAGGCGGCCGATCTGCGCGATGGTGTTCGGCGGATCGCCGGCGTTCAGCGCCGAAATGGTGCCGTCGGCCGCGATGGTGATCTCCGCCGACGGCGGCACCTCGATCGGGCCGCCGTCGCCCATCACCGGCAACCCCTGCACCGTCAACTGCCCGGTGGAGGAAATTTGAATGTTGCCGTTGCGGGTATAGGCTTCCCCCCCACCCGGCAGGCCCACCGCCAGAAAACCGTCCTGCTGCAGCGCCACGTCCAGGGGACGCGCCGTGTAGTTCAGCGCCCCCTGGCTCATATCGGCGCCCGGCGTCGACGCGGTCACCAAGGTGCGCGTCGCCATGCTCGGCCCGTCGACCGGCACCGCGCGCAATGCGGCGAGCTGGGCGCGAAAGCCCGGCGTCGACGCATTCGCCAGGTTGTTGGCGGTAATGGACTGCTGTTCCAGCGTTTGGCGCGCCGCGCCCATCGCGGTATAAATCGCGTGATCCATAACTCGACCTTATTAGCGCAGGCTAACCAGCGTCTGCAGGATGGAGTCCTGCGTCTTGATGGTCTGGGCGTTGGACTGGTAGTTACGCTGTGCGACGATCATGTTCACCAGCTCCTGGCTCAGATCGACGTTGGAAGATTCCAGCGCGCCGCTGGTCAGCTTACCGAAGCCGCCGCCGCCCGACAGACCAACGCGCGGCTGACCGGACGCACCGGTTTCCTGCCACACGTTATCGCCCTGCGACGCCAGCCCTTCCGGGTTGGAGAAGTTGGCCATGACGATCTGGCCCAGCACCTGAGTCTGCTGGTTGGAGTAGATGCCCACCACTGTGCCGTCGTTGTTGATCTGGAAGTTGGTGTATTCACCGGCGGCATAGCCGTCCTGCGCCACTTTGCTCACCGAGTCGCTGCCCACGTTCTGCTGCATGCTGCCGGCGAAGCTCAGGGTGAAGTTTTGCGCCGGTGCGCCGTCTTTGGCGGTCATCGGGATCACCATGCTGAACTCCCCCGGCGCACCGTTGGTGCTGGTGGTTTTCACCAGGTTGCCGCTGGTGCTGAACTCCATGGTGCCGGCGTTCACTGGCGCTGCGCTGCCGTCCTGAGTGTAGACCTGCCACTTGTTGTCTTCCGTCTTCACGAAGTAGGCGTTGATGTTGTGCGCGTTACCCAGCGAGTCGTAGGCGGTGATGGTGTTGACGTAGTTGTAGCTGTCCTGTTTGGTCGGATCGAACGTCTTGTTCTCCGGCACTTTATGGGTGGACTTCAGGTTGGCCACCATCTCACCGGAGGTAGACGCCTTGGCGTTCATCATGCCTTCAGGAATGCTCAGCGGCACCGGGTTGGCACCCTGCTGGATGGTCGGTGGAGAACCGGCCGCCGGGTAGCCGGTCAGCTGCAGGCCCTGCATGTTGGTCAGGTTGCGGTTCTCGTCCAGCTTGAACTGGCCGTTGCGGGTATAGAAGATGCCGCCGTCTTTATCCTGCATGCGGAAAAAGCCGTTGCCGTTGATGGCCACATCCAGCGCACGGCTGGTGCCGGTGGTGGTGCCGCCCTTGAAGTTCTGGGTGATGCCGGACACTTTAACGCCCAGACCAACCTGCGAACCGGCGAACATGTCGGCGAAGGACACGCTGCCGGATTTGAAGCCCGCGGTCGCGGAGTTGGCGATGTTGTTACCGATCACGTCCAGGTTGGTTGCTGCCGCGTTCAAGCCGCTGACTGCCTGAGAAAAGGCCATGTTATTCTCCGAATAGTGGTCAGGCTATCGTCCGATTGAGCCTGATGCTGAGGGTTATAAGATCTGTCGCACGTCTTCCAGGGTGGCGTTGCCCGCCAGGCCGAGATCCAGCTTGGCGCCGTTACCGTCGCGGATCACGCCGTTCACCAGCCCGAAGTGCAGGCTGCGCGCCACCAACTGCTCGCCGTTGCCTTTGGCGTTAATCGCCACTTTGTAGGCGCCGTCGGGCGCGGTGGAGCCGTCATCCAGCGAACCGTCCCAGGTGAAGGCGTGTACGCCGGCGGTCAGACCGCCGATTTCGATGGTGCGCACCACCTGCCCGCTGGCGTTGGTGATGGTGGCGGTCACCTGATCGGCGGCGCGCTCCAGTTCCACGCCGAACGGCGTGGTGCTGACCTTGCCATCCTTGCTGCCGACCAGAATGTTGTTGCCCGGCACCATCACGCCGTGACCGATCAGCGCCGTCGCCTGCAGCGACTGGTTGCTGTTGATCTGGCCGGAGATCGAGCCCAGCGTGGTGTTGAGTTTTTCGATGCCCTGAACGGTGTTGATCTGCGCCAGCTGCGAGGTCAGTTCGTTGTTCTGCATCGGATTGGTCGGATCCTGGTTTTTCAACTGCGCCACCAGCAGCGTCAGGAAGCTGTTGTGCAGATCCTGGCTGTTGGTATTTTTGCTGTTGTTACCGATGACGGTGTTGTCCAACGGCTCGTTAGTGGTTGCGGCGATAGCCATGGGAACCTCCGGTTACTGACCCAGCGTCAGGGTTTTCATCATCATCGACTTGGTGGTGTTGAGCACCTCGACGTTGGCCTGGTAGCTGCGCGAGGCGGAGATGGTGTTAACCATTTCGCCCACCACGTCGACGTTCGGCATGCGCACGTAGCCCTTGGCATCCGCCAGCGGGTTGCCCGGCTGATAGACCAGACGCTCTGGCGCCGGATCGTCCACCACCTGGGCGACGCGCACGCCGCCGGTCGGCTGACCAGGGGCCGCCGCGACCTGGAACACCACCTGCTTGGCGCGGTAAGGCTCGCCGTCCGGGCCGGTCACGCTGTCGGCGTTGGCCATGTTGCTGGCGCTGACGTTCATGCGCTGGGATTGCGCCGATAACGCCGAGCCGGAGATATCAAAAATGTTCAGTAAAGACATGCGCCTTATCCTTGTTGCAGCACGGACATCATCCCTTTGATCTGCCCGCTGAGCAGCGTCAGGTCGGTCTGATATTTCAGGCTGTTATCGGCAAAGTTGGTGCGTTCGCGATCCATGTCCACCGTGTTGCCGTCCATCGACGGCTGATCCGGTACCCGGTACAACAGATCGAGCTGCGGCGGCTGCAGGGTCTGCGCCGGGATGTGGCGCGCCGCCGTCAGGTTCAGCGACATGCCGTTGCCGTTGACGCGCCCTTGTTCCAGCACTTTGTTCAATTGGCTGGCGAAATCGATATCCCGCGCCTGATAACCCGGTGTGTCTGCGTTGGCGATGTTGGCGGCCAGAATTTCCTGCCGCTGGGCGCGCAAGTTCAGCGCCTCTTGGCCAAAGCGCAGAGCCGCGTCCAGTTTGTCGAGCATGCTCCCTCCGCGAGGTTAGAATTTGGAGTCGACAGGATAAACGTCCCCTGCGCCACCCTATCGCGGGAATAGACGCAAAATGGGGCGCTATTTATCTGCTTAGCCTGCGCGCGCTGCGGGTACACTTACGCGTATCCCGATGAAGCTTGAGAAGATGACGATGAAAGGTAAAATGCTGCTGCTTATCGGCCTGCTGTGCAGTCTGAACGCGCGCGCCGACGATCTGGCGACGCAAATCGAAAGCTTCATCAAAGGCAAGTTCACCGGCGAGCCGGTGCAGGTGAAAGTGCGGGTGCGCACGCCGCCGGCCCAATGGCCCGCCTGCGAACTGCCGCAGCTGTCGCTGCCGCCCAATGCGCGGATCGGCGGCAACGTCAGCATTTCGGCGCGCTGTGGCCAGGAGCGGCGTTTTATCCAGACGCAGGTGCAGGTATTCGGGCGCTATCTGGTTTCGGCGCGCGGCATCAGCGCCGGCAGCCGGTTGACGGCGGCGGATCTGACGTTGAAGGAAGGCCGGCTCGATACCCTGCCGCCGCGCGCGCTGACCGAAGCGGGCAAAGCGTTAGGTGCAGTCAGCCTGCGCAATATCAGTCCTGGCCAACCGCTAACCCTCGCCATGCTGCGCCGCGCCTGGATTATCAAGGCCGGGCAACCGGTGCAGGTCACCGCGCAGGGCGAAGGATTCAACATCAGCGGTGCGGGTAAGGCGATGAACAACGCCGCCGCCGAAGACAGCGTGCGCGTGCGCATGGCGTCTGGGCAGATCGTCAGCGGCGTGGTCGGAGACGACGGCGCGATTCGCATTACGTTATAAAAAAGTAAAGGTTCCGCAAACCTTGCCGATAAGACAAATCAAGCAGCATTTTATTGGCCACCAGGGCCGCAAAACTTTCATTGCAGCGTCGTCGCCCCCGAGCGGCCACGGCGTAAACGGAGATGGACCATGAGTATCGATCGCACCCAGCGGTTACAGCCGGTTTCCACTGTGCAACCGCGTGAAACCCCGGCCGACAACCCGCTCCAACCGCGCAAGGCCGCCGTGGCCGAAACCGCCGTCAGCGGCACGCAGGTCAAACTGAGCGAGGCGCAGGCGCGCCTGATGCAGCCGGGCACCCAGGATATCGATATGGGCCGGGTCGAGGCGATCAAGCAGGCGATCCGCAACGGCGAGCTGAAGATGGACGCCGGCAAAATCGCCGACGCGCTGCTGCAAGACGCGCAGAGCGATATTCAATGGATCGCCGGACGCGACTGACAGCGCGCGGCGAGTAGCGGTAAAGGATAAGTCATCACTATGGAAAACCTGGCACAACTGCTGGACAAACTGTTGGAAACGCTGCAGGCGCTCAATGGCGTGCTGGAGGAAGAGCACGACTTGCTGTGCTCTGGCCAGTTGCCCGGCGTGGCATTGCAGCGCGTCACCGATGCCAAAAGCCAACTGCTGGCGACGGTCGCTTACCTCGAGCAACAGCGCCTGGGGCAGGAGAAAGCCTGCGGGCAACGCGCCCCCTATTCCAGCCATGCGCCCCTGGCCGATCGCTGGCAACGCGTTCAACTGCTGAGCCAAACGCTGCGCGAGAAGAATCAGCACAATGGCCTGCTGCTCAATCAGCAGATCGACCATAACGCTCAGGCGCTGGCGATCCTCAGCAAGAACAACAAATCGCTGTATGGCCCGGACGGCCAGTCGCACGCCGGCAGCCTGCTCGGCAGAAAAATCGGCGTCTGACCTGTCTGATTTCGCCCGGTGAGCCTATCACCGGGTACGCGTTAACCGGCTTTTGCACATCCCCTCGCATTTTCTCCCTATCACTCTTTGAATTCACTTAAGGCTTTGCGCCAGGCTGCGCATGGCGTGAATTTGGCTGTTTATTTCCCTTTGGCCGCTTGTCACCCTGTGGTGATTTTTAAACCACTTGAAATATACCCTTGACGGGTATAGATTCGCAGGGAGAGCGAATGGCCGACATTTATCTCACCAAAACCTTTCAGGGTTTTGCCGCGCGCGAGCGCATCAGCGACGTCACGATAGTGAAAGCGGCGCGAGAAATGCAACGTCAGCTGTACGACGCCAGTCTTGGCGGTTACGTGTACAAGAAGCGAATCGCTCGGGCTGGTGCGGGCAAACGGGGCGGTTATCGGGTACTGATCGTTTTTCGCGATGAAGAACGCCTGTTTTTTATGCGCGGCTTTGCCAAAAGCGAGAGAGAAAACATCAGTACGGACGAGTTACAAGGATTGAAACATCTGGCTGCGCTGTATCTGGATTATTCCCCCTTCAGACTCTACCAGCTGGTCAACAACAAGGAATTACGGAGGCTAAGCGATGAGTAAAATTCTTGCCGAGATCCACCAGGAAGTTCAGGGCCTGCACCGCGCCGGTTTCGTCGACGACGTGACCATGCGCACCTTCGACATGCTGTGCCTGCGGCCGGTGAAACAGTTCGGGCCGGCCGAGATCCGCGCGCTGCGCGAACGGGAAAACGTCAGTCAGCCGGTGTTTGCGCTGTATCTCAACGTCAGTAAAAAGGCGGTGCAGAAATGGGAGCGCGGCGAAGCACAACCGAACTCCGCCGCAATGAAGCTGCTGTCACTGGTCGAACGCAACGGCCTGCAAATTCTGGCCTGATCCTACTGATAATTGACGATCACCTGATTGCCAATCACCCGCAGCGGCGGGTTCAGCCCGCCTTGCGACTGCACGTAATAGACAAAGCGCAATTCCGCATTGGCCGGTTCGCCCTGCAGGCCGTTGCTGCTGCCGCTGCCGCCGCCGAGCGGAATGCAACGGTTCACCGTACACAGCTGGGCCTGCAGCCCGGCCGGCTCCGGCCCCAGTAAACGGTAGCGCCAGCTGACGCGGGTGATGCGCGCATTGGCATCCGGCAGCGCGTTCGGCGGCCGCAAACCGGCGGACTCATCGCGCATGCCGCCCTGTTCCAACGTCACGCCCGCCCCTTCGGCCACCCAGGAGCCGGACACCGCACCGGCGGTTAACGGCGCCAGCAAACACAGCACGAACAGACAACGTTTCATCAGGCGGCTCCAATGGTCGAGGTCATGCGAATCTGGCGATCGTCGTTGATTTCGAGGTTGGACAACACCACGATCTGCGGCAGACTGCGGCGCAGGAAGCGCGCCAGCAAGGCACGCAGCGCATGGTTGACCAGCAGCACCGGCGGCGCGCTGAGCATCTCTTGCCGCTGCAGCGCCTGGCGCGCCTGATCCAGCAGGCGATCGGCCAGCCCCGGTTCCAGACCGCCTCCGCCCTGCAACGCCTGCAACAACAGGCGCTCCAGTTGGGTATCCAGACCGATGACCTGAATCTCGCCGTTGCCTGGGAACCACTGCTGTGTGATCGCCCGGCCCAGCGCCACCCGTACCACGGTGGTCAGCTCATAAGGATCGCTTTGCGCCGGGGCATGTTCCGCCAGCGTTTCGACGATGGTGCGCATATCGCGGATAGAAACACGCTCGGCCAGCAGGTTTTGCAGCACTTTGTGCAGCGTGGTCAGCGACACCACGCCCGGCACGAAGTCTTCGGTCAGCTTCGGCATCTCTTGTGAAACACGGTCCAGCAGCTGCTGAGTTTCCTGGCGGCCAAACAGCTCGCTGGCGAACTGGCCGATCAGGTGATTAAGGTGCGTCGCTACTACGGTGCTGGCTTCCACCACGGTAAAGCCCTGGATCTGCGCCTGCTCGCGCAAGGCGCTGTCGATCCATACCGCCTCGAGCCCAAAGGCCGGATCAATGGTTTTGTCTCCCGCCAGCTCACCCACGGCATTGCCGGGGTTGATCGCCAACCAGCGGCCCGGCTGCGCTTCGCCACTGCCGATCTCGACGCCTTTCATCAGGATGCGGTAACTGGCTGGCGGCAGCTCCAGATTGTCGCGAATGTGCACCACCGGCGGCAGATAGCCCATGTCCTGCGCGAATTTCTTGCGGATACCGCGAATACGGCCCAGCAGCTCGCCGTTCTGTTGAAAATCGACCATCGGAATCAACCGATAGCCTACTTCCATCCCCAGCGGATCTTCCAACTGGACATCGGCCCAGCTGGCCTCGGCGGCCTGCGGATTCTCCGGCATCACCGGCGCCTCCACCGTTTTCGGTGCCTGTTGTTCACGGCCACGCAGCCACCAGGCCAGGCCCAGCAAAGCGGCGGTAAACAGCAGGAACACCAGGTTCGGCATGCCCGGCACCAGGCCCAACAGCCCCAGTACCCCGGCGCTCAGCAACATCACGCGCGGATTGTTGAACAGCTGGCCCACCATCTGCTCACCGACGTCCTGATCGGTCGCGACGCGGGTGACGATAACGCCGGCGGCGGTGGAGATCACCAGCGCCGGGATCTGCGCCACCAGACCGTCACCGATGGTCAGCAGCGTATAGCTTTCCGCCGCCGCCCCCAGCTCCATACCATGCTGCACGACACCGACCAACAGGCCGCCGACGACGTTCAGCACCATGATCATCAGGCCGGCAATGGCGTCGCCACGCACGAATTTACTGGCACCGTCCATCGAGCCGTAGAAATCGGCCTCCTGGGTCACTTCGGCACGGCGTTTCTTCGCTTCGTCTTCGCCGATCAACCCGGCGTTCAGATCGGCGTCGATCGCCATCTGTTTACCCGGCATGCCGTCCAGGACGAAACGCGCGCCCACTTCGGCGATACGCCCGGCTCCCTTGGTGATGACCATGAAGTTGATCAACACCAGGATGATGAACACCACGATACCGATGGCGAAGTTGCCCCCCACCAGGAAGTGGCCGAAGGCCTCCACCACGCGGCCGGCAGCGGCGGAGCCGGTATGCCCTTCCAGCAAGATGATGCGCGTCGACGCGACGTTGAGCGACAAACGCAGCAGCGTGGAGAACAGCAGAATGGTCGGGAAGGCGGCGAATTCGAGCGTGCGCTGGGTGAACATCGCCACCAGCAGCACCATGATTGACAGCGCGATGTTGAAGGTAAACAGCAGGTCGAGGATAAACGCCGGCAACGGCAGCACCATCATCGACAGGATCAGCAGGATCAACACCGGGCCGGCCAACACCTGCCACTGCGTATCTTTAAAATTGCCCGGCAAACGAAGCAGGGAGGCCAAATTAGCCATCAGAGTCACTCTCTCTTGCAAAATCCAGTGCTTCCGGCACCGGTAAACGTTCAGGTTTTTTCGGGATCAGGCCGCCCTCGCGCCGCCAGCGGCGCAGCTGGTACACCCAGGCCAGCACTTCGGCGACGGCGGCATACAGGGTGGCCGGAATATGTTGTCCAATCTCGCTGTGTCGATACAGCGCACGCGCCAGCGGCGGCGCTTCCAGCATCGGGATGCGGTGCTCCGCACCGAGCTCGCGAATGCGCAAGGCGATTTCGCCGGCCCCTTTGGCCAGCACCTTCGGCGCGCTCATTTTCTTGTCGTTGTACTGCAACGCGACGGCGTAGTGCGTCGGGTTGGTGACGATCACGTCCGCTTTGGGCACATCGGCCATCATGCGGCGCCGGGCGATCGCCCGCTGCTGCTGACGAATACGCCCCTTAACGTGCGGGTCCCCTTCCTGGTCTTTGAATTCGTCGCGAATATCCTGCTTGGTCATCTTCAGCTTTTTGAAGTGGCTCCACAGCTGGTAGAACACGTCGAACGCCACCATCGGCGTCAATCCCAACACCACCAGAAAACCGCAGAACAGGATCATCTGCAGCGCATTGCCCAGCGCATCGAGCGGCTGCTGGGTCATCAGATGCAGCATTGCCGCCCAGTTGTGCCACAGATAAAGACCGGTCACCCAGCCGACCAGCGTCGCTTTCAGGATCCCTTTCAGCAGCTCGGCCAGCACCTGAGTGGAAAAGATGCGCTTCAACCCGGACAACGGGTTCAACCGCTTCAAGTCGAATTTAATCGACTTGCCGCTGAACAGAATGCCCCCCAGCAGCATCGGCGCGGCGAGCGCCACCAGTACCAGCCCCGCCATGATCGGCAACAGCGCCAGCACCGCCTGGCGCAGCAGCATGCCGAGTTGGCGCACCATCTGTTTATCGTTGCTGACCATGCCGTGGTCGAAGTTCAACCCCTGCGTGAGCATCGCCGCCAGCTGTTGCGCCATGTTGCTGCCGGACATCAGGATGATCGCGAGGCCCGAGAGCAGCATCAGCACCGAGGTCAATTCGCGGGAACGCGGGATCTGGCCGTCTTCACGCGCCTTCTCCAGCCTGTGGGGCGTGGGGGCCTCGCTTTTTTCCAGATCGCTGTCTTCAGCCACGAAACGCCGTTCCTGTGTCGGGAGGGTAAAGAATGGCGGTCAGCATGCCAAAAAATTGGCGATGTCATTGGCGGAACAACGGGGAAAAAGGCGGGTTATTTAGGGGATGAGACCATCAGGGAGAGGTTACAACCAATTTTCCAGCCGCAAACCCTCAACGCGCTCAAATTCGCGTCGATTATTGGTCACCAGGATCAATCCTTCGCTGCGCGCATGCCCGGCGATATGTAGATCGTTTACGCCAATAGGCGTTCCCTGGCGTTCCAGCGCAGCCCGGATATTGCCGTAGTGCGATGCCGCTTTGGCGCTGTAATCGAGAATGTCCAATCGGGAGACAAAATCCTCAACTACTCTGGCGTTCACCGTTGGACGAGCGCTTTTCTCCACCCCGTGAACCAATTCGCCATAGGTGATCGACGAAATGACCATTTTACCTGCATAGCGGTTGAATGCCTCCAGCACTTCCAGCGGCCGGCGCTTGATGACATAGATAACAATGTTGGTGTCCAGCATATGACTGAACATCAAAAATCTTCCCGCTCGCCCTGGTGCTGTCCTGCACGTTCATTGAGGAAATCATCGCTCACCTCATTTTCCGCACAGAAGAAACTGTCCCAGGTATTCTCCAGGGGGGTAAGAATGCGCTCTTTGCCCACTACGCGGACGGTCACTTTAGAAACGGTATCAGGGAAACGCACCTCTGCGGGCAAGCGTACAGCCTGTGTCCGATTATTGGTAAAGACAGAACCTAACGTCATGGCGACCTCCTTAAATTGGAGTACAAATTATAACCGCCATGATGTATATAGCAATGCTATATACATTAATCTTTGCGGGACACCGCGCAACTTTCGGGGCGCGCCGTCGCGCGCCCCGAAAAGCCTTAGAAACCGAGGCTGTCGAGCAGATCGTCGACCTGCGCCTGGTTGGCGATGACGCCGACGCCGTTCTGGTCGAGCTGCGGGCCGTTCAGCAGGCTGTCGTTCGGCCGTTTTTCCTTCACCGGCTGCTCCGGCATGTTTTCCATCAGCACCATCAGCAGCTGCTTTTCGATCTCCTGCACCACGTCCATCATGCGCTTGATCACCTGACCGGTCAGATCCTGGAAGTCCTGCGCCATCATGATTTCCAGTAGCTGGGCATTGGTGAAGGCCGTATGGCCCGGCACCTGATCCAGATACTGGCGCGTGTCGTTGACCAGAGAACGCGCATCGTCCAATTCGATGGGATTGGCGAACCACTCGTCCCAGCGCCCTTTCAACGCGTTGGCGCCGGATTCCAGCTCCGCCTGGCGCGGTTGCGCCGCCTCCACGCAGTTCAACGCCCGTTCCGCCGCCTGCGCCGTCATGGTTACGACATAGTCAAGACGGTCGCGCGCATCCGGGATCGCCTCTGCCGCCTGGGCGATCGCCTGATCGAGCCCCAGTTCGCGCATGCTGTCGCGCAGCATTCGGGTCAGTTGGCCGATGCGGGAGATAATCTCTCCCGCGGTCGCTGCATCGCTGGCAGGCATTGGAATGTCTCTCATCGCCCTCTCCTTACATGCCCAATTTTTCAAAAATCTTGTTGAGCTTTTCTTCCAGCGTCGCCGCCGTAAAAGGTTTCACTACATAACCGCTGGCGCCGGCCTGCGCCGCCGCGATGATATTTTCTTTCTTGGCTTCCGCCGTCACCATCAGCACCGGCATCGCGGCCAGCGCGCCATCGGCGCGGATGGTTTGCAACAGCTCCAGCCCGTCCATGTTCGGCATGTTCCAGTCGGACACCACGAAGTCGAAACCGCCGGCGCGCAGCTTGTTCAGCGCATCCGCGCCGTCTTCAGCTTCTTCGACGTTGTTGAAGCCCAGCTCTTTGAGCAGATTTCTGACGATGCGGCGCATGGTGGAAAAGTCGTCCACAACCAGAAATCTGAGGTTCTTGTCTGCCATTGTTACTCCTGAAATAGTTAACCGTTTAATGATGCAAAACCGCAGGCCGCCGCGCGGCGAACCAGGGTCATATCGCCGCCGAGTAAACCCTGCGGACTAAAATCAAATACGCAATGCCTGGCCGCCGGAAATCTGCGCCAACATGCGCTGGCTCATCCTGTCCAACTCGACCACTTCGCTGACGCCGCCGCTGGCGATCGCCTCGCGCGGCATGCCGAACACCACGCAGCTCGCCTCGTTCTGCGCCAGGGTATACGCCCCGGCGCGGTGCATCTCCAGCATCCCCGCCGCACCGTCGTTCCCCATGCCGGTGAGGATCACCCCCACCGCATTGCGGCCGGCATATTGCGCCACCGAACGGAACAGCACGTCGACAGACGGACGATGGCGGTTGACCGCCGGGCCGTCATGCAGCTTCACCTGATAGTTGGCGCCGCTGCGCGCCAGCTCCAGGTGGCGGTCCCCCGGTGCGATGTAGGCGTGGCCCGGCAACACACGCTCACCGTCCTCCGCTTCTTTCACCGTGATCTGGCACAGTTTGTTCAGCCTCTCGGCGAACGAACGGGTGAAACCGGGCGGCATGTGCTGGGTGATCAACAGCGCTGGACTGGTGGCCGGCAGCGGCTGCAGTACCTGGCGGATCGCTTCGGTGCCGCCGGTGGAGGCGCCGATGGCGATCAATTTTTCACTGCTCAGCAGCGGCGCGTGGCTGAGGATCGCCGGCGCCGGGCTGTTGGAACGCTGCGGCAGGCGCGCTCTGGCGGCGGTGCGGATCTTCTCGGCAATCAGTTCGCTGTAGGCCAACATGCCCTCACGGATACCGAGCTGCGGTTTGGTGACGAAGTCCACCGCGCCCAGCTCCAGCGCGCGCAGCGTAATCTCAGACCCCTTACCGGTCAGCGAAGAGACCATCACCACCGGCATCGGCCGCAGGCGCATCAGCTTTTCGAGGAAATCCAGCCCGTCCATGCGCGGCATCTCGACGTCCAGCGTCAGCACCTGGGGATTAAACTTTTTGATCAGATCGCGCGCCACCAGCGGATCCGGCGCGGTCGCTACCATTTCCATGTCGGCGTGGCCGTTCACGATTTCCGTCATCAGCTGGCGCATCAGTGCCGAATCGTCTACGCATAACACTCTGATTTTACTCATTACCTCTCCTTGGTCAGCCCATACACGGTCTGCCCACGCAAGTAGAAATCCCGGCTGATCTGGCTGAAATTCTCGGAGTGGCCGGCAAACATCAGCCCCCCCGGCTTAAGCAAGGGAACGAAGCGGCGCAGGATGCGCTCCTGCGTCGCCTTATCGAAATAGATCATGACGTTGCGGCAAAAAATGGCGTCGAATTGCCCCGGCAGCGCCCACTCCGGCGCCAGCAGGTTCAGCGGCTGGAAGTTGACCCGCGCCGCCAGCTCCGGCCGCACGCGCACCAGCCCCTGATGCGGCCCGGTGCCGCGCAGGAAATAGCGCTGCATTTGGGTCGGCGTCAGGGTACGCAGATCTTCCTGGCGGTATACGCCCGCCTCCGCTTTTTCCAGCACCTGCGTATCGATGTCGCTGGCCCAGACCTGGCAACTGCCGGCCCGCTGACCCAATGCATCGCTCAGCGTGATGGCGATCGAATACGGTTCTTCGCCGGTCGAGGCCGCGGTGCTCCAGACGCTGTAGCCGTTCGGCCGCGAGCGCGCGTGTTCCGCCAGGATCGGGAAGTGATGCGCCTCGCGGAAAAAGGCCGTCAGGTTGGTGGTCAGCGCGTTGATGAACGCCTGCCACTCTGCGCTGTTCGGGTCGCTTTCCAGCAGCGCCAGGTAGTCACCGAAATCGTGCAATCCCAACAGCCGCAACCGGCGCACCAGGCGGTTGTAAACCATCTCGCGCTTATGCTCCGCCAGCACGATGCCGGCGCGTTGATAAATCAACTGGCTGATACGGCGAAAATGCACGTCCGACAGCGGCAGGCGCTGCACCATTTGCGTCAACATCGACGCAGTATCCCGGTTAGAAGTTGACGGCGTCTGTTTCATGCCACCTCACCGGAGAAAAACGTGCTGCTTATGCGGTTTAACAATCTTGGGCTTCCTTTACCACGGGTGAAACTGCGTTGTTGCTGTTACCTGGCGCGACGAAGTTATCGTCCGCCAGACGGAATACCGCGACCGCGTCGGCCAAGGTAATGGCCTGCTCTTCCAGCGCGGTGGCGGCAGAAGCGGATTCTTCCACCAGCGCGGCGTTCTGCTGAGTGACCTGATCCATCTGGGTCACCGCCTGCGTCACCTGCTCGATGCCGCGGCTCTGTTCATCCGAAGCCGAGGCGATCTCGCCCATGATGTCGGTCACGCGGGTCACCGAACGCACGATGTCCTGCATGGTGGCACCGGAGTTTTCCACCAGCACCGAGCCGTGTTTGACGCGGCTGACCGATTCGTCGATCAGTACCTTGATCTCTTTCGCCGCCTGCGCGCTGCGGCTCGCCAGGTTGCGCACTTCACCGGCGACCACGGCGAAACCACGCCCCTGTTCACCGGCGCGCGCCGCTTCCACCGCCGCATTGAGCGCCAGAATGTTGGTCTGGAAAGCGATGCCGTCAATCACGCTGGTGATAGCGCCGATTTTCTGCGAGCTGTTGGCGATATCGTGCATGGTGGTCACAACGTCACCGGCCAGTTCGCCGCCCTTGGCCGCGGTGGCCGAGGCATCGCGCGCCAACTGTGAGGCCTGTCGCGCATTGTCGGCGTTCTGCTTCACCGTCGCGGTCAGCTGTTCCATGCTGGCGGCGGTCTCTTCCAGCGAAGCGGCCTGCTGCTCGGTGCGGGAAGAAAGATCGTTATTGCCTTCGGAGATCTCCTGCAGGCCGATCAGTATTGACTCCGCCCCGTCGCGCACCGCGCCGACGGTGCCGATCAGCGACTGCTGCGTGCGTTGCAGACTGGCGAACAGCATGCTGATTTCATTGCGGCCATACACCTGAATCGGCGTCGCCAAATCGCCGGCGGCGATGCGTTCAAAGTGGCTGCGGATTTGGTTCAACGGTTGTACCAACATGGTGCGCAACCACCACATGGCGCTGCCGGTCACCACGATCAGCATCAATACCGCGCCCGCCAGCATCAGGCCCGCCAACGTGAAGGAGAACTGATTGGCGTCTCTGGCCTCGCTGATGTCGCCGTTGACCAGTTGCAGGTACTGCACGAAGTCGGCCTCAAACAGGTCCTGGGTTTTCTGCGTCGGCTGATCCATAAACGCCTGCAGCTCGCCCTTTTCCAGGAAACCGATCAGTTCACGCAGCGCGCCACGCAGCCGCTCGTAGCTGGCCTTGGTGGTGGCCGTCTGCTGGCTCTGCTGTTCACTGCTGCGTTCAACCGCCATAAACTGATTGAAATAGAGGTCGGCCTTCTGCAGCGAACTGCGGGCGCTGCTCATCAGTTCGTTCACCTGCTCCTGCGGCAGCTTCAGCGCCGCGCGGGTGCCGGCGCGGTTCAGCGTATTGCGCGCCTGCAACAGCGACACCCAGCTCAGGCTGAGCGAATCGCGCTGCTGGCTGCCGAGGGTGATGATGTCGAGGTTGTGGTTATCGGAGCGAAACGCGGAATACGACAGGCCGCTGCTGGCCAACTGCAGAACGCAGAAGGTCATCAACAACAGGAACAAGCTGGTAGAGATACGGATTCGGTTAAACACTGTGAACCTCCTTGCAGCCGGCCGGCGACCGGCCTACGTAGGGAAAAGGGCCTCTGCGAGAGAGGCCCGATACCGGTTAGAACGTTTCCCAGTTATCCTGCAGATCGCTGGCGTTCATTTTCTTATGATTGATTACCGGTGTTACCGTCGCCTTGCTGGTGACAGGCGCTTTAAACTCTTCCTGGCCTTCCTGCCTCAGGCGGAATACCGCCACCGACTGGGTCAGCATGCTGGCCTGTTCTTCCAGCGCCGCCGCCGCCGAGGCGGATTCTTCCACCAACGAGGCGTTCTGCTGGGTGACGCGGTCCATTTCCGCTACCGCCTGGCCAACCTGATCGATACCGCGGCTCTGCTCGTCCGACGCCGAGGCGATTTCGCCCATGATGTCGGTCACGCGGGTAACGGCGTTGACGATGTCGCCCATGGTTTCACCGGCGCTTTCGACCAACACGGAGCCCATATCGACGCGGCTGACCGAATCTTCGATCAGGCCTTTGATCTCTTTCGCCGCCTGCGCGCTGCGCTGCGCCAGGTTACGCACTTCGCCGGCCACCACCGCGAAGCCGCGGCCCTGCTCGCCGGCACGCGCCGCTTCCACCGCGGCGTTCAACGCCAGGATGTTGGTCTGGAAGGCGATACCGTCGATCACGCCGGTGATATCGGCAATTTTCTGCGAGCTGCCGGCGATGTCATGCATGGTCTGCACCACGTTGGCCACGACCTTGCCGCCTTTCTGCGCGGTTTCGGAGGCGCTCAACGCCAGCTGTGAAGCCTGACGGGCGTTTTCGGCGTTCTGTTTCACCGTCGCGGTCAGCTGTTCCATGCTGGCGGCGGTCTCTTCCAGCGACGCGGCCTGCTGCTCGGTGCGGGAGGAGAGATCGTTGTTGCCCGCAGCGATTTCTGACGCGCCGCTGTAGATGGCGTCCGCGCCCTGACGTACGCCGCTGACGGTTTCAATCAGTTCGCCTTGCATGTGTTTCAGGCTGGCCGCCAGCACGCCCATTTCGTTGCGGCTGTTGACGACGATCTGCTGAGTCAGGTCGCCGGCGGCGATCTGCTTGATGTGATCGATCATGCGGTTCAGCGGGCGCACCAGGATGTGATGGATACCGGTCCAGACCAGTACGATCACCGCCAGCACCACGACCAGAATCACGATCAGCGTCCAGATGGCCGAGTTGTAAGAGCTGTTGCTGCCGTCAACCGCGATCTGGTACAGCTTGCCGTTTTGCTCCAGATAAACGTTGTAGCTCTGCTCAAAGTTGTCCTGGTAGCTCTGCGTAGGCTGATCGAAGAAGGCGTTGATCTTGCCTTCGCCCAGCAGTTGGATCAGTTCGGAAAGCGCGCCGTACAGAATGTCGTATTGCTGTTTAACGCGTTCCGCCGACTGGGGATCCTGACGCGGATCCTGCGGGATTTTTTCGTAAGCGGCATAGTGTCTTTCCGCCTCGGCCAGCTCTTCTTTCGCTTTGCCCAGCAGTTCATCAATGGTGGCGCCGCTGCCGATCTTATTGGTATCCATCATGTAGCGAATACCGGCACGGTTCAGGGAGTTGCGCGCCTGCAGCAGGTCAACGCGGCTTTCACTCAGCTGCAGCTGCTGCTGGCGGATAGTTTGCAGGACGGTAAAGTTTTCCTTATCGCTTTTCAGCGAGGAGAAAAAGAGTCCGCCCGAAATCAACTGCAAGGCGCCAAACAGCACCAACACCAGCAACAGGCTGGTGACCACCTTCATACGATTTAACATGATTTCCCTTGTTGAAGCCCGCGCAGACAGGCTCTGATGACGTTGAATGTGAGAGTTATCGGCGCCGTGCGGCAAAACTTTATGCGGGAAAGTAACTATTTTTAGTGGGGGTTACGGGCACGGTCTGCGGCATCGCGACAGGTCAGGAAGAGTGATGGATGAAGGGGGCAGCGCCCTGCCCCCTGGGGTCATGAATCAGACGCTTTTCGCCACGCTGTCGACCAGCGACATCTCTTCGCTGCTCAGCAGCTTTTCGATATCCACCAGGATCAGCATGCGCTCGCCCAGCGAACCGAGGCCGGTCAGGTATTCGGTCGCCAGCGTCACCGCGAACTCCGGCGCCGGGCGAATCTGCTCGGCGGTCAGCGACAGCACGTCGGAAACGCCGTCGACCACGATGCCCACCACGCGCTGGCCAAAGTTCAGCACGATCACCACGGTGTTCTCATCGTAAGACACGCTTTGCTGCGAGAATTTCACCCGCAGATCGATGATCGGGACGATCACGCCGCGCAGGTTAGTGACGCCCTTGATGAACGCCGGTGTGTTGGCGATACGAGTCACCTGGTCGTAGCCGCGAATTTCCTGCACCTTGAGGATATCGATGCCGTACTCCTCGTTGCCCAGGGTGAAAATCAGAAACTCTTGCCCTACCGTTTCGCCAGCCAACTTGCTGACGGCTGCCAATCCTGCCATATCATTCACCTTTTAAATCAATAAACTCATTATTATGCGGCGGCGCCCGTCAGACGCTTTTCACGGTTCAAGGTTTGCAACGCCGAGACATCGACGATCAAGGCCACGCTGCCGTCGCCCAAAATGGTCGCGGCGGAAATGCCCGGCACTTTGCGGTAGTTGCTTTCCAGATTCTTCACCACCACCTGATGCTGGCCGATCAGCTGATCCACCAGCAACGCATAGCGGCGACCGGCACTTTGCAGGATAACGACGATGCCCTGCGTGGCGTCGGTTTTGGCGCCTTCCACTTCGAATACCCTATACAGTTCTACCAGCGGCAGATATTCGCCGCGCACCTGCAGCACGCGTTCGCCGCCGGCCAACGGATGAAGATCTTCCGCCTGCGGCTGCAGCGATTCCATCACCGCGTTCAGCGGCAGAATGAAGACTTCGTCGTTCACCTTGACCGACATGCCGTCAAGGATCGCCAGCGTCAGCGGCAGCAGGATGCGGATGGTGGTGCCTTTACCGGCCTGTGAACGGATCTCGACGTGGCCGCCCATCTCCTGAATATTTCGTTTCACCACGTCCATGCCGACGCCACGGCCGGAAACGTCGGTCACCTGCTCGGCGGTAGAGAAGCCCGGAGCAAAGATCAGCATGCCGACTTCTTCATCGCTCATGCTGTCGCTCACCGCCAGCCCTTGCGACGCGGCCTTGGCGAGAATTTTTTCGCGGTTCAGGCCGGCGCCGTCGTCGATGACCTCAATACAGATGTTGCCACCCTGGTGTTCGGCCGACAGCACCAGATTGCCCACCGCCGACTTGCCGGCGGCGATGCGGGTGGCCGGTTCTTCGATACCGTGATCGAGGCTGTTGCGCACCAGGTGCGTCAGCGGATCGATAATGCGTTCGATCAGGCTCTTGTCCAGTTCGGTGGAGCTGCCCTGCAGCGTCAGTTCCACCTGTTTGTTCAGCTTGCCGGCCAAATCGCGCACCAGGCGCGGGTAGCGGCTGAAGACATATTCCATCGGCATCATGCGGATCGACATGACCGACTCTTGAAGATCGCGCGCGTTACGCTCCAGCTGGCTCATGCTGTTCAGCAGATCGCCGTGGTTCACCGGATCCAGCGTGCCGGAGCGTTGCGCCAGCATCGACTGGGTGATCACCAGTTCGCCCACCAGGTTGATCAGCTGATCCACTTTTTCCACCGCCACGCGAATGCTGGTGGATTCGCTCGCCTTGGCGCGCGCTTTTGGCGCTTCCGCCGCTGCGGCGGCCGGTTTGGCGGCAGGCGGCACGGCGCTGGCGACCGGCGCTGGCGCAGGTTCCGGCACGGCGACCGCCTCCGGTAAGCTCGCTTCCACGGCGGCCGGTTCGCTCTGCGTCGGCGTCGAGAAGCTGATTTGTTCCGGTTCCAGCACGAAGCACAGCACGGCGCTGATGTCATCTTCGCTGGCGGAGGTGAGCAACGTCACGTCCAGACTGTGTTCCGTCTGATGCGGGTCTTTAACCTCGCCGAGGTTGCCCAGCTCTTCCAACATCAAGGGGATTTCACTGGCTTTCAACCCGTTCAGGCTAATGCGCATACCGCCTTCGATCGCCGCCGGTGCGGCCGCCGGCTTCACGACAGGCTGCTGAACGGCCGGTTCAGCCGCAGGCGTATCCTGCTGCTGCTGCTGCGCCTCCAACGCCAGCTGGCGCAGCGCCTGGCAAATGTATTCAAAGCTTTCGGCGTCAGGCTGTTGCGAAGTTTTATAGGCGTCCAGTTGCTCCTGCATAATGTCTTTGGTTTCCAGAAACAGGTTGATAATCTCGGTGCTCAGGCTCATTTCCTGGCGTCTTGCACCGTCCAGCAGGTTCTCCAGCAGGTGGGTGGTTTCCTGCAGCACCGAAAAGCCAAAGGTCGCCGCACCGCCCTTGATCGAGTGCGCCGCACGGAAGATGGCGTTCAACGGCTCGATATCGGGGGCCAGCGGATCCAGCTCCAGCAGGTGTTGCTCCATGTCGGCCAGCAACTCGTCCGCTTCATCAAAGAAGGTCTGATAAAAATCGCTAATGTCCATGCTCACGGGGTCACCTCTGGCTGTGAGTCGCGGTTAGTCGGTGCGGGTGTGGCCGCCGGTTGTTCCGGCGTTTGACCGGCCGGAGCTATCGCCGGGGATGCCTGCGATTGGGCGACAGGGTCCGTCGCCGGCGGCGTCGCTTGATCGGTCGGCGTTACCGCCTGGGGTTCCGGCGTTTGGCTGGCCGGCGCAGTCGCCGACGGCGCCAGCTGTTTCAGGCTATCCGGCTGGGCGATATCCATCGCTTTGCTTTCGGCATTTTCGTGTTCGATGCCTTCTTGCGTTTGCTTATTCAACACCAGCACGGTGATGCGGCGGTTAATTGCGTCATCGGCACCGTGCTGTTTCAGGCTCATGGTGGCTGCCATGCCCACCACCCGCAGCACCTTGCCTTCCGCCAGGCCGCCGGCGATCAGCTCGCGTCGGGAGGCGTTGGCGCGATCGGCCGACAGTTCCCAGTTGCTGTAACCGCGCTCGCCGGTGGCATAAGGGATATCATCGGTGTGGCCGGACAGGCTGATCTTGTTCGGCAGGTCGTTGAGGATCGGCGCTATCGCCCGCAGAATATCGCGCATATAACTCTCGACCTGCGCGCTGCCGGTTTTGAACATCGGCCGGTTCTGGCTATCGATGATCTGAATGCGCAGCCCCTCATCCATCATGTTGATCAACAGATGCGGGCGCAGCGCCTTCAGGCGCGGATCGGACTCAATCAGCTCATCCAGCTTTTCACGCAGTTTGTTCAGGCGCAGCTCTTCGGCGCGCGAGTCCGGCGAGTCGACCTGCTTTCTCACCAGACCATGCTGTTGCGTCGGATCGTCGCCGCCGCCTGGAATAGGGCTGCTTTCGGAGCTGCTTTTGTCGCCGCTGGTCAAGGCAACCTTGAGCGGCGTGCGGAAATATTCGGCGATTTGCGTCAGCTCCTGCGGGCTGGCGATCGCCAGCAGCCACATCACCAGAAAGAACGCCATCATCGCCGTCATAAAGTCGGCATAAGCGATCTTCCAGGAGCCGCCGTGATGGGCGGCATGATGCGACTTGCGCTTTCTGACCAGAACGACCGGATGATTCTGTTTCATGCTTCTTCTTCTTCCGTCGCCTGCTGCGCCGGCGCTTTCACGCGGCGCACGTGTTCTTCCAGCTCAACGAAAGAAGGACGTTCGGTGGTATACAGCGTTTTGCGGCCAAACTCGACCGCGATCTGCGGCGCGTATCCGTTCAGGCTCGACAGCAGCGTGACCTTGATGCACTGCATCATCTTGACGTTTTCGGCGCTCTTCTGGCGCAGCAACGTGGCCAGCGGCGAGATAAAACCGTAGGCCAGCAGAATACCGAGGAAAGTACCGACCATGGCGTTAGCGATGAGCGCCCCCAGTTCCGCAGCCGGCCGATCGGCCGAAGCCAGGGCGTGCACCACCCCCATCACCGCCGCGACGATACCGAACGCCGGCAAGGAGTCACCCACCATCGCCAGGCTGCCGGCGGGCACTTCGCTTTCCTGCTCGTAGGTTTCGATCTCTTCGTCCATCAGCGCTTCGATCTCGAACGCATTCATATTGCCGCTCACCATCAGCCGTAAATAGTCGGTAATGAACTCCACCAGGGTGTTATCGGCAAGGATGCGCGGATAATTAGAGAAAATTTCACTTTCTTGCGGATTATCGATGTCGAACTCGAGCGACAGCATGCCTTGCTGACGCGATTTGGCCAGCAGGCGGAACAACAGCGCCATCAGATCCATGTACAGATCTTTGTTGTATTTGGAACGGCGCATCAGTCGCGGCAGCGCGCGCAGCGTGGCCTTGATCGCCTTGCCGTTGTTGCCGACGATGAAAGCGCCGACACCCGCCCCGCCGATAATCAGAAACTCCGCCGGTTGATATAACGCACCGAGATGACCGCCCACGATCAGATAGCCGCCAAACACCGCACCCAATACCACGAGATAACCCAAAATAACTAGCACACGCATTCCTTAAATTAACAATGTGGATGGAAGGTGGGGCAAACGCGCCCTGGCGCGACAGACCAGGCTGCGTGTCTGGGGGCGGCATGCCGCCCCTGCGTATCACACGTCGGTATTCATTGCCGAGAGCCGGCAATGTGGCGGCTCAAATGGCGCGTTTGACCTGCTCGTCCAGCAGTTGAGGAATAATATCGGCCAGTTGCGGCGAAAGTTTACGTCTTTTTACGGCGCGGGATGGAGGTTGGCATAAACTGCAGATGAAACCATTCAGCGGCTGATGCGCATGAGTGATAAATGCGCCGCCGCAGCAGCTGCAGGCAGAGAGCTGCAACATGCCGCTATCGACGAAACGCACCAGCGTCCAGGCACGGGTCAGCGCCAGCAGCGGCGCCTCGCCGGCCTGCTGCGGACACTGTTCCAGGTAGAGGCGATAGGCTTTGATCACCGCCTCCACCCCGCTGCACTGTCCGCTTTTCATCAGGAACAGGTAGGCGTTGTAAAACATCGACGAGTGAATATTTTGTTCCCAGGTCATAAACCAGTCGGTTGAGAACGGCAACATCCCTTTTGGCGGCGGGCTACCGCGCAACTCCTTATAAAGTTTAATCAAGCGCCCGCGGCTGAGCTGGGTTTCGCTCTCCAGCATCTGCAAACGGGCTCCCAGTGAAATCAGCTCCATGGCAAGCTGAATGTCCTTGGCTTCTTGAACAATACTTTTCTCAACCATCATCAGGCTCTTTTCTTCGTCGGGCTAGCGTCTTTACTCGATAGCTCTTGCAGTAAATGGCTTGATAGCAAAATGCCGGTATGGATTTGTTGCAGATCGTCGACGCGCGACTCTTTGGTCAGGCGTTCGATGGTCTGGCTTTCGTTAAAGCGGAAGTGGCAAACCAGCTGGTTGGTCTCGGCCAGTTTGACCATTTGCGGCAAAGTCAGCTGCGCCAACGCATCGGCCATGGTTTCATCAATACCAAGGCGGAACATCGCGGACGCTTTTTCATCGTTGATCAAACGCTGTGCTAAAAGTAAATATGACAAATTGATGTCATAAATATGCTTAAGTAATTCAGACGTACCCATATTCCCCATCCCGACAGACTATGTTTAAAAACATACGCTGGGTGATAAATTTTATCGCCCGTGACCTGGGTTGTTTCCCAAAGTTGGCAAATTAATCTCTCAAAAACGACTGCTATAATTTTCGCCAATCGCTAAATTCGACCACTGTTCAGTATTTGCTACGAGCGTAAACCAACGTGTATGGATGTACAGCATTCTGCTTCGATAGTGTTTAGCCACCATGAAACTATTTTTACAAATTTAATAAGATTATTCCTAAAGCAGCGCAACTCTACCCCCGAACCATTAGCACACACAATGTAAGTGAGAGGCAATTTTAAATACAATGTGACATAGATCACAAAAATAAAAAATATTTAAGCCAAATACCCCCAAATACGCACATTTATTGACCGCCATTTTGCTCACAAAACAGACGCAGGTAAAAAAACGTCTTAAAAACAATGTTTATCAGCCAAAAAATTATCTTTTTTAGATCAATTCGAACAAAACCATCACCAAACCAAAATAACAGAACAAAAATCTGCATATAGGCAACAATCTCAGTATAAATAACCAGTTGAGACGCTAAAAAATATCCAAGCTGAAAAATAACTATCATAAACTATAAGGTTATTAGCTATCGGATTTGACTTAAACCCTCTACTGAAGGCTGTTCTAATTTTCAACATCAGGTGATTAAGGCTTATCAATGATTCGCTGGCGTAGTGAACAAGCAAACAGACGTAACGATATGTTTCCGTATCAGCACGGCGAAAGAATGGTCTTTTTACGTTAAATCACCCCTAAAACGGCATATCGGCAGCACACCCTAAAACTTTAATGCTTTTTTATTTCTTTTCTGTCGCCGTCATAATTATTCCGCAGGTGAATAGATTATTAACCCGCCCCCGTTTCCATCCTTTCATGGCGATAAAATAAAACGCAGTTTTGTTTTACTCTCCTCAATCTTCAGTGACAGAGAGACGTAACCTCAACGCAAGCGGCAATGAAAAACACCGCGTAAGGCCGTTGTACCTCTCGGCAGGTGAAAAAAACGCCGCAAAAGCGGCAGCGCGAACTTGCGCGTAGCAGGAGCAGCGGTGCTTCTGCCCTCATCCCGAGCAGCCTCGCTCTGAGACTTTCCCTATTTCTTCATTTATCAGCAGGATGAGATTGCTGATGGCGCACGGGCATATTATGATTTATCGAAGCGCCGCCGCTGGCGACGCCTCATTATTACCCAGTGCAATTTATCTACTTGAAATGATTTTTGTCAGGTCGTACATCACTGCCTTGGCGGCATCGCCGTGAGCCGGTGATGTGTTATTCACCCGGCTCTAACTATTAACAGGCTATATTTTAATCATGACCGATACGCTCGAATATTTGCTGACATTCCGTAAATGCTCCTCTTTGGACAGCCTGGAAAAGGTGTACGACAAACTGAACTATTCCATTGAAAATGATACAGAAATGAGCAACATGTACCGCGCTGCCGACCACCGTCGCGCCGAGCTGGTTGCCGGTAAATTGTTCGATCTGGGCAAAGTGCCGAAAACGCTGTGGGCGCAGGTGCTTTAATTCAGCGAAATTACGTGCGGCAACGGTTTTATCTTTTATTGCTATATAACCGGGCAAGCTCAGCTTTTATTGCCGCGCGTGATGCGAAACACATTTATTACGCCCACCAGGTTCTACCCTTATCCGAGCGCAGCATTTTCTCTAAGGCCACCGACGCGGCAGCCTGAAACACGACGGATACAACAAGGAGTGGGATATGGGGTATCAAAACGTTCTGGTCACCGTCGCCGTCGCGCCTGACAGCCACCGCCTGGTGGAAAAGGCCGTCTCTATCGTCCGCCCCTATGCCGGTAACATCACCCTGTTAAGCACCCTCGCCAACCCGGAAATGTACAACAATTTCGCTGGGCCGATGTTGGGCGATTTACGCGCGCTGATGGAGGAGGAAACCCGGCTGTTTATGGAAGAGCTGCGTCAACGCGCCGGTTACCCGATTGCCGATATGCTGATCGTGCACGGCGAACTGGGTGACAGCCTGGAATACGCCAGCCGCAGCAGGCCGTTCGACCTGCTGCTCTGCGGCAATCACCGCGACGGCATGATGAACAAAGTCTCCTGCTCCGCCGCCCGCTTCATCAATATCAGCCATATTGACGTGCTGATCGTCCCGCTCTAAGGCTAAGCACATTCGGTAACGTTGCCTTGCCGCCCCTGAACTAGGCTTAACGAACCTTGTTTGTCGCAATGCAAAGGAGCTTTCGATGTCCCCTTCTCAACAGAACCGCCGCTTCCTGCTGGCCTCGCGCCCCCACGGCGAACCGACGGCGGCGAACTTCCGTCTCGACACCGCCCCCGTGCCACAGCCCGGCGCGGGACAGCTGTTGCTGCGTACCGTTTATCTGTCGCTGGATCCTTATATGCGCGGGCGCATGAGCGATGCCCCTTCCTATGCGCCGCCGGTCGAGATCGGTCAGGTGATGGTGGGCGGCACGGTATCGCGCGTCGCGGTCTCACAGCATCCCGACTTCAACGTCGGCGATTGGGTGTTGGGTTATGACGGCTGGCAGGATTATGCCCTGTCCGACGGCAGCGGTCTGCGCAACCTCGGCCCGCACCTGCCGCGACCTTCCCGCCTGCTGGGCGTGCTGGGCATGCCGGGGTTTACCGCTTACATGGGATTGCTCGATATCGGCCAACCGCAGGCGGGTGAAACGCTGGTGGTGGCCGCCGCCAGCGGGGCAGTCGGTTCAGTGGTCGGCCAAATCGGGAAGTTGAAAGGCTGCCGCGTCGTCGGCGTTGCCGGCGGGGCGGAAAAATGCCGCTATGTAGTGGAAGAATTGGGTTTCGACGCCTGCATCGATCACCGCGCCCCCGACTTTGCCGAGCAACTGGCCGCCGCCTGTCCACAGGGCATCGACATCTATTATGAGAACGTCGGCGGTGCCGTATTCGACGCCGTGTTGCCGCTGCTGAACGCCAAGGCGCGCATTCCGGTCTGCGGCATCATCGCCCATTACAACGCCACCGGATTACCCGCCGGGCCGGACCGTTTACCGCTGCTGGAGGGGCTGATCCTGCGTAAACGCATCCGTATGCAAGGCTTTATCATCTTCGACGACTACGGCTCACGCTTTGATGAGTTCCTGCAACAGATGAGCAGCTGGGTCGAGCAGGGGAAAATCAAGTTCCGCGAGGATATCGTCGATGGGCTGGAGCAGGCGCCGCAGGCATTTATCGGCCTGCTGCAGGGCAAGAACTTCGGCAAGCTGGTGATCCGCGTCGCCGACGAATGACGATTGACGAATAATGTGCATCAGGGCGTGGCATGCCACGCCCTGTCTTTCAATGTACCGCTCCGTCGCCGAATCGCACATCTTCCTCTACCGTGAGCGTCACCTGCACGATAGTGCGCACCGCCTCTACCATCGTGGCCAGCGCCATACTCGGCTTGCCCGGATGCGCCGCCGCCAGTTCATGGCTGTACGGGATATGCACGAACCCGCCCCTGACCCGCGAATGATGCGTTTCCAGATAGTGACGCAGACCGTAAAAAATATGGTTGCAGTTATAGGTACCTGCCGTATAAGAGACCGCCGCCGGGATCCCCTGTCGGCGCAGCTGCTGCACCGCGGCCTTAACCGGCAACGTGCTGAAATACCCCACCGGCCCGCCGGCAACCACCGGCACGTCGATCGGCTGCTTACCGGCATTGTCGGGAATGCGGGCATCGATCAGATTAATGGCCACCCGTTCCAGCGATATCTCAGCCCGGCCGCCGGCCAGCCCCAGACATATCACCGCCACCGGCTGCAATGCATCAATGGCCGCGACCAGCTGTGAATTGGCCACGCCCAATACGCAGGGCAACTCGAGCACCGCGATCTCCGCGCCGGCGATATGCTCACCGGCCAATGCCTGCGCAACCTGCCAGGAAGGGTTCACCGCGTCACCATCGAACGGCTCAATGCCGGTAATCAACACTTTGTTCATCATTTCCCCTGACTGAAGGCTAAATTCGTGTGCTACCAGCCTAGAGAACGCAGTATGATTCTGGAAATGGATTATCTGTATATAGAGTATTCATAAAATGAATTTAGCCAACGTCGATCTCAACTTGCTGGTGGTGTTCGAGGCGTTGTATCAGACACGCAACGTGACCGCCGCAGGCCGGCGTCTTAACCGCGCCCAGCCCTCCGTCAGCAATGCCTTGGCGCGGCTGCGCACGCTGCTGAACGATCCGCTGTTTGTTCGCAGCGGCGGCGGCATGGCGCCCACGCCGCGCGCCCATCAGCTTATGCCGCAGATACGGCGGGTGCTTGAACAGATCCATCTGGCGTTGGCGCCCCCTGCCCGTTTCGATCCCGCCACCGCCGGGCAACGGCGCTTTACGCTGGCGGCCGGCGACTATGCCGATATATTGCTGCTGCCCGCCATCATCAGTCGGTTGCGTCAGGCAGCACCCGGCATCGATATTCGCGTTTCACGCCTGGATCGCCGCAATATTTACCGGCAGTTGGAAAGTGGCGAGGTGGACATCGCACTGGGGGGACATCTTTCCGGTACGGAAAGCCACTATGTGCGCACGTTGTTTGAAGAGCATCTGGTGTGTATTGCCAGCCGTTCACACCCGCAACTGGCGGATGGCCGCTGGGATCTGGCGCGCTACCTGAGCCTGCCGCATGGGCTGTATGCACCGGCTGACGACGGTTCTGCCAGAGGATTAGTCGACCGACGCCTGGCGGAAATCGGCGGCCATCGGCGCGTCGCCGTGACCTTTTCACATATTGTCGCCCTGCCGGCCGTGATCGCCGACAGCGATCTGATCGCCACCTTAGCCGCCAGCGTGGCCCGGCGTTTTGCCGATCCGCAACGCGTACGCCTTCTCCCATTGCCTGACGAGTTGGGCATTGCACCTTTTCCCATCGAGCTGATCGCCGGTCGGCAGGCACAATCCGACCCAGCCTTAATCTGGCTTTGCGACTTGATAGGCCAAATCGCGTTCACTTCCCGCCCGCAGTAACTGCTGCATTATTAACCACTCAAACCCACGACCCAAGGCCCGCTGAGGGGCCTTTTCGCGCCCACCAAATAGGAATCATCCGAATTAACATTCGTTAAATTTATATATTTGATCATCTTTAACTGACGAATGGTAAGGATAAAAAAGAATCAGTGACTTTTTTTACGAAAAAAAAGAGTTGTTTTATAAACACGTTGGCTTAAGTGTTACATATTTATTTCTTGGTATTACCAATTACCCAATAATTTGAGATAAAAAATGATCTACTCATATCTATATGTTTTAGATAATAAAAAACAAGATCGTGAGCGAGTTAACGAATTGAGCATTGATCCACAAGGCAATTTTGCAAATGCAGATCTCTATTGTAGACTGCACAAATCGTGCCTTTGTGTAAACTTTGTTAAATCTTTCGTCAGTTCCTGTCTCAATTCGTGACAGATACGCCATCGGGATCGCGCGTCAATTCTCGTGCGGTAGCTATGCCTAAACCGGGGGATAGTATGGATCGCCTTATCATTGCGCACACGCCTTTGCCCGCCCATCAGCTGCTGTTCCGAAGCCTTTCCGGCGAGGAAAAACTGGCCGGGCTGTTCGAGTTCGACGTCGAGCTGCTCAGCCCCGACAATCGGCTCGATCTGAAAGCACTGCTGGGACAAAAAATCACGCTGGAGCTGCGGGGCAATCCGTTGGCGCCGCGTTATCTCAACGGCAATATCACGCGCATGACCCTCTCTGGACGAGAAGCCGGCGGCAACCGTTACTATATCTACCGCGCCGTGCTGCGCCCCACGCTGTGGTATCTGACGCAAAACCGCGACTTCCGCATCTACCAGGAAAAGACCGTTCCCGACATCCTGACTCAGGTGCTGGGGCAGTATCAGGTGAAAATCGATAACCGCCTGAGTTACGACTACCGCATCTGGGGATACTGCGTGCAGTATCAGGAGAGCGATTTCGACTTCATCAGCCGCCTGATGGAACACGAAGGCATCTATTACTATTTCACGCACCAGCAAGACGGTCATACACTGGTGCTGGCTGACGCACCGGCGGCGCATCAGGAACTCGCCGGCTACGCCAGCATTCCCTATCAGCTCGCGGAAGGCGGCCTGGTGGAAAATAAAGACAGCATCAACAGCTGGAGCGTCTCGGACGCCATCACGCCCAGCCTGTATAGCCTGGATGACTACGATTTTCGCAAACCGCGCGCGCGGTTGCTGGAGGCCCGGCAGAATCCCGCCTCGTTCGCGCAGGACAAAGCCGAGGTGTTCGACTGGCCCGGGCGATACACCGATCACGCCCACGGCCAGTTTTACGTCAAGGTTCGCCAGCAGGAGTTCGAAGCGCAGCATGAGCAGATGAGCGGCGAAGGCAGTTCTCAGGGCATTGCCCCCGGCTACCGTTTCCAACTGACCCAGGCGCCGCGTACGGAAGACAACCAGCCCTACCTGGTCGTCAGCGCGCATTACTTCATGCAGGAAAACAGCTACGCCAGCAACGATAACGACGTTAGCGAGCAGCGTACCGAATTTCAGGTCGTCCCGGCGGGCATCAATTGGCGCCCGGCGCGCACCACGCCCTGGCCGAAAACCCATGGCCCGCAAACCGCCGAAGTGGTTGGCCCGGAAGGCGAAAGCATCTGGACCGATAAATATGGCCGGGTGAAGCTCAAGTTCCGTTGGGATCGCCACGGCAGCGGCAATGAAACCAGCTCCTGCTGGGTGCGCGTTTCCAGCGCCTGGGCCGGCTGGAAATACGGCGGGATCCAGATCCCGCGCGTAGGTGAGGAAGTGGTGGTCGACTTTATCAACGGCGATCCGGATCGCCCAATCATCACCGGTCGCGTTTATAACGAAGACAGCATGCCACCGTGGGATTTGCCGGGTGACGCCACCAAAATGGGCTTTATGAGCCGCAGCAAAGGCGGCGGTGCCGACAACGCCAGCTTCCTGTTCCTGGAAGACGCGCCCGGCAACGAATCTTTCGACATGCACGCCGAACGTAACATGAACATGACGGTGGAAAACGACAAGAACGTCAATATTGACGGCAACCGCACCACCACCATCGGCCGCCAGCAGGAAGACACCGTCACCGGCGACGCCACGTTCCTGTACAAAGCGAAACGCACCACCACCGTCAATGGGCTCGAAACCGCCAACCTGAACGCGCATCAGACGGTGAACATCAAAGGCGGCCGCGACCTGACGATCATCGACGGCGGCGATAAAATCGACATCACCGGCAATCAGTCCTTCAAGCTTGACGGCGCGCAGACGCAAAACATCACGCAGACTCAACATGTGACGGTGAAAGGCAACCAGACCCTCGACATTACCGAAGGGCAACAGACCAGCACCATCAAGCAGGGGCAGACCGTCAACATCACCGCCGGCGGCCAGCACACCACCATTACTGCCGGCGGGCAAGTCCTGACGATTGAAGCGGGCGGCCAGACCGCTACCGTGACCGGGGATGTCACCGAAACCTACAATAACAACCAGAACACGACGATAACCGGCACGCTGACCATCAAGGCGAAAACCATCGATATCACCAGCGCGGACGGCGTCTCGGTGCAAACGCCGAGCTGGAAAGATAACTGCCACGGCTGGAAATGGGTGGCGACCGGGGCCAATTTTGCCTTCTACGGCTCCAATCTTTCGTTGACGGCGACCAGCCTTAAACACACGATGCTGGATATCTCGCATAACCCGATGTCGATCAGCAAAACCAATTTCAAGCTCAGTAATGATCCCATGACGTTCACTCAGCTTGGCGCGCTGGTCACCAACGGCGCCTTACGACTGAGCACCAAGGCGCTGGCGATCTTTTTATAAAGGGACTCCCATGTCGAAGGCCAAAAATGTTTTCACCGTTATCGGGTTGATTTTATTGGCTCCTATTCTCAGCCTGGTGGGATTTTTCAAATTCATCACGGTCGATATCTGGGGCTATTTCAAACATATCGGTTCTTCTCTCAGCGTGATGGAAAACGGCATTTCCGCCTCCGGACAAATCGTCAGCATTCGCCAGACCAATCTGTGGGACGGGAACCGGCCGGTCTGCGAAGTCGAAATCAAGTACATCGCCCAAGACGGAAAAAACCATACGGCGGTGGCGAAAGGTCCGATCAGCGTCGTGGATCTGCCGCGATATCAGCCGGGTCATTTCACCGCGATAAAGTACGACCCGAAGAACCCCAAAAAAGCGGTGATCGAAGAGCTTTCTCGGCTTTGAGCAAAAATAAACCTTTCAATCCGCGCGATCCGGTTTCTACGTGCTGAAAGCGACTTATCGTCCATCAGTTCGCTAAATCACCTTGCATAAGGAAGTGTCACGATGGGCGCGTTTATTGCCTTTTCGACGCAGGACAGCCTCGGGGGACAAATCCTGTTTACCTTCTTTGGCATCCTGGTTGGCTGCGTCTTGCTCGCCGCGATCGGCAAAATCTTTTTGTCGGCCAGTCGGGCAGCGGCGTTACCGGTGCGGCTGCTGATTTTTGTCGCGCTGATGCTGGCGATCCTGAAATACAACCAACAAGTGATGTCTGCGGTGAATGCCCCCGCAGAACTGATCGGATTCCTGATCCTGCCCGGTTTTTTGATGGGTTACCTGGGTGCGGCGGCACCCGGCAGACTGGCGCTGGCGATAGAGCTTGGCTGTTTTGCAGCGCTCGCCGTGCTGTTGATTCTGGGCACCGCCGGCATCGGCTTTTTTGCGCCCTACCACCTGGAGAGCGCCGGCCAATTTATCGCCAAGACGATCGCCGCCGCGTTGTCCGTGGCCGCCATGCTGCTGGTTCGCGGAATCAACGGGAAGGACAGCGCGCTGTCCTCTTGACCATCCATTTCGAAGCGGGGCTCTCCCCTCGCATTAACGATCGGCGCTGAGCGCCGCATCGTTTTCTTCATCTGTTGTGACATAGCCTGATATCTATTAAACCGAAAAACGGATTGTTTTTGAGCAAGCAGCCTGGCTGCCGGCTGATATCCACAGGAAGCTTTACACACACAATGAAAGTCGTAAAACCTCTGCGCCTCAGCGCGCTTCATCGCCCCTTTTCTTGGCAAGGGCAAAATCATCTGGGTGTTTCCGTTTTGGCCTTGGCCGATATGGGGGCTTCCCCGCGCCTGCGCCCCGAACCGGAGCTGTGGCAGCTGGCTGCCGAAGAACTCACGTTGAGCGGCGGCGTGCTCGATCTGGCCATCCCGAAAGCCTGTGCGGAGTTTCTCGCCACCGGCAACGCCTACACCCACCATCAACAAGACAAAACCGCCTGCGCCGTGAAGATCCAGCTGGATTCGCTGGAGAAAACGCTGGTGGTTTTCGGCGATCGCCATTGGATCAACGATCGTCCCTCCACTCCCCTTCCTTTTGCAGAAATGCGTCTGGACTGGCGCCGGGCTTACGGCGGCACCCAGTTCGCCGATAATCCGCACGGCATCGGCGCCACTCCAGAAACATTTCCGCAAGGCCGTATCCATCGCCTACCCAATGTCGAACCGCTGCAGGGGCGCCTTACGTCCCCTCGGCAAAGCGCGCAACCGGCAAGCTTTGACGCGTTGGATATCACCTGGCCGCGCCGCTTCTCCCGCATCGGTAAAAACTACGACGCCGACTGGTTGAAAAACGGCTTTCCCGGCTTCGCCAACGACATCGACTGGCGCCTGTTCAACATGGCGGACGACGATCAGCAGTTTCCCCAACGCGACAGCCTGCCGCCCCAGGCCGCCTACCGGATATGGAACATGCACCCGTCGGAGCCAATGCAGCAAGGGCATTTACCGCCGTGGCGCACACGCTGCTTCATCAACCGGCTGCGCGGCGGCGAAGCGCATTTCGAAGAGATCGCCATGCGCCACACCACCGTCTGGTTCTTCCCTCATCGGGAACAGATGCTGCTGATTTATCAGGGCAGCGCGCGCATCAATGAAGACGATGCCGCCGACGTGATGCAGCTGATGCCGGCCCTGGAAATCGAAGGCGAGCCCCGCTCCACCGCGCATTATCGGCAGGTGTTGGCCCAGCGGCTGGATAAAGAGCGGGGTGCCCTGCACGCTTTCCGTGAACAGGAGTTGTTGCCGGAAACCTGCATCGGTGCCTGGCTGGATACGGAAACGCCGACGCTGCAAAGCCCGATGGCGGAAAATATCGCCGCCTACGAGCACCAGCAACGCGAAGCGCACCGCCAGCGCCTGCGGCGTGAAGGCCAGGATATCGATGAACTGTTCCCGCTGCCGTCGCAAGACGCGCCGCCGAAACTGGACCAACTCGCCGAATTCGTCGAGCGTTTGGAAAGCCAGGCCGAGACGCAGTATCAGGACATGCTCAAGCTGGCACAAGCCGAGGGTATCGACCCGCTTAACCCCGGAGGGGATCACGTGCCGCCCTCCGGTGCAGAAAGCTACCAGCAGCAGCGCGATCTGCTGTTCCAGGAGGCGCGCCAGCATCCCGACGCGTTTAGCAACAAGCAGCTGGGGGAAAGCGAGCGCGCGCTGCACAAAATGTATTTAATGTCGGCACAGGCGCAAAGCCCGGCGTTGCGTTTAAGCGGCGATCTGGCACAGATCATTCGCCAACGCGTCACCGCCGCCATGCTGCGCGATAAAGATCTCAGCGGCCTTGATCTCACGGGCGCCGATCTGTCCGGCATGGATCTCTGCCAGGCTAACCTGCGCGGCGCTTTGCTGGAAAACGCCAATCTGCGCCAAACCCAACTGGTGGGCAGCGATCTTCGCGAGGCGATGTTGGCACGCGCCGATCTCAGCGGCGCCGTCTTGCAACAGGCCAATCTGAGCCACGCCTCTTTGGCCCTGGCGAAATGCGAAGCGACGGATTTCGGCGGCGCGCAGCTGCACGAAACCAACATTCAGCAAACGTTGTTTCAACGCTGCGATTTCACGATGGCGTCATTACGCGATTTGCTGGGATACGAAACCTTGCTCGGGCAGTGTGACTTCAACCGCGCCACGCTGGCCAACATTACGTTGATGGAACTGCAGCTGGAGCAGCTGACATTCAGCCACGCCCGGCTCGACAAAGTCAGCTTCGTCAAATGCCGGCTGCTGGCGGTGAACTTCAGTCAGGCGCGGCTGGAAAGTTGCGCCTGGGTTGATACCGAGACGCAAAACCTCAGCTTCCGCGCCGCACGCCTCACCGCCTGCGCCTTTGCGGCAAAGACGCTGTTGCCGCAGGCGGATTTCAGCGACGCGACGCTAAAGCAGTGCAATTTGCGCCAGATGCCGCTGCAGCGGGCGAATTTCAGCCGTGCGCGCCTCGACAACTGCGACCTGTCAGAAACCCGGCTGAACGAGGCCGATTTTCGCCAGGCCAACGGCAGCGGCAGCTTGTTCATTCGCAGCGATCTATCCCTGGCCAACCTGCGCGACGCCAATTTCATCACGGCGATCCTGCAAAAATGCGTCCTGTCAGGCGCCGACCTGCAGGGCACCAATCTGTTCCGGGCCGACTTGTCGCAGTCGCAAGTGGATCAGGCGACCCGGCTCGACGGTGCCTATACCGCCAGGGTGAAAACATTGCCTCGCCACAACGGGAAGGAAGTATGACCTCAAAACCTGAGCAGATACGCCAGCGCGTGAAACGCGGCGAGCTGATTGCCGGTGAGGATTTGCACGGTCTGTCATTCGCCGGTATGGATTTGGCCGGCGGCATGTTCAACGAGTTGAACCTGAACGGCGTGAACTTCTCCGATTGCGATCTGCGCGACAGCGTCTTCAGCGATTGCCGGCTCGAACACGCACAATTTGCACGGGCGAACCTGAAGCAAACGGCCTTCAATCAGTGCGCCATGTCAGCCAGCCGTTTCAGCGAGAGCCATATCGAACTGACGATGTTCAACGACTGCCGGCTTGAACAGAGCGAGTTCAGCCGGCTCTCGCTCAACCAAAGCCACTGGATGTCATGCCAATTGGCCGGCGCGAATTTTTCCGCTACTCAGCACGATCGCACCACCTTTTACGAAAGCCCGCTCGACGCCGCTGATTTGAGCCATACGCGACTCTCACTTGTCACGTTCTTTCGATTAAACCTGTGTGAAACACGGTTTGAATGTGCGGATTTCGACCGTGTCACGTTTTTCGAATGTGACCATCGCGGCAAAAGTTACGCCGGGCAGCGCCTGATCGCCTGCCAGTTTACCGATAACCAATTGGACGACGTCGACTTCAGCCAGGCGACGCTGCGCCAGAGCAATTTCAAGGGCGCTTCGCTGCGGCGCGCCAACCTGACCAGCGTACAGGCGCAGCAGTCGCTGTGGCTGGAGGCCAATCTGACTCAGGCACAGTGCCGCGGCGGGCAGTTCGATCAGGCTATCTTCAGCGAAGCGACGCTGGATGCCGCCAACTTCAGCCAGGCGCGCCTGTATCAAAGCGTATTCCAGCACAGTCGCGCGGCGCGTTGTGATTTCAGCGACAGCGACCTGACCTACGCCGATTTCTGTTATGCCGACATCGGCGCCGCCGATTTCCGGCGCGCGCGTTTTATGCGCACCCGCATGCACCGCGCCCACCAGCAGCAAACGCGCTGGGGCGATCGCAGCGGGATCCTCGAACGCGACGAAGAGCTGTACGCCGCCGAAACCTGGAGCGCACAGCGCCAGAGCCGAATCTGAATGCATTGACCACTTCACGAGGGGATCACCATGAGCGTTGCCAACACAACTCGCGCCGTCAACATCGCACCGCCCCAGCAGGCCGCCGGCCAGGTCGTCAACCTGTTGCCGGACGGCAGCCTGGTAGTGGAGTGCGAAGGCCGCGGCTGGCATTGCCGCCGGGCGGCGAGCTGTCTGCTGACGCCGGCTCTCGGCGATAGCGTGCTGGTCGCCGGCTGCGGCCACCAGCTGTGGGCGATCGCCGTCCTCGAACGTGCGGAACCGCAAAGCGCGACACGGCTCTGCGTCGCAGGCGATCTGCAGATTGAAACGCCGAACGGCTCGCTGTCGCTGCACAGTGCGCAGGCATTGCAACTGCGCGGCGATGCCATGACGCTGCAGGCCAACAGCGGCGACTGCCACGTCGACAAGATGAAATACAGCGGCGAGGAGCTGTCGGCCTTCGTCAGCGTCAGCCGTTTGGTCGGCAAACGCTGCGAGTCGCTGTGGCATTCGGTCAGCCAGATCAGCCATTCGCTGTTCCGCAAAGTGCGCCAAACCGAGCACGTGCGCGCCGGGCAACTGGATTATCAGGCGGAAGATTACGCCCGCATTCATGCCCGCAACACGCTCATTACCTCAAAAGACATCACCAAGCTGGATTCGGAACAAATCCACGTCGGATAACCTGCGGAGGCCTTTTATGTTTGCCAACAGCCAAATGATCGGCGTGGACCTGGCGTTTCCCGACGTCTGTCTGACGCCAAGCCCGGCGCCGGTGCCCGTGCCCTACCCGGATATCGCCCTGGCGCCGACCGCCATCCCGAACGCGTTCAACATTCTGTTCGTCGGCACCCCGGCGCACAACATGGCGACGGTGACGCCGCTGACCAACGGCGACAACCCCGGCGTGGCCACCGGCGTCGCTTCCGGGACGGTGATGGGGCCGTCCCGCCACCTGACCGGCGCCTTTACCGTATTGCTCAAAGGCACCCCGGCCACCCGGCTGACCAGCCTCAGCCTGCAGAATTCCACCAACGCGCTCGGCATGCGCATCGTGCCGAGCCAATTAAAAGTGTTGCTGCTTGCGCCCTGATGACGGCGCCTTATTACACAGCCATTCAATCAAGAAAAGAGGACATTGTGAAAACACGGATTACCCTGACGCTGCTGACCGCCCTGACGCTTGCCGGTTGTTCCACCCCGCCGCCGCCGCCGCCGGCGCTCAATAACGACGCCCTCGTCAGCAGTGAGGTCAACGGCGTCACGCTGCAGCACCGCGCCGCGGTAAGCGCGCCGAAGCAGTTCAAGCCGATCGGTGAAGAATACCGCAGCCTGTATGCCGCCAGCATCATGAGCAGCCCGAATTATACCGGCACCGCCGTCGGCAGCCTGGACAACGCCGCCGCGTTCTACGCGCTGGGCGAAGTGGAGAACAACTGGCTGGCGATCTCCGCCATCCGCGGGGGCGACCTGATGGGATATATCCAGGCCAACGCCGGCGTGCCGGAAGCGCGCTACAAATCGACGCTGCGCAAAGATCTGCCGCGCCGCGCACGCGCCGCCAAACAGGACTGCGTCAAAGTCGGCGGCGACAGCAAGGCGTGTAAAAACGCCGGCTCAGCCACCTGGATCCTCCAGTAGTCAGCACGCCTGCGGGCGACGAGATTCCCATGATGACGACCCCTATCGCTTCCCGCTGGTGCGGGATGCTGTTTCTACTGCTGGGCGCGCTGGCGCTCGGCGGCTGCATGTCTTCCGCCAAAAGCGTGCCGTCGCGTTACAGCCTGGTGTTCGATGCCGATCGCCAGGTCAACGCCGCCGCCGGCGCGCAACCGGCGCCGATCAAAATTCGCGTGTTGCTGCTGCGTTCGGATGCGGAATTCATGGATGCCGACTTCTTCAGTCTGCAAAACGACGCCAAAAGCGTGCTCGGCAACAGCCTGCTGGACAGCGATCAGTTCTTCCTGACGCCGGGCCAGACCGGTAAGAAGCTCGGCGGGCAAAGCGCATTGGACGCACGTTACATCGGCGTGATCGCCGAATATCAAAATCTGGACGGCAAGACCTGGCGCATTTCACTGCCGCTGCCGGAACCCACCGAAACCAATTTCTACAAGGTATGGCAATTCTCGCCGGATGAGCTGGAAGCGCATATCGTCGCGGGCGTGAGTGGCCTGCGCCCCGTAAAAAAGGTCGACTGACCTACCGCTGCGCTGAAGCGAAGTAACTATAGGTGTGATGATGAAAGATGCTCATAAGGTTGTCTGGACTGAGGGAATGTTTTTGCGCCCTCACCATTTCCAGCAGGCGGAAAACTATCTCGAAGGCTATATGCGCAACTGGGGCCAGGCCCACAGCGGCTGTTTCTGGGGGTTCCTGACCCTGGATCTGGACCAAACGCTGCTGCGCCAGGGCAAGATTGCGCTCAACGCCGCCAGCGGCATCATGCCGGACGGCACGCCGTTTCGCTTCGCCGGCGCCCAGCAGGCACCCGCGCCGCTGACCATCGCCGAAAACAAGACCGGTGAAAACGTGGTGCTGGCCCTGCCGACCTACCGCGCGGGGCGTGAAGACGTGATCTTTCAGGAAAGCCCGGAGGCGCTGGCGCGCTATCTGGCTTACGAGAACGAAGTCGACGATCTCAACGCCGTCTCGGTGGGCAGCGCGGCGCTGCAGTTCGGCCGCCTGCGCCTGCGGCTGATGCTGGAGAGCGAACTCAACGCCGAATGGACCGCGCTCGGCGTGACCCGCGTGCTGGAAAAACGCGGCGACAACAGCCTGCGCCTCGATACCGCGCAGATCCCGCCGATGCTGAACTGCCAGGGCAACCCGGTACTGAAGACCTTCATCAACGATCTGCAGGGCCTGCTGCAACAGCGCAGCCAGCAGATGAGCCAGCGCCTGCTGCAGCCGGGCCGCGGCGGCAGTTCCGAAATGGTCGATTTCATGCTGCTGCAGCTGATCAATCGCCATCTTGGCCAGGTGAGCCACGCCTACCACCTCGACCATCTGCACCCGGAGCGCCTGTTCGCCGATTGGCTGCAGTTCGCCACCGAGCTCGCCAGCTTCTCGGCGCAGCGCACCCCGGAAGGCCGCCTGCCGGTGTATGACCACGACAATCTGGCGTTGTGCTTCGGCAAGCTGATGCTGTTGCTGCGTCAGGGGCTGTCGGTGGTGCTGGAAGACAACGCCATTCAGCTGACGCTGGTCGAACGCTCCCACGGGCTGAATGTCGCCACCGTGCAGGACGCCAAAATGATGCGCGATTTCGGCTTCGTGCTGGCGGTGCGCGCCGACGTGGCCGCCGAGGTGTTGCTGACCCATTTCCCGGCGCAGATGAAGATCGCCCCGGTCACGCGCATCCGCGATCTGGTGCAGCTGCAGCTGCCGGGCATCGGTCTGCGCACCATGCCCGCTGCGCCGCGCCAGATCCCCTATCACGCCGGCTACACCTACTTCGAGCTGGAAAAAGGCGGCGACCTGTGGAAACAGATGGAAAAATCCAGCGCCTTCGCCCTGCACCTGGCCGGCGAATTCCCGGGGCTGGACATGGAATTTTGGGCGATTCGCAGCCATACGGACCGGTAACCTATGACTCAGGAAAATAGCACGGCGCCGGCGGCCAACCCGCTGGTAGATGCCGCCAACCCGCTGCTGAACGCCATTTCGCAGATCCGCCAGTCGGCCACGCACGCCAACCCGGCGCAGCTGCGCCAACAGCTGATCGACGAAATGCGCCGCTTCGAGATCCGCGGCCAACGCGCCAACCTGCCGTACGAAGTGATCATCGGCGCGCGTTATTGCCTGTGCACCGCGCTGGATGAAGCGGCGGCGCTGACCCCGTGGGGCAGCAACAGCGTGTGGTCCGGCAGCGGGCTGCTGGTGACCTTCCATAACGAAACCTGGGGCGGCGAGAAGTTTTTCCAGCTGCTGGCCAAGCTGTCGCAAAGCCCGCGCGAGCACATCAACCTGCTGGAGCTGATCAATTATTGCCTGCTGCTGGGCTTTGAAGGCCGCTACCGGGTGATGGAAAACGGCCGCTCGCAGCTGGAAACCATGAAGCAGCGCCTGCTGCAGCTGATCCGATCGGTGCGTGGCGGCTATGCCCCGCCGCTGTCGCCTCATGCGCTGGACCTGCCGGTACAGCAGAAACTGTGGCGCCCGCTGGTGCCGCTGTGGGCCTGCGTGGCGTTGACCGGCTTCCTGGCTTCGCTGCTGTTCATCGCCCTCAACTGGCGGCTGGGCGACAACACCAGCCCGGTGCTGGCGGCGATTTACCAAACCAATCTGCCGCAGGTGGCGATCGGTAACCCGGCGCCGGCCGCGCCGCCGACGCTGAGCCTGAAAAGTTTCCTGCGTAAAGAGATCGCCGAGGGGTTGGTGGTGGTGCGCGACGAAGCGCAGCAAAGCGTGGTGATCCTCAAAGGTGACGGGCTGTTCGACTCCGCGGCCACCACGGTACGCGCCAACTATATCCCGGTCATCGACCGCATCGCCGCCGCCATGAACGGCGTCAGCGGCAAGATCCTGGTCACCGGCTACAGCGACAACGTGCCGATCCGCAGCGCCCGTTTCGCCTCCAACTGGGAGCTGTCGCTGGCGCGCGCTGAAGCGGTCAGCGCCCGCTTGCAAAAACACCTCGCCAACCCGCAGCGGGTCAAGGCCGAGGGCCGCGGCGAGAGCAACCCCGTCGCGCCGAACGATAACAAAGTGAACCGTGCGTTGAACCGCCGGGTAGAAATTACGCTGTTGGTCGCCCCGGAAAACACCCAGGCGGAAATCAACGGCTTGCCGCAAGGAACCGGAAAGTAATGCTCAGTACGTTATTCTCCATCATCACCAGCCGCCTGCTGTGGGGCTTTGTCGGCATCACCGCGCTGGCGTTCATCATCTGGACGATCGGCCCGCTGGTGGCCATCGGCGACTATCGCCCGCTGGAGCCGGAACTCAACCGCCAGATCGCCATCGGCGTTATCTACCTGATCTGGTTCCTGTGCCGCCTGATCCCGCGCCTCTACAGCGCCTGGTTCAACAGTCGTTTGCTGAGCAATCTGCGCGCCGCCGAAGCGGTGCCGGTGGAAGACGGCAAGCCCGAGGTCAAACAAGACGATCAGCTGGCGCAGCGTTTCGACGAAGCCGCGCAGCTGCTGAAAAAGGCGCGCTTCGCACCGGGCCAGGGCGACGGCAAACATCGCTGGATGACCCGCTTCAGCCGCCAATATCTGTACCAGCTGCCGTGGTATGTGATCATCGGCGCGCCCGGCGCCGGTAAAACCACCGCGCTGGTCAACTCCGGCCTGCACTTCCCGTTGGCGGATCGCTTCGGCAAAGCCGCGCTGCGCGGCGTGGGCGGCACCCGCAACTGCGACTGGTGGTTTACCAACGACGCCGTGCTGCTCGACACCGCCGGCCGCTACACCACCCAGGAAAGCCAGCGCGAAGAAGATGCCGGCGAGTGGCAAAGCTTCGTCGCGCTGCTGAAAAAATACCGCACCCGCCAGCCGATCAACGGCGTGATGGTGACCATCAGCGTCGCCGATCTGCTGAGCGACAGCGCCGAAGCACGCAGCGCTCAGGCCAGTGCGCTGCGCAAACGCCTGATCGAACTGCACGAGCAGTTGGGCATTCACTTCCCGGTCTATGTGCTGGTGACCAAAACCGACCTGCTCAACGGCTTTATGGCCTACTTCGGCAGCTTCGACAAAGCGCAGCGCGACCAGATCTGGGGATTCACCTTCCCTTACGAGCGCTCGCGGCAGCCGGACTTCAATCTGAACGCCGCCTTCGAACAGCAATACGCCCTGCTGCAACAGCGGCTGGACGCGGCGCTGCCGGATACGCTGCTGATGGAGCACGACGCGCGCCAGCGCGCCGAAAGCTACCTGTTCCCGCAGGAGTTCGCCGCGCTGCGCCCGCTGCTGAGCCAATACCTGGAACAGGTGTTCGCCACCTCCAGTTTTGAAACCCGCTTTACCCCGCGCGGCATCTATTTCACCAGCGGCACGCAGGAAGGCCTGCCGTTCGACCGGGTGATGGGCGAGCTGAACCGCTACCTGCAGCTGCCGGCGGCCAACTCAGGGGCGCAGGCCAACGCGGCCTGGGACAGCGTGGGCCAGGAAGCGCCGATCCCGGCGGCCAAAGGCCAGAGCTTCTTCCTGAAAGAGACGCTGGAATCGGTGGTCTTCCAGGAATCCGGGCTGGCGGGCAGCAACCGCTGGTGGGAATACCGCAACCGCGCCCTGCACTGGGCGGGGTACATCGCGCTGGCGGTGATCCTGGCGGTGCTGGCGATGCTCTGGTTCACCAGCTACGGCAACAACAAGGCCTATCTGGCGGAAGTGGCCGCCAAGGTGCCCGGCGTCGAGCGCCAGGGGCAAAACCTGACGCAGTTGGGCAACGGCGACATGTTCTCGCTGCTGCCGTTCCTCAACAGCCTGCTGCACCTGCCGGACAGCCAGAACTTTTCGCTGGACGATCCGCCGTTCACCTACCGCATGGGGCTGTTCCGCGGCGATCAGGTGGGCGACGCCGGCAATGCGTTGTACCAAAAAGCGCTGAAAGAACTGCTGCTGCCGCAGGTGGCGCAGCAGATCGCCACCACGCTGCGCAACGACAACCACGGCGACGCGGACTTCAGCTACGAAGCGCTGAAGGCCTATCAGATGCTGTATCTGCCAAAGCAGTACGACGGCAAATTCCTGCGCGCCTGGGTGATGCTCAACCTGCAACGCAACCTGCCGCAGGGCAGCACGCAGAAACAGCTGCAGCAGATCGAATGGCACCTGAGCCAGCTGCTGGATGCGCAGATCCAGGCCTCGCCTTACGCCAAAGATGAACAGCTGGTGGCGCAAGCGCAGGCCGCCATCAATCGGGCGCCGCTGTCGCAGCGCGTCTATGGCCGCCTCAAGCGCCTGCTGCTGAAACAGACCGACATCAAGCCGGTCAGCCTGGTCGATTTGGCCGGCCCGCAGACCGAACTGGCGTTCAGCCGCAAAAGCGGCAAACCGGTGACCGACGGCGTGCCGGGCCTGTTCACCTCACAAGGGTACTGGAAAGCGTTCAACGACAACATCGACCCGGTGACCGACACCCTGCGCAAGGAAGACGTCTGGGTGTTGAACAGCCAGACGCCGGAGCAGAAAAGCGCCGATCTGACCAAGACCATCCGCCAGCTGTACATGCAGGACTTCATCAGCGCCTGGGATGCGCTGCTGGGAGATATCCAACTGGCCAACATCGGCAACCTGACCCAGCGCATCAGCAGCGCACGCCTGCTGTCCGGCAACCCGTCGCCGATGCGCAACCTGCTGGTCAACGTCAGCAAAAACGTCACCCTGCGCGACGAGAAAAGCGACGGCGACTCCCGCTCGCTGCTGGCCAAAACCGAAGACAGGCTGAATCAAAACGCCAACCGCACGCTGGAAGCACTGTTCACTAACCGGCCGGCCAACGCCGACGGCGACGTGTCGGCCCAGCCGGAACAGCTGGTGATGGCGCACTTCGCGCCGCTGCTGGAGCTGGCGCAAAGTCAGGGTGAAGGCAATAAGGCGATCCCTTTCGACAGCGTGCTGAAGCAGGTCGATGAGCTGTACAGTTATCTGACCGCGGTGCAGGGTGCGGCCAACAGCGGCATGTCGGCGCCGCCGAGCGACATCATCCCGCGCCTGCAGGCCGAATCCGGCCGCCTGCCGGTGCCATTCAAACAGATGCTGCTGTCGCTGGCGATCGGCGCCAGCAGCGACACCCAGCGCAAAGAGATGGAGAACGTGAAAAAGCGCATCAGTTTCGAGGTCGGTAGCTTCTGCCGCCAGGCGATCGCCGGGCGTTATCCGCTGGTGGCCCGGGCGCGCCAGGACGTGACGCCGGACGATCTGGCGCGCATGTTCGCGCCGAACAGCGGGCTGATGGACAGCTTCTTCCGCGACAACCTGCAGGGCAAGGTCGATACCACCCGCGCCAACTGGCGTTTCACCCCCGGCGTGGACGGTAAGACGCTGCCCGGCGGCGAAGGCATCCTGCGTTCGTTCCAGCAGGCGCAGCGCATCCGCGACGCCTTCTTCGCCAACGGCACCGCGACGCCCTCCTACCGCGTGACCGTGCGGCCGGTGCGGATGGATAACGACATCCTCAACCTGACGCTGGATATCGACGGGCAGCTGTTCAAATACAGCCACGGCCCACAGGTGCCGCTGGTGGTCAGCTGGCCGGGCACCCGCAATACCAACCAGGTGCATTTGCAGCTGGCGCTGGCCAACGGCACCACCGCCAGCCTGGTGACCAGCGGGCCATGGGCGCTGAACCGCCTGGTGGACATGGCGCAATCCTCGGGCACCGGCGGCCTCGGCCGCCAGGCGACGTTTAATCTCGACGGCCATCGCGTCACGCTGGAGTTCACGCCCAACAGCATCCGCAATCCGTTCCAACTGCCGGCCTTCTCGTGCCCGTAGCCCCGAAAGGACATGACCATGAGCACTGATTCAAGCGCCCCGACGAGCCTCGGCTGGTACGGCAAACTTCCTTCCGCCGGCGATTTTCTGCAGCGCCGCCTGCCCGATCCGGTGGTCAATAACTGGGCCCACTGGTTCCATAACGGGCTGGTGAATTTGCAGCGCGATGCGCAGGGGCCAAACGGCCACCCGTTCAGCAACGCGCCGGTGTGGAACTTCGCGATCCCCGCCACGCTCGGCAGCCCGTACGTGCAGATGGGCTGCCTGTTGCCGGCGCGCGATCGCGTCGGGCGGCGCTACCCGATCTGCGCGCTGCGCCTGTTCAGCCTGCAAGAATGGCGCCCGCAACAGCTGAACATGGCGGCGAGCTGGTACCAGCAGCTCGGCCATACCCTGCTGAACGGCGTGCGCAACGGCTTCTCCGCCGAACAGATCGACCGCACGCTGCAGGCAATCCCGGCGCTGCCCAGCCCGCCGGCGGAAGCGGATTCCGAGATATTGTCGATTATCGGTTTTCAGCATCCGGACGTGCCGGGTCTCGGCTGGCAACAGGCCGCCGACTGTTTCGACCCGGCGCAGTACACCAGCTTCTGGTGGACCAATCAGGCCGACGGACACCCGCTCTACACTCACGTGCACAGCGGCAACCTCACCGTGCAGCTGTTTTCACTGCTGTTCGAGCCCAACGGTTGGGCGCGCCCCGGCCGCGGTGGCCAGTACCCGCAAATGTTTGATTAACATCGTTCGTTGAAGGAAATTCTATGGCTATCGACACCGATACCCTGCTGGCCCCGGTTGACGCGGACAATCCCTGCGGCGACAACCTGGAATACGACGCCGACTTTCTGGCCATGGCGCGCGCCGCCACCGGCAAGGCTGAACAGCAGTTCGGCAGCACCATCATTCCGGAAGAAGCGCCGGATTGGGTGCAGGTCGAACGCCTCGCGACCTCGCTGCTGGCGCGCACCAAAGACCTGCGCGTCATGCTGTACCTCACCCGCGCCTGGACCCAGCTGCGCGGGTTGCCGGGCTACGCCGACGGGCTGACGCTGATCCACCAGTCGATACTCCGTTACTGGGATGCCCTGCAGCCGGCATTGACGTTCGACGGCGAAGCCGACCCGCTGTTTCGCATCAATGCGTTGGCCGACCTCGGCGACAAAGCCGCGTTGGCCGCCAGCGTGCGCACTGCGCCGCTGCTGAAAAGCGCCGCCGGTGAAATCTCGCTGCGCGATGCCGGCGCCCTGCTCGACGGCAGCAAGCAAGAGTGCCCCAACTTTCCCGGCGGCCGCGCACGGCTGCAGGATGAGCTGGCGCAGCAGGGCCGCCCCGAAGGCGCACTGGTGATCCACATCGCCAACACCCTGGGCGCCATTCGCAGTGAAGTGACCCGCCATCTGGGGGAAAGCGCCCTGCCGGAAATGAGCGCGCTGACCAAGGTATTTTCTCTGGTGGCGCTCGCCGGCCAGAGCGATGCCCCGGCCGCCGCCGAATCCGAAGCCCCGCCGGAAACCGCCGCCCTGCAACAACCGGCTGCGATGCAAAGCGCCACGGCACCGCTCAACTGGCGCAGCGCGCAGATCCAGTCGCGCGACGACGCCCAGCTGATGCTGGACAAGGTGAAAAATTATTTTCGTCTTCATGAGCCGAGCCACCCGGCGCCGCTGATGATCGATCGGGTCCAGCGGCTGATTACGCTGGACTTTATGCAAATCGTCCGCGATTTGGCGCCCGATGGGCTTAACCAACTGGAGACCATTCTCGGTCGCCCCGACAACGAGGAGAACAGCTAGCCGCCGACTTTTGTTCTCTTGACGACACCCGATACCGTCTGCCCCGGCGCAGACCCGAATCAGAACCTGACTCTCCCAGTCGGACGAGGCGCGTTCCCAATCGCCATTAGATGGAGTAAATCATGTCAAACTCGAAATCCCGCAGCGGGCAGAAATTCATCGCCCGCAACCGCGCGCCGCGCGTACAGATTGAATACGATGTCGAAATTTATGGCGCAGAGCGCAAAATCCAGCTGCCGTTCGTGATGGGCGTGATGGCGGATCTGGTGGGGAAAGCGGTCGATCCGCAAGCCAGCGTGGAAGAACGCAAGTTCATGGAGATCGACGTCGACAACTTCGACGAGCGCATGAAATCACTGAAGCCGCGCGTCGCTTATCAGGTCGATAACACCCTGACCGGCGAAGGCAAGCTGAACATCGATCTGACCTTCGAAAGCATGGAAGACTTCTCCCCCGCCGCTATCGCCCGCAAGGTCGACTCGCTGGGCAATCTGCTGGACGCCCGCACCCAGCTTTCCAACCTGCTGTCTTATATGGACGGCAAGAACGGCGCCGAAGAACTGATCTCCAAGATCCTGCAAAACCCGGCGCTGCTGCAATCCCTGACCGACGCGCCGAAGCCGGCGGTTAACGATGACAACAACGAGCGTGAGGATTAATCGATGAGCAACTCGCCTCAGCAACACAATGCGTTGCAAACCACCGAGACTTTTTCCAGCGATGAATTCAGCGCGCTGCTGAACAAAGAGTTCCGGCCGAAGACCGATCAGGCCAAAGAAGCGGTCGAGAATGCGGTGAAAACCCTGGCGCAACAGGCGCTGGAAAACACCGTCACCGTCTCTTCCGACGCCTACCGCACCATTCAGGCGCTGATCGCGGAAATCGACGAAAAGCTGTCGCAGCAGATCAACCAGATCATTCACCACGACGACTTCCAGAAGCTGGAAGGCGCCTGGCACGGCCTGCATTATCTGGTCAACAACTCCGAAACCGACGAGATGCTGAAGATCCGCTTTATGAGCATCTCCAAGCAGGAACTGGGCCGCACGCTGAAGCGCTATAAAGGCGTGGGCTGGGACCAGAGCCCGATCTTCAAGAAAGTCTACGAAGAAGAATACGGCCAGTTCGGCGGCGAGCCGTTCGGCTGCCTGGTGGGCGACTACTACTTCGATCACAGCCCGCAGGACGTGGAGCTGCTGGGCGAAATGGCCAAGATCGGCGCCGCCTCACACTGCCCATTCATCGCCGGCACCGCGCCGAGCGTGATGCAGATGGAGTCCTGGCAGGAGCTGTCCAACCCGCGCGATCTGACCAAGATCTTCCAGAACACCGAGTACGCCGCCTGGCGCAGCCTGCGCGAATCGGAAGACGCGCGCTATCTGGGCCTGGTGATGCCGCGCTTCCTGGCGCGCCTGCCCTACGGCATCCGCACCAACCCGGTGGACGAGTTTGACTTCGAAGAAGAAACCGACGGCGCGACCCACGGCAATTACACCTGGACCAACGCCGCCTACGCCATGGCCGCCAACATCAACCGTTCGTTCAAAGAGTTCGGCTGGTGCACCGCCATTCGCGGGGTGGAATCCGGCGGCGCGGTGGAAAACCTGCCGTGCCACACCTTCCCGAGCGACGACGGCGGCGTGGACATGAAGTGCCCGACCGAGATCGCCATCAGCGATCGCCGCGAAGCCGAGCTGGCCAAAAACGGCTTTATGCCGCTGGTGCACCGCAAAAACTCCGACTTCGCCGCCTTTATCGGCGCGCAGTCGCTGCAGAAGCCGGCGGAATACTACGATGCCGACGCCTCCGCCAACGCCCAGCTTTCCGCGCGCCTGCCGTACCTGTTCGCCTGCTGTCGCTTCGCGCACTACCTGAAGTGCATCGTGCGCGACAAAATTGGCTCCTTCCGCGAGCGCGACGACATGGAACGCTGGCTGAACGACTGGATCATGAACTACGTGGACGGCGATCCGGCCAACTCCTCGCAGGAAACCAAGTCGCGCAAACCGCTGGCCGCGGCGGAAGTGCAGGTGGAAGAGATCGAAGACAACCCGGGCTATTACAGCGCCAAGTTCTTCCTGCGCCCGCACTACCAGCTGGAAGGCCTGACCGTCTCCCTGCGCCTGGTGTCGAAACTGCCTTCACTGAAGCAAAACGACGCGTCCTGATGGACTGAAGTCAGGCCGCGATAGTGCGGCCTGGCTGATACATCAACCTCATCACAGGGAAAGAAAGATGAAGACAAAACGGTTTTATCTGGCATCGCTGTTGGCTGTCGTCTGCTCGCTTTCCGCCGCGCCGCCAGCTTTCGCAGAGCAGACATCGATAGCGCATTTGACGTCCGATGATGTCAATCTGCCAGGCAGCGACTTTTTCCGTTTCTATCGCAGTGCAGATAAACAGGAAAAAGAGAAAGCGCGGATTTATTTGCTGGGCGTGCTGGACGCGACGGAAGGCAAAAGCTGGTGCCAATACAGCCAGCTACAAACCATCACTCTGCAGGAGTTTGTGTTCGAATTCTTTAATAAACTTCCCGCTGCGCGCCTGCACGAAAGGGCTGCCCCCCTGATTGAAGAGGCCCTGGCAACTCGCTTCCCCTGCAAAGGAGGCAAAGCATGAAACCTTTATATCGTCAGCTAAAAAGCAGCCATTACTCCTCTGATTACTCTAGCCCGGGATATTTGGCAGCAGAAGCCGTTTACGCCGAGATTGGTTATGAGCTTGATACGCTTCTAAAGCAAAACCCTGGTTATGCCAATACCTGTGCCGTCCGCATGAGCCTGGCGCTGTTGAAAGCCGGCATCAGCTTCAAAGGCCGCCTGCCAATCAAAAAAGGCGCCTATAAGGGTAAAACGATTGAACCTGGAGCCAAACTGCTGGCCGATCAGTTGCATCGCTCCAGTAGTTTTGGCAAAGCCAACATTTTCTTTAATGCTCCAGATGCTGAGAAGGGTATAGGCAATAAAAAAGGCGTCGTGTTCTTTAATAAGATCACCAACTATGATGGCGGACACATTGATCTTATCGAACCAGAAAACTCGCTATTGACCTGCCATTCCCATTGCTATTTTAACTGCAAAGAAGTCTGGTTTTGGGAATTGAGCTAGTGTTTCATCGGCTTATCAGTAAATGCATGAGGTTTGGTTTAACTGCATGTTTGCTTATAGCAGGCAACCCAGATCGCACGTGGAATCAAGACAACGCGAAGTAATTAAGCATTGAGCCATTAGCACTTAATAGTGGCTCGGTAACCCGTACCGATAGTTTTCGGTATTTAAGAAGGTGCATGGCACAAGGATATAAATTGGTAATGCATTACCACACTTGCAATTCCTGCTGCTATTACCTGAGTTTTTCAACGTAACGTTAATACTACTGTTAACCCTTAATAAAGAGTGAAGAAACTATGGCTATTGATATGTTCCTGAAAGTTGAAGGTGCCAGCGGCGAATCCAAAGATTCGAATCACAAAGGCTGGACCGACATTACTTCTTTCTCCTGGGGCGCTTCTCAACCGGGGAATATGGGCGTTGGCGGCGGCGGTGGCGCCGGCAAAGTGTGCTTCAACGATCTGCACGTCAACGCGCTGATCGACAAGTCAACCCCGGCCTTGCTGAAACACTGCTCAAGCGGCAAACACCTGACCAAGATTGAGCTGTCGGTTTGTAAGGCGGGTGGTAGCCAGGTTGAATACGCAAAAATCACCCTGGAAGACGTGCTGGTCACCGCCGTGCAGTACACCGGTGCAGGCGGCGAAGACACCGTGGGCGTCACCTACTCCTTCCAGGCGGCGAAAGTGAAACAGCAATACTGGGAGCAGAGCGACAAAGGCGGCAAAGGCGCCGAAAGCAGCGCAGGTTGGAACATCAAGGAAAACCGCGAAGCTTAATCTGCATGCCCCCCCGGTTACGGCCGGGGGGATTAATATAGGGAAATAACAATGAATAATAATCGCCCCATTTTTTCAGCCGCATGGGCTGCAAGCACTAAAATATATAACGCTCAATATTCAGCTCAAAATGTTGCCAAGATTATCGGCGGGCGTGTCGCCATGAATATTGCGCCCAATGGAAAGTGGGAAAACACCTGCGCTGTGCGTATGAGCTACATCTTGAATAAATCTGGCTTCCCCATTCCTTATGTAAAAGATCAGACCGTATCAGGCGCCGATCGTCAATGGTATTTTTTTAGAGTTAAAGATCTTATCGCTTATCTGACAAAGATCTGGGGCAAACCCGACCTTCGAGTCAAATTCCCTCCTCCAGGTGGTGGTGAATTAGCCGGAAAGAAAGGGATCATACTGTTTGAAATTGCAGGTTGGAGCGATGCTGGAGGACATGCTACGCTTTGGAATGGGAACGGCGATTGTTATGATCATTGTTATTTCAATGAACCAGAAGCTCGCTATACAACAAATTACGCTAACTTTTGGGTATTGAGATGAAAAAAATCCTTATCTCTTTTCTTTGTATATATGCTACTTGTACTATAGCACAGAAAAACCAAGAAGAACCCATTGAAAAGTGGCCACCGCAAGCGGCGTACCGAAACTATTTGCAAAACTACAAGGATATCGCTCTGACCTACTGCATTTCCGTCGCTTATAAGACATCACCAGAGGCTAGCAAAGATGCAATTGCCTCATCGAATGGTATCGATGCTTGGTCATACTATGCAATTCGTGATGAAGAATCCCCTATCATCAAGCTGACAAAGCAGTATTTGCAAAAGAATTACAATGCTAAGGATGGGAAAATCCGCTTAGACTTAATGAAGTGCATGGATATGTACCATAGTGAAGAACTTGACAAACTTGCGAAAGATTATGTACAGCGCCCTAATGATAATTGGGTGAAAGACAATCCGGACAGAGTAAATGAAAATCCTCCTCGGAAATAATCAGTGAAAAAAATCTCACTAACTGTGGCCATCGCCGCAACGTTGAACGTCAATGCAGCGACAGAAATTGACTATTCCCCTGCTGAGTACCTCAAAAACTACGCGCTTAGCGTTTGCATCGCCGAGGGGTACTCAGCAAAAGAAGTCAAAAACGATGCCGCCGCCGCCGCTCGAGGTTACATGGAATTCGGCGATTACTCTCTGGAAGCGCATACCGCCGTCAGGACGCTGGCAAAAGAATTTCTGGCAAAGCCCTATGACAGTATGTCTGGGGAGCCGATGACGATGGCCAAGTGCATCGATCTTGTACATAGCCAAGCGCTGCAAGCCATCATCAAGAAATACCAAGGGAAAGACGACAACTGATATCAGAGTTGCTCAAACGACGGCTCATATCAAAGGTTATCTCGGATGAGAAGATACACGTACTTTTTAATGTCTCTGCTGCTCGGAAGCCATGTAGTCCTTGCTGAAAACTCACTCAATGCTTTATCGCAAGAGGCACTATATAAAAATTGGTTAACCAGCCGCTGCATTGGGAAGTCCACTGACTCAGAAAGAACCAAGCAAGACGCCTTCCGTTCCGCTTCCGCCTATTTAGAGTTGAGTAAACTGCCGATGGATGCATTCGAACAAGGTGAAAAACTGGCTGAACAGTACGCAAATAAAAATAGCCAAGGCTCAGTTCAAGGGACTTACCATACTTTAGATTGTCTTTCACTACAGAACGCCAGTGAAGCTGAAACCATTTTTGAACGTTACTCTAAGTAATAGTCAGGATTGTTGAATCCAATTTCATAAAGTTATCAACTCAAGAGAATTAAAATTTATTGATTATTAACATGACTCCAGACGTAACGCTATCAACTTACTCATATGGATTCTTACTTTCCTATTTTTCATTATCACTCATCACTTTAGTGGCATTATATTACTTAAAAAAATTATCGGCTCGCAAACACAATTATCTACTTTTTGTTTTCAACTGTCTCATTGTGGTTGCCATGGGCGTTATACAGCTCTCAATCTTTGCATACGGGAATGACTTTCTTAATCTCTTCTACCCACTAGGCAACGATAACTATGCCTCTATTCGCTACGGCAGTTTGATATTCACCTTTATCTACTTAACTCAACTACCAAAAAACACCTATTACAAAAAAGAAAAGAATAGAAGTTAGCCATCAGATTAGATGACTAAATCAACATACGTCCAAAGCAGTCTACAATCCCTATCAGCAGGAATGCCTTATGCGATTTTCCATTGTAAAAAATAAAAGCGGCCAAGTTCCGCCGCAGAGCAGTTGCGATTTTCTGCCGCCGGGCGGCACCATCGGCCGCAGCGTGGACAACAACCTGGTGCTGCCGGACGAAGAGCGCGCCATTTCCCGGCTGCAGGCGATTGTGCATATTTCCGCTGACGGCGAATGCCGCATCACCAACCGCGGCAACGTTACCCGCGTGCTGCTGAATGACATTCCGCTGGAACGCGGCCGCCAGGTTGAACTGCAGGACGGCGACGTGCTCGGCATCGACGATTACCAGATTGAAGTCAGCGCGCTGCAGCAGCACGCCGCGCCACAGGCTCAACCGGTGGCCAAGGCCGCCGCCGTTGCCGCTGCTGCGGCCCCTGCAGCCGCCGCCAAAGAAAAATCCGCCGCGCCAATCCCCAACGAAATCTGGGACAGCCTGGTGGAAGAATTTACCCCGAATGCGCCGGCCGCCGTCACCCCGCCGCCGGTCGCCAATCCAGGCAGCCACCCGCTGCTGGATACCCCCGCTCGCGAGCTGAACCCGGCCGATCCGCTGGCGCAGCTGGCGGGCGATGTCGATCTGCGCCAGCTGCAGCAGCAGCAAACCGATCCGGCGGCGCTGTTCAACACCGACACCACCTTTGAGCGCGAACACATCCTGGCCGATACCACCCCCAGCGCGCTGCTGGCGGAGCAGGCTGCGCCAGCGCGGCCGGCAACCCCGGCTCAGAATGCGCAGCAACCGGAGCAGGAGCTGGATCCGCTGGCGCTGTTCGGCGGTTCATCCGCGCCCGCTTCGCCCGAGACGCTAAACAGCAACGATCCGCTGGGGCTGCTGATGGGCGGCGCCGTGCCGCTGGCTCAGCCGGAGGAGCCGGTACAGCTGCCCACACCGCCGTCTCCGCCGCCGATCGCCGCACAACCGCAAGCGCCACGCCCACAGCCGACGCCGCCACCCGTGCAGACACCTGAGCCACAGCCCCAACCCGTGCCGCAGTTCAGCCGGCAGGAACCGCCTACGCAGCCGCCGCGCCCGCGCCAGGGCAACCGTCTGGGCATCGATCCGGTCGCTTACCAGTCCGCCCAGCGGCAGCATGCCGCCGTGCCGAATGGCGACACCTTAGAGGGGCCGCTGCTGACGGCGCTGTTGCAAGGCATCGGCCTCGACGATCTGCAGCCGCAGCCGCATTTCGACGAACGGCAGATCCGCCAGGCCGGCCGCCTGCTGAGCCTGTTCTCGCAAGGCACCGTCGCCCTGCTTTCATCCCGCTCGATCCTCAAGCGCGGCGTGAAGGCCGAGATGACCATGATCCTCGACGAGGCCAACAACCCGTTCAAGCTGCTGCCTTCGGGCAAAACGGTGCTGATGCAGATGTTCGGCAGCCAGATGCCGGGCTTTATGCCGCCGGAGCAGGCGGTGCGCGATGCGCTGATCGATCTGCAGGCGCACCAGCTGGGGATGATCGCCGGCATTCGCGCCATCATCGCCGCCATGCTGCAGTCGTTCAACCCGGAGCGCCTCGAAGAGGAAGCGCGCAAGGAAGGCGTGGCGCCGCGTCTGTCGCTGCCCGCCAACCGCAAGGCTGCGCTGTGGGACTACTTCGTGAAGAACTATCAGCAAACCTCCGGCGAGATCGAGGACGATTTCCACACCCTGTTCGGCGAAGCCTTCCTGCACGCCTATGACGTTGAAGTGAATCAATACAAAGACTCACAGACCAAACCGGACGCGTAATGAATATCACCATAGCCTCTACCTCCAACCAGGGCGGCCGCGCCTCCAACCAGGATCAGACCGGCGAGGTGCTCGGCAACCGCGCCGCCTGCTTCGTGGTGTGCGACGGCATCGCCGGCTTTCCGGGCGGCGATATCGCCGCCAAACTGGCGCGCGACACCATTTTGCATAACTTCGACGGCGAAAAGCACCTGAACGCCCAAAGCATTCGCCAGCACATTACGCGCGCCAACGCCGCCATCCACCAGCAGCAGCGGCAGTCGGACGAATACAGCAAGATGGGCACCACGCTGGTCAGCCTGTTTATCGATCGCGATTACCAGCTGGCCTACTGGGCGCACGCCGGCGACAGCCGCCTGTACCTGTTCCGCCGCGGCTACCTGCATGCCGTCACCACCGACCACAGCCTGATCCAGCAGATGCAGGACGCCGGCTATCAGACCAACGGCATCAACAGCAACCTATTGTATTTCGCGCTGGGGCTGAACGAAGAGCGCGACGCCACCTACAGCGACGTGCTGCAGCTGGAAGACGGCGACGTTTTCCTGCTGTGCACCGACGGCTTCTGGCACAGCTTCAGCCAGGCCGAACTGGAACAGTCGCTGCACATGGTCAACTCCCCCAGCGAGTGGATCGCCCTGATGCAGCAGGCATGGAAGAAAAACAATAACAGCGATAACTACAGCGCTATCGCCGTCTGGATTGGCTCACCGCAGGAAACCACCCTGCTGCATTCGCTGGCGGATGCGGAGCGGTTTCTGAGCCGCGACTGAGCAGCGCACATTCACAGCAAGGTTCACTATGAAATATTGGATGCCGGGGCTCGTCGCCCTGATGGCGGTACCGACCGCGCAGGCGATGAACTATCGCCTGGTTTACTCCCCCAGCCAGAAGCTGGAAGTGTTTATCGATGACGTCAAAAACAGCAATCCCGAAAGCTGGTGCGGCAAGAGCATTCCGCTGCGCATCGTCTCGGCGCAAGGCAAAGATCCGGCGGTGCTGAACGACTTTCTGCCGCGCGTCGGCAATCTGTTGGAAAAGCAGTGCCCGAAAGCCGGCCACCTGCCCTGGACGCTGACCGACAAGCGCGGTGAAAAGCTGGCCAGCGGCGAAGCCGCCAAAGCGCGCGGCTGGAAACCGGTGGTCAAACAGGAGGCCGTCGCGCAGCCGGAAGCCCCGCCGCAGCCGGCGATCCCTGCGGCGGTCGCCGTGACCTCTCCGCTGGCCGACCCCGCGCCGCCTCAGCGTTTCAACCTGCCGCAGGGCTGCCACTTCCGCACCTTCTGGCATGACGACGCCAACGGCGGCGCGCTGTTCATTCCCGCCGGCGACGCGCTGCGCTGCGGCGAGGACGGCTGGCTGCAGGGCAGCGGCGCGGTCACGCTACAACAGGGCGGCCAAACCCTCTCGCCGACATTGTGGTTCCTGCAGGGCTATCCGCTGGCGCAGATCAACGGCGGCGATCGCGCGCTGACCGTCGTCAGCGCCAACGCCCAACGGCTGGTTCTGGGCGGTAACCCGCAGGCACCGGGCAGCTTCCTGCTGCTGAGCTTCGAACCGAAGCTGCACGCCTGGGCGTTCAATGGCGAAGCGATCGTTGAAATGCCGCGCATCGACGCCGCCGACGAGAACAAGGTCAAACAGCGCCTGCAGCAGGCGCAAACCGCCTGGCAACCGCTGCTGAGCGCCCCCGCTCCGCTGACCTTCAAGCTGGTGGAAAAGCTGGCCGCAGACCGGGTCGATCCCGCCAGCGGCAGCTACCTGTCGGTTAACGGCGCCACTCACTGATTATAAGGAAAGCCTGTGAAATCATTAGCAAGCATGCTGCAAGGCCAGTCGATCGGCGCGGCCATCACCGCCGTCGAAAACGAGATCAAGGGAAAACCGGCGGATGCCGACCTGCGCGCCGCGCTGGTGCAACTGCTGTGCCTGAGCGGCAACTGGACGCGCGCCAACGCGCAGCTGAAATCCTGGCAGGCGCTGAAACCGATCGCCCAACCGACCACGCTGCTGCTGATGCAGTCGGTCAACGCCGAGCTGCAACGCCAGGCGGTGTTCGCCGGTACGGCTGCGCCGGCGCTGCTGCGGCAGGATCAGCCCTGGCTGAAACTGATGGTGCAGGCGCTGCATCAGGATGCACAAGGCGCGGCCGAACAGGCCCAGGCGCTGCGTGACGAAGCGCTGGAGGCCGCCCCGGCCGGCGCCGGGCGGTTAACGCTGTCCGAAGGCGACCAAGAACGGCAGCTGAGCTTCGACTGGCTGACCGACGGTGACGGCCGCCTTGGGCCGGTGTGCGAGCTGGCGCTGAACGGCGTTTACTACTGGCTACCGTTTGCCGACATCGCCGCGATCCAGCTCCAGGCGCCGCAGAGCGCCATCGATCTGGTGTGGAGCCACGCGCTGGTGCGCCTCACCGACGGCCGCGAACAGGTGTGCCAACTGCCCGCCCGTTATCCGCTGGCCGAAGGCAGCGACGACGCGCTGCTGCTCGGCAAACGCACCGAATGGCAACCGCTGGGCGACGGTACCCACTATGCGGGGCTGGGCCTGAAGACCTGGCTCAGCGAAAGCGACGAATTCCCGCTGCACAGCCTGCGGCAGCTGAGCTTCGACGCGAGCGCCTGAACATGAACGATAAGCGCCCACCCCACTACGACGGCGGCGATCTGCGCCGCCAGGGCTATCGCTATCGTCAGGACAGCGAACGCCTGACGTCGCGCGACAAAATGCAGCCGGTGTTGCTCGACATGCTGACCGATGACGAACCGCAGAAAAAACAGGAGGCGCAGGTGCGCAACCTGGTGTCACACAGCGAGCTGCGCCGCCGGGTGCTGCGCGATCTGCAGTGGCTGTTCAACTGCGTCAACAGCGAATCCAATCTGGATCTCGGCGACTTTCCGCAGGTACGGCGCTCCACGCTGAATTACGGCATCGCCTCGCTGGCGGGCAAGCGCATGTCGGACATCGAATGGCTCGACATTCAGCGCGCGCTGACCGAGTCCATTATCCATTTCGAACCGCGTATTTTGCCCGAGGGGCTGCAGGTGCGCTGCATCTCGGACACCGGCTCGCTGGAGCTGCACAACGTGCTGTCGATCGAAATCAAGGGCCGCCTGTGGTGCGTGCCCTATCCGCTGGAGTTTCTGTTCCGTACCGACGTGGATCTGGAAAACGGCCACTTCGATCTGAAAGACATAGGGTAAGGCGATGGACAGTAAACTGTTAGACTATTACAACCGCGAGCTGGCCTATCTGCGTGAGATGGGCGCCGAGTTCGCCGAACAGTACCCGAAGGTCGCGGGCCGTCTCGGCATGCGCGGCATCGACGTGGCGGACCCTTATATCGAGCGTCTGATGGAGGGCTTCGCCTTCCTCACCTCCCGCGTGCAGCTGAAAATGGACGCCGAGTTCCCGCGCTTTTCTCAGCGCTTGCTGGAGATCATCTACCCCAACTACCTGTCGCCGACGCCGTCGATGGCGATCGCCGAGCTGCAGCCGGACAGCAGTAAAGGCGACATCAGCAACGGCTTCGTGGTGCCGCGCGGCACCATGATGGACAGCCAGACGCTGAAGAAAAGCGGCATTACCTGCAGTTACACCACGGCGCATGACGTCACGCTACAGCCGGTGCGCATCGCCGGCGTCGAGCTGGGGGGCATTCCGGCCGATATCCCGCTGGCCTCGCTGGGGCTGCAGCACAGCGGCTGCGTCAGCGCGCTGCGCATTCGTCTTGAGTGCTACGAAAGCGTAACGCTCAACAACCTGCGGCTGGATCAGCTGATGTTTTACCTGGCCGGGCCGGACATGCAGGCGCAGCAGCTGCTGGAGTTGCTGATGCAGCACAGCGTCGGGCTTGTCTGCCAAACGGTGGAACCGCAGCCGCAGCGGCGGGCGCTGGCGCTGGACGGGCTGCGGCAGGAGGGCTTCGCCGCCGAACAGGCGCTGCTGCCCAACGACCTGCGCAACTTTGAAGGCTACCGGCTGCTGCAGGAGTACTTCGCCTTCCCGGCGCGCTTCCAGTTTTTCAGCGTCAACGGCCTGCGCCCGCTGCTGCAGAGCGTGCGCGAAGGGAAAAAGGCGCTGCGCCAGTTCGAGATCGTGGTGCTGCTGGATCGGCACGACGCCGCGCTGGATCGGGTGGTCGACGCCGCCCATTTGGCGCTGCACTGCACGCCGGTGATCAACCTGTTTCCGAAGGTCGCCGAACGCATCGCGATCAACGAAAAAAACCACGAATACCATCTGGTGGTCGACAATATCCGGCCGCTGGATTACGAGGTATTCTCGGTGCAGCGGCTCGGCGGCAGCGCCAGCGAAAAACGCTACGAGCAAGAGTTTCGGCCGTTTTACAGCACCCTGAGCGCGGACGACGGCAACTATGGCGCATACTTCTCGCTGCGGCGCGAACAGCGCACGCTGTCGGAGCACGCCCGCCGCTACGGCACCCGCACCGGCTATGCCGGTTCGGAAGTGTTCGTGTCGCTGGTGGACGAGCGGCAATCGCCGTGGCACAGCGATCTGAAATACCTCACCGCCGACGTATTGTGCACCAGCCGCGACCTGCCGTTGATGTTGCTGCAGCAAGATCAGGGCAACTTCGTGATGCCCGACTCGATCCCGATCAAGCAGGTCTCGCTGCGCAAAGGCCCCACCCCGCCGCGCCCGGCGCTGGCCGAAGGGATGATCACCTGGCGGCTGATCAGCCAGCTGCAGCTGAACTACCTCAGCATGATGGACGGCGATCCGGAACAGGGTGCCGCCAGCCTGCGCCAACTGCTGGGGCTGTACGGCAACCTGAGCGAACCGGCGATCGCCAAACAAATTCAGGGCGTGCGCCACTGTAACCTGCGGCCGGTCTACCGGCGAGTGCCGGAGCCGGGCCCCATCGTGTTCGCGCGCGGCATCGCCATCGATCTGACGGTCGATGAGCAGGCGTTCTCCGGCAACAGCCCTTATCTGCTCGGCAGCGTGCTGGAGCGCCTGTTCTCGCGCCTGGTGGCGATGAACACCTTCACCGAGATGACGCTCTCCAGCCAGCAGCGCGGCGAAATCGCCCACTGGCAGGCGCGCATGGGCAAAAGGACGCTGATATGAACGCGGAGATGATCGCCACCGAACTGGCGCCGCCGCAGATCAACGCGCTGTATCGCCTGCCGGACGACTTCTGGCCGCGGCTGCGCAGCGCACCTTACAAGCACGACCTGTTTCAGCTGCTGCGCCGTATCGACGCCCAGGGCGGCCAGCCTTACCTGCTGGGGCGCGCGCCGCTGCCGCGCCACGAGATGCTGCGCCTGGGCCAGGAGCCGTCGCTGTCGTTCGCGCCCTCCACGCTGGCGCAGGTGGCGCCGCGCGCCAACAGCCCGCTGCACGACGTCTCGATCTTCAGCTTCGGCCTGTTCGGCCCCAACGGGCCGCTGCCGCTGCACCTGACCGAATACGTGCGCGAACGGGTGTACCACCACCAGGACACCACCCTGCTGGCGTTCACCAACCTGTTCCATCACCGGCTGACGCTGCTGTTTTACCGCGCCTGGGCCGACGCGCAGCCGACGGTATCGCTGGATCGCCCGGACAACCGGCGCTTCGACGAATACCTGTCGAGCCTGATCGGCATCGGCCAGCCGGCGCAACAGGAACGCGACAGCATCAACGCCCACGCCAAACATTTTATGGCCGGTCATCTGATTCGCCACAGCCGCGATCCGGAAGGCCTGAGCAAGATTTTGCAGCAGTATTTCAAGGTGCCGGTGCGCATCGTCGAAAACGTGCCGCACTGGCTGCGGGTGGAGCCGCGCGAGCAGGCGCGGCTCAAGGCCGGGCGCGGTGCACCGCGGCTCGGCGAGTCGGCCTTTCTCGGCATCGCGGTGCGCGATATCCAGCACAAATTCCGCATCGAGCTGGGGCCGATGCCGCAGCGGGACTATGACCGCTTCCTGCCCGGCGCCGACCTGTGCCGGCAGCTGCGCGACTGGGTGCGCCAATACCTGGGCATCGAGTTCGTCTGGGAAGTGCGCCTGATCCTGGAGAAGGAACAGGCGCACGGCCTCCAGCTCGGCGGCGCGCAGCGATTGGGCCTGAGCAGCTGGCTGGCCGACGATCGGCGACAACGCGATCTCGACGATCTGATCTTCAGCCCTGAACCGCTGGAAAATCCGTTCTGACCCTATTTCGGCCGGCGCCCTGCGGCGCCAGGCCACTCTGAGACCTGAGGAAAACCATGTCTGAAATCAGCCGCTCGGTATTATTTGGCAAACTGGATAGCCTGTTATTCACCTCTCTGGAAAGTGCGACGGCGTTTTGCAAGCTGCGCGGTAACCCCTACGTCGAGCTGGCGCACTGGCTGCATCAGCTGATGCAATCGCCGGACGGCGATCTGCAGCAGATCGTCCGCCACTTCGCGCTGGACGAGGCGCAGCTGGCGCGCGACATCGTCGAGGCGCTCGATCGCCTGCCGCGCGGCGCCAGCGCCATCTCCGATCTGTCCGAGCACATCGACAGCGCGGTAGAACGCGCCTGGGTCTATGGCTCATTGAAATTCGGCGCGGCGCGCATCCGCGGCGGCCACCTGCTGCTCGGTATCCTGAAAACCTACAGCCTGCGCCATCTGCTGAAGGCCATTTCCCCGCAGTTCGAGCGCATCAACGCCGATCTGTTGATGGAGCAGTTCGCCGCCATCACTGCCCACTCGGCGGAAAATACCCTGGATGCGCCGGCGGAAAGCGCCGCCGATAACGTATCCGGCGCACCGCGCAGCGGTGAAAGCGTGCTGGCGCAGTATGCCCAGGATCTGACCGCCAAAGCGCGCAACGGCGAGATCGACCCGGTGGCCGGCCGCGATGAGGAAATCAGGCAAATCATCGATATCCTGATGCGCCGCCGCCAGAATAACCCGCTGCTGACCGGCGAGGCCGGCGTCGGAAAAACCGCGGTGGTGGAAGGCCTGGCATTGCGCATCGTGGCCGGTGACGTGCCGCCGCAGCTGCGCGACGTGAAACTGTGCCTGCTGGACATTGGCATGCTGCAGGCCGGCGCTGGCGTCAAAGGCGAGTTTGAAAAACGGCTGCAGGCGGTGATCGACGAAGTGCAGTCCAGCCCGACGCCGATCATTCTGTTTATCGACGAAATTCACACCCTGATCGGCGCCGGCGGCGCCCAAGGCACCGGCGACGCCGCCAACCTGCTGAAACCGGCGCTGGCGCGCGGCCAGCTGCGCACTATCGGCGCCACCACCTGGTCGGAATACAAGAAATACATCGAGAAAGACCCGGCGCTCACCCGACGTTTCCAGGTGGTCCAGGTACAGGAGCCGAGCGAAGACAAAGCGCTGCTGATGCTGCGCAGCACCGTCAGCCCGCTGGAACAACACCACCGCGTGCTGCTGCTGGATGAAGCGGTGGACGCTGCAGTGCGGCTGTCGCATCGCTATATTCCGGCCCGCCAGCTGCCGGACAAAGCGGTGGCGCTGTTGGATACCGCCTGCGCGCGCGTGGCGGTCAGCCAACATGCCGAGCCTGCCCAGGTCGAAGACTGCCGCCATCGCATCGATGCGCTGCAGATAGAGTTGGATATCGCCCGCCGCGAGGCCAAGGTCGGCATCGGCGATCCCCAGCGCCCGCAGGAGATTGAAACTCAGCTGGCCGCGCTGCGCCAGGAGCTGGAACAGCTGACCGACCGCTGGCAGCAGGAGCTGGCGCTGATCCAAGAGATCATCACACTGCGCGCCCAGTTGCACCAGCAGGAAGCGGAGCCTACCGGCGAAGAAACGGAGGCGCCCCCTGACGCCGACGCGCTGCGCGCCCAACTGGGCGAACTGCAGCAGCAGCTGAGCGCGCTGCAGGGCGAAGCGCCGCTGATCTTCGCCGCCGTCGACGCCAACATCGTGGCGGCGGTAGTGGCCGACTGGACCGGCATCCCGCTGGGCCGCATGGTGAAAAACGAGATTGAGGCGGTGCTGCAACTCTCCGACACCCTGAACCAGCGCGTGATCGGCCAACGCCATGCGCTGGATCTGATCGCCCGCCGGGTGCGCACCTCACGGGCGCGGCTGGACGATCCGAACAAGCCGGTTGGGGTGTTCCTGCTGGCCGGGCCATCCGGCGTCGGCAAGACCGAAACCGCGCTGGCGCTGGCGGAAACCCTGTACGGCGGCGAGCAGAACGTCATCACCATCAACATGAGCGAGTTCCAGGAGTCGCACACCGTTTCGACGCTCAAAGGCGCGCCCCCCGGCTATGTCGGCTACGGCGAAGGCGGCGTGCTGACCGAGGCGGTGCGCCGCCGCCCATACAGCGTGGTGCTGCTGGACGAAATCGAGAAGGCGCACCCGGACGTGCATGAAATCTTCTTCCAGGTGTTCGACAAGGGCTGGATGGAGGACGGCGAAGGCCGCCATATCGATTTCCGCAACACCATCATCATCCTGACCTCCAACGTCGGCACCGATCTGATCGCCGGGCTGTGCAGCGATCCGGAGCTGCTGCCGGAACCGGAGGCGCTGAGCGGCGCGCTGCGCCAGCCGCTGCTGTCGGTGTTCCCGGCCGCCTTGCTCGGCCGCCTGCTGGTGGTGCCGTATTACCCGCTGACCGACGCCACGCTGGGCAACATCGTGCGCCTGCAGCTGGGGCGCATCCAGCGTCGCCTGGCGGAGAATCACGACATCGTCTGCACCTTCGACGACGCGGTCATCGAGCAGATCGTCAGCCGCTGCACCGAGGTGGAGTCCGGTGGCCGCATGGTCGACGCCATCCTGACCAACACCCTGCTGCCGCAGATCAGCCACACCCTGCTGACCGGCAGCGCCAACGACCAGCGCTATCGCCAGCTGCATATCGCGCTGCAGAACCACGAATTCATTTGTCAATTTCAGGCATAACGCCGCGGCCGCCGAGACGGCGGCCCTTTGAACACAGAGAGTCATCACTATGTCGGGAACCGGGATAACCAAACCGAATTCGAACAGCCTGCCGAGCGGCTATCGATTCAATGAATTCGAGATCCAGGAAGCGATCGGCGAAGGCGGCTTCGGCATCGTCTACCGCGCCTACGATCACCAACTGGAACGCACCATCGCCATCAAGGAGTACATGCCAACCTCGCTGGCGAAACGCAACGACGATCTCAGCATCGGGCTGCGCGGCGAGCGCTTCGGCAAAACCTTCCAGGCCGGGCTGAACAGCTTTATTCAGGAGGCGCGCCTGCTGGCGCGTTTCTCACACCCCGGCCTGTTGCACGTACTGCGCTTCTGGGAAGAGAACGGCACCGCCTACATGGGCACCCAGTTTTACAGCGGCACCACGCTGAAGAACCTGCAGGCGCAGCAGCCGGAGAAGATCGACGAGGCGTGGATCCGCCGGTTGCTGCCGCCGCTGTTCAGCGCCATCAACACCATCCATCAGGAAGGCTATCTGCACCGCGACATTTCGCTGGATAACATCCAAATCCAGGAGAGCCAGCTGCCGGTGCTGCTGGACTTCGGGTCGGCGCGTAAAGAGATCGGCAACCTGTCGGACGAAACGGAGATCATGCTCAAACCGGGCTTCGCGCCGATCGAGCAGTACACCGAAAACAGCGACGGCGAACAGGGGCCGTGGACCGATATCTACGCGCTGGGCGCCGTGCTGCACACGTTGATCGTCGGTTCGCCGCCGCCGGTCAGCGTGGTGCGCAGCATCGAAGACAGCTATCAGCCGCTGGCCGAGCGCCGCCCCGCCGGTTACTCGCCGGAGCTGCTGCGCACCGTCGACCGCGCGCTGGCGCTGAAGCCGGAAGACCGCCCGCAGACCATCGATGAAATGGCCGAGCTGTTGCATCTGCCGATCGCCGATGAAAACGAAATCATCAGCACCCCGGCCGCCGCGCCGGAGAGCCTGCTGGTGGCCGCCAACCCGGCAGCCGCCGCCGCGGCCGCCGGTGCCGTTACCGCGCGCAGCACCCAATTCTCGCGGCCGATGATGGTCGGCGCCGGCGTCGCGGCGCTGCTGGTGATCGGCGCCGTCGCCTGGCTGAGCGGCGGCAAGGACGATACCCAGGCCGTGGCCCAAAATACCGAGGCGTCACCGGCGCAGAAAACCCTGACGGAGCAGCCGAGCGCGCCGCAAACCGCGCAGCCTGCAGCCGCGGAACCTGAAAAAGCGCCGCCGACCGCGCAGCCAGTGGCGTTGGTGTACTTCAAACTGCAGCCAGGCGAGCAGGTCAGCCTCGACGGCAAGCCGCAGCAGGTAACGCCGGGCGAAAACGGCTTCGCCAGCCTGAATCTGGCGCCAGGCCGTTATCAGCTGGAGATCCGCCACAACGATCGGCTCCGCCGGCAGCAACTCAGCATCGACACCGCCGGCACCTGGCTGGTCAATCCGGCCACCGCCGGTTAATCCCGTTCTGAAACTCCGCCTCGGCGGGGTTTCCCTATTTCATGAGACTGACGCACCGCTGCCCATCCTCATTGGCCGCGCGGCAAGGCCGCTGCAACGCCGGAGTATGCAGGGCATGACGTCAATCACAGAGGACGTTCTCATGTTGGACCGCATTATTGCGCACACGCCGCTGGGCCAGGAGCAGCTGCTGTTCCGCTCACTGGACGGCATCGAAGCGCTTTCCACCCCTTTTGACTTCTCTATTGAATTGCTGAGCACCGACGCGCGGCTCGATCGCAAAGCGCTGCTCGGTCAACCGCTGACGCTGGAGATCCCAACCCAGGGCTTCCTCAGCGCCCCGCGCTACCTGAACGGCAAGATCACCGCCATCGCCGTCAGCAGCGAAGAAATCGGCGGCACCCGTTACGCGGTGTATAACCTGCACGTGCAGCCGGATCTGTGGCCGATGATCAAAGACCGCAATTTCCGCATCTTTCAGGAACAGACGGTGCCGCAGATCGTCAAGACCCTGCTGGCGGAGCACAACGTGCAGCTGGAAGATCAGCTGACCGGCGACTATCGCCTGTGGGGCTACTGCGTGCAGTACAACGAAAGCAGCTTCAACTTCATCAGCCGCCTGATGGAGCTGGAGGGCATCTATTACTATTTCAAACACGAGATGGGCAAACACACGCTGGTGCTCGGGGACGCCCCCCACCATCACCAGCCCTATCCCGGCTACGAGATGATCCCCTACCACCTGACGCCGTCCGGCGGCAGCACCAGCGAGGAAGGCATCAGCCAGTGGACGTTGTCCGATCGCGTCACGCCGGGCATCTACAGCCTGGACGACTACGATTTCCGCAAGCCGAACGCCTGGCTGTTCCAGGCGCGGCAAAACCCGGTCTCGCCGACGCCGGGGCAGATCGACGTCTACGACTGGCCGGGCCGCTACACCGAGCATCAGCAGGGGGAGTTCTACGCCCGCGTGCGCCAGGAGGCCTGGCAGGCCGAGCATCAGCAGATCCGCGGTACCGCCACTGCGCTGGGCATCGCTCCCGGCAGCACCTTTGCGCTGTATAACGCCCCGCACGCCGACGACAACCGCGAGTACCTGACGCTGCAGGCCAACTACCATCTGAAAGAGAACCGCTATGCCAGCGGCGACGATCAGAGCAGCGAACACCGTATCGACTTCATCGTGCTGCCGGCGGACGTGCCCTGGCACCCGCCGCAGCAGGCCACCTGGCCGAAAACCCACGGGCCGCAGACCGCCCGGGTGGTCGGCCCGGCCGGCGAATCGATTTGGACCGACAAATACGGCCGCATCAAGGTGAAGTTCCACTGGGACCGCTTCGGGCCGAAGGACGACGGCAGCTCCTGCTGGGTGCGCGTCTCCAGCGCCTGGGCCGGTCAGGGCTACGGCGGCGTGCAGATCCCGCGCGTCAACGACGAAGTGGTGGTGGACTTTATCAACGGCGATCCGGATCGGCCGATCGTCACCGGGCGCGTTTATAACGAAGCCAGCATGCCGCCGTGGGCGCTGCCGGCCGCCGCCACCCAGATGGGCTTTATGAGCCGCACCAAGGACGGCACCGCCGACAACGCCAACACCCTGCGCTTCGAAGACAAGGCCGGCGCCGAACAGGTGTGGATCCAGGCGGAGCGCAACATGGACACCCAGGTCAAAAACGATGAGAGCCACACCATCGATAACGACCACACCCACCTGGTGGGCGGCAACCAGATCAAACGGGTGGTGCTCAATCAGGCCACCGGCGTAAAAGGCGACGCCTCCGCGCTGACCGGCAAAACGCGCAGCGACGCCGTGGTTAACGCCTTTACCCTCGGCTCCGGCGAATCGCTGCGGCTGGAGTGCGGCGAAAGCGTGATCGAGCTGCTGGCGAACGGCCAAATCAACATCACCGGCACCAGCTTCAATATCACGGTGAAAGAGGACGGAGAGATCAATACTGGCGGCCAGCTGGATCTCAACCAGCCTGGCGGCGCCGCACGCACCGCGGCACCGGGCGGCGGCCATCAGGCGGCGATCCAGAGCGCCGTCGATCAGCTGTTCCCGGGAGGGAAATAGACCTAAGAATAGAATCGTTCCGAACGGCACGCAAAACGCACCTAAGGGCGTTTTGCGTAGCTCACGCCTTCCTCACCACTTCTTCACCGTCTGGTAAATATCGAGGTCGAAATAGCCGTCGGCTTCGCAGTCGTTGAGATAGTGTTCGTAGCTCACCCCCTCAACCGGCTGGTAGCCGCTGGCCGGCAGCAGCTTCTGATAGAACTCGCCCCACACCCGCTCGAAGTCGCCATCGCTGATGCGTACGCGGTAGACCGCATACTGCCCGGCGGGCAGCGTCTGCACGGTAACGCCCTCGCTGCCCGCCGGCAGCGCGAAATCGTCCGCCACGCTTATCACTACGTCGGCGCGCAGCTTTTCCGGCGCCACTTCCGCCGGATCGTCCCAATACAGCACCAGCCATTTGCCGAACGGCACGCCGTAGCGCTGCCGCCATGCCAGCAGTTGCTGCAAGCCCTGCGGGATGGTCTGCGGATACGGTCCCACGACTCTGACCCCCACCACCTTCTCCGCCGCCTTATCGATAATCCTCACGCTCATCGCCCTTATCCTCTCTCATTATCTCAGGCGCCGATTTCGGTGCGCACGTCCAGCAGCTCGGGGAAAAAGGTCAGATCCAACGCCTTTTTCAGGAAGCTGACGCCGCTGGAACCGCCGGTGCCCGACTTAAAGCCGATGATCCGCTCCACCGTTTTCATATGGCGGAAACGCCACAGATGGAAACTCTCTTCGATATCCACCAGCTTCTCCGCCATTTCATAGGCTTCCCAGTAGGTCTGCGGGTTATCGTAGATCACTTTAAACGCCGGCAGCAGATCCGGGTTACGCTGGTAGGGCTGCGTCCAGTCGCGCTCGAGGCACTCCTGCGGGATCGGCAGGCCGTGGCGTGCCAGGTACAGCAAGTATTCGTCGTACAGGCTCGGCGCTTCGAGGATCGCCTTCAGCGCAGCGTGCTTTTCCGCATCGCTGCTGAACACCGCCAGCATCGCCGCATTCTTGTTGCCGAGCAGGAACTCGATCGACCGGTATTGGTGCGACTGGAAGCCCGACGAGCTGCCCAGCACGTCGCGAAACTCGACGTATTCCGACGGCGTCAGCGTTTCCAGCACCGCCCACTGTTCGAACAGCAGCCGCTGGATCTGTTTGACGCGCGCGAGGATTTTGAAACAGTGGCTGAGTTTGTCCTGCTGCACCAGCCGCAGCGCTGCCTGCAGCTCGTGCAGCATCAGCTTCATCCACAGTTCGGAGGTTTGGTGCTGTATCACGAACAGCATTTCGTCATGATGCGGCGGGTTGGAGAGCGGGTGCTGGCAGTCCAGCAGCGAGTCCAGGCACAGGTAGTCGCCATAGCTCATGCGTTTGGAAAAATCGGTGACAATCGCGCTTTCTAATTCCCGTTTGTTCATCTGTTCTCTCCGTTGCGCCCAGCGCCCCATCGGCCTGGAACGTGCCGCAAAGAGAAAACAATAGTACAGAACCCGCCGCCCCGAAGGGCGATAAACGAGATGTGCTTCGCAGATCTCACTCATCTGCGTTAACACATTGCCCCTCCCCCTTGTTGTTTAGTAAACAACACGGCTGCCGCCTGACGACTCTCACAAATGCGCAATCCCATGCGCGCGGCGCCCCGGTTGCGGCTTGCCTGCGGCCGGCTTCCCTTATAGATTGCAGGCTAACGGCAGGCAGCAAGGTATCGGCAAATGGCAAATATTCGTGATGTGGCGAGGTTGGCCGGCGTGTCCATCAGCAGCGTGTCGAACCTGCTGAACAATCGCAGCCACCAGATGAGCGCGCAGACCCGTGAGCGCATCGAACGGGCGATGGAAACCCTGGGGTACCGGCCGGCCCGAGCGGCGGCGCCCGCGCCGCAGGCGAAGATCATCGGCCTGCTGCTGCCGTCGATCGTTAACCCGAGCTTTTCGGCGCTGGCGCATGCCGTCGACGGCGCGGCGCGGGCTCACCGTTACCGCGTCTTGCTCGGCAACGCCTACCGCCAGGAACAGGAAGAGGCCGCGTTTATCGACGATATGTTCCTGCACGGCGTGCGCGGCATCATCGTGGCGGCGAGCGATATTCGCCAGACTCATTTTGTTCGGGCCGCCGAGCGAGGCATGAAGATTGTCAGCTACGACAGCCCGTTCGCCGAGCCGATGGCCACCGATACCCGGCTGTTCGACAGCGTGTCGATGGACAATATCGCCGCCGGGCGCCTGGCCGCGCAGCACCTGCTCGAGCGCGGCTGCCGACACATCGTGTTCGCCACCGAAGCGACGCTGACCGTCGGGCGCAGCCACAAGATCGACGGTTTTCTGAGCGCGCTGGGGCACAGCCTGAGCGAACGCCAACGGGTGATCGAAGGCAAAGCCAACAGCGCCTACGGCGACACGGAAATGTTCGAATTGGGGCTGACGCTGGCGCCGCGCGTTCTCGCGTTGGCGCCACGCCCGGACGGCATCGTGGCGATTAATGATGCGCTCGGCATCGGGCTGATGGTGGGCCTGCGCGCCGCCGGCGTCCAGGTGCCCGCAGACATCTCGGTGATCGGCATCGATAATATCGCGCTGGCCGGCCTGGCCGAACCGGGGTTGACGTCGATTGGCCCGCCGCTGGCGGAGATGGCGCAGCTGATGGTCGAACGCCTGATCGGCCGCATCAACAATGATTCGCAACCGCCCGGCGAGTTTCTCTTCCCGCCGTCGGTCATCAGCCGGCGCTCGGTCAAAGCCGCCGGTTAATACGGTAAAAATGGCTTTCCCAGACGATGCGCAGTCGGCATCGTCCGGATCGTCGCAGCTAAAAGCAGAAAAAATAGAATCGTCGCAATAAATAAACGGCGCGACGCTTTATGCACGCAACGTCGTTATTCAGCACGCCGCTCATGACTTTGGGCCGGGCCGCTATTATTCCGATTAACCACATGGGAAAAACCATGATGAAAAAAACAATGCCAACGGATATTGAACGCAGCGCTATCAGGAAGTTGACGCTGCATATCGTCCCCCTCATGATTTTATTGTATTTCCTGGCCTTTCTCGATCGCAATAACATGGCCTACGCCGCCAAAGCGCTGGAAGATAACCTGGGCCTTACCGCCTCGGCCTTCGGCTTCGCCTCCGGGATTTTCTTTATCGGCTATTTCCTGTTTGAAATACCCAGCAACGCCGGCACCATTAAATTCGGCCCACGCATCTGGTTCGCCAGAATCTTAATTTCCTGGGGCATCTTCGCGACCCTGCTCGGTTTTGTGCGCACGCCGCTGGAGCTGTATATTTGCCGTTTTATGTTGGGCGTGTGCGAAGCCGGTTTCTTTCCCTCGGTGGTGTATTACTTCACGGTTTTCTTTCCGGAGAAATACCGCACCAAAATTCTCGGCATGTTTATCATCGTCCAACCACTGTCCAACGCGGTCGGCTCGCCGATTTCCGGCTTTATTCTCAATATTCAGCATGACTGGTTCGGGTTCGCCCCCTGGCAGCTGCTGTTTATCCTCGAAGGGCTGCCGCCGATCGTCATCGGCCTGCTGATCCCGTTCCTGATCAAGAACTCCCCCAAAGACGTCGGCTATCTGAACGTGGAGGAAAAAGCTTGGCTAATGAGCAACGCCGGCCGCTCCAAATCCGGCTCTAAAATCACGCTGGCTGACTTCCTGAAGGGGATTAAAAACAAGAAATACCTGCTCTACGCGCTGCTCAACTTCGGCATGGTGTGCGGCATTTATGGCTTCGGCACCTGGCTGCCGTCGATCATCAGCGCCCTCTCCGGCGGCGATATCTTCCGCGTCAGCCTACTGGCGCTCATTCCCTACGGCCTGGCTGCGCTGCTGGTGTATCCGTGGAGCCTGTGGGCCAGCAAAACCAAAAAGCTCGGCGTGTTCGCCGGCCTCAGCATGGTGGTCGCCGCTATCGGCCTGATGGGGGCGGTGACGTTTTTTAAATTCGATCCGCTCGTCGCGCTGTCGTTCCTGTGCATCGCCGCCATCGGCATCTACACCGCCGTGCCGCCGTTTTTATCCATGCCCGCCAACATTTCCACCGGCGCGGCCGCGGCCGCCGGGCTGGCGGTGGTCAGCTGCATCGGCAATATCGGCGGTTTTGTCGCCCCCTATGCGGTGGGCCTGCTGAACGATCTGACCGGCAGCAGCGCGCCGGGGCTGTTTTTCCTGGCCTCGTGTCTGCTGGCCACCGGGCTGATCTGCATTTTCTACTGCGCCAAACAGCGTGAAGGCGTCATTAATTCTTAACGAACCAATAAGGAGTCAATCATGGGCGATCTTGCGGGCAAAAAGGTCTTTATCACCGGAGCGGAACAGGGCATTGGCCGCGCCACTGCGGAGCGGCTGATCAAGGCCGGTTGCGACATCTATTTTCACTATCACAGCGACGAAAGCGGCCCCAAGGCGCTGGTGGCACTGGCCCATTCTCTGGGGCAAAAAGCCGCTTACGGCTACGCCGATCTCATCGACACCGACGAAACGCTGCGCTGCGTCTCGGCCGGCGCCGAGTTTCTCGGCGGCATCGATATTCTGGTCAATAACGTCGGCGGCATCGTCGGGCGCAAATGGCTGGGCGAGATCGACCGCGCCTTCTGGCAAACCGTGATCGACGTAAACATGACCACCATGCTGAACGTGACGCAGAGCGCGCTGCCGTTCCTGAAGGCGGCGGCAAACGGCGCCAGCATCGTCAACCTGGCCTCGCAGGCTGGCCGCGCCGGCGGGCACTCCGGCTCGCTGGTCTATTCCGCCACCAAGGGTGCGGTGCTCACCTGGACGCGCTCGCTGGCGGCGGAGCTGGGCGAATACGGCATCCGGGTGAACGCGGTGGCGCCCGGCCTGATCCTCGGCACCCGCTTCCACAATCGCCACACCACCCAAGAATCGGCGGAGGAAACCGTTCGCGCCATCCCGCTGGGCCGCGCAGGCACGCCGGACGACGTGGCGCGCGCCATCACCTTTCTGGCGGCGGAATACGACGGCTTCATCTCCGGCGCCACCCTCGACATCAACGGCGGCATCTACCGCATGTAATTCAGCTGCGGGCGGCACGGCTGCCGCCCCCTATTCAGGTATCGCCTTATGATTAAATCCGCCATCACCCACCCGCCGCTGCTCGCCGCGCTGGCGCAATGCGGGCATAAAACCCAGGTGCTGATCGCCGACGGCAACTACGCCTGCGTGACCCACGCGCCGAAAGACGCCACCGTGGTCTATCTGAACCTGGCGCCCGGCACGCTCGCCGCCCCGCCGATCCTGGAAAAACTGCTGGCCTGCATCAACGTGGAAAGCGCCACGCTGATGGCCTGCCCGCCGGACTTCACCAATACCATCGAAGCCGAATACCGACAGCTGCTGCCGGCGCAGTGCCCGGTCGAACACCTGCCGCGTGAGGCGTTTTACGCCGCGGTCAAATCGGATCGGACGCTGCTAGTGATCGCCTCCGGCGAACAACGCCGCTTCGCCAACCTGCTGCTGACGGTGGCGCCGGTGGTGTGAAAGGCGCGAGGGGGATGCATCCCCCCCCTCATACTTCGCCGCCTCACACTTACGCTGCGATTTACCCAAATAAAGCCGTTGGCACACGCACTGAATTGCAATTACAATCATTGCACTTGCAATTCAAAAAAGAGAGCTGTGCATGTCGCCTCAACCTATAAAAATGCCCGCCGCCGCAGCCGGTACCCTAACGCTGGCCGAGGCCTGTATCCGCAGGATGGCCACCGCCTATCAGCAAATCGGCGCCGCGTGTCCCTCTTCCACCGCCTGGACGGCGCAAGCCCTGGGCGAACTTAACGCCAGTGGCGACATCTGGTTAATTGACGGCAGAAGGCGCGCCGAGCCGCCGAGTTCCCATTACGCCACGGCCTGGCCGCTCTGGTTTGGTCATCAATCCGGGCGTTATGAAAAACCGCTGTTTTACGTCGTCAACACGCCCTCGGTGGATATGTTGCGCGGGCTTGAGCCGGAAACCAATCGCAAGGGGATTTTCATCAGCGATGCGGATACCGGCAGTGCCGATTTGCCGAAAGGCGTACAGGCCTGGTTCCCGCTTCAGCTCACGGCCATGCCGGGCTGGTTGCCTTTCGATCCGGCCAATGCCCGGGAAACCGGCGCGATACTCCATCACGCCCTGCGCACACTCTATGTGGAGGGCGCGAGGAAGATGGTGTATCTCGCGACCAACGCAGACACAGCGGCCCCCACCTCAGCGGAACCGTTTGCCGGGGAGCAGGCGTTCAGGGGAATGTATCGCGTCGCCGCGGCGACAGACTCACCGTTGCAGGTTCGTCTGTGCGGCGCCGGCCGAGCGCTCGCCCGCGTTCAGCAGGCGGCCGAGGTGTTGAAAAACTGGGGGATTGCGTCTGAAATCTGGAGCTGCCCCAGCTACACGCGGTTGGCGCAGGACGCCGAACTCGCCGACATGCAGCGCCAGGACAGCGGCGGCGCATGCCATCTGAAAACGTGCCTGGGCGCCGGGAATGCCCCCGTCGTCGCCGTCACCGACTACTCGCACCTGATTGCCAACCAGCTCAGGCGATTCATTCCCGCACGCTTTGCCGCGGTGGGCTCAGATTCACGGGTGCGCGGCGAAATCCACTACCCGCAGGCGGAATGGATTGCGCTCTGCGCCCTCAAACTGCTGGCCGACGAGCAGAAAATCCCTTCGGCGCTGATCGCCGATGCGCTGCGCGTTCTGCACATCACGCCCGATGCCTGATCACTCTCTGGCCAGCTGCATCGCATTGTTCAACGCGTCGGAGAAGCGTGCGATCTCTTCATCGCTGAACTGGTTGAGAAAGTGGGTTTTGACCACCGTGCGGTAGATCTCCCACATCTTTTTCCGCAGGGCCTTGCCTTCCTCGGTGATAGTCGCGAAGGAGGCCCGGCGATCGTCATCCGATCGGAAACGCGTGACCAGCCGCTCTTTTTCCAGACGATCCATCAGGCGGGTCAGGTTGTAACGCTCAATCACCAACACGTCCGCCAGCTCATGCATGCGGCGTGTGCCGTTTTCTCCGCTTTCCAATCCCCATAACACGTCATACCAGGCGTAAACCGGCAGTCCCGCTTCCGACAACTTCGTCTCTATCTTTCTGATAATCGCCCGATGCGCGCGCACAAAGGAGAACCACAGGTCGGGTTGTTTATCTGTCATGTCATTTTTCTCGTCAAAGCCGGTGAGTTGCAATTGCAATTGTAAAGGGATAGAGTGGCTTTCGCCATTGTTGCATTTGCAACTCTTGCACTTGCAATTAACTAAATTCCTGTATCGCTCAGCGCCTTATCAGGTAAGTACATTTGGAGCTTTTATGAACCAACCCGCGGTAAAAGCAGATCTTGACCCACAAGAGACGGCTGAATGGCTTGAGGCATTTGAAGGTGTCACTGACATCGACGGCCGTGAACGCGCGCATTTTTTGTTGGAAAGAATGGCCGAAGCCGATCAACGCAAACACGGTGATTTCTTCAGCCTGGTCACCACGCCCTACGTGAATACGATCCCAGCCTATAAGCAACCGACGTATCCCGGCGATCTGGCCGCTGAAGCGCGCATCAATGCATTTATTCGCTGGAACGCCATGGCGATGGTGCTGCGCGCCGGCAAACATTCCAACGTCGGCGGGCATATCGCCACCTATCAGTCGGCCGCGGTGCTTTACGATGTGGGATTCACGCACTTCTTCCGTGGGCGCACCGATGATTTCGCCGGCGACATGGTGTATATCCAGGGCCACTCCGCCCCCGGCATATACGGCCGCGCCTATCTTGAAGGCCGCATCGACGAGGAGCTGCTCGACAACTTTCGCCGCGAATCCGCGCGCCGCGGCCTCTCCTCCTACCCGCACCCGCGGCTGATGCCGGATTTCTGGCAATATCCCACCGTTTCGATGGGGTTGGGGCCGCTGACCGCCGCCTACCAGGCGCGCTACATGCGCTATCTGGAATACCGCGAACTGAAACCGCACCAGGGGAGAAAGGTGTGGGCGTTTCTTGGCGACGGCGAGATGGATCAGCCGGAATCGCTGGCGGCGATTGCGCTGGGCGGGCGAGAAAAACTCGATAACCTGATCTTCGTCGTGAACTGCAACCTGCAACGGCTGGATGGCCCCGTGCGCGGCAACGGCAAGATCATTCAGGAGCTGGAAGGCACCTTCAAAGCCGCCGGCTGGCAGGTGATCAAGGTGATCTGGGGCAGCGGCTGGGACAAATTGCTGCAAAAAGACCGCTCCGGGCTGCTGATGCAGCGCATGATGGAGTGCGTCGACGGCGATTACCAAACCTTCAAGTCGCAAAGCGGCGCCTATGTGCGGGAGCATTTCTTCGGCAAGTACCCGGAATTGCTTGAGCTGGTCGCCGACCTGAGCGACGATGAGATCTGGGCGCTGCACCGCGGCGGCCACGATCCGCAAAAGGTATATGCCGCCTACCATCAGGCGGTGCATACCACGGGCAGGCCGACGGTGGTGCTGGCCAAGACCGTCAAAGGGTTTGGCATGGGGGAAGCCGGTGAAGGGCAGAACATCAACCACCAGCTGAAAAAAATGAGCCTGGATGCGGTGAAAGCCTTCCGCGACCGTTTAGGGCTGACGATCTCCGACGCCCAACTGGCAGAGATCCCTTACCTGAAGCCCGAGCCCGACAGCGCGGCGGCGAAGTACATCACCGCGACGCGCACCGCGCTGGGCGGCCACATCCCTGCCCGTTTCGGCCAATCCGCCCCGCTGGCGATACCGGAGCTATCGCGCTTCGACGGCCTCCTGAAAGGCAGCGGCGAACGTAACATGTCGACCACCATGGCCTTCGTTAATATCCTCGGCACGCTGCTCAAAGACGCCAACATCGGCAAACTGATCGTGCCCATCGTACCGGACGAGTCGCGCACGTTCGGCATGGAAGGCCTGTTCCGCCAGATTGGCATCCACTCCTGGCTCGGCCAGCTGTATACCCCGCAAGACGCCGGGCAGCTCAGCTACTACAAAGAGGCCAAAGACGGCCAGATTTTGCAGGAAGGCATCAACGAATCCGGCGCGATATCGACCTGGATCGCCGCCGGCACCGCCTACAGCAACCACGATGTCGCGACGATCCCGTTCTATATCTTCTACTCCATGTTCGGGCTGCAGCGGGTGGGCGATCTCGCCTGGGCGGCGGCCGACGCGCGCACCAAGGGCTTCCTGCTCGGTGCCACCTCCGGCAGAACCACCCTGATGGGCGAAGGCTTGCAGCATGACGACGGCCACAGCCACGTGCTGTCTTCCGTCATCCCCAGCTGCGTCTCCTACGATCCGACCTATGCCTATGAACTCGCGGTGATCGTCCAGAGCGGCATGCGCAGGATGTTCGTTGAACAAGAGGATATTTACTACTACATCACCTTGCTCAACGAAGGCTACCCGCAGCCGCCGATCCCGGCGGACGTTGAAGACGGGATTATCCAGGGGGCGTATTTGCTCAAGCAGAGCGAAACGGCAAACCAAGAGAGCCCGCGTGCTCAGCTGGTCGCCAGCGGCGCCATCATGCGCGAGGCGCTGGCGGCGGCAGAGCTGTTGGCGGCGGACTTTGGCGTCGCCAGCGATATCTGGAGCGCCACCAGCCTGAGCGAGCTGCGCCGCAACGGCATGGCGGCCGAACGCTGGAACCTGTTGCATCCGGAAGATCCGCCGAAAGTTCCTTATATCCAGAGCCTGCTGGCGGCGCATCCCGGCCCGGTGGTGGTGGTGACGGACTATATGAAGATCGTCGGCGATCAGATCAAGCCGTTCTTGCCCGACCGTACCTTTATCGCCTTGGGCACCGACGGCTTTGGCCGATCGGACACCCGCGAGGCGCTGCGTGAGTTCTTCGAGGTCAACCGCCATTTCATCGCGCTCGCCGCGTTGAAACTGCTGGCAGACGAAGGCCGTATCGCCCGCAGCGAGGTCAACCGCGCCATGGTGCTGTACGGCATCGCCCCCGATAAGCCGGATCCGGCGGCGGTGAAGTAACACTCAGCCTACCCACGCCGCCGGTTGTCACCCGCGGCGTTTTTCTTCCTTCGATTCGGCGGAGCACGGCGCCCGCTCCCCCAGCCGCACCACCGGAATGTCCGCCAGCCGGGTGGTGTAGGCCGGCGACAGCATTTCACGCTTCATTTGCCACGGCTTGACGATCCCCTGCCCGGCGAACCACACGCGCCCGCGCCCTTCCTGATTCAGGCGATCGAGGGTCGCCATCAGCCGTTCGCTGTTGCGGCGCGGCGGGCAGTCATCGAACAGATCGATCTGCGCCATGGCGGCGGCGCTGAAATCCCCCAGCACCACGCCGCCCTTCAGGTAACGTCGCCCCTCCTGCCAGATGCTTTCCAGCGCACGCACCGCCATGGCGATGATGTCGCGGCTGTCGTTACTCGGGGTTTGCAGCCGGGCGGTGCCCATATTGCTGTAATCCCCTTCACCCGCCGAATGCGGGCTGGTTTTGATAAACACCGACACGTTGCGGCAATAGCGCTTTTCCTGCCGCAGCTTTTCGGCGGCGCGCTCGGCGTAGCTGCAGATGGCCTCGCGCATGTGTGGGTAGTGAGTCAGCCGCTGGCCGAACGAACGGGAACAGATGATCTGCTCTTTGGCGGCCGCCTCATCTTCCCACTTCAGGCACGATTCGCCGCGCAGCTCGCGTATCGTGCGCTCCAGCACCACGCTGAAGGTTTTACGCGCCAGCCGGGTATCGCAGTCCGCCAGCTGCAGCGCGGTGTGAATGCCCATCGCCTGCAGCTGGCGAGTCAGGCGGCGGCCCACGCCCCACACCTCTTCCACCGGGAGCAACGCCAGCAGTTTGCGCTGGCGCGCCGGATCGGATAAATCCACCACGCCGCCGGTACCGCGCCATTTCTTGGCGGCGAAGTTGGCCAGCTTGGCCAGCGTTTTGCTCGGCGCAATGCCAACCCCGACAGTCAAATGCAGCTCGCGCCGGATGCGATCGCGCACCCGCTGGCCGAATGGCTCCAGCGCCTCGCAGTGCGCCACGCCGTCCAGCCGCAGAAAGGCTTCGTCCAGCGAATAAATCTCCACCGCCGGCGCCATCTCTTCCAGCGTGTCCATCACCCGGCGGGACATGTCGGCGTACAGCGCGTAGTTGGAGGAGAACACCGCAACGTTGCGGCGGCGCATCTCCTCTTTGATTTTGAAATAAGGCGCTCCCATCGGTACGCCCAATGCCTTCGCCTCGGCGCTACGGGCGATCACGCAGCCGTCGTTGTTGGACAGCACGATCACCGGCCGCCCGCGCAGATCGGGCCGAAAGATGGTCTCGCAGGAAGCATAGAAGCTGTTGACGTCTACCAGGGCGAACATGGCTACTGCCCCTTCATCGCCAGAGGCCAGACCGGCGTTATCATCAGTGGGTTATTATTCATAGCGGCACCAAATAACTGTTCATGCATACAGTATTTGTGTTTTTCTGGCGACGATCAAGTAGAAACCACCCTATCGCTGCTATCCGTTTGATGCACATTGGCTTTTAACTCAGCCTCCGTTTACCCGGGGCCGAATTTTGCATTAACGGCGTACTTCTCGCAGATCGAAACGAATCGGAATAGTCACGCTGAATTCCCGCTGCCCCGCTGCGATCTCATTGCCGGGTGCGGGAAGTGGAGAAGCGCGCTGCGGTAACTGAAGCGCCTCCCGATCGAGCGAAGCAACGCCACTCGATCGCAATAGCTTCACGCCCAGCACGTTTCCCTGCCGATCCAGCGTCACGGCAACCTGAACCACACCTTGGCGCTGTTGGCGTACCGCCAGGGCGGGATAACGTTTGAAGCGGCTCAAATGCGCCAACAGCAGGCCGCTCCAGACCGAGGCATCCTGGCTAAGCTGCGACGCCACGCTGGTTTGCGGCGCGGCAACACGCTTTCCGTCCAGAGACGGCGGCGCGCTGGTACTTGATGCTATTGAGTTTGCAGACGCCATTTTTTCCTGTTCCTCTTGCCTTGGGCGCGGCGGTTCCGTCTTCGGTTTGATGGGGTCGTTCCGTTGCCCTTTGGCCTTGCTCTGCCGCTCCGTTGCACGCGGCGCATGAATCAGCGGAGGCATCGCCGCCTCCGGTTCCCGATTTACCTGCCGTTGCGCCACCGCCTGTACCTGGCGCACACCGGTTGGCATCGGCTCCGTGTTGGGTGTCGATTCAGCCTGCTCGGCAACCATCATCAACACCATCGGTTGCGCCGCGGGCAGCAACGGTGGCACCAGGTGATAACCAAGGCCAAGCAACAACGCACCATGCAGACCCAACGCCAACACATTGGCGGTAGCCCAGCGCCATCGCCCGCCTGTAGGGGGTAAAGAGAAATCGCCAGATAATACGTTGTGATTGAACATAGAAAACGGTACTCAGGTTAAGCGCAAAACAGACCAACGTACGCAGCGGTCAACGGCAGTCGGGGTATGTCAGAAAGGTCGTTTAGGCACGCGGCACCGGGCAGGTAACGAGAAAGAACAGGTCAATAGAAAAGGAAATACCCTAATGGCAGAGTAAAAAACTTTAGGATACGGTGATGAAGTATTTTGACAGCATATTTACCCTAACCGGCAACGCGCCGGGCAGTGCCGCGATGACGCGCTCGGGGTCAGCCAGCGGGAACGCACCGGAGAGCCTCAGGCCGGCGACCTCCGGCCGGCAGCGAATAACGCCCTGACGATAACGCCCCAGTTCCATCAGGAAGTCGTCCAGCCGCATGTTGTCGGCCAGCAGCATGCCTTGCCGCCAACCGGGCTCTTGCGTCACGCGATACGGTTCGCCAATGCCTTGCCGGCTTAATCTGCCGCCCTGACCGGCGTTGAGCACCGCGTTCCGATGCGCCGGTGAAAGGATCGTGACCCGACCAAGATAAACGGCGATATCACTGTAAGTTTCCCACAGGCGAATGCTGAAGCGAGCAGCCTGCACCATGATCTCGCCCTGCGGCAATCTCACCGTCAACGCACCGCTTTCCGGCGGCAGATTCACCATCATTTCGCCTTCCAGCAATGTGGCCTGCTGACGGCTGACGTTGACCGCCGTTTGCGTGTTCAGCATCAACTGCGCGCCATCCGCCAACGCGACGGTTTGCTGCTCCCCCACCGCCGTACGGTAATCCGCCAGCCAGGGGCGCCATGGCAGCGCGCCCGAACCGACACCAACCGTCCCCACCACGCCGATGGCCGCCAGGCTTCTCAGCAACCGACGACGTTGCGGGTTCGGTAACTGCGACAGACTACGCTGCGCCGCCGCCCCGTTAAGCAGAGAAAAACGGGATGAAAACGCGGCGATATGCCGCCAGGCGCGTTCATTTTCCGGTTTCGCCTGATACCAACGCCGCCAGTTTTCCCTATCCGCGTCGCTTGCCTCTTCCGACATCAGCTGCGTTAACCACGCGGCGGCCTCACGCGCGCTCTGCCGATCGATATCCGATTCCATCATGGGTTCCGCACCTGCCGTTACGCCGCCAATGCAAAGAAACAGTGCAAATTAGCGCGCTGCAGATATTGTTTCACCGAGCTGGTCGACACCCGTAAACGTTCAGCGATGTCGCAATAACGCATGCCCTGCAGGTGCGCCAACAGGAAAGCCTCGCGGACGTGCGCCGGCAATCCGTCCAACGCCTGATCCAACTGTTCGAGCATTTCGAGGGTTTGTTGACGAACCTCCGGCGAGGGCGCCTCGATCGCCGGCAACTCGCTCAAGGCCTGCAGATAGCTCTCTTCGATTGTTTTACGCCGGTAATAATTCGCCACCAGCCGGCGCGCTACGGTCGCCAGGAAGGGGCGTGGTTGCCGAATGGCGAGCAACTGCGGGCTCAGTAAAATACTGATGAAAGTATCCTGCGCCAGGTCTTCGGCGTGATGCGCACACCCAACCTTCTGTCGCAGCCAATGGCATAGCCAACTGTGATGCTCAAGGTAAAGCTGTTGAGCAAACCCGTTGGCTGCCGCGGCCTCTTTCCTCGCCATTCGGTGACACCAATTGATAATGAGATTGAAAATGATAATTATTATTATTTTAAAATTGTAACTTCTGTGTCAAGCGATTGCTGATGATTTATAAACGGCGAAAAAGTAGGGAAATACGGGGGGAGGAAACGTGAAAAGGGGCCGAAATGGCCCCTGTCAGCAGGATATTCAGAAACGTTGGCTAACGCTAAACTTGATGTTGCGCCCTACGCCGGACACCGATTCGCCCAGGTAAGGGTAATAATCGCGGTTGAACAGGTTGTCCACCGCGACGCGAGCTTCGAAGCCCTGCAAACCGCTGGGCTGCCACGAGGCGAACAGGCCGTGCAATGCATAACCCGAGGTTTTCGGCAGCGCCCAGACAACGGCCATCGGATCGCCGTCGGCCGGTGAACGATCCTGTTTACGCACAAAATCGCCGGTCCAGCCGAAGGCCATGTCCCACTGCGGCACTTTCATGCCCAGCATCGCGTGTGCCGTAACGGGTGGAATTTCGGCAATCCAGGTTTCGCTGCCCCACGGATCACGTGGTGAAGCGTCGCGTTTGCCGCGAATCGAGGAGAACGACAGGCTGCCGAACAGGCTTTCGCTGTCATAAAACGATTCGAGCTCCACGCCCTCAATGGTATAGCCCGGCAAGTTGCGATAGTTCGACAACGGTTGCCCACATTGGCCCCCCTGCCGTGCGGCGTCGCACAACACGCCACGACGATAGAAAATCTCGTCCTTGCCGCGATTGCGGAACAACGTAGTGCGGATCTGCAGGCTGTCTCGCGCCATCAACACATCGTTGAAGTCCAGCACCGCGCCGAGACGAACGCCCGTCATGCGTTCCACCTGCAGGCCGCGGCTGGTACCGGGCACGCTGGATGCGGCGGATTGCACTTCATACTGTTCGTCAATCACCGGTGCGCGCCAGGTGCGGCTGACGTCGGCAAACAGGGACAGATTCGACGTCGCTTTCCACATCACGCCCAAATGCGGCGACCAGCCGGTATAGGTCACGCTGCTGTAATCATGGCCCGCGCTTGGATCGCTGTCGTTATAGCGCGGTGCCCGGTTCGGTTGCCCGGTGTTGGTCACATGATCGTAACGCACGCCCGGCGTCACGGTCAGGCTGCCGAAGCTGACCGCATCCTGCAGATAAACGCTGCGGGTTTCCTGTTCGCCCGCCGGCATGTAGTACGGCTGGAAATAACCGTAGTTGTAACTGGCGTTTTTCACCTGCGGGGGGTAATACATCAGGGTATCGCGCTGATGTTTATGCCAACGCGCGCCGAGCAACAGCTTGTGATCCAGCGGCCCGCTGGCGAAACGGCTTTCATTGCTGACGTCAAACTGCCGATCGGTATAGTTCACCCAGCTTTCATTGCCCAGCGTACCGAGATAGCTGGACTTTGAAGCGGAATCCGGCCGCTTGTCATGCTGTTCTGTCTTCGAATAGGCATAAGACAGCGTCAGATTCAGCAACGGCTGCGTTTCCGGCGCCAGATTCCATTTCACCGAGTAATTGGTGTCTGTCTGGTCGCGATACACCAGAATGCGGCGCCACGCTTCTTCCCGGCCATATTTATCGATATCCGCCTGGCTGGGCGCGGCGATATCGTCCCGCTTGGCGGCAAAAGGCTGCCAGCCATCGGAATCGGATCGCATCGCCGACAGCGTCAGCGTTTGCGCCTCGCTCAGATAAATATTGGTTTTTAACAGGTAGGAAGCCTGATCGTTGGCGGAATAGGCAAAGCGCGTGCCGTCCGGCCGCTTCAGGTTGCCGCCGTCACGCTTGCTCATGTAGATCAAACCGTCGGCGGATCCTTCCGGCGTACGGCCGTACAACGCACCGCTGTAAATACCCTGGCGATCGTTGGTATGGTAGCTGTACTTCAGCAAGCCGCCAAAATCTTCGCCCGGCAGCAGCATGTCCCCAGCATCTTTGGTCTCCAGCGTAATGGTCCCGCCAAAGCCGCCATTGCCGTTCAACAGGTTATGCGGCCCCTTATCGACCTCAACCTTTTTCAGCAGTTCGGGTTCAATGAATACCGAGCCCTGCCGATATTTCTCAAATCCCTTCGGCGCCCCGTCCAGCACCACCTTCACATCTTCCATGTCCCCCATGCCCCAGATATTCAGGCTTTGGCCGCCCGGGCGTGGCGAGCCCGCCATCCCTACGCCAGGCAAGCGATCAAGCAAACTGGCGATATTGTCTGCCTGCACGCGTTCGATGTCTTCTTTATCCAACACCGAACGGCCGGCGGCGACGCTGTCGGACAAACCGCCGACCACCGACAGTTCCGGTATCGTCAACGGCTGAACCGGCCCGGCGTCGACCAACCGATATCCCTGTGCGGTTTGCTGAGCGCGCAATCCGCTGCCCGCCAACAGCGTATCGAACGCGTCGGTGAGGCGATAATGCCCCTGCAGGCCCGCAGTGTTTTTTCCACGCGTCTGTTCGGGCGTGAAAATCACTATCACGCCGGCCTTAGCGGCCGCCGTCTGCAAGGCGGGCGCCAGGTCACCGGCGGGAATGGCGAAGGACAGGATAGCGGACTGTTCGACCGCCGCCGGTGGCACCGACGCACCGGGCGCCGCCATCGCGGAGGTGAGCATGCCCGATAATGCGCACCCTACCCCGATAGCGACCCGCTTCCCGGCGGTACGTTTGGCTGATGTGAACGTACGCCCTGCGCCGTTCTTGTTTTTTATGGCCATGAAGGATTCCCCTGAGTGTAATGAACTGGAAACTCAGTAGAGAGGTCACGCCAATAAAAAGATCGGGCAGAAAAAAGTGAAAAAAAAATGCCGAAGTCACCGCGCCGCGTAGACGATAAAGGTCACCACGCCGAAGATCTCCAGCTGCGCCTCGTCGTCGAACACGATCGGCGCGTAGGCGGGGTTCATCGGCAACAGCCGCACATCGGGGTGACGCTGCAGTTTTTTGACGGTGAATTCGCCATCCACCGCGGCGATCACGATATTGCCGTGCTCCGGCGTCAAGGCGCTGTCGACGATCAGCAGATCGCCGTCACGAATGTTGCCGTCGATCATCGATTCGCCGCTGGCGCGCACGAAATAGGTGGCGTTCGGGTGCCGCACCAGCAGCTTGCCGATGTCCAGCCGGCCTTCGACGTAGTCCTGCGCCGGGGAAGGAAAGCCGCAGGCCACGCGATCGGCAAACAGCGGTAACGTCAGGGGTTCACCTGGTGAAAAAGCATACAATCTTGAATTGCTCAGCATAATCATAACCAAACTGTATATTTATACAGTTAAGCATAAACAAAACGCGAACGCGTGCAACCCCCAATCCCCCTGCGGATCGCGCTTTCCCGCGTAATATAATAATTTTCTGAGCGATTTTTCCTGCAGCTTTTGGCGTTCTTCACGTGTGTTTGCACACATGATATCCACCAAAACTGTGGATAATGCGGCACTCAGACCGTTGGCGTATCGATGGGCAGGATGAGTGAGGGATTGTCATTGCGAACGGCGCCGACGGCGGGCGATACCGGTTGCCAGACGAAATCCTCTGCCTGCAGGCTGTACACGTCAGCCTGCATTTGACCAGAGGGCGGGGCTAAGCGGGTGTCGAGCCAGTCGCGCGCGGCCGTCGGTCTCTGCTGCGTACAACGCCGCAAAGAACAGCGGCAGGCCTTGCCTCAGCAAGAGCCCACGGGAGGAACGGCGGACGGCCTTACAAAATGACGCCAATAAAATTGCGACTGGTAATGGCATCAATGGGACGGCCAGAGACGAAAGTCAGTACGTTATGCCAGGAGCTTGGGATAACCCGACAAACGCTGTACCGCCACATTTCCCCTGATGGTCCACTGCGAGCTGACGGTATAAAGCTGCTCAACCGGGATAATTTTAGCGGACGGAAAAATCTGGGGTTCCGGCGTAGAACCCCGAATAAGGAATAATCCTTAATTCATTTCAGGATTATTAATTCCATCTAAAACCTCTCGGCAATATTCTTTTTTATAGGCTTCATCATTACTTAATGACTTAACCAAAAAATCAGCATTTTTCCAACCATTATCCCAATGCGTATCGAATCCTGACTGTTCATACTTTAATGTTCTAGTTAATGAGTCTTTTATTTGTTTTTTATATTTATCAATTATCTCATTGGTTGCCCCACAAACATCATGTGCAACACGAGCATTTGAGCCAGAAAAACCTATTGCTGAAATTGCCATCGCTTCATTTGATTTGTCGAAATCATTCGCATATGCCACAGCATTAGATAGAGCGAATATGACAAGAGCAGGTATGATTTTTTTGTATGAAATCATCTTTCACCTCTAACTCATTGATTGTTCATGGGGTCAGTTTGGATATCGAAAATTATTGTACATTAAGGCTGCTTTTTAATCAGTCTCAACTTCTTTATAGAAGGCCTGAATGCGACAAACTTGGGAAGTACTGTAGCCTGTCGCGTCTGCTGTTTCTCGGATGCTCAGTTTCTTAATCTGTCGGTAGTACAGGACTTTCTGATGTCGTTCCTGATCTGCCTGCTTTCCCCGGTATCTACCCAACGTATGCGCCCGTTCAATTCCCTGCTTTTGCCGTTGGCGGCGACTCAACCAGTCCTTATGTGACATCGCGGCCATCAGGTCGATTAGCATGTTATTGATGGCGGTTATTACTGCACGGGTGATCGGGTCCGCCTGTGAAGGATCTTTCTCTGACAGCGCCTGCCATGAGGTAGGGACATGCAGGCTGACAATCCGTAACTCATGCTGCTCAATCTGCTTTTTCAACGTCATCCAGTCACTGTTGCTGAGACGGGTCAGGCGGTCTATCTGCTCAACCAGCAAAATATCAGTTACCGTTTGGGGGCGGCATACTTCCGCATCTAGATGAGGACATGCAGGCGCAGCCGGTCGGCATCAACACGTTCATCCATTATTGTGCCCGGATAGCCCTGCAGCGCCAGACCGTACCAGAAACTCAGAATGACAGAAGCCTTACCCAACTCTAGGGTGTAACCCATCCCGCCCTGGTTCAGATTGCATTTTTTAATCGCATCTTCTGCTTCCCGGGTCAGCTGCGCATAGCTGAGTGAAAAATTCAGTGCCTGATCCATGCTGCTCGCTCCATCTCACCGCTGGCGCGCACGAAATAAGTGGCATTAGGATGCCGCACCAGCAGTTTGCCGATATCCAGCCGGCTCTCGACATAGTCCTGCGCCGGGGAGGGAAAACCGCAGGCCACGCGATCGGCAAACAGCGGTAACGTCAGGGGTTCACCTGGTGAAAAAGCATACAATCTTGAATTGCTCAGCATAATCATAACCAAACTGTATATTTATACAGTTAAGCATAAACAAAACGCGAACGCGTGCAACCCCCAATCCCCCTGCGGATCGCGCTTTCCCGCGTAATATAATAATTTTCTGAGCGATTTTTTTTTACGCCTGCTAACGGTTTCACTCCGCCTTGCACACACGTTATCCACTAAAACTGTGGATAACCTGCAGGGCGTGATTCCCTACGCGAGCGGGATCAGAATCCTGTATAATCCCCACACCTGCTAATAAGAATTCATCCCCGTCGGCGCCTCGTCACCGACAGTCACGAGAACGTTATGAACAAGCACCTACTCCTCGCAGAAACCGACGATATCAAACAGGAATGCCTGTCGCGCCACGCGGTTTGGCAGCGTAACGATCTGGCCCTGGCGCAGCAGGATTGGCTGGCGGAAGAAGTGCCGGTCGCCCTGGTGTACAACGGCATTTCCCACGTGGTGATGATGGCGACGCCGAAAGATCTGGCGGCCTTCGCCATCGGTTTTTCGCTGTCCGAAGGCATCATCGCCTCCCCCGACGATATCTACGACATCCGCCAACAACCGGCCTGCAACGGTATCGAAGTGCATGTAGAACTCTCGAGCCGCCGCTTTATGCAGCTGAAAGAGAAGCGCCGCAGCCTGGCCGGCCGCACCGGCTGCGGCGTCTGCGGGGTGGAACAGCTGCAGGAGGTTGCTCAGCCCATCGCGCCGCTGCCTTTCACGCAACGTTTCGATTTGGCGCTGCTCGACCGGGCGTTAGCGCAGCTGCAGGAGGTGCAAACGGTAGGAAAACTGACCGGCTGCACCCACGCGGCGGCCTGGATCCAGCCGGACGGCGCGCTCAGCGGCGGGTGTGAAGACGTCGGCCGCCACGTGGCGCTCGACAAGCTGCTGGGCTACCGCAGCCAACAGGCGTGGCTGCAGGGTGCGGCGCTGGTGTCGAGCCGCGCCAGCTATGAAATGGTGCAAAAATCCGCCATGTGCGGCGTCGAGATCCTGTTCGCCGTTTCCGCCGCCACCCGCCTGGCGGTGGAAGTGGCCGAACGCAGCAACCTGACGCTGGTGGGCTTCAGCAAACCGGGGCGCGCCACCGTCTATACGCATCCGCAGCGGCTCTGGCAATCGACAACGGCGGCCTAACGCCGCCGGATAAGAATCGACTATTCTCAATAGCAGGACACCAGGAAGCACCCACGTCATGATAATTCGCCCGAATCAGAACTGGTTTTTTCGCCTGTTCGCCTGGCACGGTTCCGTGCTGTCAAAGATCACCTTTCGCCTGTCGCTGAACGTACTGATGTCGATAGTGGCGGTGATCAGCTACCAATGGTACGAACAGCTCGGCGTGCATTTAACCATTGCGCCGTTCAGCCTGCTGGGCATTGCCATCGCGATTTTTCTCGGCTTTCGCAATAATGCCGGCTACAGCCGCTTTGTCGAAGCGCGCAACCTGTGGGGCTCGCTGCTGATTACCGAGCGATCGCTGCTGCGCCAGATCAAAAGCCTGCTGCCGGACGAACCGGCGGTGCAGCAAAAGGTCGCCAAACTGCTGATCGCCTTCAGTTGGAGCCTGAAGCATCAGCTGCGCGCCACCGATCCGACCGCCGATCTGTACCACAACCTCACCAGCAAAGAGCTGACGGAGGTGATCGCCAGCCCGATGCCGACCAACCGCATCCTGCTGATGCTGGGCCAGGAAATCGGCGAGCTGCGCCGTCAGGGGCTGCTGAGCGACATTACCTACGGGCTGATCGACGATAAGCTAAGCGAACTGTCGCACACCCTCGGCGGCTGCGAACGTCTCGCCAGCACGCCGGTACCGTTCGCCTATACCCTGATCCTGCAGCGCACCGTTTACCTGTTCTGCAGCCTGTTGCCTTTTGCCCTGGTGACCGACCTGCATTACATGACACCGTTTGTTTCGGTGTTCATTTCCTATACCTTCTTATCCTGGGACTCACTGGCCGAAGAGCTGGAGGATCCGTTTGGCGTGTCGGCCAACCATCTGCCGTTAAACGCCATCTGCAACACCATCGAGCGCAACCTGCTGGAAATGAACGACCAAAGCCCGCTGCCGCCGCCGATGAAACCCGACGAGCACTTTAATTTGATCTGACGATTTCACCCGAACACACTGGAGCCGAATGCAATGAATGCAAATAACCCTCTGCCGCAAGCCGTATTCACGCCGGTGACGCGCCATGCCATCTTCATCGTCGCCACCCTGTCGCCCGTTCCCGCCCATCTGGCGGCGGTGCGCGCCTGGTGCGGCGACATTGCCGCCGTGGTGCGTTCGGTCGGCAAACGCGCGCCGGCGGGCAACCTCACCTGCGTCTGCGGCTTCGGCTCCGAAGCCTGGGATACGCTGTTTGGTGCGCCGCGCCCTCGCCAGCTGCATCCGTTCAGCCCGATCGGCAGCGGGGAACGCATCGCCGTCGCCACGCCTGGCGATATCCTGCTGCATATCCGCGCCGATGAAATGGACCTGTGTTTCGAACTGGCCTCTCAGTTGACCGCCAAGCTCGGCGACGCCGTGACGGTGATCGAAGAGGTGCACGGCTTCCGTTACTTCGATCAGCGCGCCATGATCGGCTTCGTCGACGGCACGGAGAACCCGGAGGGGCACGAAGCCTTCGACTATACAGTGATTGGCGACGAAGACGCGGCGTTCAGCGGCGGCAGCTACGTGCTGGTACAAAAATACCTGCACGATATGCAGGGCTGGAACTCGCTCAGCGTGGAAACGCAGGAGAAGATCATCGGCCGCCATAAGCAGTCCAACATCGAGCTGGATGAAGCGGTCAAACCGTCGTCATCGCACAGTTCGCTGACCACCATCACCGACGAGCAAGGCAACGAGGTGAAAATTCTGCGCGACAACATGCCGTTCGGCCGCCCCGGCCTGCGCGAATTCGGCACCTACTTTATCGGCTATGCGCGCTCCCCGCAGCCGATCGAGCAGATGCTGGAAAACATGTTTATCGGCCGCCCGGCCGGCAACTACGATCGGCTGCTCGATTTTAGCCACGCGGTGACCGGCACCCTGTTCTTCGTGCCTTCCGCCCCGCTGCTGGAAGCGCTGGCCGACCGCAGCGGGGCCGAACTGCACTAACGTCCCTTCGGCGGCAAAGCCTCCCCCCGCGACGTATACTGAATTAACGTTGCGTATTGAGGGGGAGGCACCATGTCACTCACATTCAAACGTTCGGAAAGGCTCTCTATCGGCACCGAAATAGAGCTGCAGCTGGTCGATGCCGAACACTACGATCTTACGGATCGGGCCGACCGGGTGGTCAGCGAGATCGGCGACCGCCGGCGCGTCAAACACGAGCTCACCCAATCGATGGTGGAGCTGAACAGCTCGGTGCACCGCGACCTCGATGAACTGCACGTCGAGCTGCGCGCCCTGACCGCAATCGTCCGGCACAGCGCGCAGCGCCTGGGCTGCGACGTCTGCGGCGGCGGCCGCCATCTGAGCAACGACTGGCGCAAGCAGGTCATCAGCGACAACGCGCGCTACAGGCAGTTGGCCAGCCGCTTTGGCTATCTCTCCAAGCTGGCCTGCGTATTCGGTCAACACATTCACCTCGGCGTCAACGATGGGGACGAGGCGATGTACCTGTGCCATGCGCTGACGCCCTATTTTCCACAGCTGATCGCGCTCAGCGCCTCGTCGCCGCTGTATCAGGGCGTCGACACGCGCTTTGCCAGCTCCCGCTTCAGCGCCCAGAATTCCTTCCCCAACTACGGCTGCCTGGAACACATCTATAGCTGGCGCGAATTCACCGCCTACTACGAACGGCTTAACGCCGCCGGCGTGATTGAAAGCGTAAAGGATATTTACTGGGATGCGCGGCCGAAACCGGAGCTGGGCACGGTGGAAATCCGCATCTGCGATACGCCACTGCGCCTCGCGCACGCCGTGCTGCTGGTCGGTTACTGCCGTCTGCTGGCTGATTTTCTGTTGCAACGCCGGACGCCGATCGCGCCGGAATACGATGCCTTCACCCACTACAACAAGATCAACGCCTATCGCAGCGGTTTCGCCGCCGAATACGTCGATCCCGCGACGCTGCGCCGCTGCAGCCTGACCGCCCACATCCTGCACACCCTGGAGGCGCTGAGCGATGTCGCCGAGCGGCGGGAGGATCGGGCCGTGCTACAGGCCGTCGAGCGCCATGTCCGCCAGGGCATCAGCGATTCGGAGCATATCCGTCAGATGTTGCACAACGGCCTGCCGCAGGCTCAGGTGATCAAACGCCTGTGCGATGAGCTGTTGCAACCGGCAAGTTAAGTTTCGGCTATCGATTCCATACGCCAAAGCCACTGTTCATTATGTGCTCTTTCGCTACAATTGTGAGCACTGACATTCACCGTATCGAGGACACCATGTACAACTTCTCCCGCTATCAGGCAAAAGAACTGGCGCTGGCTTACATGAGCGGCAAAAAACACGATCTGTCGCCACAAGAGTTTTTGCAGCAGCTGAAAAGCAGCGAACGATCGTTTGAGCACCTGCTGAAACACGGCAGCGAAATGCCGCGTGAGGTGCTGGTTAAAAGCTTCTGAGCGGCCGGTTGCCGGCCACTTTCCGTCTACGTCGCCGGTGGCGAGCCTGACAGGCCCGCGCATTCCCGGCCGTTCATCCCCCCCTCGCCCTACCTCGTTTCGTCCTCACCGGCGAAAATTCGATAAATTCGCATCTACAGGCGAATTATTGACATATTCGTATCCAGGTGCGAATTTATAGTCATCCTTCTGCAAACAACGGAACACGCCATGCCGACGCCAATCAGCGTAATCAGCGGCGATCTGGTCGATTCCCGCCGGTCAGACACCGCCAACTACCTCAATGGGCTGCATAGCCTGCTCGATCGGCTGCGGCGCGACGGGCGGCTGCATCAGGTGGAAATCTTTCGCGGCGATGCCTTCCAGGCGCAGGCCGCCCCGGAGAACGGACTGCTGCTGGCGGTGTACATTCGCCTTGCGCTGCGGGCGATGGGCGCCGCGCACTGGGATGCGCGCATCGCCATCGGGTTGGGCAGCCAACGGCCCGACGCCGCCGGTTACGGCAGCGCCTTTATCAACTCCGGCAGCGCGCTGGACGCCATGGCAAAAAATTGCCGGCTGGCTCTGAAAACCGACAACGATCGGACAAACGCCATTGTCAGCGATCTGCTGCCGATGTTAGATCATGTGATTGGCCGCCTGTCACAGGCCGAAGCGCGCATCGTTCAGGCGAGAATATTCGCCGACAGCGGCGCCGCCGTGGCGGACCAGCTGCAGAAAGCCGCCTCCACGGTCTCCGCCGCGCTGAAACGCGCGGCCTACGAGGAAATCATGCGGTTTATTCACGCCATTAACAGGATCGTCTGACTATGGATCTGACCTATGCGCCTTTGCTGGCCTGGCTGTTGCTCGTCCATCTGCTGGCGGATTTTCCGCTGCAGCCGCTGAGTTGGGTGGAAGATAAAATCCAACATCGCGCGCGTTCACGTTTTCTGGTGTTGCACGCGTCGCTGCACGGGGTGCTGGCCGCCTGGGTGGTGGCCGGTTTCGGCCTGTTGCACGGCGGGCTTTCTTCACGTCAGGTGCTGGCCAGCCTGTTGGTCATCGCCGTCAGCCACTACCTGATCGACTTGCTGAAAGTCACCGCGATGAGCCGCCTGAGCCCGGCCCGCAGTTTCCTGCTCGATCAGGGATTGCATCTGGCGGTGATCGCCTTGCTGTGGCTGGGGCTGACGCCGAATGCCGGTGAACTGCTCGCCGCACTGGGGCGGCAACTGGGGCGTTGGCAAACCGGCCTGGTGCTGGTGGCCTACAGCCTGATCTATCTGCCGATGAGCCTGTTGATCGGGCAGCTGCTGGCGCGCTGGACGCCGCAAATGCCGCCTTCGGCCAAGGCCGACAACGACTCGCTGCTGCGCGCGGGCAAACAGATTGGCTATCTGGAAAGAACGCTGATCCTGACCTTTGTGCTGCTGGGGCAAATCCCGGCGATCGGCTTTTTGCTGGCGGCCAAATCTATCTTCCGTTTCGGGGATCTGCGCCAGAGTGACGATAAGATGCGCACCGAGTATGTGCTGCTCGGCACGCTGTTTTCCTTCACGCTGACCATCATGCTCGGCCTGCTGGTCAACAAACTGCTGTAGGGGTGCGGGGGCGAAGAATTTCGCCCCCGAAGTGAACGCCGAGGCGGCTTAGAGCCACTCGCCGAAGCGGCGGATATAGAAACGCTTCATCAACTGTGCGACCACGCAGTAGCTGACCAGCGTGGCGGCCAACCACGGGAAGTATTCCCACGGCAGCGGCTGCAGGCCAACCAGGGCGCCGAGCGGCGAGAACGGAATGTAGATGCCGAGCGCCATCACCAACCCGGTAGTCAGCAACACCGGCAGCGCCGCGGTGCTCTGAATGAACGGGATCTTCTGGGTGCGCAGCATGTGCACCACCAACGTTTGCGACAGCAGCCCCTCAATGAACCAGCCGGACTGGAACAGCGCCTGGTGTTCCACGCTGTTGGCGGCAAACACGTACCACATCAGCGCATACGTCGTAATATCGAAGATCGACGAGGTCGGCCCAATCCACAGCATAAAGCGCCCGATGTTTTTGGAGTCCCACTTGCGCGGCTTGCGCAGGAACTCTTTGTCCATCTTGTCCCACGGCAGCGACAGCTGGGAAATGTCGTACATCAGGTTTTGAATCAGCAGGTGGATCGCCAGCATCGGCAGGAACGGGATGAAGGCGCTGGCCACCAGCACCGAGAACACGTTGCCGAAGTTGGAGCTGGCGGTCATGTTCAGGTACTTGATGATATTGCCGAAGGTCTCGCGCCCTTTGACCACCCCCTCTTCCAGCACCATCAGGTTCTTTTCCAACAGGATGATGTCCGCCGATTCCTTGGCGATGTCGGTGCCGGTGTCGACCGAGATGCCGACGTCGGCGTCGCGCAGCGCCGGCGCATCGTTGATGCCGTCGCCGAGGAAACCGACGGTATGGCCGTTGCTCTGCAGCATTTTCAGCACCCGCGATTTTTGCAGCGGCGTCAGCTTGGTGAAGACCGTGCGCTGTTCCACTTCGCGCGCCAGCTCTTCGTCATCCATCTGTTCAATCTGCAGCCCGGAGAGCGGTTCACCCGGCTCCAGCCCAACGTCACGGCAAATCTTGCAGGTGATCACCGGGTTGTCGCCGGTCAGCACCTTCACCGTCACGCCGTTTTCCTGCAACGCGGCGATCGCCTGCTGCGCGCTCTCCTTCGGCGGATCGAGGAAGGTCAGCAGCCCTTGCACCACCATGTCGCGCTCGTCGGCCACGCTCAGCGGTTCGGCCGGGCGTTGCGCATCCAACTCGCGCGTCGCCAGCACCAGCACGCGGAAACCGTCTTCGTTATACTCGCGGGCCAGCGCCTGCAGCGCCGCACGGCGTGCGTCGTCCAGTTCCAGCGTTTTGTCGCCTTCACGCACGTGAGTGGCGATCTCCAGCATCTCCTCTACCGCGCCCTTACAGATCAGCTGCTGCTTGCCATTCTCATCCGCCACCACGATCGACAGACGGCGGCGCACGAAATCGAACGGCAGCTCATCCACCTTGCTGAAACGGCCCAGGGCTTCGATCCCCGGTTTGCCGCGACCGAAACGGATCACCGCCTGATCCATCAGGTTCTTCATGCCGCTCTGATGGAAGCTGTTCAGCCAGGCCAGGTGCAGCACCTCATTATCCCTGGCACCATTGACGTCGATATGGTGCTCGAGAATGATGCGGTCCTGGGTCAGGGTGCCGGTCTTGTCGGTGCAGAGTACATCCATGGCGCCGAAGTTTTGAATGGCGTTCAGGCGCTTCACCACCACCTTGCGGCGCGACATGGCGATCGCCCCTTTCGCCAGGTTGGAGCTGACGATCATCGGCAGCATTTCCGGCGTCA